>CAXXJU010000014.1:0-28508 GCA_963668145.2 Geopsychrobacteraceae bacterium
GCGGCCACGCCAACCAGCCAAATGTTTACAGCACCTGCGGCGATGACAGCAACAGCAGCCAGGGGATTCAATACACCTACTGCTTGATGGCCGGCACCTCCATGGCCACCCCGCATGTGGCCGGTGTCGCGGCCCTGCTGAAAGGCGCCTATCCCGACCTGACCGCAGCGGACTTCGATGCCCTGCTGCAGAACGGCAACATCACCGACGCCTCATCGACCGGCCACAGCAACTATTACGGCTATGGCATTATCGATGCTTACCAGGCCGTCGCTTGGGCCCAGGACAATCAGACCATTCCTACCACCCTGCAGACCGATCCGGAGAGCCTCGATTTCGACAATTTCCAAAGCTCCTTAACCGTTGAGGTCTATCTCAACAACAGCGCGGCAAGCGGCACCATCAGCGCCACCGTCGACGCCTCCTGGCTGAGTATCAAGGCCAGCGACGTCAACAGCCTGGGGCCGGAATCTATACGCTGACTGCCGACCGCAGGGATCTCTCGCCGGGTAACTACACAGCCACCCTGACCTTCAGCTCCAGCAATGAGAATATTATCGCCCTTGAAGTCCCGATCAGCATGACCGTACTGGCAGATACAACCGCCGTTAGCGGCGGGCTGTTTCATATCTCCCTGTACAATTCTCAAACCCAGAACAAAGTCGCTGAAACCCTTGGCACCTTCAGCAACGGCAGCATGGACTTTTCCCTGAGCGGAGTGCCCAGCGGCTCTTATTATCTCTTTGCCGGTACTGACATTGATGGAGATGAAGATTCTCTGGATGGAGGTGAAGTTCTGGGAGGCTATGGTTCTTCCGTGACCAGACCGACCCTGATCACGGTCAACAGCAACCTGGCAGCCTGGACTTTTACGTCTACCTGAACAGCATTGATTGACGGCAACCCAAAGCATGTTGTCACTGCTTGAGATTTAACAGATTGTTAAGGGGTTGGACCGATAGCCGCCGCTCATCAGCCCGGCCGCTTGCTATTCCAGACCCAGGATATAATCCCACTCCTGTTGACTAACCGGCATAATCGACAGCCGGTTCCCCTTGCGCACCAGCGCCATGTTTTCCAGGGCATCATGCTCTTTCAGTTCGGCCAGGGGGATCACCCTTTTGGTATGACGGATATATTTGATATCGACCATGAACCAGCGCGGCTTTGACGGATCGCTCTTTTCATCAAAATACTTGCTGTTCGGGTCAAAGGCGGTGAAATCCGGATACCCTTCTTTGACCACCTCCATCAGTCCGACAATCCCCGGAACCTCACAGTTGGAGTGATAGAAGAAGACCTGATCGCCCACTTTCATCTCATCCGCATCATATTTCGCGCCTGGTAATTGCGCACCCCATCCCAATGTTCGGTCTGATCAGGCATGTTCTGCAGATCGTCAATACCAAACGCGTTCGGTTCCGATTTCATCAGCCAGTAGTTCAAAACGATTCTCCCCAATCATTCAATAATCGCGTTGTCAGCCATTATGCAGCTGATCCAACGGGCTGAGCAACTGCTCCAACCCTTTTTGCATCACATGAGTATAGATTTCGGTCGTTTTGGCATCTTTATGCCCCATCAGTTGCTGTACCTGGCGGATATGGACCCCGTTCTCCAACAAATGAGTGGCAAAACTGTGCCTTAACGTATGGCAGCTAACTCGCTTTGCCACTCCGGCCTGAGCAGCAGCGATTTTGACCGCTTTTTGCAGCCCGGACTCCAAAAACATGGTGGCGCCGAACCTCTCCGCTGCGTGGATCGGTGGAGCGATTTTTCGCAGGAAAGACATATTGCCAAGCGGTTTCCGCCGCAGCATTGGGATATTTGCGCATCAACGCATCCGGCATAAAAACCCGCCCATAGCCTTCTGCAAGATCCTGCCGATGCAGTATTTTAACCTTGTCCATATGAGCGACCAGTTCACCACGAATGATTCCCGGCAAAAACGTGATCCGGTGATCGCCTCCCTTGCTTTCCCTGACATAAATCTGATTCTGACCAAAATCAACATCCTGAATTCGCAGACGAATGCACTCCATCAGCCGCAATCCAGCTCCGTAAAGAAGTTTCGCCATCAAGGCATGGGTCCCCTGAAGTTCGTCCAGCACCCGATTCGTTTCATCCTGTGTCAGTACGGTCGGCAACCTTTTGGTTTTTTTTGCCCTTAGCGGTGAAATGCTGTCATCAACGCGAATATCAAGAACTTTATGATAAAGAAAGATGAGGGCATTAAGCGCCTGTTTCTGAGTTGCGGCGGAAACATTCCCCTCACTGACCAGATGCGAAAGGAACCGTTCAATATGCGGCGAATGCAGTTTTTCTGGATGAGTATGGCCGCCATGGAAGCGGATATAACGCAAAATCCACTGACAATATGCTTGTTCTGTACGGTAGGCGTAGCTATAATACCTCAGAACTTCCCGTACTTGCTCCATCAATTTCAAATCAGGATTCGGCCGAAAGCGATGGGCTTTTTCCATTTTTCTTTCTCTAATATCAGAATAGCTGGACACAATATTGGGTTTAATGATTATGGAAAACCATTTCCAGATATTCTATTTAATATAATAATAAGTGGAAATTTCTCCAGTCTATAGAAAGAAATAGATGGAAAATTTTCCACTTATCAACACTGATAGGATGGCCCGCTGCGCGCTCCATCCTATCGGGCCGGGCTGTCGTACCTCACACCATTGCTAGATTCCGCGCTACGCGCTCCACCTATCAATGGCGTTCGAGCCGACTGCGGTTCTCGGCCCGTAAAATATAAACCCCATTTTCCGGCCCTGCGAGCCTTGCGGCTCAACAGCCCGGCCCGTTAGGCATCGCAATGTTCTCTCTACGATCCGCCGAAGAGGTTGTCGCCCTCGACGGTTTTCCCCCAATCATCAATTGGTGCGCCGTGCCCTGCCATTGTTGCCACTGAAAACTCATTGGCTGTTGTGTTCTATGTCGAGGAACCGGACCCCAATTGGGATGGAACCTATGTTCGTATGGTCGGCGTCGAGTCTTCCGCCGAACCCGCTGCGGTGGTCAAGTTTGAGCGGCCATTCATTCACACATTTGGCCCACCAAATGACGAGGCGTTCGCTGGTCACCGCCTAGCATCGAAGGGCCTTCGCCCCCTACGGCGCGTTCGAGATTTTGAACTCCCAATGGATTCGGCAGCTTGAGAAAATGAATTCTGTTCATCCGAGACATGACCCGCAAAGGTACATGGAGGGCAAACGGCACTTCATCCTTACCTTTCACGACACCACGTTCGAGTGTATTGCTCGTGGTTACTCCGTTGAACTTACGCGTGCTTCCATCAAGGAACTGCTCGCAAAGCATGTCGAGGCCGTCGATGCCTAACCCGCCGCTCCAGGGGACGCCCGAGAAGCTACGCTTCTCGGTTCCCTCCGGCCTTCGGCCTCCGGTCGCCCCTGAGCTAGCACGTTGGGCATAACGCGAATCACCGATGAACCGTTATCAAAACCACCTCGCAAATCGTGTTCCGCCCGTCGCTGGCGGCAGTGGTGTTTCGTCGTTCGTGCGTACTTCGCTCGGCAGGGCTTGCGCAGCTTGCACATGTGCGTCAGTTCATGGCGCCGGCAACACCGGGCGGGCAAGCTTTGTGTCCTGCGGCGTGGTTCCAATTGCCCAGGTTTCAGATCTTCCGGGTTCGCCCCGCCGTGCCAATGGCTGCACTCTGGTGAGTGCCGGGTTTGTCGGGCCAAGCTGTTTCAGTCGCGCCATTGCCCAATCGGGTAGCCGGGGGTTTTGCTCCCCCAGCCCCCACACCACCCGGCATGCGGGTCCGCACCGGGCGGTTCGATGAAACTACCGGGCCGTAGCCGGGTAATGTCGCTTCACCCACAGGTCTTTGACAGAAACTAACCCCTGATCCTTCAGCCATTGGTTGGTCATGCCGGAATGGGCCGCCAGTCTGCGGGACATGGCCCACGGTACCGTTGCGGTTCAGACCGGCCCGAATGGCGGTAAAACCGTTCGGTTCCAAGAGCTAGGCAGCTTCCGAACCTTGGTCCGGCACCAGCGCCATTGTTTCCAGTAGCACACTACCGTACTCGCCGACGAATCCAGCCGTCGACCTCCGGGATATCGTGGTAAACCTCGGCGATGCCGAAGTATCCCATCCAGCCCCGGATATAGGTGGACAGCTTGGCGAGACGATAGTCCATGGCAACGAACCAGCTGCGTCCGGTGTAACGTTTGACACGGCGGCGGCATTCTTTGTACGCCTTGTCACTCCAGACAATTTTGGTTCCCTTGAAGGCAAAACCAAGAAAGCTGATGGCATCGCTGTGAGCGACTTTGCTCTTGGCTTCGTTGACCGTCAGCTTGAGACGGGAGCTCAGATACCTTCTGATACTCCCCATAACCCGCTGCCCGGCCGCTGACTTTTCACCAGAATGATGAAGTCATCGGCGTAACGGACAAAACGGTGACCACGCTTCTCAAGCTCTTTGTCCAGGTTGTCGAGAAGGATATTGGCCAGCAGCGGAGACAGCGGACCACCTTGGGGAACTCCCCTTCGTGTCGCTGCTCTTCTGCCATCACTCTCGACCCCGGCTCGCAGGTAGCTGCCAATCAGGGCGAGAACCCGCTTGTCGTGAATCTTTCTTCCCACCATGGTCATGAGCAGGTCATGGTTGACCGTATCAAAGAAGGAGGAAAGATCGACATCCACGGCAATGCGGTACCCTTGACGCAGAGACCTTTGCACCTGCCGCACGGCCTGATGGGCCGAGCGACCGGGGCGGAAACCGAAGCTCGATTCCGAAAATTCAGGATCGAAGATCGGCGTCAGAACCTGGGCCATGGCTTGCTGGATCAGCCGGTCAAGAACGGTGGGAATCCCCAGCGGGCGGGTTCCACCCGTTGGTTTTGGGATCTCCACCCGCAAAAACCGGTTTGGGTTGATAAGTTCCTGCCATAAAGCGATGCTCGGATATTTGACCACAGAGGTCGGAACCGGTCCGGAAACGTCTCGATGGTGGTCCCATCGACACCGGGAGCGCCCTTATTACTGCGCACCCGTTTCCAGGCCGATTGCAGATTCTCAGAGGAGAAAATCCGTTCCAGGAGGTGTTGCTCGAAAGGAAGTTGATCCACAACGCGCTGCCCGGGCATTCCCCCGGTCGGGTTCGATATGTCGGACAAGCTCATGGGACTCCGTTTTCTTTCATCGTTCGGCCCTTCGGCGGGGTAAGGCTCTCCGGGGTTCTTCCCCGGCTTGTTTCCAGTTGCCGGACCGCTTGGCGGCAACGTCCTGCGCCCTACTATGGCCTCTGCTGACTCCTGCCTCATCACGGCAGCCGTTACCAGATGCCGCGCCGATACTATCGGCAAGTGAGACAGGTCTCCCCGGATAAGAACGTGATCTGTCAACTGTACAACCGCAGTATTTACCAAGGTATCGCGAATCCGTGGGACTTCGTCATGTTGTGCTGACTTGCCCGGATACCTGGCCTTATATACTGTTTCTGTTCGTCGGCTCACAGCTTTGCACTCGGGCTTCCTCCAGACCTCTCCTCACGGAGACGCCCTTGCCGTCGGCTAGTACTTTAATGACATCACATAGTTGTGATGCTAGGATTCTACGTACAGGGGACTTACACCCCATAAGATCACGCCCATGCCGGGCGTACACCATGCAATCAAGCGGATGGAAATTACGAGCCGAAAATTTGAATAGGTCAGTGGTTCTCAAAGGTTACGTCGCCACCGCTTATCTCAACCGTTATCTTTCACTGAGAGTGACATGGTTTCAAAGAGCCTGATCATCGCTGTTCTTGCAACCACTCTGCTTCTGCCGAGCTGCGGCGGTACGCGAATAGAGCACCTATCTGCCCCTGAGTTTTTGGAGCATGCCAAGCAAATTGAGCAGATGAGCAGCGCAACCTGGACCACCTATATTGGTTCATCACAGACTCGTGCTTATTTGGAGTACGGCGACGTTTTGGCTAGCGGCACGCAGCCACGAACGATCGTCTATTGGACTGAGTTGAAGAAGTTGCCCGAAGATGTTGCGAAGGAGTTGAGGGCGGGTAAATCACCGTGGATGCCATGGCAGGAGCAGGGTGAAAAACCAAAAGATAACCAGCCAGTACACTCGGACGGGTGAGACAGGGGCGGTTCCCGTTTAGGTTTCTACGAGGCCAGCCCGTCCCGTCGCCGTCGGTAACCAGCACGTTAGATTTCATAAATAAAAATTGGAGGGGTCCTTGAAACGATCAAGTAATTTAGTCACGACTATCTATTTAATCACTTTGGCATTAATAACATTTGCGCTCATAAAAATTAATTACCCGTATATTTTAAGCATATTTTCACCACTAGTGGTCAGATACAAAATTACAGTCATCGCAATGCACTTAGTAAATGAACTAATACCATTCATCGCTATTTATATTTTTGTACTTCGGGTCAAATATTTAAAATCAAATAAAGCACTTAGCTTAATAAAGTCTGACAATCCGAGCACAAATCTTTTAAGGAAAACAGGCATATTCATTATGTCAGCAGGTTTAGTTGTTTGTATCATCACAATTGCAGAAACAATATTTATCTATAAATCTGCAAATTTTCTAGTAATGGTTAATTCTTTGTGGAAGCTACAACTCGTTGGTGTAATACTATTTGAAATGACAAACATATTTGAAATAGAACACAAAATGAAAAGAAAGCTAACACTTATCAGGCCCCCGGCCGTCAAGAGTAAAGACTAGCGTTAACGTAAAAGATTCATCTTTTCGTTCTTTGACAAGCGACTGATCTACTAGCAACCATCCGGTTTCTGACTTGGGCTTTGCAACGGGCTGCAGTCACGATTCTGCTCCCAAACACTTATCGAGGCTCTTTACGCAGAAACTGGACCTTTGGTTGCGTCCTGATCTTCTGCCACTTGGAAACACGTGCGGACCCTGGTGCCGTTCCAGTCAATAAGGGCGGGCTTCATCTGTTGTGCTGATGATCCCAGTTAGTTACGAAATCGGAGCAGGGGCTTCAGCCCGCGCGGGCCGTGTTCGACCATCGCGCAAAATATGAGGGAGCGAGACGGACCTCCAATCAAACGCAAGCAGCTGAATGAAGTGTCATAAGCACAAAGCCTTGTTCGGGTTTTTATCCCAGAAGTTTTTTCTATCGGCTTGCGAGCGATTTCGATAGCAGGTTATCGCCAGTTAGACACTCAGGCTGATCCGCCTCCTCCCGATCAGGTGCGCAGGAATAGATCCTGGTCAAATGGCACCTGATTCTTCAGCATGTCATACAATACCTTCATCGGCACAGAGGGTCGGCCAGCCAGTACCAGGTGAACATACACTCACAACCGACGATAAGACCTTCACGGTACGGCTTGATCAGGCGCAGAAATGCTTTCGGTTTGGTCGGAATGTTCTTGTGAACAACGATCTCACCGACTGCGTTGAGAATGCAGACATACATGGCGTCGGCATGGAGATCGATACCGCAATAAAACTGATGCTGTTTCGTGTAAAATCTCATGGTGCAGGCTCCTTTCTTTGAGGGTTATGGTTACTCAAAGGATAGCGGATGGGTCCGCTACCTGGAGGGGGCCTGCACTAAGTATCAAACTAATCAACGCGGACGGAAAATACGTCTGTGCTAAATTGAAAGCAAAATCTAAATTGCGGTGGTGGCCGAATCTTCGCGTCACCGCCGGTTATCATGAACCGATAGATGCCAAAGAAATAATATGCGTATTGCTCTTCTCATAATATTGATTTTCAGTCAGGTGAGTTTTGCTGGCGATTTCTGCTACACACCTGAAAATGTTGGTGCTGTAAATTTAACGAATCCGTCAGCATTCCCTGAGGAATATTCAGAATACAAATCTACGATATTTGAAGAGTTAAAAAGTACCAAACGAGGAACCATCAGACTTTTATGTCGAAATCAACAAAGAGGGTTCAAAAATTCATTTTGAGCTCTGGCACAAATCGGCATTTTATAAAGAGAATTGCGGTATGGTAGGCAATCCTGGTGGCCTGTGTAGAACTATTATCATCGAAAACGGTGCTGTTGTTTCCAAGCTATTTTGGCTATAGGGCATCTAACCAATCACTGAAGGGGACGAAGTAACACTGGGCGTGCTCGAATAGATCTCTGCACAATTGCCTTGAGCAGCACTGCCCCTTAGCTTGGTCCGTTCTGCATTAGGAAAAGATGATTCCAGCAAATATAAAAACATTCCCAGGTTATAAAGAAGTCGAAGACTTGTTACCTGATGGGCATTTAATCAATTATAAACAGATTTGGTCTGTTAAGTATGATCATTATCTGGATGAGTCGGGAGATTTATTCAATCGCTTGATTCTTGAACTAACTCAGGACCAGCAAGCTTATGATATTCCAATAATTCGAATGATCATCGAAAAGCCAAGAAACATGATTTTATGCCCGGATATTGAGATTATTCAGCTGTCAATTGATGATTATCGAATAGATGATTGGGAACAGGGCAATTTCAAAATTTATGGTGCAGAAATGGATTCAAACTGGGAAATTCTCTGCGAGAAAATAATTTTTGAAAGAGGGGCACAAAGGCCCGATTTTATGGATAAATAGAGTTGCAGAACAATTTGCTGCACGGGAGCGCAAAAAGCGTGCGCCCCGTGAGCAATGCGTTAAACATAGAGGAGCATTAATACATGAACTCTAAACGGATCGCACTTATCACTGGAGCAAACAAAGGAATTGGTCTGCAAGTATCGCGAGAACTTGCCCTGTTGGGTTATACTGTCCTGATTGGTGCTCGATCCAAGGCCCTTGGGACTGAAGTCGAAACAAAATTCACCGAAGAGGGTTTAAGCGCTGTGTTTGTTCCGATTGATGTCACCGATCACAACACGATCGAGGCAGCAGCGAGTCTGATTGGAGAACGTTTTGGCAGGCTCGATGTTTTGATCAACAATGCAGGTATTGCCTTAGACGCCGGAACGCCGCCAAGCCAAGTAAGCATGGAAACACTTCGGAAAACCTTCGAAACAAATGTATTTGGCACCTTCGCGGTTTTACAAACGATGCTTCCATTACTCCGCAAATCAGAAGCAGGAAGAGTCGTCAATATGTCATCTGGACTTGGGTCGTTGACTCAAAACAGTGATCCAAATTACGAGTTTGCGCATGTGAAACTGCTCGCCTATAACTCATCCAAAACTACGATCAACGCATTTACAGTTCAGTTAGCCTACGAGTTGAAAAACACATCCATTAAAGTCAACTCAGCGGATCCCGGCTTTACCGCGACGGATCTCAATAATCACAGTGGCACACGTACCGTTGAGCAGGCCGCTCGGATCGTAGTGAGACTTGCGACTTTGCCAGAATCCGGTCCAACAGGTGGATTTTTCGATGAAAATGGACAGGTGCCATGGTAAAAATCTAACCAGGGTTTGTACGGGATAGTGGCAAAGAGCGCCACTCCCCGTGAAGCCTGTCGTTAGCTTAAAAGAATAAGGAAACAGTTAATACCATTAATATCTTCACGCTGATGCACGCTGGTAACAGCCCTTCAGCAATATGAAAATGGTGGATGAATATCGGTTTTATCGGCAAGGGTATTATGGGGATCCGTATGGCCATGAACCTGTTGGAGGCGGGCAATGATAGACATCGCCCGCTTTACTTGTTCTCAAATTTTGGTTGATTTATAGCCGTTGCCTTCCTGGTTAGAAATTTAATTTTGCATCTTGGAATCTGAAGCTTATCAAAACCGATGAAATAGAGAGCGGCGCACGCTTTTAATTTTTTATTTATCTCTTTTAATGGGTAATTACTTTTTAGAATCAGCGTCTTTTCAATGTTTAAAGCCGAATATGTCCGCTTAATCTTTTCCATGGATGACCAGTTTCCGGTTGAAAGAGAAGAGGTTTGCGTCCAGTGAACAATCCGGGGGACGAGCTCCATCAGATCCAGCACAGGTGTGGCTTTGGGATAAAAGACAGCCCAGACGCCATGGGTAAGTGTTTTAAAGTCGGGTTCGTCTATATATATCCTGATTGAATTTACATCAGGGATGCTTTCCAGTGAATCGAGATCAGCAGGATTGAACTCCGTTATAACAACCTGTCCCAGATCTGTTGCATTCAAGGATGGATCACCCCAAAGTTTCTGTTGCCTTTCGTAAGAAAAGGCACCGATGTGTTTAAAAATAAGGTTTGAAATACCATCGCATGAAGCATGTGCTGCATTTGGGTAATAGCTGAATGCCCCGTCCTTTTTTACATAGTATTTATCAAAACAGATATCGATATGTCTGGCAATAATCTGTTTTGTCTCCCTTTTGTTCTTATCTGAGGCATCTTTCCATAAATGCCTCAAAAGCATTGCAATACCTTTGGCTTGTTGAAGGTTCCATTCATGGATCTCATCCAGATCATCGTCATTGGGAAACGGCTGTGATAGTTGCTGAATGGCTGATTTAAAAAGCTTTTCCCGATATTTTAAAGGAAATTGCCTGTGTATGTCGTTGCCGTCACAATCCCTGTAACTTTTCAGAATGGATGCCGTGTTGTTCAAATCAAGTTTTAATAATTTGTTGGTTCTTTTGTTTTTAGGTCCCCACATACCGGTTGCATGATCCTGAAAAGAATACATCCATTTCAACATGGCATGTTTCCATTCTGGTGAAAATCTATATAATCCCGTCCTCTCAAGAATACTGCCAGGCATAGCCTGACCTAAAAGGTTCCGGGCAAAATGGAAAGTTGTTTGTGGAAATCGAGATGCCAACCACCCCACATAAGAGATATCATCCAGGTGGGCTGTCAGTTTTTCCGGTGTGTTAATTTCATCAAGGAAACTTAAAGGATATTTTAGTTTCAACGGGATCTTTGCAGCCTGTGTTAACGCCTCCAGGTGGTTAAGGATGTTATTAGAAACCTCCCAGTAGACACAAAATGGTGCTGAATCATCGATAAACGCACCCGTCTCAGGATTCTGAAGATTAAGGTAAAAATCAATTTCCTCCTGACTGTTTTTGAAATCAGGTATTTTCAGCAAATTGTCTCTGTTTTTCAGCTTCCGGTGATAATCCGACAGCATTCTCATTGCTTTCACAGGATGGCCTTTATCAAGATAATATTCAAACCCCAGCAGTTTGAATTCAAAAATCAGCCATGTAATATCCATCTTCCTGAAGCGCTTTGTTCATTTTGAACAGATCTTTTACCTGTGTTTTAACCTGCAAGAAGATCATTGTTCCTGTGAGGATCGCTAAAAGACAAAAGACAATGACGGCCAACTGTATTCTTTTTTTGTTTCATTGGATACCTATTCTAATTAATCAAAATTGATATCCAAGCTCAAACACCGATTTGAAGTGATTGTTCATCATAAAAATCAATGTTGGAGTCAGTAGATGAAATACCTGTAAATGCGGTCAAACATATATGCTCAAATCCCAGAGGATTAAATTTTGTTACGACTAACATGGCATCCAATGTGTCATCTTCACGTGTTTGGTTGAATATCGGGTGCATCTGGTCATATTTTTTAATTTCATATGAAAGTTTAAAGTTCACCATAAACGATGGATTTAAATAGGTGTATTTCCCGGCCAGTTCCATGCTGTTAAATGAAAAGACATCCCCTTCCATCTCCCCCCGGGTAAGGTTAAAAGACGGCGTAAAAAAATTAGTTTTGTTTAGGAATATCTGATACTCAGCACCTAATGTATGAAGGTAGCCGCTACGTCTTAAATCCGGATTGGTATTCCCTAGAACATCATCGTCAATATCGACACGGGTAAACGAATATGATCCCCTGATATTGGATTCCATTATGTTGTTCCATGAAAACAGGATACCGGATGTCTCTTTTGTTGTATCTTCTCTGTCAATGTTCAGCAGGTATGGATTTTTCCAGACAGATCCACGGCTGTATTGAAGGGCGAAGTCTAACACTCCAAGGTCATTAACCGGCTGAGCCATACCGATCTTAAATTTTAAAGAGTGTTTTTTGCTGATATAAAATTTTGTTTTTGAGTTCTTGAGCTTATAGGACAACTTGCCTGAAATCAGCGGCTTGAATTTAATTTCAGTATCATTTCCACTCCCGTCCAATGTACGGATGGTATCATCATTATCCTGGCTTTCAGATATTTTCATCCTGCTTCCAATGGCTATTTTCCCTGAAAATCCTGAATTGCTGTCAGGATTTTCCTGCCCCCAAAGATTCGTATTTAAGATGAATAAAATCATGCAGGGGATCAGACTGATGTTTAACTTGCGTATGGTTGTTTTTTTCATTTTGGCATTCTCTCTTTCAATTTTTATCGAGTTTTAGAATACACACCGCTTAAACATGAAAAAAACAGAAGTTTAAAGTCAAATGTCCTGAATAGGACCAATTTGTCCTGAATGGGCAGCCTGTTATTTTAAAAAAAGGGATCTATAAATGTTCTGGCCCTGAGGGCCAGGGGCTCTATATTGGACTAAACAGGTTTTTCGAGATTGGATAATAGATTTGTAAGATGACTTCTGCTTATGGGAAGAGAAAATTCTTTGTCAAGAAGCACCACCCAGTACTGCCGTTTCACTTTTTTAATTTCAGAGATATAATCCAAGTTCACGATATGGGTTCGATGAATTCTTAGAAAGGGAGGGCTGGGCAAGTCTTCGAGCATTTCTGTTAAAGATTTCCGGACCAGGAAATGTTCTGTTGATGGCTGTTTGTGATAATAGATATCCAGATAATGCCCGTCCACACAGACATGAGAAATGCAGGACGACTGCAATTTTCGAGTCCCGCCATCCACCTGCAGGTATATTACGGATTCACTTTCTCTGGCATCTTCGTGCTTGATGTCGTCTTTCTCATGGTCTTCCAATTTTAAATTTAATTTCTGGACCAGATTTTCTATGACCTCCTTTTTAGTTTCCCGGTAATAAAAGACCCAGCATATTAAAAATGCGTAGGGAAGGTGACGCCAATAATATCCCCAAACCCAGCTTTTCCCGGAACTATATGTTGATTCCTTAATTAGATAGTGAATGCCAATCATAAGCGTATATATTATAAGAAACCCGACAAATCCTGTACTAAATGTCTGAAACAGCCTTTTTCCTTTTTTTTTGGAATACACATCAGTTATGAGCCAGAAAATCAAGCAGCTGCAGTACAGTGAAAATCCAACACTAAAAAATTCAAGGATGTCCAGCTTGATCCTTTCCCAGGGTGCATTGAATTGAAATATGGCAAAATAAAAGACAGCAAATACAAGGATAATCTTAAATCCTGAGAAGATTGCATCAGACGGCTTAATGGCAGGGACAGGAGCGTTTAAGATTTTCTTGAAGGAATTTAAATATCTGATAGGCATAATTGTCTTTCATTTTCATTGATGCTCTTTTTATAAACACATGAACGAATCTGCGACTAATTATGAAAACAACCGGCAAATTAATTGTGTAAAAATAATGTGGCATTGCCGGATAGTCAAGGTTCTATCGAATAATATGAGGCTCTTCCCTCGATTGAGTGGGTGAGTTAACATCTCGACTATGAAAGATACAGATCTCTACGCTCAAATCCTTGGTCTCCGGTCGCCCTGGAAGGTGGCCGAAACTTCGGGTCGCCGCCGGTTGTCATGAACCGTTGAGGCTGTAGGAAAATCTTTGCGGTTGTAACATTATTGGATTTCAAGGGCTACAAAACCATTCGGCGAGCCAAGAAAATTGCTCTGAGGAGAAATGGCGACGCCGATTTGCCAACAACATTGAGGCGCAGGGTTTTTCTACACCCTCGTTACGTCTTCCAGGAACTAAGGAGCTGATCATGGCTTTAGAGTTTGAACCAGGCAAAAACATTGCGATGAAAATACCATCGCACGAGTATGACGATACTGTCCGTTTCTACCGAGACGTTTTGCGATTCAAAGAGCTTACGGGAAGTGGTGCAGGCGATACTCCCAGGTTTCAATTCGGCGATAAAGTGCTCTGGCTGGACTGTATGCCTGGTTTTAGTCAGTCAGAAATATGGCTAGAGGTCGTGACAAACGACATCAGCAAAGCCTCTGAGTACCTGAAAGAGCAAGACTGTCACCGGAGGGACGAGATCGAGCCGCTCCCGAAAGGGTTTAAAGCCTTCTGGGTATCTAGCCCAGCGAATATCATTCATCTAGTTTCATCCAGTGATGACACGTAACGAATCAATTAGCTACGTTCCGGCCTGCGGCCTCCACCGGACGCCCCTGTCGGGCCGCCGCTTATTTCAGCGTTGTGTCCCTGCTTGCTAAAGTGGAAACATTTATTCAAAGAAGGAAAAAGAGATGTCAACAAACACAATGAAGGCGGTTCGGCAACACAAATTTGGGGGCCCCGAGGTCCTGCGTTACGAGGATGCACCGATTCCCGAACTGAAACAGAGTGAAGTGCTTGTCCGCGTTCATGCGATCGGCATCAACCCACCTGACTGGTACCTGCGCGATGGCTATAAGATGCTTCCTCCTGAGTGGCAGCCACAGGTGTCCTTTCCTGTCATTCTGGGAACTGACGTGTCGGGCGTAATCGAGGCCGTTGCAGATGATGTTACTGACTTCCCCGTCGGGGGAGAAGTTTACTCGATGGTTCGTTTTCCCAGCGGCCTTGCGGGTGGCAGCAAAGCCTATGCGGAGTACGTTAGCGTTCCAGTATCGGAAGTTGCCATCAAGCCGACGGGCATTGATCACGTGCACACCGCCGGAGCGCCGATGTCGTTGCTCACCGCATGGCAGTTCATGATCGAACTGGGGCACAATGAACCAAACCCGCTTCAGCCAAACAGGCATGAGCCGGTGCCACTTGCGGGCAAGACCGTCCTCGTGAACGGAGCCGCGGGCGGAGTGGGTCACTTCGCAGTGCAAATAGCCAAGTGGAAGGGCGCGCGAGTAATTGCAGTGGGATCTGGCAAGCACGAGACGTTCTTGCAAGACCTCGGCGCAGATGAATTCATCGACTACACCAAGGTTGTTCCCGAGGAGATCGTCAGAGATATCGATCTTGTCATCGATGCGGTAGGCGGCCCGACTACCAGTCGCTTTTTGCGCACGCTCAAGCCTGGCGGTGCTCTGTTCCCAATCTTCCCCTTGGGCTTCTCCGGCACCGACGAGGCCGAGAAGCTGGGCGTCAAGGTCTCGGCAACCCAGGTACAATCAAACGGCGCGCAGCTCGCAAAACTTGGGGGCTTGCTCAATGCCGGTACGATTCGCGTCGCCATCGACAGCACGTTTCCTCTTGCCGATGCGCGCAAGGCCCACGAGCGAGCCTCCCGTGGGCACATCCAAGGCAAGATCGTGCTCACAGTCAAATGAGGAGGCAGTTCGAATGATCACCACCCTATGATTGGAGCACTCCTCATAAAATCTATGGCTGTTAATAAGTACAACAAATGAGTAATGCACATAACCCGACACCGCAGAGGATGCCTGTGAGTTCCCAGTTAGGTACGCACCAGCGACCAGGAATCAAGCGTTTAACTCTACGATCAGTCGGATCTTCACTCTGGAGCAAAAATGGCAATTTCACGAAAAAACTATCCCCATCTTGAACAACCCGTCGGTCCCTACGTTCATGCAGTGAAACACAACGGTCTACTCTACCTTTCGGGCCTTTCCGCATTTGGCTCGGTAGCTCAGGGGAAAGATATTGCATCACAGACCCAGGCCATATTCTCTCAAATCGAAAGTATCGCCGTGGCAGAAAAAACGGACCTCAGCTCACTGATCAAGGTCACTATTTTCGTTACGACCTTCGACGAGATTGCGAAACTACGAGAAGTCCTCTTCCAATACTACGGAAGCCACCTGCCGGCAAGCTCCTTAGTTCAGGTTGCCCGCCTATTCTCACCTGAGATCAGCATCGAAATCGAAGCTATTCTGGCAGTCACATAGTGCCTACCCCCTGGGTCAACCCGGCCCCCGCCTGCATTGTCTTTCGCTCCCTCAACTCCCGGCTTTCTCGGCTTTGAGTGCAGCGTCCATATCAAAGGAGGTTTTACGTTGAGTCATGTGTCATCCCTTTCGTTTCAATGATCATCGCGAAATGACACAGACTTTTGAACACTACCGTCCTAATTGCTTCACGGGTTTTTCTAATGACGCTCCAGATACCGTAACCGTTTCTTCCAGTTCGGTTTGTTCTTCGCCAATATCTTCCGTAACGGAAATTCCTTCCGTAAGTTTTAATAGCCGATCGACCTGAAACTTCAGCTCCTCTGATGCGGAAGCGTTTTCTTCAGAAATTGACGCGTTTTGCTGGACAACGGTATTGACTTGAGACAAACCGTTACTGATCTCCTTTATACTGGAGTTCTGCTCATTTGAACTGCCGGCGATCCCACTGACGAGATCGTTCATTTTCTCCATTGAGGAGACAATTTCTTTCAAAATCGAGGCTGTTCCAGTGGCATTATGCACTCCCGCCTCAACGCCTTTAATAGATTTTTCAATTAATTCAGTGGTATCCCGGGCCGCATCCCCGCTACGCCTGGCTAAGGCGCGAACTTCTTCAGCTACAACCGCGAACCCTTTTCCGTACTTTCCCGCTCTGGCGGCTTCGATCGCGGCGTTCAGCGCTAACAAATTTGTCTGGAAGGCGATTTCATCAATGACTTTAATTACTTTGCTCACCTCAGAACTGGTATCATTTATATTTTTTACGGATTCGACCAAAGCTTCCATCTGCCGGTTACCCCTTTGAACAGTTTCTCTGGTCTCATTGGACAACTTTTTCGCCTTTTCCGCGTTATCACTGTTTATTTTTGTTTGACCTTCAACTTCATTTAATGAAGAGCTGATCTCCTCAATCGATGCCGCCTGCTCTGTCGTCCCAGCGGATAAAGTCTGCGCGGAATTTGTCAGTTCATTTGAACTAGACGCGACATTTGCCGCTGTCTGGCGAGCGCTTTTCAACAATTGACCCAATTGTTTTTGGGCGTGAATATTTGTGACAATCTCCACGTGGCCGGTCTTTTCGCCTTTTCGGTTTGTCAGATAATGTGTATTTACGCGAAAATCCGTGTCCCACTGATTAAAAAATGTTTTGGGCTTTCCTTTGCGCAGGCAGGTGACTCCGCAGTTATCGGAGTTACAGATATTCGCTCCCCAATTACTGCATTGTTGACCAATTATCTCCGAACGTTTTTTATTGATCAAACCTTCAACTGTTTTATTTACGAATGTCCAGTTCATATCCATGTCGGTTATGGACAAGGGATTCTCCCAAAGATCGATGATTTGCTCATACCAGTGATATTTCTCCAGCACTTTATTTTCCACTTTGACGGTTAATGCCAGAGTAAAGATTAATACTCCTGTTAACGCCAATAGTAAGATAATGATACTCAAACTTGTTGATTGAGCAGTGAAGTAAACCAACAGTAAACATAGTATGGACACTACGATGCCAATCACTTGAGATATTTTGATTATTTTCATATCACCTGCCTTAATCATCCTAAGATTCAAATACCCTAACTTTGAAAATGACTGTGACGGAGACACCTAATTTCATTAACTTTATGCATTTCAATTTACAATTAAAAACATCGTTACAATAACAGGTTACCGGATTCATTAGCAAGCATTTTTTAGTGATTCCTAATTTTACCAGTCATTCCTACTACAAAGGACGTTTTAAGCGTCCAATCTTTATGAGAAATTATTATTTTCCATCCCACTTTAATTAGTCGATCGTTCTAAATATTCAACTACTTGATATTATTTAAATAGAGTTTCAATTTATAGTATAGTTTCTGTCCGGAAACGGCTTTTTTCTGCCGTAGCAGCGTCAATCTGCAGGCTTACTTGTACGGCGTAACGGTGTACGCCTCCGCGCAAGCTCTTGATTTTCTTGCCACTACGGAAAACTGCTCGTTTCCAATCTGAAAACTTCGCCGTTGCCCTTCGGAGTTTCCGGATGGCAACTACCTAGGCCATGGGGTGACCGAAACAAAGGTGTTTCTTTCCGGCCAAAAGCGCAACATGACGCTGACGATCAAAAGAAACTGAAGCGACGCAGCGCCATCGAGGCCGTCATCGGTCATCAGAAAACTGAAGGTCGCTTGGGGGGGGGGAACTGCTGCGTGGTGTTTAAAAAAGAGCTGACATGAAATTGACAATGCCGATCCACCATTGGCGATCGGCACTGAATTATTTTGCAATTATGATTGAGGTTGGACCTGATGACTATGGTTAATATAAAACCAAGTGAAATACAGAGCCTTTACCACTTCATTTTAGTGAGGTCACACTCAATAACTTCCCCACGTTTTGCAGGAGTATCTGGATGATCTTTTGATTCGCAGAGAATAGTGGTTCCGTAGTCATTACGCCTGTCATCGGCATTACTTCGGGCCCACACAGTTACCATTGCTTTCTCTTCAGGCTTCGCTTCACAGCTTCCGTCAATGTCAAATGCATGGATCGTGTTTTCATGAAAATAAATCAGCGGGTCTTGTTGAGGTGATGTTGCACTCCACATTTTATGTTCATTCATCATTACAGTGTCAAAATTAACCACTCGAACTTTCTCATCTTCTCGCACTTGCTTGATTAATACATTATCTTCACGAATAGCAAAATTTTTAAACTGGTTCACACAGGCAGGTTGCCTCATAGTGTAATATATTTCTGAAATCGCGTGATTGTGATAAGGATAAAAGGTATCTACAGCTTGGGCTACCATCCCTACTTCGGCACCAACTTTCTTACCATTAATCTCATCTATTCGAAGTAATCCCCAGTGCCCGAATACCTCTGCATAAGCATATCCGCCACGGATATTCGTGAAGTTTCTTTTATTGCGCTGGCTATCTTCCGCGTACATTGGAAACCATCCTACGGAGGCCCAGAGGTTGGGTAATGAATTTGCGCTGATGTCATAAGGAAAGCTGTCCGGCATTTTGATGTCCGGTCCTGTCACCATTTTGTAGAAATTGTTGGTGAATTTTTTCCCGTATGCTTTGACTTCCGGATTGGTGACTTTATTTTCAAAAAACTCTTTGAAAGTGGTTCGTTTTAACCATTTAGCAACGGGAGAGTTTTGTTCCAGTTCCCCGCCTGGACTGTAAATCCAGTCGACGTCTTCACGGGCACCGAAACATTTTTTAGCTTTTTCTGGATTATTGACAACCTGATAGATATTTTTGACCATATTTTTCATATCCCGGCGGTCCATAATGCACATGCGTTTGACTCCACCGGCGGTTTCATAAACTGTACTGTCGGAATTGAGGCAATCGGTTTGGGCATCATTGGTTAGGGCCTGGGCATAAGCGCTTAAATATGTAAGGGTTTCCTTCCAAAGGATGTCGACATATTTTTGATCTTCAAAAGAATAATTGGTTGGTGGTTGCAGGCATTTGAACTCTGCATCGACAATATCCTTCTTATCTAAAAAATCGGGGATTTCAGCAGCAAAAAGACTTACTGGAATCACAAATAAGAGAATAATTAGAAAAAGTTGTAACTTAACTTTTGAATAAAAATAACTATTGCGGTAGTGAATGCCCATGTCTATGGATCTCCTTTTATTATAACCCTATAGATCCTGCTTTGAATTCTTTGACTTTTCCACTGCTGATTAAAAATTTAACCTATGCCTGCGGGGACTTCAGGTCTTCGATTTCTGTTTCAGCTTCTTTGACTCCGGTCTTAAAATTTCTCAGTCCCTGTCCCATGGCAGTCCCAATCTGCGGGAGTTTTCCGGCACCGAAGATAATCATCACCAAAGCTAGAATAATTAGTAGCTCTTGTGTTCCTAAACCAAACATTCAGCACTCCTTGCCCAAAAAAAGCCCGGCAATATCTGCCGGGCCATGAAATAAAAATCCTACTGATTAAATTTTGTATATTTGAAAGAGTGACACCCTTGACACATTGGCTTACGTGATTCGTGCTCCCCATGACATTCCATACATGGGACATCTTTGCCGTAATGCATATTGTTGTGCGGATTTTGCCACTTTTCATCATCTGGGCGAGATGTTGCGGCAATCAGATCGCTCTGATCATGACACGACAAGCAGGCGTCATCTGCCGGCAGAGACAACGGTGTTTTGCTGCTGTGACAAGCGTCACAGGCTTTCTCATTATAAAAATCACTATGGAACGTACGACCTTTGATGCCATCAAATTGCTTCAATGTTTCGGTAGCAAAGCCGCTTGATGCGACAAACATCATGACAATAGCAAGCAATATACCTTTGCTGAGCGTTTTCATATCGACTCCTTTATTTATTATGACTTCATCATTGATTCAGCGGCAGTCATTCCCATGACCATACAATCTGGGATGGAACAACTTCCTAAACGGCTAACACCATGCATTCCTCCGGTAACTTCTCCCGCAGCATATAAACCAGGAATTGGTTTCCAAGAGGTTGAGTCGATAACGCGAGCGTGGACGTCGATTTGTGCTCCGCCCTGACAATAGTGAACCTTGGGCCAGTTACGTACGGTAACAAATGGCGCTTTAAGATATTTACCTTTAGCCTTTTCCATTGGTTTTCCAAACTGTTTGTCCACTCCAGACTTTACGTAGCCGTTGTATTCATCAATTTGCTTTTTAAGCGGTTCAAGGGGGATATTGAAATGCTTGGCCAATTCTTCCAATGTGTCGAACTTCCAACCAACTCCATACTTGAGAACTTTTTTCATTGTCGGATGTTCTTTGGCATGTTCATAACTGGTAATTGTGATTGGAGGCAGTGGCTTTCCGTTGTCATCACGGCACTGCAACTCAGCATCTGAACGTGTTTTGCGGTCGGCTATTTCATTCATGAAACGACGGCCGGTTTTGGGGTAAACCGAAATTGAGTGGGCAAAATTATAAATAGAATAGTTGGACACATATCCAAAGCCATCTTCATCAGGTGAGGCCCAGGGCCCAGTCTGAATATAAGACATATGGACTGGGACTGCTCCTACTCGGAACATTTCCAGTAGGGCTTCTCCTGTTGCATTTGGCGGATTGGTTGAAGGGACTTCCGCAGTCAGAGTCGGATCTTGGGCTGATCGCAAACCAACGTTCCGAGCAAAACCACCAGTGGCGATAAGAAGGCCGCGTGCGGAACGAACATTGATCGGATTTCCTTTTTTGCCTCGGCCAAAGTAGTATCCTTGATTAATTCTAGCTCCGACAACCTTGCCTTTGTCATCAAAAATGAAGCTGTCAAATTTGGCACGATTGACCAGTCGAACCCCAAGTTTTTTACATTCGTTTAACAGAGGCTGAGTAATACCTGCGCCAACGGCCTGAACTGTTTGGTAGGTACGGGGAACAGAGTGCCCGCCAAGTTGCTGAAGGTAGGGGAAATACTCTGCTCCTGCATCCAATGTCATTTGCAACGCCTTGCTGGCATTTTTGGCAACATGCAGTAGCAGTTCTTGGTAAGCAATGCCTCGACCTGATTTAAGCTGATCTGCAACCATTTGTTCTGGAGAATCTTTAACGCCTTCTTTTTTCTGTAAAGGAGAATTTGGAGCCGCAAAAAGGCCCCCATTGAAGGCAGAATTCCCACCGAATACAGGCATCTTTTCAAAGATAACAACGTCTTTAGCGCCTAGACGCTTAGCTTGAATTGCGGCGGCAAGCCCCGCAAAGCCTGAGCCAATAATGACAATTTCATGCTCCTGATCCCATTGGGTGTCACATTTGACAGCCCCCAGGGCGATGGAAGGGGCAGCGAGTCCTATTGCAGCACCGGCAACTCCCATTCCAGCCAGAAATTTACGACGATCTGTTTGATGACCTTCTTTCGGCTCTTTCATTCTTACCTCCCGTATCGTGTCTTGGTTACAACCTGCGTCAGCGTCAGAATCAGACCATAGTGACAGAATTTATGAATGATAATCGGTCAGATTTTGACATAAGAAGACCTCCTATTTTTCGGGAGCTTAGCACTGAGCTAATACAACAGGTAGGGGACCAATCGGGGTTTTATCGGGTAAAAGAGCATACCCGATACTCTTGTTTCACAAGGTGACAAAAGCGATAAGATTATTTTTGCCGGTCAAAATATGAAGAATAGAAATTTAACGGTTCAAAGCCGCATGTTGTCCGGCAATACGTCCAAAAGCTAAACAATCAACAATTGAAGTACTTCCTAGACGAGAGGCGCCATGAATCCCACCGACAGCTTCACCAGCAGCATAAAATCCGGGGATAGGCTGGCGCTCTTCCAGACAGATGACTTGGGCAAATTTATTAATTTGAACCCCACCCATACAATGATGCACCTTTGGAAGGAGACGAATAGCGTAAAAAGGAGGGTGTTCTATTGGTCTGCACTCAGACGTTAATAATTTGCCAAACTCTGTATCACGACCATACATCAGGGATAGATGGTATCTTTCTAAGGTTTCTTTTAATGCTACCAGTGGGATTTGAAAAGCTATTGCCAAAGTCTCAATTGAATCAAAAGCTTTAACAATTCCTTTCTTAAGGCAGCTATCTAATGTCGTCGCATGTTTCACGCCTTCACTATCCAAGATGGCGACAGGAATACGTGAGCGATCCAGCATTGCATCGGTACGCAATTTTCGATCAGAGGATTCATTGACAAAGCGTTTTCCTGTATTAGCATCCACCATAATGCCGTAGGGGAAGCCGGCAAGCAGGGTAAACATAGAGCCAACGCCCCAGCCTTTTTCTTCAAATGAAGCCCATGGTCCTAGCTGAATCCATGATAAATGCACAGGAGTTGCACCTGCTTGTAAGGCGGCGATGAGCCCATCCGCTGTTGCTCCCAAGTGGTTGGTACTGTCTACTGATTCACTAAGGCGAGGATCTTGTGTTGTCCTAAACCCGATATCTCTACCAAAACCACCACTGGCAAGAATAACGGCACGATGACTACGAATACGCCTTAATTCGCCACTACCTTTTTGCGGGAATAAATAATTTTTATGGGCAACAATCCCCTCAACCTGGTGAGTGGAATTTTTTAAAATTTTACTGCAAAAGGTCTTTAATAGTAATGGAATCTCCAATTCGCGACATTTGGCCAACATTGGCTGGATAATTCCTGAGCCATTGCCACTAGAAGTAATATAAGTGCGCGGAACTGAGTGCCCGCCAAGATGGCTTAAGGTGTCACGATATTTGACTCCAAGAAAATCTTGAGTCCAATATAGAATCTCAAGAGACTTGTCTGCGACTATTTGGGCTAGATCAGGATAGTTCAGATCCCTTCCAGCTTTTTTCATATCAGTAAGCAACTGGGTGGGTGAATCACTTATCCCCATTTGGCTTTGTAAGGGGGAACCTGCGACAGCAAGAAGCCCTCCGTTAATAGCAGAATTACCTCCGGGTACACCCATCTTTTCAATGATAATGACCCTGGCTCCAGCCTGTTTGGCTTCAATCGCTGCAGCTAGGCCGGCAAATCCTGAGCCAATGACAACGACATCATACTCTTCATCCCATATTTGTTGATTATTCATCTGTTAGCAACTTTCACAATCTGAAAACTCACTCAACAACAATTCCACCCCAGTCGATATTACGATTAACTAAAAAGGCATGTAAATTAACTGTTTTTCCGCTTAATCCAAGTTTTTTCCGTATGTTTTTCCGGTGAGTTTGAATTGTTTCAAAGCTCAAATTCATCGCTTCACTGATTTCTTTTCCAGACTGGCCGGATTTTATAAAACGGCAGATTTTGAGCTCTGTTTTACTCAATTTCAGGAGATCGCCATCTAACTTATTTTCCGCTCCGGAAGAATAACTCAGGATATCATCTTTGAGAATATTCAGATAACTTGAGCGGACTTCATAATTCTTTTCATGACGAATTTTTTCCAATCCAGGCAAAATGGATGAGCGTACCCATTTTGACAATTGCCGCTCGTTATTTTTCCGGTCATCTTCAATGCTATTTAAAACATTTCTTAAAGTAACATTCATCTCCTCGGTTTGTTTCTTTTCCTTTCTTAAACCATTTTCCAGGGCTAACTGTTCGGAAATATCGCTGGCTATGATTGGCCAGAAGCGCTGTTCGTTCAGCACCATACATGTCATAACCATGTGAGTTGGAAAAATTCTACCATCAACATACTTACTCGTTGCTTCAATTGTTCTTATCTGCCCCTCTAGAAGGGTTTGGAAACCATTATTGATATAAAACAACCCATTATCGTCGATCAGTGATGAAAGTTTGCTACCAACAAGAATTTCTAGTGGAATTCCATACATCTCACTCGCTTGGTAGTTGGCTTCAATAATTTCAAAATCTTTGTCTATTAATAAAATACCCTTGCCAACGGACTGAAAAATAGAATCAAGCATTTTTTCAGAATTTGATAGAGCGCGTGTTCGTTCTTCTATTTTTTGCTCAAGCAGGTGTTGATGATCAACCATGCAGGTAATATCTGTCAGAATGAGAATTGCTCCACACAGTGACACGGAAACATCTCTCAATGGTTTAACTTGCAAATTAAAGGTTCGTTTAATACCTGTGATCTCTATAGTGACTTCGCTATTTCTTAAATGCTCAATTTGACCTGAAACTTTCTGTTGCTTCAACTCGGTCAGGCCCAAAAGGTCTGCGCAGTGAAGTCCTTCGGGATTAATGTTTACAAAAAAGGATCTTGTGGCAGGATTGGCGGTTTTTACAATATAGTCGTCATCAACGATCAGAACCAAATTTGAGGTTAATTCGAATATACTTTCATAGTTATGTTTTTCCTGAGCCAGAAATCTGTTTATTTGCTTGATTTCATTCAGTGATGTGTCAACGTCTGCTTTTCCAAAATCTGCTGTTAAGCTCAGTTCAATAGCATCAAAAAATCTTCGAAATAAAAGATGATATTTCACCTTGTCATTGGTCAGTAAAAGGCCTTTCTCAAAGAGATCTTCAAAGGCCATTTGCATCGACTTGAATCCCAATAAAACCATTTCTGGTGTAGCGCCGTAAGTGCATTGTTTTCGTGATTTTTGGACGAAAAACTTAATAACTGAAGCTAAATGGTCCTGGAAGCAGGAAAGTGAGGATGTATGATCAAGGGAGGCAGTCTTTTGGAAGTTTTTTAGAATCAGATAAAAAGCTTCGATTGATTCATGACGTGTCCAGAAAACAAGGTCAGAGATACCATTTGTTTTCAAAAAAAACGACCAACGTGCCAAAAATTGTTCCAATTGTCCATCAAGTTGTTCGATCAAATCATGAATCATTACAAATACCTTAAAGATTTGTATGCCCTATTGATTCATCCAGATGTAACCACTTATTTTTTCTGAAAACTTAATTTTTGCCATCCAGCGTTTCCGAATGACAACTCATTACTTTCTCTCTATCGCGCTGGGCGCGCCATTCCTGAGCTTGGCGATATTGCTCGCATAAATAATCCATCTGTTCGGAAAAAGCCTGTTCTGCTGCTCTCGCATCTTTATTGCGGATCTCTTCATAAATTTTCTGATGCTGAGCAATAATGATTTCTCGTTTACGAAAGCGAAAAATTATTAAGTTAGTTACCGGTTGCAAAGCCTCAATGATGGCAAACATCATGAATTTGAGGACCGGATTCTGTGTGGCATCAACTATTGCCCGATGAAACCGCACATCTGATGCGCAGAATTCTTCGTCATTTAGCTCTGGTGACTTCTGAATTTTAAGTTCGGTTGTTAGTTGCGATAGATTTTGATCATCCCTGTTTGTCGCAGCTAGCCGGCAGCAGATTTTTTCGAGTTCCCGACGTGACTCAGCAATATTGGTTAGGCTGAATTCACCAGTATTGACCAGCATCATAACCGCAGTCGTTACCGAAGAGTTTAGATCCTCATTGCTCGGATGACAGACAAAGGTCCCGCCAGAAGGACCTCGACGGGAACGTACCAGATTTTGAGCCGTTAATTGTTTGAAGGCTTCTCGGATTGTTGGCCGAGAGACATTGAATTTTTCCGCAAGTTCATATTCCGTAGGTAATTGTTCATCAATCTTGAGTGTTCCACTGAGAATTGCCTCACGGAGAATTTCCGCTATTTGTTTGGAAAGGCTTTCAGTAACTAACGGTTTTATCGCGATACTCAATAGCTTGACCTCGTAATTTTATAAAACCAACGACCTGTTAAGGAGTGTTACCAGCCCGTGGATTTTCTCCATTATCGGGCTGTTTTTCAATGTTTGGATACCATATCTGGGAGTTTTTTAAATACTATAAAGTGGCAGATAAAAAGTAAACCTATATTTGTCTGACAAATATAAAAATAAAAAAGGCTTTTCCTTGGGGGGAGGGCTGATCAGAATGACTTTTTCCGTTCGTTGACAAAATAAACACATCCAAAGTGTTAAGAATGGCGCTCGTTTAAGAGTCGATGACAGCAAAACCGGGACTGTCCCCGCAAGGGGGCTGTCCCAGGTCTTTGCGGTGCGAACGGCGGAAGTTTCATGGCTCATAAACTCTTGGGGCAGCCCCGAGTTTACTGCAAAGCTGCTTATACTAGCGCCATTCGGGGATCTCCCTAATTTTTCCGGTAGAGGCCATTAAAGCGGCATTGTTCCAATAATTCCATGATAAACTTCTAAATTCAGAAAGCCCGGAATTGAGCCATACTAAGAAGTTTACCCTGAAGCTGGAGTTACCATGTCACAGAAAGAGATCATCAACAGGCTTCATAATCTCGGGATAGAGGAACTTAGAACTATTCAGACCCTGAATGTCCTCAGTGGCGATTACGTCAACAATATGTGTAAGTGCCCCAATGGCACTAAAAACAAGCTACTGGATGACAACAGCACGTATCTCTGTGCTCAGGTCGAGATTGAGGGTAATGAAAGATGCTATGGAGTTGCTGCAGATGAGAATCAAATAGCAGTGTTCTCGTATGGCTGTGGCGGGGCTGAATGTGAATTGGAGATCTGGCTCAAGAGGTGATCAATCGTGGCCCCTATAGTTGCGCAAATAGCCGGCCGCATTGAGAATGCCAGATATGGCATCCGTAAACCAATGGCATTGGTAGGAAGATTTAATGATCGTATTAATGAGGTTCTGACAACAAACAACAAGCCTCGATTCCTCCAAAGATCTGGAAGAGGCATTAAAGCGCTATGCGTATTTCTATAATAAACATAGTCCACAGCGAACCTTGAACCATAAAACTCCCGTGAAGATAGTAACTATCCCCCCGGCACGACCTAACCGGTTAGCAATAAGTCAGGCAGCAAAGGGACTCAGCAAATGCAATTAAACAACCCACAATCTGTCAGCATTCCAATTCCACAATCATCTCAGGATAACAAGTTTACCAATGGCAACATTTATGGTTCAGGCCATATGGCAATTATCCTTTCCAACATGGATACCAATGATCAAAGTGAATGGGATGCCATTATTGGAGACCTGATCTCTGACGGATATATGGTCCTTACTTATGACTATTTTCAGCATATGGACGATCAATCGAGAACTCTTGAAGATGCAATTTCATTTATTTGTGATGCAGGTGCGAAGAAAATTATTCTTATTGGAGCGAGCAGAGGTGGGGTCGCATCCATAAAAGTCGCAGCTCGCCATATAGGTAACCGTTCTGTTGTTGGTGTCGTGGCTTTTTCAGCCCCTATCGAATATGAAGGAACTGTTTTTTACAGCGAGGGTGAATTGAGCAGGATTAAAATTCCCAAGCTCTTGATAAATTCGGAAAATGACGATGGGGCAAGCGATACTCGCAGGATGTTTGAATTATTTGAAAATCCAAAAGAATTGCTATTCTACCCAGGAGCTGCCCACGGGACAGAGTTATTTGACAAAGAACGAGAATCGATCGTCACAAAGCTACAGAATTTCATAGGGGCTGCAGTTGGAGCGGCATCCGATTAAATCAGAGCAATAGCAGGTTGTTAAAAAGCCCCTCCCTGGGTTTGCAAAATCGTTGAGTGTGCAAATCATCGGGGTCAAATCAGCTCTTAATTTTTAAGGGGTCGATGGTATCTCTTCCATACGCCAAACCAATATTGAGTTTTCCTGGGAGAAGTCCTCTTTGCTGAAGTGATTAGAATAATGGATAATTGTAGACCAACCGGGTTGAACGGAGTTAAGCAAATTCGCAAGAAGCTCACGGAACCGGATTATCTTATCGCCACCGACTGTCCGCACATGCTGCGGTGGGGAGTGTTAACTTGACGATTCAACCGCATGGTAGTGACGACCAGACATCGACAAGGATACCCTCCTTAAAACCAAACGATTCGCTGGTCTATGTTATGGCTGTGGCGACCGGTGTGGCCGTGGCAAATCTTTATTACGCGCAGCCGTTGCTGCACACGCTGGCTCAAAATTTCGGGACCTCCGAAGGCACAACCGGACTTATTATTACGATGACGCAGTTAGGCTATGTCATCGGCCTCGGACTGATTGTGCCGCTAGGTGATTTGTTTGAACGACGCAGACTCATCACGGTTGTTTCCGCAGGGACGGCGGTGGCTCTGGCCGGCGCCGCGGTCTCGCCAGGCATTGGTTCTTTCCTGCTTGCCTGCCTGGCCATCGGCCTGACTTCGGTCGTAGC
>CAXXJU010000015.1:0-40890 GCA_963668145.2 Geopsychrobacteraceae bacterium
ACGGTCCCCTTCGCTGCGGTAAAAGGCACAGAATTTACACTTCGATTCACAGACATTGGAGTAATTGACGTTGCGGTCGACCACAAAGGTCACCCGGTTGTCGGGATGCTTGCGCCGGCGGATCGCGTCGGCCAGCTTGCCGAGGGAGAGCAAATCGGTGTCGGTCAACAACTGCAACGCGGCCGCACGGTCAAGCTGAGCGCCGCCGGACAACCGCTTGTACGAGGTCAGCCGGGCTCATGCGTACACCTTGATTTCGTTGTAAAGGGTGTCCCGTTCCACCGCAGTCTTGCCCGCCTTGCGGATTAGCTCAATGATCCCGTCCCGGGCCACGACCTGGGGAGAATCGGCCCCGGCATCGTGACCGATTTTTTTCCTCGATCACCGTTCCGTCGAGATCGTTAACCCCGAAGCAGAGGGCGGTCTGGGCGATCTTCAGGCCGAGCATGACCCAATAGCCCTTGATATGGCGAAAATTATCCAGGTAAATCCGACTGATGGCCAGGGTTTTCAGAGCATCGACACCCCCCACACCCTTTGGCGCCGGGAACACGGGTGTTGTCCGGCTGGAACGCGAGGGGGATAAAAGCCTGGAACCCGCCGGTCCGATCCTGCAGGTCACGAATCAGCCGCATATGCTCAACCCGGTCGGCAAACTCCTCCAAGTGACCGAACAGCATGCTGGCATTGCTACGTAAGCCGCCCTGATGAGCCTGCTCGGTCACTTCAAGCCAGCGCCGGCCGGAAATTTTCTCCGGGCAGATTTTATCCCGCACCTCCTGGCCGAGGATTTCAGCCCCGCCCCCCGGCATGGAGCCCAGTCCCGCAGCCTTGAGCTCAGCCACCACCTCGGGCACACTTTTCCCGGTTATCCGCGCAAAGTAGTCGATCTCCACGGCCGTGAAGGCCTTGATGTGAAGCTCCGACGAAACCTCCTTGATAGCGCCCAGCATCTCCAGATAGAAAGAGAAGGGCAGAGTCGGGTGTAACCCGCCGACCGAGTGGATCTCGGTGGCGCCAGCAGCAACCGCTTCCGCAGCTTTCTCCCGAATCTGCTCAAGGGCCAGGGTGTAGCCGCCGGCCTCCCCTTCCTCTTTGGAAAAAGCGCAGAAAATACACTGATTGACACAGAGGTTGCTGTAATTGATGTGCCGATTGACATTGAAATAGACCCGGTCGCCGTTCTTCCTGTAGTTAGCAGCCGCGGCTAACTCACCGATGGCCAGCAGGTCATGCGATTCATACAACGCCAGAGCTTCAGCATCGGTGATGCGTTGCCCGGCAGCGATCTTTGCATGCAGGGTGGTAAATAGAGTATCCATCAAAGCTATCCAGTATATAAAAAAATCGTCATTTGCTGACAGGGTTAAGGTTGTTCCGCTCCCCAGCGTTCGAACAACTTATGTTCGACAGCGAGGCTATCAAGGATTTTGCCGACCATAAAGTCGACGAGATCGGACACTGTTTCCGGTTTCCGGTAAAAAGCCGGCATGGCCGGCAGGATCTGCGCGCCGGCATCGGTTAAGCGCAGCAGATTTTCCAGATGAATGCGGTTAAAGGGGGCCTCGCGAGGGACCAGCAGCAGGGTTTTCCGCTCCTTCAGTGCCACATCTGCCGCCCGTTCCAGCAGGTTATCGGCCAACCCCGCGGCAATCCGGCCGGCGGTCCCCATGGAGCAGGGGCAGATCACCACTGCATCCGCAGCATTTGAGCCGCTGGCCGCCGGAGCGAAAAAGTCGTCCAGGGCAAAATGTCGCAGGTTATCAGCGGCCTGGAAGTGATCCTGCAGCTGGCGGGTGCAACGCTCGGCAGCCGGGTCCAGCTCCAGGCCGGTTTCATAGGCCAGCACCTGCCGCCCCGCCGCTGTCACCAGCACCGTGATCTGGGTACCAGCCCGCAACAACTCTTCGATCAGCCGCAAACCGTAGATCGACCCGGAAGCCCCGGTTATACCGACAACAATCCGTTTCATCCGCTCAATCCTTTAGACTGTCAAGCAGCGACCGGGCTGGTCAGCCACGACAGTCGCGTTAATAAAATCATTCTAGCCGTGGTCCGGCCTTCAAGCCAAGGCATCGATCAGGGTAAAAATGAAAATCGTTACACTGATATAGCCGTTCATGTTGAAGAAGGCGGCATCCAGTCGGGACAGATCATCCGGCTTGACCAACAGATGCTCGTAGACCAGCAGCAACGCCACCACAACCACGCCGGCAAAATAGATCCAGCCCAGCCCGCTCCCGGGAATGACCAGCAGCAGAAAGACCAGCATCAGACCGTGAAAGATCCTCACCAGGGTAAAGGCCTTCTGTTTGCCCAGTTTTGCCGGAATCGAATGCAGCCCCCGTTCGACATCGACGTCGTAATCCTGCAGGGCATAAAAGATATCGAATCCCGCCACCCAGAGCAGCACTGCCACGGCCAGGGGAATAACCGGCCAGCCGATATCCCCGCGCAGGGCGATCCAGGCCCCGACGGGGGCGATGCCCAGGCACAACCCGAGAACGATATGGGCATAGTGGGTAAAACGCTTGCAGTAGGCATAGAGAATAAATAGTCCGACCACCACCGGAGCCAGTTTCAGACAGAGCGGATTGAGCATCCAGGCTGCCAGGAAAAACACCAGCAGGGCGACCAGGATAAACAGCAACGCTTCGCTGATTGACACTTTGCCGGCCGGAATGTGCCGTTCAGCGGTACGCGGGTTGTCCGCGTCGATCTTGGCATCAATCAGCCGGTTCAGCCCCATGGCGGCACTGCGCGCCCCCACCATGGCCATGCAGATCCAGAAAACCTGTAAAAAACCCGGAGCATGACCGCTGGCGAGAGAGGCCAGAACAACCCCCATCAGGGCAAAAGGAAAGGCGAAAACCGTATGGGAGAATTTGATCATCTCCAGCAGCGTCTTCACCTTGTTCCATAACAAACTTTTATCCATGGGCAGCATCCCCGGCAGCTCTGTGCAGCAGAGCGGAAATCAAGAATCGATCCGTGTCAAAACGTTTAATCTACACTTCGCATGAAAATGCGACAAGGCCTTTTCAATGATTTGTTCGGCGGTGCTGCTCTGCTATGATGCGGGGCATGTTTGAGGCACTGAACCAATACGGTCTGCCTGCACTGTTCCTGGTCAGCTTCCTGGCCTCAACCCTGCTCCCGCTGGGTTCGGAATGGCTGTTGGTGGCGCTGCTGGTGGAAGGGCACGGGCCGGCCCAGACCGTGCTGGTGGCGACCCTCGGCAATACCCTCGGCTCGGTCACCGATTACCTGATCGGCTATTATGGCCGCGAGTGGTTCGTGCAAAAACTGTTGCGGCTCGATACCGCCCAGCTGGACCGGGCCGGCCGTTGGTTCGACCGCTACGGCAGTTGGACGCTGCTATTGGCCTGGCTGCCGGTGGTCGGCGACCCGCTCTGCGTGGTCAGCGGCATGCTGAAAACTCCGCCGGGCCGCTTTACTCTGCTCGTTGCCATCGGTAAGGGATTACGCTACAGTTTTCTGGCTGTTGTGGCGCTTGAAGCCGGCCATTATCTCACCTGACCCGGATACCCGATGAAACTCTATACCCCTGCCTTTGCAGCCCTGTTTCTGGCTAACCTGACCATGGTATCGAGCTATTCGACCTTTTTCCTGTTTCCGCTGTTCATCACCAGAAATGGTGGGGACAATCAGGATATCGGGATCATCATGGGGGTTTTTGCCATGGCCTCCGCGTTCAGCAGGCCCTGGGTTGCGGAAATGATCGACCGAATCGGTCGGAAACGCAGCTACACTATCGGCACGATGATGATGACCGCCCTGCCCCTGGTGCATCTGCTGCTCACCGGCCCGCTCAGCGCTTATTATATCCCCCTTCTGCTGATCCGTACGGTTCACGGCATCGGGCTGGCCATCTGCTTTACCGCCATTTTCACCTTCATCATCGACCTGATCCCGGTCCAGCGCCTCAATGAAGGGATCGGTATTTTCGGTACTTCGGGGCTGATCGGGCTGGCTATCGGGCCGCTAATCGCCGAACCGGTTCTCAACCATTTCGGCTTTCCCGCCTATTTTCTGACCGCGGCGGGTTTTGGCGCGGCGGCCCTGCTGCTGCACCTGCCGGTCCGCGACCGGAAGCAGGCGGAACCCTGCACGGCCACACCCTCGTTTTTCGCCCTGCTGAAAACCCGCAAACAGCTGGTCAGCGGCGCCATGGCGTTACTGTTCGGCGTCGGCCTGGCGGCAACCGGGAACTTTATCGCACCTCTGGCCCAGCAACGCCACCTTGAGTATATCTCCCTCTACTACCTGGCCTATTCCCTGGCCGCGGTCTCGGTCCGCTTTGTCGCCGGCAAGCTGGCCGACCGGGTCGGCGAAAATCAGATCATTCCCTGGGGTTTGGCAATTGCCGCCAGTGCCCTGCTGCTGGTCCCGTTAATTACCAACAATGCTCTGTTGCTGGGGATCGGCTTTCTCTTCGGGATCGGCCACGGCCTGCTGTTTCCGTCCCTCAACGCTATGGCGATTCGAAATGAACCCTATGCGGTCCGCGGCAAGGTCACCGGCATTTTCACCGGCGGCATCGACAGCGGCAGCTTTCTCGGAGCGCTGCTGCTGGGAGTGATCGGCCAGCAGGCCGGGTTTGCCGCCCTGTTCATCTGTGCCGGGCTGGCCATGCTTTCCGGCTTCTGGGTTTTCCGACTGCGCCCGGGGCGGGTCTGATCAGACCGCCATCTCGAACTTATCACGATAGGGCTGAAACCGTAGCGGCGTCCTCAACACATAATGACCAAAACTGTTCTGCTCGATAACAAAGATTTCTCCATTGTCCGGATTATCGATGGTCTCAAAATATTCCACTGAATAGTTGAAGAACCGGCACAGAAACACGCGCAACGCCATCCCGTGAGTGACAATAAGAGCGTTATCCGGGAACTCCGGGCGGGTGAAGTCCCGATTGAGACTGTCCAGGAAAAGACACATGCGCTGGTAGACATCGGCCCCGGATTCGCCCCGCGGCACGCGGTAGTAAAATTGCCCATAGGCCTCCCGTTCCCGATTGATGCGCAGCAACTCTTCGACACTGGAAAAATAACCCCAATCCTGCTCCCGCAGCAATGGATCTTCGCTGCTGTCGACAAGCCGTTCTTTGAGACTCTCGCTCATCAGCTGAAAGGTCTGGCGAGTCCTCTTCCAGGGGGACAGATAAGCCTTAATCCTGGTTGTACCGATGACGGAGGAAACCACCTTCCCGGCCCGGCGCGCCTGTTCCCGCCCCTTTTCCGTCAGCTCCAGGGCATAGTCGGGAATTTTGCTGTAAACCGCCATATCCACATTGCCGATGGATTCAGCGTGACGGATCAGAATAATTCGTTTCGGTTTCATCTCTCTTCTGCTCCCCTGATAATTGGTTGTCACTCCCTGTCGATCAAAGCTGGTCTCAACTAAAACCGATGACTTTTCAGCCCAGATGAAATCCGGGTTAGCAATCCATGAATTCTTCTGCAGGACGGAACAAACAGAGCTGTCCCACAGCGCCAATTGCAAGGGCAAAAGGCAGATATTGTTAGAAGTTTATTAGTTCATTGACATTGACACACTGTTCCCGGATAGTCATTGCCGTACGCTAATCTTTTCAGCTGACACAATCGTCCCGGGGGGGATTGTTCTCTTTTGTGGATTTACGACCTTGAACACTTTCAGTACGTTCTTCTATGGTACCGGTGGGTTTGCTGCCCAAAAAAAGCACCGTGCTCTCCATAGCCCCTTGCTGCAAATCGGACTGACAGGCTTTTTTCTGCTGATCATCATCCTCGCCTGGAGCCAGACCTTGGCTCAACAGAAAGAAAACCGTAAATTCATTATTCATGGACTGCAGATAGAACAGACCAATCTGGCAGCAATCATCTCGGAAAACCTGTTCCAGGTGCTTGATCAAAATCAGGCCATCAATATGATCGTCCAGGACTGGCTCAATAATCGCCAGTGGGGACGCCCGGACGAAGTGAATCATTTTATTTACAGTGAGCAGGCCTTTAACCGGGTGGCTCTCTTCGATCTCAGCGGCCAGCAGATTTACCAGACATCGGCACAGGACGAATACCTGTTGTCCCCGGCACTCATCAGGCAACTGATTGCCCAGCTAAGGACAACCGCCGCGCCAGCGGCAATCATACCGATCAGCAAAAAAGCCAAATCTTCCTGGCAGATTCCCATTCTGTTCCCAACGAGCAGCCGCACCGAGCTCACGGGCGCCATGCTGCTCGAACTGAATCTGGGCTACTTCCTCAATTTGCTCCAGAGTATCGATATCGGTCCAGCCGGTCATATCGGGCTTTGTACCGATCGAGGGGAAGAGCTGGCCCGCTTTGAAAACGGCGGTCTGGTGATGGGTTCAAATTCTGCGGGCTGCGCCGAGCTGTTAAAACGGATCGACGCGCAGCAACCCAACATGACCGGATATTACCACAGCAGCGATCAGCGCCTTTTAGCCTTCAGGCCTGTCGCCCAATATCCTCTCATTGTTACCGTCAGTCGCAATCTCAGGGAAGCTCTCGCCGAATTCAACGCCTACCGCTTGCAACAGATCTGGGTTCTGGCGGTCTTGACCCTGGTCGGACTGGCCGGATTTGCACTGTTCCTCCAGCTGATCAATCGCAAACAGCACTATTTAAAAACCCTGGACGCCTCTTTTACTGAGAACAAAGAGCTGATCGAGAAGCTGGAAAAGGAGCATCAGACGGCCGTCAACGCAGCCTCTTTCGATGCTTTGACCAATCTTTATAACCGCCGGCTGTTTGTTTCTTTAGCAGAACAGAACCTGACCAAACGGAACAGTCTCAATTGTGGCGTTTTGTTCATCGACCTGGACCGCTTTAAAACCATCAACGACACCCTGGGACACCGAATCGGCGACCTGTTACTGAAAGAGGTTGCCAGCCGGCTGAGGGGATGCCTGCGCAAATCGGATATTGTCTCCCGTTTCGGGGGGGACGAATTTGTAGTCATGCTAACCGAAATTGCCGAGGTCAAAGATATCCAGCCGGTTGCCGAAAAAATCATTCACGCCATTTCGCAACCCTGTCGGCTGGACAATCAGCAGCTTTCGGTCAGCTCCAGTGTCGGCATAGCAATTTTCCCGCGGGACGGAGACAATATTGAAGCACTGCTCCGCAATGCGGATGCTGCCATGTACAGTGCCAAGAAATCGGGCCGAGGCCGTTACAGCTTTTTTGATTCCAGCCTCAATACCGTTTCCATCAAACAGTTCGAACTGGAACAACGAGTCGGCAAAGCCATTGCAAATGACGAATTCGTGCTCCATTTTCAACCTAAAATCAGGCTTGAAGATTCCAGAGTCATCGGGCTGGAAGCCTTGGTTCGCTGGCGACATCCCCTTTACGAGCTGCTCTACCCCAATGATTTCATCGACAGGATCGAAGAAAGCGGCCAGATCGGGCACCTCGGTTGCTGGGTTCTGGAGGCGGCGTGCCGGCAGCTGGTGAGCTGGCGCGACCAAGGCTTAGCGACTGTTCCCATAGCCATCAACGTGTCCCCAACCGAAATAAAGAACCCTGAGTACGCCGCCCATTTTTTTCAAACCCTTCGCCGTTATCAGCTACAGCCCACTGATATCGAAATCGAGGTGACGGAAAGCGCCATCATTGAACATGAAAAAGTCCTCAAAGATAATTTGCGCGACCTGTCCGACGGCGGCATCACCATCTCTCTGGACGATTTTGGTAAAGGCTTCTCCAGCTTCAGCCACATCCGCTCACTTCCCATCAGCACCCTAAAAATTGACCGCAGCTTTATTCAGGATATCCGCAGCAACCGCAACGACAATGCCATTGTTACCTCGACCATTACCTTGGCCAAAAAGCTCAATCTGACCGTCGTTGCCGAAGGCATTGAAAGCCACGACCAGTTTATCCACCTGAAACTGGCCGGGTGTGACCAGGTTCAGGGCTATTTTTTCAGTCGCCCGCTTCCGGCCCGGAAAATCATTGAATTTTTAACCAATCCGCACAGGACCAAAACCTCATGCGAACAATGAATAGAGCCATCAACCTTAGCATCTGCCTGCTTCTTCTGCTTTGGCTCCTGTCCGCTACCGGCTTTTGCCAGCAACGGGGCAAGCCTCTTTATTTTTCATTGATCCCCAAAAAAAATATCAATCAGCAACTGGCCGAACTGCAGCCCCTTTTTGACCTTCTGGAGAAAAAGTTACAGAGACCGATAAAAATTGTTCATCCCCAGTCTTATCAATCGGTGATTGAAAGCCTGCTCTCCCATAAGATCGATTTTGGTATTCTTGGTCCGGCTTCCTACGCCTACGCCAAACAGCGCGATAATCAGATCACCGCTTTCGCAGCCTTTGAAACAGCCCAAGGATTCGTCACCCCGCAGGGCAGCTACTATTATTCTGTCTTATTTGCCCTGACCGACGCGGGATATTCCAAGCCGGAGCAGCTGCGGGGGAAAAACGTGGCATTTATCGATCCGGCCAGCACCTCAGGGGCTCTGATCCCAAATGTCGAATTTGCAGATTTTATTGGCCAATCGCTGGGCAAATTTGTCGGCAAACAAGTCTATACCGGATCCCATGATCGCGCCATCGCCGCGGTACGACAAGGCCAGGTCGATGCGGCGTTCGTGTCCAGCGCCCGGCTAGATGAGGCGGTCCGCAAAGGACAGCTCTCCCCCAACCGGATCAATATCCTCTGGACATCCAAGCCGATCCATTATGATCCTTTTGTCTTCAGCAGCAGCCTGGATGAGGACACCTGTCATCAAATTCGGGCCCTCATTCTCTCCGGTGCTCCCGAATTACAAAACATGTTCAATAATTTACAGGTTAAAGGAATCGTTGCAGTCTCTGATGCCGACTATCAATCGATTTACGATCTTACCGCAATGAAGGCCCTCCACTGACCCAAACCCCTCATAATTTGGCCATCGACAGACAAAGATCCTTGAGGAATCTGCTACAGACTGATCAAACCGGGGCAAGCATGTTGTCTCAAATTGCACGTCACCAACATCATGTCCTTTGGTGGCAACCACGAATCGTCCAGAATGGCGCTCGTTTAAGAGTCGCTAGCAGCAAAACCGGGACTGTCCCCGCACGGGAGCTGTCCCAGGCTTTTGCGGTGCAAACCGCCAGCGTTCCAAGGGCCGCAAACATCTGGGACAGCCCCAGATAGGGCTTGGGACAGTCCCGAGTTTGCTACGAAAGTGCTTAAACTAGCGCCATTCTGGATCGTTCCCTTTTCTCTATCATGTCCCTCGCTCAATGATTTTTCATAAATATTTTTCTCAAATTTAAATGAGAGTAAACAAGTCACACTTGACATTTAGTAAAATTTAATTTACTTTCCATAATATTTTTTTTGCACCTTTTCCGCAGGGGGATACTGCCACATGAAATCGCTTTCTTTACGCCTGAGAATTTTACTCCCGCTCATTGCTCTGATCATCATCGGCATCGGAATTTTGACCACTCTTTCCAGTCGATCCACCTCCAACATTATCCATGACATGGTCACCAACCAGCTGGAAACCATTACCCAGAATCTAGCAACCCAGGTGTCAGCTTGGATTCAGGATTTGAGTGCCGATCTACAGACCCAGAGTGAATTGGAAATTTACCAAAACACCCTTAAGAATCAGTCGTTTGGCAATGATTTTTACATTACACAAGCCAACAAATCCCTGAAAGCCTTTGCTGACCGCTATCCGCTTTATGACTCCATATCTATTGTCAATAATAAAGGAATGGCAATCGCTTCATCCGATCCGAATCTGATCGGAAAACTCAATGTAAGCGATCGAGAATATTTCAAAACCAGTATGCAGGGGCAGCAAGGAATCAGCAATGTCGTCCCCAGCAAAGCAGACGGGCGCGCTATTTTTGTTATTTCCAAACCGGTGGAGGTTTTCGGCGAGGTCGGTGGAGCTTTGGTCGCGGCCCTTAAACTGTCTTCTTTTTCCGATACATTCGTTAAACCTATTAAGATTGGATCCGAAGGCTATGCCTATATGGTCGATAGTACAGGTGCCGTCGCAGCGCACCCGGATCCGGAAAAACTTCTTAAATACAATATCTCTCAGTTCAAATGGGGGAAAGAGATCATGACCCGCCAGAACGGCATGATCTCTTATACGGCAGATGGGCTTGAGAAAATGACGGCCTTTCGCACTGAACCGACCACCAACTGGGTGATCATCGCCGGAGCTGCGACCTCGGACATGTTCAGCGCAGCCGACCAGCTGACCGTCCGCAATATCATCACCGGCATCATTGTTGTGCTGATCCTGGCCGTGGTCATCATCCTGCTGATCAAGCCAATCATCGCCGCCCTTAATAAGGGCGTGGCCTTTGCCAAGGAGATCCAACTCGGCGACCTCTCCGGCCGCCTCCGACTTGAACGAAGTGACGAGCTCGGTCAACTGGGCGCAGCTCTCGACACCATGGCCGACAGCCTCCAGCAACGCGCTGAACTCGCCGAAGCCATTGCCGAAGGCGACCTCAGCCAGGACGTCACCCTGGCCTCGCCCAAGGATGTGCTCGGCCGGGCTTTGCGCAGCATGACCGATCGTCTCAACGATATCATCAGCCAGATTAATGCCGCCAGCGAACAGATCGATTCCGGCTCCGGACAGGTCTCAGATTCCGCTCAGGACCTCTCCCAGGGTGCCACCCAGCAGGCCTCGGCCATCGAGGAAATCGGCGCCAGTCTCAGTGAACTGGCTGGCCGGACTCAGGAAAACGCTGACAACGCCGCAAGCGCCAACCAGTTGGCCAACACCGCCCGTGACGCGGCCAATGGCGGCAGCAGTCAAATGCAACAGATGGTGGCCGCCATGCAGGAGATCAATGCCTCCGGCCAGAACATCAGCAAGATCATCAAGACCATTGACGAGATCGCTTTCCAGACCAATCTGCTGGCCCTGAACGCTGCGGTTGAAGCGGCCCGGGCCGGACAGCACGGCAAAGGCTTCGCCGTGGTCGCCGAAGAGGTTCGGAACCTGGCCGCCCGTAGCGCCAAGGCGGCTCGGGAAACCGCCGATCTGATCGAGGGAAGCGTCCAAAAAGGGGAAAACGGCACCGCCATTGCCAATCGCACGGCAGCCGCTCTGGAAGAAATCGTTGCCGGGATCGGTAAGACCGCTGACCTGGTCGGTGAGATTGCGGCCTCGTCCAGGGAACAGTCGGATGGGCTGGCCCAGGTCAACAACGGGATTTCCCAGATCGACGAGGTCACCCAGCGCAATACCGCAGGAGCCGAGGAAAGCGCGGCTGCGGCCGAGGAGCTGTCGAGCCAGTCGGCCCACATGCGCCAGTTGTTGCAGCAGTTCAAGTTGCGCGGTCAGGAGCAGGCGACCACCCGCCCGGTGGTAACGGCGCTGCCGCAACAACCGGTTACTCAACCACAGCAGCGGAAAGCCCCGGCGCAGAAACCACAGCGGACGGAACCATCCGGCTGGGACCAGGTCGAGCAGAAAAAGACTAAGCCGATCATTGCCCTGGATGATGACGAATTCGGCAAATACTGATTGTTACCTTGCTCCTCTTCTTTCCCCAAGGCTATCCGTCGCCGGACAGCCTTGGGGGCTTTCCTGCCGAAAATCAGTTAGTTTCCATCCGGAAACGGCTTTTTTCCGTTGTAGCAGCGTCAATCTGCAGGCTTACTTGTGCGGCGTAACGGTGTACGCCTCCGCGCAAGCCCTTGATTTCCTTGCTACAACGAAAAACTGCTCGTTTCCTATCTGAAAACTTAATTATTGCCATCCAAGTGTTTCCAGATGGCAACCAGTTACAATCCACTATTCAATGCTTACTAATAAAATCTTGCCTTTAAATCTTCTTTAATTTAGTATTTACAATGATTTTTTATTTACACCTCAGCAAAGGAGAATATCCCTCATGAAAGCGCTGTCCCTGCGTCTCCGTATTCTGCTGCCGATCATTATCCTGATCATCATCGGCATCGGAATTCTGACCACTCTCTCCACTCGAACCACCTCTGCTATTATCAGCGACATCGTCATCAACCAGTTGGAAACCATTACCCAGAATCTGGCAACCCAGGTGACGTCATGGATTACCGATCTGCGCGTGGATATTAAATCCCAGGGTAAACGAGAAATCTATCGAGACGTATTGATGAATCAGGGCATCCTCGGTAACGACTATTATGTCGAGAATGCCAATAAATCTCTGAAAGAATTTGTCGACAGTTACAGCGTCTACGATTCACTTACCATTCTCAATGAAAAAGGGATTGCCATCGCTTCATCTGAGCCCAAATTGGTAGGCATTGATCTGAGCAATAGGGATTATTTCAAAGAAGGCATGCAGAACCAACAGGGTATGAGCAATACCGCTAAAAGCAAAACCACTGGGCGACCGATTTTTATTATCTCCGAACCGTTGGTCCCGTTTGACAAACCGGCCGGAGTGCTCATTGCGGCCATTGAAATGGATAAATTTTCCGAAAAGTTCATCATCCCCGTCAAAATAGGTCATGACGGCTATGCTTTTGTCACCGACAAAACCGGCATGATGTCCGCCAATCCGCATTCAGACACCATTTTGAAAGAAAATATCAATGACTTTGCCTGGGGCAAGGAGATCATGACCCGCCAGAACGGCATGATCACTTACACCATGGACGGTGTTGAGAAGCTGGTCGATTTCCGCACCGAGCCGACCACCGGCTGGGTAATTGCCGCCGGAGCTGCAACCTCGGACATGTTCAGCGCAGCCAACAGCCTGACTATCCGCAATATCGTCACCGGTGTCATTGTTGTGTTGATTCTGGCCGTGGTCACCATCCTGCTGATCAAACCAATTATTTCTGTCCTTAACAAGGGGGTCGCTTTTGCCAAGGAGATCCAGCTCGGCGACCTCTCCGGCCGCCTCCGACTCGAACGAAGTGACGAGCTCGGTCAACTGGGCGCAGCCCTCGACACCATGGCCGACAGCCTCCAGCAACGCGCTGAACTCGCCGAAGCCATTGCCGAAGGCGACCTCAGCCAGGACGTCACCCTGGCCTCGCCCAAGGATGCCCTCGGCCGGGCTTTGCACAATATGACCGATCGCCTCAACGAGATCCTTAGCCAGGTTAATGCCGCCAGCGAACAGATCGATTCCGGCTCCGGACAGGTCTCAGATTCCGCTCAGGACCTCTCCCAGGGTGCCACCCAACAGGCCTCAGCCATCGAGGAGATCGGCGCCAGTCTCAGTGAGCTGGCTGGCCGGACTCAGGAAAACGCTGACAACGCCGCAAGCGCCAACCAGTTGGCCAACACCGCTCGTGACGCGGCCAATGGCGGCAGCAGTCAAATGCAACAGATGGTGGCCGCCATGCAGGAGATCAATGCCTCCGGCCAGAACATCAGCAAGATCATCAAGACCATTGACGAGATCGCTTTCCAGACCAATCTGCTGGCCCTGAACGCTGCGGTTGAAGCGGCCCGGGCCGGACAGCACGGCAAAGGCTTCGCCGTGGTCGCCGAAGAGGTTCGGAACCTGGCCGCCCGTAGCGCCAAGGCGGCTCGGGAAACCGCCGATCTGATCGAGGGAAGCGTCCAAAAAGGGGAAAACGGCACCGCCATTGCCAATCGCACGGCAGCCGCTCTGGAAGAAATCGTTGCCGGGATCGGTAAGACCGCTGACCTGGTCGGTGAGATTGCGGCCTCGTCCAGGGAACAGTCGGATGGGCTGGCCCAGGTCAACAACGGGATTTCCCAGATCGACGAGGTCACCCAGCGCAACACCGCAGGAGCCGAGGAAAGCGCGGCCGCGGCCGAGGAGCTGTCGAGCCAGTCGGCCCACATGCGCCAGTTGTTGCAGCAGTTCAAGTTGCGCAGCCAGGGCTCTCCAGCTCGGAATCGGGTGACAGCCCTCCCCGCAAAGTCCGCAGAGAATCCGCCGCAAGAGAAAAAGGCTCCCGCTTTCAAGGCAGAGAAACCACAGCATACCGAGCCTTCTGGCTGGGACCAAGTCGGGCAGAAAGCAACCAAACCGGTCATCGCTCTCGATGATGACGAATTCGGCAAGTATTGATTTTTAAATTTCATATCCAGTCCCCCGGCTATGCCGGGGGATTTCTCTACATTTATTTAAAAGACTGTCCACAATCGGCCGGTCTTTATTTATTTTTGGGTGGATTTAGTAAGGTTGTCAAAAAATACCTTCTTTTCACTTTTCCAAGCATCTATAGGGAAAAAATACACTGTCCCATTGCATCTATTTTCCATTGCTTTTGATCGTCCATCCATGACTCAGCAGGCTCTTTTTCAATAAGAGCCTTAATAGGGATCATCCCAAATCCAAAAATTTTCTTAACAGATTATCGAGTATTCCTGTTACTAAACTTGATTTTAAATTTTTGTTAATTTATAGTTTATAACAATTAATTTCCTACCCTTAAAATAAGGAGAAGCGGTCCCGTGAAAGCCATATCTCTGCGCCTGCGAATTTTGTTACCGATCATTGTTTTGATTATCATCGGCATTGGAACCTTAACAATATTGTCAACCCGAACCACATCCTCGATCGTTAGCGACATTCTTACCAGCCAGTTACAAAACCTCACAAACAATCTGGAAAAGCAGGTAACAACATGGGTTAAGGATCTCAAAGCGGATCTGCAAGGCCAAAGTGAGCTACAGATATTCAAAGAGCTGCTAATAGCTAATAGTGAATATAATGCCGAAGAGGCAAACAAAAAGATCCTTTCCTTTATGGAGCGTTATCCTATTTATGGGACTGTGAAAATTTTGGATACTAAAGGATTGGTTGTCGCATCCAACATACCAGAACAGGTCGGCAAACTAAATTTAAGTACGCGCGATTATTTCAAAACAGCCATTCAAGGCAAAGAAGCTATCAGCAATACAATTCTCGGCACAACAAGTGGCAAACCGATTTTTATCATCGCCAAGCCGATAGAGGTGTTTGAGGAAATTGGTGGAATTTTGATCGCCTCGGTTGAAATGTCTGATTTTTCAAATGAATTCATCAAACCCATTAAGATTGGTTCCGAAGGTTATGCCTACATGACCGACAAGACTGGAGCTATTTCCGCCCATCCCAATGTTGATAAAATCATGAAAACAAACATCAGTGACTTCGAATGGGGCAAGACCATAATGACCCGTAAAAATGGCATGATGACCTATACGTTTGACGGAGAAGAGCGGATGGTTGTGTTCCGAACTGAACCAACCACTGGCTGGGTTGTCGCCGCAGGAGCCGCCACAGGTGATATTTTCAGTACTGTCAATAATCTGACCGTCCGCAATATCATCACCGGCGTCATTGTTGTGCTGATCCTGGCCGTGGTCATCATCCTGCTGATCAAGCCAATCATCGCCGCCCTTAATAAGGGCGTGGCCTTTGCCAAGGAGATCCAACTCGGCGACCTCTCCGGCCGCCTCCGACTCGAACGAAGTGACGAGCTCGGTCAACTGGGCGCAGCCCTCGACACCATGGCCGACAGCCTCCAGCAACGCGCTGAACTCGCCGAAGCCATTGCCGAAGGCGACCTCAGCCAGGACGTCACCCTGGCCTCGCCCAAGGATGTGCTCGGCCGGGCTTTGCGCAGCATGACCGATCGCCTCAACGATATCATCAGCCAGGTTAATGCCGCCAGCGAACAGATCGATTCCGGCTCCGGACAGGTCTCGGACTCTGCCCAGGATCTCTCTCAGGGCGCCACCCAGCAGGCCTCGGCCATCGAGGAGATCGGCGCCAGCCTCAGTGAGCTGGCCGGCCGGACTCGGGAAAACGCTGACAACGCCGCAAGCGCCAACCAGTTGGCCAACACCGCTCGTGACGCGGCCAATGGCGGCAGCAGTCAAATGCAACAGATGGTGGCCGCCATGCAGGAGATCAATGCCTCCGGCCAGAACATCAGCAAGATCATCAAGACCATTGACGAGATCGCTTTCCAGACCAATCTGCTGGCCCTGAACGCTGCGGTTGAAGCGGCCCGGGCCGGACAGCACGGCAAAGGCTTCGCCGTGGTCGCCGAAGAGGTTCGGAACCTGGCCGCCCGTAGCGCCAAGGCGGCTCGGGAAACCGCCGATCTGATCGAGGGAAGCGTCCAAAAAGGGGGAAAACGGCACCGCCATTGCCAATCGCACGGCAGCCGCTCTGGAAGAAATCGTTGCCGGGATCGGTAAGACCGCTGACCTGGTCGGTGAGATTGCGGCCTCGTCCAGGGAACAGTCGGATGGGCTGGCCCAGGTCAACAACGGGATTTCCCAGATCGACGAGGTCACCCAGCGCAATACCGCAGGAGCCGAGGAAAGCGCGGCTGCGGCCGAGGAGCTGTCGAGCCAGTCGGCCCACATGCGCCAGTTGTTGCAGCAGTTCAAGTTGCGCGGTCAGGAGCAGGCGACCACCCGCCCGGTGGTAACGGCGCTGCCGCAACAACCGGTTACTCAACCACAGCAGCGGAAAGCCCCGGCGCAGAAACCACAGCGGACGGAATCTTCCGGCTGGGACCAGATCGGACAGAAAGCGACTAAGCCGATCATCGCCCTGGATGATGACGAATTCGGCAAATACTAAGCAACTGTCAACTAAGCGGGCAGGCCAAATGGCCTGCCCGCTTTTATTTATCTGATTCTAAAGTCCATCCTGAACTTTAGAATGCCCGTTGCGCAAAAATGCGATTTTGCTTCACTCACAAAAACAAGACATCAACCTCCTCTTGTTTTTGGCTCGCCCCTCCCTGGGCTCGGGAAGAACCTTCTGCTTCTAAAGTCCATCCAAGACTCGGTTCGCTCTCTTCCACAAATATTTATAAATTATTGTCAGGTTTTGTTTTCTTGCCGTAAATCAACCAATAGACCACCGGGATCACAATCAGGGTAAAGGCTGTTGAGGCGAACACCCCGAAGATGATTGCCCAGGCCAACCCGGAAAAAATCGGATCCAAGGTGATGATCCAGTTCCCCAGCAAAGCTGCTCCGGCGGTCAGCAGGATCGGCCGCAGCCGCACCGCGCCGCTCTCCACCAGCGCTTCATCCAGAGGCACCCCTCTTTTTAAGGCGTGGTGAATGAAGTCGATGAGGATAATCGAATTCCGCACGACGATCCCGGCCAGCGCGATCATCCCGATCATCGCCGTTGCCGTGAAGAACACCGGTGTTCCATAGCCGCCCACCGGATGATCGGCGACCAGGTTGAGCAGCCAGAAGCCGGGCATGATGCCGATCATGGTCAGAGGGATCGCCGCCATGATGATCAGTGGCATGACATAGGATCCGGTTTCCACGAGTAGCAGCAGGTAGATCAGGACCATGGCTGCGCCGAACGCAATGCCGAGATCGCGGAACACATCCAGAGTGATCTTCCACTCCCCTTCTCCGCTCCAGACTACCGATGTCCCCACCGGCAGCGGGTGCTCTTTGAAATGCTGCTGCAGGTTAAGAATGGCATTGACCGGGCTCTTGCCGGCCATCTCCCCGAAGACATAGCTGACCCGACGCAGGTTTTTATGATAGATGGTCGGCTCCAGCCGCTGCTCGACAAAATGGCCGAGTTCGGACAGGTGAATCAGGTTTCCACTGGGCCCTTGCAGCTGCAGATTGTTGAGCACTTCCGTGGAAGAGCGTTTTTCCACCGGCAGGCGCAGCAGAATCGGCAGCGGGTTGCGTTCGCTGTCAACATGGAGCGTCCCGACCTGGGCTCCGGACAAGGCGATTTGCAGGGTCTTGGCCAGTTCGGCGGTGGTCAGCCCGGCCAGGGCCAGTTTGTCGCGATCGGGCACAAACTGCAGTTGCCGCTGGGCGGCTTCGATGCTGGTATCGACATCGACAACTTTATCCTCCGCGGCCACGCGCTTGCGCACCAGTTCGGTGGCCGCCAGCTGTCCGGCATAATCAATCCTGTCATCCGCATACACCTCAGCGGTCAGGGTGGCAATAACCGGCGGTCCCGGCGGCAGTTCGACAATCTTGAGCAAGGCGCCGTGCCGATTGGCGATGGCGGTCAGGTCGTTACGCAGTCGCAGGGTGATTTCATGGCTCTGCTGCGCCCGCTTCCCCTTGGGTGCGATATTGATCCTGATATCCGCCAGATTGGCGCCATGGCGCATATAGTAATGGCGCACCATGCCGTTGAAATCAATGGCACTGGCGGTGCCGACATAGGCTTCAAAGTCGGTCACCTCATTGACGGTGGCCAGATAGTCTTCCAGATCCCGCGCGGCCGCATCCGTCTCTTCCAGGGTCGCCCCCTCCGGCAGGTCGAGGACCAGCTGAAACTCGTTCTTGTTATCAAACGGCAGCATCTTCAGGGGGACCAGATTCAAAGCCGGCATAGCCACAGAGATCAGCAGCAGCACCACGACCCCGCCGATCAGCAGCCAGGCATAGCCGCGATGCTTGATAAACGGCATCAGCAGTTTGCGGTAAATCTTGTAGGTGCGGGTCTCCTCGAGGACAAACGCCCCTTCCTCAACTTTGCCGTATTCACCTTTCAGCACATGGTAGGTCATCCACGGAGTGACGGTAAAGGCAACCAGCAACGACATGAGCATGGTCAACGGCAGGTTGACGGCCATGGGACGCATGTACGGCCCCATCATCCCGGTGATAAAAAGCATCGGCAAAAAAGACAGGATCACCGCCAGGGTGGCGACAATCACCGGTGGCCGGACTTCATCGACGGCGGTCAGCACCGCTTCGCGCGGCGGCTCTTTCTTCATTTTGAAATGCCGGTAAATGTTCTCCACATCGACGATAGGGTCATCCACCAGCAACCCCAAAGCGAGCACCAGAGCGAACAAGGTGACCCGGTTGATGGTGTAACCGAACCAGTAATTGACCAGCAGGGTCAGCGAATAGATGATCGGAATGGAGACCGCGACAATGAGCGCCTCGCGCCAGCCCAGGGCAAACAGCACCAGGGCCAGCACGGTCACCACAGCAATGACCAGGTGGGTGATCAGTTCGTTGACCTTATGATTGGCGGTCTCCCCGTAATTACGCGTGACCTTGATATGAATATCGTCCGGGATGACATCCCCTTTCAGGGAATTCAGCTTGGCAATGACATCCCTGGCTACGGTAACGGCATTGGTCCCCTTTTTCTTGGCCACGGCGATATGCACCGCCTGATATTCTTGGCCGGGATTCGCGCCCGTTTCAGCCGGTCCGAAGCGCAAACGGGTGTAGGTCTCCGGCTCGGCGATCCCGTCACTGACCTTGGCAACATCTTGCAGGTAGACCGGCGCCCCGTCCCTGACCGCGATAATCAGCTGGGAAACCTCATCGGCGCGCTGCAGAAAGTCGCCGCCGCGCACCAGGATTTGCCGGTTGTTCTGCTCAAAACTACCGGAGGGCAATTCCAGATTGGCGGCCTGCAGGGCCTGCTGCACGCTGAACAGATCCAGCCCGCGCGAGGCCAGTGCCGCCGGGTCAACATCAATCAGAATCTGCCGCGGCCGACCACCGATCAGTTCAGTTCGGGAAGTATCTTCAACCGCCTGCAGCCGATCAATGGCTTCTTCGGCGACCCGCCTGAGCTGATGGTCAGACTCCGTATCGGAATAGAGGGTCAGATTGACAATGGGCACGTCATCGACACCGATCGGCCTGATCACCCAGCCGGTTACCCCCGGCGGGACAATATCGATATGGGTAGATATTTTATTGTGCAGCTTGACCAGGGAGGCAATACGGTCCTCGCCAACGTAAAAACGGACCGTCACGATGGCCAGGTCGGGACGCGACATGGAATAAACGTATTCAACCCCATCGACCTGCCAGAGCAGCTTTTCCAAGCGGGTCGAGACCAGTTTTTCGACCTCGGCGGCACTGGCTCCCGGCATATGGACATAGACATCGGCCAGGGGCACGACGATCTGCGGCTCTTCCTCACGCGGCGTCAGAGTGAGCGCAGCAATGCCGGCAAGAACCGCCAGCAGAATCAGAATAACCGACAGATTGCCTTCCAGAAAATGATCGACTATCCGGGTCGCGAAGGTATGTTTTTTGGGACTTTCGCTCATGGCTGCACCCGAGCTCCGTCTTTGGCCCTTTCTACCTCGGCGCTGACAATCCGGTCACCGGGCTCCAGACCGGAGAGGACTTCGACCTTGTCGCCGAAGGTGCGGCCCAAGCGCACCAAACGAAAATGCAGGGTCTGCCCTTCGAGGAGGAAAATTCCGCTCAACTGACCACGCATGGTCACGGCCGTATTCGGAATCAGCACCAGTTCCTCAGCCGGCAGGGTCCGCCGCGCCCGGGCAAAGATCCCGGTCGGCAGATTCTTACCTTGCGGCAGTTCGATAATGACATCATAACTGCGGCTGGCCGGATCACTCCCTCCCTGCACCCGCAGTACGGTGCCGGCCAGCACCCGCTCCATGGATGGCAGTTCCACCGCCATTTCCGTGCCGACCGTGATCTGCCCGAGCAGGCGTTCGGGAACCTTGACCCGCGCCTGCCGTTCTCCCTCCCGATCAAGAACCATCAGCGGGGTACCCGGCAGTACCGTTGCCCCCTGTTTGACCTGCACACTGACCACCAGCCCGTCAAAAGGCGCCAGCACCCGATTATAACTGTTTTGTTGCAACACCTGATCGCGTTCGGCCTTGCCCCGATCAATCTCGGCTTCGGCGGCCGCCAGCTGCTGGCGGGCCATGCTCAACTCGGCATTGACCTGGTCATATTCCTGCGGGGTGACCGCTTCCGCTTTCAGCAACTGCTCGTAGCGGGCCGCGGTCTGCCGGGCCAGGGTCAGCCGGGCCCGGGCCGATTCCATCTGCCGCGTGGCGACCTCGATGGCGGCCTGGGTCGAACGCAGCCGTTCGCTGGCGCTATTGTCGCTGATCTCGAGCAGGAGCTGATCTTTTTTCACGGGATTCCCTTCCCGCACCGCCAGGTTGGTCACCTTCCCGCTGCTGCGTGCAACCAGCCGGGCCTGATCCCGGCTCTCCAGTGTCCCGACGAATTGTTCGGAGCCGTATTTTTTGCTGGTTTCGACCGTCATCACCGGCAAAGACAGCATCTCAGGGGTCTGGTCATGGCCACTTCGGCCCGGTTCAATCTGGTCGCCACACCCCGAGAGCAGCAGCGACAGTAAAAATATCGTCACAACAGTTTTCATTGCGCTGTTCCTTCCTGATTCAGAACTGCGGTCACCAAAGTACCGAGTAAATAATGCTGCCGAGCCAGGCTCTTGATCAGCTGAACCTTGGCGGTCACCAGATCAGCCCGACTTTTTTCAACCCGCGATTGTGCCGTCAAGAGCTCTGCGAGCGGGGTCAAACCATTTCGATAGCGATTGGCCAGCAGTTGATAACTTTCTTCAGCCGCGCCATAGCCGATCTGGCTGACATCCAGTTGTTGGCGAGCGGTTTCCGTATCCAGCCGGGCCTGGCCGACATCAAAGCGGGCCTGATCTTCGGCCTGCCGCTGCCGAGCCGCTGCGCTGCGCTCTGCGGACAAGGCGCGGGCGCTGGCATGGCGACGGCTGAAGCCGTCAAACAGCTGCCAGCTCAGTTGCAGCTGCACCATCCAGCTATCGGCAGTGTCAGAGAACGGATAGTCACGGTCGTGAGTGGCCCAGGAGGCCCCGCCCTGCAGCCGCGGATACCAAGCCGCCTTACTTTGTTTGCGGGCCTCCACCGTCTCCTGATGCTCCAGTTGCAGGGCCTGCAGATCAGGGCGCTGCGATGGTTGCTGCGGCTGCGGCGCACTGATCAGATCGGTCCGCAGAGGCCCGGCGATATCGACACTTTCTTCGCCATTGCCCATCTCCAGCGCGAGCCTCCGCTGGGCCAGAATCAGTGCATTATCGGCACTAATCTGCAAGCGCCGGCTTTCCGCCAGACGGACATTAGCGGTCAAGGTATCGGCTTTAAGCCCGGTGCCGGCCGCTTCCTTTTCCGAAGCGAGGCGATGAATTTCCGCCGCTTCCTGTACGGAACTGTTGACCCAGTCAATGACCGCCCGACTGCGCTGGACTTCGAGATAGGCCGAGAAAATCCGCCAGGCCACCTGTTCCCGGACCGCCTGTTCCCCTGCACCGGCAGCTTCCGCACGGAGCGCGGCACGACGGGTCCCATAGGAGATATCCGGGTCATAGAGCGGCTGGGTCAGCTGCAGGCGGGTCTCAAAATCATGGCGGGCGGGCGGATCATTATAGATATCGGCCGACGGGCTCACCTGCAGCCGTTCCTGATTGAGCCAGATGAACATGGCGCTGCCGGGTTCGTCGGTCCAGAGAAATTTTTCACTTAAATTGACCCGCGGCAGCTTTTGCGATTTCGCCACCGCGGCAGCCTCCCGGGCAGCTTCGCTATCAGCGGCAGCAGCCAGAAAAGCGGGATTCTGCTCCAAGCCGATACGCACCGCCTGATCAAGGGTATAGGTCTGCGCAAAGCCGTTCAAAGGAAGAAGACAAACGGCGATCACCAGCAAAAACCTGAGCATGGACAAGACCTCCAGAATAAATAAATGCAACCTCTCATCAAATGCCGGGTTCAACAAGCCAGAACCGCAGCAACAATCATTATATATGTATTTTTGAATTATTGTCGATCACTTTTCTCTTCGTCTACCAAATTCCACCTGTAAACAGCTGCCTTTCCAGAATAAAAACCATTGTTCAGCTCAGCCGCCCACTCAGGATGGTTCGGAACCGGCGGGGTCTTGTCCGGTTGCGTCCACCCGCAGAGATGTCGATGCTGAACGCAGATGCAAATCACGCTGCGGGAATGGAATCTCGATTCCGTTGGCACGGAACAACCTGTCGATCTGATGATTTATGTCACTGATGACGTCGAACTTACGGGCCGCATCAGGAATCCAGCACAATAGTTCAAAGTTAAGGGAAGAATCGCCAAACTCTCGGAACCAGGTTTTCGGGGCCGGTACGTCCAAAACCCGATCATGCTCTTGAGCTGCTTCGATCATCAGTGCCGTGGCCTTATCGCAATCCGAGCCATAAGCGATCCCGACCGGGATTCGTAGCCGCAAACGAGCATCGCCGTAACTATAATTGGTAACCGCATTCTCCAGCAAAATGGAATTGGGGACGATAATGGAGATATGGTCGGGAGTCTGAATCAGGGTGGTCCGCAGATTGATCCGTTTTACGTCCCCCCAGACATCGCCAACTTCGAGGCGATCCCCGATCTTGATCGGCCGTTCCAACAACAAGATCACCCCACTGATAAAATTGGAGGCCATATTCTGTAGCCCAAAACCGATCCCGACCCCGATCACCGCAAACAGGCCAATGATAGCCCCCAGCGGAATATTCACTGTGGTCAGACCGATGTAGATACCAAGGATCAGAATCAGATAGTGCAAAAACCGCGACAGCGCATATTTCAGGCCTTCGTCCATGTCCATCTTGTCGAAAACCTGCTTCTGCAGCATGGAACGCAGGACTTTGGAAATAAGCAGGGACAAGAGGACCGCCACCATAGCGACCACCAGGTGACTGAGAGTTATACCGACATCCTGAATTTTGAAGAGGACAAAATCTTTGTAGTAATAACTGATTTTATCCCAGACCTGAGCACCCCAGAAATCCATGAGCATGTCCTTTCGTTCCCTTTATTATACATGATTTAGGTGAGTTTTCCGGGAGTTGGGATAGGGGCGACAAGAAACAGTCAATTCCCCCTTAATCCAGCTTTGCTAAAGGGGGAAAGGAAACAGGCAAATATTTTTTATTTATTAACAGGAACGAATACTCCCCCTTTAAAAAAAGGGGGGCCGGGGGGGATTTATACAAGATTATGACCGTGTCATGAATGGCGCTAGTTTAAGCAACTTTGCAGTAAACTCGGGACTGTCCCCAGGGTCATCGGGGGGCTGTCCCAAGAGTTTGCGAGCCATGAAACTGTCGCGGTTAACACCGCAAAGACCTGGGACAGCCCCCGTGCGGGGACAGTCCCGGTTTTGCTGCCAGCGACTCTTAAACTAGCGCCATTCGACCGTGTCATACTCCTTCCCTCTTGATGGAGGAAAGTCGGGATGGGGGATGAAACCAACTCACAACCCGATGGGCAAAAAGGTTGCTGTGGCGGCCCGCTGGACCACAAAATTAACCGTCCGATCCCACTTCTGGGCCGCTACCGCCGACATCATATCCTGCAGGGAGATCAGCTTGCCGAACAGCCGCTCAAAACTTAAATTCTCCGCCTCGCCAGGCAGACTGTTGGTGAGCAGCAGGGGCTTGCCGTCCGGGCCGGTGCGGGTTTTCAAGCGCCAGACCAGGATTTCGATATTCCTGGCACTGTTATAGAGGATCTGCGGATCAAGGCTGTCAAACATAAAGAATTCGGCATTGTTGCCGTAAGCGTTGTGAACCATTGAAACCAGCCCGACCAACAAGGCAAAGACCCGGTCCCCGGCATAATCCTGATCAAAGGCCAGCAGCATCGCCTCAATGCCGCGCTGATTATTAAGCTCAGGAAAAAGCAAGCTGCGGTCGCTGTCGAACAGTTGAAGAAGTCGCACCTCCATGGACATGCCCGGCACTTTATGCAATTCCCGCGGATTCCGCCGATAGAGCTTGCCAGCCAGCCGGCGCAGCAGCTCTTCTGCCTGGCGGATATGAATATCCGCAACCATGTCGATATCGGTCTTGGCCAGTTTAGTCAGGTGGTTCTGCGAAGAGCTGCAGGCCGGCAGGGTACAAAGTAGCAATAACAGCCACAACCCAACCGTTCTTTTGACAATGCTCCGTTTCAAATAACTGACCGGCACCCGGTTCCCTTCTCAGTCTGAACGGCTTGAAACAACGGCAGAAAAAACATACAGTGATGCGCCAAGGATACGATGATCCTGATTCGAAAACCAGCAGCGCTTTCCCAGGGAGCAATCATCATGACAGAGAGCAAACTTGCGGAGATCTTTGCCGAACACCCCGCCGGGGTTCTTTCCACCGCCGACGGCCAGGGTAATGTCAACGCCGCGGTGTTTGGCTCGGCCCGCCTGGTCGGTGCAGATCGCATCGTCCTCGGTCTGGGCGATAACCGGACCCTGGCCAATCTGCGGCAGAATCCGCAGGCTGTGCTGCTTTTTTACACCCTGGCCAGGATGGTTTTTGACAGTCGCGGAGTTCGGCTTTATCTGCAACTGGAGGGCCTGCTACAGAGCGGCCCCCTGTTCAGCGAGACGGTCCGCGATATCGAGACCAAAGCCGGCAAAATGGCGGCTCGCTCCATAACCGCAGTGGCCCGTTTCAAAGTCAGCGCAATCCGCCCGCTCATCGACCTGCACAGCAGCGAAGCCTGAGCCCGCGTCTGTTTAGCGGCTGGTGCAGACCGGGCAGGCCTGCAGCCGCAACGGTTTCTCCAGATGGCTACGTTCCAGCAGCCGCTGATCGCTGAAGATATCACGGGTGGGGCCATCGGCAATAATCCGCCCTTGGGCTAGCACCAGGGTACGCTCACAGAGGTCCAGAACCAGGTCCAGATCATGTCCGGCAATGATCTTGGTATGCCGGTAGTTGCGCAGCCAGTCGATCAGCTGCCGCCGGCCCCGCGGGTCAAGCCCGGTGCTGGGCTCATCAAGCACCAGGACGTCGGGCGACATGGCCAGCACCGTGGCGATGGCGACCGAACGTTTTTCCCCCGCCGGACAGATGATGGGGGGGACGATCTTTCAAATGCAGCGCGCCGACCTGGCGCAAGGCACTGTCGACCCGCTCCTCGGTTTCAGCCGAAGAAAGACCCAGATTCAACGGCCCAAAGCCGACATCCTCGGCCACCGTCGGCATGAACAGTTGATCGTTGGGATCCTGGAACACCATGCCGACACTACGCCGGACATCCTGCAGGGTCTGTTTGGTGACCGGAAAATCGCCGATTCTCACCTCCCCCTCCGCCGGTCGCAGGCAACCGTTCAGGTGTTGCAGCAGGGTCGACTTGCCTGCCCCGTTGGCCCCGACCACGGCCACGGACTCACCATGGGTAATCAGGAAATTGATCCGCTGCAGAGCCCGGGTTCCATCGGGGTAGTCGTAGCAGACATTCTTCATCTCCACCAGGTGATGGCTCATGGTCAAAAAACTCCTTCCAGCCAGCCGCGCACCGCGGCCGCATCGCTCCCCAGTCGCAGGAGGATGAAATAGCCGCTCCAACCCACCACGAAGAGCAGTTCTTTGCGTCCGAAACGGGACGTGGAGAGCAGCCGGAAGCGGCCGCTGAAACAGCGACTGAGCATAGCCCGGTAAAGCCGGCGGGCGCGCTCCAAGGTTCGCCACAAAAGCTGGGTGAGCAACGCGCCATAGACCTTCAGCCCGTTGCCACGACCATGAAAAGAGCGTAACGAGCGGGCACGCACCATCCGTTCGGCTTCCGCGCCAAGGACAAAGATATAGCGATACAAAAACAGCAGCTGCAGGACAAAGGTCCAAGGCACGCCGAGGCGCCCTAAAGCATGGCAGATCGCCGGGAAGCTGGTGACGGCGATCAGCACCAGCACGCTGCCAATGGTCAGGGAAAAACGCAGGACAATCGACAGGAAAGAGAGCCAGCCGCCGCTGATCGCCAGCCCGCCGAGCTGCAGTTGAACTTGCTGGTCGAAGATCGGGTTGAACATCGCGACCAGCAATGCAAAGGGCGCGACCAGAGCCAGCCGCTTAAGCAAGAAAACGGCCGGCAGCCGGGCCATGATCAGCAGGGAGACCGGGAACAACAGCAGCGGCAGCAAGACCAGCACGGCATATTTGTCGTAGGACGCCACCACCACCACAAACACCAGCACGGTCAGCACCTTGGCCCGGGCATCCAGCCGATGGACCGGGCTGTCCTGATAGGCCAGGGTATCGAGGGCGCTTAAATCAAACAGGCTGTGTTCAATTCCGGCCACGCCTACAACTCCAACCCTAATGCCCTCATCGCTGGTTGCGTTTCCGCACCAACACCCCCAGCCCGACGATCAGGGTCAGGCTCACCGTGGCACCGAAAATTCCGGAGAGGCTGGTGCCGAAACGACTGGCCCACAAGGAGCTGTCCGCTGTGGCGGCAGCGAAGTCGTAATCAGGCAGAACCGCGATCCGTTGCTGCCAGTTGTCCAGGGTGGCGATCAGCGAGGATGTGGAATCCAGCTCGCCACCGATCACCTTGGCGACGGACCACTCCAGGCCGTCCGGTTGGGACGAGGCATACCAGGAACCGATCCCCCCCACCAGCAGGCTGACCAGCAACAGAGCCAGCGCGGTGCGCCGCCAGGAGAACACCGGCCGGGCCGGAATTGCCGTGGCCAACTGCAGCAGACCGGGCTGCTGCTGACGAATCAGTTGCACGACCACGGCGGTCACCACCCCTTCGACCAGGCCGATGGCCAAGTGAATCGGCTGCATCACCAGCAGGAAGGAGCTGAGCGGCAAAGCAGAAATTCCCGAAAAGGTGGTTTCCATCACCACCCCCAGAGCCCCGAGCTGGAGCGCCACGACCGCACTGACCAGGCAGGCCAGGAACAGTCGGCGGCGGCCGGGATCAGCCCCGGCCAAGGGCTTGAACAGAAAGGGATAAACGATAAACGCGGGAATAAAGCCGAGATTGAAGATATTGCAACCCAGCGCGAGCAGGCCGCCATCGGCAAAGAACAGCGCCTGCACCAACAGCACCGAGGCGATGGTCAGAAAAGCGGCCGGACCGCCCAGCAGTATGGCCAGAATCATCCCTCCCCCCAGGTGACCGCTCGAGCCGGTTGCCGGAATCGAAAAATTGATCATCTGCGCAGCAAAGATGAAAGCCCCCATCACTCCCATCATGGGAACCGTGCTGTCGTCCTCCAGTTGCCGCACCCGGCGGGAACAATAGGCCACCGTGCCCGCGGTGACTCCCCACAAAACCCCGCCCACCTGCGGGCTCAACAACGCATCTGCCATATGCATGAGAACTCTCCTGTCATGTCTTCATCAAATTTAATGGAATATGAACAGGCAACAACCTGTTCTGATAACAGTCTACTTGCGACGGAGACTGTTGTCCTGAAAAAAAAACATCCCGGCCTGCTCAGACGCTACGCCCAACAGCTGCCGAATCTGCGTCAGCAAACCCGGCAACGCGCTGTTCATTGCAGCCGACAACCCGCGGCCGTATTCGACCCGCTCAATCTGCAGACCGATAAAAACAATCTCCGGCAGCGGCTGCAGCAGAGCTGCCAGTTGCAGGGTCTGCGCCAGGGATCCACTGTGGCTGTCGCCGGCTCCGCAAAAACGGCTCTCCTCCAACAGCTCCGATCCGCTGCAGCGCACCAATGTCCCCGGTGCTAACCCCATATCGACCGCATCCACCAGCAGGACGCCGACCGCATCAGCAAACAGTGACAACAGTCTCATGCCCCCGGTCCCGCCGTCCACCAGCTCGAACTGCTCCGGCAGGGACAAACGCTGCAGCTCCTCGATCACCCGACAGCCGAGGCCGTCGTCACCGCGCAACGGATTACCGATGCCGATAACCCGCCAGCTAAACAAAGGAAACCTGCAGGGCATGGGTGGAGCAGCTGATGCAGGGATCATAAGCCCGCACCAACATTTGCAGTTGCTGGGCCATCTCGGCCCGGGGCAGATCAAGCAACAGTGGAACCAGCGCCTTCAAGTCATTCTCGATATTCGCCAGGTTCTGGGCCGTGGGGATCAGGCAGTTGGCCATGACCACCCGGCCGGCGTCATTATAGCAATAATGGTGAAGTAGTGTGCCGCGCGGCGCTTCGATGGCCGCAACCCCTTCACCGAAGCCCTGCGGCGAGGCCGGCGGATCATGCTGCAGCCCCTCCAGCAGCAGCCGATCAATGAGATGAATAGCCGATTCGAAACAGTTCACCACTTCGACCAGCCGCACCGGCATGGCGGCAAAGGGATTGACCACCTCCGGGGTCAACTTGAGGGCCGCAGCGACATTCTGTGCCATCGGCGACAGCTCCCGGGCGGTATTCTTGTAGCGCGCCAGCGGGCCGACCGTGTAGCTGCTGGCCAGGGCCCGGGCGAACTTGGCGGTCGAATGGGGCATCAGATATTCTTCGATCAAGGAGGCATACTCACCGACCTCACCGGAAATGCCGGCACTGGAATAGAGTCTTCCGGACAGCAGCGGGTACTTGTTGTCGTCCTTGAGACAGAGGTACTCCGTCGGCCGGGAAAACTCAGGAACATCGAAATCGGCAAACAGATCCACCAGGTTTTCCAGATCCGGCAGGATCGCCACCAGCCGCTTGCGCAGCCCCTGCAGCTCCTCCGGTTCAGGCAGCCGTGAAAAACCGCCGATGCAGGGAGTCACCGGGTGAATTGCCCGGCCACCGATGGTCATGCAGAGGTCATTGGCCAGTTTTTTCAGGCGCAGCGCCCGGCTGACCAGTTCGCGATGACTCTGGGCCAGAGCCATCAGGCTGCTGACCCCGAGATAATCGGGCAGAGCCATGAACACCAGCTGCAACAGATGGCTTTGCAGAATTTCCCCATAAGCGAGCAGACGCCGCAAAGCCAGAGTCTGATTGGTGACGCTGATGCCCAGGGCCTGTTCCGTCGCCGCCAGCGCGACCAGGGTATGGGAATTGGAGCAGATCCCGCAAATCCGCGCGACAATCGACGCGACATCCGTATAGTGCTGGCCGACCAGGAAGCTTTCGAAAAACCGCGGAGTTTCGACGATCTCCAGACGACACTCCTGCAGTTCGCCCTTTTCCAGGTCGATCACCAGGTTGGCATGCCCTTCAATCCGGGTCAATTGTTTGATCTCCAGCTTCATGCGTCTTTATCAATGGTAAAGTTAAAGGTTTTGAATTCCTGCAACACGTCCTCCAAGGTCAGCCCGTGGTCATAGAGAATCTGGCGGTAGGGCGACAGACGCGGATTATCGATGGGACCCCGACAACCGCGACAGCGGTCACCGGCATCGATACAAATCGCCTGGCAACCGGCGCGCGTCACCGGGCCAAGGCAGACTTCGCCACGCTCAAAAGTACAGGGAATCTCCGCCAGCTTGCATTCGACACATAATGAATAGCCGGGCAGTTCCTGCTCCTTGTCGAGGAGCAGAGCCTGCAGCAGCGCCAGGAATTCAGTGGCAATGACCGGGCAGCCCGGCAGCCGGTAATCAACCTCGATAATGGCGGCCAAAGGTTGCGGTTCGCCCGGCAGCAGATGGTCATGCAAAGCACCGTAAACATCCCGGCACAACTGGGCCTCCGGGGTCAGGCGCCGCAGGGCATTGATCCCGGCCAGATCGGCGCAGGCGCCAAGTGCGACCACGACCTTGCTTTGCTTACGAATCCGCCGTAAGCGGTCCATCTCTTCCGCCGTACAGACGCTGCCTTCGACAAAAGCGATATCCAGCGCCTGCCCTGGCAGGGCATCGAGGATCTGCCGGAACTCGACGATTTCAACCAACTCCAGCACCTCCAAAAGCTCTTCATCCATCCCCAGGATACTAAGCTGGCAGCCTTCACAGCCGGTAAAATCAAAAAAACCGATTTTTTTCTTCATCGCTCAATGGCTTCCCGCAAATGCCGGACCCGGTCATAGGAAAAGATCGGTCCGCACTCACAGACCCGGACATCGTTGATCTGACAGCGCCCGCATTTTCCCAGCCCGCACTTCATATGCCGCTCCAGGTTCAGGAACAGCTGCTCCTCGCGGAACCCCATGCGGAACAGCAGCGGATTGGTAAACCGATACATACCGGCCGGGCCGGACACGGCCACGCAGGTGCGCCCAGCCGCCAGGTCCAGATCCCGCAGCAGCAGGGTAATATCCCCGACCAGCCCGTACCAGTCACCGACAGCCTGCTGAATAATATAGCGACAGTCCATGTCCGTCGACTGCTGCCAGCGCTCGAGATCGTCACGAAACAGCAGCACGGCATCATCATGAGCTCCGTACAACAGTTGCACCCGGCCGAACTGGTGCCGCTCGGCCAGGATCGTCAACAACAGCGAGCGCAGGGTAATCAGCCCGCGGCCGCCAGCCACCAGCAGCACATCCTGGCCGCGAAACTGTTCGAGGGGGAAGCCCTGCCCGAAGGGACCACGAACCCCGATCACATCGCCAGTTTTGAGCCGATGCAGAGCGCGGGTCAAACTGCCGGCCGCGCGCACGACGATTTCCACATACAAACTGTGATCAGCCGGTGAGGCAATGGTAAAAGGAGCTTCACCAAGGCCAAAAATCGACAGCTGCAGAAACATCCCCGGTGTGAAGTCAATGGGTTTGGGCAAGCGCAGGCGAAACAGCTTATCCTGGGGTGTCAACGTTTCCACCGCCAGGACTTCCGCCTGCAGCGGTCGGTATTCCTGCCCCGGCTGCCCGACTGCCTCTGGGAAAGCTCGCTCATGGTGCAATTTATTGAGCACCTCCACCGGATCGATATGCTGTAGACACTCCCTGATACAGCGCCCGCAACCCACGCAAGCCAATCGCTGACGTTGTTCCCAGAGGTATTTATATTTGCGATAAAAACGGTGCCGCTGCCGGTCGGCCTGGCTGGTGCGGAATTCCATGCCCCCGGCCACCTGAGTGAAGTTATCGAGCTGGCAGGAATCCCAGACCCGCACCCGGTCACCGCTTGCCAGGTTGAGATCCAGTTTGTCCTTGACGTTGAAACAGTAACAGGTCGGGCAGACCAGGCTGCAAATCCCACAGCCCAGGCATTCCTCGCCGACCTGTCCCCAGATCGGATGGTCATAGCTATCAGCCAGCACTGACGGCAACGTAGCGGCCGGAAACTGCAGTTTTTTCTGTGCTTCTTTGGCTTGCAGCGCAAGCGGACGGGCTGGCTCCCGGCCCGCTACGCCAGGGGCATGCCGCACCACCAGGTCCCAGCCGCGGCGCGTTCCGCCCTGCAGCAGGTAACCTTCAGCAGCGCGGTGGAGAAACAGGTCGAAGCCGCTTTGCACTCGGTCGGTTCCCATACTGGTGCAAAAACAGTCAGCATCCGGCACGCAATCGACGCCGACGATCAGCGTCACTTCGCGCTTGGCCTTGTAGGTGCTGTCCACTTCTCCTTCAAACAGGCAATCATCGAGCACCCGGATCGCGTGGATATCGCAAGGGTGAACCCCGAACAGCACCCGGGGCTGGGCGGCCTGTTCCGGCTCCAGCAGGACCGGTCCGGCCATGCGAAAACGGAACAGTTTGTCCCAGTTCGGAAACAGGTATTTCTTGGGCGAATGAACCTTGGGGGGAAACTCAAGTCGCAACAGGGTCGGATCCTCAATCTGTTCCAGCAGTAACCGACCGCGCTTTTCCTGGACCCCGACAACCTCATAGGAATGGCTTAACGAACGGACAAACTGGTCGATCTCGTCCCGGCTCACCTGGCGCCAGGGATGTTTTTCCGCGGTTATTACTTCAGAGTGCACAGCCATTCGCGTCGTTCACCTGCTCAGGAAAAATAGCAACCCCAGCACCAGCCGAGTCTCTTAGCAAGGGGAAGTTGCCGGTTCGGACCCTGTGTTCACCAACCGGTCCGTCCAGCACCGAACCGCAGGCGGAAGAAAAACCGCCCGCAGAGCCAAGGATAGCCGAGCACAGCAATGACGGATCTTGAACACATTGATCGGATAAGGCCGGGACAACCGCAGTCACCCCGGCCTGTTCATCAGCCAATCAGTGCACCTCAGGCATCACCCGGCTCAAGAATAGGTAAATAGGTTACCCCAATCTTATACAACAGAATCCCGAAGGCGACAAAGGCCAGAGTGATTGCAACTTCGCCGACGGACGGAAAATAATTCCAGCCGGTCCCCGGATCGACCCCGATCAAAAACACATTGAAACGGTTGAGGACCACACCGAGAATGACTGAAGTTGCACAGCAGAACAACTTGACCGGGTGCCGCCGAACCCTCTCCCGTTTCAGCAGAAAATAAGGGACCGCGAACAGCGCGAACTCGATCAGGAACGAATAGCCCTGGACGCTGCCGTCAAAGGCACTGGCCAAGACGCCGCGAAAGGCCAGGTCGCCAACCCGCAGCAGCAGATAGGTCCCCAGAAAATAGGGGATAAACTCGGCGATTCCCGCCAGCAAGTCATCCTCCGCCTTGGTGCGGAAGAAGATCCGCGCCAGGGTCCCTTCAAAAATGACCATGGGCAGGCCGGCACTGACCGCCGAGGTCAGAAACAGCAGCGGCGACAGGGGAGTAAACCAGAGCTGGTGCAGCTTGTAGGGCGCAATCAACATCAGCGTCCCCAGGGACGACTGGTGACCAAAGGACAAGACCACGCCGGCGATAATGAAAAAAGCCATGATCCGGCGCAGCAGCCGCTCGCCACGGTCCATCAGAAATTCGGTCGGCTGGTTGAAGGCGCCGAAAGGACCGGGCAGGTTGACCCGGCCACGGTATTCTTCGAACAGGGCCGGCAGGTTTTCAACCCCCAATACGGTCAGATAGAGCATGACGCACCAGGCCACCTCAAACAGCACCGAGGTCCCGTTCCAGAACACCAGGGCATGCCAGATATTGTAATATTTGCCGAGGTCGAAGGTGACTCCGAGGCCGACCAGAAAATACCCGATGAAAGCGGTCAGGGTCGCCGGTCGCAGCAGGGCATGGTATTTTTCATGGCCGAAAATCTCGACAATGGCCGCAGTGGTAAAGCCGCCGGCCGCCAGGGCCACCCCGCAAGCGACATCGAAGGCGATCCAGATGCCCCAAGGATAACCGGGGTTCAGGTGGGCCATGGAGGCGAAGCCGTAAAAAAATCGAAAATAGGCGAAATAACACCCGGCCGCGATGAAAAACAACAGCACCCAGGTATTGAAGGTCAGGAATTTGCCTCGTAAGGCGCAGGCGTGGTTACTCATCATGCTCTCCTCTCTGGTCCTTAGCGGTTTTACGCCGGTTGTTATAGACCATGATGCCACCGAGGATGGTATAGACGGCGATGGGCGGGATGAAATATTGAAAAATCCGATGCTGAATACTTTCGGTCAGGGATGAAACCGGTTTGTCTTCGAAATCGCCCAACCCCAAGGACGCAAAAGCGACATTTTTTTTGGTCAGATAGAGAACATCGGTCCCGCCGACTTCATGCTCCCCGTAAATGTGGTCGTCATAACGGTCCGGATTTTCCCTGATCCGCTGGCGGGCGATCTCAAGCAGCTCCTGGCGTTTGCCAAAAACAATGGCACCGGCCGGGCAGGCTGCGGCACAGGCGGTCGGCATGCCGTGCTTGATCCGGGAGTCGCTGCACAGGTTGCACTTTTTCACCGTCGGAATGGCCTTTTGCCATTCGAACTGCGGCACATTGAAGGGACAGGCCACCATGCAGTAGCGACAACCCATACATTTCTTTGCATCATATTGCACCGATCCGTCGGCGGTTTTTTTCAGGGCTCCGACGATACAGGCCGACTGGCAGGCCGGATCGATACAATGCATGCACTGCCGTTTGACAAAGGTCGCTTCCCCCTGTTGATCCCGATACATCTTAATCAGGGTATAGGTGTACTGGGACAGTTCGCGTGGTGAATCATACAACCCCTCGGCAAAGCTCGCTTCCGGCGGCAAACCGTTTTCCTTTTTGCAGGCCACCTGGCAGGCTTTGCAACCGATACAGCGGGTCGAATCATTGAGCATCCCGTACCAGTCGGGGTCCGCTTTCACCGGTTGTCGCTGTGCTGCAGCCGGGGTCGCCGCAGAGCAGACCGCAGCCCCGCTGACGGCCGTTAACTTGAAAAACTTTCTTCGTGAGATGTCCATGCCTACCCCCTCTTATCCTGTTCCGGAGGTTGCAGCTCTTTTCTCCCCGCTGCGGCCTTCATAGCGACAGCGCCGGCGGCCAGCCCGGCCAGCCCGGTATAGACCGGGGTCAGATCGACATCCTTATGGTGATCGGTGGCGATGGGCGGATAGGCGGCCGGCGGGGTCACCTCTTTGATCTGCACCGGGGTTGCCAAAGACTGCTCAAAGGGGAAGGCCGGTTCAACGCAACCGATGCAGGGATGGCCGTTTTCAATGCACCAGCTGGTGCCACCGTTGAAGCGTTTTTCCGGGCAATCGGCATGAGTGATCGGACCTTTACAGCCAAGCTTGTAGAGACAATAGGGATCGGAAGCTTTCTGCGCGAAGCGGCCGGCATCAAAGTGGCCGCGCAACGGGCAGTTATCGTGGATCAGCTTGCCGTAATGAGCCACCGGCCGGCCGACCTCATCGACGTTGACGCTCTTGGGACCGCCCAGCAGTACCGCAGCCACGGTGCTGACGAACCAGTCGGGGTGCATGGCGCAGCCGGGCAGATTGATGGTCGGCGTGACCACGCCGTGGTCACGAAACACTTCGGCCACCCCTTTGGCCCCGGTCGGGTTAGGAGCAGCCCCGACCACCCCGCCATAGGAAGCGCAGCTGCCGGCCGCAATCACCGCTTTGGCTTTGCGCCCCAGCCGCAGCACATGCTCCAGCCCGGTGATGCCGTGGCCGTTCTTTTCCCCAACCTCACAAGCGGTGCCGTTGTCCTTGGTAGCCACGGCTCCTTCCACCACCAGCAGAAACGGCTTGACCTCGGTATCGTACATGGCCTGCATGGCCAGATCGCCGGAAGCCGCCATCACCGTCGGGTGAAAAGCGAGCTCGGTGTGATGGCCGGGCACGATCTGCCCAAGCAAGACATCCTGAATCCGTGGCGACAGGGCGTTCAGCAGGGATACGCTACAACCGCTGCAGGCTCCAGCCGCCAGCCAGATGATCGGGGTCTCTTCCAGGGCCTCGGCAAACGCCTTGCGCAGCAACGGGTTATCGAACAGGCTCATTCCGAACACAGCTGCCGCTCCGGCTGTTCCTTTTAAAAATTTACGTCGACTCAGTTCCATAGTTCTCTCCCCGGGGGTCATCCACCCCCAACAGGTGTTCAATTTCATTGACGACCAGGCAAACCGCGTGGGGAACCGCCTGCCGCACCGCATCACTGACCCCGATACCCAGCGCGGTCGATGCCGGCTGCACGCCGATCACCACGGTCTGCTCCGGTTTGCAATCGACCAGCTCACCCAGTTTGAGGGTTTCCAGCAGACCGACCTGGTGCAGGGAATTCATCGGCAATCCGCCCTGCTCGACATCCTCCGGGCTAAACCGATACAGTGTCCCCGGTTCTTTTCCGCCGCGGACCGCATCGAGCACGATCAGCTTGCGGCGGTCGGCAAAGATATCCATCAGGTCGATGGCCGAAGTTCCTGCATCGAACAGTTCAACCTGTTCCGGCAGGTTTTCCGCGGCAAGGGCGCTCAGAACCGCAGCGGCGAAGCCGTCGTCACGACAAAGGATATTGCCCACTCCCATCACCAGGATCGGAGCGCGCAAGGCCACAGTTACAGAGATCATTCCTGCGGCCCAACGACAAAGCGCCCCAGGTCCCGACCTTTGGGATCAACGACATGAACTGCACAGGAGAGGCAAGGGTCGTATGAACGCACGATCCGCACCAGTTCAAAGGGATTGTTTTTGTCTTTGACCAAGGTGCCGATGAGGGACTGTTCGATGGGACCGGGCTGACCGGTGGAGTCCATCGGCCCGGCGTTCCAGGTCGTCGGGACAACGGCCTGATAGTTTTTGGTTTTGCCTTCTTCCACCACGATCCAATGCCCCAGGGCACCCCGCGGCGCTTCGTGCAGCCCCATCCCCCGGGCGCTCACATTGAGATCAAAATCGCTGAAAGACGGTTGCCCCGGCTGCAGCTCCATGGCCCAATCACGCAACTTGCCGGCCACGATCCGGGTTTCGATGGCACGCGCGGCATGGCGGCCCAGCACTGAGAACAGCGCGGCCGGTGAGGCATTGAAGCGGCCCAGCACGCCATCAATCAGGTGTCGGGTCTGGGCATCGCCGGACACATAACTGGCCAGCATCCGGGCCAGCGGCCCGACTTCCATGACTTCTCCGTTATAGCGTGGCGACTTGCACCAGCTATAGGCGCCGGCTTTGTCATGATCGGCTTCGGTCACCCCTTCAAAGGGATGGCGAATCCCGGAGTCGACATACCAGCTGTTCTGGACATCTTCAGTGATCAGTTGCGGATCGACCCGCTCCATGCTGAGATCTTTTCCCCTGACAATCCCCTGCGGCAGATAGCGGTTACGCTTGGTCAGGTCCGGATCGCTGTCCAGGTCGAACACCCCGAAGGACATGAACTGTCGGCAACCGGCACCGATATCAAAGTAATCGCTGTAGTGGCCGGCCACCATCAGCACATCAGGCAGATAACAGGTATCGATGAATTCGATCAACTGATCCACCTTACCGAGAAACTGGGTGATCTTGTCCCGGGTCGGCTGGGTTGACACGCCGCCGGCTACGATCGCCATATTGTGGGGCATCTTGCCACCGAACAGCGCCACGGTTTCGTGGGCCAGACGACGCATGTTCAGTGCTTCGACATAATGGGCGACCGCGGCCATGTTTTCCTCTTTGCTGAGCCGATAGTCCCCCTCATAGCGCGGCACAAAGGGACCCAGATGGCCGCGGCTGATAAAATCCTGGACTTTTTTGAGGACCGGGTCAGTACCGCTGTAATCGGCCACGGCCGTAACATCGACGTAATCAAGGGCGGCCAATTGATAAAAATGGAGAATATGGGACTGAAGGTAATTCGCCCCCTGGATGAGGTTCCGCAGAATGCGGCCGTTGTCGGTGATACTGCCCTGCACGCCATAGGCTTCATCCAGGGCGAAAGCCGCGGCCAGACCATGGGAGGTCGGGCAGACCCCGCAAATGCGTTGCATAATCCGCGCGGCATCGCGAGGGTCGCGACCAAGCAGGATGTTTTCCAGCCCGCGATAAAGCATCCCGGAACTCTTTGCTTCCTTGACGATCCCGCCATCCAGGGTCGCTTCGATTTTGAGATGGCCTTCAATCCGGGATATAGGGTCGATGGTAATCTTTGTTGGCATGGGATTCTCTCCTGATCTCATAAAAAAATGACACAACAACAACCAACCCGTATTGACCTGTATTTTTCATGCTCCTTTCCTTAAAAAGCTGCGGTAACCGCACGGGGGGTTGCGCAAATAAAACATCAGCCTCAGATCAAAGAATGTGCCAACCGGTATTTTTTCTCTGCAACAGGCGTGTTTTTAGGGGTGACAGGCTGTTTTTGATGAGCAACCGGCCAAAAGAAATGATTTTCAGGAATGGGTCATTCTGGCCAGAATTTGTTTCAAATCTACACAAAATCGCCAACAACAACGGTGGCAAAAACGCTCAGCCAAGGAAAAAATTTTACCCGGGCTGCTCACGGCGATTATTTTTCCGGTTTGCCAATCGCGTACAGCTCTAGTTTTCGGTCCAGTGTCTTCCGGGAAATCTTCAGGATTTCAGATGTTTTCATCTTGTGGTAGCGGGTCTGACGAAAAACCTGCTCAATATAAAGCTGCTCCAATTCAGCCAGGGAAATTTGCTGGCCGGGGAGGCTGAATGCAGTGGTGCCGCCATCGATAATGCTCAGCGGCAGGTGGGAACTTTTGATCAGGCCGTCATCGGCCAACAACGCCGCCATCTCCAAAACGTTTTGCAACTCCCGGACATTGCCCGGCCATTCATACTGCACCAGGCGCTTCAGAGCTGCCGCTTCGATCTCCAGCTCCCGCCCTTCCTGCTTACGCAGGAAAAACCGCACCAGCAACGGAATGTCTTCGCGCCGCTCTCGCAAGGGCGGCAGTTTCAGGGTGGCAACATTGATCCGGTAGTAAAGATCCTGGCGAAAGCGCCCGGCCGCGACCTCTTCCTTCAAATCTTTGTTAGTCGCCGCGACAAAACGTACATCAGCATGTTTGACCTGGGTTGAACCGACCGGAATATATTCCTTTTCCTGCAGCACCCGCAGTAGCTTCGCCTGCAAAGCCGGGCTGAGGTCACCGACTTCATCCAGAAACAGGGTGCCCCGATGAGCCTCTTGGACCAGCCCGCCCTGGCTGGCGATAGCCCCGGTAAAGGCTCCTTTGACATGACCGAACAGCTGGCTTTCCAACAAGGTATCGGTCAGGGCGGCACAGTTAATGGTCAGAAAACGATGATCGCGGCGCGGGCTTGAATAGTGAATGGTCGACGCGATCAGCTCCTTGCCGGTGCCGCTTTCCCCCAGCACCAGGACGCTGGCATCGCTGTCGGCAACCTTGCAGGCCAGCGTATAAACCTGTTCAAAGCATTTACTTTTAAAGATGATCTGGCCAGGATCAAAGCGGTCTTTCAGCGCCGCCTTCAGGGAGTGATTCTCCTTTTCCAACCGGCTACGCTCCAGAACACGGCCGACAATGGCCGCCACATCGTTACTCCCTAACGGCTTGATCAGATATTCATGGGCGCCGGCCTGCATAGCACTGACCGCCTTGCGGACCGTTGCCAATGCACTGACCACCACGAGAGTCGCCCTGGGATAGGAGATGACCAGGCGTTTGAGGAGGTCGTCAAGGGGAGCGCCGGGTAATTGATCATCGATGAAAACCAGGTCCGGATACTCGGCATTGTGCCCTTTCGGCAGATCCATGAGCTGCTGGGCATTGTTGTACAAGGCCACCTGATGCCCAGCCGCTTCCAGCCAGGGAACCAGGAAAGACTGCGCCTGCTCAGTGCTGTCGCAAACATAGATGGTACCCTGCTGCATAAAACCGCCTCCCAGAAAATTGTGTCATTTTGTCCAGGGCATTAAAGGGGTAATTTTGGCATTCGCGTCAACACCGGCCTGACGGACGATCTGCAGTGATCCCTTTGCCGCACCCCTGTTTCCCGGTTTGATTTTTGCATATGGTTATTCCTCTGCGGCACGAAGAAAGAGACCATATTCAAAATTTTTCTGCCTTAGTGGAACTATTCGTCGAGGCCTCCGAGCCGAAACGAGTAAGCTGTTTTTCGACAGCCCGCTATATAGTATGATGCGGTATTGCTTCCCAACGGGACAATCACCTGCCAACTCAAAGCTGTGGAATATTTCATGCACGAAGTCGGTATCACCAGAAGCCTTGTCGAAATCGCCGAAGACCATGCCCGCCGGGCTGGCAGCAAGCGGGTCCTTTCAGTCAGCGTGGATATCGGCGAACTCTCCGGGGTGGTGGCAGAAGCGGTCGAATTCTGCTTTTCAGCCGTAACTCAGGGGCACCATGTTGGAAGGGGCGACCCTGCTGATCAACCGGATCCCTGGTAAAATGATCTGTGAAGAGTGCCGGCATGATTTTGCTGCTGACAATCTGACCTTTTCCTGCCCGGCCTGTGACAGTTTTCTCGTGCAGACCACACAGGGGAATGAATTGCGAATGACTGAACTGGAGGTTGAATAATCATGTGTATCGAATGCGGCTGCGAAGAGACAACTCACCTCGCCCAGGATCATGAGCATAGTCACCATCATGAGCATGGCCCCAAGACGTTGCGGATCGAGGAAGACCTGCTCAGCAAAAACAATCGCCTGGCCGGGCAGAACCGGCAGATGTTCCGGGAACAGGGCGTTTTCGTGCTGAACCTGGTCAGTTCGCCAGGGTCGGGCAAGACCACTTTACTGGAAAATACCATTAGCGCCCTCGCCCCCGAGATGCGCATCGCAGTATTGGAGGAGATCAGCAAACCAGTCATGATGCCGACCGGATCGCAGCCACCGGCGTCCCGGTCAAACAGATCAACACTGGAGCCGGCTGCCACCTCGACGCCCACATGGTCGGCCATGGCGTGGCGGATTTTGACCTGGCCGGGACCGACGTGCTGATGATCGAAAATGTCGGCAATCTGGTCTGTCCGGCCTCTTTCGATTTGGGTGAACATCACAAGGTCGTGGTCCTGTCGGTCACCGAGGGGGAAGATAAACCATCAAATACCCACACATGTTCCGGGCCGCCGATGTGTTGCTGCTCAACAAAACCGACCTGCTCCCGTATCTTGATTTCGACTTGGACAAGTGCCGGGAATTCGCTCGTCAGGTCAATCCGCGGATTCGTATTT
>CAXXJU010000016.1:0-165349 GCA_963668145.2 Geopsychrobacteraceae bacterium
CGAACTGAATACCAGCAATGCCGTGCGGGGACTGCCGGGGAACCTGAAGCACATTGTTGTTATTGCCCAGCGCCTGGCCACAGGGACACTGGCAGCGTTGACCCCCACCCAGTGCTACAGCACGGAAGAGGCCGCACAATATGCCGGCCAGGGGAGTTTGGCTCATCGCATGGTGATCAAGGCCCTTAAAGCCAATCGCTATGCCGATTTGACCCTGTGCCTGCTGGATGATGCCGCTGCCGGTGCAGCTGCTACTGGAACGACAACTCTGACCGGATCGACCACCGGTCCAGGCCTGCTGTCCCAGCGGATTGGTGATGTGACGATCAATATTGCCGTTGCCACCGGCACCACGGCAGCGGATGCAGCTACGGCCCTGTTGGCCGAGGTCCAGAAATATGCCGATCTGCCGGTGACCGGAGCAGCAGAAGCCGGAGTCATCACCTGGACCTTCCGGCATAAGGGCACCGTCGGTAATCAGCTGCCCCTGAAGGCAACAACGACCGCCGCAGGATTGACCGCTGCAACCGCGGCCATGGCCGGCGGCCTGGTTGATCCGGATATCCAGGATGCCCTGGATGTTCTTTATGGCGAGAGCTACGAGCTGTATGTGACCCCCTATAACGATTCAACCAGCGCCCAGGCCCTGCGTGATCATTTGGATGCGGTCAGTAACGGCATGCAGATGCGGGCTGCCCGTGGGGTCATTGCTTACGATGGCATTACCGCCGACAGCGTAACTCTGGCGTTGGCTATCAATGCCGGACGGGTCTGTCTGGCCCGGAGCAAAAACTGTCCGACCCCGGCCTATGAGATTGCGGCGGGTTGTTGCGCGGCGGAAGCCCTGCCGATTTTCGAAGATCCGGCCGTGCCGCGGCGCGAAGTTGATGTGCTGGGGATTGCCGAGCCGCCGGTGGCGGACCGGTTCGGCGAGACGGAGCTGAATACCATGCTCTATTCAGGCGTTACTCCTATGGTGGTTGGCCCCGATGGCACTATGCAGATGCTGCGGATGATCAGTACGCATACTGTCAATGCTGGCGGTATTGATGATCCTGCGCTGCTGGATTTCAACACCTTGGATGAGTTGGACTACGGCCGCAAAGCGATCTTGCAGCAATTAGGGCTGCATTTTGCCCAGTCAAAAGCCACGGAGCGAACCAGGACCGCCGTGCGGACCAGTATTTACACCACGGCCTTAAAATTGGATGCGGCCGAAATCTGGGAAAAGGTTGAAGCGAACAAGGACAACATTGTTGTGATCCGCGATCCGGATGAACCGACCCGCTTCCGCTTCCGCTGCCCGCCGATGTCGTGAACGGATTGCACCAGATTTACGGTGTGATCGATATGATCCTGTAAATTTTGCAGACCTGAGCTGAGAGGACACCATGGAATATGTCAATAAATGCCTGCTGGACGTAAATGGCCAGCAGATCACGGATTTTAAAGCAGTCACGGAAAACGAGCGTGAACTGGCCCGTCAGGTCAATCTGATGAACAAGACCGGCCACTGTGGAGTAACACAACGGAACGGCGTCAAAGTCGATTACGTGGTCCCTGAAGACGAGACCGAATTTGACTTTGAATCGGTCAAGGATGCGACCCTGACCATTGAATACATGAACGGCAAACGGATCACCCATATGGGCGTGCGGACCCTGAAGATCGGCGAGAGCAAGATCGACGGCGACAACGAACTGGTGCGGACTATTGACCTGGGTTCCGAAAAGCGAATTGAAGAATAACCGCAATTATCAAGAGAGGTTTGAATATGTCCGTACCCATTGAATTTGGCACCCTGCCGTTGGGTGTTGAGCATAACGGCCAACTGTGCCGGGAATTTACCTTGCGGCCGCTGCAGGCAAAGGACTTGATTGACATCAGGCACTCGGACGATGGCAAGCACATCCTGGCCATTGATGTAACCAATCCAGAGCTGGCCAATGAACTGATGGGACTTGCCCTGCTCGCCTGAGGATCAAGATCGAAGGCGTTCCGGCTGACGTGTTGACCCTGGATTTTGTTGCCCAGTTCTGGACAGAAGATATGGACGAGATCACGGCCGCCGAAAAGAGGTTGCAAGAATCTCTGGCCCGATTTCGAGGCGAAGATGCGCCGCCAGCTGACCCTGGCTCTGTTGAAAGCGGGGATTCCCTGGGAGACGGCCAGGACGATGCCGGCGGAGGAAGCGCTGCTGTGGATCGAGGACTGGGTGGAGCTGCGGACACCGAAGAAAAAGGAACCGGCCAAGGTGTTGCGGAGACCCAGACCGAGGAAACGGCGCAGGTAACTGGTCAGGAGAACTATGGCCGCAGGAAGCGGGATGTTTTTGGTTTAGAGGAGCTGTCAGTTATCGCCCCAACCCAAGAGGAAGATCCGGAGTATTACCAAAACATGAAGCATCTGGCCAAAAAAAGCTTAAACCCGGCCGGACAGCAGGAAAGAGACCAAGCCGCTGAATAGCCGCTCGATGCCGAGCAGCAGAACGCAAAACAGTAAACCGCCGAGGATATAGAACATGAGTGTCACCTCCGTTGCTATCCAATTTACCCTGATCGATGCGCTGAGTAAAGGCGTCGACGCGATCAAGCATCGCATGAAGGGCCTGGCCTCGGCCAACAAAGAGGTGCAGCAGTCCTTTGACAATATGGCCAAAAGCGGCAAGCGCGCGCTGATTGCCGGTGTGGCCACGCGGGAGATTTACCGGGGGTTGAAACCGGCGGTTGGTGCGGCTGGGGAACTGCAGGCGGCCGTATTGGGTGCCAGGGCCGAACTGGCCGGCAGCGTGCAGGACAGCCGCAAGCTGAGTGCTGAGCTGGCCAAGATCAAAAGTACCGCGTTTGAGGTGCAGGCCTGGACCCCGTTCAACCAGGCGCAGATCGTGGCCCTGGAAGCCAAGTTGATCAAATCCGGGGCGAATATCCAGGACATTATCGGCAAGAACGGTGCGGCGGCCGCATCGGCCGCGCTGGGCACCTACGAAAGCCTTGACCCGGTTGAAATGGGCAAGAACCTGATCGGAATTGCCACCCCGTTTAAATTGCAAGCCAATGAATACATGCGCCTGGCCGACGAAATCAGCCGGGCCTCATCGGCTTCCGTGGTCGGTGCTGCGGAGATTGCCGAGACGGCCAAATATGCCGCCCCGGCCATGTCGGAACTCAATCGATCGACCCATGAAATGCTGGTGCTGTCCGCCATGCTCGCCCAGCGTGGTTTGGGTGGCAGCATGTCCGGGACCGGGTTGCGACAGTTCTTTAATGCAGCGGCCAAGCAGAACGTCTTCCGCAATGAAACCGGTGGGCTGAAGTCTTTGGCGGAAATGACCGCAATTTTGCGTAAGGAACTGGGCGGCCTGGGCGAGGCTGAGCGGCTGTCGATCCTAACCAAGATCTTCGATGTGCGCGGGGCTCCGGTGGCCTTGGCCCTGATGGATGAAGGCGCTGCCAGTTTTGCAGAGATCGAGAAAAAGATGGCCGGGGCTTTGCCGCTATCGGAAAAGCTGCAAACGCAGATGGAAGGCCTGAACAAACAGTGGGAAGCCTTACGCGGCACCAGCCGGTCGACCTTGGCTGAATTGTATCAGCCAGCACTGAAACCGATCTCAAGTCTGGTCGGAATGATGAACGAATTTGTCACCCTGATTGGCATGGGTGCTCAAAAAAGCGAACTACTCGGCCAGGCGGTATCCGGGGTGTCCCTGGGCGCATTGGCCACCGGCGGACTGGCGACCCTGGGCCTGGGTGGTGCGGCGCTGTGGTATGGCCGCAAGGTCCTGAAAGGGGTCGGCGGGGTCAAGGGGTTGTTCAGTTCGGCGGGTTCCGTTGCCGGCGGGATCGCGGCTGGTAAAGCGGTGGAAGCTGCCACCGGGGTGCAGCCGGTTTTCGTGACCAACTGGCCGGCAACCTTTGGCGGCGGCAGCGTGGCCGATGTGATGGGCGGTGCCGCAGGTGGTGGGCTGCTGCGCAAGGCCGGTACCCTGGCCAAAGGCAGCTGGAAATGGTTGACCGGGTTGGGGTCGACCGCGTTGGCCACCCCGGGTGGTCAGGTGGCTGCTGCCGGGTTGCTGGGCTATGGAGCCGGGACCGGGATCGACAAGCTGGGCGGCGCGCTGCGTGGCAAGGAGCATCTGCTGGACGATACCACCCTGGGCGACAAGATCGGCCTGGCCATGAACCAGATTGCGGCATTTTTTGGCAATGAAGCGTCAAAACAGGCGATCGAGATCAACATGAATATCGACCAGGCCGGACGGGTCACCACCGAGAGCAACAACATGCGCACCCGAACCCGGGCCATGGTGCGGCGGGGAGAGTTTTAGATGGCGCGTTATGCGGCCGACATTGACGGCTTCCAGTTGGATCTCGAGACGGTTTCCGACGGCTTTAAAAAAGCGGTGGCGGTCTACGAGTACCCGTATCGGGACGGGGCAAAGACCGACGATCTAGGCGAAAAAGCCCGGACCCTGCGGTTGCGCTGCTACTGGTGGGAGGACACCTATCAAGATCATTTTGATTTTCTTGACCATCTCAAGAAGCGCGAGCTGTTTACCCTGCGCCATTCACGGAATATGGACCGCTGCAGGGGCGGGTTGAGTCGGTGGATGTCCGGCATGATGACCGTCAGGAATTGGCCGAGGTCGACCTGTCGTTTATCCAGGATATTTCCAGCCAGGAGAGCGCCGCATTCAGCGATGTGCTGGCGGACGGCGAGGAAAGCTTTGTTGCCGGGCTGCAGGAGCAGCAGACGGTTTTTATTGATGATGCGGTTGCCGAGTTGGGACCGGTGGCCAGGGATTTGACGGCGGTGGAGCTTGATCCGGAGTTGGACGTGGTGGAGCAGTTTCCATCAGCCACTTTGAAAGTGCGCAATTGGCTGAAGACAGTTGATGCGGCGGTGCGGACCTGGGATCAGCAAATGGTCGATTTTGCCAACCCGGCCAACAGCCTGCTGGCCGCCACCAGTTTTGCCACCAACCTTCCCGGACGGGTGATCGGCAGTGTGGCCCGGGCGGCGGAACGTTACGCCTTGGCGTTTGAGTCGCAGCGCACCGCCCCGGCGCGGTTTTTGACCGGGGTGCGGGTGGCGCTGTTGGATTTTGCAGCTTTGGACGCAACCCACGGAAAGCAGGCGCGGATTGCCTCGGCTCAGCGGCTGGGGCTGGAGGCGGCTACCCTGTATCAGCAGGACGAGACCGCCCGGGACAAACTGCGCCAGGCGGAAAAGACGGCCAGCTTTGATCAGCTGGGACGCTTTACCGGGGCCAAGGATCTGACCACGGTTATGTCAGCCATTGACCTGGAGCGCAGCCTTGCCGAGGTGCGCGGCGTACTGCAAGACGTGATTGACGAGGAGCGCGGACTGGGCAGCCTGAAGGATATCGCCCGCCAGCTGCTGGAACATGTGAGCAACGTAAAGCTGGAGCGGGACCGGATTGAGCGGATTTTGCTCGACAACCCGTTGCCGCTGCACCTGGTGTGCCTGCGCCAGGGACTGCCGTATAGCTATGCGGCCAGGCTGCTGAGCATCAACAGTATTCCGCACCCCAATTTTACCCAGGGCGAGGTGGCCGTCTATGTCAGATAATCGATCAGATAGTCTCGAGCTTTTGGTCGGCGGCCGTCGGCTGACTCAGTTCATTGCCTATGATGTCGACGCGGATCTGTACAAGGCGGCGGATGCGTTCAGCATGACCCTGGGCGCTCCGGACATGGAGATCAACCCGGGGATGACCTGCAAGCTGCGGGTCAACGGTGAGCTGGAGTTGACCGGGTTGATCGACAGCGTGGAGGAGACCGGCGACAAGAGCAAAAACGAGGTGACGATCGAGGGGCGCGACCTGGGCGGGTTGCTGGTGGATAGCTACGTGGAGGAGTTCCCGGATCTGCAGGACGTGGTCTTAAAGCAACTGGCCGATCAGCTGCTGGCCAAGGTGCCGTTGATCAACCGCAAGCAGATTGTTTACCAGGCCGGGATCGGCGGACAGCTGGCCCAGCAGACCAAAACATCGGCCTTTGACCTGGGGCAAAAGCATGCCCATTGCGATGCGACCCGGACGATTTTTGATACCTTGCGCGATTACGCGGCCTCACGCGGGGCAATGTTCTTTTTTCTGGCGGACGGGACCCCGGTGTTCGGGCGGCCGAAGGCGAGCGGCGCGGCGGATTATCAGCTGATCCGGCGGCTGTCCGGACAGGGAAATACTATTGTCAGCGGCGGCCGCACCCGGGATATCTCGCAGCGTTACACCCCGATTATCGTGTTGGGACAACGCCAGGGGCGCGATCAGCTGGGTGCCAGCGAGATCAACACCAGCGCGGTGCTGGAAGATCCGGACATGCCGATCCGCAAGCCGCTGGTGGTGCAGAACGATAACGACGGCGAGAGCCCGGCGCAGCATGCCCGGCTGTTGCTGGACCGGCAGCGGGCCGGGGCGGTGACGTTTAAGTATGTAGTGGACGGTCACAGTCAGAACAATCTGAACTGGAGCATCAACCGCTTGTGCCGGGTGATTGACGAGACACTGCGCCCGGCCGCAAACGGAATTTACCTGGTGACCGGGCGGCGATTGAAGCTGTCTAAAGAGGAAGGCCGCACCACTGAGGTGCGCCTGGGACTGCCGGGGGTGGTGGCATGAGGCGGGTGATCCGGGGCATCATTGACGCGGTGGTGGAGGGGGCGATCAAGCGGATCTCACTGCGCGGAGTGGCCGGCGAAAAGCTGGTTGACCGGGAGATTTTCCAGCATTACGGCTTTACCAGCCGCCCGCTTGCTGGTGCGGAAGGAATCACCATCCGCGAGGGAAACTGTTTTTATGTAATTGCTGAGGATGACCGGCGCTACCGGATTGCCATCGAGAATGGAGAGGTCTGCATTTTTGATGATCAGGGCCAGGCGGTCCATTTTAAGCGCGACAAGCAGATCCATGTTTACGGTACGGACAAACTGACCGCCGACGTGGGCGTGGAAACAACGGTGACCTGTCCTTTGGTCAAGGCGGTAGCATCGAGCAAGGTGATTTTGGACACTCCGCTAACCGAGATGACCGGCAATGCCGCTGTGACGGGAAATCTAACCGTTGGTGGTACCGGAGTGGTAACCGGCGCGTTGTCCTCGGCCGACAGCATTGCCGACCCGACCGGAACCATGCAGGCTATGCGCGATGTCTATAACGATCACCACCACAACGAAAACGGCGACGGCGGCGGCACCACTGACCCGCCGAACGAGGGAATGTAAATGGATTTTGCCATCGACATGAGCAGCGGAACCCCGCAGATGAGCTGGGACAAGGTGAGCGACATCCGCAACAACGCCATCCTCAGTTTGCTGATTGTGCGCGGCAGCTGGTGGTTTAATCCGCAGTTCGGCATGCGCGCCCTGCCGAAGAAAAATACCGCCCGCAGTGCGGCATTGATTAAGGACTATGCTGCCGAGGCGTTGCAATGGATTCTGGACAGCGGCCGGGCGACCAATATTGAGACCCAGGTGGAGCGGGATCTGCTCCAGGATCTGAACCGGGTCAAGCTGGTGGTGGCCATCACCCAGGCCGATGGCCGTCAAGTGACATTTGATGTGTTCAAGGAGGTGATCTAGTGGAGTGGCAAAAAAGTTTTGACGAGCACCTGGCCAAGATTCTGCAGGATTACCAAAATCAGTTCCCCGGGGTGGATACCAGTCAGGGATCGCTGGTGTTTATCAAGGCGGCCTGCACGGCCTCGGCCATGTGGGGGATTTATCAGCATCAGCAGTATATCTATCGGCAGATTTTTGCGGACCTGGCGGACCAGGAAAACCTGGAGCACCATTGCAGCGACGTGGGAATCTCCCGGCTGGCTGGCGAGACCGACGAAGCGCTGTTGGAGCGTTACCTGGCCAAGCGCCGCAACCCGCCGGCTGGTGGCAACCGCTACGACTATGTGGATTGGGCGCGGGCGGTGACGGGAGTGCGCAAGGCCTGGTGTTATCCGACCGCCCGGGGCAATGGGACGGTGGACGTGGTGGTGCTGGCTGACGAGGATTTAACCGGGGACGAGATTCCGACCGTGGGCTTGCTTGACGAGGTTTTAGCGTACATTGATCCGTTGCGCCCGGCAGGCATGGAAGAGGTCGACCCGGTGCTGATATCGGCACCGACACCGTTGGTGACGGATGTGACCATGTCCACCACCGGGCTGAATGTGGATACCGATCAGATCGCGGCGGATATTGAGGCCTACCTGGCTTCTTTTGTGCCGGTGCAGGCGTTGGGATCAGACGAGACCGGCCCGCAGATTTTGTACCCGGCCAAGTTGGCGGCGATAGCCCTGGCAAACGGGGCCGACAACGCCATTGTCACAGCCCCGGCTGCCGCAGTAATACCGGTGGATTACGAGATGATCAGACCGGGGGTGATCAATGTTACCTAATGGCAAAAATGAGGATACTCTGCGCCAACTGATGCCCCTGGAACTGGGTGGCGTGTTTGATGACGACATCGCCGTTGAGGGGGCGCTGTTTGATGAGGCCCAGGCGCAGGCGGATCTGCTGCTGAAAGAAATGCACCCTGACACCTGCTACGCAACCCTGGAGGATTGGGAGCGCGTCCTGGGCCTGCCGGAACCCTGCACCGGAAAGTTGACCATTCGCCCCCAGCGCCAACAGGCGGTGATCCTGAAGCATGCGGCCACCGGCGGGCTGTCGCGTCAATACTATATTGACCTGGCCGCGCATCTGGGGTTTGCCATCACCATCACCGAGGGGATCGACGGCGACCCGTACAAGTGGCGCGTCAATGCCCCAGCCCAGCCGGTGACATCGTTCCGCGCCGGGATCAACGTTGCCGGCACGCCTTTGCGCTGGTGGAACAACATCGTGCTCGAGTGCGCCATTAATCGACTCAAACCGGCCCATACTGAGGTTGTTTTTGCATATGGGGATTAAACTATTGGAGGTTAAATCATGCTGAAACGGTTTTTAATTATCCTGCTGCTGTTGCTGACCATCCCCCATGCCGCCCTGGCGATCGGCCGGGTGGATACTGAGGGCGCGACTGTCGATAATAAGTTCACCGAGGGTAATCCTGCCCTGGCCGAACCGGCGACCGTAGTGGGGGTCGACTGGCTGAATGATGTGCAGGAGGAGCTGGTCGGGGTTGTTGAGGCCAGCGGGCAGACGCCGGTGAAGGGCGAGCAGGATCAACTGTTAAAAGCGCTGGTGCTGCGGGTTGACACTCTTGCACAGTTGCAGGCTGTCACCGGTAAATTTGCCGGCCAGGTTATTTATGTCGGCGGCCGATCTGTTGTCGGGGATGGATATCAAGGCGATTTTTACTGGCGCTCTGGGGATCAGTCGGCGGATGAGTGGGTCATAAATGATCCATTGCAGGGGGTCTTTGCAAGACCCACAGCGCCGGGGGATGGATCGACAGGAGTTTGGGTCCGCCGGGATTGGGATGGTTCGACGGCGCGCCCGGAGTGGTTTGCCAGCGCAATCAGTACGGGCGCTGTCGACGCGGCCGCTGCGGTACAGGCGGCGGACAATCTTGTCAGTGCCCGGGGGTCGTTAAGTTTGCCGCTGCGGATTATCGTTTTGATAGCCAGGTCACCAAATCGGCTTTTACCACCTGGGAAGGCGTCCCGGTAAGCAGATCGACTCGACAAGTCACGGCACCAGGCTGGTTCTTAATTTTAATGGGGTCATGGTTAATATCAACCCCGGGATAGCGACGAACTGCGGAAACGCTGGGTTTAAAAATATTTACGCGAAGAACCCCACCAGTGCGTGGAGTAGTTCGAAATTTGTGGTCGCGACTCTGGTTCGCCAGGTCCGATTTGAGAATTTGTATATCTCCGGGTTTTCGAATGCGGTTCAGTTGGTGAACTGTGGACAGATTTATTATGACAAAGTTTTTCATGATGCCTGTAAGTATTCCCTGATTGCGACTGATCTTGCGGACAGCTGGTTTTCCGAATCGCATTTCGGCAGCGGAAAGCCGATATCCTCTGCAACTGGAGGAACCGGAATTACGATTGTCAGAGGATCGACGATTACATTCCAGGCCTGTCGCTTCCAGGTTCAAGATGGTGGTGTCGGTGCCAATCTGGATCAATGCCGGGGGTTATATTTTCTTCGGCCGATCGTTGATCAAAACGATAGTCATGGGATGCTGTTTATTAATTGCCAGGAGGTGCAGATCGTTGCGATCCAGGATTTTGATAATGGCACCACGGCCGTAAAAAGGGCGGGAATTGTCATTAATACATCGGGTGATACATTTACTGCCAATGCGTCGACCGATTTGATCACATCAAGTACAGCTACCAATTTTGGGTTTTTATCCAGGGTGCGGTTTACGACGACAGGCACCTTGCCGAGTCCGTTGGCGGTTGATACGGATTATTATCTCAACAGTTCCGGCGGCAATAGTTTTGAGGTTTATACCAACCTGATTGATGCGCGAGCCGGGACAAATCAGATCAACCTGGTTGATGCTGGTTCCGGAACGCATTACATGAACGGAGTTTCTCAAAATTTCCGGATTTTTGGAGGGACGATCAAAGACCGGGTATGGGGACGGCGAATGAAGTCCAGGATAAAGGCATCCACTTCACCAAGACAAACTCTTTGGGATATATGGCCGACATCAGCATTATTCATGTTGACCTGTCGCAGGTATCAGCCGCTTTCAGCAATGCGACAAACGTCGATTTTAATTTAGATACAGCGACGTCTGAGCCCATTGCCCCGTTTTCAGCGGATTATGGAGATTCCGGGGCGACGATTACCTGGGGAGTTGATGCTCGCGTTCTGGTCTTTGATACGCCATTGACCGCTCCCCGGGTTGCCAATATCGCGACTGCGGGACGGTCTGATAGTGACATTTTGACGTTTGCCCGCACGGCGAATTCCACCGGCGCAGACCCTTTGTCAATTTCCTACCTGGGCGTACCAACGGGAGTGGCGCTGGGAACCGCACAGTCCGCAGCATTTCGATGGTCGAAGGAATTCAACACCTGGATATTGATCAGCGGTCCCTAGACCGTAAAAACTACAGAGGCAGCGGCCCGGTTGTAGCGGTAACTACACCGGGCCGCCAACCCACAGACGATACCTGTGAGCCGACCAGGGCTGCCCCACCGCGAACACCTCGGCAACCACTATTTCGGGTTTTACCAATGCTACGCCGGGAAAGTCATTTTTTGTGCTGGTTGATGATGATTTCAGGATTTTGGAGAGACTGCAGCTTACGGTTTATGAGAAATTCAAGTGACGTTTAAGCTCAATTTAAAATCTTTTCTTTTGTATTCAAATATAATTTGACAGTATCAAGATAAAAAATAAAGTCAATTATCGCAGTTTTTCATGCTGAAGTTTCGCGCGCGGCTTCACTTTTTTTTGATCGCAAATAAAAAGGAGGCAAAAAAAACTCTTTTGCTTTCCCGAGATGAACAACCCAGTTGGAATTGATCGGCGGACTGCGCAGATTCCGACTCCGTGGCCTGGGATTGAGACGGATACCTCTCCCACCCCTGAAGCATTGCTATGTGGAAACCGAATCGTTGCAGCTAATGAGCCCCGAAAAAGGCAGGCCTTTTGACGTGGCAACAGGTGGCGATGGTGATTGGTGCTGCAGCTCTTTGTGGGTGGAATTGGCTGGTTGGTTGTTTCACCCCCATCCCGACCTTCCCCCATCGAAGGGGGAAGGAGGACAACCCGTTGGTGAACTCCATCCTTCTGTTGTGAGGGAGGTCAGGGTGGGGGGCTTGGCTGGTTTCTCCACCCCCATTCCGGCCTTCCCCCATCAATGGGGAAGGAGAACAACCCGTTGGTGAACTCCATCCTTCTGTTGTGAGGGAGGTCAGGGTGGGGGGCTTGGCTGGTTTCTCCACCCCCATCCCGACCTTCCCCCATCGAAGGGAGAAGGAGGACAACCCGTTGGTGAACTCCATCCTTCCGTTGTGAGGGAGGTCAGGGTGGGGGGCTTGGCTGTTTTCTCCACCCCCATTCCGGCCTTCCCCCATCAATAGGGAAGGAGAACAACCCGTTGGAGAATTCCCTCCTCCCATTGTGGGGGAGGGTCAGGGTGGGGGGGCTTCATGATATTCGAAATAATCAATTGCGCAACGTCGCCACCAATCGTCCGGATGCAGCAGCAAGTCAAGCGCCGCGAGGATATCCCTGGTGACCAGATCCGCGGCAAGAATGGTGGCACTGGCCGCACCCTCCTCCTGCATCACCGCAATTCCCAATCCCGCTCCGGCCAGCATGAGCCGGTCATTGCGGCCGTTGCCGATGGCCGCGGCTCTGGATGCACCGAGCTGCTGCAGGTAATCGAGTTTGGCCTGATCTTGAGCCTTGGGGGGAATGATCGACAGCCGACAGGAGATCTCCGCCACGGCCGCGGCAACCCCGCCAAAAGTATCGGCGGTAATGATATGGACTTGGAGCTGTCCGGCCAACAGCTCAAGACGCTGGCGAACGCCGTTTATGAGCTGGCCGTCACAGGCGAGGGTGCCGTTGAAATCAAGGACCAGGTGGTCCAGTTGCAGGGTTTGATAACCGGGGATGTCAATTGTCAGCATAATCGGTGTCCTGGCAGGGGGGGGATTCGGTACGAATGAACAATTCTGGCTTAATTGGTTGTTCACAGGCAAGCGCATTGTTGATGCGAGCAGGGCAAGCTCCGGTTGTGGAGGAGCTTTTTCCCATGGGCTGATTCTGCCTGAGGTCAATTGCTTTTCGCTGCTGAATCCTCTATTGTTGAGTACTAACCTTGCTGATATCTCTATTGATTCTGGATTGTTCAGGCTGTTGGCTGTGGTGCTTTGCCAGACTTTGTGTCAAGCTGGGGCTCTTTCGCTTTGCCGACGTCTCAATAACCTCAGGATGAATCCAAAGTCGGTTGAAAAAAGATAGCGACAGCTTGCCTGCTTTGCAGCGGGAACTGTCAGGAGCCGCGACAATGAATCGAATCTCCCTCTTCTCTTCCCGACGCCTCAGCGGCCAAATCCTCACCAGGGTTTTACTGTTCGGGGTTCTTGTTGTGACGATTGCCACAATCTCCTGCTACTTTTTGGTGTATCACCATAGCGAGGAGCGCTCACTGGCGACGATGCGCCAATACATGGTTGAGCGCAAGCAGATTGAGGATCAGCTTTTTGCTGGAGCCTATCATAATTTAACCTTCTTTCGGGACGAGTTTCTTCACCTGTATCTTTCGCCGTTGGACTTTTCGGATGATGAGTTCTGGAGGATGTATTTTGTCGATGGCGATGGGGCCACTCGAATGAAGGAGCAATACTTTACGGAAAGCATCGAACCGCACCTGGGACGGTCCTGGGGGGTGACCAGTTTTATCGGCAACAACCAGTCGGTCGCTTCCCACGATTTTAAGCGCCGGCTGCTCATTGCTTATCTTCTTGTCAATCGCTACGGGCCGGCCTGGGCGTCTAGGGGGGTGCTGCATGCCACTTATCCGGAGAATGCCATTACCATATATTCCCCCGGGGCCCCGTGGGGACTGCAGGCCAAACCGGACCTGCCCATGAACGAGTTGGGGACAATCAAGGCGACCCTGCAAGCGGAAAATCCCGAGCGGAATCCGGTGTGGACGGGACTTTATTACGACGAGACGGTTGGACAATGGACCATTACCTTTGAACTGCCGGTGGACTACCAGGGTCGCCACTTGGTGAATCCCAGCCTGGATCTGAACTTGACCGCCATTATGCAGCGGCTCGACAATGATTCCCAGGTTGGCACCTATTCCCTGATTCTCAGTAAAAATGGCTACCTTATTGCTCATCCCGGCAAACTCAAGGACGAACTGAAACAAAAAGGGCAGCTATCGCTAGACAAAATCGACGATCCTGCTCTTGATCGCATATTTCATCAAATTGCACTGGCAAAGCCGGATGCGGAAGGCATCTCCGTGACCGAAGATGTGCAGGGAGGCAACTACCTGATCGCCGCAGCGCTGGCCGGACCGGACTGGTGGCTGGTGACGGTCCTTCCCAAGCAGCTTATTGCCCATGAGGCGCACCAGACTGCCCGCATTGTTCTCCTGTTCGGGTTTCTGCTTTTTGTGGCCTATTATGTCACGGTTTATCTGGTGATCGGCAAACAGGTTAAAGCCCCTCTGGCCAAGCTGCAGCAGGCCATATCCCTGGTGGCGGCCGGAGATTACCAAACCGTGATCCGCTCTCCGCAGCAACTCCCTTTGGAGCAGCAGAATGAGATCGGTGGGCTGGCCGGAGCGTTTCTGGACATGTGTCGTCAGGTCAATGAGGCCCAGACTGATCTGCAGGGGCTGGTAAACAGCCGGACCCGGGAGCTGGAAACGGCCAATGCCCAGCTCAGGGAGTTGAGCCTGCTCGATGGTTTGACCGGCATTCATAATCGCCGCTCCCTGAATCGGGATATCGAGGCCGTATTCAATCAGGCGCAGAACAATGTCGAATCCTTTTTTCTGCTGCTGGTTGACATTGACCATTTCAAGGCGTTCAACGATATCTACGGGCATACGGCGGGGGACGAAACCCTGCGTGCGGTGGCCCAGGTCATTGCCGCCACTATCCGAAAAGTCGATCGTGCCTATCGCTATGGCGGTGAGGAATTCGCGGTGATTTTCAACAGCGCCGACCACGCCGCTGCCCATATCTGCGGCGAGCGGCTGGTCGAGGCGGTTCGTAACACGGAAATCCTCCACCGCGGCAGTCCCCACGGAATCATCACGGTCAGTGCCGGATTGGTGGGGTATTCCCCTCGCTTTCAGTCGGTGACCGAGCTGATCAATGTGGCCGATGCCTGCCTTTACAAGGCAAAAGACTCCGGCCGCAATTGTCTGCGGATCAATCTTGCTGCTGACGACAGCCAGACTGGCTGATTGTTCAGGCTGATTGATCCACCTGCAACTCGTTTGGCAGCCGTTGCAGGAATGTCTTGATGGCTTTTGGCGAGGTTAGATGCAGCACCTGTTTGGACTGCGCTGCCTCGGCGATCAATTGCCGATACTTTGGCGTCAGCTTGCGGTGGCAGAGCCACAAAACCCGGTAGCTGTTCAATGATCCTTGCCAAATCGGACTATCTTTGGGCCAACCCTCGGGATTGACAAATACTCCTTTGATGAGCCGCTTAGTGACCCACCAGAAATGCCTGGCCAGGGGGAGATCGATATAGATCAAGGTATCAGCGGCGGCAAAACGCTGCCAGGCAGAGCTCACGCAACCAAAACCGTCAATGATCCAGCGAGGTTGCTGCAGCAGCTCGGCGTGGACGGCCAGGTACTCATGGTGTGGCACTTCGCCGCCGCCGGGGCGGTATTTGATTTGATCAAGGGAATGGAGCGGGAGCCCGGTCAGTTCTGCCAGTTGCCCGGCCAGGTGGGATTTTCCGCCGCCGGCATTGCCGAATATGGCGACTTTGTTCATGTTTTTTCCTCCTTGGTGGTTCGCCCAAGAAGCAAAAACACAAAACCCGCCTCTTGGGCGGGTTGATAAACGATCTTTACGTCAGTAAACCCACCACTCCTATGGAGTGATGGTAATAATCAGCTGGAAAAGATGTGATGGGTTTGTGTTCATGAAAGTATTCTGGCGCGCCAGGCAGGCGTTGTCAACGGGAAAGTCACGTGCAGCTAGTGTCCTGTGCGGTGAGTTGTTTGTATTAAATTCTGAGTTATTTTTACTTGCTGCCAAGGCGTGCCGCCGCAGGCCTGGCCAAAGCCAAGCCGAGAAGGCAGAACGTAGACAGCAGTAAAAAGGGCCAGAATTGGCCTATAGAACTAACCGCACGACACTAGGTTCAGTTTTTTTCCGCCTCTGCGCAGCACGGGGTCCTGTTTGTAGTACTCTTTCAGCACCCGATAGAGCTCAGGAGACTGTTCGATCAGCAAGTGTGGCTGATCAAAGAACTGTTCTGTCGCCACGGCAAAAAATTCGGCGGTATTGGTGCTGCCGTAGGCGTCAAGGAATGACTTTCTGCCCTGCCGGGTATCCTGTTGCAGGCGCTGGTATTCTCGCGAACAGATTTCCACCCAAGCCCGGTATTCGTTGCGGTCGCGTAGCGGAGGGGTCCCGTCAACAGTGCCGTCGAGCATGTCCAGTTTATGGGCAAACTCATGGTAGACAACATTGTGACCCAGCTCCGGATGCCGCCCTTCGCGGAGGGCAGCATCCCAGATGATGATCACCGGACCATGCAGGAACGCCTGCCCGAGAATCGGCTGCGTCGGATCTACCGGGGCTGTGGTGGTTTCAAAAAAGCCCTGCTGGCGGGGCGGCGGCACCACGGTTGTTGGATAGACGACAATGGACTCGACATTCCGATAATAATTGTGTTGCAGGCCCAGCAACAGCAGGCAAGCCTGCGCGGAGATTGTCACCCGAATCTCATCAGTCAGTTGCAGCCCGCCAACCGCTTCCCAATGTTTTTCCGCAATAAACACCTGAATCAAGGCCTGCAGATGGGAACGTTCGTCGTCCTCCAACAGGCCATAATGGGCAACATTGTGGCGGATAATGGATTCCCATTGCTCAGGAAAAGGGCTTGCGGTGAGTTTTTTGCGCCGTCGATCGGTCAACCAGTTAAACAATGTCTGTACTCTCTTGATGAATGCGGTGGAGTGCCAATCACTCTTTGATATAGCTGCAACAATAGTCGGTGACGGTTTCGATCTTCAATTGAAACTTGGCGTTGGCCGGTACTTCAAATGAATCGCCGGCTTTGATGGCTTGCCAGTCGGACCCAGGCAGCCGAATCTCCAGGTTGCCGGCCAGAATTTCCATCAGCTCTTTGTCTTCGGTGCCGAACTCATATTCACCGGGAAGCATGATTCCCAATGTCTTGCGCGTGCCGTCAGCAAAAATGACCGCCCGGCTGGTGACTTGTCCGTCAAAGTAGATATTGGCTTCCCGAACGACTGATACATTGTCAAATTGTGACATCGCAGTTTCCTTTAATTTTGAGGTGACCGTAAATATCTGAGTCTTCTGTTGGTGAGGTTATCTGCGACTGTTTTCTAATTGATCAGAAACAAAAAAGCCAGAGGAAAAGACCCGGCTTTTTAACCGCTCATTTATCCGGTCATTCCCGAGGCCGTGATATTTGGCAAATTTCATAGCGATTCTTTCGTTTGGCAGCTAATAGTTCAATATCTTAATGATTGTTTCCCGGCTTCGCTGCATGGAGATGATTTTCATGCAGATAGTCCAGGATTTTTTCCATTAAGCCATTTATTGATTGGTATCGTTCTTGGGAGGCAGCCAGAATCTCTGTTTCGGTCTGAATGTAGGGACCGTCAACGAGCTCGTCTCGGCAATGCTCAACCAGGGCTTGAGCTGACGCTGGAGTTGTTTCCAGATGAAACTGAAGACCGATGACGTGAGAACCAATTTGATAGGCTTGATTTTTACAAGCTTTGCTTTCTGCAATGGGGAATGCATTGGTTGGTAAGTCGAAAGTTTCCCCATGCCAATGAAAGACTTCCAGCTCTTCAGGAAACGGGAAAACGGCAAGGTTATCCGTTTTGATGGCTCGTACCGGGAACCAGCCGATTTCTTTGGTTGGATTAGGGAAAACGTCAGCACCCATCGCATTGACGATGAGCTGTGCGCCCAAGCAGATGCCTAAAATAGGTTTGCCCGCCTGAAGTACCCTGCGGATAAAATTTTTTTCTGCCCGTAACCAAGGGTGGTTTTCTTCATCATTTACGCTCATGGGACCACCCATAACAATGAGCAGGTCAATGCTCTCGATAGCGGGTAGGTCGCTGCCAGCGTACAGCTGAGAGCTGGTTATTTCATAGCCCTTATTTTTGAGCCAGGCCTCTATACTGCCGAGGCCTTCAAAAGGAACATGCTGTAAATAATGTGCGCGCATCTGTCTTTCCGTCCAAGCCCTTCAGGTTCTATGAATTGAGTCCTTCCCCCCTTGATGGGGGAAGGTTCGGATGGGGGTGGAATTCACCCCCATCCTCTTCTACGAGGGAAAAGGGGGCTATTTTAGGGACTTTCAGTCCCGTCAAAAAGGGCTGTGATTTATCGGCCGGGTGTTTTATCTTTTTGTTCCTCGACTCAAAAAAACCTGCCAGGCTATTCATTCAAAATTGTAGATGACATTAAGAACAAACAGCGCTGACCAAACAACCCGGTCAGCGCTGTAACTATTCTTGTCCTGCTATGGTTTCCAGACCTTGAGCAGGGCCTCGGCCATTTCGGCCGGGGAGTCCGCGACACTGATGCCGCATTCGCTGAGAAAGGCTTTTTTGCTGGCCGCGTCCCCCTTGCCGCCGGAGATGATCGCACCGGCATGGCCCATGCGTTTCCCTTTGGGGGCGGTGGCGCCGGCGATAAAAGCGGCCACCGGTTTGGTCATGTGGTCGCGGACATAGGCCGCGGCCTGCTCTTCGGCGTCGCCGCCGATTTCACCGATCATGATGACCGCTTCGGTGGCCGGGTCGGCTTCGAACATCTTCAGCACGTCAAGGTGGCTGGTGCCGTTAACCGGGTCGCCGCCGATGCCGACGCAGGTGGTCTGGCCGATATCGCGGGTGGTCAGCTGCCAGACCGCTTCGTAGGTCAGGGTCCCGGAGCGGGACACCACGCCGACCGGGCCGGGCTTGTGAATGTAGCCGGGCATGATGCCGATCTTGCATTGGCCGGGGGTGATCACGCCCGGACAGTTGGGGCCGACCAGACGGGACTTTTTGCCTTCCATGAACTTCTTGACTTTGACCATGTCCAACACTGGAACCCCTTCGGTGATGCAGATAACCAGTTCAATTCCGGCATCGACCGCTTCCATGATCGCGTCGGCGCTGCCAATAGGGGGGACGTAAATGACGGAAGCGTTGGCGCCGGTCTCTTTGACGGCATCTTCCACGGTATTAAAAATGGGGAAACCGTCAACCGATTGACCGCCTTTGCCCGGCGTCACTCCGCCGACCATCTGGGTGCCATAATCGCGTGCTCCCTGGGCGTGAAAGAGTCCGGTGGCGCCGGTGATTCCCTGGGTGATGACCTTGGTGTTTTTATCGATGAGGATACTCATGATTCGCTCTCCTTAACCGTTGACGGCTTTGACGATTTTCTGGGCGGCATCAGCCATACCGTCGGCACTGACGATATTCAGTCCCGATTCAGCCAACATCTTCTTGCCGATTTCGACATTGGTCCCTTCCAGGCGGACCACCAGCGGCACCTTGACGCCGACCTGCTTGGCGGCCTCGATAATCCCGGTCGCGATAACATCACACTTCATGATACCGCCGAAGATGTTGACCAGAATCCCTTCCACTTTTTCGTCGGAGAGAATGATTTTGAAAGCTTCCGTGACCCTTTCGATGGTGGCGCCACCACCGACATCGAGGAAGTTGGCCGGCTCGCCGCCGGTATGTTTGATGATGTCCATGGTCGCCATGGCCAGACCGGCGCCGTTGACCATACAACCGATGTTGCCGTCCAGAGCGATGTAGGACAGGTCGTACTGGGAGGCCTCGATTTCCATGGGGTCCTCTTCGTCATAATCACGCAGATCGCGGATGCGGATATGGCGGAACAGGGCGTTGTCTTCCAGGTTCAGTTTGGCGTCAAGGCAGATGAGGTTGCCTTCGGCGGTCTGGATCAGCGGATTGATTTCCAGCAGTGAGCAGTCCGTTTCGATAAAGGCCTTGTAGAGGTTGCTCAGCAAGGGGACCGCCTGCTTGACCTGGGGCATGGCGAAACCCAGCTTGAACGCAACCTTGCGCGCCTGGAAGGCGGTCAGGCCGACGACCGGATCGATGGCTTCGAAAAAGATTTTTTCCGGGGTTTTCGCCGCAACCTCTTCAATGTCCATGCCGCCCTCGGCAGAGGCCATCAGGGTTACTTTGGAGGTGGCTCGATCGACCAGAAAAGACACATAGAATTCATCAGCAATGTTGCTCCCCTTTTCGACCAGCACCCTTTTAACAACTTTGCCTTCCGGGCCGGTCTGGTGGGTCACCAAGGTCATGCCGAACATGCTGCGGGCGAATTGTTTGACTTCATCCGCAGTTTTGGCAATTTTGACGCCGCCGCCCTTGCCGCGGCCGCCCGCATGAATCTGGGCTTTGACCGCCCAGGGGCCGTCGCCAAGGCGGCGCGCCCAGTCGCGGGCAGAGTTACTGTTGTAGACCACGTGCCCTTCCGGAACAGGAACACCGAAATTGCGTAGAATCGCCTTTGCCTGATACTCGTGAATGTTCATTGCGTCCTCACATGGTTAGAAAAAAGATACGGGTTCGTTGCCGAATGCCGCAAACAAGATGAATCAAAGACCTGCAAATTAGGAACTGCCCTGCGTATACCTGAGAGCCACATTGATGTCAAGCCGTCAGGGGGTAGGAAATGAACAAATTAAATCAATGTTTTATCTTGCTGCAAAGGAAAATATAACTGATAACGTATAAAAAGACAAAGCCGGAGAACGGGTCTCCGGCTTTGTCTTTTACTGTTGCATGGGAATGGGGATCTGATTATTTGGTTTTCTCCCAGTCGGCCAGAAATTTGGCAATGCCGACATCGGTCAACGGATGTTTTGCCAGCTGGGTTATGACCGCATAAGGAATGGTACAGATATCGGCACCGATCAACCCGGCATTCAGGACATGCATGGGCGAGCGCACCGAGGCGACGATGATTTCGGTCGAGTAGCCGTAATTGTCGAAAATGGTCCGGATCTGTTCAACCCCTTCCAATCCTTCCTGACCGACATCGTCGAGGCGGCCGACAAAGGGGGAAACGTAGGTTGCGCCGGCTTTAGCGGCGAGCAGGGCCTGCAGGGGCGAAAAAATCAGCGTGACGTTGGTGTTGATCCCTTCGCTGCTGAACTGTTTGGTGGCCTTAAGACCCTCGGTGGTCATCGGTACTTTGATGACGATGTTGTCGTTGATTTTGGCCAGATCACGCCCTTCACTGAGCATTCCCGGCGCATCCAGGGCAATGACCTCGGCTGAAATGGGACCGTCGACAAGGGCGGTGATCTCGGTGAGGACCTCTTTGAAGTCGCGGCCGCTTTTGGCGATCAGGCTGGGGTTGGTGGTGACTCCGTCAACCAGACCCAGGTCGTGAGCAGCGCGGATTTCCTCAATTTCAGCGGTATCGATAAAAAACTTCATCTGGATGACTCCCTGTAAAAGATTTAATTGCCCTGTGTTTGTTTAAACTTTTTCAAGCATTCTTTAGAGCAGAAGTAATATTCCCGGCCGTGAAAGTGGGCCTTGATGGCATCGCTTTGCGGCAGATAGGTTCCGCACTGCGGATCTTCAACCATGGTTTCTCCCTGGTTGGTACGACTGGGCGGTCGCCTGGATTTGCCGGAACGCAGCAGCAGCCCGGAAAAAAAAGAGTAGACGACGAATCCGAGCAGGGCCAGTAGTAGAAGTTTGATCATAACGTTACCATGCTTTGTGTAAACAATGAATCCCCTGTTCCGGGGGCAACTTGTCAAGCAACTCCAGCATTGAACATTGTAACTGCGGATGCTGCAGCTGGGGGGCCAGATCGCAAAGCGGGCGCAGCACAAAATGCCGCTCTGCCAGGCGGGGGTGCGGCAACGTCAACTGGTTGCTGTCCAGAATCTGGTTGTCGACAAATAACAGATCAATGTCCAGGGGGCGAGGCCCCCAGTGAACGGTTCTGACCCGGCCGGACTCATGCTCCAGCTGCTGGCAGAACAGGAGCAGTTCAACGGCCGCTAATTCCGTATCGATTTCGAGGACGGCATTCATGAAATCGGGTTGCCCCTGGGGACCACCGACGGGTGGCGTAGAATACAGTGGGGAACTGGCTTTAAGCTGGACCTGTGGGTGTGCCGCCAGCTGTTGCCGGGCTCGTCGAAAATGGGTCAGGGGGTGATCGATATTACCGCCGAGGCCGAGAAAAGCTCGACTCTGATTTTGCTCTGTCATAACCTGACGCATTAAAGCACAAGCCGGGAAATAAAATCAATTTGCCAATCGCGGGGATGACATAAATGCAGTTAAATCTCACTCTGGGCGTGACCGATTTGCAGCAGAGCCAAATATTTTACAGCGAAATCCTCGAGCTGGATGTCGACAGTCAGCCGTCGCACCACAGCCGGCCAGCGTTCCTGCTGGTCAGGTGTGGCGCAACCCGCCTTGTTTTGCAGCCCCTGGCGGTCTTGGAAGCCCAGCATCCGGCCCTGTTGCAGAACCTCAGTCGCGATACCCTGGGGGTCGGTCTGCAACTGGAATTCAGCTGTCCGGATATGAGCGCGCTTTTGCACAGGCTGCAGGCGCGGCACTGGCCAATCCTCTATGAACTGGAAGATCGGGAACATCAGCGCCGCGAACTGTGGTTGCACGATCCCGACGGCTACCTGCTGGTCTTGAACGAGGAGCGGGAGCCGGTCGGTCTTCGGTCCTGAGTACAGGCGCGTTACGCGTACCCTTCCGGCTGACCGAGCATTCCGCGGGTGACCAGTACAATCCCTTTTTCCGTGATCCTGAAACCGTTTTTCCGATCCTCTTCCGGGTCATAGCCGATGACCATCCCTTCAGGGATTTCACAACCGCGATCAAGGATGGCCCGTTTGATTTTGCAGTCTCGATGGATGATCACCTCCGGCAGGATGACCGCTTCGTCGACGGTCGAGAAAGAGTGCACCCGGACATTGGAAAAGAGCAGGGATTTATTGAGACTGGAACCGGAGATGATACAGCCACCGGCAACGGTTGAATCGACAGCCATGCCGCGGCGATTATCATCGTTGAAAACGAACTTGGCCGATGGCAGATGCATCTGATAAGTCCAGATCGGCCAATTGGGATTGTAGAGGTTCAGTTCGGGGGCCGGGGAGATCAACTCCATGTTGGCTTCCCAGAAAGCATCGAGGGTTCCCACGTCGCGCCAGTAGGCACGTTCGCCGGTTTCCTGATCGCGGAAAGGATAGGCGTAGACGGCATGATCCTTGATAATGGAGGGGATGATGTTCTTGCCGAAGTCATGTTCGGACTCCGGATTCTTACCGTCCCGGCGCAGGTTCTCAAACAGAAAATCGGTATTGAAAATATAATTTCCCATGGAAGCCAGGGTCATGCCGGGCTTGCCGGGGATTTCCGCAGGGTGGGCCGGTTTTTCCTGAAAGCCGATAATCCGTAGATCCTCATCGATCTCCATCACTCCAAATGCGCCTGCCGCCTCTTCCACGGGGACTTCCAGGCAGGAGACCGTCATATCGGCTCCCGATTCCACGTGTGCCAGCAGCATGGAACGATAGTCCATGGTATAGACATGGTCGCCGGAAAGAACCAAGACGTACTTGGGGCGTTCGGCGCGAATGATATCCAGATTCTGGTAAACCGCATCCGCTGTTCCCTGGTACCATTCATCGGAAAAGCGCTGGGATGCCGGCAGGACTTCGACAAACTCCCCCAATTCCTTTTTGAAATGACTCCAGCCCCGTACCAAGTGGCGGATCAGGGAGTGGGACTTGTATTGGGTCAGTACACCGATCCGGCGAATCCCCGAATTGATGCAGTTGGACAGGGGAAAGTCGATGATCCGGTATTTTCCACCGATATAGACCGCCGGCTTGGCGCGCCAGTTGGTCAGTTCATAAAGCCTTGAGCCTCTCCCCCCGGCCAGAACAAGGGCAAAAGTATCTTTGACCAGGTGATCAACATAGCGGTAGACAATGTGACGGTCGGATTTGTTGGGCATGTTCTCTCCTTGCCGGGTGATAGAAACAGGACTGCAGTCAGCTGAAATCAATCTTTATCAGGTTGTTGAAAAAGACCATCTCTGGCCTTTTTCAAGCCCGGTGGAGAAAAGTGCGATTTTCTCCACCTTACAAAATCAATGACTTACAAGATGTCATTGATTTTGATCGCCCGTTCATGGGCTCAACAGGCTGTTTTTTCAGCAACCTGTTATATCGTTATATTAAAGATTAGTCGCATTTATGTGTTCCGGCAACCGTTGTTCCGGGATTTTTCTCGTTGGGTGAGGTCGTCAGCCAAATGATAGGGAAGCGTCCTCGGTACGAACATACGGCTGGGCTTATGCCGGTTTGCGGTTGGTCAGGTAGACCCCGCAACTCACCAGAATCAGACCAGTTAGCAAGGACAGGGTCAGGGGCTCCCCAAGCAGCCAGACCGAGAGTATGACCCCGCTGACCGGGACAAAATTGATGAACTGCCCGGCTCGGGTCGAACCGATTTTTTGGATCCCCTGGTAATACCAGATAAACGCCAGCACCGTTCCGCACAGGCCCAGGTAAAACAGGCAGATCCAGGCGGACAGGGAATACTTGGGCAACTGCGAAAGCAGCCCTTCATGCAGAGCGACCGGGCACAGCAGCACCGTGCCGACCAGGGATGAATAGGTCACGGCTTCCAGCGGGGAAAAACCGCGCATGGCAATCCGCCCGACCAGCGAGTAAATTACCCAGCTGACCACGCAGCCGAAGATATACAGCTCTCCTTTGCCGATTCCTTGCGCAATGATCTGCTGCGGGTGGCCGTGGGTAATGACCACCAGCGCTCCGAAAATCGAAAGCAGGATTCCCGCAAGCTTCGGCAGGGTCAGCTTCTCGCCCAGCAGTAGCGCGGCGAACAGGGCAATAATGATCGGGTTGTTGGCAATGATCACCGCCGCCCGACTCGCTTCAATCAACTCCAGCCCTTTAAAGAAAAAAGCATTGTAGGAAAAAATTCCGCTCAGCCCGAGCAGCAGGAGCGGGAGCCACTGATTTTTACGGATTCGGGGCAGTCCGCCGGAGGTTCGCAGGCAAATCAACACCAGGGAGGCGGAAGCGATACTGAAACGGATAAAGGCCGAAGAAAAGGGGGTGGCATAGCTGCCCAGCAGGCGCCCGGCAATAAATGTTCCCCCCCAGAATATGGCCATGAGCAGCAGTTTGAGGTAGGTGGTCAGGTTTGAATCTGCAGGCATGGTCCAATAAGTCTCAAGCGGGTTGGAGGATAATGTCAGTGCCGGAGGTGCTTCCGCCTGTCCAGGTCGCCCTGCCGCTGGCCGGGGAACCGATTGTCAGTTAAATTCCGGCCGGTTCTGCGGCTGCTTACCCCAGCGTTCGTGTAAAATTAGCGAGAACAGCAGCACTGCGCCCCCGATGCTGAGTCGGAGCAGGTCGGCGTCGCGGTTCCAGATCAGCAGGTTGACCACGAGCCCGGCGGGAATCAGGGCATTGTTCATGATCGCCAAGGTTCCGGCATCGACCTTGGTGGCCCCTTTGTTCCAGAAGAAATAACCCAGTCCCGAGGCGATCACGCCCAGGTAGATGAGGATTTCCCATTGCAGCGAGGTGGTCGGCAGCTTGGCCGGATTACCGAACAGCAACCAGGTGATGACGGTGACGACCAGCGCTCCCAGATAGAAATAACCGAAGATTGCCCGTTGTGAAAGGATATTTTTTTCTTTTTCCAACAGCACTTTGTAGCCGACCTGGCCCAGGGCAAAGCAGATGTTGGCGCCCTGGACCACCAGGAAACCGATAAAAATCTGATCACCGATGCCGTTGTAACGGATGATTCCCGCCCCCAGCACTGCGAGCAGGGCTGTGACCAGATAGCGTGCGCTGAACCGTCCCTGCATGAGATCAAAGATAAGGGTGACATAGACCGGGGTCAGAATGGTGAAAATGAGGACTTCGGGAACGGTCAGGAGCAGGAACGACTGGTAGTAGAACACGTACATGCAGCCGAGCTGAATGGCGCCCAGGGCCATCATTTTGGCGGCCAGTTTGACCGGAGCAGGACGCAGAAACGGCAGAAAAATCAGCGTCGCCAGAGCAACCCGGGTGAGCACGGAAAAGTATGCATCAACCTGGCCGGCCAGGTAAACGCCGATCAGGCTGAAAGAAAATGCCCAAAGAATCGTGATAGCGCAAAGATAACCCATAATCCATTCATCCTTTGATACGTCTGCTGCAGGCCAAAAAATCCCAGAGCCCGAAAGATGTTGGATGGATGAATTGCTGGCGGGCTCTGCTGCTGATCATGCCCGGAGCACCCCGTTTAGTCAACCCAAAGATTGTTAATGGTTGACGAGTCAGACAATGCGGTCGCTATCAGCTCTCGAACGGCTTTTTCTGGGGCTTATTCGTCGTTGAGACCGACCTCTTCGGCCGGGATGATTTCGGTTTCCGCCTTTGCCTGTTCCTGCCACAGCTTGATCCGGGGGTGATCCAGCACAGTTTGGACATACTGCCGGGCCAGGGTGGACAAAGGTGGATTGTAGCTGGCAAAGCGCATGGCAACGGGTGCGAACATGCAGTCGGCAATGGAAAATGTGCCGAACAGCCAGGGCCCCTGGGAACTGTGTTCGTGAATGCATTCGGACCAGATTGCGTCGACCCGGTCAATGTCCCGTTGCAATTCCTCGGTCATGGCGACCTGTCGCTGGTGGGCTCTGCAGTTCATGGGCAGTTGCCCCCGCAGAGCGAAAAAACCGGAGTGCATCTCAGCACAGTAGGAGCGGGCTTTTGCCCTGGCGACGCGATCGTTGGGCCAGCCCTGGCCGGAGAGAAAGGTTTCGGAAATATATTCGCAGATGGCCAGTGAATCCCAGACCGTTATTTCCCCGTCCAGCAATACGGGAACCCGCCCAGCCGCGGAATACTGGCTGATCGCTGCGGCGGTGTCCGGGGTTGACAGGGGAATGCGGATTTCTTCAAACGGAAGGTCAAACCCTGCGAGCATAAACCAGGCCCGTAACGACCATGAAGAGTAGTTCTTGTTGCCGATAACCAGTTTCACAGCGGCCTCCAGTGGTGGGGGGAATTTGTACAACAGGCGGAACGAATGTATCAGTTTAGCACTTTTTGCGCATTTGAAAACGATTCTGCTTCAGCAGGATCGGTCAATTTTGTTTAACCGGTGGTGAGTTGGCGATCGTGACCAGTGGTGGCAGCAGTTTTAGCAGGGCCGTTGAAAAACAGTCTGTTGGGATGGGTCAGCAAACAACCCAGGTGAATTGACCTCATGGTTAAGTCGGGGGTTGTGGATCTGGAGCCGGCGGCAATGTTTGGCCGAATTCCACCCGATTGCGGCCGCGGCTTTTGGCCAGATAGAGCGCCTTGTCAGCTCTGCTGATAATATCCCGCACCTTGTCGTCGGGCTGACTCAGGGCCAGGCCGAAGCTGGCGGTTTTGTGGCCGACCGGGGAACTGTGATGGGCCTGGAGTGCCTGGCGCAGGTTTTCGGCCATTTCGAGCAGACCTTTGCGGTCGGTTTTGGGGCAGACAATCAAAAATTCCTCGCCGCCCCAGCGTCCAGCGGTATCTGTCTGGCGAGTCTTATTTGCCAGCAGTTCAGCCGTTTCTTTCAGGAATTGATCGCCGACCTGATGGCCATGGGTGTCGTTGACTTTCTTGAAATGGTCCAGGTCCAACAGGATCACGCCGAAAGGCATTCCGAAGCGTCGGGAGCGGGCTAGCTCATCTTCCAGAACTTCGTCGAGCTTATGGCGATTGGCCAGCCCGGTCAGGCGGTCGGTCAAGGCCAGGGTTTCAAGGATTTCCGCTTCTTTCTCCTTGATCTTTTCGCGTAATTCCAGGGCGATGAGATCTTTGGTCCGTTTTCCGAGCTCTTGGGTCATATTGCTGAAATTATTGCTTAACCGATCAATCTCCCTGATTCCGACTGTGCCCGGTGGAGCACTTTCAAAAGCGGCGCCGAGGCCGCCGGTCAGCTTGGACAGGTTTTCGATCGGTTCCGCAATCCGGGCCGCCAGTCTGCTCGATTTATGTTGCAGGTAAAGGAAGAAGGCCGCGTAAAAGAACAGCATCGCAACTATGGCGCCGATCCCGATCCGTTTACTCAGCGCATCAAGCGCGTAGATCGGCGTAAAGATGGCGGACTTGTCAACCAGGGTGAGGAGTCGCCAGCCGGTTGCCGGGACGATCTCCTGGCTGACCAGGTACGGCGTCCCGGCAATCGTCAGTTCCGCCAGCTCGGCCCGATTCAGAAACAACTCTTTGAGGGCTGCGTCAATGGGCAACTCCTTGTTGTTCAACAGGTTGTATTCGCCGCGCTGAGCCAGGACCGCCGTGTCCGCCAGGGATGCCCCCTGGGTTTTCAGCGGCGGCAACCCGAGCAGTTCCGCCAGCTCGGCCGGGATCGCCAGGATCGAGCCATTCTCCTCAACCATAAATGCCTGTGCGTTCCAGGGCAGCTGGAGATCGAGGATCTGCTTGACAAAGACATCGAGGGTGACGTCGACACCGCTGACCCCTTCGAGGAAATCGCCCCGGTAGATGGGGACGACATTGGAGATCATCCAGCCCTGGCCGGCCGGGTCCAGATAGACTCCGGTCCAGACCGGGAGCCGTTGCGGGTTGTGGCGGGCATCGGCCTGATAATAAAAGTTGAAGGCGGTCAGGTCGAGGGCCGGCCCGAACTGCTCGGGCGCATTGTTCAGAAACGGATAGATGCGGACCATATTGTCCCAGGTATTAAGATACGCCTGGGTAATGATCGGGCTGGTCTGCACCACGGAGATCAGGATGTCATCCAGCATTTCACTGCACAGCGCCTTTTTTTTCTCAACGGTCCCAATGGGGGTTGATGCCGAATAATACAGGCTGGCGCCGCCGTTGTTGTTGGTTTTGTAATAGGCCCCGTTGCGGTGAACGGCAAACCTCGGGGTACCGTTGGGAAGAAAACAGCTGTCCGAGTTGGCAAAAAACTTTTCATGATCCCGCTGCAGGATGGCGGCATAGCGGGAGACCTCCTGCAGTTGGGTGTTGATATTGTTGACCTCCCGGCGGGTCACGTCGCGGAGGTGGTGGCTGACTTCAGTGAACAGGGTTTGCTTGTTGTGTTCTGAGATATAGGCATTGATGCCGAAGTAAAGCAGCACCAGTGCCAGCTCGATAATCAGGATGGGAACCAGGGAACTGGTCAGCGCACTTCGATAAATAAGTCCCTGCAGGTTTTTTGAACTCATTCGAGGCATGCCGATCCTCATTGGTCCGGAGGCTGGCTGATCTCCTCGGCCTCTTGCAGACCGAGCCTGCGGTCAAAAGTCCGGAAAACTTGATCCAGCGGTCTCCTGACGGGACATGGGGGAAATAATCTGGCGAAAGCTTACCATTTATATCGGGTATTTTCAAAGAACTCTGCTGCCGAATGGCGGCAAAGGGACAAGGCCTTGCCGCAGAACAGCAGGAGTGCCCCTGAATTATTCGACTTCGGGAAGAGAGATAGCCAGGACCGCTCCGGCGACTCCCAGCAGCGACAGCAGCAGAATAATGGTGCTGATGGATAAAACGGAACTGAGCGCACCGCTGAACCCCATGATCAGCAGGATGATGCCGATCATGGTATTACTGACCGAGACATAATCGGTCCGTTTGTTCCCTTCGGCCAGGTCGACCACGTAGGTTTTGCGACCGACTCGGACCCCCTGGTGGGCGATGCTCAGAATGAAATAGACGGCAGGCAGCAGCCAGGGGAGGGTCAGCCAGCCGGGTTGGACGCTGTCGATCAGGTAGACGGTGATCCCCAGAATCGCTGTCATGATCGCCGCGGCAATCATCACCTTGCGACTGGAACGATCGGCGAACCGTCCCCAGAATGGCGCGGACACCAGGCTGGCCGCACCGCTGGCCAGAATGAACAGGCCGAGCAGGGAGACCGGAGAACCCAGGTTTTTTTGGGCCAAGACGACGTAATAAGGGGCGGTCAGTGCGGAACAAAGGAGCAGCGCACGGGTGATGACAAAGCGCCGGAACGGTTTGTCGCGGCGGAGAATATCAAGTCGTTTAACGGCCTCGACCAGGGCATTCCGACCGCCCTCGGTGGCGCCGGGGAATTCTTTGATACGGGCATAAACCAGCGCAGCGACCAGCCACAAGGCCCCGGCAGCGATCAACATGGTGGCGTAGTTGAGCGGGGTCAGCGTCTGGTTGGAGCTGAACAGAAACAGCAGCCCGAGGCCGACCGTCACCAGCCCGGAGCTGCTGGCAGACCAGCCGGTTACCTGGCCTCGGCGGGTTTTAGGGATGGTTTTCCCGATGACATCTTTGGACGCGACCGAGCTGAGTCCGCGGGCCAGACTGAACAGGGTGAGCAGGGCAATGATGCACCATCCCGCCAGAGCGCCCCGCAGGGTCCAGGCCACAAGCCCGATACTGGCCATGGCTGCTGCCTGAAGGATACTGCCGAAAATCCAGACCCCTTTGCGAATCTCCTGTTTGCGGATAAAGCCGGCGATGACCAACTGGGGAAGCAGCGAGCCCGATTCACGAATCGGCACCAGGAAGCCGATCAAGTATAAAGGGGCATGGATCGTTTCCATCACCCAAGGCAGAACGACTTTGGGATTGGCAACCGCATCTCCGAGTTGGCTGAAAAAATGGCTGAAAACCATCAGCAGAAAATTACCCGGGACAACCTGACAGGCCTCTTCACTGATGGAGTTGCAGGCTCTGGCGTCTTCTTCACCGACCAGTTTTTCGTAGAGACTTTGGGCGAGTTTTTGTTGTGTCATGGTGAAGCCCTCCGTGTGCTTTGCCGCTGATATGACCAGTGCGCATTGCCCTCTTGGCTACTTAGTTTCTGTCCGGAAACCGCCCTTTTTCGCAATCTCGGCGTCAATCTACGCATTTGATTGTGCGGCGTAAAGCACTACACCTCCGCACAAATGCTTGATGTCCTTGACCTTGCGAAAAATTTCTGGTTTCCAGATCAGAAACATTACAGTATCCCACCGGAGTTTCCAGATGGAAACGGCTTTTTTTCGCTGTAACAGCGTCAATCTGCAGGCTGACTTTTGCGGCGTAACGGTGTACGCCTCCGCGCAAGCCTTTGATTTTCTTGCCACAACGGGAAACTGCTCGTTTCCAATCTGAAAACTTAATTATTGCCATCCAGTATTTCCCGATGACAACTACTTAAGTATAGCGGCAATATTTTCTTCAACATAATTTTGTGGGTAATGCGGAAGGGAGAGCGAACTGGCAGAAGCGGCCGGGGACAGTGGGAAACAGCAGCAAGAGGGAACCGGAAAGAAGCCCGGCCGGGTTGGGGCTCGTAAACAGCAGCTGTGCTGAAGGAGCAGGAGGTGACGGTGGGCTCCTTCAGGGGACCTGGGGAAACAGTTACATATCGTCTTTTGAAACATCCTCAGCGGTGACCCAGACCAGATTTTCTTCAAGCTGGCCGGTGCGAATTTTCTGCTCTGCAATAGCCAGCAGGCTTGATTTGCTGGCCTGGAACTGAGACATCGGATCGGTCTCGCCGTTGGCGGGGTCGATAGCGCGCAATGCTGGCAATGTCATACGACAGAAGATGCTTTCTTCGTCAACTTTGGCCCGGTAGGAAACACCGCCATCAGGGGACATGACAGCCGGACCGCAAAAGAAAATGTTCATGGACTTCTCCTTGGAAATGGCCGATTGGATATCGCCACGGGGTTAATATTCGTCATACATATCATAAAAATAGGTCCGATGAAAGCAGTCATCGGAGCATCTTTATACTCTGGTCATGTTAGGCATTTATAAGCGGTCCGGGCAGATTACAGGCGGCAAAACTGCCGCCAGATGTCTGCCGGGACCTGATAGCATTCTCCCTCGGTAAAAGGACTTGCCCGGACAGGGTTGCCGAGAAGCATGATCCTGCCAGCATACCTGGTGTTTAAGTGTCAGGAGCACACCGGCCGGGATGGGCATGGGAGCTGGTGAGGAAGCGGTCTTCTGTCAGTCAAAAAACAAAAACCGCCCCTGCTTTGTTCAGCAGACTGCGGGTTGGCAAATGTTTCTCAAAACTGGTCTCTTCATGACATCCCCTACCCTCAAAAATTACTGCAAAAGCGGATAAATATCAAGAACAGGAGATTTGCCAACCATCGCTTGGGGCTGGGCGCTGCTTCAGAGTGCCGGATAAAAAACGGCCAACCACAGGGTCAACTGGTTCGGATCAGTGCGGCTGACCCGGTGCTTGACATGGGCTGGCAGCAGCAGATAATCACCTCGTTTCAGCTCCTGCTCACGACCGTCTGCAAACTGAATCGTTGCCGAGCCCTCCAGCACCATGACCCATTCGTGTTCTTCCTGGTCGTACCAGCCGGATGCCGGCGAACTTTGCCCCCTGGAGACAATCCTTTCAATGCGCACCATTTTGGAGTGAACCAGCTCCAGGAACTCTTCGTCCGCCAGTTCAACCGGTAACTTGTCAAAAATATTGCCTATCATAATCTTTCCCGACTGTTTGGAAACCGCTCAACCCCGGCTGTTAACCAAGCTGGCCAAATCTTTCCGACTGCGCATTCCCAGCTTATCATAAACCCGTTTCATGTACGTTTTGACGGATGATTCCGAAATATCCAGCTGGCTGGCGATATCCCGGTAGGTCATGCCGTTCAAACTGTGTTGGAGAACCAGAAATTCCCGGTCGGACAGTTGCAGCCGGATGCTGTCGGGAAGAGTGATCTGCACAGGTTCAGGCTGGGCAACCGGCTGGGACGGGCTCTGCTCGGCAAACCATTGTTGAATGTGCCAGCGGTAATAGTAAAGGCTCAGTGCGGCCAGGTTCAGGCAGATCAGCCCGGTCAGGGCGATGCTGCCGGCGTATTGCTGCAGGCTGGCGCCGAGCAGCTGCCCACCGCTGACACCGAGGCACAGAGTTGCCAGGCCGAAACCGAAAGCGCGAATCGGGTCGTTAAAGGAGAGTAGATAGACAATAAGAAACAGGTCGATGATCCCCTGACCCGCCTGCATACTGAACATTGCCCAGTTTACCGCCAGCGGTTGGCGGGTCTGCAGCAGGATAAAAGCCAGCATGGCCAGCAGGATTCCCCCCATCAGGGAGAGTTCGCGGTTGCTCTTGACCAGTTTTGCACTGGCGCTGACCGTGCCGATGTAGAAAAACAGCTCCAGCCCCGGGGCCATGGCCTGGTCAAGATAAGCCGGGTACATAAAGCTGTACATCAAACCGCCGACCAGATGAAAGAGCAGGATAAAGGGTAGAAACAGCCAAAGTTCTCCCAAGGCGGATTTTCCTCTTTGCAGCGCCTGGGCAGACCGTGCTTTGGGTTTCAGCAGCAGACTGAGCAGGGGCAGGCTGAGCAGCGTGAAGAACCAAAGTGAGTTCTGTGGTTGAGCCAGTAGCGCAAACAGCACCAGATTGGCCCCGACCAGGCCGATAGCTGCATGACAGACAGGGGTTGCCGACTGCCGCAGGCGAGCGCAGGCCGCAACCGCCACCAAAGCTCCGCTGAATCCCAAGGGAATTCCGATCCAGGGGAGCGCGGTGCCGAAAAACGGTAGTAGACCGGTCAACAGTACCGTAAGAACAGCCCCGTAGGGGAGTAACCGCTCCAGTTGTGTCTTTGAACAGCGATAACCGAGCAGAAACAGGCCCAGCACATGAGGCAGCAGAAAATAGAATGACAGCGCCGGTAGCCCGTTTGCAGAAAGCAGTGGGCCATCCATGGGAACGGCCAGCAGCCAGGTAACAAAGGCGGCAAAAGAAAAAACTGGAGAGCAGTGTCTGGCAGTCATAATTGGAATCGTGGTTGATGTATGTTCAGTATTTTTCTGTCTTTTTTAGTGGAAAGTTGACAAAAAGTCGACTTTATTTTCCCCCATATTAATGTTTGTTTAGGTCTCAATACAAAACCGACAGGTGAAAGGAGATCTGAACATGCTCAAGAGGGGTTACAAATTGTTTACCTTAGGTCTGGTGTTGTTTTTGGCCGGACTGTTGGGGTGTGACGGTGGAGACAACCACACCAGGGACAGCGGAGGCGATTCCAACCTGTCCACTGTCACAGGGGGAGTGGCGGTCGACCCTTACATCATCGGCGCCCTCTTTTTTGAGGACAAAAACAATAACGGTATTCAGGATGAGGGGGAGCAACTCTCCACCGTCACTGATGAAAACGGGTATTTCAGTTTTGCCGAGCCGATCACAATTGGCAGTACGTTGGTGATGAAAGATACCGGTACCCATCAGGGGCTGCCCTTCACTCTGATCCTGAAACGCCAGATCAACGCCGAGGATGCTGGCCAGGTGGTTGTTTCACCGCTGACCACTTTATTGGCCTCCGGGTTGAGTACCGATGAACTGGTGACCTTGCTGAGCGATGCCGGGCTGCCCTGGGGCGCCCAATTGCAGCAGGCTGATCTGGCCAGCGATCCGCTGGCGGCCATAACCGGCCTCTCCGCCGACCAGCTGACCGATGACGACCTCGCTCTGCTCCGCACCAATTTCGTCGCTTATTCCGTCATGGAATTCATTAATCGTTTTCCCCACCGAGAACTAACCGCGGAACGCGTTGCCGACACTCTGGGCTCAGAAGATTTTTCCCAATTACTTTTTGAAACCGTCGGACTGCTCTGCAGCCGAAGCATGCTTGAGGACGCGGACCTGGAATTGGCCGGACAAGCCGCCGGAATGCCGGCTCTGACCATGGATGATCTGGCAACGACCATCCCCGCTATTCTCTATTGGTGGACCGGACAATTTTATGAGGATCTGATCAATAATCGCTATGATTTCCCGGTTATTGACGATATTTCCGAGCAACTGGGCAGCTTTGTCCTGGCGCTGGCCCCTTATAATTATGCCTTGCACCGGTTGGACAATCCGGCCGTGACTCCTGCCGATTTTCTGGCGGCCGATCTGCTCCCCCTGTCCGCCGATTCCTACGTGATGCTGGCCAATGACGGCAGTCAGGGCGTTTGCCTGGTCAGCAACGAAATTTCCCTGTCGGAAGAACCCTTCCAGGATCACTCTTATGTTTTCGGTGAAGCCGTGCTGCACTTCTCCGCAACGGGGGGCTGGGCGGCAATATCCGCTGAGGATGGTATCGTCGATCTGCAGCAGGGAACCTGGTCCCGGACAGGCAATGATGTACAGCTGGTCGATAATACCGACAGTTCTGCCTATACTCTGACCCTGATCGGCGAGTGGCCCGAGTATCTGCGATTCATGACGACTGATCCGGTTTTTGGGGATGAGCGGGCCGGGGTTGTTAATGTTCCGCTGGCAAAAATACGTCAGTTTGAGAGTACCGATCTAGCCGGGCGGACTCTTTTGATTGATGACGATGATTGTTCGTGGTTGGACTCTTTTTGCGGCGGGCGGGTCGTCTTTGGTGCTTACGATGCCGACAGCGGCTCGGGAACGGCGACCCTGTATATCTTTGACGCTGACAACACCGCTCCGGTTGCGGCCGACTGGCGCTTTGCCAATGATGATGCCGTTGTTATCGAGACGGCGGATGAAACCAGTGAACTGTATTTTTACGGGGATGACGGCAATGTTGTGGTGGTAACTTCCCAGGGAGATAGTGTCAGCGATGTTTCAAGCGAAAGAATATTTCCGCCGGACAGGCCTGAAACGATCGGCAGCGGGGTCTTCTCAGTATCATCAACTGTTGGGGAAGAACTGACCCTGTACGCCAATAATCAATACCTTTGGAGTGATGGTTCCGAACAAGAGAATGGAACCTGGAGCTATGACAACGCAACTGGCGAATTGACCCTGTCGAGTGGTGGATCTGTCCGTGTCCGCATATGGTTCTATGATGTCTCCGGACCATCAGCAACCGAGTTTCCCTTTTATTACGAAGATTACGCCGGAGGAGCTGCTGTAGAATCGGGTTTCGACAAATTGATTTATAAAGAAGCTGCTTCGCTTCCGCCAGCGCCCACCAACCTGGCATTGAACAAATCGGTTAATGCGCTATCCAATACCCAGCAGGGACTTCCTGAATATGTGACTGATGGTGATGTAGGTACCTGGTGGTACAGCTATCAGGGCGTAAACAATGTCTGTCAGTTTGTTGTTGATCTGGGGGCGGAATACAGCATCGGTGAGGTTGTTCTGGGGGTTCTGCAGACCGAAGAAATGACCCTCGAATCCTCCCTCAATGGAACGGATTGGACGTTGCAACACCAGCAGAGCGGACTTTGGCTGACCTCGACCGGCCCCGACCTGCTTTTCTCAGTGCCGTTTTCGGCTCGCTATTTGCGCTATACCGGGAGCAACGCACAAACGGCCTGGATCGGGATGAAAGAAATGGAGGTGTATGCACCAACGTCGCGCTGAATTAAAACGGACCCGGCAAAAGTCGGCAGGACTTTGTCAGCAGGCAGACACCGCCGCTCCGGTAGCGGTGTCTGCCTGCGGGCTTAGCTCTTGGTTGCGATCACACTGACCAGACCCTGATCGTTGCTCATTTCGATGGATTTGAAGCCGGCTTCGGACAGCTGCTCAAGCACCCAATCCGGGGCTAACCTGAGCTTGCGGTAAAAGCTTTTGTGGCATCTCCACTGATCGTTTTCCTTCTTATAAACCAGGTCATGGACCTTGACCGTTTCCGGTTCATATTCGAGAAAGCAGGTCATGATTCTGCTGTTGTCACTTTTGACCGGGATAAAGCGTTCGAGAGCTGACAGTTCAAAGCTCAGGTCCCGAAATGTGGCTATAAAGCGGCCATGTTTTTCCAATGAGGCGAAAATTTTGCGGAACAGTGCGCAGACCGTTGCCTTGGAATCGAGATGCAGCAGGGTATCGGTCATGCAGACGATCAGTTCCGCGGAAGTGGTTAGGTGTGTGTCGAACTGAACCAAGTCGTCATTGACGATAGTGATGTTCAGGTCATCGGCGTGATCTGCCAATAGATTGAGCAGCTTTTGACTATTATCGATGGCTGTGACCGAAAAACCTGTCCGGGCCAGGGGGATGGATTGAAAGCCACAGCCTGCGCCGAGATCAATCGCGATCCCGGAAGAGACCGGTTTGATGTCATGGTGGTTGAAAAAAGCGCTGTTTTGAGCAAGGGCGTTGGAAAAACCGCCAAACATCCAGACGTAGACGTCCGCCAGTACTTCATCATAATGTTGCTTGACTGTTGCCATTGATCTTCTCCGGTAAAAATTAATCGTCTATCCGGGTAAAGCAAAGGTCCTGTGACAAGGTGTTGCGAACCGGACAGATCTCTATTGCGGCCAGCAGGGTCTGCTGTTCCTGCTCCGTTAAGGAGTCGGGAAAGACGACCCGGTATGCAAAGGTCGGTCGATTCGGTGAACTGCGATCAAGGGAAACCGAGACCCTGACTTGGGAAAGAGGAATTCCCGTCTGTTGGGCTGTCATGCGCAGCGTCATATTCATGCAGCTGGCCAGGGCCGCTTCCAGCAGTTCGTGCGGGCGAAACCCTTGATTGCTGCCGCCTTTGTCGCTGGTGGTATCTGCTATACCCTCTTGTTCACCATTGGTGAAGAAAGTCAGAAAATCCTGATTTTGACTCTCTGCCTGAATCATAAAAATGCCTCTAACCCTGACAAAAAATTATTGCAAAAACGGAAGCTGTGACAACGATGGAGATATTTGGAACGCGTGGCAAAAGGCAGGTTTTATTCTAGCCTGATACACCCCAATGAGTCTAATTCATGCATGTTTATTTTGGTTGTGCAGATAAATGCCAGCGCTATACTAACGCGTGTTCAATGAATTACAAACGGATTTTTCGGTTAGGTTGGTGGTTATGCTCTCCTTTTTCCCTTTTTTGCAAACACATCTCCTCCAGTTTCTTCTCACCTGCAGCATCGCTTTTGCCGCTTCGATCATGGGGGGAATCTCCGGGTTCGGGACCGGGTTGATTCTGCCGGTCTTTTTGAGTCCGGTTGTCGGGGTGGCGAATGTTATTCCGGTCATGGCGGTTGCCATGCTGTTAAATAACGGAAGTCGTGCTCTAGCCTTCAGGAAGGCAATAAAGTGGGATCATGTGGGTCGCCTTCTGGTGTTCGGTTTGCCGGGGTGTGCTTTAGGGGCTTATGGCTATACTCTTCTCAAAGCCGACTGGATTGCTTTTGCCCTGGGTTGCTTTTTATTGATCAGTATTCCTTTGCGAAGACGGTTGCGGAGGGCCGCTTTTCATCTGCGGACGCCTGGAGAAATCTTCGCTGGCGGATTATTCGGAGTGATCAACGGTGGAATGACTGGGACCGGGGTTTTCCTGATTTCCCTGTTATTGGCCGCTGGGGTGCAGGGTGCTGCTTTGATTGCCACCGATGCGATTCTGGCCGTGATTATGAGTGCGGTCAAAGTCGTTCTGTTCGGCCGCTTTGCCAGCCTGGACCTGCTGATGCTCTGCATCGGGCTGCTGGTTGGTGCCGCGACGATTCCGGGAGCTTATCTGGCCCGCTATTGTATGGGAAAAATATCAGTCCGGGTTCATGCCTGGTTGATGGAGGGGATTGTGCTTGTTGGTGCTATGACCTTTCTCTGGCATGCTTTTCATTGACACCTCCCGGTGGTTTGACAGGGGTGCTGTGATCATTGAATAATAATTTTCCGGCACAACCGATTTTTTTACATCCAGCCTGAAAGCCGTATTCCATGACTCAGCAGAAACCCATCGTTGCCGATTTTCACATCCACTCTCATTATTCACGCGCGACCAGCAAACAATTGACTCCGGAATATCTGGACTACTGGGCCCGTATCAAAGGGATTCATGTGGTCGGCACCGGCGACCTGACCCATCCGGCCTGGCTGGCCGAGTTGAAAGAGAAACTGGAGCCGGCCGAGGCGGGACTGTTTCGGCTCAAACCGGCTTATCGGGGTGTGCCCGAGGAACAGGAATGCCCGGCGCCTGCGGGTGAAGTACGTTTTCTGCTCAGCGGAGAGATCAGCAACATTTATAAAAAAGACGGTCAGGTCCGCAAAGTCCACAACCTGGTCTGTGCCCCTGATTTTGCCAGTGCTGAGACTATTCAGGACAAACTGGAGCGGATTGGCAATATCACCGCGGACGGCCGTCCCATTCTCGGCCTCGATTCAAAGGATCTGTTTGATTTGTGTCTGAACAGCTCTGAACAGATCATGTTCATTCCGGCGCATATCTGGACACCCTGGTTTTCAGTATTGGGGGCAAAATCAGGGTTTGACAGCTTGCGTGCCTGTTTTGGTGAGCTGACCCCGCTGTTGGCCGGAGTGGAAATGGGCCTGTCCACCGACCCGGCCATCAACTGGATGTGTTCTTTTCTGGATGATTTCACCCTGCTGGCCAATTCCGATGCCCATTCGCCGGAAAAACTGGGCCGCAACGCCAACCTGCTGGCCACCGAATTGAACTACGCGGCCATCCGTAGTGCCGTTGTCGGTGGCGGCGAGGAATTTCTTGGCACCATCTCCTTTTTCCCTCAGGAAGGGAAATATCATTTTGACGGACACCGTAAGTGCGGGGTCTGCCTCGATCCGGTCGCCACCTTGCGCAATAACGGGATTTGCCCGCACTGCGGCAAACCGGTCACCGTCGGCGTGGCCAATCGGGTGGTGCAACTGTCCGACCGGACCGATATCCTGCAGCGCCCCAACCGGAAACCCTTTCATTCGCTGATTCCGCTCAAAGAAATTTTCGGGGAATTGCTGGGGGTAGGGGTGGCCAGTAAAAAGGTCAGCCAGGCCTATCAAGACGCTATCCGCAGCTGGGGAACGGAACTTTCCATTCTTATGGATCTGTCTGTGGATGTTGTTGAACGCGAAGGGGATGCACTGTTGGCTGAAGCGTTGCGGCGGATGCGGGCCGGAGAGATTCTGATTCAGGAAGGATATGACGGTGAGTATGGCAGTATCCGGGTTTTTGCTGCTGGGGAAAAAGAGCGGTTTTCAGCCCAAAACAGCCTGTTCATGGCGTCTACCGACGGCTCTGCAAACCGCAAGCGCGCCCTGCTGACCTTTGACCTGAATGAGTACCGGCAGCTGGTTGAACAGCTGAACGAACGGAACGAAACTGCTGCCATTCAGCCGGCAGCGTCCGGGGCCAGACCGACGGCGGATTTTACCTTTAATGCCGAACAGCAGGCGGCGGTGGCGCACGGGAAGGGTCCGGCCCTGATCCTGGCCGGTCCCGGGACCGGCAAAACCCGGGTTCTGGTCAACCGCATCCAGCGGCTGATTGACAGCGGCATCGCTCCGGCAGAGAGCCTTCTGGCCATTACCTTTACGAATAAGGCGGCGCAAGAGATGCGGGAACGTCTCAACCTGTTGCTGGGAACTGCTGCTCAAGCAATCACAGTCGCCACTTTCCATGCTTTTGGGTTGCAGGTCCTGCGTGATCAGCTTGCCAAAATCGACCGCAGAGCGGATTTTTCTTTGCTTGATGAGGAGGAAAAGGAGTTCATCGCCCGGCATTTTTTGGGGTGGGACAAAGGCCTGCTCAAAGAGCGGCTGGCCTTGATCAGCCAGGTCAAACAATTACAGCTGGATCTGCCGGGCGCTCAGGATGAACCTTGGTTCAAGGCCTGGCAGGAGACCTTATGCGAACAGAACCTGTTCGATCTCGACGACCTGCTCTATCAGCCTTTGCACTTGTTTGCCGCTGAGCCGGAACTCCTTGACCAATATCGAGGGCGTTTCCCATGGCTGCTGGTGGATGAATACCAGGATGTGAATCCTGTCCAGTATGCTTTGATCCGTCAGCTGGCGCCGAGCGCAGATTCCAACCTGTTTGCCATTGGTGACCCCAATCAGGCGATCTATGGGTTTCGCGGGGCCGATATCCGCTACATTCAGCAGTTTTCCACGGATTACCCGCAGGCCGCGGTTTATCAGCTGAGTCAAAGCTACCGCTGCCCAGAGCCGGTGATCAGGGCTTCCGGACATGTTCTGCGCAAACCGGGGGATGCCACGGATGTGGGTTTTTTGTCCGGAGTGCCTTCGCAGGTCAAAATCAATATCGATCATCATCGCAGTGACAAGAGCGAGGCGGAATTCGTGGCCCGCACCATCGAACAATTGCTGGGCGGCATGAGCTTTTTTTCCATTGATTCTGCAGTGACCAGTGGTCATGCGCAGGGGGAAATCGGCGGTCTGGCGGAGATTGCCATACTCTGCCGGCTGGGCCGACAGATGGAGGTGCTGGAGAACGCGCTGCAGGATCATCATATCCCTTACCGCGTGGTCGGCGAAGCGCCATTTTTCCGTTGTGAGCCGGTCAAATCGATTCTGCAGCAATGTCAGGCGGTCCGCCAGCCAGATAATCCATTTCTGCGCCAGCAGGTTGTGGAACGTTTCGCTCTCAGCGAACAGCAACTGCAGCAGTGGGGCGAGTTGACCGACTCGCGTGAGCTGGCCACCGCTGTGGTCGCGGCCCGTTCGGATGGGTCCGTCCTGTTGGAAGACCCCGCTATTCGCCGCCTGCTGGAATTGTGCAGCGAATATCCGCAACCGCAACGGCTGCTTGATTACCTGGCGCTGGGTGTGGTTGCCGATGATTACAGCTCCAAGAGCCAGGCCGTGGCACTGATGACCCTGCACGCTTCAAAGGGATTGGAGTTTGATGCCGTGTTCATTCCCGGTTGCGAACAGGGCCTGCTCCCCTATGCACTGTTTGAAACGCAGCGGGCTGATGTGGCTGAGGAGCAACGGCTGCTCTATGTTGGAATGACCCGGGCCAAAAAACGCCTCATCCTGTCCCACGCAGACAGCCGTTTTCTGATTGGAAAAGAGTACCAGCTGCCGCGCAGCCCGTTTCTGGACCGGATCGAATTGGAATTATTGGCGCAAACCCGCCAGGAGAGCAAACGGAAGCAGCAGCCTGCAGCGGAACAGTTGTCGTTGCTCTGATGAAAGGTTGGCAATAAACAGCGGGTTCCCAGGGGGGACGAAAGCCCTCAAAACAGACCCATTCAGTCGGCGATGCGGATACTCGCCCACTCGGTTCGCGGGATATACATGTACTTCACCTTTTCACAGCCATCGCATTTGACTGGAACCTGAATCAGACCGGGATCATAGGGGACCGGTTTAGCCGGGGCGTTGTCGATGAGCAACTCATGGCCGCATTGATCGCAGGCCAGCCCAGTTCTTTTCCGTTCCTGTTTGCGTTTTTCGAGGACAGCGTCGTTGTGTTGGGAGAGGGTCTTCATGGGGGCTCCTTGTTGTTCTGCGGATGAGAGGACATTATACACAACTTGTCTACAGTGGTGGGGGAGGTTGTTTCACCCCCATCCCGGCCTTCCCCCATCAAAGGGGGAAGGAGATATCTTCTTTCGCCAGTAGGCAGGCTTAGTAACCGAGCAAAACCGTCGGGTCTCGGCCCGACAGCCGACCTCCTTTTTTTTGATCGCAAATAAAAAGGAGGCAAAAAAAAACTCTTTTGATTTCTCGGGATGAGCGGCTCTGTTGTGAATTATCGTGGGTCGCGCTGAGAGCAGCTTCGTGGTCTGGGATTGAGACGGATACCTCTCCCACCCCTGAAGCATTGCTATGTGGAAACCGAATCGGCACAGCATGAGCCCCGAAAAAGGCAAGCCTTTTGACGGGGCAACGAAGTCTCTGGAAAAATTGGTGCTGCATTTCAATCTGAATAGCGGCAGTGCTTCCAAAAGCGGAAGGAGAAAAGGTGCATCAATTCGGCTACCGTACCAAATCCGGCTCTCCCTCAAAGACGGGGGATGGATTAGCCCCATCACGAAGAAAGGCATACCAAAGAATTTTGGTATGCCCCATAAATTGATCAAATTTCCGACCAAAGAAAGGAGATCAATTTATGGAACGATTATTAACAGGGCTGGTCGATTTTACAATTAAAAAGGTTTTAAGCATTCGTCCTATCCGCCTGGAAGTGGCTTACACAAAAGACACGCCATGCCCTCAGTGTGCTCGGAACGAAAAAAGGATCAAGGCCAGTTTCTGGCGAGAGATCAAGAGTACTCCGCAGCAAGGTCACCCGGTTACACTCCTCATCTATTGCCACAAATATCACTGCAAGCAGTGTGGGCGCTACTACAACACCCGGATTAATGGCGTCAAAAAGTGGAGCCGCTCCACGGAACCGTTGAAACACAACGTCTTCAATGTCTGCCGCAGGGGCTACACCAACAAGGATGCGGCCCTGGAAGGCGGGATCAGTGTCGCAACTGTTGAACGGTTTTATCACCAGATGGTGGTACAGAAGATTCGGCATCAAAACAACCGACAGTGCCCCAAAATCATCGGAATTGATGAACATCGTTTCAGCAGGAAGACGGGATTTGTGACAACTTTCTGCAACCTAGAGAAGCACAGCGTGTTTGATGTGGCGTGTGGACGTAGCGAGGCAGAACTCCTACCTTTTCTCTCGTCATTGCGAGGACGCCATAGGGTCAAAGTTGTTTGTATGGATATGCATGCACCTTACCGCAAAATGGTCAGGAGGTGGTTTCCGAATGCGAAAATTGTGACGGATCGGTTTCACGTCATCAAGCTGATCAATCATCATTTTGCCAAAACCTGCAAACTGATTGATGAAGAGAATCTGTCCTGGGGGCGTGGTGGTCTGATCCGGATGATGTGCACGAAGCCTGAGAAACTGTCCTCCATCAAAAGACAAAAACTTGAGCAGTATTTTGAGCAGCAGCCTGCGATAAAGAACCTCTGGATTTTCTGCCGGGAGTTAGCAGAGCTCTGTCGAAACAAGGGCAAGAACCCGAGTGCATGTCGAAAGCTGGTGCGAGATCTTCTGAACAGGGTCAATATGCTCAAAGAAAGTCCGTTTCAACCGATGCGAACCTTAGGCAGAAGTATCACGAGCTGGCTTGACGAAATTGCCCGAATGTTCCGTTACTATCGCAGCAATGGCATTGTTGAAGGATTCCACCGGAAGATGAAACTGATTCAACGGCGGGCATACGGATTCAGGAATTTTGAGAATTATCGGTTGCGAGTGAGGGTCTTGTGCGGCTAAAACAAAACGGAAATCTGATCAATATTTCTGATGGGGAAAGGACCTCATCCCCTTTCTTTGATGTAGACCCACCAATCCCGCAGCCCCTACCTCCGCCAGTACGAGAAGCCTCGCTTCTCGTCGGGCGCATTTGACGACGGTGCGGTCAGTAGCGACCGCGATCCGTGCATAAATGTAACGGTATCCAACCCTGCCGAATCAGCATTAAACAATGCGCAGCCATTTCATTCCCGGAACAAACGAAACTCTCGAGCAATCAAAGGCCATTTTTTGCCTTCTTTTTGTGGGCCTGGACAAAAAGAAGGGCGGCAGCGGGGCCGCAACCCCGCGAACTTGATCAAATCAGGCCCCTTCCAGCAGAGCAGAGATATCCTGTCTTCGGGCTGTTGCGTCAGCCTCACCGACCTTCAGCATTTGCCGGATATAGCGCGGGTCGAACATAACCATGCTCAACCAGTCCGGGCTGCCTGTTTTATGGGTCCCGATGCCGCGGACCAGGTAACGAAAAAGCCTTGGCAGATCCTGCTCGAATTGCCCGGAGAGCTTGCCGATGTCGCAGGATGGGCGGGACAGAAAGAGTTCTATTTGGCTTGGGCCAGGGCTGGAACCCGGGGGGATTTTACTGAGCAGTCGGTTGACCATTTCGAGAGAACGGGCATCCTGATCGAGCACATCCAGGAATATCGAATTCATTAAGACGCCGATGATCTGGGCCGGTGGCGGGTAGCCCTGGATGACCGGTGTGTCGGCCTCAGGCAGTGAACGCTGATAGCGGGTCGAGATGGCCAGAATCCTTCCCCCGCCCAGATGTAAGGACGGTGCAAAGGGGGCCGCTTGACGGATGCCGCCATCACCGAACCACGCATTGCCGACCTGAACCGCCGGGAAAAACAGTGGCAACGCAGCCGAGGCCATAATGTGGGCAACGGATATTTCGGTGCGGACGCTCCGGCGATGCGGTCGTTCCCACAGGTTGATGTCTTTTCCCTGCACCCAGGTGACCGACTGTCCGGTGCCGTAGTTGGTCCCGGTAATAGCCAGGGCCTTCAGTTTTCCCTGGCGCAAGTTCTCGCCAATGCCTGAAAGAGCCCCGGCGGGAGCGAGGTTTTGCAGCAACAGCTGGCGGAGAGGGGTGGTATCAACCAGCCCACGGACTCCAGGGGTAATTCCGAGCCCACCGAAGAGCAGATTTGTGCCCCAGCCCAGCACGTTTTTGCCCAGACTCCAGCTGTCCGCACGGAACACCTGGTCAAGGGTGAGGCCGCACCACAGCTCGGCCAGGTCAGCCACCGCTTCGGCAAAGCTTCCGGTGTGGTTCGCGAGGAATGCGGCATTGATCGCCCCGGCGGAAACGCCGGTCAGGATCGGGATATTCAGATCGGGTTTGAACTTGGCGAGGGAGAGCAAAAAACCAACCTGGTAGGCGGCACGAGCGCCGCCACCACTCAGCACCAGGGCGAGATCGTTATTTGCCTTCACGCGATCCTCCTTCCCTGAGAAAATTCTCCGGTCATCGATTTGAAACTGTTGTTCTTAAGTTCTCATCTCTGTGGATTTAATCCTCTGTTGCTTACGATGAGGAACGTGGCCGCCGTCAGCCGGCTTGAGGCCTTGTTCAAGCCCAAGCGGAAACATCCATGATGAATTTTATTGCTCCAGTGCGCTAGTTCAAACTATGGACCTTCAGTCCAAGCCTTTCAGGTTCTATAAATTGAGTCCTTCCCTCTTGATGAGGGAAGTGGGGCCATTTTGGGGATTTTCAGTCCCGTCAAAACCTATGCATATTCAGTGCATAGTGGTTTATTAAAAGGCCAAATGCGGTTGGTACCTGCTGTTTTTCACAACCCACGACCGGTCGCTAAAAAATGAGCCCAGTCTGCGCGGTTGCGTTGTTGTGCCAAGGCCACCGCTTTCTGGTAATCATAAGCCACTTTGATGTGTTGAACACTCCAGCCCCGGCCACAATTTTCGATCATGGCATAGGTGGTATGAGGGCTGAAACTTTGCATGGAATGACGCACCGGGATGTCATCAGTATAAGCCGGTAAGCCGACGCTACCAGGATTGACGATCAATTGCCTGGTGCTGGTGAAGACCGCTCTGGCAATATGGGTGTGCCCGCACAGGATCACCGCTTCCTGGTGTCCGTTTAAAAGTTGCAGGATTTCGCGATCAGAACGCAGGCCGGGCAAACCGCTTTCAACGGATTCCAGCAGATAGGTCATGTCATCATTGGGAGAACCGTGACACAGGTAGATCTCGTCCGTCAGGCGCTTCTCCCCGGGCAGGTTTCTCAACCAGTCCAAGGGCTCCGGTCCCAGCTCCTCCAGAATAAACTGCAGGGTTGGATTGGCTTCGATCTCGGTCTGGCTTGCTTCAGCGATCTGCCGGTCCTGATTGCCGGAGATAGTAACAAAATCATATTCCTGCAGCAAGTCATAGGTTGCCCGAGGAGCAATCGGGCCATAAAGAATATCGCCCAGATTGACTGTTATATCGGCATTGCGCTGTTTGATGTCCGAAATGACGGCTTCAAGTGCGAACAGGTTACTGTGAATATCAGATAAGATGGCAATGCGCACGGTGTCCTCTGTGGTTCGTGTCCGGGTTTGGTGAATTCAATCCATTCATGCTGGCTTTTTCGACTGCCAGCAGAGTGCCGGTCCGTTAGTTTGAGGCAGGGCCGGAAAGCAGCGATGCATCTTGCCAGCCATGAAACTGGAGCGGTTAGCACCGCAAAGATCTGGGACAGCCCCCGTGCGGGGACAGTCCCGGTTTTGCTTACAGCTGCTCTTAAACGAGCGCCATTCCACTACTGTCCCAAGAATTGCCTTTTGGCAAAAGAAAATCAAGAACGAAAATCGGTCTTTCAGGGCAAAGCCTCTGTCCAAACAGGGGAATGACAGTACCAGGCAATCGTCTTTGGCAGGCTGTTGAAAAACAGTCTGTTGAGCCCAGGGATGGACTTATTCAACAACTTGTTCGTTTTTACTGTTCAGCCCGATCTGGTGTTTTGACCGAACGAAAGAGTCCGGATTTAAAGGTTGTCGCTCCGTTGACCACGATATATCCGGTCGGACAGACTCGCCGACAGGCCTGGCAGCTTCCGCAGCCCTCTGCGGTCATGGTCGTCACATAAGCCACCCTGAGGTTCTGGCCTCGTCCCAGAAAAGTCAGCTTGTTCCTGGATATTGACCGGCACATAGAGACACACAACCCGCAGAGAATGCAGCCGGGTTGCAGTGGCTTGACGACTGCGTTGTCCTGCCTGGCCGGGGCTAGTTCCAGAGCTGCTAATTTCTGCAGCATTTCGGTCACGGCAGCATGGGGAAACGGTCCGCGCCGCAGTAGTAGTGCGGCCGCCAGCGAGCGGGCCCGGCGAATCTCTGGCGAATCGGTCCTGATTTGCAACCCTGGACGGCAGTTGAGCAAACAGGCGTGCTGCAATACCCAGCGGCCGTTTTCCTGGCGCTCGACCAGGCATAAACCACAGCGCCCCTGCACCGGCAGGCGCGGATGGTAACACAGGGCCGGAACCGCTATCGCGTGGGAGACCAGAACAGCGAGCAGTGATTCTCCCTCGGTGGCTGGTAGTTCCCGATGATCGACATGGATGGTTATTGAACTCATGGTTGCGTCTTCCTCGGTTTGGTCATAATGCAGGCATGCGGGCAGAGTTCAACGCAACTGTGGCAGCGCACGCAGCGTTCATCGTCAAACCGATAACGGGCCGGACCCCGGCCGGGCAGCAGGGTGATCGCCCCGACCGGACAAACTTTATAGCAGACCAGGCAATCGGTGCAGGCCGCTTGATCGATCTCGAACCGGATCAGCGCATGGCAGGCTCCGGCCGGGCAGATTCCCTGACTGTGGGAGGCAAATTCCTCGGCAAAATAGTGCAGTCCGGTCAGCAGCGGGTTAACCGCCGATCGGCCCAATCCACAGCGGGAGAGATCCCTCACCGTCCGGCTCAATTCCGCCAGATTCAAGAGCAGGGTCTCGTCGGCCCGGTTGCGGGAAAGCTGGTCGAGTTGCTCAGACAACAGCGCCAGGCCGTCCCGGCAGAACAGGCATTGGCCACAGGATTCCGCTGCCATGAAGGCTGTCAGTTGTTTACATAGATCCACCACGCAGTGGGATTTATTCAATACCACCAAGCCTCCGGATCCTATCATTGCCCCGGCTTGTTTGAGGGTGGAAAAATCAAGCGGGGCATCCCGGTACGGGAGCAACCCGCCGGAAGGCCCGCCGATCTGAAGCGCCTTGATCGACTGTGCCGCTGCTCCGCCGATCTGTTCGACGACTGTCGCCATGCGGGTTCCCAGGGCCACTTCAATGAAGCCGGGGCGAGGCAGGTCGCCGGTCAGGCAGAAGATCTTTGTCCCCGGGCTTTGTGTGCTCCCCGTCGCGCGGAACTCTTCCGCTCCCCGGGTCAGAATCCAGGGTACATTGGCCAGGGTCTCGACATTGTTGATGACGGTTGGATGGCCTGCAAGGCCCTGCTCGGCCGGGTACGGCGGCCGTGGAACCGGTTCTCCCCGTCGTCCCTGCATGACCTGCAGCAAAGCGGTTTCTTCGCCGCAGACAAAAGCCCCGCCACTTTGAATGAGGTCGACCTCCAGGCTGAACTCGGTGCCCAGAATCCGGTCACCGAGCAGGCCGGTGGCATAGAGATCGGTGATGGCCTTGCGTAGATTGGCAATGGAGAGTTGATACTCATGGCGGACAAAAATGTAAGCGCGCTGCGCGCCGACGGCATAAGCTGCTAGCAGCAGCCCTTCCAAGACCTGATGCGGATCGCTTTCCAACAGGGTACGGTTCATATACGCACCGGGGTCACCTTCATCGGCATTGGCCACCACAATGCGGATGGGGTCGGAGCTCTCCGCAGCGAGCAGCCATTTTTGTCCGGTAGGAAAGCCACTACCGCCGCGGCCACGTAACCTCGCCGCGGTTATTTCCGCGATGATGTTCGGCGGGGTTTTCTCAAAAAGGGCTTTGGTCAGGGCGAAATACCCGCCAGTCGCCACATATTCAGGCAAGCTGGAAGGGTCGATAAGACCGCAATGGCCGCTGATGTGTCGTTGTTGGCTGGCAAAGAACGCCGCGAAATCTCTATTGGCGGCACGGAGAACCTCCAAATCTTCAAATCCGGTCAGCACCCCCGGCTGGCGTTCCTGCAAAACCAGCCAGGCCGAATCATGGACCCGTTGTTTCAAGGCCGTTCGGATAATCGCTGAATGATTGATGCTGCTGGCTTTACCGAACAGATAATGACGTCCCTCGGTGGTGCGCACATCGATCAGCGGCTCGGCATAGCAGGCCCCAATGCAACCGACGCTGTGAACTTGCACGGCTTTGGCAAAGTCCGAGCGCTGGGCAAGCAATTCCAGGCGTTGGGTTGCTCCGGCGGCCTGCCCGCAGGAGGCCATACCGACGTTGATTCTGGAATGTTCCCGGGGGCACAGTAAATCCTGCCCTTGCCGGGCCAGCTTGGCCAGAATGGGTGGGATCACGCTGAGGCCATGGCGGCGGGCAAGCAGGAGTTCGATCGGCGGCGTTGCCGCCGCTGCGGTGGGAACCAGGGGAATATCACGTTGAACTTGTCCAGTCATAAACCCTTCCGCAATCAGCTTGTTGCAAAAATCCATCCCTGGCTTTTTGCAAACCCGGTAGAGAAAAATGCGCTTTTCTGCAGCCTGTAATCCGGGGGGCGTCCGGAATGGCGCTCGTTTAAGCAACTTCGCAGTAAACTCGGGACTGTCCCCAGGGGCATCGGGGGGCTGTCCCAAGAGTTTGCGAGCCATGAAACTGTAGGGGGTAGCACCGCAAAGACCTGGGACAGCCCCCGTGCGGGGACAGTCCCGGTTTTGCTGCCATCTGCTTTTAAACTAGTGCCATTCGGGGGCGTCTGTGGTGCCAGAGTTATTTGTCTTCCTGCTTTTTGGGCGTTTCATCCCGCAAACGGTTCAACAGCGCTGGCAGCCGATGCGCTTTGACCCTGCCTTCCAACTGGTCGTTGGTGACGATCACCGGCGCCAGGCTACAGGCCCCGACGCACTGGACCTTTTCAATGCTGATGAAGCCATCCATAGAAGTCCCGTCTTCATCAAGCTCCAGTTCTGCCGCAAGGCGCTGGTAAATCTGCTCGGCGCCGCGGGGCATAGCAGGGGGTGCCGTAACAGATGGCAAGACGGTTTTTGCCGGGGGGCCTGGTCCGCAGCGAATGGAAAAAACTCAACAGCCCATGCAGGTCCGCCAGCGGCCGATCGGTTTGCTGCGCCAGATCCTGCAGATCCTGCTCCGAAATAAAGCCTTTTTCTTCATGTAGCCGATGAAAACGGTTAATGATGGGTGAATCCGCTGTCGAGAGGTGACGCATGGTAAGCACCGCAGCTCAGGAGGATATGCCGGTGTTGGCCGACGGAGTTGTTGTTGGTCCGATCGTTCTTTTTTTACTATAAAGGGTTTTGAAAATTTGGCGCAAGAGGGGGGCTGGCCGAAGCTGGGGTGGGTTGTTACCAGTTGAGGGTAAAACGTGCGCCCCCCAGTGGCGAAGCTTCGACCGATACGGTTCCGCCGTGCAGGGTGATGATCTGTTTGACAATGGCTAAGCCGAGGCCATGGCCGCCGGTATCTTTGGTCCGGCTGGCATCCAGCCTGACAAAGGGTTCAAAGATACGCTGGCGATCAACCATGGGAATACCAGGTCCGTCATCATCGATATGGATCAGGCAGCGATTTCTCCCCTTTCTCCAGGCGAACTATGATTCTGCTTTCAGAATATTTACCGGCGTTGATAATCAAATTGCTTACAGCTCTGGCCATATAGCGCGGGGCGATGCAGGCGGTGATCGCTTCAGCCTCCTCACTAATAAGGCAGGAAACCGTAGCTCTTGCCAGGACGGGTTTGATCTCTTTGACGACCAGAACCAGCCAGGGAGCCATGAGCTGTTCTTCCTTATGCAGAGCGGGGGTCTCCCGGTCGAAGCGTGCGTAGCTCAGCAGTTCGGACACCAAATCTTCCAATTCATCGACATCACGACTGATTTCGACAAGGTAATTCTGGCGTTTTGCTTCTTCCCTGGCGCTTTGGGCCATCTCCAGGCTGAAACGGATGCGGGAGATCGGTGTGCGCAGCTCATGGGAAACAGCTCTGGTGAGCTCTTTGTGCGAGGCGATTAACTGCTGTATTCGCCCGGCCATGTTGTTAAAAGTTTCCGCCAACGGGGCCAATGTCGAGCGGTGCGGCAGATTGGCGCGAGCAGAGAAGTCCCCCTGGCCGAAGGCCTGGGCGGCCCGGCTTATTTCCTTCAGTTTTAACCAGAGCGGTCGCGCCCAAAGAATGGCCATCAAACCGAATAATAAGGTAATCATTGCCCAGGCCAGGAGATCAATCAGCAAAGACAAGTCCAAGTCATTGATCGGGCCCATGGTGATGACTTTGTTGCTGGCGGGGATGAGGCGATAGAACAGGGAACCGTTGTTTTTGACGACGATGAGCAGGCTGTTTAACTGCTCTTGTTCCGACGGCGATAACGTCAGCTGGTCACTATCGCTCAGGGTAATCGGGTAGCCAAAGCGGCTTTGCAGCTGCTGCAGGCGCTCTTGCTGTTCAGCGGGAGAAAGCGGCTCCAATTCATTCAACAGCAGGTAGAACGTCCCGCGGGTCAAATCCCGCCAATAGTCGAGGTAGGCCTGCCGATAATATTCCTGCAGCGGTTTGCTGATCAGGAACGGCTGGGCGAATTGCAGGCCGATCATGCCGATCATGATAAACAGGAAAAATGAAAAGAAGATCCGCTTCATCTGAGTTGCCTTAGGCGTTCAGGGCAAACAGATACCCCTGCCCCCAGACCGTTTTGATCCGCTTGGGGTGGTCGGCATCTTCCTCAAGTTTCTTGCGCAGGTGCGATATGGTCAAATCCACCGATCGGTCCAGCCCGTCGTAGTCGATTCCCCTTAACTTGCGGTAAATGGTCCCTCGATCCAGAATCTGCCCGGCGTGGCTGGCCAGGAGCCAGAGCAAGTTGAACTCATTGGTGGTCAAAATAACTGGTTGCCGATTAAGCTGAACGCTTTGCGCGGCCCGGTTAATACACAACCGGCCAAAAACCAATTCATCGATTGTTTCCGGAGCAACATCATTTTCTCCGTTTGTTTTTTCCCGCCGACGCAGCAAGGCTCGAATGCGGGCCAGCAAAACCCGTGGCAGGACCGGCTTCTTGACATAATCATCGGCGCCCATTTCCAAGCCTGCGACTTGATCCATGTCATCTTCAAGAGCCGTTAACATGAGGATCGGCCCCTGGTAATCGGCGCGGACCTGCTGGCAGATGGTCAAACCGTCCATGCCTGGCAACAGCAGGTCGAGGATGACCAGATCCGGTTGCTCGTGAAGAATGCGCGTTACCGCAGCATCTCCTCTTCTTTCGATGGACAGGTCAAAGCCCTGCTCTGTCAGATAGGAACTGATCAAATTCCCAAGCCGATCGTCATCCTCAACCAGCAGGATTTGTTTTTGTTGGGTCATGGTTTTCTGATCCGGATTGCTGTGCGTTCAAGGCGCAAGTTTTTTTCAGGGGCCTCTTTCTGTTCATGGACTTTGTTCATTCCTGAGCCCGGAAGTCAAGTGGTCACGAGAAGTCAGCCACAGGATGATTGACTTCGACGTGCTTGTGGACACCAATCTGTATAGCATGAAAGATCCTGATGAAATCCGTTGAATTTTTGTATCCGATTGTAGGTTTTTGTAGGAATAAGGACCGTCCCCGGACGCACGGGAGTTTTACAAAATCTTACAATTGAATACATAAAATCCACAGCTTGAAAAAAATGTCTACCGTAATGTCCTGCATCAATAACGGGCTTCCGAAAAGGAATGCACTCATATTGACACAAGCAAAAGGAGACAATGATGAAAAGTATGAAATATCTGGTTATGGTGGGGCTGGTACTTACAATCGCCGTTAGTACGGCCCAAGCGGATGGAACTGGAAACGGATTCTATGCTGGAGCCGCGGTTGGTCGGTTCCGGGTTCGTGCTTGACAGTGGGGACAATACCGATAAATTGGATGGCGATTCCAAAGTGTCCGGTGGGGTCTATGCCGGTTATAAACACAGGATTATCAAAGGGATGTTTGCCGCTGGAGAAGTCTTTTATCATGATACCGCAGCGGACAAGAAATTTTCCGATGGCGACAAAATGGAGCTTGATCCGCAATATGGGCTTAAATTCCACCTGGGCTATGAGTGGGACAGCTGGTCCGTTTACGGGATTTTGGGCGCTGCCCACCTGGGTTACGATGTGACTCAGAATGGAGAACATAAAGATGACGAGAGCTTCCAGGCACTATTCGGCGGTGGTGCCGGCTATCAGTTCAATGAGAAGATCTCCACCAATCTGGAAATAACGACCACAGGCGAAGAAGTTGATATTGCCGGGGATGATGACAGAACGCTTGGCCTACTCACCATGCGGCTAGGTGTCAGCTATCATTTTTGATCGGGCAAGCCGGTTTTTTTAAAGAGCCCCTTCTCAGAGTTTATCAAGCCAGGCAGGAAAAGTTTTTTTCCTGCCTGGCAAACTCAATGAGTCAGGGGATTAATAGTGATTTTGATCTTCTGGCGATGGTCTCTGCTGTTTCAGAGAGAGGCCGCTTGTTACCCCACTTCTTTCTGCAGTTCCCGGTAGCGCAAGCCATGAATGGTATTCTCAATCCCGGACTGCCGGTTGGTCGGGTCGGTATGATAATGATAGTTGCTGGTTCCTAACGTGGTCAGGGTTGTCCCGTAGATCTTCAAGTCTTGATCCTCAGCCGGGGAAACGCCGAAATCCTGACAGACTTTCTCATATTCCGTTCGAGACAAAGGCTTTTTGGGAATACTGTTGAAGCGGCGCATATGCGCAATAAACTCTTGCGGGTCCTCAACCGTAAAGCAGCGATACCATTTTTCCGGTTCAGTGGTGTGATAGCCGGATTCCACAAACCGTCCTTCTGCGGTCTTTTCCATCGTTGTCCAGACTGTAGCCATGTCGTCCTCCTTTGATCGAATTGAATATTTATCCGAGCATATTCCCACGTTTGTAATGGGATTTAAAGAGATATCTGGTATCCGAGGTCATTGGTTTGTTGCCTTTGTAGCAACAAGAGTTGTGTTTTCAGGACTGATGAATAAAGGATGAGAAAGGTCAGATGCCGGGCGGGGGGATGGCTGCGGAGGCTCAGGAATAATTGTTAGAAGGTCTTATTCAAAAGAGGGGTCATAGAATATGTAGCGCCCCTTACCGGCACGTTTTGCCCGATACATGGCCAGGTCAGCTTTGTGCAGCAAGGATTCAGCGTCGTCTTCATGCGGTACACTCATCGCTACGCCAATACTGCCGCCAACCTTTATGGCTGTGTCGTTAAACACGATAGGTTTCATCAGCGAGGCTAGCAGCCGATCGAGAACCGATGATAACTTGTCAATCGTGTCAACCTCCCGGATCAAAATGGTGAATTCGTCTCCACCAAGGCGCGCAGCGATATCGATAGGCCTTAAACATTCCTTCACCCTCTTGGCGAAAGTCTTGAGGATTTCATCCCCGGCGGCATGGCCGAAGGTATCGTTAATCCGCTTAAAATTATCCAGATCAAAAAATATGATCGCTGTTTGGGTGCTTTGCTCACCTGCGTATTTGAGAGCGAGATGGAGGTGGTCGAGAAAGCTTGCCCGGTTAGCCAGCCCGGTTAGCGGATCAAGGCAAGCCAGCTGGGTCAGCTTATTTTCAGAAATCTTGTGTTCGGTGACATCGTGAAATGTTGCCACAATTCCTTTGACTGAAAAATCGTGCAACAGATTTGTCAGGATGACGTCAAAGTATCTCCAGTTGTCGGCCTCTGCGTATCGCATCCGAACGATAGCGCTGATATTCTGCCCAGGACTCCTCGAGGCTTTTTCAAACACCTTCGTCAACATCTCTAGGTCATCCGGGTGAACACGGTCAAATAAAGTTGTCCCAACAAGCTTCTCTCCCGTTTGACCCCATAACGATTTTGCCGCTGTATCTCCGACATATTTTATGGTTCTGTCAACATTCAACACGGCAATGACGGCTGAGATATTTCTTAGCAGCGCCTTGAACTTTTCTTTGCTTTCACGCAAAGAGGCTTCAACTGCTAAGCGCTCTTGCAGCTCTTCACGAAGGGCCTCATAGAGATCGGCCTTCTCCAGCGCAGCTGCGATTTGGGCCGAATACAACGTCGCAATTTGTTTTGTTCCTGAGGTGAAATGAACGGCATTGCTTCTGAAGGCGCAGAGAAGATTGTGCAGTTGTCCATCTCGGAACAATGGTGCGGTCAGGACCTCACGATAGGGAAGCTCCGGTAGACCTGGGGGAAAGGGAATGCAGTCGCTGTTGATCGTCATGGAGGTCGCTTCACCAGTTAAGATTGTTTGATCTCTGCTTAGAAATTGTGCCAAAAAAAACCATTCCGGTTGACTCTTGTTGGCTTCTTGCGGGAGGTTTGAGCAGAGAATAAGGTCGCTTCCTTGACAGTTGAACAAAACCGCCCCATCGGCTTTGACCATGTCGGAGAATGTCCGCACCGCTTCTTCACTAATCGTATTTTTGTCAAGATGCCGACCGATTTTTTGGTTTCCCCGAATGATGTATTCGAGTTGGCTTTCATTTTGAATTCTTTCTAACGTCCGGGCAATGCGAGAGCCCAAGGTGGAAAGAAGATCCATTTCCTGGCGGGTGAAAGAGATTGAGGAACAACGAGCCAGGATCAAGGCCCCGCGTAATTCACGACTTCCTCTCATCGGTATCCAGATGGCATTTTTGACTCCAAGCATCTGGGCGATTTCATTGAAAAGCGGGTTGGTGCGAATCTTTTCCTGATCAATAACCGTTGCCGTGAGATATGTCTCGAAGAAAGGTGCAATATGTCCGCGTGGGGCGGTCTCGAACTGATAGTCTTCAGGCAGGCCGATGGCTGCAACCGGGAACCAGTTGCCGCTGCCCCCGGGGTCGAAAAGGGCTACGATTTCAGCGGAAAAAAGTTCAGAAACCGTATTGATGATCTCTTCAAGCAGGGTCTCAAGGGGGGCCGGGTCATTCAGGATCGTCAGAATTCGGTTGACCCGGCTTGCATCGCGAACCGCGGCCTGCGCTGCACGAAATGCTTCATCGCGTTCTCGTTTCAGCTTTTCAATCTCGGCAACGCTATCGGAATGGGCCTTTTCCGGATTCATTTGGCCTCTACAGAGCTATCGCCGTCAAGGTTGCGTTGTGGGTGCCTAGAGTTCCTGATGTGCGAGCGAATTCACCGCAACAATAAACTCCGAAAACGGTGGCGTCACCGGCGTTGGCCTGGAGACGTGCTGCCTCTTCCGGGGTTTTTTCCTTGAATAATCGGATCCGCATAGCGCAGCTGAATGCGATGATGACAGCCGCCTCCGGATTGCTGGCGATGGCATCACGACCGACATTTTCTGCGACCGCTAAAAGGGCCTCTTCAGAGCTTTCCATAACCTGTACCGCGCTACCGTCAGGCGGAACACAGCCTTGGATAAGGAGCGATCCGTTCGATTTTTTGGTGCGTGCGACACGGATGATTGTCGACCCGTCCATCTGTAACAGGCCCAGAGGATGATACATTGAGGTATCCCAAAAGTTTTCTGCAGTCAGCTCTTCCGAATCAACACCGAGCTGTTCTTCATAAGCCTCTGCTGCGGGGCGTCCTCCCAATTCCATGATTTCGGTCCCTTCGGCTCGGGTGACGAGAAAGGGGACGCCGACGGGCTCCCAGCCATGCTTGGTGATGACTTGCAGCGGTTTTTCAGAAGCGATCCAAATGGCAACAGCTCCTTGTTCCACAACTTTGTCGTTGTGAAAGACAAATGTTGCTTTGAATTGCAATTCATCGCTGGCCGCTCCGCCAACGATCGTGGTGGTCGGACCTGTGACTTTGTAGACTCCCTGGAAGAGAAGTTGCAGGTTTCCGGCAAGGCAATCGGCCAGCAGAATCATGGCTGAAAAAGGGGAGGGGCCAGCTTCTTTTTTGCTTTTCCGCGCGATTTCCTGACCCGCCTGATCAAGATTTCCATGGATATGGGATGCCGAGGCGATCCCGAATCGGTAAGGCCCTGCGGTCATTGCCAGCACAGTGACCCCTGCGCCAAATCCCATATAGCTTGCACCGAACATTTCTCCAGCGCTTGTGGCCCCAGCCAAAGGCGTTGTTCCGGTGACAGAGCGAATGCCGGAGATAAGCGAAGCAAGATTATATTGCGGCGTGGTAAAGATAAGAATAATGGCTGGGCTTTCTCCGCAAAGCGCAGCGATGGCAGTTTCTGCTGCCTGCTTTCCAGCTTCATAAGCGTCTCGGAGAACACTGGCTCCTGTTCCTGCGCGTACTTTCATAGCCCCTCCTTATCCCTTCGGTTCCGGAAATTTCTTTCCTTACCGATTGAGCGGTGTTGAATCAGACGACCATAGGTTGCATTGCTTTTTCCCGACCGAACACTAGCAGGTCCCAAGATGGGCTATTTCAGGAAGCGGATGGAGTGCGCCACTTGGAAACTGAGGATTTTTTAATAATTTATAGTTAGATTACATTAACTGTCATGTGTAAAGCAAGTCATTTGGGTTGTTCTGACGGTTTTTAATCTCTCCGTGACAGCTGGAGAAATTCCTTTTCGACTTTAAACCATGCTGAGGATTTTCCTCATTCTTATCCCGTACGGTGAACTCTTGCAGATTTTTTTGTCCTATTCGTTGGTCGTAATTGAAACGAATGGGGAAATAACGAAAGCTGTTAATCCTTAGGGGTTTTAGAAAGATGCTGCGGTGCTTCCGAAGCACTCATCTGGCGAGGTATATAGCAGCATAATGGGCATATTGGCGAGTTGTCATCGAGATAACAGAAGCTCCGGGAAGGTTTGATAATTTTTGGTTTTCCTCAAAAATACAGTTTTATGATAATACTATTGTTGCTTTTTTTTGGGTGGATTGCTGAGGGAGTACCAAAAGTTTTAAGAAATTGCTCTTCAAAGCTCTGTTTATTGTCTGGACAATCCCGAGTGGCGCTCGTTTAAGAGTCGCTGGCAGCAAAACCGGGACTGTCCCCGCACGGGGGCTGTCCCAGGCTTTGCGGTGCTAACCGCGACAGGTTCATGGCTCGCAAACTCTTGGGACAGCCCCCGATGACCCTGGGGACAGTCCCGAGTTTACTGCAAAGTTGCTTAAACTAGCGCCATTCGGGACAACCCCCTTCTTCTCACATAGAAAGACAGAATCCGTGGCCTCTCAAACTTTTAAAAAGAATGAAGTGTTCGTCCTCTCAATAGCCCATCTTGCTCATGATACCTTTTCAGCAATTCTGGCACCGCTCTTGCCACTTTTGATTGCGAAGCTCGGCATGTCCCTTTCGGTGACGGCTTTTCTCGATATTACCCGGCGCATTCCGGCACTCTTCAATCCGTTTTTGGGTGTTCTGGTCGAGCGTACCGGCAGCAAGTACATTGTCATTCTCACCCCGGCGATCACGGCGATCAGTATGGGATTCGTCGGCCTTGCCAACTCGACAGTCATCTTGTTTATCCTGCTGTTTGTCGCCGGGGTCTCGGCGGCGTTGTTTCATGTCCCTTCCCCGGTGATGGTCAAAAATGTGGCGGGCAATCGAGTCGGTACCGGAATGAGTTTTTTCATGGTCGGTGGGGAACTGGCGAGAACCCTCGGCCCGATGCTGGTGATTGCCGCAGTCTCCGCCTGGGGGCTGGAAGGGATTTATCGACTGATCCCCCTGGGGCTGTTGGCTTCTCTGGTCCTGTATTTCAAGCTGCGCAATTATCAGGCTCCGCAGCACCTGAGTAAACCCAAAGAAAAAGGGGATACCCGCAAGATTCTGAAAAAACACCGGCTTTTTTTCACTGCCCTGGCGGGTTTTATCCTGTTTCAAGCGGTGGCAAAAAGCGCCTTGACCCTGTATTTGCCGGTTTACCTGACCGGGCAGGGCAGCTCTTTGTGGTATGCCGGTATTTCCTTATCGGTATTGCAGTTTTTCGGCGTGGTCGGGACATTCTGTGCCGGGAATCTCTCCGATCGCATTGGTCGGCGCAAAACCCTGTTGCTCTCCAGCGTAGCAACGGTCCTCTTCATGGGACTGTTTGTCTGGAGCAATAATATTATTCCCCTGGCTGTGCTGGGGCTGTTCCTGCTTGCTTCAGGACCGGTCCTGCTGGCCAAGACCCAAGACACAGCGACGAATATGCCGACTTTTATGAACAGCATGTACATGTTTATTAATTTCGGGGTCAGCTCGGTGGCGGTTTTTGCTGTCGGTCTGCTCGGGGACAAGCTCGGGCTGCAGACGACTTATATCATCGCAGCGTTCTTTTGCCTTGGGACTATCCCGCTGGCCTGGCTGGTGACCCTGGAACAGGGCCAGGAGACGACCCCGGAGTTTCCTGGCTGAAAACACCCCATCTTGCTGCCGGGGCAGTACAGCTCAGGCCATGACCTGGACATTGTCTTGCGGGGTTCTGTTTCAGGCAAACTGCTTTGTTAACCATTGCTGGGTGGTCGCAAGCTGGGCCTGGTACTGTGGGTAGCTCTGGCAGAGCTTTTCTATACAGGTTGACACGCTTGCGGAGTGGTATTGCAGGCCATGCAGTGCTTCCGCAAAACGTTCCATCGGCAAGGGATCGAGCATGTCGGTGTAAATGGTGGCCTGTTGAATTGTGCCCCGCTCCACGTTGAGCAACACTTCGATACCGCCCCAGTCAAAACGCTCGTCCAGAGAATGCGTGAACGGCGGAGTGCTGCCGAAATTCCATTCCCAACTGCATTGGCGGGCAAACTTTTCCTTGAAGTCCGGCAAATCCGCGAAGTGTTCCGGGGTAATGAATTCGGTTGTGACCGCGACCTGATAGTAATCCTGATAGGCCTGGCTGATTGCTGCGCTCACTGTTTGATGGCTGAGATCAGGAACCAGCGTGTTCAGATTGACAACGCGCGATCTGATTGAGGCAATCCCCTTGGCCTGCAGCTTCTTCGGGTCGGGATTGAGATAATTGGCCAAGCGATTCAGGTCGGCATTCAGCAACAGGGTGCCGTGGTGGAACCCTCGATCAGGAGTTTCCCGATAGGCCGAGCCGGAAAACTTGCGCAGGCCGGTGGCATCTTCGATCACCAGATCGTTACGGCCGTTGGCCTGCCCCGCAATCCCCAGTTTTTCCAAAGCGTTCAGAACGATCCGGGTCGATACGCTTTTATCATATTCGGGCTTGCCGGCCATAAAGGTAAAGCAACTGTTGCCTAAATCATGAAAGACCGCCCCACCGCCGGTCTGGCGGCGGGCGAGCTTCACCCCGTCTTGCTGCATGCGCTCGGTATTGCATTCCCGCCAAGGGTTCTGCGCCCGGCCGATCACCACGGTGTCGGCGTTTTGCCACAAGAACAGGACGCGCTGGTCGGCAGGCATGGAGCGGAAAATAATATCTTCAACGGTCAGGTTGAACCAGGGATCGGTCGAATCGGAAATAAGGATGCGGGTCTTGTTCATTGTTTACTCGCTGTATCGTAGGAATGATGATGTCGTTTTGAGCATCATAGCCGTAATCGGTTTGGCAGGTAAACGGGGAAGGGAATTTTGCTCAGATGGCGAGCTTGGCCGGGGCGCTGTATTTACCTGGTGTCTCGGTTCAGCTCTTGAATCCTTTTTTCCAGATCATTCTGATTTTGTTTAAGCAGGGTCAGTTCGGCCCGGATCCCCTTGATCTTATCTCTGGCCAGAAAGTTTTTATTGCGCTGCTCCATTTGCAGGGCTTTGATTTCCGTCAGAATTCTCTGTTCCTGGAGTTTTCCATAGGATGTATTTCTATTGTACCTGCTCAATTGCTTGTTCAGCAGGTCGACTTTTTGCTCATAGTCCTGTTGCATCGCGGTCATTGATGCAGTGGTATTGTCGATCTCTTTTTCTTTCCTGGAGATTTCACTGTCGAGGATTTCAGCATTGAATCTGAGCCTTATCAAATCGCGTTTTTGCTGGGCAGCGTTCGGCCCAGCATCCGTTTCGGTTTGAGGGATCGGCTTTTCAGCAAATTCAATGACCGACATCTCGTCGCTGTTTGTGCTGCAGGGTCTGTCAGAGTAAAGAGTTTTGCCGTTGACCGTACAGGAGTAGATCGCAGGTTCGGATGTGCCCACCATGATTAAAAGAAGAAAGGTTGTCGCTACCGCAGTTTTCAGCATGATACTTTCATTCGCTATTGAGCAGGTCGCATGCCTGCTGATGGCCCATGGGGGAAGCTTTTTGCCATAATATGCTGTTGTTTCGGCACAAATCAAATGATCATCGAATCTGTTCATCGTCTCCTGTTTTTTCCACTCATGCAGAAAACGACCCTTCCTTGACGCTGGTAACCACGAATTTATACACTGCAGTATGACTTCCCTTTTCGTTGAACAGCGCATTACAGAGATCTATCGCCATGAATCGCGGCGGGTCTTGGCCACCTTGATTCGCCTGTTGTATGGTAACTTCGATCTCGCCGAGGATGCCCTGCAGGATGCCTTTATCGCGGCGTTGTCACAGTGGCAGCACGATGGCATCCCCACCAATCCAGGGGCTTGGCTGGTATCTACGGGCCGTTTTAAGGCCATCGACCGGATACGTAAAAGCACACGCCTTGATAACACTCTTAAAGCGCTTGCCCAAACCCTGGAAATAGAATCAGACGCTCAACTATTGGAAAATGATGAAGAGATAGAAGACGACCGACTGCGGTTGATTTTTACCTGCTGTCACCCCAGTCTCGCCATGGAGGCGCGCGTCGCACTGACCCTGCGGGAAGTGTGTGGCTTGACTACCGAGGCTATTGCCGCGGCGTTTCTGGTGCCGGTGCCGACGCTGGCGCAACGCATTGTCAGGGCGAAAAATAAAATCCGCGATGCGGGTATTCCTTATGAAGTACCCGAGCCTGAAGCGCTGCCAGAACGCCTGGCAGCTGTGTTGTCGGTTATTTACCTGGTTTTTAACGAAGGTTACACGGCTTCCCGTGGTACCCAGCTTACCCGTAAAGACCTCTCGGCAGAGGCCATTCGTTTAGCAAAGCTATTGCAAGAATTATTGCCCAACGCCGAGGTCACCGGCCTGTTGGCCCTGATGCTGTTACATGATGCCAGACGTGACGGACGCACCAGCGCCAGCGGCGACCTGATTCCCTTGGAAGAACAGGATCGCACCCGGTGGAATTGGGCCCAGATCCGCGAAGGCTGTGATCTGGTGGAACAGGCCCTGCGGGCTGGCCGGCCAGGCGTGTATACCCTGCAAGCGGCCATTGCCGCCGTCCATGCCGAAGCGCGGACGGCGGAAGAGACCGATTGGACGGAAATCACTGGCCTTTATGATGTTCTGCGGCGCGTCAATCCCTCCCCAATCGTGGAACTCAACCGTGCCGTTGCCTTGGCCATGCGTGACGGGCCAGAGGCCGGCCTGCAGGCCATTGATAAACTCATGGAGCACAAGGAGTTACAGCGTTACCATCTTTTATACGCCGCGCGCGCCGACCTTTTCCGCCGTCTCGGTCAATCACAGGAAGCCATTCCCTGTTATCAACAGGCACTGGATCTGGCACAGCAGGAACCGGAAAGGCGGTTTTTGCAGCAACGATTGGCTTCACTTCAAAAATAAATTCTAGAGACTGTCGAAACAGCTGTCCGGCCGACGACTATTGGGTGACAACACCTTATCACTGACCCAATACCAAGGAGTATTCAGCGATGACAGCCATGATTTTTGTCAACTTACCCGTCACCAATCTCAACGCATCAATGGCCTTTTATCAGGCTCTTGGCTTTGAGAACAACCCCCAATTCACTGACGAGACCGCCGCCTGCATGGTGTGGAGTGAAGCAATTCATGTCATGTTGCTCACCCATGATAAGTGGCACCATTTTACCGATCGCCCGATTCCACCTGCCAACACCAGTGAGGTGATGCTCGCTTTGTTGATGAGGAGCCGTGAGGCCGTCGATAGCATGCTTCAGAGCGCTGCGGACAAAGGCGGAACCGCCGATATCAATCCTGTCCAGGATTTGGGATTTATGTACGGCCGGGCCTTGGCGGATCTCGACGGCCACATATGGGAAGCAACCTGGATGGATCCAACGGCGCTTTCTGCAGAAGAAAAGAACCGGTAACATTTTTTCTGTCCTGCCGATCTTCAGCAGGAAGCAACGACTAAAAGGTGAAACCATCCACTAACGATTTGAGGAGCTGAACATGAGTTATATCGATGGATTTATCCTGGCCGTGCCCAAAGCCAATAAAGAAAAATTCACCCAGCACGCGAGCATTGCGGGCACTGTCTTTATGGAATGGGGTGCCACCCGTATTCTGGAATGCTGGGAAGACGATGTCCCGGATGGCAAAGTCACCGATTTTCGCCGGGCGGTACAAGCCGAGAAAGACGAAGCCGTGGTGTTTTCCTGGATCGAATGGCCCGACAAAGCCACCCGCGATGCCGGTATGGAGAAAATGATGGCAGCTATGGAAACCGATTCTCGCATCAGCCCGGAGAAAAATCCCATGCCCTTTGATGGTATGCGCATGATCTTCGGGGGCTTTATGCCAGTTGTGAAGCTCGAAAAATAATCGCCTGCCATCCACTGATAAAAGTGAGGAAAAACCATGCCTAACCAACACGGCGAATTTATCTGGTACGAATTACTAACCGACCATAACGACAGTGCGGTGCGCTTTTACAACGCAATTCTTGGCTGGCAGGCGACCGATAGCGGCCAGCCCGGAATAGATTACCGGATTCTCCACGCCCGGGATGAGGACACCGGAGAATCCCACGATATCGGCGGCCTGATGCAACTCACCAAAGAAATGCGCCAAGGTGGCGCCAAGCCGGTATGGCTGGGTTATATCGGCGTGGACGATGTCGATCAGACGGTTGGCAATATCATTGCTGCCGGTGGTGGCGTGCAAATGCCCGCAACGGATATTCCCAACGTCGGCCGCATCGCCATGATCACCGATCCTCAGGGCGCTCCGTTTTACGTCATGCAGGGTAGCAGCAACAAAACCAGTCTGGCCTTTGCCTCGGACAAACCTCGCATTGGTCACTGTGCCTGGAATGAACTCGTCACCCCGGATCCTGAAGCAGCCAAAGCATTCTATTTCATTGAATTTGGCTGGAGCAAAGATGGCGAAATGGATATGGGGCCGCTGGGGCGTTACGAATTTATCCGCCATAACGGGATCATCGGTGCCCTGATGCCCAAACCGGAAGCGATGCCGATACCGCTGTGGCACTACTATTTCCGTTGCGCTGACATTGGCAACGCCTGCAAGGCCATGACCGACAACGGCGGACAAATTCTGCATGGCCCCGATGCAATCCCCGGCGGGGACTTTATCGTCAAGGGCTTCGATCCGCAGGGAGCGCTGTTCGCCCTGGTTGGCCCAAAAAAACAGTCGGCTTAAAAAAATCGACTATGACGTGGGGAACAAAACTATGAAATACCTATGCCTGGTTTATTACGACGAAAAGAAAATGCAGCAACTTTCCCAACAAGAGTGGGACAGCCTTAACCGGGAGTGCATGGAATGCGTGGCCGGTTTAGACAAAGGCGGTCATTTTCTCGATGGTGCGCCACTGTTATCCACGGATACCGCAACCACCCTGCGCATGCGCGACAACAAAGCGCTGGTGACCGATGGTCCCTTCGCAGAGACAAAAGAGCAACTGGCGGGGTTTTACATGCTGGAAGCGCGGGACATGAATGAGGCGATTCGTCTGGCAGAGAAAATTCCGCCGGCGCGCTATGGCTGCGTGGAAATCCGCCCGGTGCGGGAATTGATGGAGCAGGGCAACAGCCGTTGACCACTGACAAATCGACACACAACTCACTGAATAGATAGGAGATAATTATGTCTAATGAAACCGGTACAGTTCGGCTACACCGCGTACTACCTGCTCCAGTGGAGCGGGTCTACAAAGCGTTCACCGACAAGCAGTCGTTGGAATACTGGCTGCCGCCATACGGTTTTACCGGCACCATCCATGAAGCGGATATCCGCGAGGGTGGCGGTTATCGAATGTCATTCACCAACTTCGGCACTGGCAGCAGTCATTCGTTTACCGTTGAGTATGTCGAACTGGTGCCCAACGAACGCATCCACCATACAGATCGTTTTGACGATGCCAACCTGTCTGGTGAAATGCAAGTCACCATTGACTTTAAAGCGGTGTCCTGTGGCGCGGAAATAAATATTGTCCAGGCAGGTATTCCAGCGCTGATTCCTATCGAGGCCTGTTACCTGGGTTGGCAGGAATCACTGGAACAGCTTGCCCGACTGGTGGGTCCGAATATTCCTGATCATGAATAAACTTATCGATGATGGAATTTCCCCCTGAATTCATGACGCTGTTGGCGAGTTGAACCCATCATTGGTCATCGCAGGTGGACAGTCAACCCGATACCGAGGGGAAAGGAGAGAGCATGAGCGAGTTGATTGTCTGGACTCTTGACTGGGTACCCGAAGGCCCTCGAGGTTTTGTGCGCGATTTGAGGCTACGATGGGCCTGCGAGGAAGCTGAACTCCCATACCAGGTCCAGACGGTTCCGTTCGATGGCCGCGAAACCAATCATCTCGCGCAGCAGCCTTTTGGACAGGTTCCCTTCCTGACCGACGGAGATTTACAGATATTCGAAAGTGGTGCAGGCTTGCTGCACCTGGCCCGAAAATCCGACCAGCTGATGCCGCGCGATTCCGTTGGTGAAGCAGATACCCTGCAATGGGTGATTGCCGCACTCAACTCGATTGAGGTGGTCACCATACCTTGGTGGTTTCTGAAGGTATCCGGTAATGAGGACAATAGTCTTGCCGGCTGGATGGACATGCGCCTCCAGCAACTGGAGAATGTTCTACGCGAGCGAGATTGGCTTGCGGCAGATCGCTTCACTGTCGCGGACCTGTTGATGGCCGATGTATTACGTGTATCGAAGGTCCGCGCGTTCGGCAACCGCCCGGCGACCGAAGCCTATGTAGCGCGCGTAATTGACCGTCCTGCATTCAAAAAGGCTTACGCCGATCAGATAGCACATTTCGAGGCGGCCGACGGGAAGCGGGGATAAGCGATATTCCGGTCACTCAACAAGGTACCACGTCCTTTCTGTTATCAGCTCTCTCTCAAATTCACCGATGACTGCTAAGACATGAAAGATTAGCCGCCCTGTTGGGGGAGAGGTATCTAATTCTTGATCAAGGACCTTGAGATCGCAATTTTTGTCCCGAAGTGTCTGGGTGATTTGCATCAGGTCGTAAACAGAACGGGCAAGGCGATCAAGCTTGGTAACAACGAATACATCACCAGTGCGAACGTAAGCCAAGGCATTATTAAGTGCTGGCCTGGCAGTTCCTTTGCGACCCGAGACTTTTTCTTCAAAAATGCGATCACAGTCCGCAAGTCGTTCACGTTGAATGTTAAATTCTGAGTATTAGTAATGACTTGAGCATAACCAACTTTCTGACCTAAAATCATATCCTTCCTTCTTTCCTTTTTTACGTCCCCGGCTGCAATTATGTGGTGGATCGTTTGGTCTTTCAAAAATCGGAAATTCTATTTTGAGAATAGCTCATTAAGGGAAGGCGAATGCTGGAGGTTAAATATTTGAATGGAAATATGACGGGGATTGGCCGAGAAAAGTGGTCTTTCAAAAATCAGAAAAACACATTTGAAGCAGCTTGGGCTGGAACTTAACTGTTGAGTGCCAGGACATCGCTAACGGATTTTAGTGCCACAACATCGCTGACACTCAACACGGTTTATCTGAGTTTGTAATCAAATTCAGCGACCTGAGTTTTGTCCAGATAGAGCTTTAACCTTTGCTCTTTGACATCGATAGTAGCCACCACGTATTCGAGTTTCAGTTCCGGTGGAACAGCAAACAATTCGCCGAGAATGTTCAACTTCAGATCGCTGCGAATAAGACGAACCAGATGGTAACGGCCTGTTTCTGGTTTCTCCAACCGCTGTTGGCGCTTGTCGTCTGGATTAGGAAACCTCAGAGTGGCCTTGCTCGCAGAAAGTGCCTTGATGGGCGTTTTGCCGCCAAGTTTGCTATAGCGGTACGAACTGTTATGCCGTTGTTCAAAGGCCATTGTTCCGGTCGCCAGTTCATCGGTTGTGGTCATCATGACCTTGCTGAGAAACTTCTGTTGATAATGATCGTTGAACTGCTCGATGTTGCCATTGCGCCAAGGTTCGGCCATAGGAACAAACCAGGGCTCAACACCATGCTGAAGACAAAGACGAACAAACTGGCTCAATGCTTGCGGATACCTCGGACTACCAAGGAAAGACATGGCGTTATCAACTTGGAGGTTGTCCGGTATGCCTAGCCGAGAACAGATGGCCCAGGTTCCGTCCAGAACATCTTGTGCGGACTTGGATAACGAGGAGTGCAGCCCACAACGTGCCGTTGCCGTATCGATCACGTTGAGTCCGTAGAAACGGATCGGACCGGTCAAATAACATGGGCCAACCAGATCCATCTGATGGGTTTGGTTTGGCAGCACCGCTGGAAGTTTTGGATAAGGCGTTCCCTTCGGCTCATACTTGCCGGTTCTGCGATGAGTCAGATCATTGCGTTTGAGAATCCGATTGATCGTCCGCAGTGAAGGCAGCGGTGATACGCCAAGGTCTTCTAGTTCCCAGAGAATGGCCTGCGCACCACAAAACAGATCCCGACTGTAGAGATTCAAACGCACAAGTTTGACAACCTCCTCAATCTCGGTCGGTATGCGATGCGGCGTTGATCTTGGTTTGCGAGAACGATCTTCAAACCACAAAGGATCATTTTCGCTGTGTCGCTTAACCCATTTGTAAAGCCAGAATTTTGATTTGCCGAGGGAAGCGCAAATCGCCTCCGGGCTTTCACCCGTCGTGAACCGCTGAATAGCCAAGACCCGGCATTTCTTGATTTCATCGTCCATGAACACCTCCAGATGGAATGAGATGTTCACAGATTTACGTGGCTACTATTCGATTGTCAGAGAAAATTTGTTATCGATGTACTGGCACAGTTTTTAGTAATCGATGTTGTGGCACTTAACACTTAACCAATACTGCTTATTTTTGCCAAAGAATGCCCCTGAGAATATCAGGGGTTCAAATCGTAAACTGGCGATCAGCTTCCATAGGCAAAAGCTGTTAAGCTTAATGTATGTGCCGATCAGAAAATAAAGGACATGGGAGGCTGATCATGCGACAGCGCAACCCACTGGTTATCCTTGCTTTGCTTATCATATTCTCAGGACCAATGAAAACTATGGCCATCGAAGAAGCTCCATATGAACTTATCAAAGTCGAAGGATCTTTTGAAATTCGAGATTATGCTTCGCATATTCTCGCCGAGACGTTCGTTGATGGCACGTTTGAAGAAGCTGGAAGTATGGCTTTTCGGCGACTGTTTAATTACATCTCCGGCGCCAATAGGTCGCAAACAAAAATTGCCATGACGGCACCGGTTTCCCAGCAATCGAGTGAAAAGATCGCCATGACCGCACCGGTGGGGCAACAGAAATCCGGAGATCGTTGGGTGGTCAGCTTTATGATGCCGGCTAACTACAGCATGGACACGCTTCCGGTGCCAGAAGACCCGCAAGTGATATTACGGAAAGTTCCGGCTAGACGAATGGCTACGGTGCGTTATTCTGGTCTTTGGAACAAAAAGAACTACCTGAGAAACAAGTTGAAATTGGACTCCTGGATTGAAAGAGAAGGTTTAACCGTTAGCGGAGAAGCTATTTGGGCTCGGTACAATTCACCCTTCAGTTTGTGGTTTCTCCGTCGCAACGAAATCCTCGTACCAGTTTCCAAGTAACGATCTATCAAAACAACTCTTGCCTGGATTCAGGGGTATAAACCGCATGGTCCACTTTAACTATGAATCGACGATTAAGGCCCCTGCTGCTCTGGTGTTTGGCTGGCACCACGATTCTGAAGTACTCGAAAAATTCACACCGCCCTGGGAACCTGTCACGATCGTCGGCACGCCCGGTCGTATCAATGAAAATGGATCTCGAACCACCTTGGAAATAACCCTGCTCGGTGTCATTCCCGTATACTGGGTGGCAGAACACCGAAATTACATGGCAGGCAAATCTTTCCAGGATGTCCAAATTAAAGGTCGCCGGACTCAAAATTGAAGTGCAACACTTATGGAGGTTAAAGTGTTGCGAGGGAAAAGACATACAAGCATTTGGACGGTCCGGAACGTGCGGTGATCCAAGTTGGGCTGGAGGAGGGACTTTCGCTGCGATCGATTTCCCGCAGTCTGGATCGTCCCGTGAACACGGTGAGTCGGGAGTTGCATCGGAATGGTTGGGAACCTCCCTCGCTGCGTAAAGGGCGGCGCGGACGGCGGTTGGTGGCTGGCGGTTACAGTGCAGCACGCGCAGAGCAACGCGCTCGAAAACTGGCCTTTCGGCCAAGCACAAGCAAGCGACTGGTTCCCGGCGAGGCGCTGTGGGAGAAGGTTGTTGATCTGCTGAAGGCTGGCAATTCACCGGAGTAGGTTTCTGCTACACTCAAGCGCATGCATGCCAAGGAGCCTCAGTTCTAGGTCAGTCACGAAACCATCTACACGGCGATCTATGGCATGCCCCGAGGTGAGTTGCGCAAAGAGATCATCGGCCTGTTGCGGCAGTCCCGCAAGACGCGTCGGCCCCGCAGTTGTGGCGAAGGTCGTCGTGGCAGTATCCCGAACATGGTCAGTATCCATGAGCGTCCCTCCGAAGTTGAAGAGCAACTGGTTCCTAGCCAATGGGAGGGAGATCTTATCAAGGGAGGACAAAACGCATCTGCCGTGGGCACCCTGGTGGAGCGGCGTAGCTTATTTGTGACACTGGCAAAAGTCGACAACGCCAGCGCGGCCGCGGCCGAGCAAGGATTCAGCCATGCTCTCAACCGGATTGATGCCCAGCGGCGGTTGAGCATGACCTACGACCAGAGCAAGGAGATGGCTTGTCATGAGACGTTGGCCAAGAAGACCGGCATTAAGATCTACTTTGCCGATCCGAACAGTCCCTGGCAGCTTGGCCTCAACGAGAACACCAACGGGCTGCTACGCCAGTACCTGCCAAAGGGAACGGACTTGTCGGTGTACTCCTAGGAGGGACTTGACCAGATCGCCTTGAAGCTTAACGCCCGGCCCAGGAAAAGCCTTGGCTGGAAGTGTCCGGCGGAGATCTTCTTGCCCGACTTTGATTTCAAGGAATACTATGGGCGGATACTAAACCCTGTTGCACCTCGAACTTGAAACCGGCAATACTAAGATCAAAGCCTTTTCTCCTTAATTAGGCATCAGCCTGTCCAGTCAATCGGGATCACCTCGCGTTTGCGGCGGGCCAGTAACGGTTTCGTTCTTGTTATTTGCCGCCATTTTAAATCTCCTTGGACATAGGGACATTACCCAAATCAATGTCCAAAAAACTTGGTGCCGCTATAAGTGTAGTTCCCGCAACCAATTTAATAATATAAGAAATTAGACGGCTTTGGCTGCAAATATTATAAATATTGACAGGTAAAGCCGACCTAATTAGTATTCGCTAAAAAATCGTCTTTTTCCGAAAATAGCAAAATCAGGGTAACCTGGTGACGCAAAGCCACGGGTCCGACACGGACAGCCGGGTTGCCGAAGAAATTCAACAAGGGCCTTTCTTCGGCAAGTGGAGGAGGGCTCTTTCTGTGTCCTGTCATAGGAGAATTCAATGCGCTTGGTTAAAATGATCGTTGTTCTTATTTTCATGTCAGTCGCAGCCGGTTGTGCCACGCACGCCAAAATCGATATACCTGTCCCCGAGCAGGTCCACAAAAGCGAGTGGCAAAACAAGAACTTCAGCGTTGAGTTTCTCTACTCACAACCCGAACCGGGTGTTGCCAATATCTTCGGCAAAGGCAAGCAACAGGAGCTTAAACCCCTCTCTGAGTCAAAACTGACGATTTCTTCAGCCCAAGTTCTCAGAAGCTTCCCAAGTTTCCTAACTTCTCAGCTGCCAGCTAACACTAAATTGTCGACTCCGGAACGGGCCGACTACAAGGTTCTGGTCGAGATGTGGGCGCATAACTCGGCCGGTCCCGCTTATCCCAATTACGAAGCTGCCAAAAACTTTGCCAAAGGTATGCTCACCATGGGATTAGGTGCCGATGAATACGACATCATTGCGGACTTTATAGTCAGATATACTTTGACAAGTAATGGTGGAAAAACTTTTCAAAAGGAATTTACCGTTAAGGAAAGCGTGGATCACGAGCGCGGTTCAATGGAATTTAAGAACAACACTTTTGATTACGCAGCTGAAATGCTCAAAAAACACGTTTTGATCACCTCATCAGCGTTTCTAAATGAAGCAGCGACCCAGCTTTAACTGAACCTTTGAAACCTAATTTAATGTACCAGGGTAGATGGAAACCAAACTCTACCTTGGTGCATCTTGGTTGTTTTTCACCAGCAGAAGGATTGTTTGTCATCTAAATAGCTTGGTGGATGTTTAGGTTTCATATCGTTACAACCGAATTACTTTTCCCCTGATGATTTAATCTGAAAAAACTTATTCATAGACCTTAACCGAATTCGGAGGTATGCGGATGCACACCTCAGGAGACAAAGATCATGAACCTTCATAATCTGAAAATTGGTACACGCCTTTCACTCTTAGTCGCTCTATTAGTTTTCCTACTCATCGGAATGGGATCGCTCGGAGTTTTTGGCATGAAATCCAGTAATCAAGCACTTAAAACCGTCTACAGCGACCGTGTCGTACCACTGAAACAGCTCAAGGTCGTATCCGACCTATATGCCATCAATATTGTTGACACAACCCACAAAACCCGTGCTGGATCGCTGTCCTGGGACGGGGCCATCAAGAATGTTAATGACGCCGAACGGCAGATCAAAGAGCAATGGGACGCCTATCGGGCAACACGTTTAGTTCAAGAAGAGCAACGTTTGGTAAAAATTGCTCTGCCACTTATGGAGAAAGCCAACGCCTCGGTAGAATTTCTTAAAAAAATTCTAAATCGTCAAGACATGGATGCCTTAGTAGCTTATGCCGAGGAGGATCTCTATCACCAGATTGATCCGATCACAGATACTATTGGTCAATTGATTGAAGTGCAATTGCGGGTGGCAAGAGAAAAATATGAAAAGGCAGCCGAAAACTATTCGTTACTCGCCATGGTCTCAAACTGCGCAATTCTGGGCGGCATTTTTCTTGCTTTGGTATTCTCCTATCTGATCATCCGCAGTATTACCCGCCCGCTTTCCAAAACAGTCAATATGATTGGTGCTCTGAACAGCGGAAACTTGGATGTGCGCCTCGGGCTCAAGCAGAAAGACGAAATTGGGCAGATGGCTAGCGCGCTTGATAATTTTGCAGACAACATGAAGAATGAAGTCATCGCAGCTTTTGAAGCCTTGGCTGCCGGCAACCTGACATTTACAGCAGAGGGTGTTATCAAAGATCCACTTGCCAAAGCCAATGCGGCACTGAATGAAGTCATGGGACAAATCCAAAGTGCCGGAGAACAGATCAACTCGGCAAGCGGGCAAGTCGCTGATTCCAGCCAAACTCTATCACAGGGGGCAACAGAAACGGCCGCATCTCTTGAAGAAATTAGCAGCTCAATGAATGAAATGGCCTCGCAGACTCAGCAAAGTGCCGAGAATGCCAATACGGCCAGTCTCCTTGCCGGAGAGGCCAGTCAAGCAGCATCAAAGGGTGGTCAGCAAATGAACGCCATGGTTGCTGCCATGAGTGAAATTAATGAAGCGGGCCAGAATATCAGCAAGATTATCAAAACCATTGATGAGATCGCCTTCCAGACGAACCTGCTGGCTCTCAATGCTGCCGTCGAAGCCGCCCGGGCCGGACAGCATGGGAAGGGCTTTGCCGTCGTCGCCGAGGAGGTTCGCAATTTGGCCGCCAGAAGCGCCAAGGCCGCAAGTGAGACTGCTGAGTTGATCGAAGGCTCAGTCCAGAAAACCGAAAACGGTTCTCAGATCGCGCAACAGACATCAGCTGCCTTGGAAGAAATTGTCGGTTCCATTACCAAAGTGACGGATCTGGTGACGGAAATCGCTGCAGCGAGCAATGAACAAGCTCAGGGAATCGCACAGGTTAACCAGGGGATTTCGCAAATTGATCAGGGCGTTCAAGCTAATACGGCCACGGCGGAAGAATCGGCTGCCGCGGCAGAAGAACTGTCCGGCCAGGCTGAGCATCTCAAGCAAATGCTCAATCGGTTCAAACTGGCCTCTAAGGTCTCGAATCTATCACGGACATCTTTTAATGCATCTCAAGAGACTGCTCCAAGTCTTGGTTGGAATGCTTCAAAAACGCAAAAGGCCAAAATGAACATTAGTTTGGACGACAATGAGTTTGGGAAATTTTAGAGGAGTTTGCGATGTCTGAAGCTGTTGTTCCGAAATTGATCATCCAAGAACAAGGGGTAATGCAGAAAGACCTGTTCCTGACATTTCACGTAGGAGAAGAAGTCTATGGAATCGAGATTTTCCACGTTATTGAAATTGTCAGAATCCCGAAGATTACAAATGTTCCGGAAATGCCGGACTCCATTAAAGGGGTTGTGAATCTGCGTGACAGCATTATTCCAGTCATGGATGTTCGTTTACGATTCGGGATGCCTGAACGGGAATATGATGAACGCTCTTGTCTGATTGTCGTGAAGGTCAATAAGGCGACAACGGGTCTAATTGTTGATCGGGTCAATGAGGTTGTAGAGATACCTGTCGAGCAGATAGAGCCGCCACCCCAAAACAATAAATTTACCCAGTGTTATCTGAGCGGCATAGGCAAGACCGGGGATTCTGTTAATATTTTGCTTAATTTAAGCGCTTTACTCGGTAATGAAGACCAGGAAGAATTAGGCGGCTAAGATGGCGAACGGTGCTCATGGAACAAACAAGCCATTCTGTTTTAAAAAGCGTTGACAGCTAATGGTGCGAAATTGACTACCTTCCATCAGAATGAGGGATCACATCGCAATTCGCTTTTGAGGGTGGAAAAAACTTTAATGAAATGGTCTTCCCCGGACGATAAAGGAACATTTGTTCTATAAATTGTCAATCGGCATTGAAAAATGATCCACCCTCGGTGTCCAATTTTGAGCTGGATAAGTGAATGAATTTTGATATTTATCAGACAATTAGCGCAGTTTTTATTCGGTCGAAGACAGAAGGCCACGGCTTCAGCCACGGATGAATGAGACCGAAGGCGGAATTATAGATGGATGGGCGCTCGGATTTCAGCACATTCAGCCTATTGCTTGCAATTCCATGTCGTTTGGGTATGCAAATACCGCCGTAGGATCTGGAATGCATGAGTGTCTTCGTAAGATGCTCATGGGCCTATTGCGGCAAATGCCCGGCGTAGAGATTGAGACGAGTGGCTTTGATGACGATCATTTGCACATGGTGATGATTGTCCCACCTGAGTCATCGATATTTGATGTGATGGGAAGATTAAAGAGCCAATCGTCGTCTAGAATGCTTAAAAAGGTTGACTGGATATCCAAAGTTTATTGGTCCGAAAATATTGTCTGGTCGCCGGGCTACTTGTGAGTAATATCCGACTGGATGAGCAGACAGTAAAGAAATACGTTGAGTACCAAGGCCGCCAGGATTCAGGGCAGCACCGTGAGGTACTGTGAATTTAACTGACAGCAAAGAGCTATCAGTTGGTGAAGCCTCAGGACCCCGGCTTTAGCCAAGGGGATCTATTTGTTGTTTGATTCATTGTCGATTAGGCTCTTATGATGGGCAAGGTTTTTCACTCAGAAAGCCGTTTATAGACGGGTTGCCTTCGCGTAGTATACGTTACGCTTTAAATCAAGTCGGTACTATATCTGAGCTACTGGCAATCCTTCAACTCTTTTTGAATGAATTGAGCAAACTCAGCAGCCGGAAGAGGTTTGCTGAAATAATATCCTTGAATGCTGTCACAATTATTGGCTAGTAGGAAATCGACGTGTTCCCTTGTTTCGACTCCTTCGGCGATGGCGGATAAGTTCAGGTTATGGGCAATATCGATAATACTTGTGATAACAGATGCTCCAGAGGGATCTTCACCGACATCTTGGATGAAGGATTGATCAATCTTTAAGGTATCGACGGGGAAACGACGCAGATAGTTGAGGCTGGAATAACCCGTGCCAAAATCATCAAGACTCAAGGTGATACCCAATTGTTTAAGCTGTCCGAGAATTTTTGTGGCTGCCACCGGGTTATCCACAATCATGCTTTCGGTTAACTCAAGTTCCAGTAGCGCCGGGTCAAGTCCGGATAAATTGAGAACCTCTCTGATCTGCTCAACCAAATCTTCTTGCTGAAACTGTCGGGCAGAAAGGTTGACGGCAACGCAGAGTGGTGGGAGACCAGCGGCTTGCCATTCCAGATTTTGCCGGCATGCTTCTTTCAAAACCCAAGTACCGATGGAGACAATCAGTCCAGTATCTTCCGCAACTGGGATAAACTGCCCCGGGGGGATCATTCCTCGCTGCGGATGCTGCCAGCGCAGCAATGCCTCACAACCGAAAATACGAGCGGTTTTCAGATCGACCTTAGGCTGATAGTAAAGTCTGAATTCCCCCCGTTCCTGGGCCTGACGTAGCGCTCCTTCAAGTTCTAGGGCTTCGAGTATTTTGTTGTCCATTCCTTCAGAGTAAAATGTGACCTGATTACTTAGGTTCTTGGCTTTGTACATTGCGATATCGGCTCGGCTGAGCAGACTGGTGATATCGTTTCCATCAGTCGGATATGTGCTGATCCCCATGCTCGCCGTTAGGGTGATTTCACGTTCTTCGATCATCTTGGGAACAGCGATGGCGCGCAGGATTTTTTCCGCGAGCGGTTGGATATCGTTGAGCTGGGCTAACTCTGAGAGCATCACGACAAACTCATCTCCACCGAAACGAGCGACGGTATCGGTTTCACGAACGAGCGAGGATAGTTGCCGACCTATTTCGCAGAGCAGCTTATCGCCAATACTGTGTCCCAAACTGTCATTGACCCGTTTAAACCGATCTAAATCAAGCAGCAGCACTGCGACAAACCGGTTTGATCGTTGGGCATAGAGGATTGCCTGCTCCAGACGGTCTTTGAGCAAGAGCCGATTAGCCAGCCCGGTTAAATCATCGTGTGTTGCCTGGTGCTCCAGTTGCTGTTCGTAATTTTTCTGACTGGTGATGTCTTCATTGACACCAATATAGTGGGTAATCTCCCCCTGCTTATTGCGCAACGGCGCAATCATTGCCCGCTCCCAGTAAAAGCTGCCATCTTTATGTTTATTCAGCAGCTCACCTTGCCACTCCTTACCGGAAGTCAGTTTCTGCCAGAGGCCTTTATATACCTCATCAGGCATCTTGCCTGATTTTAGGATTCTCGGGTTTTGTCCCAGAACTTCTTTGAGACTGTAACCGCTGATCTGGGTAAATTTAGGGTTAACATACTCGATATTGCCCTCTAAATCGGTAATCATGACAACTGCCGGGCTCTGTTCAACCGTTTGACTGAGTTTTCTTAACTCATTTTCTGTCCGTTTGCTCTCAGTGATATCATCTAGTGCCACCATGAAGCCGGCAACCTCTGCCTGATTGCCAGAGATGGGACCGATTGATACTCGGGCATTGATCAGACTCCCGTCTTTTTTGCGACGAATGACATCCTGACCGATAACGCCTTGGCCTTTTTTCACAAGCTCTTGCATCTGCTGGCTTTCGATCTGATATTCCTCAGGGATTGTGGGCAAGGGTTTGCCGATAACCTCATTCCACGTCCAGCCGAAAATTTTTTCGGCGGCAGGGTTCCAATTCGTCACCCGGCCCTCAAGATCAAGTCTATAGTGGGCGATCGGTGAGTAGGCAATAAGCGTCTTATATTTTTGTTCGCTCTTGTCCAGGGCTTCTTCATAGGAATGTTGAGAATTAAGTGAACGGCGAATCAGAAAAAACAGTAGAAGTGAGGTGAAAACGACAAAGAACCATCCTTTGAGGGTTTGTAAAAGGGCTTGCTGGACTGGGTCTGAGACAAAGAACAAGATAAATTGATCAGACAACAGGATCCATAGCGCACTCAGCAGAGCGTAAATTCCGGCTATTTTCATTGTGGTCAAGGACCTTGGTTGCTGCTTAATTGTTCTGCGGAACACAAGCCCTCCTTTACAGTTCTACCGAATAGCTGGCAATCCAATAATAATATTAAAAACTTTGATTTTTGGGAATGTGGGTTTTCCTGAGGCGGGACGACTCTAGCTCTAAAATTGGATAAAATCTTAATTGGAGTATCGGATCCATTGTTTTGTACCTTTTTCAATTAGAAAGAAACTGCAACATTCCGGATTCGGCAGCACCAATCTTTTCTCCGCGATGAATCCTCTGTCTCTATTGAATTGAACATAGAAAAATAAGCCTCACTCTGATGCGCCTGCTTGTTCATCGGGAGTTTACAGAAAAATGAAGATAAAAAATCCGCCATTAATGGAATAAAAGCATCAATTTAGATGTAAGGGTAAGGTAATTTTAAGTCGGATGTCAATTTCCAGTTAGGATCCGCTCACCGATGGTTCATGATGGATGTTTAAGGCACGTTCGCAGCATCCCTCTGCCTGTGAGGAGTAAGCGGCAATCATTTCAATGTTCAGGTGACGCATCGTCTGGCCAAATTGAGTCCGTTTTTTTATCGACTTGCCACTGGTCTAATTTCAGAAGAAGCTCCGGATATTTATTTAGGGTCATGACTCGTTTAGCACCGGTTGAGGTATGCTACGCTACTGTCATGACCCTTATTTATATCCCTATCCAGTAATTACGTGTCCTTTTTCAGAATCTGACAACAGCCAAGTGTCGTTCCGGTCCATCGTTCAAATCGTCATTATGGAGTGACATTGCCACCTGTTCCCTTTGTTCGCGCAATTTGAATCGTTGCAGTAGCTGCCGCATCTGTTCGGCTTGGCTTGAGAGTTCTTCCGCCGCCGCAGCGCTTTCTTCAGCACTTGCAGTATTCTGTTGAGTGACTTGATCCACCTGCCCCAGACCAACATTGATCTGTCCGATTCCCTGGGCCTGTTGATTTGTGGCGACAGCAATCTCTTCGATCAGTTCATTCACCCTGCTCACGTTCTCCACAATATCTATTAACGATTTTGAGGTGCTCTCTGCAATGGATACCCCGCTCTCAGCTTTTTTAACTGACTCTTCTATGAGTTCGGCCGTTTCCCCGGCAGCTTTGGCACTGCGGGCGGCAAGGTTGCGCACCTCTTCGGCAACCACTGCGAACCCTTTTCCGTGCTGACCGGCTCGGGCTGCCTCGACTGCCGCATTAAGAGCCAGCAAGTTGGTCTGAAAAGCAATTTCATCGATGACCTTGATAATTTTACTGATATTTTGACTCGACGCATTGATATCGCCCATCGCCTGAATCATCACGTCCATCTGCTTGCTTCCTTCAATCGCAGAATTTTTTGCATGTCCTGAACGCTGGCTGGCCTGATTTGAGTTTTCAGCGTTCGTGCTGGTCTGGTTGCTCATCTCTTGGACCGAACTGGAGATTTCCTCCAGCGAACTGGCCTGTTCGGTTGCTCCTTGAGAAAGACTCTGACTTGTATCTGCGACTTGCGAACTTCCCGATGCAATCTGCTCGCCGGCCGCTTGAATCTGGGCCATAATATCATTCAGGTTCTCAACCATGGTTTTGAGTGCATGTCCCAAGACATCTTTCTCCGAGGCCAACCTGACGTCTACATCCAGATTCCCGGCAGCAATTTCTTCAGCTGCCTGTGCATTGGCAAGCAAACTGTCCGCCATTCCGTCCAACGCTGAGGCCAGTTTTCCAATTTCATCTCTGCGATCAAAATTCAACCGTTGAGTAAAATCACCCTTGGCTATTTCTCCAGCCAGAGCTACTCCTTGAACGATAGGCTTGGAAATCGAGCGCACCAGAATCATTGTAACGAGAATTCCGAAGATAAATGCGACACTGGTCAAGGCCTTGACTAAAAGGGAGGATTGTTTATTTTCCGCCTGCAACCGCGATCCAAGGGTATCCTGATGGTCTTTGATGGAAAGTTTAAGGTTTTCCACTGTTTCCGCGACGCGTGGTCCAACCCTGTCCATTGTCCCGGTAATCAAAGCATTGCGCTTTTGGATAGTATCAACCACCCCATCAAATGCCGCAAAGTATTCCCCTTGAATTTTCTGAACTTGCTTCAGCAACTCACGCTGCTGCCCCTCCACTATGTGTTCAGTCAATGTATCCAGCTGACTGAGAAAAGATTCCTTTTCCGTTTGAACTCGTTCAGCAGCATCCGTTTCGTTAGACTCAAGAAATTTAACCACATAGAGTCGAGCCAGCAGAATATTTCTCAACCCTAGGGCAGCGTAAAAGGCGGTTTTCATATCGCCGCTTCTTTCAGCGGAATATAAAATCTCCGTCAGGGTTTTCTCTAATATAGGACCTTGGATATTAAGAATATCATTAACCTGGTGATCCCTCTTTTTCATTAGGGCGGTCACTTTTTGAAAAGCGCTCTCGTAGCTATCAAGGTCCTGTGCAATTGCTTGAATATCCGTTCGTCGGCGTTGTTCTTTAATGTCTTGATCTGCATTGGCGACAAGATTTCTGATGAAAGCGAGACGTTCAGAAAACACTTTTTTTTCAGCTTCGGAACCTGATGCGATATAGTTTTTGGCTGCCAGGCGGACGTCGAGCATATTCGCCTCGATAGTGCCGACATAATTAGTCTCGCGGGCCAGATTCCGGTACTCGGAAAATCCTTTAACAGAATTTGAAATACTGCCGATACCAACCAAACCGACTCCTAGAAGCAGAATCAGCAACAAGCCGAAACTCAGCGTGAGTTTTTTTCCAATGGATAAATTTTTAAGCATCGCCGCTCCTGTTAAATTTTCAAAATCAATTCTTCCCATGCCCTGTAACGTCCCTAACCATTTAGAGATATACATCTTTTTACGAAAAAAGCCTCTCTGCGAGGATCGAAGAGAGGCTTGGACATGGCTTTGTCATCTTCGGCAACCCGGCTATCCCATAGGGACCCGCAGTTTTGCGTCACTGGATTGCTCCAGCTTTGCTCTTATCGGATTATGTGAAGGCAATATAAGAGTATTTTGGTAATCTTGTAAAGTATAAATATGACCATTTTTGTTAAAATAATATATCTTTTCTAACTGGTTAGAAATTTTGTTTTTTTTAGAATGAGGGCAAGGTCTGATCAAGTCAAAAATACTGACTTTTTAGATAAATTGCCCACCAGATTGGATAAATCTTGTTACCGCAAGATAATGAAAGAAAAGGGGTCAAATCTAAAAGAAAAGGGGTCAAATCTACGGTTGACGTGTTGTGATCATTTGGTAGTCTAAATTCATGTCGAGACCACTCCGCATAGAGTATCCGGGGGCCTGGTATCATGTTATGAACCGTGGCCGAAGGCATTGTGATGTTTTTGAAGGTGAGGAGGATTTCCATCTCTTTATCGACATTTTAAAAAGCACATCAAAGATGTGGAACCTGAAAGTCTCGGCCTATTGCTTGATGTCAAACCATTACCATCTTTTGATCCAAACGCCGGATGGCAACCTGTCGCGCTGCATGCGTCATCTCAACGGGGTTTATACCCAGCGCTTCAATCGACGTCACGGCTATGACGGTCAACTTTTCCGTGGCCGCTATAAAGCAATCCTGGTCGAAGAGGATCATTACCTGCTGGAGTTGTTGCGCTATATCCATTGTAATCCAACAAAAGCCGGGCTTGTCAGAAATCTCGACGATTATCGTTGGTCCAGCCATCATGGCTATGTCGCAGACCAGCAGAGGTGGCATTGGTTGCACCGCGAGCCTTTGCTCACAATGTTTTCTGATGTCAGGGCTAGGGCTTTTGCAGAATATCGCGATTTTGTTTGCCAGGAAGAATCTGAGGACATTCAGCATTTCTTTTCCCTGAAGAATCTTCCTTCGATACTTGGCTCTGAGCAGTTTATTGACATGATCAAAGAGACGTTCGGTGAGCTACATAAAGATCTGGAGCTTTCAAATCGTGAAGTCCTGTCCGTTGACGGACAGGCGGTCATTCAAGCCGTCTGCGCTGTTTGCGATATTGACAAAGAGCAACTGCTCACGGTTCGGCGTGGTGTTGCCAATGTCCCAAAAGACCTGGCAATGTACGTATTAAGAGCGCATAGTCAAAAAACGCTGAAAGAGATAGGCGCTGTCCTGGAGTGTAACCGCTACAGCACTGTCAACACGGCTATTTCAAGATTTGAGTCTATGATGGAGGGGAATGTTACTGTCCGGGAAATGTATGTGCGGGTATGTCGGGAGATGAAAATCAGTCAACCGTAGACTTGACCCCTTCTTACTTCTGATATATTGGCAAAAACGCCGGTCCGGCCATCCGACTGGCGGCATAACCAAGAGGGCTTTCCACCTTATTTCCGCCGCCAACCTGTCCAGTCAACTGGGGCCACCTCTAGAAAAAATAGCGCTTTCAGGTAGGCAACTCATTCTCACTCCACCCGAAAATAACATATCTACCGGAACCGCATCGGCGGGACCAATCTGTTCCCATATTTTTCGGTAAAAATGTCCCTTGCCAGAACTCAGTAAGGCACTACTCTTTAATGAGTAAGATGCTCTTTCTGAGAACAGGAGACGACGATGACGGCATATAAAGGAACGATTGGAATTCTGACTGGCGGCGGCGATGTTCCCGGGCTGAATCCGGCGATCAGGGCGATTACGGTGCGGGCATTGCGCGAGGGGTTCAAGGTCATTGGTATTCGGCGCGGCTGGGCCGGGCTGGTGGATATGATTCCCGATCCGCAGGCGGACAATAGCAATAATTATCGCGTGCTGAGCGAAGACCTGGTCAACCGGGCCGGGCGGACCGGCGGCACTTTTCTGCATACCTCGCGGACCCGGCCGAGCCACCTGCCGCTGAGCAACCTGCCTCCCCATCTGCGTGACAAATATCAGGACAATGTTAATGACGTAACCGCGGATGTGTTGAAGAATATTGAGTTTCTCGGCATTGATACGTTGATTCCCATTGGCGGCGACGATACCCTCAGTTATGGGCTCCGGCTGCATCAGGAAGGGGTGAAGGTGGTTGCTATTCCGAAAACCATGGACAACGATGTCCCCGGCACCGACTACTGCATCGGTTTTTCTACCTGTGTCACCCGTACCATCGAAATGACCCACAGCCTGCGCACCTGTGCCGGTTCCCACGAACGGTTCCTGGTGCTGGAGGTGTTCGGCCGTTATGCCGGCTTCTCGGCGCTGCTGCCGGCCATGGCTGGGGCTTCGGATCGCTGCATTATCCCCGAGTATCCTTTTGCCATCGAGAAGCTGGTGGAGCTCCTCAGTCAAGATCGACATAAACATCCGAGCAACTACTCGGTCGTGCTGATTTCCGAGGGCGCGACCATGCTGCATCAGAACAATATGTCCTTTGAAGGGGATGAACAGGATCAGTATGGGCATAAAAAGCTTGGCGGGATCGGTGATCAGGTGGCCCGTGAATTAAAAGAGTTGTCACCGCAATTCAATGACGGGCGGCGGGTGAATGTTGTGAATCAGCGGCTTGGCTACCTGGTTCGTGGCGGTGACCCCGATGCCATCGATTCCATCGTGCCCATGGCGTTTGGCAACCTGGCTCTGGATCTGGTGCTGCAGGGGATTTCCGGGCGTCTGGTCAGTTTGCGCAACGGCTGCTACGACAATGTGCCCATTGACGTGGTCACCGGGCGCAAGAAAATCGTCGATATCCACAAATACTACAACGCCGATCGCTTGCGCCCCCGGTACGAATCCTTTTCCCGGCAGCCGCTGTTCATCATGACCAGTGATCTTTAGCGGTGTTGCGGATGGTTTTTTGGGGGCAGGCCCGGTTGATCTGTCATCCGTGGCTCTGTCCCAGACCTGACTTCTCTGGGAGGAGGATTAGATGCCGTAGTCGCGCTCGACTTTGGCGACCCGGACCCGAAAGGCGGAGTACCATTGGTTTCGGCCCAGCCTTTGTGCCAGTTGGTGCTCGGCATTCTGTTTCCAGGCGCTAATTGCTTCCTGATTCTCCCAGTAGGACACGGTGATTCCCAAACCGTCCCTGGCCGACTCAACGCCCAGAAAGCCGGGTTGCTTTGCTGCCAGCGCCATCATCTGTGCAGCCATGTCAGCATAACCGTCATCGCCAGCGGTTCGCTGACTGCTGAAAATGACTGCGTAGTAGGGTGGTTTTGGTGTCTCGGCAATATCTGCCATGGTCTCCTCTTTTGACGATCCGGCTCTTGGTGCAGCTCTGGAGTCGGTCTTCAAACCTTCTCAATCTCCACATGCACCGCATACAAGGCCAGCCCGTCCCCTGAATCCGTCAGCCGGTTCGGGATGGCGTTGTTGGTGAAGCCTTCTTTCATCGGAATATTCTTCCAGCACATCAGGGTGCCCCGGGCAATGTCGTCGGTTACCAGGGCGCTGGCGACAAACTCGCCACAGGGCCCGCAAATGCGCAGGTCGTCGCCGGTTGTTATGCCGCGGGCGCTGGCGTCGGCGCTGCTGATGTGAACGACCTGCAGCCCCTGCTCCATCTCCGGCAGGGTCTGTGAGTTGAGATAGCTGGCGTGAGAGGCGGTCAACAGCTGGAGCTTGTCCCGCGACTCGGGCATGGTCAGATCAAGTTCCTGGGTCCGGTAGCTGCGTTGCGGCATTTCCTTTTTTTTGATCTGGGCGCGTTCCTTGATTTTGAGCGGCAGGCGCAGCTTGTTGGCCAGCAGGGTGGCGGCATCGACGTCGCTCAGTTCGCTGGTCAGGTTGGTGCGGCTGTAATTGTGGGAGAAGAAGTTACTGGCCATGAAATCGCTTTGCGCGAACATGCCACCGACTTTCAGGAAAAAGGTCGCCTGCTGCGCGGTCTCATCATGATTGGTACCAATCACCAGGCTTGGGGTTGCGCTCATCCCGGCGTGCCAGAGCTGAATATCCGGCATGGTCATAAGCGGATTGGCGGCAACATTGACAAAAAGGTCGAACTCACCGCCAGCCAGGGCTGTGGCGAGTTGGTCGATATGGACCTGGCCGGCAAAGTTGGCGTGCGGTTTTTCCCACAGCCGCTTGGAGCCATGGCCCCAGAACAGCAGGTCCTGCATGCCGGTTTTGACCGCCAGCCGGTTGATCCAGCGAAAGGCGTTCATGCCGTTGCCCTGGCGCTGCAACCCGGAGCCTTGGATGTGCGCGGTTTTGCCGCTGCGGATACAGGCCAGCAGGGCGGTAAAGTCCTCCGTTGAGACGCCGGCGGTTGCGCACAGTGCGGCGGCGTTATAGCCCCTCTGGTGGCCCAGTTCCACCAGCAGAGCGCAGGCGAGCAGGCCGTCACAACCCGGATTGATGAGGATAAACCGCTCGGCCAGATCGGCGGTGCGGGTTTTGACCGGGTCGATATAAATGATCTTTTTTCCGGCCTGACGCAGCTTTTTCAGATAGGCATAGAGGTGCGGGCTGGTCGCTGCGGCGTTCCTGCCGTAGATAATGATGGTGTCGGCACTTTCCAATCCGGTTATGTCCGGGTTGGAAAGGACTCCGAAATCAGCGATGTGCGCAGCCGTGCCGGTATCGTCGCAGGGTCCGCCGGAGACGTTCCAGCAATTGCCGAAGCTGGCAAAGAGCTGGTCCCAGCAGTACATATTGTAAGCCAGGCTGCCCGAACCGCGCTGGAAAAGGATTTTTTTCTTGCGGAACGGTTCCAGAAAGGCGGCCAAGGCGGTCAGGGCGTCTTGATCGGTGGCGTATTCATATGATTCGCCGGCCACGTTTTGCCATGATTTGAGCCCATTGTTGATTTCGCGCCGGGCAAAGGTTTTGAACTTGGCGCAGACAAAGCCGGGGGCGGACCAGGGTTCGGCAATCCCCTCCACTTTAAACTCCGGGGCCACGGCCGTGATCCTGGCGGCACAAAGGTCAGGGCAATCCTTGCTGCAGAAAAAGTTCATCACCGTCCTCCCGGAGCGCAACGATTTGGCATCAGGGCGGATTCTAGCAATGCCCCGGCAGGGTTGCAACAGATTATCGGCTGCTGCCCATCAGCTGGCCTGCAGGCGTTCACAGTGGAACAGGATGTGGTCTTCGATAAAGGTTGCGATGAAAAAATAGCTGTGATCATAACCGGTCTGCATTCGCAACTGCAGGGGGTAGTTGTTCTCGTTGCAGGCCTGCTGCAGCAACTCGGGTTTGAGTTGCTCGAACAGGAATTGATCGGCAGTCCCCTGGTCAATCAGCAGCGCGCGTGGTTTATGCTGGAGGCGGATCAGTTCACAGGCGTCATAACGCTGCCAGGCAACGGGGTCATCGCCGAGGTAGCGGCTGAAGGCTTTTTTTCCCCATGGACACTGACTGGGAGCGCAGATCGGTGCAAATGCTGAAATCGAAGTGAAGGTGCCATGGTATTTGAGCCCCAGGGTCAGTGCCCCGTGGCCCCCCATGGAATGGCCGGATATGCCGATCTGGTCTGGAATAATTGGAAAGTTGCGGATGACTTGAGGGACCAACTCCTCAATCAGGTATTGCTCCATATGATAATTCTGGTTCCAGGGGGCTTGGGTAGCGTTGAGGTAAAAACCGGCGCCCTGACCAAAGTCCCAGGCACCGTCCGGATCATCGGGAACACTTTCCCCGCGCGGACTGGTATCCGGGCAGAGAATGGCGATTCCATAGCGGGCGGCATAGCGTTGCGCCCCGGCTTTTTGGACGAAGTTTTCATCGCTGCAGGTCAGTCCCGACAACCACAGTAACAGTGGCACCTGTTGTTGTTCCGCCTGCGGCGGCAGGTAGAGCGAAAAGTGCATGTCACACTTAAGGACCTGCGACGGGTGGTGGTAACGGGATTGCTTCCCCGAAAAACATAGGTTGGTGGATATTTCCTGCAAAGCCATAGCTCTCCTCGTTTCGGTCCGGTTTAGTACAACACGACGGAGCGAATGCTTTTTCCTTCGTGCATCAGATCAAAGGCCGTGTTGATTTCTGTCAGGGGCATGGTGTGGGTGATCAGGTCATCGATATTGATCTTGCCGTTCATGTACCACTCGACGATCTTCGGGACATCGGTGCGGCCACGAGCCCCGCCGAAGGCGCTGCCCCTCCAGACCCGGCCGGTAACCAGTTGGAAGGGGCGGGTGCTGATCTCCTGGCCGGCGCCGGCAACACCGATGATCACCGATTCTCCCCAGCCCTTGTGACAGCATTCCAGTGCCTGGCGCATGGTATGGACATTGCCGATGCACTCGAAGCTGTAATCTGCACCGCCGTCGGTCAGGTCGATGATGGCCGCGACCACGTCATCAGTTTCTTGCGGATTGATGAAATCGGTCATGCCGAATTTTTCCGCCAACGGAACTTTGGCCGGATTGAGATCAACGCCGATGATGCGATCCGCGCCAATCATGCGCGCACCCTGGATGACGTTTAGCCCGATACCGCCGAGACCAAACACCACGACATTGGATCCCGGTTCGACCTTGGCGTCGAAGACCACGGCTCCGATCCCGGTGGTGACCCCACAGCCAATATAGCAGACTTTATCAAAGGGCGCGTCCATGCGGATTTTAGCCACGGCGATTTCTGGCAAAACGGTGAAGTTGGAAAAGGTTGAACAGCCCATGTAATGGAGAATAGGGCGTCCGTCCAGGGAAAAACGGCTGGTTCCGTCCGGCATCAGCCCCTGCCCCTGGGTGGTGCGGATCGCTTGACAAAGGTTGGTCTTGGGATGCAGGCAGAATTGACATTCCCGGCATTCGGGGGTGTACAGCGGGATGACATGATCGCCCGGTTTGACGGACGTCACTCCCGGGCCGACTTCTCTGACAATGCCCGCGCCCTCATGACCGAGGATAACCGGGAAGGCGCCTTCCGGATCGTCTCCCGACAACGTAAAAGCATCGGTATGGCAGATGCCGGTCGCTTTCAGCTCGACGAGAACTTCTCCGGCCTGCGGTCCTTGCAGATCGACCTCGACTATATCCAGCGGTGCGCCTGCAGCAAAGGCGACGGCAGCTTGGGTTTTCATAGCAACTCCTGTGTGCATCAATTGTGATGGGGCCAATTGTCCATGCTGGGAACTCAGGTTCCAACATGCTCTCGTCAAATTATTACATAATTTGTCGCAATTGAAAGAGCGGTGCGCTGACAGACCGTCAAAATCACGACTCAGCTATTGATAAGGACCGCCAAAGAGCCCGCCGGGAAGTCTTTCTATGAGTTAATGTCTTGAAATATATGGAAAATAAATATTGTTTAATTTTTTGGCACGATTCTGGCCTATCGGGTTGATGGATTCTTTTCACAAGCCCGGAGGAGTGGATGAATCAACCGTTGTCGATTCTTAAAATTCTTGGAATGATTCTCTTTTTTGTGCTGTTTTTCCTGAGCGCGATTTTGCCGGTCAGGGCCGCCCAGGCGGTGAGCCTGCTCGGGATGAATAAGGAAGAAACTCCGTATCATACTAGAATTACATTGGAAATGTCGGCTGTGCCGCAATTCCAGATGGAAAAATCGGGGCAGCGGGTCGACCTGCTGTTAAACGATGCGGACATTTCCGGTCAATTGCGCAAACTGCCCGAAGATGAGGCCGTGGTCAAAATTCTGTTGGCCAAGAAGCATCATGACCTGATGGTCTCTATTTTGTTGCGGCGGCCACCTAAGCAGGTTGTCGCTGAGAGTAAGGATAACCCGGGACGGGTGGTTCTGGACCTGTACTGGGAGGACTCCTCTGCGGCCCGGCCTGCCGTGGCCTTCCGGATCGCCGATATGCCCCCGCGCAAAGCCGGCAGCGGAGCCTCGGCCTATGCGCAACAATCTCCCTGGGATGGGCGCTGGCGGGAATTTTTTGCCGAATACCGGCAATATTGGAAGTTACAGCTGCCGTTGCGTTTTACCCTGCCCGAGTTACCCCCCCTGGTGACGGATGAGCAAAGCCCGCTGTGGCCGTTGCAACAGTATGCCGCGCAGGGCAACTACCTGAGTTTGCAGCACGCGGCTGAAAATCTGTCCGGGCTGAATGACGATCAAACCCTGCGCCGGACGCTGCTGGTCGCGGAAGCCCGCCTGCGCAGCGATGCGCTGGAAGGCGCTGTGGTTCTGCTTGACCAGCTACGGAACGACCCCACCCTCCCCCTGGCCCTCAAAGCCCGTGTCGAATATTTGACAGCCTATGGTCAAGCTGTTGGCGGGCAGCCGGTTGTCGCACAATTGACACTGCAGTCCCTTCTTCCCCGGCTCAGCCAGGGTAGCCCGTTGTTGCCGTTACTGCACCTGCTTTATGGCGAAGCGGCCCTGGCTTCGCAACAGGACCAGGTCGCCCTCGATCAACTGACTGCGGCCAAGGTGTCCTGGCCCGCAGCATTGGAGCGGGTGGTGACGCTACGGCGGGCTGACGCCCAGGCCGGGTTGGGTCACACGGGGCCGGCGCTGGATGCCTACCGCAACCTGGCCGAAGTGCCGGGGCTTTTCGAACATCAGCTGTTTTCCTGCAACCGCGCGGCTTTCAGCGCGTTCCGGTCCAAGGCCTACACCTTTGCCGGTGACCTGTACCGGCGGCTGATCCCTCCGACCGAAGATCTGCCCGGGCATGACCTGGTGCTGTTTGCGAGTGGGTTGTCCGCTTATGAAGCGGGTGACGAGACCTGGGGCATGATTGGTCTGGAGCGGGCCGCGCTGGATGCCCCGGGGAGTGAAGGTTCCGACCGTGCCCGGCTGCGGCTGCTTGATCATCAGATCTTAACAGGCGGCGAACTGGAACTGGCCGAGGCGGCCATCAAGTTCGGCCAGCTGGCGGCCGCCTCAAAGTATCGGGTTGTACGCGAGGAAAGTTTTTTCAAACAGGCCCTGGCACATTACCTGCTGGCGGAAAACCCGCTCAGCGTAAAGGAATTGATGACGTTCCGGCGTGATTTCCACAGCTCCGCCTTACGCCGCGAGGCCGACCTGCTGTTGGCCCGGCAACTGCCCGGTGTGGTTCATCAGCTGCTGGCGGACCACAATGACCTGGATGCGGTGGTGCTGGTGGAGCAGAACCGTAAATTGCTGCTCAGCGGCCATCTGGACCGGGCTTTCCTGCAGGATCTGGCCACCGCATTCGACAACCTGGGGCTCTATCAGCGGGCTGCGCGGGTGTTGCTGTATATGCTCGACCGCATGGCCGGGCAGCCGGATCAACAGTACCTTTACCTGCCTTTGATTCAATCCTATTTCAAACGCGGGGAATATGCGGAGGTGACGGACTTTGCCGGGCGTTATCTTGAACAATACCCCCAGGGCGAGGACGCGGGGGCCATTTACGGGCTGCTGCTGGATGCCTATCAACACCAGGGAAACAATGACCAGCTGTTGACCTGGTTGCATAAGCCCGATCGCCCGTCCAGTCCCGAGCTGGATATCCGCGCTGCCTGGGATTATTGGCGGTTGGAGCGTCCCGCGGACGCTATCGACAGTCTGGAGCGGGCGCGCCAGGCCGGCGCTCAATTGCAAGTCAAAGAAATGGCACTGCTGGCAGAAGCCTGCTATCAGGTGGGGCGTAATCAACAGGCGGAAAAAAATTATCGGACCTTGCTGGATGACAAAGAATTCGGCCCGCAGGCTCGCTATCGAACCGCGCAACTGCTGCTGCGGCGGAAGCAAAATAAATCGGCGCGGGACATGCTGCAGCAACTGGTCGAGCAGGATGGTGCCGGCCCCTGGGGGAAGTTGGCGCGGGATTTGCTCTTTCAGAAGAAACACTGATTCTGTCAGTTAAAAGTGTCAAAGATTAGTCAGGAGTGCATCATGGCAGATTTTAAAATTACCGGGCAGACGATTGCGGTATTGCAGAAAAGCCTTGATCTGCGGTCTGAGAAACAGCAGGTGATTGCAGGCAATATCGCTAATGCCGAGACCCCCGGCTATGCCGCGCGGAAGTTCAGTTTTGAGGAGAACCTGCGCAATGCCATCAATAATCCGGGGATGGCCGCCCGCCAGACCAACAGTCGGCATTTCCCCATCGGCTCGGGATCGATCGAAGCAGTGCAGGGAACCCTGGACAAGGATATCGACCACAGTCCTTTGGGCGACGGCAATACGGTTTCGATGGAAGACGAAATGTTTGACCTGGCTGAAAACCAGCTGCTCTATGAAGCCGGCAGCCAGATTATTCGAAAAAAGCTGTCCCTGTTGAAATACGCCGCCAATAACGGCAGTGGCGGCTAGTGCCCGCTCGGAAACTGGTGTTGGCTGCAGAGCTTGCTAACAAGGGTCGTTTCTGGAAGAAACCCCGTTAGGAGAATTACTTATGGACATGTTCACAACCATGAAAATCAGTGCCTCGGCACTCAAGGCCCAGCGGGTGCGGATGAACGCCATCAGCTCCAACCTGGCCAATATTGAAACCACCAGGACGCCGGACGGCGGTCCCTATCGCAAGCGGGAAGTGGTGTTCCAGAGCACCCAACAGGGCTTTGCCGAAACCCTCGACAGCCAAATGCGTGACGCGGTCCAGGGGGTCAAGGTCAGCTATGTGCAGGCCAGCCCGTTGCCGCCACGGATGGTCTACGATCCGTCCCATCCCGATGCCAATGAAAAGGGGGAAGTGGCCATGCCGAACATCAGTCTGGTGGAAGAGACCGCGGACATGATGTCGGCGTCCCGCGCTTATGAAGCCAACGTCACGGTGGTCAAATCGGCCAAGCGGATGGCGCTGAAAGCGCTGGACATCGGTAAATAGCCTGAACCCAACCTAAAATAATAAGAGGTCGACAATGAAAAGTGTATCGGACATTACCCTGAGCAGTCATCTGAAGGGCCTGGCAAAACCGCAGCATGCCCCTTCGGTCAGTGATATCGGCAACAAATTCAGCGAAGCTCTCAAAAACTCCATCTCCCAGGTGAACTCGGCCCAGGTCAGTGCCGACAAGGCGGCTGAGCAAATCGCCGCCGGCGAAACCAAGAACCTGCACGAAGCGATGATCAAGCTGGAAGAGGCGGACATCTCCATGCGCCTGATGGTGCAGATCCGCAACAAGGCGCTTGATGCCTATCAGGAAGTGATGCGGATGCAGGTCTGATGGCCGTGCCGTCCCGATCATCGCTGTGCTGCAGGGGGATGGCGGCCCTGTGTTGAGAATAACCGCAGCTTGTCCGTTCAGTAACAACCGGCGTTAAGAAGATCCAGAACCAAACCTAACCGGAGCAGAATCATGGCCGCAGAGTCAAAAGACATCGTTCAGAGCGAACCCGTAAAAAAGAACCTGTTAAATGTCATCATGGAGTGGTCGCTGGCGCGCAAATTGAGCCTGGTGGCTGTGGCGCTGGTCTGCGTCGTCCTGTTCTCCCTGATCATCATGCAGTCCCGGGTGGCCGACTACAGTCTCCTATTCGCCAACCTGCCGAGCCGGGATGCCGCGTCCATCGTTGAATGGTTGAAGGAGCGCAAGATCCCTTACCGGTTGGAAGATGGCGGCAAAAGGATCATGATTCCGGCCGATCAGGTCTATGAGGCCAGGATCGAACTGGCCGGCTCTGGTCTTTCCGAAGGCGGGGTCGGTTTCGAAATTTTTGACAAGCAAAGCTTCGGGATGACCGATTTTGCCCAGAAGGTCAACTATCGTCGCGCGCTGCAGGGGGAACTGATGCGGACGATTTCCTCGCTGGCTCCGGTGGAGTCGGCAAGGATTCACCTGGCGCTACCGGAAAAGCGTCTGTTTCGTGAGCAGCAGCAGCCAGCTACGGCTTCGGTCATTGTCAAGCTCACCCCCGGCCGAACTCTGAACGAAGCCCAGTTGCAAGGGATTATCCACCTGGTGGCGGGGAGTGTCGAAGGCCTGGAGGCCGATAACGTCACGGTGGTTGATTCCAGCGGTAAGGCGTTGTCGCGGACCCACGGCGACGAAATGAACGGACCGATGACACCGGGAATGTTGACCTATCAACAGACCATGGAACGACGGCTGGAAAGCCGGGCCCAGGCGTTGCTGGATCGGGCCTTGGGCGCGGGCAACTCGCTGGTCAAGGTCAATGCGGATATCGATTTCGACCAGCGTGAACGGGTCGAGGAAGCCCTTGATCCCAAAGGGGCGGTTGTTGTCAGTGAGCAGAACAGCACCGAACAGGGCAGCGGGGAGAGTTCAAGCGGTGTTCCCGGTGTGGTCAGCAACCTGGACCAGAACAAAGGGATGACCGTGGCCACGACGCCATCGTCGCGCTCGTCGGAAACCGTTAATTATGAATTGAGCAAGGTGACCAGCAAGACCGTCAGCTCGGTCGGTAACCTGAAAAATCTGTCCGTTTCGGTCCTGGTGGCTGACCGCATGGAGCCGAGCGCCGAGGGCAGTGAGCCGAAGGCGGTGCCGCGTAGCGCCACGGAGCTTAAAGATATCGAGCAGATGGTGCGGACTGCACTGGGTATCAGCGACACCCGCGGCGATCTGATCTCGGTGGTGTCGATGCCGTTTGAAACCGATTTTTTGGATGAGCCCATGCCGATGCCTTCAGTGGTGGACAAGGTCTATCCATGGTTGCCAGTCATCAAATACGGCCTGCTGGCTCTGGCCGCACTGATGGTTTACATGATCTTCCTGCGGCCTATTATCCGGACTCTGCGGGGAGCCAATGAGGAGACTCAACCGATGAAAACAGTGGAGGAGCTGGAAGCGGAATTGCGCGGGACAGAGCAGACCCCGTTGCTGGGCGGCCCGAGCGATCCGCTGGCGCAGATCCGCCAGGAAGTGCTCGGCGGCGACATGTTGCCGGTGCAGGTGGTCAAGAACTGGCTGCGCCAGGAACCGGCAGAATCCTGATTTGCGCCCTTGACGATATTCTGTTTATAACCGTATGACCTGGAGCAACCTGTGAAAAAAGCAAAACATTTAACCGGTGCCAAAAAAGCGGCGATTCTGCTGCTCTGCCTCGGTGAAGATGCCACGGCCAAGATTTTTGAGGCCCTCGATGATTCCGAGGTTCGGGAAATCAGCCGCTGCATGATCAACATCGACCATGTCGACCCGCTTCTGGCCCGGGAGATCCTTGAAGAGTTCAAGGAGGCCCGCGGCGGCGACATCGGCGTTTATGTGCGCGGCGATGAATTTGCCAAACACGCCATTCTGGGCGGCGGCAATGCTGCACGCGCCCAGTACCTGCTTGATCAGGTTTCGGCTGGCATCGAAGGGCGGCCGCTGGAGACCATCTCCAAGATGCATCCGCGGATGGTCGCCGGGTTGCTGGAAAACGAGCATCCGCAGACCGTGGCGCTGATTCTGTCGACTCAGAAGGAGGATCACACCAGCAAAATCCTCTCCGAACTGCCGGATGAACTGCGCGGCGAGGTGATGTACCGGATTGCCAAGATCGAAAATGTCTCACCGGAAGTGATCAGCCAGATCGAAGAAGCGCTGCAGCGTGAAGTCGGCGTGATCGTCGGCAAGGACCGCAAGCAGGTCGGCGGGATCGAAAAAGTGGTGGAAATTCTCGGCAAGATGGAAAAGGGTGCCGATCAGATGATTCTGACCAGCATCGAAGCGGTTGATCCGGATATGGCCGAAGAGATCCGGCGGCGCATGTTCACCTTCGAAGATATGGCATCCATCGATAATCGCGGTATGCAGGCGATCCTGCGCGAGGTCAGCACAGACATGCTGACCCTGGCGCTGAAGACCGCCAGCGATACTCTCAAACAGAAGGTTTTTGCCAATATTTCTCAGCGGGCCGCCGACATGATCATGGAAGATCTCGAGGCGATGGGGCCGCGCAAATTGTCTGAAGTTGAAGCGATGCAGACCGAGGTGGTCAAAATCGCCATGAAGCTTGAAGAAGAAGGGTCGGTCGTGATACCGGGCCGAGGTGGTGGTGGCGATGAGCTTGTCTAAGATTTACCGCGGTAGTGACGCGAGTGAACTGAAGTCTTTTGAATTCCAGTCTTTTGGTGGCTCCGCGCCGAGCGCGGCCCCGGCAGAAAAGAAGGCGGCCCCGGTGGCGACACCACCGCCGCCGGCCGTTGCCGGGCACAGCGCCCAGGAGGTTGAAGATGCCTATGCCCGCGGCCTTCGTGAAGGGCTGGAGAAAGCCGGGCAGAGACTGGAGTCGGCGACCAAGGCTTTGGCCGATGCCCTGGACGAAGTCAGTCGCCTGCGCGAAAAACTGGCCCAGAACAGCCGTCAGGATATGCTGCGCCTGGTGATGGCGGTGGCCGAGCAGGTCATTCGCCAGCAGGCGGCCGTCGATTCGAGCGTGGTCATGAACATTATTGACCATGCACTGCAGTCTGCGGTGCGTTCCGACCGTTACCGGGTGCGCATCAATCCGGCCGATCTGGCTGCGGTGAACGAGCAGAAACCACTCTTTATTGCGAGTGTCAGCGGCCTGAAAAACCTCCATGTCGAAGCTGATGCGAGCATCTCGGCCGGCGGCTGTCGGGTCGATTCGGAACTGGGGGAAGTCGATGCCACCCTGGAAACCCAGCTGGAAAGCATTCGCCAGGCCTTAACCGCAGCGCTGACGGAGCAGTGATGACCGATCTGGTGGCTTGTGTTAAAGCGGTGAATCCGATCAAGGTCAGCGGCAAGGTGATCCAGATCGTCGGTCTGGTCGTCGAAGGCTACTGTCCGACCGCCACCGTTGGTACCTTGTGCCGGCTGTTGCCCCTTGACGGCGGCGCAGCGGTGCCGGCCGAAGTGGTCGGCTTTCGAGATTCGCGCGCTCTGCTCATGCCCTTGGGGGAACTGCGCGGGCTCGGTCCCGGCAGTCTGATTCAGGTCATGCGCAGTAGTGCCACCCTGCCGGTGGGCGAACAGCTGCTGGGCCGGGTCATCGACGCCCTGGGGCAGCCTCTGGATGAGAAGCCACTGCGCCCCTGCGAAGAAGAATGTCCCCTTTATGCCTTGCCTTCCAGCCCCATGGCCCGCAAGCCCATTGTCCACCCGTTAGACCTCGGCATCAAGGCGATCAACAGCCTGCTGACCTGCGGCATCGGCCAACGGATGGGGATCATGGCTGGCTCGGGGGTGGGCAAGAGTGTGCTGCTGGGGATGATGGCGAAACATACCCAGGCCGATATCAATGTCATCGCCCTGATCGGCGAACGGGGGCGGGAGGTGCGGGAATTTATTGAACGCGATCTGGGGCCGGAGGGCCTGGCCCGCTCGGTCGTGGTCACGGCGACCTCGGACCAATCGCCGCTGTTGCGGATGCGCGGTGCCTTTGTCGCCACCACCATCGCCGAGTATTTCTGCAACCAGGGCAAAAACGTATTGCTGCTGATGGACTCGGTGACCCGGTTTGCCATGGCCATGCGTGAAGTCGGCCTGGCCATCGGTGAGCCGCCGACGACCAAAGGCTACACCCCGTCGGTCTTTGCCACCTTGCCCAAGCTCTTGGAACGGGCCGGGAATTTTAAGAACAAGGGGAGTATTACCGGCCTTTATACCGTGCTCGTCGAAGGGGACGACATGAACGAGCCGGTGGCCGACTCGGTGCGCTCGATCCTTGACGGCCACATTGTTCTGTCCCGCGATCTGGCTGCCCGCAATCATTTCCCGGCCATCGATATCCTCCGCTCCGCAAGCCGGGTCATGCGCGATATCGTTACTCCGGAGCATCTGCAGATGAACGGTCAGACCCGGGAAATTATGGCCACCCACAAGGAAGCGGAGGATCTGATCAATATCGGCGCCTATGTGGAAGGGAGTAACGGCAAGATCGACTACGCCATCTCCCGGATTGAAGCGGTCAACGATTTCCTCTGCCAGGGGATGAACGACTCGGTCGATCTGGAGACGACCCTGGCCGAGTTGAACTCTTTGCTGCTCGACCGACGCAAGACAGCGAGGTAACCCATGGCCGGGAAATTTAAATTGCAGGCGGTCCTGAATTATCGCCAGTTATTGGAAAACCAGGCCCAGCAGGTGCTCAGCCTGAGCCTGCAGGAACAGGCCGGTCTGCTGAAGGAGATCGAAGAATTCCGTCAGCGGCTGCAGAATCACGATGCCCAGCTGCGGATTCGTCAGCTGGAGGGGATGACCGTGGCCGAAATGGAATTGTTCGAAGCCGGCATTCAACACTGTCGCCAGCAGATTCAGTATTTGCAGCAAAAGCTGCTGGTCCTTGACCGGCGTATAACGGAGGAGCGCAACATTTTGCTCAAAACGGCTCGCGAGCGGCAGGTGATGGAAAAACTGAAAGAAAAACAGGAGGCCGAATACCGGCATGAACTGGACCGCAAGGAACGGGAGATGCTCGATGAGATCAGCCTCCGGCTTAAAGGAGAAGGCTCATGAAAATCAGCGCTGGGCTGTTATTGCTGGTCCTGTTGTTACCGGCGCCACTGCTTCATGCTGCTCCGGCAGCCTCGACGGCTCCGGCTGATCTGGTCGGCAACAAGCAGATTTCTTCGGTTGAAGAGCGGCGGATTCTGGTCTCCATAGAAGATGAGTATGCCAAACTCGCAGAAAAAAAAGCCGCAATCGACAGCCGCGAAATGCAGCTAAAGACTCTTGCCAGCGAGGTCGATAAGAAGCTCGCAGCGATGCAGAAGTTACGGGAAGAACTGACGAAACTTTTGGATCGTAAGCAGGAGGCGGAAGGCGAACGAATCAGCGAATTGAGCCTGATTTACGAAAAGATGGCACCCCAGAAAGCAGCCGTCCTGATCAAGGGCCTGGACGAACAACTGGCCGTCGATATTCTCCTCGGGATCAAGAAAAAGACCGCCGGGAAGATTCTCGATAATCTTGATTCGCAAACCGCCACCCAACTGAGCAAGGCTTTCACCGAAATACCGGTGGGAGATACGACCGGTCAGTGAGAACGGTCTGCCAAATGTCGAAAGGGGGTGAAAAAGATGCAGGATACAGCAAGAATCGAACGGATAACCGCAGCGCCCGATTTGCCGGCAGCCAAACGCAGCTCCAGTAAAAATGACGAGGCTTTCGATCGGATTTTCAATGAAAAACAGCAGCCGGAGCAAGGCCCGGTCGTAGCGCGTCAGACGCGCACCAAAGACGGCAAAGACGGCGCAGGCACAACGGACAAGGCCGACCGGACGGAGGGCCGGAATACCCAGCGGAAGACGGCAAGGGCAGAACAGAAATCCGCCGCAACGGGCCACTCCCGTGAAAAAACTGCCGGGGAAAAGGCCGCTGCCAAGCAGGACAAAGTCATTGAAAAGAACGACGAGCAAACCATCGTAGCGGGTGCTGACCAGGCGGCAGAGACCGCTTCGGCAGAAGAGGCCATGCAGCAAATCCAGCAGACTCTGGTCAAGCTGATGAAGGTGATGTCCAAGCAGGGCGACACTGCCGATGGCGCAGCCGCTGTTGATACTCGGGAACAACTCGATAGTCTGCTGACCGATTTGGTGCAGCAACTCGATTCCACCGATCTTCATGGGAAGGAGGTGCTGGCCGGGATCGATTTGTCCGCCCTGGCCGATCAGCTTGAAGACCTGAAGAAGAGTGAAGACAAGGATCAATTGTTGGCACAACTGCTCAGCGGGATCGAAAACCAGCTGGTTGCTCCGCCGGCTGAAGCGGCCGCAACATCGGTTCAGGTAGCGACAGCGCCGGAAGTGACCGCAGCCCAAGGACAACCGGTCGGGAAAACAGAAACTCTGGCACAAGCCCGGCAGATTCTCCAGCAGGTCATCGATGCCGTCAAAGCACAGGACCAGACCGAACCGGCCGCCACCGAAGGTGTCGCCACGACCAGTGCTACCGAGGAGGGTGCAGGGAATAAGGCCAAACCAGCCGAGGACCTTGATCCGCGGTTCGCCGGGCTGCTCAATCCGCGTGCAGAGCAGCGCGTCGCCCAGGGCAAACCGACTCATCCAACAGCAGCGTCGGCACCGGCCAGTCAGGCTGCCGATGCACAGTTGCAGCAGGCTCAGGAGTCTCAAAAGGCTCATGGAGAACAACGTCCCGCTACCGCAACGGCAGGTCTGACGGCGGAACATGGCCAGCAAAAGGCCACTGCCAGTCATTTGAGCCAGATTACGGAACAGGGTGATAAACATGTTCTGGACGGGCTTTCCCACCAGGCCCATCATGCTCAACCGGGGCAGGGGCCCGTTGCCGGCGCTGAAACGGCCAAAGCCATGCCGCAAAATCCGGTCGTCCAGTTGCCCAGCGGGCAGCAGGTCGCGGAAAGTCAGATTTTTGACCAGGTGGTAAGCCATCTGTCGGGCAGCGTCAACGGCGAATCCGGCCGCATGGTGCTGAGATTACAACCGGCGGAACTCGGTTCGCTCAAACTGGATCTGGCGATCGAGGGGGACAAAATCAGCGCTAATATCCATGCCCAGAGCCAGCAGGTTCGGGAAGTGTTGGAGCGGCATCTGCCGCAACTGCGCAATGCCCTGGCCGAACAGGGGCTGAAGGTTGAGCAGTTCCAGGTGAGTGTCGAGCAAGGTGGTCAGCAGGGGCAATACGATAACCTGTCAAGGCAACAGCAGCAGTTTGGACAGTCCCAACAGCAGCACGGCAGATTCTACCAGGAGGTCCCTGAAGAGGACAGCATTCCTCTGGTTCATCTGCTGCAGAACGGCGGTGGAGGCATCAGCCTGCACGTTTAAAAATTTCGAGAAAGGAGGTGGCGTAACGAATGTCAGCGATCAGCGGAATCAATAGCGGCTACTCCAGCGCACTATCTTCGGCATCGGCCGATGACGTGGCCATGGGCAAGGATGATTTTCTCAAGCTTCTGGTTGCCCAGCTGCAAAATCAGGATCCGATGAACCCGTCCGATCCGACCGAGTTTACTTCGCAACTGGCCCAGTTCAGTCAGCTTGAACAACTGAGCAATGCCAATAAGAGCCTGGAAGGGCTCAACACCATGACCACCGAAATGCAGCGCATGTCGGCGTTGGGTCTGGTCGGGCAGGAGGTCATTGCCCAGACCGATCAGATCAGGTTTGAGGGCGAGCCCCTGCAGCTCGGTTATCGGACCGACATGCCGGCTGAGGATATCAAGCTCTATGTCCTCAATGAAAACGGTTCGACTCTGGCAACCATCAACGCAACCGAGACCGAAGCCGGAGATCATTTCCTTGAGTGGGATGGGACCAGCGACCTGGGTTTGCCCCTTGAGCCTGGTAACTATTCCCTGGTTGTGCGGGCGGTCGACAAGGATGATACCGTGCTTGAATCAGCCCCACTTGTGAAAGGGACGGTGACCGCGGTTGACCTGGGTCGTAACAGTACTCAGCTGGAAACCAGCGCCGGTATCTTTGCCATGGAAAAGGTGGAAAAAGCCGGAGCCACCCTATGAGTGATCAAATCACCATTTTCCCGCAGCCGATCGGGACGCCCCGGACTCCGACTGCACGCGGCAGACAACAAAATAGTGGCACCTCCGGCAGTTTTGACCAACTGCTGCAGAACCGCATCGACCAGGGCAGCGTCAAGTTTTCCCGCCATGCCAGCGAACGGATGCAAAGCCGCGGGATCCAGTTTTCCCCGGATCAGCTGCAACGGCTCGAGGCAGCGGTCTCCCAGGTCAATGACAAAGGGGGGCGTGAATCGTTGGTCATGCTTGACGATACCGCGTTGGTGGTGAGCGTCAAAAATGAAACAGTTGTGACCGTGGTCGATAAAAGCCAGTTGAAGAATAACGTTTTTACCAATATTGACAGCGCAGTGATTGCTTAACCGAACCGGTCCTCTTTGAGGAGGTTCGCAAGCCGCCGACCGATTGACGCGGCTTACGAAAGGAGTTTTACCATGGGAGTTTCAAGTTCTCTGTACAGTGGCGTTAGCGGGCTCACTGCCAATGGCAATGCGATGAGCGTTATCGGTAATAACATTGCCAATGCCAACACCATCGGCTTCAAATCGAGCCGGGCGATCTTCGGTGATCTGCTCTCCAGCCAGATTTCAGGGTCGGGCGGCATTTCCCAGGTCGGTCGCGGGGTCGGCATGTCCATCGTCGATAATATTTTCAGCCAGGGGACCTTTGACAATACCGAGACCAATACCGATCTCGCCGTCGAAGGCGCGGGCTTTTTCATCGTCAGTGATCCCACCACCGGCAACGCTGTGAACAACTACACCCGGGCCGGGGCTTTCCGCTTTGATGCCGCTGGTTTCATGATCAACCCCGAAGGTTATAATGTCATGGGGTACCAGCTTGATGAGAACGGGAACACGGTCGGCGATTTGACCCCGATCTGGGCCAACACCCAGTCCTTTACCCAGGCCGGACCGACCTCCAGTCTGGATCTGAACACCAACCTCGATTCGGACTCTAACGCCATCCCCATCGTGGCTCCGGCGACCGAAGCGTTTGATCCCCTCAACCCGTCCGGGACCTCGAACTACGCGACCTCTATCCAAGTGTACGACAGCCTTGGCAGTACCCACCTGATGACCACCTATTTTACCAAGACCTCGGATCAGAACTGGGAATGGCACTCTGTGGTCGATGGCGGTGATCTGACCGGTGGTACGGCTGGAGAACTGTCTATTGTCGGCAGCGGGTCCCTTGAATTCGATGCCAGCGGCGACCTGATCCGGGTTGATGGACAGGACCTCTATACCACCCCGGGCGATACGAGCAGCGATGCCGTGATTCCCCGGCCGACTGCGTTGACGACTGCCGGGTCCTTCACCTGGAACAACGGCGCCGTTCAGAACCAGCAGATTTCCATCGACATGCAGACCAGTCAGTACTCCAGCCCTTCGGTGGTGGTGTCTCAGGAGCAGGACGGCTACGGGACCGGTACCCTGGTCAAGCTCAGTGTTGACGAAGCCGGCAATGTCATTGGTAACTTTTCCAACGGCACCCCGCGCAAGCTGATGCGGATCGCCCTGGCCAAGTTTACCAATCCGAATGCCCTGGATAAGGCGGGTAATAATATGTATTCCCAGAGTACCGGGTCCGGGGTTCCGGTTATCGGTACGGTCGGTTCCGGGGTTGGTAACATCTTCACCAACGCGCTGGAACTGTCCAACGTCGACCTGGCTCAGGAGTTTGTCAAAATGATTACTACCCAGCGTGGCTTTTCCGCCAACTCCAAAACCATCACGACGACGGATGAAATGCTCTCCGAGGTTATCAATCTCAAACGGTAATCCGGGAGAGTCAAAATCATGACTTTTAAGAAAGCCGCTCGGTTGATTCCGGACGGCTTTCTTTTTGCGCCGGGAGGTCCGCTCTATCCGTGTGTTGAAAAAATGACCGACCGCGTATTGTCCCGAATGGAGCTGGTTAAAGCGACTTTGCAGTAAACTCGGGACTGTCCCCAGGGCCATCGGGGGCTGTCCCAAGAGTTTGCGAGCCATGAAACTGTCGCGGTTAGCACCGCAAAGACCTGGGACAGTCCCCGTGCGGGGACAGTCCCGAGTTTGCTGCCATCGACTCTTAAACTAGTTTTCATCCGGAAACGGCCCTTTTCCGCTGTGGCGGTGTTAATCGACGGGCTTGCTTGTGCGGCGTAAAGTATTACGCCTCCGTGCAACCCCTTGATTTCCTTGCCACAACGAAAAATAGCTCGTTTCCTATCTGAAAACTTAGCCGTTGCCCTCCGCAGTTTCCGGATGACAACTAAACTAGCGCCATAGCGGATTGATTGTCCCAGGCTCTACAAAAACGGGGACTGAGAAAACCGCCAGTGATTTCGAGTTTCCTGCAATTGCTTGCCTAAGCTTTGGAGGCCGCAGGAGGGACTGTCGTCAGGTTAAAATAGCGGACGGCTCATTTTATTGGAGCTTTTTATTGAACTGGCATGTAATCTGCTTATCACATTTAGCGGTGTTAATTCTATGAATTGCCGTCAAGATTTTGTTATTGTCTCCCTTCACCAGAACAAGGATCTCATGGGATAGAGGACGTTTATGGATATCGCAACAGTGATCGGTCTACTTGCCGCCTTTGGTTTGATGGTTTCCGCCATCATGCAGGGCAGCTCCCTGATGATTTTCATCGATATACCTTCCGTCACCATCGTCGTCGGTGGAACCATCGGTACCGTACTGGTGCATTTTCCTTTCGGCGACCTGATGGGGGCTTTCAATGTCGCTCGCAAAGCGTTTTTTCATAAAGCGCAGTCGCCCGTCGAAACCATTGAAAAGTTGATTACTTACGCCGGTAAGGCGCGCAAAGAGGGGATTCTCTCGCTGCAGGCGGTGATGAATGATATCGACGATGAATTTTTCCTTAAAGGGCTGCAGATGGCCGTCGACGGTCAGGAGCCGGACGCGCTGAAAGAGATGCTGGAAAAGGAGATCGAGTATGTTATGGATCGACATGACAAGGGGGCGGAGATCTTTGCAACCATTGCCACCTATTCCCCGGCCATGGGGATGATCGGTACCCTGATCGGTCTGGTGCAGATGCTGCAAAATATGAGTGACCCTTCGTCCATCGGTCCGGCCATGGCGGTGGCGTTGTTGACGACCTTTTATGGCGCGGTCATCGCCAATGTTATTGCCAGCCCGATTTCCGGAAAGCTGAAGATTCGTTCCGCCAGCGAAGTTTTGAATAAGACGCTGGTCACTGAAGGAATGAAAGCGATTCTCGAAGGGGAAAATCCGCGCCTGATGGAACAGCGCCTGCACGCTTTTGTCGCGCCTAAAGAGCGCCAGAGCAACTTCGGCTAGGGAGTCGCGAGCATGGCGAGGAAACAGAAAAAGGAAGCGCCGGGAGCGCCCATGTGGATGGTCACCTTCAGTGATATGGTGACCCTGCTGCTGACTTTCTTTGTGCTGATGCTGTCGATGGCGAATATGGATCAGGTCAAGTTCGACAAGGCCAGCGATTCCCTGGCGGGTGCGTTCGGGGTGCTGGCCAGCAGCAGAAAGACCGAGGTAGCGCCGCCGCGGGTGGTCTCTTATGCGCCCATAGACGATGATTTCTCTTCGCGGGTCTATCGACGCATCAAGACCAAGATCAATGAGTTGAAGTTGAACAAGAAGATCGAATTGGTCAAGGATCGTGGCGCCGTGGTTCTGCGCGTCGATGAAGCCGTCCTGTTCGCGTCCGGATCGAGCCGGCTGGACCCGGCGGCCGATCCGATCCTGCGGAAAGTCGCAGAACTGGTCAGACCGTTACCGCTGAATATGAAAATCGAAGGGCATACCGATAACCGCGGTTCGGAGATGGCCAACTGGGAACTGTCAGTCAACCGGGCGGTCGCGGTGCTGCGGTTTTTTGCGTCTCAGCAGTTGCTGCCGTTAAACCGGCTCTCGGCGACTGGCTACGGCTCGCAAAAGCCGCTGTTCCCCAATAACAGCGACCGGGAAAGAGCTTTAAACCGGCGGGTGGAATTTGTCTTGGAGAACCAGGGCGATCCGAACCAGGAACTGCCCTACCTGATCGATGCCAATGATCAGGCCCCATTCTGACAGGCTGCTGTCGGCAGGGTATTTCAACGCTGAAATTTCAAATCTGCAATCTGTATTCTTCGCTGCCTGCAGCGGAGTAAAGGAAGGAACAATCGATGGCAAAGGAACCAACAAAAAAACCAGAAGGCAGTGGCGGATCAAAGACCAAGCTGATCATCATCATCGCCGTGGTCCTGGTCCTGCTGATCGGTGCAGGCATTGGTGGCTTTCTGTTTTTGAAAGGGGATGATAGCAAAACCCCCCAAGCGGAACAGGCAGCCGCAGCGACCCAGGGTAAACAGGTCGGCCCGATGGTCAATATCGACAGCTTTATCGTCAATATTCTGGATGATGAGGAGAGCCGTTACCTGAAAGCCGCCATCACCATCGAGGTTGACAGTGATGCCGCCGCACAGGAGCTGAATCAGCGTATGCCGCAGATCAAGGACGCGATTCTGCTGCTGGTCGGCAACAAAACATTCAGTGAACTCAGCGACCTGCAGGGAAAAATTCAGCTGCGGGCTGAATTGATCAACAAATTGAACACCATTCTGGTCAAAGGGAAGGTCAAGCGTATCTATTTTACGGACTTTGTCGTCCAATAGGGGCTGGCTGTGGAAAAGATCCTCAGTAAAGAAGAAATTGCAGACCTCCTCTCCGCGGTCAGACATGGTGAGATCGACATCGAGGAGACCGGCGCGGAGTCCGCCCAACCGGCGCAGGAGAACAGGATTCGCAAGGCGAAGAGTTGCAACCTGTTCAAAGCCGATGGTCCGGAAAGTTGGAAGCTGAAGAATTACGACCTGATTCTGGACAGCTTTGCGCGCAACTATGCCCTGTCTCTGTCTACCCGTTTTCAGCGGGCTGCCCATGTCAAGCTTGAGGCCATGGAATCGATGGTCTTCGAGACCTTGCTACAGCGACTGTCCGGGCGTGGCGCGATCGGGATCATGCAGCTGGAGCCTCTGACCGGCGGAGCGCTGTTGGTGTTTGACGAACAGATTTCGTTTTCGATGGTGGAAATGGTGCTGGGCGGCAGCGCCGATGTCCATATGGTCATCCCGAATCGCGGCATGAGTCCCATCGAACTCAACGTCATCCGTGACGTCATTAACGCGGCCTGCCCGGAAATCAATAAAGGTTTCAAGCAGGTCATGGATGTCGAATCCTCTCTGGTCGAAGTGGTCAGCAACCTGCGCCTGCTGAATTTCGTGGCGGCCGAGGTTGGTGTGGTGGCGGCTCGGTTCAAGGTGGCTATCGACAACCTGGAAGGGACGGTAACCCTGGTCGTGCCCCATTCAGCCCTGGAGCCGTTGCAGAAACTCCTTCAGGCTAAAGCTGTTCCGACCAGTGCGCTGCAGAACAGCAAATGGCAGGCGCTGGTCTGTACCGAGCTTGAACAAATGGAGGTCGAGGTCCAGGCGTTACTGGCAACGGTGTCGTTGCGGGTCAGGGATATTCTCAATTTTGAGGTCGGTGATGTGATCGAACTTGGCTGCAAACCGGAAACCCCGCTGAAAATTATGGTTGAGCATCGGCCGAAATTTTCCGGCGTGGCCGGGGTCCAGAATGGCAAAAAAGCGATCCGCGTAGTGCAGCGGATTTCCCACGGAGGATAGGTGATGAGTGACGTGAAACAAAACAGTAGGCAACCCGAACCGGCTGTAGCGTCTGACAAAGGGCTGGAAGGGCGGGGGATCGATCTGCTGCTGGATATCCCCCTGGAGGTGGCCGTCGAAGTCGGCCGTTCGCGGATTCTGGTTCGCGATCTGCTGCAGCTGCAGGAAGGATCACTGGTCGAGCTCGACAAGCTGGCCGGAGAGTCCCTTGACCTGTATGTCAACGGGCGGTTGATCGCCAGAGGCGAGGCGGTTGTTGTCAACGATAAGTTCGGCTTGCGACTGACCGACGTTGTCAGCCCGTCCGAACGGATTGAAAAGCTGGGCTGATCATGCGTTTGGCTATTCTCCCCCTGCTTTTGGTCGCTACGCCGGTCTGGGCGGCGGACCCGATCGCCGAACCGAGTCTGCTCGGGTCGGCGTTGAAAATGGTTGCGGCGCTGGCGGTGATCATCGGGATTCTGCTGCTCTTCTATGCGGCCACTAAAAAAGGTTATGCGTTTCTGCCGCAGAAAAAGGGTGGCTTGATCAAGGTGATTGAAACCCGTCCGCTGGGCGGGCGCAAATTCCTCTGTATCGTCAGGGTGCGTAATGAGGAATTGCTGTTGGGGCTCAGCAACGATCGGATCGAATGCCTGAGCAAACTGACTCCCGCCGCCGATAGCTTTGCAGACAGCCTGCAGCAAGCCAGTGAGGAGCAGTCATGAAGGTCAAAACCCTTTGCCTGCTGGTTCTGTTGCTGCTGCCGCTGACGGCCTACGCGCAGGGTTTACCGACCATTACTTTGGGCGTCGGTGAAGCCACGGAACCGGGCGAGGTGTCAACGGCGCTGCAGATCCTGATGGTGCTGACCATCCTTTCGGTGGCTCCGGCCATTCTGTTAATGACCACCGGCTTTACCCGTATTGTCATCGTCCTTTCGTTTGTTCGACAAGCCTTGGGGACCCAACAGGCGCCATCCAATCAGATTGTGGTCGGTCTGTCCCTGTTTCTGACTTTTTTCATCATGGCGCCGGTGTTCAATCAGATCAACGAACAAGCCCTGCAGCCTTACCTGAACCAGCAGATCACCCAGGATCAGGCGCTGACCGAGGCATTGAAGCCGATGCGGCAGTTTATGTTTTCCCAGGTCGGCGAAAAGGACCTGCAGCTGCTGGTCGATATCTCCAAAGCGCCGCAACCGGAAAATCAGGATGACATTTCCCTGTTGACCCTGATCCCGGCTTTTGTCCTGTCGGAGCTGAAGCGGGCTTTCCAGATGGGTTTTCTGCTGTTTGTCCCGTTTTTGATGATCGATATGATCGTCGCCTCGATCCTCATGGCCATGGGGATGATGATGCTGCCGCCGATCATTGTTTCTCTGCCGTTTAAGATCCTGCTGTTTGTGCTGGTGGACGGCTGGTCGCTGGTCATCGGCTCCCTGGTGAAGAGCTTCGGCTGAGCGTCCGCCCCTTCAGGGAGTGCGGACGGGTGACAGGCAGGCAGCCGGTGCTAATGGCTGTCAAAATTTTAACAGTGAGATAGCTTATGACCCCGGAATATGTTGTCGGTATCGCCAGACAGGCGATCGAAACCACGTTGATGTGCGCGGCCCCTATGCTGATCGTCGCCCTGGTGGTCGGCCTGATCATCAGTATTTTTCAGGCCGCGACTCAGATCAACGAACAGACCATGACCTTTATCCCTAAAATCGTCGGGGTTTTCGTTACCCTGCTGATTTTTGCCCCCTGGATTCTGCAGAAAGCGTCCTTATTCATCATCGAAATCTTCAACCAGCTGCCCAACGTCGGCCGTTGACGGAACGCTGACTTATGGAGTTGCCACAACTCTCCGTGCCGCTGATTCAGGGCTTCCTGATCTGTTTCTCCCGCATTGCCGCAATGTTTGCGGCCATCCCGGTGTTCAACGGCTCGCAGCTGCCGGTTCAGGTTCGGGTCGGCTTTGCCTTTCTGTTTTCGTTATTGACCTACCCGGTGGTGAAGGGGTTCATCCCGGCTGCAAGCCTGGCTCCGTTTGAGCTGGCCATGTGGATCGGCGGTGAGGTCATCCTCGGTCTGCTGGTCGGTTTTTTGGCGCAACTGGTGTTCATGGCCGCCGAGTTCGCCGGTTCGGTGATCGGCTACCAGATGGGCTTTGCCGCCGCCAATATCTTTGATCCGACCACCCAGTCCCAAGTGGCGCTGATCTCCCGCTTTCAGGGCATCTTTGCCATTCTACTGTTTCTTTCCCTGGACATTCACCACCTCTTTCTGGAAGCGATCGTCTCCTCCTTCGAAATGCTCCCTCCGGGTAGCCTGACCCTGTCCGGCGGCGCCATCCCGATGATTGTCGAGGTGGCCAATCATTCCCTGATCCTCAGTATTCGTCTGGTGGCACCGATCCTGGTCCTGTTGATTCTGTCCAACCTGACCCTCGGCGTCATGGCGCGCGTCTTTCCCCAGCTCAACGTCTTTCTGCTTTCCTTCCCCCTCAACATCGGCATCTCCTTCATTGTCATGGGCCTGACCCTCGGGATCGTGGCTAATCTTCTGCAACACGAATTTTTTTCGCTTTCGGAACGGTTCTTGCGTCTGTTCAGTCTGATGTGATTTTTTTAACGGTGCCGTGACAAAAAACTGTCACCACCGGCCGCTGTGTCCCCGGGGACGCACGGATCAGAGCGGAGCAGGTGCCGGGAGCGCAGGATGGCGGAAGAATCAGGGCAGGAACGTACCGAAGATGCGACCGAAAAACGTCGCCAGGATTTTCGCGAAAAAGGCCAGGTTGCGCAGAGCAAAGAGGTCGCCACCGCCGCTCTGCTGACCGCATCGCTGCTGCTCTGGGTGTTCTATGCGCGCTTTTTCTGGCGTGATCTCGAGCAGCTCTATATGCAGCTGCTCGGCTCCCTCGGTAGCATGGAGCTGACCGCGGCAGACGTGATGCACCTGGGCTGGGATATGGGGCTGGTCATGGCCAAGGTGCTCTGGCCGGTCTTTCTGCTGACCCTGGTCATCGGCTTCTTTGCCTCCTTTCTACAGGTCGGGCCGCTCTTTTCCACCAAAGTCTTTATGCCCGATCTGAACAAGTTCAACCCGATCGCCGGGATGTCCAAGTTCATCTCCAAACGGTCGGCGATTGAACTGGTCAAATCTCTGGCCAAAGTCTCCCTGATTGGTTTTGTTGCTTACAAGACCGTTGCTGCCGAATTCGACAAGGCGCTGAATCTGCCTTTGGTCGACCTTGAGCAGACGTTGTTGTTTCTGGCCCAGGTCGCCTTTCTGGTGATGGGCAAGAGCTGCGGCATCATCATTGTGCTGGCGGTCATCGATTACGGTTTCACCAAGTTTGAGATGGAAGAGAAGATGAAAATGACCAAACAGGAGATCAAGGAAGAATACAAAGATACCGAGGGGAACCCGCAGATCAAGTCGCGGATTCGCTCCTTGCAGGCGCAGATGGCGCGGCGGCGGATGATGGCCGAGGTCCCCAAGGCCGATGTCATCGTCACCAACCCAACCCACCTCTCCATCGCCCTGTCCTATCGGCGTGAGGATATGAACGCACCGACGATTGTCGCCAAGGGAGCTGATCATCTGGCGTTTCGCATCCGCGAAATCGCCCGCGAAAACAAGGTTCCCATCGTCGAAAACAAGCCGGTGGCACGAGCTTTGTACCAGCAGGAAGTGGGCGAGGAAATTCCCGAGGATATGTTTACCGCTGTGGCCGAGATTTTGGCCTATGTGTACAGCTTGAAGAAGTAATAACCAATTGAAAATACAGGAATTGTTGAGATGTTTGTGGTGGCGGGACGCCGTGCCAAAAACTTGACAATCCCGTCAGAATTCAGACTTGAGGATAAAATCTATGGCGACACTTGATGGCGTAATCAACAACCGGTGGAAGGAAGCGCTGCTGCGCAGTGATATTCTGGTGGCGTTGGGACTGGTCTTAATCCTGATGCTGATGATCCTGCCGGTTCCGCCAATGTTGCTGGACATTTTCCTGTCCATGAACATCACCATCGGGTTGTTGATCCTGATTATCGCTCTCTATACCACGCGTGCTCTCGATTTTGCGATCTTTCCCAGTATCCTGCTGATTACCACTTTGTTTCGCCTGTCTCTCAACGTGGCGTCCACCCGCCTTATCCTGCTCCACGGCGATGAGGGACCGTCGGCCGCGGGGAACGTCATCCAGGCCTTCGGTCAGTTCGTGGTCGGCGGCAATTACGTGGTCGGGATTGTTATTTTCGTTATCCTGGTGGTCATCAACTTCATGGTTATCACCAAGGGTGCCGGTCGGGTTGCCGAGGTGGCGGCGCGCTTTACCCTGGATGCCATGCCCGGCAAGCAGATGGCCATCGACGCCGACCTCAACGCCGGTCTGATCAACGATGAGGAAGCTCGCGCCCGGCGCAAGGAGGTGTCTTCGGAATCAGATTTTTTCGGCGCTATGGATGGGGCCAGCAAGTTCGTCAAGGGGGATGCCATCGCCGGCATCATTATCACCCTGATCAATATCGGCGCCGGTTTTGTCATCGGGGTTATGCAGAAAGGCATGCCCATGGCCGAGGCCGCCGCCAACTATACCATCCTGACTGTCGGTGACGGCCTGGTTGGGCAGATTCCCGCGCTGATCATTTCCACCGGAGCCGGCATCATGGTCACCAGGACCGCCGGGGACGAGGATTTCGGAACTGAAATGAAGCGTCAGTTTACGGTCCATCCGCGTGCGCTCTGGGTGGTGGCGGGAATTCTCCTCGGCTTTGCTCTGATCCCCGGTCTGCCGCAGCTGCCGTTCTTCATGCTCTCTCTGGTTCTCGGCGGGATTGCCTGGCAGGTGCAGAAGTCGCGGCAACAGGTTGAGCAGAAGCAGCTGGAGGTTGATACTGCGCCGCCGCCCAAGCAGATCGAAGAGGAAAACTACGAAAAAATGCTCAGCGTCGATCTGCTGGAGATGGAGGTCGGTTACGGGCTGATTCCGTTGGTCGATACCGCCCAGAATGGCGAACTGCTGCCGCGCATCAAATCAATCCGCAAGCAGTTCGCCCTTGATTTCGGTTTCATCGTGCCGCCGGTGCATATCAAGGATAACCTGCAGCTCAAACCCAACGAATATGCCATCGTGCTCAAAGGGGTGCGGATCGGCGGCGGCGAATTGCTGCCCGGCCATTATCTGGCCATGAACCCGGGGACCGCCACCGAGACCATCAAAGGGGTGGAAACCGTCGAACCCGCCTTCAACCTGCCGGCGGTGTGGATTTCCGAGGATAAGAAAGAGCGCGCCCAGATTTCCGGCTATACCGTGGTCGACAATACGACTGTGGTGGCCACCCATTTGAGCGAGTTGATCAAACGGCACGGTCACGAACTGCTCGGCCGCCAGGAAACCCAGAACCTGCTCGACAATATCGCCAAGGACTATCCAAAGCTGGTGGAAGAGCTGGTTCCGAACCTGCTCAGCCTCGGAGTGATCATGCGGGTGCTGCAAAATCTGCTGCGGGAGAGTGTTTCTATCCGCGATCTTAGAACTATTTTAGAAACTTTGGCAGATTGGGCACCAGTTGTGCATGACCCAGATCAACTGACCGAACATGTACGTGCCGTGATGGCCCGTTCAATCAGCAACAGTTATAGCGATGATGGACAGGTACTTGAAGTGATGACCTTTGACAGAAAAGTGGAAACCAAGATCCAGGAAGCCCTGCACAGCACGGATCAAGGGACTTACCTAGCCCTTGACCCCGGCTTTGCCCAAGGCCTGATCGCTAGCTTGAACAAGGCGATCCAGAAGGTTGCCGGGGCAACCCCGGTGCTGCTCTGTACGCCAACAATCCGACTCCATGTCAAAAGGTTGACTGAACGCTACCTGCCGGGACTGGCAATTATCTCTCACAACGAGATCGCGCCTCATCTGAAAGTGCGGTCGATAGGAACGGTGACTGTCGATGTTGGTTAAAAAATTTGAAGCGGAAAATATGGCAGCGGCCCTCAAACAGGTGAAGGAAACCCTCGGCGCGGAAGCGCTGATCCTGTCCACTCGGACCATCGGCAGAAAAGGCCTCGGAGTACTCGGGCGGCAGATGATCGAAGTGACCGCGGCGATCGAGTCTCCTTCCATGAAGTCGAGCCTGCGCCAGGCCGTCCCCGACAGCGGAATGCCCTCATCCAGTTCGGGGCGTCTTCCCGCTGCTTACAGTCAGCGAGTTGAGACGCTCGAAGATGAGGCCGTGTCATTATCCCGTCAGGCCATCAGCCGCAGTCAAAAAGTTGAGGTTGCCGAAAACCCGCTGGAAGCCGAAGTCCGCCAGCTGCGGGAGCAGTTGGAAGCTCAGGATGTCGGGCAGCTGCAACAGGAGATCAATGAACTGAAGCAGCTGATGCAGCAATTTGCCCAGGCCGCGCGGACGGTTCCGGCTGAGCCAGCCCCCCAGCCTGCTCAACCCGCTGCAGCGGAACGGGTGGAGTTGCCGCTGCGTCATGCTCCGCCAGCCGCTCCGGTTGCCAGATTTAAGACCGCCAGCGAGCAAACCCTGGAAGAGCTGATCCGGATGCTGAGCGAGCGGGGGATCGATAGCGAGGCTGCCGCCACCATCGCTCGTTTTGCCGCACCCCAGTTGAACACCCGGCAACGTCAGGATGCGGGTGCCTGCCGTGAATTTCTTACCGCAACCGTGGCCGGACTGGTCCAAACCACCGGTCCATTGTGGCAGCCGGGACAACCGCAAAAAAGAGTTTCCCTGATTGGCGCGACCGGGGTCGGCAAGACCACCACCATCGCCAAACTGGCTGCCGAAGCCATCCAGTGCGGTGCCCGGGTAGCTCTGGTGACCATCGACACCTACCGGATCGCCGCCGTCGAGCAGTTGAAGGTCTACGGCGACATCATGGGCCTGCCGGTCGAAGTGGTGCTCTCTCCGGAGCAATTGCAGGAGGCTTTCCGGCGTCATCGCGACAAGGATCTGATTCTGATCGATACCGCCGGGCGCAGTCCCCAGGATCAGCTGCGGATTGAAGAGCTGAATGAATTTCTCGGCCAGGGGGCAGGGGTTGAAAACTGCCTGGTCCTGGCCGCTACCACTGACGAGCGCTTGCAGCAGCGGACCTTGCAAGCGTTCAGCAAATTACCGTTGAGTCGTCTTATCTTTACCAAGCTGGATGAAACGGATCGCTGCGGGGCATTGATCAATCTGCCGACCAGCAGCAACCTGCCGCTGGCCTACCTGACTAACGGTCAGAAGGTGCCGGAAGATATCATGCTGGCTGAAGCGCAGAAGGTGGCCGAACTGGTCATGGGACATGAAACTGAATCACGGAGGATGGCAGTATGACGAGCGGAGCCATGGATCAGGCTGGAACCCTGCGCACGATGCACGGGCAATTAGACAAAACAGTCGCGGAGTTGCGGATGCCGCAGACCCGCGTCCTGTCCATTACCAGCGGCAAAGGCGGGGTCGGGAAGACGGCGGTGGTCTCCAATGTGGCCGTTGCCCTGGCCAAACAGGGGAAGAAGGTCCTGATTATCGATGCCGACCTTGGCCTGGCTAATATCGATGTCGTTCTCGGCCTGTCGCCAACCTACAATCTGAATCATTTCTTCAGCGGCGAACGAACCCTGCGCGAAGTCATGGTCGAAGGTCCACACGGACTGAAAATTCTGCCGGCGGGATCGGGGGTGCAGCAGTATACCCGACTCGATTCGCAGTTAAAGATGCGCCTGATCGAATCGCTGGATGCTTTGGACGAGCAGTTCGATGTCGTGCTGATCGATACCGAAGCCGGGATCTCCGATAACGTGACCTATTTCAATGTCGCTGCCCAGGATATTTTGGTCGTGACCACGCCTGAGCCGACAGCGATTACCGATGCCTATGCGCTGATGAAGCTGCTCTCCACTCAATACCATCAGAAACGTTTTCTGCTGGCGGTTAATTCGGTGCGCAACCCTGACGAAGGGCTGGATGTCTTCGAAAAGCTGACCATGGTGTCGGGGCGCTACCTGGATATTTTTCTCGATTACCTCGGCTGTATCCCCTACGACAAAAAAATGCATGATTCTGTGCGTCAGCAACAGGTCATGGTCGATCTTTATCCAGAGCACAAAGTGGCAAAGTCTTTTGTTGAATTGGCGGAAACGCTGCTGGAGGTCCCGGCCGACAACCAGGCTCAGGGAACGCTGCAGTTTTTCTGGAAACAATTTCTCGGAGTCGGTTCGGAGGCAAGCTGATGACCTACAGTAACAGCTACGGTCCGCCGGGGCCGGCGGAAAGGGAAAAGATGATTGAGAACCATTTGTCATTGGTTGATTTTCTGGTCGACAGGATGATGACCCAGGTTCCCTCATTTGTCAGTCGCGACGATATCCGCAGTGCCGCACTCATGGGCCTGATGGATGCCGCAAATCGCTTTGATCCAAGGCGGGGGGTGCTGTTCAAGACCTTTGCCGAGCGGCGGATCCGGGGATCGGTTTTCGATGAAGTCAGGCGGATGGACTGGTTTTCGCGTTCCTTGCGTGAAAAGCAATCGCGGCTGGCGAAAACCACCGAAGCACTGGGTAAAAAATTGGGCCGCGCGCCGGGCGATGAGGAACTGGCCGTAGCTCTGGAACTGTCCCTGGACGAATTTCATGAACTGCAGTTTCAGGTCAGCCAGCTCGGCTACGTCAGCCTCAATGAAAACCTGGACGAAAACGAGGAGAATGGCAAATCCTTTATCGACAATATCGAGGATACCAGCCAGGAAAGCGTTCAGGACCGCATGGAGGCCAATGAGCTCACCCATGAGCTGGCCGGGTATCTGGATCAGCTCTCGGAAAAGGAGCGGCTGGTGATCGCCCTTCTCTACTACGAAGAGCTGTCGCAGAAGGAGATTTCCGAGGTCCTTGAACTGTCCGAAGGGCGGATCTCCCAACTTCACAGCCAGGCTCTCAGTAAATTGAGAACCCGGATGAAACGCAGCATCAATGCGCTGCGTACAGCGGGCTAACCATGCCCGCAGGCGTTCTCTTTGGACTGGGAGCCGTTGGCAGTACGGCGCTTTTGGCATTACTGCTGAGCCTGTGGCTGTTGAAAACCGTTCGCCAGCTCAAGCGGGAGCTGCGCCAGTTGCAGAACGTCGCCACCGTGCAACGGGAGCCGGAGCCCAGCGCCAGTTTTTCGGCCAGCCTTAACCGGGCTGAGCGGGCAACCGTTCCGGCAGCGCCCCGGGTGATCCCCCAGGCGGATCGATACCAGTATGTCGAAGCGCTGGCCACACAGGGACTGGACGCCGGGAAAATTGCCGCGGCACTGCAGATGGCCCCGGCGGAGGTCGAGCAACTTTTACAACTGGCCAGGTTGAAACAGAACGTCGCCGGGCGACGCTGATTTTTTGCCAGCACGGACGGCGCAGGTGGAGAGCGGTTAAACTTTTTTCGGCAAAAGGTCGACAAGCAGACAGCAGCAGATTGGAGCAGCAGGATGTCGAGTGGAAAGTACAGTGCAATTTCAGGTGCCATGGGGCGGATGGAGAAGCTGAACAGTATCAGTGAACAGCTTGCCGCACTCAAGACCCCAGGCTACAAAAAAGGTGTCACCACCTTTGCCGCGCGCCTGGGAGAAGCTAACTCAGGTATGGCCACCAACGCCACAAACTACACGCGACTCACGAGTCCTGAAATCGATTTTTCCATGGGATCCATCGAATACAGCGGTGATCCTTTGGACCTGGCGATCAACGGGGACGGTTTTTTCAAGATCAAGTTACCCGAGGGTGATTACGGCTATGCTCGCAAAGGCAATTTTCAACTTGATGGTGAAGGCAAGCTGATCGATACCAATGGCTATCCGGTGCTCGACCCTAAAGGGAAAGAGATTATTCTGCCTGAGCCGGATGTCGAAATTATGACTGATGGTACCATCTGGAACGGAGAAAAAGAGGTTGGCAAGGTTGGGGTTTTCAAGTTTGCCGATACTTCGGTCCTCCGCAAAAGCCACGGGGAAACCTTTGTTCCGCGGGACGACAGTGAGCCCGAACTCGATTTGAACCCGGTGTTGCTGCAGAAAAACCTTGAAGCAGCCAATATCAACATGATGAAGACTATGGCGGATATGACCTCGAACCTCCGGGCATTTGAGGCCAATCAGAAGGCCTTGAAGATTTACAGCGATATGGATTCTAAGCTTTCTGATATCGGCCAGATTCAATAAGTGACAGAGCGGCGCGTGCGCAGCGCTTAAAGGAGTCAAACATGATCAGAGCACTCTGGACTGCATCCTCCGGTATGCAGTCACAACAGGTCAATATGGATGTCATTGCCAACAACCTGGCCAACGTCAACAGCTCCGGTTTTAAGAAAAGCCGAGCCGATTTTCAGGATATTCTGTATCAGACCAACCGGGTTGCCGGGACCAGTACCAACGGTGGAGAAGTCCCCACCGGGGTCCAGATCGGGCTCGGGTCACGGGTTGCTGCGGTACAGAAAGTGTTTACCACCGGTGATTTTCAACAGACCGAAAACGAGCTGGATGTCGCCATTGAGGGGCCGGGATTTTTTCAAGTTTCCCTGCCTGACGGGAGTGATGCCTATACCCGTTCCGGGGCTCTGAAAAAGGACAGTACCGGCCGTCTGGTGACATCTGATGGCTATCCGCTGATTCCTGAGGTCGTCATTCCGGAGAATGCAACTTCAATCGCCATCTCCGAAAGTGGGCGAGTTGAAGTCATGCTTGACGGTGAAAACCAAGCCACTGAAGTTGGTAATATCCAGCTGGTTCGGTTTGGCAACCCGGGCGGCTTGAACAGCTTGGGGCGTAACATGTATGCCGAAACTTCGACAACCGGAGCGCCGGTGACCGGTACGCCAGGGGAAGATGGTTTCGGAACTCTGACTCAAGGGTTTCTGGAAGGCTCCAACGTTAACATTATGGAAGAGATGGTTAACATGATCGCCGGGCAGCGGGCCTATGAAGTGAACTCCAAGGCGATCAAGACCGCCGATGAAATGTTGCAAATGACCAGCGGCCTGGTCCGCTAAAAGGATAGACAAATGAAATATCTGCTCTCGTTATTACTCCTCGTTCTGGTTCCCGCTGTGACCTCGGTTGCGGCACAGCAACCTGCAACGGCAGGACAGGTGGTGATCGACCGCCATGAAATGGAGCAGGTTCTCAATGCCTTTCTGGCCCGGCAGTCCAAACAGCTGCCGCAAGTGCAGTTGCGGTTCAAGTCGATCGATTACCCCGATCCCTATGAAGTACCGCAGGGCCGGATCGAGCATCAGCTGATCCCGTCCAATCCCGGGGTGATCGGCAGCCGCCGCATCACCCTGTTGACCCGGGTCGATGGCGAGATTTACAGCAATAAATCGCTGCGGGTCGATCTGGAGGCTATGGCAAAGGTCGCGGTTGCAGCGTCCGCTTTGCGACGCGGTTCAATTCTCGAAGCCAAGGATGTCGAACTGCGGTTGCAGGATATTTCGCGGCTTGATGAGCCGATCTTCTCTGTTGCCGATGTGGTCGGCCAGGAGCTTAAGCGTTCGATTCGCCTTGGTGAACCGCTGGATCAGCAACAGATTGAATTCCCTCCGGTTGTCAAACGCGGCGAACGTGTGGTGATTAAGGCGCAAGGTCCGGGTTTGACCCTTTCTGCCGCCGGGGAAGCCAAGCAGGACGGGCGGCCGGGCGAAATGATCAAAGTGATGAACAGCAATTCACACAAGGACGTCCTGTGTCAGGTGGTTGCTCCGGGACTGGTGAAGGTGGAGTTCTGATATGTTGAAGAATACGCTTCTGTTGATTCCCTTGATTTTGCTTCTTGCCGGCTGTATCGGGCCGGCCAGTCGGGTTGATCCCGATGCCGTCGAAGCACTCGAGCCGATCGTTATGGAACCGGCGCCGCCGCAGACCGAAGGGTCGTTGTGGACACAGAGCCGTGGTGGAATGTTCGGCGACAACAAGGGACGCACGGTCGGCGATATCATTACCGTGGTGATTTCTGAGAGTGCCAGTGCCAGCAAAGAGGCCACAACCTCGACGGATCGCTCCAGCAACATGTCTGCCGGGATCTCCACACTGTTCGGTCTTGAACGCAGTATCGGGCGGGCTACGGATGGCGATCCGTCCGCTTTGGTGGATGCGACCACCACCAATAAATTTGCCGGCAGCGGTAAAACCGCGCGCAAGGAAAACCTGGTCGCGACCTTGACCACCCAGGTGGTCGAAGTGTTGCCCAATGGCAACCTGCGGATCGCCGGCAACAAAACCGTGACGGTCAATAACGAAATGCAGATCGTCAAACTCAGTGGCATTGTCCGTTCCAACGATATCACCCCCGGCAACCTGGTCGATTCTGCGAGTATTCTTAACGCCCGGATCGCCTATGTCGGCAAAGGGGTGATCAGCGACAAACAGCAGCAGGGCTGGTTGGTCAGAGCCCTGGATCAGGTCTGGCCGTTTTAAGGCAGGAGCCTTGTTATGAGAGAGTCTTCACAGAAAATTATTGTCCTGTTGCTGGTGGTCTGGGGCCTGTTGCTGCTAGGGACCGCCGAGGCTTCACGCATCAAGGATCTGGCCCAGATCGAAGGGGTTCGCGGCAATCAGCTGGTCGGTTACGGTCTGGTGGTCGGGCTTAACGGTACCGGCGACAGTGACAAAACCCAGTTCACCATTCAATCCCTGGTCAATATGATGGAACGGCTCGGGGTCACTGTAAACCCGGGCGACGTCAAGGTGGACAATGTCGCGGCGGTAATGGTCACCGCGGAATTGCCGGCTTTTGCCCGGGCCGGCAACAGAATCGATGTGTCGGTCTCCTCCATTGGTGATGCTTCGAACCTGGCTGGCGGGACCCTGCTGATGACGCCCCTGAACGCGGCGGACGGCAAAGTCTACGCCGTTGCCCAGGGCGCCCTGGTGGTCGGTTCGCTGGCGTTTGGCGGCAAAGCGGCCAAAGTGCAGAAAAACCATCCGACCGTGGGGAGAATCCCGGACGGCGCTTTTGTCGAGCGTGAGGTTCCTTTTGACTTCGGAGTGCAGAGCGTCTTGAATTACCGTCTCAAGGATTCGGATTTTACGACCATTTCACGGATGAGTGACGCCGTGAATCAGCACTTTGGAGACAACGTTGCCACTGCGGTGGACGCCGGCGAGCTGAAAGTCCAGGTTCCAAGCGCCTATCGTAACAAGGTCGTTGATTTTGTCGCTGAACTCGAAAAGCTGGAAGTCACACCCGACACCTTGGCCCGGATCGTGGTCAATGAAAAAACCGGCACCATTGTCATGGGCGAACAAGTCAGAATATCGACAGTGGCCGTATCCCACGGTAACCTCAGTCTGGTGATCAACGAACAGAGCAATGTGTCGCAGCCGGCACCGTTGTCCGGAGGGCAGACCACTGTGACCCCGCAGACCCAGATGAATGTCACGGAAGAAGAAGGCAACCTGGTGGTGATGAAGCAGGGTGTCAGCATCGGCGAGGTCGCTTCGGCACTGAATGCCATCGGCGCGACGCCGCGCGACCTGATCGCTATTTTTCAGGCCATCAAGGCGGCCGGAGCACTCTATGCAGATCTGGTGGTGCTGTAACTCAAGCCTTTTGTTCAGGGCTTGATATTTCATAGTGCAGATTGAATTTTTTGTCCAAAGAGGTCGTGAGAGATGGATCCGCGAATTGATACAGCGCAATTACTCAGTCAGGTGACCAGTCAGACGCCCAAGACCGGCAAGGCCGCAAGGGGCCGCGACCCGGAAAAGGTCAAAGAGCAGGCCCACGAATTTGAAGCCATCTTCATTCAGCAGGTGTACAAGGAGATGCGCAAGACCATCCCGAATGACGGTCTGATTGAACGCGGCAACGCCGACGATATGTATATTCAGCTGCAGGACCTGGAAGCTGCCCGGGTAACCGCCAAACAGGGGGGAATTGGTCTGGCGGATATGATGATGAAACAGTTGTTGGGCAAATGAGCGCTGGTTGCTGCGGCGCTCATTTGCGCCGCTGGCCCCTGCGGGAGGAGGCTGCCTGATCATCCGGACCGATTGGTTCTCATCCGCTTGAACACGCTTCTCCTGCCTGCAACCCTTTCCTGCCGATTTTTTCCTGAATTCCCTAAAGATTCACACCGATTCGGTCGATATGATCTCCAAAGAGATTTCCAGCGGAGAAAAAAATGTCTGATCGAATTGATTCAAACTATCGAAAAAACGCGCTTCCGGTGGTTGGACTCGAAGAGCCACAGCCGCGTAAAGAAGCCGAAAAAAATAGTGTGTCCGTCGGTGATCGGGTTTCGCTGGGGGATCAGGACAAAGTCGGTGCCACCTATGGGCCGGGTCTGAAAGTCTCCTCCGCTTATGAACTGTTGCGGAAGCTGGTGGTCAAAAACCTTGAAGAGCAGGGTGTCACTCTGCAGATCAGTACTGGTGACAGCACTATCGATCTGACCACCCTGACCCCGGAAGAGGCGCAGGCTCTGGTGGCCGAAGACGGCTATTTCGGAGTCGATAAAACTTCCGACCGGATCGTTGATTTTGCCATCAACGCTTTTTCCGGCGATCCTGCCCGGTTGCAGGAAATGAAGGATGCCATCGATAAGGGCTTCAGCGCGGCCCAGGACGCTTTCGGCGGCTCACTGCCGGAGATATCGCAACAAACTTATGACGCAATTATGCAAAAACTGGACGATTTTGCCGCTCAGTTTGAAGAATCAGGACAATAAAGGAGTCCGTTATGGTCGATAAAATTATGGGCAACAGAGGCTTCGGGCCGCTCGGGAATGTCAGCCAGACCGGAAAAAACGTAGCCACAAAAAAGGGTGTTTCCAGCAAATCCGATCGGGTCGATTTTTCCAGCGTTTTGCAAAACGCTTCCCAGACCCGTGAAACGAGTGCTACCCAGGATACGGCCCGGGCTGAAAAGCTGCAGGCCTTGAAGGCGCAGATCGACAGCGGTTGTTACCAGCCTGACCTGGAAAAAGTTGCTTCCAGCCTGCTGCCGTTCATGCTGAAGGAAAGCTGAGACCATGACTCGGGAACAGATCAGATCTCAACTCGAAACCCTGCTTGACTTACTTCGGCAGGAGCGGGAAAAGGCTCTGGCTCTCGACGCTTCGGGACTGCAGGACATCGTGGCCGCCAAAGAGGAACTGCTGGCCGACCTGCAGTTGCGGCAGGAGGATGTCGAGGGGATGGAAGACCTGCTCAAGCAGATCGATCATGAAAACCGCCGCAATGCGTTTCTGCTCTGGACCGGGCTCAATTGGGTTCGCGACATGATGGGCTTTTTCGGCAAGGCGGCGATGCCTCAGGTTTATGGTGGTGGCGGTCGGTCCCGGACCCTGACAGAGGGCGGACGCCTGCTGTCAGGAAGGGTTTAGACAATGGGATTGAATGCAGCGCTTAATTCCGGGCGGACTTCATTACAGACCAATCAGAAGGCGATCGAGATCACCGGTCTGAATATCGCCAACGTCAATACCGAAGGATATTCACGACAGAGCCCGAACCTGAACCCCTATCCGGCTTTGAGCTTCGGCGACTTTTTTGTCGGCACCGGAGTCACGGTCGGCTCCATAGAACGCTCCCATGATATTTTCCTCGACGGGCAGATCAAAGACAAATCTGCCAATGTCGGCCTGGAAAGCGGTATGTCCAATCCGCTGGCCGAATTGGAGCGGGTCCTCGGTATCGGCGACAACAGCCTTTCCGACCAATTTGATCAGTTCTTCGATTCCTGGCGGCAGTTATCCACCAACCCCGGTGGCGAGGTTGAACGACAGATGGTCCTGCAACGCGGGGAGCTGATCAGCAACGCGTTTGTCGGAGCCTATAACGAAACCCAGGGGGTGGTCAAAAACATTAATACGACCATCGTCTCCAAGATTGACGGGGTCAATCTGCGGGTGGATGAGATCGCCCAGTTGAACAACCGAATCTCCGCTCTGGAAACGTCCGGACAGGACGCCAACTCCGATCGGGACCGCCGCGACCTGCTGCTGAAGGAATTGTCCCAATCGATCGGGGCGACCAGTTTCGAAACCTCCAACGGGACCGTCTCGGTCCAGCTTGGCAACGGCATGCCGCTGGTTGAAGGGGACAAATCGACTCACATTGTCGGAACCTATAACGATACCGATGTCAACATTTCCCTGGAATTCGGAACCGGGACCATCCCTCTTGACCGGACGGCTATGGGGGGAGAATTCCGGGGGCTCTACGAAGTCCGTGATGTCACCATCCCCGACCTGGTCAACCGGCTTGATCAACTGGCCTATTCGTTCAGTACTCAGGTCAACGCCATGCACCAGGCTGGAACCGATTTGACCGGGGCCGCCGGAGAAAATTTCTTCACCGCGCCGGGAACGCATCAGAGCCAGGCTTACGCCGACCCAGCGGCATTGAATTTTGGAACCGGCAGCATTGACCTTAATGTCAATGGCACGCTAACCACCGTCGCCATCGGTGCCGGGGCCAATTCTGTTAACGGGATAGCCGCCGCCATCAATGGCTCCGGCGCAAATGTGACCGCAAGTGTTGATCCGGATGATAATTCGCTTGTCCTGACAGCTAATGTCACCGGGCAGAATATCACGGTCGATACATCGGGCCTTGCCCCAGGGGTTTATGCTGCTCCGCAGTTCACTTCCAGCGGTATGGCTTCGTCGATGTCCATGAACCTGACGTCCACGGCTCAGCTGGCGGCCGGTACCAGCGGCGCTGCCGGCGACAATACCAACGCCTTGGCTATCCTTGATCTTGAAAAGCAGTCTTCGGCTGATCTGGGCGGTAATGACACCTTTGTTTCTTATTACGGCAAAATCGTCTCGACCCTCGGGGTTGAAGCTGCCCGTAATCGCCAGGCCCAGCAGGGTTACGAAGATAGCCTGATTCAGCTGCAGAATCTGCGCGACGGCATTGACGGAGTCTCGCTGGAAGATGAGATGATCAATCTGCTGCAGTATCAACGCAGTTTCGAAGCCTCAGCCAAGTTCCTGTCCAGTGTTGATGACATGATGGGAACCTTGTTGACCTTGAAGAGGTAGGTGAACCATGAGAGCGACGCAGACAACGACATACCGCAGTCTTCAGTCTTTTTTGGATCGCACCAGCGATAAATTACAGCAGCTGCAATTGCAGGCGGCCACGGGGAAACGCATTAATCGCGCGTCTGACGATCCGACCGCAATCAGCCCGGTGCTCAGTGCCAAAACCCAGATTCAGACTTCGGACCGTTACATTGAAACCATCGAGAGCGGTTTGGACCGGATCGACAATATGGACGGCTATCTGGACAGTATCGAGAATACCCTGGTGCGGGCCAAAGAAATCAGCGTTGGGGCAATCAACGGCTCCCTGAGTCAGGCGGACATGGAGACTTACGCCGACGAAGTCCATCAGCTGCGCGAAAGCCTGCTCTCCGACGCCAATGCCCAGGTTGACGGAAAATTCCTGTTTGCCGGGTTTGCCGAGGACAGTCAGCCGTTCACCCTGAATACGGCCTATGACCCGGCCACTTATGATCCGGCAGATCCCACCACTTACCCGGTTTTGTACCAGGGGGATACCGGCCAGCTGGATTTTGAGATCGCCCCCAATGAACTGATTAATGTCAACGTCAGCGGCAACAGCCTGATGCAAGGGGATCTGGATAACGATGGGCTGCCGGATGCCGGCGCGGTTGATCTGTTCAGTGTTATGACGACCCTGGAAGAAAACCTGCGGGCCGGAGACATCGCTGGCTTGCAAACCTCCACCGATGATCTTGAGAGCGCTGCCGACCAGATTCGTTCGCAACGCAGTATGAAAGGGAATATCGGCCGGCGTCTGGAGACCGCCCGCGATCATATGTCGCAGATCAAGGTCGACATGGAGGCATTCCGCAGTCGCTTCGAAGACGCCGATATCCTGGAGACCATCACCGGTATGCAACAACAGCAGCAAAGTTTTCAGGCGGCTTTGAGCGTGACCGGGAAGGTCTCGGAACTGTCTATTCTCGATTATATTTAAAACTGATTAATACGAATCTTCCACAAAGTTGGTTCCCCCTTTCTTAAAGGGGGATTCAGGGGGATTTGACTTTTGTATTGGCTGCCAAATCCCCCCCTTCCCCCCTTTGCAAAGGGGGGATTCTTCTGTAGCGGAAGATCAGCGCTAATCAGGTATTTAAATGGGTTGCCCTGTAAAACCCGTTAAAGTTTTCCGGCCTGATTGCCGAAGAGATAACAGTTAGTCAAACAGCGGCAAACAGGAGAACCGTATCCGGAGGCGATACGGACAACACAGCCAGGAGGCATGTCATATGTTGGTACTGACGCGAAAACAGGGTGAAGGCATCATCATTGGTGATGATATCAAAATTACCATCGTCGAACTTAAAGGTGGCGGGGTGCGCATCGGCATTGATGCCCCAAGAGAACTGAAAGTTCACCGCCAGGAAGTTTTTGACCAGATCAAGAAGGAAAATAGGGAGGCCACACAATGGGATCTTGCCGATCTGAACGAGTTGAGTTCCGTGCTGAATGCGGGGAGGAAAAAATGAAAAAAAAGATTCAGTCCCGGTTTGGAGAAATTGAATATGATCCCAAGCAAACCCTGCTTTTTCCAGAAGGTCTGGTCGGGTTTGAAGATCTGAAAAATTTTGTGGTCATGCCCAATGAAAAAGAAGGCCCGCTGTTCTGGATTCAGAGCATTGAAGATCCGCATGTGGCTTTCATTGTGACCGATCCGACCAATTTTTATTTCGACTACAAGGTCGTGCCGGATGGTCGCGAACGGCAGAAGCTGGGCATTGACGAAAAAGATGAATGTTTCGTGGTTGTCGTGGTGACAGTTCCGCCGGATCGGAATATTACTTTGAACCTGGCTGCGCCGATTCTGTTCGCCCCCAAAAGCAACAAGGCCTTGCAGGTGGTTCTGGAGGGGACTCAGTTCAGCCCGCAAACACCACTCCCCAAAGTAGAAGATGTCAAAGCAGCTTCCAGTTCTGCGGAATAAGATCATGCTGGTCAGCCATACGGAACATGATGATGTTTCGTATGGCTGATTCTTTTAAAATATTCTCTCCTTAATGGTTATTCTTGTTTAATAAATTTTTGAAATATTTAGTTTGAATAATATCCTCAATGATAACTCCTGATTGTTCCTTCCTGTTTTTATATTAAAAAGTCATCTGTCTGTAAAATATCAATTTTTAAGAAAAAAATACTAAAGAAAAAAAATCTACGAACGAAGAGTAACTAGAAAAAAAATATTGAATCTCATCGTTGGATCCAGGTCCGGGGTTTTGGGAACATATAACGCAATAGAGCTAAAAAGAAAATTCACGGAGGAATGACATGGCTTTAACTATTAATACAAACGTTGCTTCTTTGAACGCACAGCGTAATCTTGGTCGGTCGCAGATTGACCTGAATGAGTCAATGCAGCGACTCTCTTCCGGGTTGCGGATCAACAGCGCCAAAGACGACGCCGCAGGCTTGGCCATTTCTGACCGGATGACCTCACAGATTACCGGCCTGAACCAGGCGGTGCGGAATTCCAATGACGGGATCTCCCTGGCCCAGACCGCTGAAGGCGCTCTGCAGGAAGGAACCAATATTCTTCAGCGGATGCGTGAACTGGCTATCCAGTCAGCCAACGACACCAACAGCGCCTCGGACCGTCAGTCCCTGCAGGCCGAGGTTAACCAGCTCAAGCAAGAGTTGAGCCGGATAGCTGAAACCACCACCTTCAACGGTCGGCAGCTGCTCGATGGCACCATGTCCAATGCCCAGTTCCAGGTTGGTGCCAATGCCAACCAGACCATCTCTTTTGGGATTGCCTCGGCCAAATCGACCGATCTCGGTAATAACAGTCTGTCTACCAATAATGCTGGCGGTATTGAGGCTGCAACCTTCTCTCAAAGAGCACTTTCTGTTTCTGCTTCGGCGACTACTGGTGAAACTTTAACCATGACCGCCTCAGACGGTACTGAAACGACCCAAGATGTTGATACCAGTGCTTCCGCTTTGGAAACCGCTCTTGGTGCTACTGGCGCTACTTACACGAATAACATTACTTTTGATCTGTCAGATGTCTTAACGACCAGTACTGCTGACGGCAACATGACTGTAACCTTGGGCAATGGTGATTCCTTTACTATGGGAGTTACCAATGCTACTGATACTGGGGCTGCAGGAGCAACGACTGCCAACCATGGAACCTGGACTTTTACCGCAGGAGCCGTTGGCACAGATGCTGGTGCCGGAACTCTGACCTATACCTCAAACAACGATGAAGGCGACAATCTGGTCGTAACGTCATACACAAGCTCTGCTGCGAACGTAAGCGGGGATATCACCTTCACGGAAACTGATAATTCAGTACATTCAACGACCGCTGCAGCCGGTGCGACAACCAACGATGGCTACTCCCAGCGTGCTGCTGCTGTTTATACCTTTGATGATACTGTGGACATGACCTCTGTTTCTTCTTCTGGTCCATCTCTGGGTGTTGCTGCTAATGAAGAGGGCCTCGGCGGTACAGGGCTGATTAATCTGGATGGAGCAAATGGCAATAATAATGTCGGTGCCCAGACCCTGACGGTTGCTGGCGGAAATGGTTTTGCACAAGTTGAGGTCAGCGCAGGTGATAGTGCGGCTAAGATCGCCGCCGGAGTCAATGCGACTGCTGCCGATACCGGAGTCACCGCTTCTGCCAATACGGTCGCGACCATCAGCGACTTGTCAGCAAACGGCAGTCTTTCTTTTGACTTGCAGGGGACCAATACTTCGCCCGTCACCATTAACGCAACAGTCTTGGCCAATGATCTCACCAACCTGGTCAGCTCCATTAACGATCAGGCCGGCAATACCGGAATCTTTGCGACCCTGAGTCCTGATAAGGCGAGTGTAGTTCTGGAGCAGTCCGCCGGTTATGACATTAAGGTGTCCAATTTTGAACATAGCGCTGCGGTAACCGGGTCGGCCACCGGTACTGAAACCATGAAATTGACTGGTAATCAGGGCGGAGGGACAATCCTGACCGATGGCGGATCTTTGACTGAAGATGCCCAACTTGACTCGGCGGTGGTTGGTGGCGAAGTGAAATTCAGCAGTTCTTCCGGTTTCAATGTGACCAGCTCTGTTGCCGCCGATGCTCAGTCTCTGTTTGCGGCGGCGGCGGATGGCGCTAATGTCAGCACCCTCAATTCCATCAACAATGTTGATATTACGACGGTTGAAGGAGCAGGGTTGGCTATTGAAGCCGTGGACGGCGCCCTGGCCCAGATCGATACAATCCGGGGGAACCTGGGGGCGGTACAGAACCGTTTTGAAAGCACCATCGCCAACCTGTCGAATGTTTCCGAGAACTTAAGTTCTGCCCGTAGCCGGATTCTTGATGCGGATATCGCGATGGAAACCTCGAACATGACCAAGCAGAATATTCTGCAGCAGGCTGGCGTATCGATCCTGGCCCAGGCCAACCAGGCCCCGCAGCTGGCCTTGAGCCTGCTGCAAGGTTAAGCGGTGACTTATCTTGTGTCCTTCCCCCTTTGAAGGGGGAAGGACAGGATGGGGGAGTCGTTTTAGCGACTTTCAGTTTGTAGTGACTCTTTTGTGATTAAATTCAGATAGTTAAAAATAATTCCAAAAAAAATAAAAAAAAGAAAAAAACTCTTAAAGTTTCTCAAGGCTGCTGCCGAAGAGATGACAGGCGGGGAAAATTTATCGCACAGGAGGTATCAAGAAACAGATCAGCGCTCCCCAAAAATGAAAAAGACATGAAAAGCAAGTTAACTCAACAGGGCACGGACGCCCGCAAACAAACTTTCACGGAGGAAACTCATGGCTTTAACAATTAATACCAACGTCGCTTCTTTGAACGCCCAACGTAACCTGGGCACTTCTCAATCCGCTCTTAATGAGTCAATGCAGCGCCTGTCCTCAGGTCTGCGTATCAACAGCGCTAAAGACGACGCCGCCGGTCTCGGTATCTCCGACCGGATGACTTCGCAAATTACCGGTCTGAACCAGGCCGTCCGTAACTCTAACGACGGTATCTCCCTGGCCCAAACCGCTGAAGGCGCTCTGCAGGAAAGCACCAATATTCTGCAGCGGATGCGTGAGCTGGCTGTACAGTCGGCCAACGACACCAACAGCTCTTCCGACCGTCAGTCTCTCCAGTCTGAGGTCAACCAGCTCAAGCAGGAACTGAGCCGGATCGCTGAAACCACCACCTTCAACGGCAAAAACCTGCTCGACGGCAGCATGACCAGCGCCCAGTTCCAGGTCGGTGCCAATGCCAACCAGACCATCTCTTTTGGGATTTCTTCGGCCAAATCTACTGATCTTGGGAATAACAGTCTGTCCACTGACAATGCTGGCGGTATTGAGGCTGCAACCTTCTCTCAAAGAGCACTTTCTGTTTCTGCTTCGGCGACTACTGGTGAAACTTTAACCATGACCGCCTCAGACGGTACTGAAACGACCCAAGATGTTGATACCAGTGCTTCCGCTTTGGAAACCGCTCTTGGTGCTACTGGCGCTACTTACACGAATAACATTACTTTTGATCTGTCAGATGTCTTAACGACCAGTACTGCTGACGGCAACATGACTGTAACCTTGGGCAATGGTGATTCCTTTACTATGGGAGTTACCAATGCTACTGATACTGGGGCTGCAGGAGCAACGACTGCCAACCATGGAACCTGGACGTTTACCGCAGGAGCCGTTGGCACAGATGCTGGTGCCGGAACCCTGACCTACACCTCAAACGACGACGAAGGCGACAATCTGGTCGTAACGTCATACACAAGCTCTGCTGCGAACGTAAGCGGGGATATCACCTTTACGGAAACTGATAATTCAGTACATTCAACGACCGCTGCAGCCAGTGCGACAACCAACGATGGCTATTCCCAACGTGCTGCTGCTGTTTATACCTTTGATGATACTGTGGACATGACCTCTGTCACTTCTTCTGGTACATCTTTGGGTGTTGCTGCTAATGAAGAGGCCCTCGGTGGTATCGGTCTGACCGATGCAACCGGCAATAATAACGTTGCTGCCCAGACTTTGACCGTCGTCGGTGGTAACGGTTCGGCAGAAGTTGAGGTTGCGACCGGGGATACGGCAGCCAAGATTGCCGGTAAAGTCAATGCTGTTTCGGCCGATACCGGCGTGACTGCTTCGGCGAAGACTGAAGCGACCATCAGCGGTCTGACGAATGACGGCAGTATCTCCTTCAACCTGCAGGGAACCAATACTGACGCAGTAACCATCAATGCCACGGTTCTCTCTGATGACCTGACCAACCTGGTGACAGCCATCAACGACCAGGCCGGTAATACCGGGATCTTTGCAACCCTGAGCGCGGATAAAGCCAGCGTCTCTCTGGAGCAATCTGCCGGTTACGACATCAAGATCTCGGACTTCTCCCACAGCAATGCCGTGACCGATACGGGCAGCGGCGGAACCGAGGTTGTTGAAAGTGTGACCGTCTCCGGTAACCAGGGTGGCGGGACTATTCTGTCCGATGGCGGCACGGCTGCCGAGGGTTCTCAAGCTGATTCCACGATCGTTGGCGGTGAAGTGAAATTCAACAGTTCGACCGGCTTCAACGTGACCAGTTCCATTGCAGCAAGTGATCAGTCATTGTTCGCAACCTCCGCTGACGGCGCCAACGTCAGTGAGCTGAATTCCATCAACAATGTCGACATCACCACGGTTGATGGCGCAGCCAATGCTATTGATTCCATCGACGGCGCTTTGGCCCAGATCGATAGCATGCGTGGTAACCTGGGTGCTGTTCAGAACCGTTTTGAAAGCACCATCGCCAACCTGTCGAACGTCTCCGAAAACCTGAGTTCTGCCCGTAGCCGGATTCTCGATGCGGACATAGCTCAAGAGACTTCGAACATGACCAAGCAGAACATTCTGCAACAGGCTGGTGTGTCGATTCTGGCCCAGGCCAACCAGGCTCCGCAGCTGGCTCTGAGCCTGCTCGGTTAATCGTCTGACGAAACAGGGCGATGACCTTACTGCCCTGAAAATGGAATGGGGGCCGGGTTTCCCGGCCCCTTTTTCCCTTAATGGCAAGTTTGATCATCGCTAATGGAGGTTCCGATGATGAACGTTGAAGCAGTCAGCATGCCAACCACAACGCAGACGCAACTGAGTAAAGGCGCGGATGATATCAGTGTGGCGCGTAAAAAATCGCAAGACCTGACCCAGGTTGACAGCAGCGAACAAAAAGATGTCCAACCGGAAGAGCTGCTGCAACAGATCAAAGCTTTGACCGAGGATGGTCTTTACAGTGTTCGGTTTGAAAACAATAAGGACGCGGGGGAAATGGTCGTCAAGGTCGTTGACCCCAAAACAGATGAAGTAATTCGGCAGATTCCTGCCGAGGAATTGCTTAACCTGACCCAACGGCTGAAGGATTTGCGCGGCAATATTGTCGATACCGAAGGGTAGCAAAAACTGCGGGTCGGTCAGGACGAAAACAAAATTTAGCACGGATCATCAGGGTGCCGTTCAGGCACTTTGAGGGAGAAAGCTATGGCAGGGATCACATTTGGCGGCTTGGCATCAGGGTTGCCGACAGACGACATCATTACTCAATTGATGGAACTGGAACGGCAGCCGCTGGATCGCCTGGAAGCGCAGAAAACGACGGAAGATAAGCGTTTGCAGGCTTTTGGTCAGTTGAATGACAAGCTGGATGCGTTAAAAGCGACGGTCAGCGATATGACTCTGACCAGCCAGGTGCAAAGCAGTCAAATCTCTGTAAGTGCCGATGCTCCCTTTACCGCAGTGAGTAACGGGGCCAGCACCGGCAGCTATGATATCGCGGTTGTGCAGCTGGCCCAGGTTCAAAAGTCAGTGAGCAACGGTTATGCATCTCAAACTGATTCCATTTTCGGTACCGGAACTTTGACTCTGGGTGGCCAGTCGATCCATATCAACGCTGACAATAATTCCTTATCCGGGTTGCGCGAGGCCATCAACGCAGTTGCTGAAAAGAGCGGCGTCCAGGCCAGCATCATTAACGATGGTAGTGAGGACACCCCTTACCGTCTGGTATTGACCGGCAAGGATGCGTCTTCTTCTTTTGAGCCGATCTTTACTTTGACCGACGACAGCGGCAACGCCATCGACCCGAGCATAACCCAGACGCGCGAGGCACAACAGGCCGTTGCCTATGTCGATGGTGTCAAGGTGGTGAGCGGCAGCAATACCCTCAAGGGTGTGATTGCCGGGGTGACTATCAGTTTGAGCGAACCCAGCGCCATGAGCCATGCCGGGACCGAAGAACCCGGGGTTGATCCGCTAGACTGGGCCGATCCGCCGGTTTATGAAACCACGGCAATGACCGTGACTCCCGATACCGATACTTTGAAAGAAAAGCTGACCAACTTTGTTGATAGTTACAATGAACTCATGGACTGGATTTCCTCTGGCTATAGTGAATTTGGCGCTTCGGCACCGACCGAGGAAGAAGTAGCAGCCGGGGCAGAAGAATCTTTGAGCAATGTTCTCCGCGGTGACAGCACCGTTAATGGAGTGAAGCGGCAATTGCAGGGTCTGCTGAGCTCGGTTATTGGCACCAGTGGCGCTTTTAAGACGATGTCTTCTCTCGGTATTTCGACTCAGCGTGACGGCTCCCTGAAGGTTGACGAGTCAGATATGGATAAGGCTCTCGAGAAGAATTTTGATGACGTTGCCAAACTCCTGGCCGGCGAAGGCAGTACCGATGGGATTATGAAAAAGTTTAATTATGCCCTGCTGGATCTGACCAGTTACAGCGACGGTATGTATGCCAACAAACAGGCTCGCCATGATACGTCGATTAAGCGTCTTGATGCTAATATTTTACGTCTGGAACCGCTGATCGACAAAAAAGAAGCGACTTTACGCGCGCAATTTGGTGCCATGGAGAAGCTGGTCAGCGGGATGAACTCACAAAGTTCTTTCCTGACCCAGCAGATGGACATGTTGACCAATATGATGACAGGGAAAAAATAATGAATGCTTATGTCAATCAATATAAAAACAACCAAATCCTGAATGCTTCACCCGAGCAGATTCTGATCATGCTTTACGATGGAGCGATCCGTTTTGTCCGTCAGGCAAGGCAGGCGATGCTCGACAAGCGTGAGCTTGAAAAATCTAAAGCGATCGGGAAGGCGGTTGCCATCGTCGCTGAGTTTTCCAACACTTTGGATCGTGAAATGGGCGGCGCCGTCGCTGAAAACCTGAGTAATCTTTATGATTTCATGCTGCGTGAACTGTCCGCAGCCAATGTTCAGCGAGACGCTGCAAAACTTGACCCGGTGGAGCAGATCCTGCTCGACCTGCGGGAAGGATTTGCCGGAGCGATTGAGGTCAATCGGCAACAGCAGCCTTCGTCCGTTGGCCTCTCTGGGGAAAACAGGCTTGCTGCAACCTTTTAACTCAGGACACTGCCATGGAAGCTTGTCTGAAAAAATCGATCGAGCAATATCGCAGAATCGTTGACCATGCTCAGCAGCTGGAGAGGTTGCTGAGTAAGTCCGATCCCGGCGAATTGGGATCATATACTGCTCAACTGCAGGAGCTGCAGGATGAGGCGAGTCTGAACGATCGGGTTTTCTATGAGCTTTTTTCACGTAATTCAGCAGCATGGCGAGACCATCCACTCTTTGTTGAACGGTCCGAGTTGATTGAAGAAATAGTGAAAATGAACCATTTGCTATTACCGAAAATCCGTGGCATGATGGCTGTTGCTGCTCATGAAATAGCGCAGATCAAAGCCGGACGAACAGCGATGAACGGCTACAACCAGACCCTGCACAAGAATAAAAAGTCGTTAGTCAGGGGTATCGGTTAAGCGACGTCTGCTTGCGATGAAATTTCGAACCAATCCTTGGGGCCGCCATGTCTGTTCTTGATCATTTGAAAGAGTATCGTGTCGTAAAAGCTGTTCTGACTCTCCAGGATGACCGTCAGCAGGTTCTGGACGGGGTTGCCAAAGTGACCAGCCCCCCTTTGTTTGAAGTGACTTTCCTCCCTGATCAACTTGATCCATCGTTACTTAACAAGGAAGAATTCAGCCATATCAGTTTTGATGTCGCCGGGGAAAATAAAATTCTTAAGGCGCGCATTGATTCATCACCCGGGCCGGCGAAGCTGCTGTTGGAGATGGTCGATTCATTTACCCATCAGCAAAAACGCAATTATTTTCGGGTTGATGCTGAACTGTCGGTCAGTTACTGGAAGGTTGATGAAGAAAATCCCAGCGCCAAGTCGGTACAAAAGCCGGTCAATATCAGCGGCGGCGGCATGCGTCTGCCGGTCGCGGAGAAAATTGCCAATGGCAGTGAATTGGGCCTGGAAATCATTATCGATGAACCGCAGGCTGTCGTCATTGAATGTGTCGGCCAGGTGGTCGGAAATTACGATGTCGGTGGTGAGCACCAGATTGCTCTGAAATTTACGGATATTGAAGAAGAGGCCCAGGACGCCATTGTTGCTTATTGCCTGGCTGAACAACGTAAACAGTTGAGGTTGAAGGTCAAGGTTCTCGGCAACAGTGAAGAGTGATCGTCGTCGCTTTTTTGACTCAGGATTAAGTCGGCGATGGCGGGATTCTGGGCGGTTTTGCTGACCGCTTCCCAATAGTTTTCTTTTTCTGATCTGTTTGCAGGCCAGTACTGTAGCGTCGTGTCTGGCCCACCACCCCAAAACTTACTTCCTCTATAAATCAGACTCTCCAGCCAAAATTCTTGCAGCCAGCTTCTATGACTTGATCATGCTCCAAATGCCAGTCGCGGTGAAGAGGAAAAGGCCATCTGGACTTTCGGGCCCAGAATATCAATTTTCCAGATTTCAGTCCGATTACGCCCCTTTTCCTTGGCTCTATACATCGCCTGGTCGGCTTCTTCAACCAAAGCTGCAGGATGTCCGCCGTTGTGATGGTTTGAGCTGCTGATGCCGATGCTGACACTGACCTGAATCTGTTCCGGCAACATCTGTTTAGCCAGCTTGCGGTGGATGCGCGTTGCCAGGACTTCAGCATTTCGGGCGTTGGTATCCGGCAGAATGACAACGAATTCTTCGCCGCCGTAACGACAGCAGATATCGGAGTCGCGGGAAGATTGCTTGATCGCTTCAGCGGCCTGGCGCAGCACCTGGTCGCCGGTGGGGTGACCAAAGGTATCATTGATACTTTTGAAATGATCAAGATCAATCAACAACAGGCTGTAGGGAACCCCGCTACGTTGTGATCTTGCTGCTACCTGTTTGATGTTCAGGTCAAAGGCCGCCCGGTTGGCCAGGTTGGTCAATGGGTCGGTCAAGGCCATCTTCTGGAGCTGTTCCTGGCTTTTGCGCAGTTCAAGCAGTTTCTGCCAATGCTGCAGATGACGGTTTATTCTGGCGTTCAACTCATATTGGTTGATTTCCACGTGGACGGAGTCGCTGGCCCCGAGCAGAAACCCTTTGAGCAGGCTTTGCTGATCTTCGGCAAAGGCGATGACCGGCAGGTCATGCCAGTGTTCGTTTGCCTGTAATTTGTCGAGCCAGCTTGTCGATGGAATATCCTCCTCAACGGCCCAGCAGACCATGTCGACCTGGTCCGATTTGAGATGGCGGAATAAGGCGGCCGGAGAACTCAAGGGTTTGATATGTTCAAATAGCCCGGTTGCAGAAAGGTTGTCGACTATACGATCCTTTCTGGCGTCGTCAGCCGCGATGACCAGAGCTGTATTATTCATGGTTTTCATTTCCTTTCATTCCCCGATATACTTCGAAGAAAAGTCCCTCTTCTCCGGTTTTTCGGCAGATGGTGAAAAAATCTTTAGTTCTTTTAGCTATTAGCGAGATCCGTGCCAAGTGGGGTTTTGACTGCCTGGCAGAGTGTTTTGCCTCTGTCTCTGCCAGGATGAAGGGCTGGAAGTAATCTGGGGATGTTTCTTATCTTATTGATTTGATTGAAAAACAATGAACCTTTTGAGAGTCTTTCCCGAGGGGAATCGGTTGGGGCTGGGGCGTGTTTGTTGAGGGCTTGCGCCACCGGTACTGAGGTCGGGGAGGAAAAGTTTTTTTGACAGGCTTGCACGTTTTAGCAGATGTTTGATTTTTTAGTGTCGAAATATTGACGGTGAGGAATGGAAGGCGCCGAATCCGTTAAAAAAATTGTGTTTAGTTGTTGTTCCGTGGAGCGGCCTTGATGAGGCCTTTTCCCCCTCCTGTTAAGGATAAAGTCCTGCTTGGAAACGACCGATAGAGACAGATGACAGTTGTAGACAGTAAAAAAATACCGGCGAATCTTTTTGTGCGCGGAACCGAGGTTGCCGGCAAGGTTGCCGAAGTTCGCCCGCAGACCTTTCAAATTGCTCAGTTTGTCCAGGCTGTGGTCGTTGAAAAGGGGCAGGATGCCGTCCTGGAAATCCTTGATCAGCGTTATCTTGCGCAGGGTGAGCAGGAGTTGCAGCCCGGTCAGAAGTTGCTCTTGCAGGTTCTGCAGACCCAGCCGCAGCTGGAGTTTAAGGTTGTCGACGGTGCTGCTGACAGCAGCCTGGAGCGATTGCTGCCGCTGCTGACGCGCTCGTATGACTGGACTCAGCTGGCGAGCGTTCTTGACGATTCCCCGGAGCAAACTCCAGACGTTAAAGCTTTGGTTACGCTATTTGCTCATTTACAAAATGTTGCCAGCTCGGAGGATGAATTTTCTTCCGCTTTACGAGACAAAGTGGCGGTTTTTTTGCGCAGCCTCGGAGTGAGCGGGGAGCCTCCCGCTCTTGCTCAGCCGGCAGGGCTTCCGGAGGCCTTTCGCCAGGACGAAGATCCCGGTGCTTTCCGCCATCTCCTGCAATTGCTCAATACGTTCCGGGATCAGCTCGGGGCATTGTCCAAGCCGGTGCCGGCCGGGGCCGACTGGCACACCCAGACACGATCTCTTTTAACCCAGTTGCAGCAGGAATTTCACTCCCATGAGATTCCCCCGGTCTTTTCCCGGCAGTTGCTCGCGGTGGTGCTCAAGCTGCAGGAGAACCCCTCCATTTCCCCTCAGCTGACAGCAGATTTACAGCGTTTCGCGAGGACATTGAGCAAGGCGGTGGAGCCGAAAGTTTTTTCCCAGGATTTTTTGCAGACTCCTCCCACAAATCGGGACGAACCGGTTCAGGTTGCTGTGAAAACCGGCTCCGTGCCCGCCAAATTGGCTCACGGCGTGCCACGCGCTTACCGGTCTGCAGCAGTTCCGCAGCCCGCTGCGGAGACCAGGCCGGACCTTTCTGGGTCTCCGCGCACCTTGCAGCGCCCCTTGGCGGGATTGCAGGCTCCGCTCAGAGCGGCAGGGCCTATTCCGGCCGCACCGTTTTTGCCGAGTGGATTTACCCCGATAGGGGATAAGCGTCCTGTGTTCTCTCCGCCTGCAGCGACCCCGCCTGCAGCGACCTCGGTCGCCTCGCCCAGTACCAGTTCCGGCAAAGCTGTGCCGGCGGCAGGTCTTCCTGAAGTTGAGTCCTTGCTGGGACAGCTAAAGCTGCTTGAGCCGGGGACGACTGTGTCTCCGGATGTTTTGGGACGATTGGAAGGGGCGGTTGCTCGCTTGAAGCACCTGCAACCGGATCTTTTTGCGAATTTGCCGGTTCTTGACAGTCTGGTGCAAACTTTAGCGCAGACTTCTTCGTCGCGGGCTGCCGCGCCGATAATTGAGCAGCTTGGAGTCTTCTCTTTACTGTTCGGCCTGGCTTTTGAGAAAAATTCTTTTCGTTTGCAGGATCCTGACATCCTCAAGCATTTGCACGAGACTCTGCTGAAAATCCGCAGTCTTCCGGATCGGAATGTGGAGGAGCCGTTGCACCGCATTGAGGTCTTGCAACTATGCCGTGGCCGTTTGGCAGAGCAGCAGTTGATGTTTTTGCCGTTGCCGTTTCACGAGCTTGAAGAAGGCTATCTGCTGGCAAAAAATCAGGATCACCACGAAGAGGGTCGCACCGATCATGAAACGTCCCTGCAAGTCTCGTTGTCGCTACGGTTGTCCGCTTTGGGGAATTTGCGCGTTGATCTGCTCTATGACCGGCAGGGCTTGCGGTTACGTCTGGCCGGGGAGAACCAGGAAAAAATGAATTTTTTGCAGAAATTCAGCGAGGATCTGGAACAGGCTTTGGCCTTTACTTCTTTGCGTGCGCTCAGTTTCAGTGCAGACGCCAAACATCCGGCGACGCAGTTGCAACAGCGGGTCTTGCCGGGATACAAGAGCCTGCTGGATGCGAGGATCTGATGAATCGTAAAGATAAGAGCCGTCTGCAGGCGGTGGCCTTGCATTATGATCGGGACTCCGGCAAGGTTCCGCAGGTGACAGCTGCCGGGCAGGGCGATTTGGCGGAACAGATTCTGGCTGCGGCGAGGGCCGCCGGCGTCGACATTGTCGAAGATCCGGATATGATGGAAATTCTGGGCCGGATTCCGGTTGGACAAAGTATCCCCCCTGAACTGTTTCAGGTCATTGCTGAAATTCTGGCTTTCCTATATCGTTTAAACGGGCGTTATGAAACCGGGCAGGGAGAGTAAAAAAATCTTTACAGCCCCAATCCGGTTAGTGTAATGTCTGCAACTCGCGGAGAGGTGACCGAGAGGCCGATGGTGCTCGCCTGGAAAGCGGGTGTAGTTAACGCTACCGGGGGTTCGAATCCCCCCCTCTCCGCCATAATTTATTTACACCGGAATTCCCTTGGGGGATTCGAAGCGGAACGAGCGCTGACTTAATGTCAGAAAAGCGGACAGGATGTCCGCTTCAGCGAGTGCAGGGGAGTCGACGCAGTTAGTGGCGTGATGCCACTGACGGAGTGGACGAATCCCCCCCTCTCCGCCATAATTTAATTGAGTTGATCAGAAAAAGTGCTGGTCTACTGCAGAAGTGGCAAATCGGTTCATATTTCCGATAGCTTTTCGGCACTTAGCCTCCGGCTAGGCACCACAATCTTTCGCAAATCTGCCCTCGATTTTCCACTCCTTCGTAACGACCATCCCTTTTCCCGAGCAACTCTGGGCCAGTCATTACAGGTTGCTGGTGAAAAGGCAAAAGCAATCATGCTTTATGCGTGGTTTGTGGGATTGAAAGTTGCCGGTAGAAGTGACAGCCGGGTCCCGCGCAACGGACGACCGTAAACCCCGTCAGGCCCGGAAGGGAGCAGCGGTAGCGGTTTTGGACGTGTGCCGCGGGGGTGCCTGGCTGTCACTTGTGCCGGCAATTTTTTTGTCAAGCTTGTGACCGCATCCCGTTGAATCCTGCTTGTTCCAATCTCCGATTCATGCTTTTATTATCACTTTCACTGCAGGCCGAGTAAGAGTTCTCCCTCGGGCGGCCGGCGGTCTCTGGCAGACTTCGATCTGCACATGAATTCGTGCTGTGCAGGCAATGAGCTGCAGGGCCGCTGAATGATTTCGTTTGGGTTCGTATCTGCAAGGGGTTAAGGAGAGTCATGTCCTATCTGGTTCTGGCACGTAAGTGGCGGCCACAACAATTTGATGACCTTGTCGGCCAGGAACATGTCAGTCAAACCCTGAAGAATGCTATTACCGCGGATCGGGTTCACCATGCCTTTCTTTTCACCGGTGCCCGCGGAGTCGGCAAGACCTCGGCCGCGCGAATCTTTGCCAAGGCCCTGAACTGTCAGCAGGGACCGACGACCGAGCCCTGCGGGGTCTGCCCGTCCTGTGTCGATATTACCGGCAGCCAGGGGATTGACGTTCTGGAGATTGACGGTGCCTCCAATACAGGTGTCGATGATATTCGGGATTTGCGTGAGAATATCCGCTATCTGCCCTCCCAGTCGCGCTATAAGATTTTCATCATTGATGAAGTCCATATGCTCTCAATTAATGCCTTCAATGCCCTGTTGAAGACTCTTGAAGAGCCTCCGGAACACGCCAAATTCATTTTTGCCACGACTGAGCCGCACAAAATCCCGATTACGATCCTGTCCCGTTGTCAACGCTTTGACTTTAAAAAAATCGCCATGGAGCCCCTGGTTGAGCGGTTGCGTTTTATCGTGACCGAGGAAGGCCTTGAGGTGTCCGATGCCGGTCTGGCGATTATCGCCAGGAATGGCGGTGGCAGTATGCGTGATGCACTGTCAACCCTGGATCAGGTGATCGCTTTCTGTGGAGACAAGGTTGAGGATGATGAATTGCAGGGGCTGCTCGGACTGGTCAGTCGTCGGCTGCTGCTGGCTGCGGTTGAGGCGATTTTTGATCGCGATCCCCGCCAGGCATTGGCGCTGATTCAGAAGATCGATGAGCATGGCCATTCATTTCGGCAGTTCAATCAGCAGCTGGTTGAACTGGTGCGCACGCTGGTCATTATCAAGGTTGTCCCCGCGCCCGGGGATCTGGTTGATTACAGTGCTTCCGAATTGCAGGAGTTGCGTTCTCTGGTGGCGGATATCGGTCTGGAGGATCTGCAGCGAATTCTTGCCATTTTGATTCGGGCGGAAGCTGATTTGGCCACCTCCAATTATCCTCGCCTGACGATGGAGATGGTGCTGGTCCGCTTGGCCACCTTGCCGGCCGGAATTGATGTCGCGACTTTGATCGGCCGCCTGGAAAGCCTGGAGAAGCGTCTTGCTCACGAGTCCGGTGGCACCAAGGCAGCGTCCCCGCCGCGGCGACCGGCTCCACCTGAACCGGATATCCCGCCCCCACAGGAGCCTGCAGGAAAAAAGCCTGAGGCCCTGCCTGCGGAAGAAACCGGACATGAAAAAAGCTGGGCAGGGCTGGTCGAATTTGTGAAGCAACAGCGACGACCGAGGATTTCTGCGTTGTTGGAACAGTCCAGTGTTTTGAGCCTGGTGCTGCCACACCTTAAAATCGGCATGCCGGAGCGGTTCTATGTCCTTGCCGACAGTGAGATGCGCCAGCAGCTTGACAAGATGGCCAGCGAGTATTTTGGTGCTGCCGTTACGGTCGAGGTCGAAAAGGTCGCCAACGGCGAAAAAGCACCGCCGTCATTGCATCAGGAGCGGGCTCGGCAGGAGAGTGATAGACAGAAAAAATTGCGTGAAAATGCCGTTGAGCATCCGCTGATCAAGGCAGCGATGGATATCTTTGACGGTCAGATAGAGACGGTCAAACCGATTGATAAGGGCTATGTTTGATGGTGTTGCAAAAAGTGTTTTACAGGGGCGCTTATGTTGCGGAAGTTTACCCTGCGCTAGCTGGGTTTTTGTTGGCGTAAGCGCTGTCGGGCGAGATGGTTTTCGCTTCGCCGGCGAATGCAGGTTTGAGTGGGTTTCATGACGTTTGGCGTGAACAAATATAACCGACACGGAGGATAGCAGGATGGCAAAAGGTCTTGGCAATATTATGAAGCAGGCGCAGCAGATGCAAGCGCGTATCGCCCGGGTTCAGCAAGAGCTCGAAACCAAAGAGGTCGAGGCGACCGCAGGCGGGGGCATGGTCACGGCCCGGGTCAACGGCAAGCAGCAGCTGCTTGAATTGAACATCGAAAAGGATGTTGTTGATCCCGAAGACGTCGAGATGCTTCAGGATCTGGTGCTGGCGGCGGTTAATGAAGCAATCAAGAAAAGTCAGGACATGATTCAGGAAGAAATGGGCAAGGTCACCGGAGGGATGAACCTGCCGGGATTGTTTTAGCGGACTGTCTGCAAATAACCTGAGAGCCTGTACGTTTGCTTTTGGTCCGGCGTTTGGGATCCTCGCTGATATATTTTTGTGTTTTGCGGGGATCCTGCCGTTTCGGGGACAGTGAAATGATGACGGGGAGGCGATTGAAAAAAAGATTGAAATCTGCGGCAGGCAGTGGTAGGGTTTTTTTTGGTCAGACCAATGGCCCACCCTGCCTTCGGTAAAATTGTAGAAGTTTTAGCGTCCCTGAAAAAAACTTTCCGACTGCTCAAACTATTGGATTTAGGGGAGATTTCATGTTAGGCTCGCTTCCGTCTTTTGCCCGCTTGGAGGCTGAATTAAGCAAGCTTCCAGGGGTTGGCAATAAGACCGCAGCCCGCTTGGCGTTTCATTTGCTACGGGCATCCCGGCAGGATGTCGAGGCATTGGCTTCGGCTTTGCTGGAAATGAAAAGCAAAGTACGTTTCTGTCAGCGTTGTTTTCATATCTCTGAACAGGAACTGTGTGAGATCTGTTCCAATGACGGACGTGAAACACAGAAGCTTTGTATCGTTGAAGAACCGCAAGATCTGCTTGCGATTGAGCGAAGCCGCTCTTTCCTTGGTTTTTATCATGTCCTGCACGGTGCGCTCTCTCCGCTGGATGGAATAGGGCCGGACGATTTGAAAATACCTCAATTGCTGCAACGACTGGAGCAGGGCCAGGTGGATGAAGTTATCTTGGCGACCAATTTCACCGTAGAAGGTGAGGCGACAGCGTTATACCTGGCAAAAATTCTCAAAGAGAAAGGGTTACGCGTCTCGCGGCTAGCCCATGGAATCCCGACCGGAAGCGACCTTGAATACATCGATTCCGGGACTGTTCAACAGGCTGTTGATGGTCGGCGTGAACTCTGAGGTTTTTCATTATCTAATAAAACTAATAACCCGGCGTCCGGGAAGCGTTATCGCTTGCGGACGTCTGATTATCAACGAGGTCTTCGAAACGCGTTCTTTCTTCAATAAACAAGATCAAGAGCGTTATTTACTCACCGTATAAGGAGGTGTACATGTCTCGAAAGATGGTCAATATTGACGGTAATGCCGCAGCAGCGCATGTAGCACATGCGACCAATGAGGTTATTGCCATCTATCCCATTACCCCGTCATCGGTTATGGGGGAAATTTCCGACGCCAAGAGTGCTGTCGGTCAAAAAAACATCTGGGGAACCGTCCCCAAGGTTGTTGAGCTGCAGTCTGAAGGTGGTGCGGCAGGTGCCGTTCACGGTGCTCTCCAAGCAGGTGCCATGACCACTACGTTCACCGCATCTCAGGGCCTGCTGCTGATGATTCCGAACATGTTCAAAATTGCCGGAGAATTGACCCCGACAGTTTTCCATGTCTCCGCGCGTGCGCTGGCCACTTCGGCGTTGTCGATTTTCGGCGACCATTCCGACGTCATGGCGTGCCGTTCAACCGGTTGGAGCATGCTCTGCTCGAACAACCCGCAGGAAGTCATGGACTTTGCATTGATTGCCCAGGCTGCAACACTTGAGTCCCGGGTTCCGGTGCTGCATTTCTTCGACGGTTTCCGTACCTCTCATGAAATTCAAAAAATCGAAGAACTGACTCAGGACGATATGCGTCACATGATCAATGATGAGCTGGTTGCTGCTCATCGTCGTCGTGCCCTGTCTCCGGATGCTCCGAAGCTGCGTGGTACCGCACAGAACCCGGACGTCTATTTCCATACCCGCGAGTCGGTCAACAAATACTACACGACCGTTCCTGAAGCCATGCAGGCTCAGATGGACAAATTCGCCAAACTGGTCGGCCGTCAGTACAATCTGGTTGATTATGTTGGTGCTCCGGATGCTGAGCGCGTTGTGGTGATGATGGGTTCCGGCTGTGAAGCGATGGAAGAAACCGTCGAGTACCTGGTCAGCCAGGGCGAAAAAGTCGGTATGCTCAAAATCCGTCTTTTCCTGCCGTTCCCGACTGAGCAGTTCTGTAAAGCACTGCCGAAGAGCGTCAAGAAAATCAGTGTTCTTGACCGGACCAAAGAGCCGGGTTCCATCGGCGAGCCGCTCTATCAGGCTATTCGTACCGCTCTCGGCGAAGGTATGGCCGAAGGCTATGTTGATCTCGGCGGTTATCCGACTGTGGTCGGCGGTCGTTATGGCCTCGGTTCTTTCGAGTTCAATGCCGGTATGTGTAAGGCTGTGCTCGACAACCTGTCCAAAGACAAGCCGAAAAATCATTTCATCGTCGGTTTCAATGATGATGTCCTGGGCAATAGTCTTGCCTTTGATCCCAGCTTCAAGGTCCCCTTTGACGGTTATTCCGCCATGTTCTTCGGCTTGGGGTCTGACGGTACCGTCGGCGCCAATAAGAACTCGATCAAAATTATCGGTTCGGCCACGGACAACAAGGTCCAGGCGTATTTCGTCTACGACTCTAAAAAAGCTGGCAGCATGACCACTTCTCACCTGCGTTTCGGTCAGAAGGAGATCAAGAGCACCTACCTGATTGACCAGGCTAACTTTATCGCCTGCCATAACTTCTCCTTCCTTGAGAAGTATGACATGCTCAAAAATGCCAAAGAAGGTGCAACTTTCCTGCTCAATGCCCCTTATGGCAAAGATGAAGTTTGGGCACATCTGCCGAAGCAGGTTCAACAGACCATCATTGACAAAAAACTTAAGTTTTTCGTCATCGACGGTATCCACCTTGGCGAAAAAATCGGCCTTGGCGCCCGTATCAACGTTGTTATGCAAACCGCCTTCTTCAAAATCTCAGGGATTATTCCCGAGGAAGTGGCGATCGCCAAAATCAAAGAAGCCATTGTTAAATCCTACAGCAAAGCTGGTGAGAAAGTCGTCAACATGAACAAGCAGGCCGTTGATATGGCTCTTGAAAATGTTTTCGAAGTCACTGTGCCGGCGACCGCTGACAGCACCATCGAAATGCAGACCGGAAAATGGGGCGCATTCTCTGAGACTGTTCAGAAGTCCCTCGGCCCGATTATTGACGGTGTCGGTCATGAACTGCCGCTGTCCGCTCTGCCTGCTGATGGTACCTTTCCGACCGGGACCTCCTGCATCGAGAAGCGTAATATTGCCGTCAATATCCCGGTCTGGGAAAAAGATCTGTGCATCCAGTGCGGGATCTGTTCGCTGGTATGTCCGCATGCCTCGATTCGCATGAAGATCTATGACGAAAAAGAACTTGCCGGGGCACCGGAAACCTTCAAGTCCTGTGCTGCTAAAGGCAAGGACATGGACGGCAAACTGTTCACCCTGCAGGTCGCTCCGGAAGATTGTACCGGTTGTGGTGCCTGTGTTCACAACTGTCCGGTGAAGAGTAAGGATGATGAAACCAAGAAGGCCATCAACATGACCTTCCAGGCTCCGCTGCGTGATGCCGAAGCCGCCAACTTCAAATTCTTCCTTGATCTGCCTGATACTGATCCGGCACTGATCAATCGTGCAACGCTCAAAGGCAGCCAGCTGTTGCCGCCGATGTTTGAGTTCTCCGGCGCTTGTGCCGGCTGTGGCGAGACTCCGTTTGTCAAGCTTTGTTCCCAGCTGTTCGGTGACCGCATGCTGGTCGCCAATGCAACCGGTTGTTCTTCCATCTATGGCGGTAACCTGCCGACTACTCCCTGGACCACTCGTAAAGACGGCCTTGGACCGGCATGGAGTAACTCCCTGTTCGAAGACAATGCCGAGTTCGGTTACGGAATGCGTCTGGCCGTTGACAAAACTTCCGAGTACGCACGTGAAATGCTGGAGCGTAACATCGAATGTGGTTGTGCTGCCTGCGAAGGGACTGCAGAGCTGAAACGTGAAATTCTGGACGCTGCTCAGGATTCCCAGGACGCTATCGAAGAACAACGCGCCCGAGTCAAAAAACTGCGCAACATTCTGGAAAAATGTACCCATGAGACTGCCAAGCCGTTGTTGGTTGATCTTGACTACCTGGTGGTCAAATCGGTCTGGATTCATGGTGGTGACGGTTGGGCATACGACATCGGTTACGGTGGCCTTGACCACGTTCTCGCTTCCGGCGAAAACGTCAATGTCCTGGTGCTGGATACCGAAGTTTACTCCAACACCGGCGGCCAGGCCTCCAAGTCGACCCCGCTCGGTGCAGTGGCTCAGTTTGCCGCTGGCGGTAAGGCAATGCCGAAGAAAGATCTCGGCATGATCGCCATGACTTACGGTAATATCTATGTCGCTAAGGTCTCGCTGGCTAACCCGGCGCAAGCAGTGAAGGCGTTCCTGGAAGCTGACGCTTACGATGGTCCGTCCTTGGTCATTGCCTACACCCACTGTATTGCCCACGGGATCAACATGACCTCTGGTGTCGATACCTGTAAAGAAGCCGTTGCATCCGGTCACTGGCAGCTGTACCGCTTTGACCCGCGTCTTGCTGCTGAGGGCAAAAACCCGCTGCAGTTCGACAGTAAGGATCCGTCGATGTCCTTCCAGGATTATGCTTCCAAACAGAATCGTTACCGGGTTCTCAAGAAGATCAATCCGGAAATGTCGGATACCATGATGGCTAAAGCCAATAAACTGACTGTCGATAACTTCAATATGTACAAGTATCTGGCAGAAATGAAAGTTGGCGAAGATAAATAAACTGTCTTTTCGATAGTTGAAACAAGGAAGAGCTCCCGGTGCTGCATGTGCCGGGAGCTCTTTGTTTTTGCAGCAGGTTGAATTGGGGCTGGAGAACTTCTCGGTTTTTCACTAAACTGTGGGATCGCCTTTTTCAATATCTTTGACCGTCAGCTCTGAAACACCACCCTGCTGCTATCTGAAAAGGCCTGCTATGTTCGAATTTTTCCTGATTTTTCTCAATGTGGTCATGCCGGTGTTCGCCATTGTCCTGCTGGGAGCACTATTGGGAAAAAAGCTGCAGTTGGAAGCGCGTACTCTGACCCGGGTCGCCTATTATATCTTTGTCCCGGCTTACGTATTTCAGGCCATCAGCACCGCCGAGGTTCCGTTGGCCAGCGCCCTGAAGATGATTTCCTTCATTCTCCTGGTGCATCTTGTGGCTGTGCTTATTGCAGCAGGACTGGGACGCTATCTGGGCCGGTCAAGGGAAATGATCGCCGCCTTTATCATGATTGCCGCCTTCGGCAATGTCGGTAATTTCGGTCTTGCGGCGATTCAGTTTCATCTGGGGGATGCCGCACTCCCCTTTGCAACGATTTATTACGTGACCATTTCAACGGCGGGGTTTGCCTTTTGCGTTGGGGCTGCCGGATGGGCTCATGGAGGTCGCTGGGGTGCGCTCTGGCAGGTTCTGAAAACACCCGCTGTCTGGGCAACGGTGCCGGCGATGATCGTCTCTGGAAGCGAATGGCAGGTTCCGTTGATGCTGAGCCGCATGGTCAGTCTACTGGCCGGGGGGATGATTCCTGTTATGCTGTTTGCCCTCGGCCTGCAATTGCAGGAACAGGGCAGGGTTCATCTGAGCAAGGATGTGTTGATTGGTTCGGCGCTTCGCCTCGGGCTGGCTCCGGCATTGGCACTTTTGCTGGCCCCATGGTTTGCCCTTGGACGGCTTGAGATCTCTGCCGGGGTGCTGCAGGCGGCCATGCCCGGCGCCATCCTGGTCGCTATTATTGCCAAGGAAAATAATATTGTTCCCGATTTCGCCACCTCGGTAGTGATTGTCTCGACCCTGGCCAGCCTGGTCACTCTGACCCTGCTGATGCTGCTGCTTTGATGTTTTACAGTGGGGTCGCGGAGTGCTATAAAAAAGAACTAGTCAGAAGGTTTTCGGTTCAACGGACAAAGAGATACTGCAATGACTAACAAAACGATTTACCGGATTTTTTTTACCAGTCAGGGGAAAGCCTACGAACTTTACGCACGCAAGGTTGAACAGGCCGGCCTGCATGGTTTTGTGATGATCGAAGGGCTGCTGTTCGGGGAATCTTCCAGTTTGTTGCATAACCCTGCCGAAGAGAGTCTGAAAAAGGAATTTGAGGGTGTGGACCGGTTTATGGTCCCCTATCATCAGGTCAATCGGATCGACGAGGTGGAGCGGGAAGGCCGCGGCAAAATCGTCTCCTTGTCAGGGGGGCAGGAAGGTCATGCGGGCGGGGTGGTGTTAGCGGCTCCGTCACCCGAACCAAAATAATTCCGGGGTCGGGTGAAACAGAATCATTGACACGGCCAGCGCACTATGATACTCAGGCAAAAATCATTTTTTTGGAGAATGGCAGATGACACATCCAGCAGCAGCGGCAGCACGAGCGATCCTGGCGGCAATATTAAGCCGACAGTCTGTCCATTGCCCGCTGGGGTAACGCCGTAAGTTTATCATAATCTTGAAAAAGGCCATGGACAGAGAAGTCCATGGCCTTTTTCTATTGACCAGTAGCATTCAGGGGAGAAATTGTATGCGTAATAATATTGTTCATATCGGTGCCGGGGAGTTGACCTACGAGATCCGCGCCATTGTCGGTATTGCTGAAGAACTCAAGCGGTTGGGCATTCAGGTCAATATGGAGAATATCGGTGACCCGGTCACCAAAGGGGAACAGATTCCGGACTGGATTAAGGAAATTGTTGCCGGTCTGGCGATGAAGGATTGTTCTTATGGGTACTGCGCAACCAAAGGCTTATTTGAAACGCGTCAATTCCTTGCCGATATGACCAATAATCGCGGTCACGCACAAATTACCGCTGAGGACATCATTTTCTTTAACGGCCTCGGTGATGCCATCCAGAAGGTTTACGGGCTGCTCAAGCGTGAGGCCAGGGTGATCGGACCGTCGCCGACCTATTCGACCCACTCTTCCGCAGAAGGGGCTCATGCCGGACAAAGACCTGTGACTTACCGACTTGACCCTGGCAACTTATGGTATCCTGACATGGATGACCTGCGGCAGTCGGTCAAGTACAATCCGGCGATATCTGGAGTTCTGATCATCAATCCGGACAATCCGACCGGGGCGGTCTATCCGGAGCGGATTCTGAAAGAGATCATCAGCATTTGTAAAGAGTACGATCTGTTCCTGATCTGTGACGAAATTTATCACAACCTCTGCTATAACAGCACTGTCACTAAACCGATTTCCGATCTGGTCGGCGACCTGCCAGCCATCGCCATGAAGGGGATCAGTAAGGAAGTTCCCTGGCCTGGAGCCCGCTGCGGCTGGATCGAGGTTTACAATTCCGATAAAGATGAGGTCTTTAAGCGCTATATCGAAAGTATCCTCAACTCGAAAATGGTTGAAGTCTGTTCGACCACCTTACCGCAAAAGGCAATTCCGCTTATTCTTGCTCATCCTGAATATGAAAAATACCTTGAGCAGCGCCGGAACCGCTATGAGCGCTATTCCAATATCGCTTATAATCTATTGCATGAAGTTCCGGGACTGAGGGTGAACCGAACCAACGGCTCTTTTTACATGAGCGTGGTTTTTGAGTCTGACCGGCTGAACAATCACCAGACCTTGCCGATTGAAAACGAACAGGTGCGGCAATTGGTCGAGCGCCTGGTTAATAAACCGGACACACAGACGGATAAGCGTTTTGTTTATTACCTGCTGGCAGCAACCGGTATTTGTGTCGTGCCGATGTCCTCTTTCTGTACTGATGAACGGGGCTTTAGAATTACCTTGCTGGAGCCTGATGAAGAGATCTTTACACAAATTTTTAAAACGATCGCCAAGGCGATTACTGCTTACCTGGAATCCTGAATCTGAAGGTGGCTTCCGGTTTGCTCCGGGCTGGGTTATATAAAACCGCTGACAGGATATCAAAATCACTGCTATGGTGGGTTTGGGAACAGCGCAATTTATCCAGCCCTGTTTGAAAAGTTCCTGGGCGGACTTTTTCAACAACTCAGTTAGAAAGGGTCAGATTTGATGGCAGCACCACATCCACACGTCCTCACGTTGTCCGACAAAACACAGCTGATTGAAAATCATCAGCAGCTGTCTGCCTACCTGGTGCGCGGAGCACGCCCCAGAGCCGACTGGGGGGTCGGAATCGAGACAGAAAAACTGGTGCTGGACCGCACCAGCGGCGAGGCTGCCGGTTATCAGCGCATTCGGGAGTTGCTGGCCCGTCTGGACGGTATCGGCGGCTGGGAAGGGATCTACGAAGGTGAATACCTGCTGGGGCTGCAAGGCAAGCGTTCTTCGGTGACCCTTGAGCCCGGCGGCCAGCTGGAGCTGTCAGGGAAGTTCTGTTGCGACATTCACTGCAGTTGGCGGGATATCAACCGTTACCGGCAGCATATCCTGGCCATGGGGCATGAGCTTGGTCTGGTCTTTCTCGGCTTTGGAGTGCAGCCATTTACGCGTCTGGAAGACATCCCCTGGTTGCCCAAACAGCGTTACGGGATCATGGGTCCCTATATGCTTCAAACCGGGGATATGGGCCAGCGCATGATGAAACAGTCGGCCGGGACCCAGGTTAACCTGGATTTTTCCGACGAGCGCGACTGCATGCGCAAACTGCGGGCGGTGCAGTTGCTGACCCCGGTTAGTTACGCCCTGTTTGCCAACTCACCTATTTTGGACGGCGAGCCCACTGGTTTTCTTTCGTTGCGCGGTGAGATCTGGTCCCGGACCGACCCTGATCGCTGTGGGTTGATCGATGCCCTGTTCAGTTCGTCAGCCGGGTTTGCGGATTATGTCGAATATGCTCTTGACGTGCCGATGTACTTTATCCAGCGCGAGCAGCGTTATATCGATTTCACCCGTAATCGGCAGACCTTTAGACAATATCTGGAAAGCGGTTGGAACGGGGAACAAGCGACTCTGGCAGACTGGGAACTGCACCTGTCGACCCTGTTTCCGGAAGTCAGATTGCGTCCTCAGGTTGAAATTCGCAGTGCAGACAGTCTGCCGCCGCCGTTTACCGCCGCTGTGGCCGCATTTTACAAAGGGTTACTGTATTCAGAACAGGGCCTGGGAACGGTTGAGCGCCTGCTTGGCGATCTGTCCGGGGAGGATTTTAGCCGACTTTATCGCCACTCCTGGAAGGACGGGCTGCAGACCAGGGTGAAGGATGGCAACCTGCGGGAGGTTGCGCAAGAATTGTTGGCAGCTGCCGCCGTCAGTTTGCAGCAGCAGTTTGCCGCCGGGGAAAGCGGGGCCGACGAAGCGGTGTTTCTGGACGTGCTGGAGCAGATCGTAAACAGTGGGGAAACCCTCGCGGAGCGGCTGCTGAAGCGCTGGCACGGCGATCGGCAGGACAAACTCAAAGCCCTGATTGAACATTGCGGCTACGCTGAGAACTCGTTCTGAGTCTCGCACTGTGCAAATGCACAGTCGATAAGTGTGTCTCCAGCAACTGGAAAATGCGAATTCACACGTGTTTTTCCTAGGCTGAGAGAGGTACAGTCACAACCATCAACAGATCGGTGTGGCAGTCGAAATGTTGAGCAGAAACATCATACCTCCTTTCCAGTTTTGAGCCGATTGCCGGAAATACCTCCCTCCGGAATCGGCTCTTTTTTTATCAGCCTGCCGGGATCTTTCCTCACAACCGCTTTTAATCTTTTGCTTTGCGACTTTTCCTTGATTTATCAGCGGGATTGCTGTTTCATTGTGCCGTCCAAAATCTGCCTAAGGAGCTGTCAATGACGCCACACAATTTTTCTGATCCTGTCATTCGTCGATCAATCGATACTATTCGCTTACTTGCCGCTGACGCGGTGGAAAAGGCGAAGTCAGGACATCCCGGGACGCCGATGGAGGCAGCCCCGATTGCTTATCTTCTCTATATGCGCCACCTGCGCCATAATCCCACCAATCCGGATTGGGCCGGAAGGGATCGGTTCGTGCTGTCCTGTGGGCATGCCTCGGCGCTGATTTACAGCATGCTTCATCTGACCGGTTATGATCTGTCCCTGGACGATGTGAAACAATTTCGTCAGTTCGGCAGTAAAACCGCCGGCCACCCGGAATTCGGCCATACCCCGGGAGTCGAAACCACCACCGGCCCTCTCGGTCAGGGTGTCGCCGTTGCCGCCGGCATGGCTATGGGGCAGCAGTTCCTGGCCGAACATGTCGATGCCGAGCTGTTCGATTACCGGACCTGGGTGATCTGTTCTGACGGCGATCTGATGGAAGGGGTCTCGGCCGAGGCCGCATCTCTGGCCGGGCACCTTAAGCTCGGTGGGCTGAATTACATCTATCTGGACAACAAGATCACCATTGAAGGGGAAACAGCTCTTGCATTCAGTGAAGATGTCGGTGCTCGTTATCTGGCTTACGGCTGGCATGTCGAACGGGTCGAAGGCGAAAATCTGGCCGAGATCGATGCTGCTATGACCCGGGCCAAAAACGACCCGCGGCCATCCCTGATTATCGCCCGGACCCATATCGGTATCGGCGCACCCAATAAGCAGGATACCGCTGCTGCCCACGGCGCGCCGCTGGGAGCTGAGGAACTAGCCCTGACCAGGCAAGCCTATGGCCGCGATGCGCAGGAATCCTTTGTGGTGCCGGCTGATGTTGCCGAGCATATGAAGGCCTGTCTTGGGCAAGGTGCTGAGCTGGAAAACAGTTGGAACGACCTGTTCGCTGCAAAAAAATCCCAGCCAGCGGTGGCGTCCTGGGTTGAAGTCAGCAACGGCCGCCTGCCGGCCGATTGGATGAGTTCTCTGCCGGTCTTTACTGCCGCTGATGGTGCTAAAGCCACCCGCCAGGCCAGTGGTGCGGTTATCAATGCCCTGGCTGAGAAGTTGCCGCTGTTCATTGGTGGCTCGGCGGATTTGGCCCCCTCGAATAATACCAACATCAAGGCCGCCGGATCATGGCTGCCCGGACAGAGCGACCGCAATATCCATTTCGGTATTCGGGAGCATGCCATGGGGTCGATCCTCAACGGCCTGTGCCATACTCCGGGGCTGATCCCTTTCGGTGGCACCTTCTTTGTCTTTGCCGATTACATGCGCCCGGCCATTCGCCTGGCGGCACTGATGGGACTGGCGCCGATCTATGTCATGACTCATGACTCCATTGGTCTCGGTGAAGACGGTCCCACCCACCAGCCGGTTGAGCACCTCGCTTCGTTGCGTGCCATGCCGAATGTGACGGTGATCCGTCCGGCTGACGCCAATGAAACGCGCGAAGCCTGGATCAGCGCTATCAGCAATCGCCAGGGCCCCACCGTCCTGGTGCTGTCCCGGCAGGGCTTGCCGACTGTGGACCGGGAACAATTTGCGGCCGCAGAGGGGCTGCACAAAGGGGGCTATATTCTGGCTAAAGAGCAGACCGAACTCCAGGTCATTCTGCTGGCCAGCGGTTCCGAGGTGCAGCATGCTCTCGCTGCCAAGGAAGCTCTTGATGCAGAGGGGATCGGTGTCCGTGTCGTTTCCTTCCCGAGCTGGGAGCTCTTTGAACAACAGGATTCCGCTTACCGGGAAGAGGTCCTGCCGCAAACATGTCGGCTGCGGGTCGCCATGGAAGCCGGTAGCTGTTTCGGCTGGGAGCGTTATGTCGGCTGCCAGGGACAGGTGATCGGGATGAGCGGCTTCGGTGCCAGCGCACCGGCCGGCGAGTTGATGAAGCACTTTGGCTTTACCGCTGAATCCATGATTGAGACGGTCAAAAAAATGCTCAAATGAGATAACCGCGAGATCGGAAAAAAGGGCGGCTGTGAAGTCGCCCTTTTTTTATTGATCGGCTGAAAAATCAGGAGCATCTTTTATTTTTTTTGAAAAAGCCTAATTTTTAAGGGCAGTGTTGTTCATAAAATTTTTCTGTTCAGCTTATGGGGAAGACATGCCAGAGCTTTAACAGGGATTACAGACAATAGGCGTTGTGCCAGCAGATGGGGTATGGCATATTTTCTCAAGGATCTTGTGTCACATGAATTCTTTTTCAGAGACCACCCCGCAAAGAATTGTGACGAAGCCTGAAGCGCAGCACGGATAATATCTCTCAACCTGGGAGATGGGCAACTTATTTACGGAGGTTACAACATGTTTTTACGTCTTTCCCTGATCCTGATCTTCTGCTTTTCAGCGATGACCGCCGCCGCGGATACGGCTGATATCGGTTTTAATGACCAAAGCTTTCAGTTCATTTACGAACGGGCTATTAGCGCCGATGAATATGGAACCTCTTTGATGAATGGCCGTTTTCTGTATAACGACGACAAAGATACCCGTTTGGGCAGTTTTGGTCTGGATTTTATCGGTGAACCGGGCAATATTCCCGGCTTGAGCCTGGGAGCCGGGGCCAAAGCCTATGCGGGCAGCACCCATTCCGATGTTGATTTTGCCAACCTTGCGATCGGGGTGCGGGCTGATTATCTGCTCCCGCAACTCCAGGGGTTGGGAGTGGCCGGCCGGTTCTTTTATGCTCCGAAGGTGTTCTCCTTCAGAGATTCCGAACGCCTTCTGGAAGCTGAGGCCCGGCTGACCTATATGGTCCTGCCCAAGGTCAAGGTCTATCTCGGTTATCAGAATACGCGCTTTGATGTTGAAGACCGCAGTGGCCACACCACGGCTGACGATTCCTTCCGGATCGGTTTTGTTGGGTCTTTTTGATCTCAGACATTTGATTTGATACTTTAAAACAGCGGCCCTTGCATGATGATGTGAGGGCCGCTGTTTTGTCGAAAGAAAACTTGCCCAGTCTGGATGATCAGCTCGAAGTTGAAGATCCTTTCAGTGGAGAATGTTTTGCCTCGTTATCTGTTGCTCTTGATTATCATTCCCTTCGCCATGCTGTCCTGCTGGACAAACCCCTCGGGTGCATGGGCTGCTGATCGCATTGAACAAGCCGGCGACATTCTCCCCTTGGGGCTAGTCGTCGCTGCGGTCGCGACCACTGCGGTTCGGCACGATGCTGAAGGCTTCTGGCAATACGGCAAATCTGAGGCACTTACCTTGAGCGCCAGTTCTGCTTTGAAGTATGCTGTCAGCGAAGAGCGCCCCAACGGAGGAAATCATTCCTTCCCCTCCGGCCACGCCGCCTTCTCCTTTTCCTCCGCAGAATTTCTGCGCAAACGTTATGGCTGGCAATACGGTCTTCCGGCTTACGCAGTAGCGTCGTTTGTTGGATACAGCCGCGTCGAATCTGATAATCATTACTTGCACGATGTGCTTGCAGGTGCTGCCATCGGTATTGCCAGTAGTTACCTGCTGACCAAAACATACGAAGACGTAAATGTTTCAGCTGAAGTTGACAAGCAATATATTGGGGTTAGATTAAGTCGAAGGTGGTAATTGTTCTTCATCATGTAAGTTTTTTTGACAGAGACCTGTTTGAGGCGGGTCAGAATCAACTTTGATTTACGTTTTTGGATGAAAAAAAGAAAAAGGGTTGCGTTAAATAACGTAACCATCTGACTTTCAACGGACTTCTAATGTTTTCGCTTGCCTGCTTACACAGGCATTACAGATTACGGCGCTACCGCCATAAGTCCTTGCATAAGATTCTCTTTAAATCTTTGGAGATGAAATTCTGGACTTTTGTGTTTTTGACCGATTGTCGGAAGTTCGCGAAGTCACCGACAATTGGATTATCGAATACAACGAAATCAGCCCCCATGATGCACTGGAGAAGATGGTGCCGCAAGAATATTGGGATGCGCAATAGGACGCTGGAAAGCCTCTATGAATTGGTGGCCCTAAAAGAGGGATCTTTACACTCGAAAGAGGTGAATTTAAACAACTCCCGAGTCCAAGGCACTCCAGGTGTAGTATCCCGCCCAGGCAATGATCATAGTAAGGATAAAAAAGAAGACGGCGAATCCGCCAATAACTAATGCCTGCTTATGAAACTTTCTTCGGAAACAGAGAAAAGCTAATAAAAAGCAGAGTATTGATAGGGGGCCGGTCAAGATAGCCATCATAGGGCAATAACCTTAAAAATCTAAACTATTTAAACCAAGAGACACGCCAATGTGGGGAAGACTAACATCAGATAATTCTTTAGGGCAAGTCATCCGGACAAGTGTCTGAATGGTGTCTATTCGGAAACGGCTTTTTCCCGCTGTAGCAGCGTCAAGCTGTAGGCTTATTTGTGCGGCGTAACGGTGTGCGTCTCCGCGCAAGCTCTTGATTTTCTGGCCACAACGGAAAACTGTTCGTTTCCAATCTGAAAACTTAATTAGTTGCCATCCAGGGTTTCCGGATGACAACTAATTAGCCAATCGGTCCTATTTTTACTGATGTCCTCCAGGATCATCATAGGGAAGCTTTTTTATTAAACTATGCCAAAATCTGTTGCTACTAAAGGGGGAGGTAGCACACTGTATTCGACAGCAATACCATGATAAATACGAGGCAAGTGATCATCGGTCCAAGATAAATCCGACCAGTCAGCTTAAAGAAATAGCGGTTAAAATAGGGTAAAACAAACATCATTGGAACCACTCCGAACAGCAAGTTGACATAGAGCCAACCATCAGTCCAATACACCGTCCCGGTGAACGCAAAAGTCACATACTGAACCAAGACAATCAGCGTGAGCCCAAGCGAGTTGGCAATACCTGCCAGCAGCATACTCCACCATTCCTTCTGTCCTTCCAGTCTCAACGACCCGTTTGTCCTTAATGAGTTTGAGAGAAAGAATATGAAGAAAAACGGTGCATACATCATAAGGAGAATGACCTGCTCCTTCTGAAACGGCCTGACCCCCATAAAAAGAAAGCGGTAATCCACGTGGAAGAAGTAATAGATCGCAAAGAGAACCATGTAATATCCGAGGAACACGCATATTGCTAACAGGAAAGTTCTCCAAAGTTCTCTCAATCTAATTTCAACGCCCCACATGCTCGGCTTGACCCCGTTTTTTCTTCCAATAAACCAGTAAGAAAGAAAGAAAAAAATGAACCCGATGGAGCCGTTAAGCACTGCCCACAACATCACTCCATTGTTCATACGTTGCGGAAAGAACCAGGTCATGATGCGTTTTGATGCATCTGGAAACAGTACCTTGGACAGGTTCGCCATGGGAATGTAGGAGAAGCAGGCGATTAAGGCGCTGACGATGAGTATGGCCCAGAAAATCGCGAGCCCTTTTCCACGAGGCCAAGGGCGAGCCGCTGGAGCCGTTTTTATCAGGCCTGAGAAATAAGGGACATTGGCAAGGATAAAGCCTGCCAATGGAATCAGCATCACCATGGACGCAACCATGGATACCATGCTCAGCAGCTCTTTCCATGCCCACACTTGGTTGGTGCTTTTGATCGAGCTCTTCCAATCGAAAACCTTTTCAAAATAATCGAGCTGGTTTGCTGTCGCCTCGTTGATATAGGGTTGAAACGGATGAAGGATTCGCTCGTTGAACACCACCCGCAGGTTGCGATCAGCAGCATTTCCATAATAGCGACCCAGTTCCAGCTCTTTGACTGGAGCTTCCCCGGCTAGTATGAGCCCCGAGTTCACGGCGCGCAGGGCTTCCGGTGCAATACGCATATCGCCATTTCTCCGTTCATTCCGGTATGCGCCTTCATCATAGTAGGCATAGCTGATGCCGACATTGGACCTGACATGCTTGAGAACGGAATCCTTAAGCGTCAATACGTAACCGGAAACATAAACTGATTGTAGCTTGCTCGGTTTCCCCGTCTGCGTGGCTTCCTTTCCGAAATAGGCTGCTCCGCGAATCGCGGCATTTCCGCCAGCTGAGTGTCCGGTAGCGGCGATGCGATTCTTGTCGATGTAGTTCAGGTTCGGGGTGGCGTAGGCATAATCGACGAGCGCAAACATGCCATACCCTTCTGTCGTTGCCGATCTGCGGCTGAGAGAGGAGCTTGAGCTCCCTTGCGCATAGGGATCGATGGACATGACAACGATTCCACGCCGTGAAAGTTCGATCGCAATATTGGACAACGCTTCTTTGGAACGCTGGAATCCTGGCACAACCACAACCAGCGGTGCCGGATTCTCAGCTGTCGCGCTCTTCGGCTTGAAGAGGTCCGCCACAACCCATTGCCCGTTCTGGGTCGGCACTTTTATCGACATGACATCGACCCTGCCGAAGGAGGTCTGAATCAGAGCCGCAATGATACTTGAGAGGACAATGATCGAAAGACAGATGAACAGGAATTTCCTCTGCTTCCGGCTAAAAACCTTGCCGTCGTTCCCTATTCCCTGCGACTCGGTCGATGGAGTGTTTTGCTTGTTACTGTCGGTCATGGATCACACCTCATAAATTATTTGCCGCAATCAGCGTTATGTTGCGATACATTGCTGATGTCGTTTTCCTCTTTAACAATCCACTGGGAGTTTTCAGCATCCGTCCCGGCTGACTTGGCCCAATCGGTGGTCGGCGCGCATACGGAAGGTTTACGTAGCAGTGTATGGTCTTTGGTTGCTTTGACGACTCCGGCTACTGCCCAGGCCGTTTTCGGAGCTTTGTCGGGAGTGCCGATAACATCAATCAGGAGGAACTCACCCGAATCGTTTTTTTTGGCAAGACCGATGGCATCGTTGCCGCTGATGTTCAGGAATTTCCAGGAAAGCTGTCCTTTGACAGTCACCGGTTTTTCATCGCTATGCGGGCGGGTGATGACATAAGTTCCTTTTGGAGCCAGTGTCCCGGTTAAGTCCAGGGGCTTAACAGACTCTCCATTGTTGATGTTCCAGCCACCCCCATCTCTGGCTCTCCACAATTGATAATGCGTCATATCGACCGTTTTATTGGTTGGGTTGTAGAGCTCGATATAATGATTGAACGTTGGTGGCTCACTGGCATTGTGATTATATTCACAATATTCTGAAATTATTAATGATTGTGCATGCAATAAATTGACTGAACCTAAAATAAAAACAGAGACAAAAGCCAAACAGAAATTTCTCATGATCATTAACTTTTCTCCTTATATCTGTTGTGCTTATCTTTAAGTTATTGGAGCCTGCTAAATGCAGGCTCCAATAAGAAATAAAAGGAAAATTTTTTAGAAAAACAATGGCCAGGAATTGGCTATAAGCTATTAATTATAAATCGTTATCCCTGAGAATTAAAACCTGGCCCTTAATCCACTGGTCAGAATTTTAATGTCGTCATAATTCGAGCCATCTCGGTCGAGGCTATGAACTTTATATCCGGCATAAAAATCCAGCCACTCTTTCGCGGAGAAAACATAACCAAGGCCAATTGAAGAACTTTCGTCGCCTTTTCTGCTTCTGTCTTTTGTCATTGCATACATCACTGAAACTGCATGTCTGCCCTTCAAATATCCAACTTTCAATGATGAGAACTTGGAATCAGGATTGCTTGAGTCATCGTCACTGGATTTACCTACGGCAACAGTTCCGTTAATTCCATTTGAAAGAAGTACTGCGAATGAGCCACCAACGGTTTTTTCTTTTCCCGTATCGTTTCCTTCTTCTGTGTCCTCAATCGAATAGCCCAATGCCCCGCGTAATCTTGTCCCTCCCTCAAGCTTTTTCTCAAGGCGTATACCGGCCTCAGTGACATCGCTATCTTTTTTGGTCCCGTAGCTAATCGCAAGTCTTACCGGTCCAAACTTTGGCGTATCGTAACGAACACGGTCGTAACGGCTTTCAAAATCGAGATTGGTCATGGTTTGCGAGATTTTTGGACCGGTTCGACCGAACCTGATAGCGCCACCAAGCAGGGCTGGGTTGGCCCAGTTGATGACATTGGTGCCAGAAAGGTCCCGTTCCATGTTTCCGTCTGCAGCTCCAGAACCCTGTCCCAAACTTAATTGACCGAATTTTTTACTTTTAACATATACTTCCATATATCTTTCGTTGAGAACGGCCTCTGATGACTTTGATTCAAAATCCACTTCATTGGATGCGTTTGATTGAAACTCTGCCTCAAAAAATGCACCAAGGGTAAACTCATTATCTATTGCGGTCTCAGCCTTTAAGTTAAATCGTGTGCTGCTATTGTCATTATCAACATTAAATAATTCTTTGTCAGACCCATCGTCAACGTACATCAATGCACGGTTTATTTGCAGACCTAAGTTGAACTTGACATCATTATATGTACCAAGGTCAATTGCATATGATGAAATTGGTATTAGTGAAATAACAACAAGTAATATCGATTTTCTAAATAAAATATTCATGATAAATCCCTTTTGTTGTCTGATAAAAATATTCAATTGTAAGTATTGTTTATAATTTATAATTTTAAATCAATTCGTATATAGGTCTCCTTTCTATGATTTTTTATGAAATTTTTATAAAAAATAATCATAATTTCATATGTGATTACTTTATAATTATGACTATTGTAGTTAATTCTTTTTTTATAATTTTAAAGTTTGAAAATATGTTTATCTGGATTTTCCTCGAAGCCTTAACTAAATAAGATCTTAAGTATTTATTCGATTAAAAACTTAATCTCTTTCAATATCTATTTGACCCATCGTTCCTCGCTGCGACAGGCAGCGGCGCCTTAAATGAGGAGAGGGAATGCAAGGGGGAATTTTTATATATGAAAAATGGAATAAAAATCCCATAAAAATATTTTTTGGTAATATTTTCCCAAAACATATAGTGGGATATTCATCCAGTCAATAAAAAAATGTTTGAGAAGATCCAGCCACCCTTTCTCCTTCGAGTCTGAAACACTTAAATTGTCAATATGGTTGTCTTTTGGACTGTCTATTCCTGGGTCGAAAGCTCTATTGTCGACACAGGAGGTGAGGGGGCTCTTCGGGTGTATTCTTGAATTTCCGGTGGGCGTTAATGAGGTGAGGGCAGGGATGAAATCCCAAGCCGCGTGTCTGAGCTTAAGAACCTGAAGGCAAGGTTCGCGATGGAAAAAAGCCTATGGCTTCAGCATGCTCAAACAGCTGTAAATTACGCTATATCGTGAAGTTGACAAGTTGTCGAGACCTGGATATTTTCACAGATTCTGCGGATGGACTACTTTTTTATACTTTTCAAATTGACAAAGAGGGCTTCGTTAGATACTTTGGGAAAATATTCCCAGAAAAAATAAATATGGGAGATTGATTTCTATGACGAATTCAGATTTTATTGACCGCCTTAAAAGCCTTGACCGCTTAACCAAGAGTGAGGCCAGAGTTTTTGATTTCTTTGAATCCAATTACCCTTTGACGGCCTTTGAAACGATTTCATCAATTGCTGAGAAGGCCGAGGTGGGTAAGGCGACTGTCGGTAGGTTCCTCAAACGTCTCGGCTATGAATCGTTTCAGGATTTCAAGATCGCTTTGCAGGCTGGGGTGGTTAATCAACTCGATTCACCTTTAAGCAGATACTCGGCACAAAAAAGCAAAGTCGGGGAAGCCAAGTCGAACCCACTGAGCGAACATGTCGAAACTTCGATCAAAAATCTTCATAAGACGCGCACCTTGATTACCCCGGAACAGCTGGACGAAGCGGCCAAGCTGCTGGCCTCCTGCGAAGGACGTCTGTGCATTATGGGAACAGCGACTTCGCAATCCCTGGCCCACTACTTCTTTCTGTTGGCTAAGCACCTCCGCGACAATGTCGTCCTGCTCGATGCCAGTCTCACTTCTATTCGGCACATGCTTGTTGATGTCGGCCCGAAAGACACTCTGCTGGTCATAACTCATTCCCGCTACGGTACAATGTCTGCGAAGGTCGCCAAGTGGTTCAAAAACTACAATTGTCCAGTTGTTCTGCTGGCGGATAAAGCGGTGACACTGGCTTCAAGTTACGCAGACATTCAGTTGCTGACCAGTTCGCATGGAACTCCCCTTTTTAATAGCAGGGTTGCGTCAATGGTCGTTATTGAATCGTTATTGATCGGCATGGCTCCTTATCTCGAAGAAGAATTCATCAAACGGCATGACCTTTTCAATGAACTGAGAAAAGAGTTCAGCTTTGGCAAGTCAATATCAAATAAAAATGGCCCAATGTAAGGAGCGGTAAATATTTTTAAATCTTATCAATTATTTGCTTGTCGTGACCAGCTAAGGTCAGCACTGCTTTAATCCGCGCTATGTTCACCTGACTCTTCTTTGAGGATGGACTGCAGTCGGATCTTCCGCCTGGACTCTAAGTGTGGAGCAGGGTGGGAGCTAGCTTCAATCAGGCACCTTTATCTAATGGAGGATAGCATGAGGTTTGCTCGAAGTATTGTGTATGCGCTGATAGTGGCAACTAGCGCGCTGTCGCTATCTATTGCTCCCGATGCACTGGCAGCAAAGTCGGATGATACTCTGGTCGTCGGTACGACAAGGGGGGTTGCTACTGTTGACAGACTCTACTCAGTGAAAAGAGAAGGCCTGATCCTCTCCCGTCTTACCGACGATGGCTTGTTTATGGTCGACCCGGAGACCCTGGACTATGTGCCATTGGCAGCTAAATCTTACCAATATCAGGATGATGTAACCCTGGATATTACCCTGCGCGATGGGATCAAATTCCACGACGGCAGCCCTTTCGGTGCAGATGACGTTGTTTATACCTACGACTGGATGTTGGATAAAAATCAGAAAACCTCACGGGGCACGGTTATTCAGCGCTGGCTGAAGAGCGTCCAGAAACTGGACGAAAAGACCGTACGCTTCAATCTGAAGTTCGATTATCCGCTCGTCTTTCGCGACATGGCCATCACCGTCATGCTCCGTAAAAAAGGCACCTACGATACCGAAGAAGGAATAAAGGCTTCTTCCTTTGGCGTCAATGGTATTGGCCCCTATAGGGTCGTCGAATTCGAACCCGGCAAAGATGTTGTCTTGGAGCGCTTTGCAGATTACTACGCTGACAGTCCGAAGGGACGACCGGCGATCAGATACATCAAGTTCCGAGTCATTCCCGACATCGGTACTCAGCAGGCGGAACTGATGAGCGGAGGGATCCAGTTTCTCTACGGAGTGCCAATTGATATTGCCGAAAATATCGGTCGGACCGGACGTGCAAACTACCTGACCGGCGGAGATGTCACTGTTGCTTTTATGATTCTTGATGCTGCCGGTTATAGCGCGAAAAACAACCCCTTCACCAAGCTTGAAGTGCGGCGCGCTTTCAACTATGCCATCAACCGCGAAGCGATCGTCAAGAATATTACCCGCGGAGCGTCGGTTGTCCTCAACACCCCGTGTCACCCGCTGCAGTTCGGTTGTTCTCAAGATGTAACCAAGTACGAGTACAACCCGGCCAAGGCCAAAGAACTGTTGGCGGAAGCTGGTTACCCGGATGGTTTTGAGTTCGATCTTTGGGCATACCGCGAAAAACCGGTCGCCGAGGCGATCATGGGTGACCTGGCGAAAATCGGCGTAACTGCAAAGATGCGCTATGTAAAAAGCACCGCCCTTGGCAAAGCCCGCAAGAGTCGTGAAACCCAGGTAATTTTCGCAGCTTGGGGTGCCGGCGGCACTGCTGATGCCGCAATGACCCTGAACAATCACTTTTCACTCGACTCCGATCGTGACTTCACTGGCGACGCAGAGGTTTCTCAGCTCGTCGCGGACGCTGAGAAGGTTCGTGACAAAAAAGTTCGCGCCGAGCTTTATCAGAAGGCACTCACACGGATTACAGACCAAGCCTACTGGGTTCCGATTTTCGGCTTCTCCCAGAACTATCTAACGTCAAAAGACCTTAATTTTGCTCCGCCGAAAGACGGGCTGCCGCGGCTTTATCAGGCTTCCTGGAGGTAATTTGGAATGTTGAGATTCGCAATTCGGCGTGGTGTCGCTGCCCTGCTGGTCGCCATCACGGTGTCCGTTGCCACCTTTATTCTGCTGAATTTTACCACCGACCCGGCTCAGGCGATTGCCGGGGAAGAGGCGGATCAGGCCGTTGTCGAAGAAATACGCCATGAATACGGGTTTGACCGTCCTATCATCGTGCAGTATGGGGACTGGTTAGGTGGAGTGCTCGCAGGTGATTTCGGTGAAAGCTACTTTTGGCATCAACCGGTTGCGAAGCTCATAGCGAAACATGCTCCAGTGACCATTAAACTGGCCTTCTCGGCGATAATCGTCACTCTTATCATCGCTATTCCGCTGGGTGTAGCCGCGGCCCTCCGGCCAAATTCAATAATTGATCGCTTTGCCCTGACCGTGGCTGTATCAGCGCAGGCGGTTCCGAATTTCTGGTTGGGGGTGATGATGATTATTTTGTTCGCGGTAATGATACCTATATTCCCCGTATCGGGCGACGAGACTTGGCTCCACTTTGTCCTTCCCGCATTCGTGCTCGGGACCAGTTCGGTTCCCGCGGTCATGCGCCTCACCAGGACCGGGCTGCTTGACGTCATGTCTTCCGATTATATTCGCACCGCCAGGGCCAAGGGTTTTCGCGGTACCCCCCTTGATCATGCATCACGCGCTACGCAATGCGATGCTTCCGATCGTCAGTGTCATTGCCGTACAACTGGGAAGCAAGTTGGGTGGCTCGGTGATCACCGAAGCGGTATTCGCCCTTAATGGGCTGGGGCGTCTGGCCATCGAATCAATCTTTGGTGCGGACATCCCGACGGTTCAGATGCTTGTTTTTATATTTGCCCTGACATTCGTATTCCTAACCTTTATATCAGACGTATTGAATGCCTGGGTCGATCCGCGCATTCGCCTTGGCTAAGGAGACGGGGGATTAATCATGGCTGGTGAAAACAACCCTGTTACTGAGGTTATTGAAGTTCAAGATATCACTCCCAATCAAGCGACCTGGAACCGCATCAAGGCCCACCGAGGGCTTCAAATCGGCTTCGGAATACTGTCGCTGATGGCGCTCTGTGCTCTAGCTGCCCCCTTACTGGCACCGTACGACCCCTACGACCAAGTCCTGAGTCAACGCCTGATACCGCCGGTATGGACCGAACTTGGCAGCTGGGACCACCTGCTTGGCACTGACCACCTGGGTCGGGACTATCTCAGTCGACTGTTGTTCGGGACCAGGATTTCTTTGTTGATCGGGCTGGGCGCAGCTGCCATTGGTGGTTGTATCGGCGTTACCTTGGGGGTTCTCGCTGGATATTTAGGTGGAAAAGTCGATCAGGCTATCAATTTTATTCTCACTTGCAAACTGGCCCTACCGAATCTGTTGATCACCATGGCCCTGGTGTTTCTCATCGGCCCTTCTGTAAAGGTGGTCATATTCATCATCGGTGCCATGCACTGGACTTTTTTCCTCGTTGTATCGCGTGCAGCAACCTTGCGAGTCAAAGAGCTTGATTACATAGCCTCCGCTGAGGCAATCGGCTGCAACAAGTGGCAGATCATATGGCATGAGATTATTCCTAATTTGCTGAACCAGATCATCGTTGTTTTCACCCTCGAAGTCGGCGTTGCGATCCTTAGTGAGGCAGCTCTTTCTTTTCTGGGGCTCGGTGTACCTGCCCCCATCCCTTCCTGGGGGCTGATGATCGCTGAAGGGAAAGCCGCAATGTTCTATCAACCCTGGCTGGTGATCATTCCAGGTATTGCACTTTTTATCTTAGTCGTAAGTATCAATCTGCTCGGCGATGGTGCACGTGACGTCACCGCACCAGAACACAGAAGTTAACGGGGAAAGAGCATGGGTCGGCAAGAAAAGATTTTGCAACTGAAGAAATTGTCTGTTGTTCTGCCGCTGGTCAACGGGGATCTCCACGCGGTTCGGGATGTAAGTCTTGAACTGGCGCAAGGAGAAACCCTCGGTATCGTCGGTGAGTCGGGTTCCGGTAAATCTATGACCGCTCTGGCAACTACTGAACCTGCTGCCGAAAAAAGCGCGCCGCAGTGCAGAGCAGATAAGGCTTAAAGATATCGACCTGCTTTGCTCGACGGAAAAGGAACTGGCCGGCAACATCCTCGGCAAGCGGATCGGCAATGATTTTTCAGGAGCCGATGACATCGTTGAACCCGGTCTACACTATCGGCAGACAGCTTTCGGAAACGATGCTGATGCACAAAACGGTCTCGGCCAGGCAGGCCGAGGAGCGCGCCGTTTACTTGTTGGAAAAAGTGGGGCTCAAGGGAGCCGTCGGCCGCCTCAAGCAGTATCCGCATCAGCTCTCTGGAGGCCAACGGCAGCGCGTTATGATCGCCATGGCGTTGATGAATGACCCGGAACTGCTGATTGCTGACGAGCCGACCACGGCACTTGACGTAACTGTACAGGCTCAGATCCTCAGGCTGCTAAAAGAATTACAAAGCGAGTTCGGCATGTCCCTGGTCCTTATTACTCACGATCTGGGAGTTGTCTCCCGCATGGCGGATAAGGTTGCCGTCATGTACGCTGGGCAAATTGTGGAGAATGGCAAAGTGGATGAGGTGCTGAGCAGGCCGCGCCATCCCTATACCCATGGTCTGTTGGGCTGTGTGCCGGAACCCGGAAATGGGGCAGCGTGGACAAAAACTCGGATCCATTCCGGGTTTCGTACCTGCAATGATCGGTAAACAGCAGGGCTGCAGTTTTGCGCCGAGATGCCCTCGTGCCCTCGAAAAATGTTGGCAGTGCATTCCGGAGCGAACAACTATTAACGACACTATCGATTACCTTTGTCATAACCCGAACCCGTTGCCCTCCACAAGAGAGAGAGCGACAGAGAGTAAGAAAAGAGCACAGGTTAAGGACCAGTCTTTTATTCAAGTGCAGGCTGTCGAGCAGGTATTTACTCTCCGTCCTAACTTTATGAAGCCCAAAAAATACCTTCGGGCGTCGCTGGTGTCGATCTGGAGATCAGGCGTGGCGAAGTTCTCGCCCTGGTTGGTGAATCAGGGTGTGGCAAGGAGTACCCTGGCGAAAGTCATTCTCGGTTTGAACGAGCCGACCAGCGGCAAGGTTCTTTTCGAACGGCAAACCTCTGGCCGAACTTCACAATCACAAACGCGCACAACTGATTCAGCCGATTTTCAAGACCCCTTTTCCTCCTTGAATCCGCGCAGGGACCATCGGCGAAATCATCCGGCGACCATTGGAGGTGCTGGGGATTGGGGAGAAGGAATGGCGTCGTCAGGAAGCCATCAGGATGATGGGATTGGTCGGCTTGCCTGAACGTTTTTACCACCGCTTTCCTAATCACTCTCTGGCGGACAACGGCAACGAGCGGCGATTGCGAGAGCGATTATTGTGAAACCTGAAGTTGTGATCTGCGATGAACCAACGTCTGCACTCGACGTTTCCGTGCAATCGCAGATCCTTAACCTGCTGCTGGAACTGAGAGATGAATTGAATCTTTCATACCTGTTCATCAGCCACAACCTGTCCGTGGTCGGCTATATGGCAAACCGGATTGCAGTCATGTACTTGGGGAAAATCGTCGAGATCGGCAGTACCTGGGATATCTTCAACAACCGCAGCATCCATACACAAAAGGGTTGCTCGGTTCGGCATTACCTATCGCTCCAGAGAAGGGGTGCCGGAAATAAAGCTGGGTGGCGATTTCCCCAACCCGCTTGATATACCGCCCGGCTGCAGTTTCCATCCGCGTTGTTCCTTGGCAACCATTGCTTGTAAATCAATCACACCGGAGTTGATCGAAAGCGAAGGCTCTTATGTCCGCTGTAGTGAGGTGGTCAATTGACGAAACGAAGATTTCTGCTCCCTCACGTTCATCATGTCCTGTATTCACTTAATTTACCTGGGTTGCGTGAAGCTTTTGCCACTACCGAGTTCCCTGCGGGAAAAGCAACGGTGGAGGTCATCCTGGATCGTGCTGACGGACCGTTTGAACTACGAGTTACACCTACCGGCCCGCCGCAGCGGATGCTGATTCCCGAGTCCATTATGGTTATGCACGGAGCTTCGAGAAACGCGGATGATTATCGCGATGTCTGGGTTGATGCGGCAGATAAGTACAACTGCATCATCATCGCTCCAATGTTTGATAAACTCCGTTTTCCAGGTTCGTGGCAGTACAATATGGGCAACCTTTATTCTGCCACGGGCCGCAAAAAATCGATAAATTCCTCAACATTCACCATGGTCGAGCAGCTATTCAGTAAAATCCGTGCCATGTATCAACTCCAAAGGACCGCTATTACCTGTTCGGACACAGTGCCGGTGGGTCAAGTTCGCTCACCGAATGGTTGCTGTTTGGTCAGTCACAGCGGGCTGAACGAGTCGTGGCGGCCAATGCGGGTGTTTACACGATACCTGACAAAACGATCCCGCTTCCTTACGGCACACAGGGCGCCGGCTTCGATCGGCAACACTACCTCGCTGCTTATGCTAAAGACCTCACGATTATGGTCGGTG
>CAXXJU010000017.1:0-319594 GCA_963668145.2 Geopsychrobacteraceae bacterium
GCAGGAAGCGCAGTGCATTCCGCCAACCGGAAAACGCAGTTCCATTGTGCTTCCGCTTGGGGCGGTCGCCGCTGCAGGAGCAGCCGCGGCGATGGATGAGTTCGCTTCCTCTTCAACCGCGGCTGTGGTTTCGAAACCGGCCGCGGACAATCGCACCGCTATTTCGGCATGGGGCAACAATTCAGTCGTGGCAAAAATTTCCGCTTCGCCAGCGGTGAGGGAAACTTCGACCTGGTCAATTTCGGGAAACTCGGTCAGCAGGGCAGTGACTCGGGCAACACATTTTTGGCATTTCATCCCCTTAACGGGAAGTGTGGTTCGATAGGTGTTCATGGCCTTCTATTCTTGGCAATGGATAATTTCCGGTCCCTCCGCCAGGGACTCAAGTCCCTCCAGCAATCCCCAGGGCGAGCTCTCAATAACCACCACCGGACAATTACAGCGCTGTTGAATGGTTTCGACAAGGACATCGTCCAGGAACAGCTCTTCGCCCTGTCTGAGCATGACGTCCGGGATAACAACGGCATCCGTGGTCCCGGTCTGTTGCAGCTGGTCCAGGAGATCGGTTCCGGTTACCAGGCCGGTCACGCTCACCGTGGTTCCGAAGAAGCTATTTTCAACCCCGAGAACATGCATTTGCACACCCGTCCGCAAGGCCAGCCGGTCAGCGAAAGACTGCAGCTCTTCGGCAAACGAAGTACCGGTCACCAGGGTCACCGTGCCCAGATCAAGCGGCTCGGCTTCCAGCAGGACTTCCTCGGCCTGCTGGCGGAAGCGGGCAATCAGGCCGACGCCGTTCTCCAGCTGAGCACAATCTTCATAGGCATCCAGCACCGGGATGTCTCGGTCAGCTTTTAGATAGAGCTCATCTGCAGCAAAGACAAAGCGGCTGCCCAATTCCTTGAGAAACCGGTTCTGTAGCCCACCGATAAGGTCCAGACATGCTGTCGCCTCGCGTTCGGTGACCGGCTGGAGCTTGGCCAGTTTTTCCCGATGGCGGGTCAGCCCGACCGGCACCACCGCCAGCGAGGCCACTGCGGGGTAGAAGCTGGCCAGTTCATTGATGGTGTTTTCCAATGCCTGACCGTCGTTGTAGCCGGGGCAGAGCACAACCTGACAATGCAGCACGATACCGGCAGCGGTCAGCCGCTCAATCAGCGGCATAAGCTCCGGAACATCGGTTCCCAACAGGGTCTGTCGCAAGGCATGCTCCGTCGCGTGAACCGAAATGTACAGCGGCGACAATTGTTCAGTCATAATCCGCTGCAGATCTTCTTCCTGCACATTTGTCAGGGTGATATAAGACCCGTAAAGGTAGGAAAAACGATAATCCTCATCTTTGATGTAGAGTGTTTTTCTCATCCCTCTGGGAAGCTGATGGACGAAACAGAACAGACATTGATTGCCGCATTGCCGAGGATAGGGATGCTCAACCTCAAGGCCGAGATCCTCCTCCCTCTCCTTCAGCAGTTCCAGTTCCCAGAGCTCGTCCTCATGAGTGACCTCGATGACAAGTTTTTCCGCGGAAACGGTCAAGTGATAATCGAGCAGATCATCAATTCCTTTTCCGTTGATGGCAATAAGACTGTCGCCGGCGGCAAGGCCAAGTTCCGCAGCGTAACTTCCCGGTTCGACTGATTCTATTTTGAGCATCGCAATTCCTTGGTCCGGTCAGGCCGAAAAAGGCCTTCCGACCGATTATTATAGCACCTCATCGGCAGATCTGGGCAAGCCCCGACCAGGCGCAAAAGAAACAGGGGGCGCCACTGAAACCGTAACGCCCCCCTGTAAATGGTGATTTAAAAAAATCTGTTAATCGCGCCCGCCGTGCAATCGGAAGGTTCCGTCTGTAGACGTGATGGTGCTCACCGCATGTTTATATATCAAAATATCCCCGTCACTTTCTGCCAGGATACAAAAACTGTCAAAAGATTTGATGTACCCCTGAAACGTCTCCCCGGACATCATGACAATGGATACTTTGACGCGCTCTTTACGAGCCTGATTCAGATACTGATCCTGAATATTGAATGGTGACTTAGGCATGTCCGCTCCTTTAACGAAGTATAAAATTATCAATAGATTGTATCACTTTACCAGACTCCTTTGTGGAATCAACCCAAATTATTTCTGGTTGGCCGCGAAACCAGGTTAATTGCCGCTTTGCATATTGCCGGGTGTATTTGCGGATATCTTCCAGCATCTCGTTCGCGGTAATTTCTTTTTTCAGGTAGCGAACCACCTCTCGATAACCCAAGGTCTGCAGCGCTTTCAGAGCAAAGGAATAATCGGCGGCCAACGCCTCGACCTCAGCAACCAGACCGGCATCAAGCATCTCTTGAGCGCGGCGATCAATCCGCGCATAGAGTTCCTCGCGCGGGAAGCTGCAGGCCAACTGCAATGAGGGGTAGTGGCGATCGGCAAAGCGATGTTCTTCTTTTAGCGCGGACATCCGCCGGCCGCTGAGTCGGAAAACCTCTAGGGCCCTTACAATACGAACCAGATTGTGCGGATGAATCTCCGCAGCCGCCGGAGGATCGATCTCCTGCAATTCCCGATACAGGGTTCCTGCCCCCTCGAGCTGTTCCCGTGCATGCAATTCGTTACGCAGTTCCTGACAGCCTTCAGGGAGGGCGGCCAGCCCACCAAGCAGAGCCCTGATATACAACCCGGTCCCGCCAACCACGCAGGGGACATGCCCGCGCTGAGCAATCGCCTCGATCAACGGCCGGGCCCGGTCTACAAAATCGGCCACCGAGAAGTCCTGATCCGGGTCGATCAGGTCAATCATATGATGCGGCGCCTGGCGCTGTTCTGCAGCGGTGGCTTTGGCGGTGCCAATATCCATCCGCCGATAGACCTGGCGGGAGTCGGCGGAAATGATTTCCAGGGGATACTTCTGCGCCAGGGTCAAGGCCAGCGCGGTTTTACCGGAACCGGTCGGGCCGCAAATGGTCAATACTTTGGGTCTGGTCTTCATCGGTCTCAATCGTTAATGACGCCGGAACAACCGTTCGACTTCCGCCAGGGTCAACCGCTGCATGACCGGACGGCCATGAGGGCAGTTGGCCTTAAAATCGATCAAGTCAAGCTCCTTGAACAGCGCTTTGATTTCCAAAATCGACAAAGCCTGGTTGGCCCTGATCACGCCGTGACAGGCCATCATGATCAGAACCTCGTCGATGGAATCACGGAGCTGCCCGGTCCTGCCCACCCGCTCCAGCTCAAGAGCGACATCAACCACCAGGCGGGCAGCAGACTTATTGCCCAAAAGTTGCGGGATCGCCTTCAACGCAAAAGATTTCCCGCCAAAAGGCTCGATCTCAAAACCCAAGGCGGCCAATTCTCCGGTCTGCTCTGCCAGGACGGTGGCGCTGTTGAAATCCAGCTCCAGGATCTCGGGAAACAAGAGGGTTTGACTGGGAATGTTCCCGGCCGCATAAGAGTGGCGAAGCTTTTCGAACCCGACTCGTTCATGGGCGGCGTGCTGATCAATCAAGATCAGGTCGTCGCCATCCTGGCATAAGATATAACTCTGATGAAACTGGCCAAGGATCTGCAGGCGACTAAAGTATCCGTCACTGGTAGCGCCCGGAAGCAAGGACTGGACGGGTTCTCTATTGACCGCCCTCCCCGCGCCATTGGCCAAGGGTTCAGGAAACGGCTTGGATTCGGGGCTGACGCTCCTCGAGACCGGCTCTGCTCCAGTCAGGGTCGAATGATAATCGACCTGAGCCTCTTTCAACACGACAGGTCTTTCGGTCACCACGGGGCTGGAGACTTCACCCACAGTTGCCGAGTCGGAAGCGAGTATGGCCGGTTGCTCGGCGGCAACTGGCTGATCCATGGAGTCAACGGAGCCGGTCAGCCAGTCGGCAGGTTTCAACGTCTGCTGCAGACTGGTTGCGATAAAGTCATGAACCAGGGACTGCTCCCGGAAGCGGACCTCATGCTTGGTCGGGTGGACATTGACATCGACTTGCGCTGGGTCGATCTCCAGAAAAATGACGGCAACCGGGTAGCGACCCTTCATGAGCAGGTGCCGGTAACCTTCCATGACAGCATGCTGCACAACCCGATCGCGAATATACCTCCCGTTGATGAAGGTGTAAATATGGGTCGCTGCGGAACGGTTCAGTTGCGGCGCGGAAATAAGTCCGGACAGACGCAGATCAGAGCCGGACTGGCAGTCCACATTCAGCAGATCTTTCAGCAAGGAACGCCCCAGCAAAGCGGCTACGCGCTCCCGAACGCCCTTTTCCCGCCTTAAATCCAGCAAGATCCGGTCATTATGCCGCAGCCGGAAGCTGACCTCGGGATGAGCCAGGGCCTGTTTGGTGACGACATCTGCAGCGTGACCGAGCTCGGTCTGTTCTTTGCGCAGAAATTTTTTACGCGCCGGCAGATTAAAAAAGAGATTCCGCACTTCAACTACGGTTCCCTGCGGCAATCCGGTCTCCTCGGCGTTCTTGATCCTCCCCCCTTCAGCATAAATCTGCTGGCCGAGCCCTTCGCTGTTAGCACAGGTTTTCAGCCGCAACCGGGAGACAGAAGCGATGGAAGCCAGCGCCTCACCGCGAAATCCCAGGGTGCTGAGGGCAAACAGGTCCTCATCAGTTCTGATTTTACTGGTCGCATGACGCTCAAAGGCCAGAAAGGCGTCTTGACGATTCATGCCGGAGCCATTATCGGTTACCCGAATCAGCCGTTTCCCTCCGGCTTCAAGCTCAACGAGGATGTCGCTCGCACCGGCATCAAGGGCGTTTTCCAGCAATTCCTTGACAACGGAAGACGGTCGTTCGACGACCTCGCCTGCGGCAATTTTGTTGCATAACTCTTCAGGAAGAATATGAATTGTCGGTTCCATGGTTGCTATTATGGCTTATTTGAGGGCAAAAACAAAGCGGCCGGATCGAAATCCGGCCGCTGAGAATCAGTCTGTTTTCCGGAATTTATTTATCCTGAAGCTCATCAAAAATAATTTCCAGGTCATCATCGTCATCGCTATGCTCATTGTAGGGCTTGGTCAGATCCATTTCGATCAGGCCGAGGTCTTCAGCAACATTACTGATGATCGCCGGGGTAATCCCCTGATCATGACGCAGATAGGTTTCAAACAAAGCATTGTCACAAATGGTATTGATCAGCCTGGGAACCCCACCGGACAGCTGATGGATCAGCGGCAAACAATCAGGGTGAAAAGGTGATTTTTCAGCCCCGGCAACTTGCAGACGATAGTTGATGTATTTTTGGGCATCTTCAGGCGTCAATGGCCTGAGGGTGTATTTGAAGGCGACACGCTGGGCCAGGGGTTCGTCAAGCTTCATGATATTGTTCAAAGCAGGCAACCCGAAAAACACGATATTCAGCAGTTTTTTACCGGGAATCTCCAGATTCAGCAGGCCCCGAAACTCTTCCATCAATTCACGCGTCTGGAGCATCTGCGCTTCATCAATCAGGACGACGGCTTTACGCCCTTCCTGTTCAATCTGCAGCAGCCTCTCATAAAGCTGCTTAAGCATTCTCAATGGGCTGCCATCAGGTTGTTTAACCCCGAGCTGCATGCAAATCCGCGAAAGAATCCATTCCGGGGTAATCCCTGAATGAATCATCACCAGTAAGGAAGATTCGTACTTCCCAATCGGCAGGCTGTCCAACATGCGACGCGCCAAAGTTGTTTTACCGGTGCCAACACCGCCCACCAGGACAGCCAGTCCCTTATCCGAATCAACTGAGTACTTCAAACGCATCAGCGCTTGCTTATGCTGCTCACTGTCATAATAAAATTTGTCGTTTGGTGCGTTGGAAAAGGGTTCACGCTCGAAATGAAAATAATCTGTATACCCCATGCAAATACCCTCGAAATGAGTCCTGGCACCTGGCCAGCTTCAAAAGATAGATTGGAATTTTATCAAAGGAAGGAGATCCTCTCCTTACGCTCATCCAGAGAGTTGTCTGCGATCTCATCAACCAGACCCAGGGATGCTTTCAGTGTCTTCACCCGATCCCTGACATCCCGGTAATTGGAATCCTGAGACAGCACATCCTGAAAACTGATCAGGGCATCGTTGGCGCGACCGGCACGCTCGTACAGCAATCCAAGCTCGTAACCAAGATTAAGCCGCTGAATCTCTTCAAGGTAGGGCGAATCAAGAGCCTGCTGAAACATGATCTCAGCGTTGTCATAATCTTCCTTGTCGGAATAGCAGAGCCCTTTGAGAGTCTGGCAATCAACATAGCGGGACGGCTCTTTCTCGGCCTTTTCGAACTCGCTGATAGCATCATCAAGCAAGCCCATCTCTCGATAGGCAATGCCGAGATTATAATGGGACTCCATGTCGTCAGCAGCGATCTGCTCATCGACATCGGTCCGGAACACTTTTTTCTGCTCCGGGCTGGCGGCGGTGTCGGCGGGGAAAACAGCATCAAAATCAAAATCAGCGGCCGTTGCTGTCGGCGCAGCTACATTGCGCTGTTTTTCTATATCAGCCAGTTTCTGCCGACACTCCTCATTGTCCGGAGCGTAGGCAAGGATATCGCGGCACTGCTTCTCGGCCTCGTTGAACAACCCTTGCTGCAGGTAAAACTCCGCCTCTTCCAGATCGGCCCGCAGATTATGTTGTGCCGGAGCCGGACTGACCGACGCTGGTTCTGCGGCACCAAACAGATCATCATCTGAATCGGCAGCAAAATCAAAATCAAAATCCGCCCCGTCGTTCAATTCAATCACCGCTTCGGCCTCAGAGCCCGAAACAGCAACCTCTTCCTCATTGCCGAAAACATCTTCCAGCGATTCCAGCTCCAGATCGATATTTTCATCCTCAACCACGTCCAGACCAACCAACTCGGCGTCTTCGCCGGGATCAAGATCTAGATCATCAATGGAAATGTCTTCCTGGGCCGAACCGAGCAGGGAATCAGACAGGGTCTCTTCCTCAACCACATCATCGTCCGTCTCGATTTGAACTTCGGACATGATATCAAGCAGCTTGTCACCGTCGCCGCTCAGCTCATAAATGGAATCAAGGGTCTGCAGAACAATCCGGTTGTCGCCAAGCTTGTCCTTGAGCAATTCATAGTATTCTTTCAACCGATCGAGTCGATCCGCCTTTAAGAATGCATCCTTCCACTCTTCCAGCTGTGACAAGGCGTGAACATACTGCTGGGAACCGATCTCACCCTTGATGATGGCCTCACAGATATCCAGGTCACTGGGATCCAGATCAAGCAGCTTTTGATAAATTTCGAGAGCCTTGGGCCAATTCTGCTGATCAGCATAGCCGCTGGCGATAAGGCGTAACAGATCAGGATCGGACGGCTTTTCCTTCAGCAGGGTTTCCAGGATGATAACCCCGCGGCCGAAATCCCGTTTTTCATAAAAAGTAAGGGCCAGCCCCATCTGCAATTTTTTATTGTTGGGGTAAAGGGGCAGGAACATCTTGTACAGCTTCAGGGCTTTATCGAAATCGTTCTTGCTCTTCAGGACATCCAGAACCGATTCCAGCTCTTCAAAGCCGTCATCCTTACGCTCATTGGCTGCATAAACCTCGGCCAGTTTGACTCGGACGTTAAGGTTATTCTGATCAAGATCACGCATTTTCTCCAGCGTCTTGATCTCATCCGCGACCATACCGTTGCGGGCGTAATAATCCACCAGGCTGCGATATTCAGCCATGGCGTCTCCGATCAGGCCTTGCTTTTCATTTAATTCAGCGAGCCGGTTGATGATTGAAACCTGGCTTGGGTCCAACCGTTGCATCTGTTTATAGATGGCAATGGCTTTCAGATAAAAACCGTTACTGGAGAAATATTTCGCGACCGCCTCATAATGTTCGAAGGCTTCCGCCGGCTTGTTGGTACGTACGAACAATTCTGCCAGTTTCTGCCTGGAACGAACATCTGCCGGATCCAGCTCGACGATCTTGGCGTAGTCCTTAATCGCCTTAACAATCTGCTTTTTCTTCAGATTTTTTTGCGCTGACTCGATGAGTTTATCTTTGTTCGTTGCCAAAAAAATGCTCCGATATTTACAGTTTCAACAACTCTTTCAACAACTCGACTTTTATTTCACGCTAGACAATGACCCTTTAAAAGTCAAGCAGAACAATGCACTTACCTTGCTCTGCATTAACACTGAATTCAAGCCTTAACAAGGCTGAGCATAGCATAATCTAAAGACAAAGTATAATAATGAATACAAACTTAGTTAATCTTTTTCAATCTTGCGACCTCGGCAGCACTCAAGAGCCGATATCTGCCGGTCTCCAACCCGCCCAGATCCAAGCCGCCCAAGCCGATTCTTTTCAGCCTGACCACCGAGATTCCGATAGCGTCGCACATCCGCCTGACCTGGCGATTTTTCCCTTCACTGATGGTCAATTCAAACCAACAGGTCGTCGCCGAGTTCCTCACTTTTGCGACCTGAGCCGGTGCGGTCTTGTACTGATCGATCATGACTCCCTGCTCCAACCGCCCGATCATATCGCTGGTCAGACGCCCCCGCCCTTTGACCAGATAGGTTTTTTTCACATGATGGCGAGGGTGGGTCAACCGCAGAGCCAGATCGCCGTCGTTCGACAGCAGCAGCAACCCTTCGGTATTGTAATCCAAGCGCCCGATCGGAAATAAGCGCGCTGGAATATCCGCAACCAATTCAGTCACCAGACGCCTTTCCCCGGGATCCTTCAGGGTTGAGATATAGCCCCGCGGCTTATTCAGCAGCACGGTGATCTTCTTCTCCGCAACCTGCAGTGCGCGCCCGGCGACCTCAACCTTATCCACGGTTAAATCCGCCCGGTCACCAAGTCCGGCCTTACGGCCGTTGAGCAGGACTTTCCCTTCCTCAATCCAGAGTTCAGCTTGTCTTCGGGAAGCAAGTCCCGCCTGGGAAATAAGTTTCTGTATTCTTTCTGCCATTGGCATCAGGTTCCTTCCGGGGCTAGCGGCTCGGCCTCGGCAAGTTCCGGGTCCAAAGCGGCAAATTCTTTAAGGGTCGGCAGGTCGTTCAGATCACGCAGCCCGAAAAATTCAAGGAACTGCCGACTGGTACCATACAAAAGTGGGCGGCCAGGAACATCCTTCTTACCGAGAATGCGCAACAGATTTCTTTCCAGCAGCGACTTGACAATCCCGCCGGAATCAACCCCACGCAGATACTCGATTTCCGCCCGGGTGACCGGTTGCCGATAGGCAATGATGGCGAGAGTTTCCAGGGCCGCCTGAGAAAATTTAACCGATCTCTCCTTGGCCATTCTGCGCAGGTAAGGAGCAAAATCAGGAAGAGTCCGGAACTGGTAGCCACCGGCAATCTCAAAAATCCGAAACCCGCGTGCGCTAAGCTGATACTCCTGCATCAGTTCCTCAACCACAGGCCTGACCAGTCCCCGAGGCTGTTCCAGTAATGCACACAGACGATCCAGGCTAAGAGGCCCGTCGGCAGCAAAAATAAATGCTTCAACCAGTTGTTTGAGATTATTCATAACCAAGAGCATCCTCAACTGCCGAAAGCTGATCAAGCTGTTCAGGAGCGACCACCAGGGTCAGCCAAATTTCACTGAATTCTTTCATCTGCTCGATATTGATCATTCTCATTTTAACCAGTTCCAACATGGCTAAAAAAGTCACAACGAGTTCAATCCTGGAAGCCCCGGGGGAAAAACACTCGTGGAAAGCCATCCGTTTTCTTTCCGCCAACCGGGCAGAAAGCCGTCTGATATATTGCGCCACGGAGAGCGATTCGCGGACGACCTCATGGAAGACCTCTTTCGGCCGATTGCTAAGGACCTGATGAAAGGCTTCGGCCAACTGATAGATTCCGACAGTGATTTCTTCATCGGCAGCATCTTCCAGCTCCAGATAATCGGCGGCCCTGACCAGACCGGTGAAATAATCACGCTGCAACTGCGGCATGTTTTCAAATAACCGGGCTGCCTCCTTGTAGCGCTGGTATTCGAGCAGTCGCCGAACCAGTTCGGCGCGCGGGTCTTCCCCCTCTTCTTCTTCAATCTCTTCACTCGACGGCAGCAGCATACGAGATTTGATATGCATCAGGGTGGCCGCCATCAGCAGGAACTCTCCGGCGACATCCAGATCAAGCTGCTTCATCTGTTCGATAATCGACAGATACTGCTCGGTAATTTCCATGATCCGGATATCGTAGATATCCATTTCATTGGTTTTAATCAGGTGTAAAAGAAGATCAAGGGGGCCGGAAAAGTTTTCAAGCAGAATCTGGATCGGCATATTTTCAATGTCCGAACAGGAAGTGCATTGCCTGCCGAACCACTTCAACCTGGCTGCCCGCCATCAACACCACCAACGTGTTGATAATCGGCGCCAGAATCACACTCCATAGATCGGTGAAAAACACCAGCAACAGGATCAATACAAAGCCGAAGGGCTCAAGCCGACCGATAAGAGCCGCCTGCCGCTCCGGCAGCACCCCGGTCAGAATCCGTCCGCCATCAAGCGGCGGCAAAGGGATGAGATTGAAAACACCAAGCAAGGTGTTGATATAGAGGCTGAACCCCAGCATCATTTTCACCGGAGTTGAAAACTTGATGTACATATCCGCAGCGCCGACAAAACTCTGATCAATATATCCCAAGCAACGCAACAGAAAAGCTGACGCGATGGCCAGAAGCAGATTGGTCACCGGCCCAGCGACCGCGACCCAAATCATGTCCCGTTTCGGGCGACGGAAATTGCCCGGGTTGACCGGCACCGGACGGGCCCAACCAAAGCCGAAGATAAAAACCGCAATGGTACCAATGGGGTCGATGTGCTTGAACGGATTCAGGGTCAGGCGACCTAACAAACGCGCTGTCGGATCGCCGAAACGTTCTGCGATGTAGCCATGGGAAACTTCATGCAGCATGACTGCCAGCAGCGCAGGAACCAGCATGATTGCAATCTTCGAGATGACACTTTCCATATATGTTTCGCTTCGCACTCCCAAGCCTTAGCGCCTGCTAACGATTTACAAGCCGGTGCCTCAGTCTAATCGAGATCCCCCAATCGGTCAATAAAACAGGTCGCTCAGCACGAGCAAGCTGTTGAGAAATAGCCTGTTGGGCTCATGGAGGAGCGGTCAAAATCAATAGTGCCGCTCTAACGTATCGATATGGGAAGAATCGTATTCTTCCCACCTCGTTAAAAAAAATCCCGGGATAGACATCCCCTCCCACTAAGGCGGAAAGTTTTTCAAGGCCAGCCCGATCTCTTCCTGCTTACTGGTGACATCCATATTCAAGCGAGCGTCCAGCACGACCCTGAAAATATCCTGAAAATAGGGTCCCGGCTGTAGCCCGAGATTAATCAGATCCTGGCCGGTCAACGCAATTTTGACATTACGCAGCCGGGTCACATACAGGGAAATCCATTTTTGCAGAACGTCATCCTCAGCTGAAGCCATTAAGAAAAGTATCAACTCCAGCGGCAGGCCTTCGAACCAGTGAAAGATATCGCTATTTGTTGGAGGGGCCTGCTTTGCCTTCCAAAACTTCAATTTTTTCAACAACACCAGGCTGCGCGATCTCTTTTCAAGAAAGAGCTCCTGATCGCGCGGATGAACATTCAGCCAACGGATGATCCCGCTGACCGTTTTTTCTGATTGCTGACCGAACAGGCAGAGGAGATAGAGCAGCCAACGCCGATAGGATTCACCAGTATAGAGCAAATCGAACCAGTTTGCCGCCCGCCCCGCGGCAATCAGCAACTTTCTGCTGGGCACATCTATTTTAAGGCGACGGTCGATGAATTTCAGTAGCTCAAATTGTTCCAGCCGCTCAAGGGCCGGGAGAATATGCGCTTCGCTGAGAATCTGTTCAAGCTCATTGAGAATCCTGGCGCCACCGACCCTCTTCACCAGGTTCATGCGCACCGCGCTCCTCATCAGCCGTTCGGTCTGCCGGCCAATCCGGAAGCCAAGGCGCTGTTCAAAACGAACCGCGCGGAAGAGTCGGGTGGGATCTTCAACAAAGCTCAGGTTATGCAGAACCCTGATTGCCTTATCTTTCAGGTCTCGCTGGCCACCGAAAAAATCGAGCATTTGCCCAAAATTTTCGCGATTCAAAGCGATTGTCAATGTATTGATGGTGAAATCACGGCGATACAGGTCCTGCCTGATGGAAGCATGCTCAACATGAGGGAGAGCCGCAGGGCTGTCATAGTATTCAAGCCGGGCCGAAGCGATATCAACCTTGAATCCGTCCGGAAAAATCACCACTGCGGTGCCGAATTTTTCATGTTCCCGGATCCGACAACCAACCGTTGCGGCAAACTGGCGGGCAAAACCGATCCCGTTACCCTCGACAACAACATCGATATCCAGATTTTCCTGCCGCAGCAGCAGATCACGCACACAGCCGCCGACTAAAAACACCTTAACCTGCTGCCGATCGGCAACCTCTCCGAGCCGGTGAAGGATGTTCCTTATATAATTCGGTAGTTGTGCCTCAAGAAGCCGCTTCAGGTTTTTCCGCTTCAACTGCAGGCTGCGCTGAGTCAGGATCTCGGTCGGACCCTCCAGTCGCTCCTGCTGGCCCCCCAGCATATGGCGCAACAGATCCGTTCGAGTCACCACACCGACCAACGTTCCACCATCCACCACCGGGACACAGCGCTGATTGTGCTCAATGATCCCCTGCTGCAATTCGGCCAGGGAGGCTGAAGAACTGACGGCTTTGAAGTCGCTGTTCATGACATCGCCAACGGTCATTCTGGCCAACTTGTGATGAGCCGCTTTTTCAACGATCTGCCTGGTGATAATGCCGACAACCTGGTGCCGGTCATCGACAATCGGTACGGCATTAAAGTTAAAGCGTGCCATCAATTGCCGGGCCTTGTCGATACTGGCAACTTCCGGCAAGGTCTTGACCGGGCTCGACATCAGTTCCCCGGCAGTTCCGGAAGGCTGGACATGCTTTTGCAATAACGTCTGCAGGTGATCCAACAGCTGCGCCAGCGGCATATCCCGTACCGTCGCCGAAGCGGCAAAAGCATGCCCGCCACCGCCAAGCTCCTGAAAAACCTCCCCGACGTGCACTTCGGGCAAGCGCGACCGGCCGACCGTAAAGATCCGGTCTTCCATGCGCACCGCCACGATCAGCACATCCAGATTTTCAATATCTTTCAGTTTATGAACCAGGCTGGAAATATCGCCGACATAATAATCGACCGAGGCGTGAGAAATCGCAATTTTTACACCGTTGACAATCACCGTTCGACAAGAATTCAATAGTTCGTTCAACAACGCGACCTGCTCCGGGGTCATTTCCCGGACCAGGAAATCAGCGACAGTGTTCAGATTTGCACCGTGCTCAAGCAGAAAAGCGGCCGCCTCAAAATCGGCCGGAGTGGTTCCGGAAAACAACAGATGCCCGGTATCCTCAAAAATACCGAGCATCATCATGGTTGCTTCGTCAGAATCGGGGACGATCCCGCGTTCTTTAAATATGCGGGTGAGGATAGTGGTCGTGGCGCCGACATCATGAATCTCTTCCAGTGAACCGCGCAGGGCGTGTTTATCCACCGGATGGTGATCGTAGATGTGAATGTCAAGACCAGGTCTATCAACGATATCCGCAAACAGGCCGATCCGAGCCGTACTGCGGACGTCGACCAGGATTAATCTAGTGACCTCTGCCAGGTCAATATCCTTACTCCGTTTGATATTGTAGGCATAGAGTGTGCTCTGCAGCAAAAAGTTGCGCAGCCCCTGCTCCTGCCCCCCGGGAAACACCAGCACCGCCTCAGGATAGAGTCTTTTGGCGGCAATCATGGAGCCGAGGCAATCAAAATCAGCATTTACATGAGTCGCTATAACGTCCATGAGTTCGCTTATAAAACCCGCGGCAGAAGGCTGACAGTGACCGTATTGCCCGGCAAATGGCTCCTATTCAACCTGTAAGGTCCCGATAAGTTCATTGATATCCTCAACCCCTTCCTGCAGACAGAAATCCTCAAGGTCCCGGATGATGGTCGCCATCACATTCGGATCCACAAAGTTCGCGGTCCCGACCTGCACCGCCGTGGCACCAACAATCAAAAATTCCAGGGCATCAACCGCCCGGGAAATCCCCCCAACCCCGATAACCGGCAGGTCGACAGCCTGCACCACCTGATGAACCAGCCGCACTGCAATCGGCCGGATAGCCGGTCCGGAGAGCCCGCCGATCGTGTTGGCCAGGGCCGGACGGCGTTTTTTGACGTCTACAGCCATGCCGGTCAGGGTGTTGATCAGGCTCAAGGCATCGGCGCCGGCATCTTCGGCAGCTTTTGCCGTGAGCCGGATATCCGTTACATTCGGCGTCAACTTGACGATCAGCGGCTTGCTGGTCCGTTTCCGTACCACCGAAATGACATCATAGGCGGCCTGCGCTTCGGTCCCGAAGACGATTCCGCCGTGTTTGACATTGGGACAGGAGATATTCATTTCCAACCCTGCCACCCCCGGCAGGTCATCAAGACGGGCAGCCACTTCGCCGTATTCTTCCTGGGTGTTGCCGAAGAAATTGACGATCACCGGCGTATTGAATTGTTCCAGAAAGGGCATTTTATGTTTGATAAAAACATCGACACCAACATTCTGCAAACCGATGGCGTTGAGCATTCCGCTGACCGTCTCACAGATACGGGGAGTCTTGTTACCGGCCTTTGGCTGCAGGGACAGCCCTTTGGTCACGATCGCCCCCAGTTCGTTCAAATCGAGATAGGGAGCATATTCCTCGCCATACCCGAAAGTCCCGGACGCAGGCATGATCGGGTTCTTCAACCGGATTCCAGCAACATCAACCGCCAGGTTCGGCCGTTCAAGCCGCTCTTTACGCTTGATCATGAGTACCCTCCTCAACTTCAGCGTCCTCGCTCCAATCAAGCTGAGCAGACTTGAACACCGGTCCGGTTTTGCAGGTACACAAATAACTCGGAGTCTCTTCACTGTGACCGGCTCCTTTGACAACGCAGCCCAGACAAGCGCCTACTCCGCAGGCCATAAGAGCCTCTAGCGAAACCTGCAGCGCGGTTTCATATTGCTGACAAATTTTCTGCACCGCCTTGACCATGGGCATCGGCCCGCAAGCAAACACCGAATTCTTGCCCGCCCCGGCCAATTTACTTTCCAGAACCTGAGTCACCAAGCCACGCTCACCAAGGCTGCCGTCTTCAGTAGAAACATAGGTTTCAACGCCGAGCCGTTCAAACTCTGTGACAGTAATGATATCATCCCGTGTTCGCCCGCCCATCAACAAGCGGACTTTGGACTTGGCAACCAGTTCCTCGGCGAGCATATAAAGAGGGACAAGGCCGATACCGCCACCGACCAGTATTTTTTCTTCTTCCGGCGGTCCGGGATCAAACCCTTTGCCCAGAGGTCCCAATAGTTCAACGGCATCCCCCTGATGCAGGTCCTGCATGATTTCGGTTCCGCCACCGACGACCTTGTAGATAATCTCGATGAATTCTTTCGGCGGCATCGCTTCACAATCAGCAGGCATGAATCCGGTCCTGAAAATGCCGAACGGGCGCCGCAGCAGGGGCGGCAGGGAACGCTGAACCCGAAACATGACAAACTGCCCCGGTCTGGCCAGTTTGGTATAATCCGGCGCCAGAATCCGCATCCGGTAGTACCCCGGCGATATCTCCTGATTGGAGAGGATAATTGTTTTATGGTTTTTCATTCATTTCTCCTGAACTTTTCTTTTGGACCGACAATTCTTTTACCATGATAACGGCATCCTCGCCGTCACGATAATACCCGCGCCGCACCCCGGCAGAGGCAAATCCGCAACCCCGATAGAGATTGATCGCCGGCTGATTGCCGGCCCTCACTTCCAGCCAGGCGGTTGTCGCGGACGCGGCACACCTTTTGAAAGCCGTGCTCAACAGGTGGGCGGCAAATCCGCGGCGCTGCCAGGCAGTAGCGGTCGCAAGGTTAAGAATCTGCACTTCACCCGCAACAAACCAATAGCATAAATACGCACAGATACGACCGCAGATCGTGAGGCAGAGAAAGGTTGCAACAGGATTGAGAAGCTCCTGATAGAGCATCTGCTCGGTCCAGGGCTGAGCGTAACAATTTTGCTCAATAGCTACAATAGCGGCAAGATCAGCAGTGGTCGCTTCCCGAATGAGTATGTTTTTTTCCTGTAATGGATTGCGCAACTTTATTTGTTTTCGTGCTATATAATACAGTTAACGAACGATGCTGGAAATCTTGCAGAAAAATATCATAAATAACGGCTTAGAGATACACCGAATGAATACCATGCTGGGCAACGTGGCAAAGCCACTCAAGCGGCCCCTGACAGGTTGTCAACCACCAGCCAGCGGAACCTTATGGCGGGCGCTAAAAGCCATTAACAGGTTGTAAAGTTATCACTTTGTGTTGGGTCGGGAAAAACCAATCCGTCGCCCGTACTTACCCCCCCCCCCCGGGAGAAGCATCTTCAACAACCTGCAGATAAGGATCGAAGCCATTGACCGCGACAAATGGCCTGCAATATAAACGATTTATTTCAAGGATAACAACGGGTATTGCCCAACTCAGGTAAATTGTCTGGTCACTTACAGGATCAACTGAATGCACGGATTGATTATCTTGCATTGACAAGGGACGACCAGCAATGATCTAATGCCGGGCTATTTTATTTGGTAAGGAGAGTCAGAAGTGAGTAGTAAAAATCCGATAACTTACAAGGATGCGGGGGTCGACATTGCCGCCGGCAACCATTTCGTCAACCTGATCAAACCGCTGGTTAAAAAAACCTCCCGCCCGGAAGTATTGACCGACATCGGCGGATTCGGCGGCCTGTTTTCGCTGAACAGCAATAAATACCAACGGCCTGTCCTGGTTGCCGCTACCGATGGAGTCGGGACCAAACTCAAACTGGCTTTTTTGCTGGAGAAGCATGACACCGTCGGCATCGACCTGGTTGCCATGTGCGTAAATGATATCATCGTGCAAGGGGCAGAACCCTTGTTTTTTCTGGACTATCTGGCCACGGCAAAACTTGAACCGGAAAAAGCGGTTGAAATCCTGAAAGGGATCGCTGAAGGCTGCAAACAAGCCAATTGCGCCCTGCTTGGCGGCGAAACGGCAGAAATGCCGGGCATGTATACCGGTGAAGAATATGACCTGGCCGGTTTTTCGGTTGGTGTTGTCGACAATGACAAAATCATTGACGGGGCAACCATTACCAAAGGCGACCAGATTATTGGCATCGCCTCCAGCGGCCTGCATTCGAACGGCTTTTCCCTGGCCCGTAAAATCTTCCTCGAAACCCTCAAGTTGGACCTGGGGGCAACCCCGGCGGGCCTGGACAAGCCCCTCGGAGACACCCTGCTGGAACCGACCAGGATTTACGTTAAAAGCATTTTGAATCTGTTGCGCGATTTCAATATCAAGGGAATTGCCCATATAACAGGCGGTGGTTTACTGGAAAACATTCCCCGCATCCTTCCCAAACATTGCAAAGCAGTCATTGAGAAAGACAGCTGGAGCAAACCGGCCATTTTTGAGATGCTTCGGGAAGGGGGCAATATTCCAGAGCATGAAATGTACCGGACGTTCAACTATGGCATCGGTATGATTCTGGTGGTTCCAGGCAAGGATTGCGAAGATATCATCGGCCGCCTGGCCGGTCTCGGCGATCAGGCCCAGGTCATCGGCGAGATTGTCCCTGCCGAGGAACCGGTTGTCGAACTTATCTGACGCTCCAAAGAAGGAAGCCGACATGCCCAAACTTCGTATCGCCGTGCTTGCCTCCGGGAGTGGCTCGAACCTGCAAGCCATTATTGACCGTTCCGTCGCAGGCGAACTGGACGTTGAAATCGTTCTGATCATCAGCAATAATCCTGATGCAGGAGCCTTGGCCAGAGCGAAACAGGCCGGTATCAGACACATGTGTATCGATCATCGTCAGTTCGCCACGCGTAGCGAGTTCGACCGGACTGTCGTTGCGGAATTACAGGCTGCAGGAGCGGAACTTATTGTCCTGGCAGGCTTTATGCGAATTATTTCAGATATTTTTCTGACAGCCTTCCCTGCCCGCATTATCAATATTCATCCAGCCTTGCTGCCGGCTTTTCCGGGGCTACACGTCCATCGTAAAGCGCTTGAGTACGGGGCACGTTTTTCCGGTTGTACGGTACATTTTGTCGATGGGGGTGTAGATACCGGACCCATCATCATCCAGGCCGCTGTGCCGATTCTGGAGACTGATACGGAAGATTCTCTGGCAGCCAGGATTCTTGAGCAGGAACATAAAATCTACCCACAGGCGATCCAGTGGTTTGCTGAAGGTCGAATTAGTATTGAGGACCGCAGGGTCAAGGTTCGGGGGATTGTTCCGGCAAATGGCGCACAAATCAGCCCTGCCCTGGAAATGGCAGATTAACCGATGGCAGAGACGATCCTGGTCAGCGCCTGCCTGTTGGGGTTAACGACCCGCTATGACGGAAAGGCTGCGGCAAACGAAAAGGTACTTGCCTATCTGCGCCAGAATCAGGCGATTGCGATTCCCGTCTGTCCGGAACAGTTGGCTGGCCTGCCAACTCCTCGGCCGCGCTGCTGGTTTGCCAGCGGGGATGGAGCCACGCTGATATCCGGGGAAGGCCGCCTCGAGGATGAAAATGGTGTGGATGTCAGCAGTTTATTTCTGGACGGTGCCAGACAATGTCTGAAAATCGCCCACCTGGTCCGGGCCAACAGGGCCATCCTCAAGGAACGCAGCCCTTCCTGCGGCTCGCATCAGGTCTATCTGGGCCAGGAAAAGGTTGTCGGTCAGGGAGTGACCGCTGCCCTGTTAAAGCAGCACAATGTGGTTATTTGTAGCGATGAAGATTTCGATGAAGAAAATTTCTGAAAAAATTTGCATCACAAAAAAAAATATGCTAGTAATGCGCGTTCGAAACTTTCAGGAGGATTGTAGAGATGTCAAAACAATGTGAGATCTGCGGGAAAAAGCCCGTTACCGGAAATAATGTCAGCCATGCCCACAATAAAACCCGGACCGTCTGGAGCCCGAACCTCCAAAAAGTTCGTGCCCAGCACAATGGATCAATCCGGACCATCAAGGCCTGTACCCGCTGTATTCGTTCTGGGAAAGTGCAAAAAATCGTCTGAGATTTTCAGGCCATCGATAGTTATTAAGTAAAGGGGTCGCTCTTCCAAGCAGCCCCTTTATTTTTCAAGCGCCCCGTTCAGTGACCGGCCAGATAGGCTACCAGCTCAATCTCAACCAAGGCCCCTTTCGGCAATGCGGCGACCTGAACTGTTGCCCTGGCCGGAGCCGGATCATTGAAAAAACGTCCATAGACTTCATTGACCAACGCAAAATCAGCCAGATCGACCATAAAAATAGTCGTTTTCACAACAGCCTGAAACCCGGTTCCGGCAGCAGCCAACACCCCTTTCAGGTTATTCATGACTTGGGTGGTTTGTTCCACGATTCCGCCCGGAACTATTTCACCGCTGCTCGGATCCAGAGGAATCTGTCCGGAACAAAACAGGAATTCGCCAACCTTGATCGCCTGAGAATAAGGCCCGATGGCAGCCGGCGCTTCATCAGTCTGCACTTTCATCAAATTCATAAAAACTCCTTCGCATCTCTTATTTTGCAAGCAGCATCGGTCTTCCTGCTGCGCCAGCAACCGTTAGTTATCAGTTACGTACCCGTTCGACCCGCTGCACACCCTTGACTTTTTTGATCTCCCGAATGACCCGGTTCAAATGCTCCAGGTTTGCAACATCAATCTCAAACAGGTTCATCCCTTTATGATCACCACGGGTGTGTACGGTGGCATTCACAATATTGGCGTCAGCTTCGCTAATGGCACTGGAAATCCCCACCAGCATCCCTTTTTGGTCGGCACAGACAATCTTGATTTTAACCGGCCGGGAAGTTTTTTTCTGCATATCCCATTCGACATCAATACGTCTTTCCGGATCGCTGGCCAGAACCTGGGGACAATCCTTGGTGTGAACCGTCAACCCACGCCCACGGGTGATAAAACCGGCAACCGGTTCTCCGGGGAGCGGGTTGCAACAATTTGCAAAACGTACCATCACGTTGTCAACACCGCCGATCAGAATTGCGCTCTGTGATTTCCGGCGGCTGAATTTTTCAAGCACCTTCCCGAACGGCCCGGGCTTGGTTGCTGTACTTTTCAGCTCTTCCTTCGGCAAAACATGAGATAACACCTGACCGGCAGAGAGCTTGCCGTAACCAACTGCTGCAAACAAGTCGGCAGACTGCTTAAAGCCCAACCCCCGCACAGCTTCATCAAATGATTTCAGCGCCATGGCTCGCTTTAAACTATATTGATGCTTACGCAGCTCCTTTTCGAGCAAATCCCTGCCCATTTCGATACTTTTTTCGCGTTGCTCTTCCTTAATCCATTGGCGGATTTTATTGCGCGCCTTGGAAGTCTTGGCAATAGACAGCCAGTCTTTGCTTGGAGTCTGGTTGGCTGAGGTCAGAACCTCTATAATATCACCGTTTTTCAACTCTGTTTTTAACGGGCACAGTTTGCCGTTGATGCGTGCGCCAACACATTGCCTGCCCACATCGGTATGCACGGCAAAAGCGAAGTCTATGGGCGAGGACCCGGCCGGCAACTCCTTGACATCCCCGTTCGGGGTGAACACATAGACCTCTTCAGGAAACAGGTTTATCGAGGCCGGGCCGCTGCCGTCCCACCCGGAACTGACGTCACGCTGCCATTCCAGGACCTGACGCAGCCAATTAAAACGATGATCATCCCGACCTGTGACCGGCACGACACCGCCCTCTTTGTATTTCCAGTGGGCGGCGACCCCTTCTTCTGCAATCCGGTGCATTTCATGGGTCCGGATCTGCACCTCCATCCGCTCACCAAACGGACCAATGACCGTAGTATGCAAGGATTGGTACATATTGGACTTAGGCATGGCGATGTAGTCTTTAAATCGACCAGCGATCGGTTTCCAGGCCGAATGAATCAGTCCCAGGACCTCGTAGCATTCCCGTACGCTCGGAACCAGAACGCGGAAGGCGATCAAGTCGTAGATCTGATCAAGATCAACCCCGGTGCGCTCCATTTTCCGGTAGACAGAATAAAAATGCTTGGAACGGCCGGAGACCTCGCCAGCCAAACCGTTTTCTGCCAGTAGATCACAGATCTTTTGTTTGACCTCCGCAACATAGCCGCTACGCTCTTTTTTGTGGGCAGAGATCCTGCGCTTGAGGTCGGCATATATCTCAGGCTCAAGCACACGCAACGCAAGATCTTCCAGTTCCCCTTTCAACCAGCTAATCCCCAACCGATTGGCCAAGGGGGCATAAATTTCCAGGGTTTCCCGCGAATAATCAAGTTGTGCTTGTTCATCCCGAAACAGGATCGTACGCATGTCACTGAGCCGGTCCGCCAGATAAACCAGCACCACCCGCAGGTCCCGTGCCATGGCAATAAACATTTTTCGGAAGCTCTCAACCTGCTGCTGATTACTTTGCCGATAGGGAATGCTGCTGATTTTATTGCCGATTTCAATCAGAGAGACAACTTCTTCACCGAATTGGGCAGAGAGTTCTTCTTTGCTGATTTGACCTGTGCCAAGGGAGTCATGAAGAAGCCCGACAACGATGGTTGTTACATCGACCTTCAAACGGGCGAGAATGGATGCGACTTCAAAAGGGTGCTGAAGATAAGCACGCCCGTCAGGTGTTTTCTGCCCCTGATGAGCCCGCGCGCAGAATTCTCCGGCGCGGGCCAAGAGGGTTGAATCCACTTGAGGGTGATACGTCCTCAGCTGTTCGGTAATGTCTTCAATAGTTATCATAGCTGTCACCGGGAAGTATCCGGCTCAACGCTCTGAATGACTACAATAATACATTCAACTCAGGGCCCTGAAACCGGTTTCAGGGCCGGAAAAAAACAGGCTTGCTTTCACCGCTTACGCATTGGTATTTCAAAGTCGATTTCGTTGGCAGCAATTTCACGTAAGGCCACAACGACTTTCTTATTGCCGGATTTGTTTTCAATCAGTGGTTCAGCGCCTTTGTAAAGCTGCTTCGACCGCTTTGCTGCAACCATAGCGAGCAGAAACCGATTGGGAATGATGTCCAAGCAATCTTCAACTGTAACACGTGCCATATTTTTGTCTCCTTATGAGGTAAATTTTTGCAATAAATACCGGCAACGATTCGCCCGGCTTCTTTCTGCAAGAATAATCGAAACCAGTTTGGCTTTGGCGGCGGAAAAATCATCATTCACAACCAGGTAGTCATATTGCTCCGCCTGGGCGATCTCCTGTTGGGCATTTCTCAGCCGCCGCAAAATGACCTCTTCGCTGTCGGTACCGCGCTCACGCAGCCGTCTTTCCAACTCATCATAATCCGGCGGCAGAATAAAAATAAACACTCCGCGCAGATAATTTTTCCGCAGCTGCGCCGCGCCCTGACAATCGATATCAAGCAGCAGGTCGATCCCCTTCGCCGAAGCATCCTCAATAGTAGCGAGGGACGTTCCGTAAAGGTTGCCGTGCACCTCGGCCCACTCGGCAAGCTGATGTTCCTCAATCATCTGCCTGAAAGTATCGGAAGGAACAAAATGATAATCGACCCCATCCTGTTCTCCGGCCCGCCTGGGGCGTGTCGCGAACGATATAGATTGCTCCAGATCAGCAACGCTGTCAATTAATTCCCGACACAACGAGGTTTTCCCTGCTCCGGAAGGGGCGGAGACCACAAACAGAATTCCTTTCCTGCTGGGATCAGCCTGCTTATTCAATGTTCTGCACCTGCTCACGGATTTTTTCAAGTTCAGATTTCAAGGCAACAACATGCTTGGTCAGGTTGGCGTCGTTGGACTTGGAGCCCATGGTATTTGCTTCGCGATTCAACTCCTGAACTAAAAAATCCATTTGCCGGCCGACCGGCTCCTGTTCCGCCATCAGGGCGTGAAACTGTGCCAAATGACTGTTGAAGCGACTGATTTCTTCGCTGATATCGCAACGATCTGCAAAAATCGCGATTTCCTGGGCTATGCGCTGCGGATCCCCGCCGTTATCCTGCAAACGGGCCAGGCGCTCCTTGAGCTTCTGTTGCCACTCAATGGGAACCAGGGGGGCACATTCTTCAATTTTTCCGAGAATGGTTGCCAGCACTTCCAGCCGCTGAGAGATATCCTGGGCCGTGGCAGCACCTTCGCAGCGCCGCGTTTCAAGCATGGCCGCCAGTGCCTGATCCAAAGATTGATAGAGACAATCCAGCAAATCGTCAGCAACCAATTCTGTTTCTTTCAAGGTCAGGACATCTTTCTGTGCGGCCAGAAATTCAAGTCCGATCTCCCCGGCCAGTCCAGTCACTGATTTCAAATGCTTGTAGGCGGCCAGATAGGCTGCCGCCAACTGCTCATCAATCACCGGCGTCATCGTTAACCGGGAGCTGTTTTCCTGATTGATATAGACGTCGACCTTCCCTCGCTTTAAAACCGCGGCAACCCTTTTTTTTATCTCGCTTTCATAAGGAGCCAGCAGTCGAGGAGCCTTGACTGTAATATCACCATAGCGATGGTTCACAGCCTTAATTTCAACTGCAAACGAGAACCCTTCCGTTTCGGCCTGACCACGACCATAGCCGGTCATACTCTTTATCATAATCAACCTTTATTTTTTGTTTGCTCCGGGACTCTCCCGAAGCTCGACAAGTGCTATCCAATACAGTCAATCTCCGTCAGACACTCTCAACAAAGGTTTGCATCTTAACGATTTAACAAAAGGCAGACAAGAAAAACATTTATCCCCGACGACGCAGCGAAACTGCGGCCCGGCTTTCTCTATCAGCAGATAAGGGCTGACCGCGAAGTTGGCTATACAGCGAAATAATCGCGGTACCATTGCACAAAACGGGCAATACCCTCTTCAATGGATGTACTTGGCTTAAAGCCGACATCCGTTATCAACGCATCGACGTCGGCATAGGTTGCGGGAACATCCCCCGGCTGAATTGGCAGCATGTTCTTACGAGCCTCTTTGCCGAGTTCGGATTCCAGAGCGTGAATCAGATGCATCAGCTCAACGGGATTATTGTTGCCGATATTATACAACCGATAGGGTGCCGCACTGGTGCCCGGATCAGGATGATCGCCAGTCCAGGCAGGGTTGGCTGTTGCCACCCGGTCAAGAGTCCTGACCACCCCTTCGACGATATCATCGATATAGGTAAAGTCACGTCTCATTTTACCGAAATTAAACACATCGATAGGCTGATCCGCCAGAATCGCCTTGGTAAAAAGAAACAATGCCATATCCGGGCGCCCCCATGGACCATACACCGTAAAGAAACGCAAGCCGGTCGTTGGCAGTCCATAAAGATGACTGTAAGTGTGCGCCATCAGCTCATTCGACTTTTTGCTGGCCGCATACAAGGACACTGGATGATCAACGTTATCATGAACAGAGAAAGGCATCGCTGTATTGGCGCCATAGACCGAGGAAGAGGAAGCATACACAAGATGCTCGACACCATTATGTCGGCAGCCCTCCAAAATATTCATAAACCCTTGGATATTACTATCGATATAGGCATAAGGATTAATCAGAGAATAACGGACTCCGGCCTGGGCCGCCAGATTCACCACCCGCTCGAACTTTTCCTGCGCAAACAAGTCGGCCATAGCTTCGCGATCAGCAAGATCCATGTGTACAAAGCGAAAATTGACATTTGCATCAAGCTGCTGCAGGCGCGCATGCTTCAAAGAGACATCATAATAGTCATTCAGGTTATCCAGGCCGATCACCTGATCGCCACGACCAAGCAGTTTCTGGGAGAGATGAAAACCGATAAATCCGGCAGCTCCGGTCACAAGTACTTTCATAGAGGATTCCTTTTTTCGCTTGTCCTGAAAAAACCAAAAAAAACGGGAGAGGCTTCCCTCTCCCTATCAATATATCTGTAAAGGCGGCCCATAGGCCAATAATTAATTATACTAATCGCTAATCGTCAACTGATCACGAAATTTTGCCAGGGTTTTTGGCCCGATACCTTTAACATTGGTCAGTTCATCGACCGAAGCGAAAGGCTTGGACGTGCGATAATCAATGATACTCTGTGCTGTTTTTTCTCCAACCCCTTTCAGGGTTACAAGTTGCTCAACGGTTGCGGTGTTGATATTGATTTTTTCAAAAGCAAAAGATGGCTGACTGGCAAAGCTCAGCAACAGAACAAACAGCAGTCCGACAAACACTCTTCTGGTAACGTGCATGGATCCCCTCCATTTTGTGGATTTATACAGAGAAAAGTTCTTGAGACAGGCCCCCTCTACAGCAAACAATAGATAGGGTCAAATCCTAACATATGCAGTTTGGATAATTAAAGTATTTTTTCCTTGGCGATACGGCTTTGCGAGCCTATTTTTTCTTTTTCTTCCTGGCCTTTTTAACCCGCCAGCGTTTATGCATCCAGAACCATTGAGTCACATCCCGCCGGATGGCCGCCTCGACAACATCGGTCAGCAGCTGGGTATTTTGAGCAACAGCGTCCTCCCCATCACCTTGCAGAAGCAGCATCGGCTCCGTCCATGCCTTATAACGATTATCCGGGCTACGCAAACAGAACATCGGCACCACCGGGATCTGATGCTTCATCGCCATTTGGATCATAACCGTCGACGTCATGGCCTTACGGCCGAAGAAAACGGTTTCCATTGATCCGGGCGGTGAAATGTGCTGGTCTAGCAACACCGCCACCGCATGTCCGGCGGCTAACGATTTAAAAATTCTCCGACCACCTTTTCGGCTATTCAGTAAACGAGCTCCGAAATGAGTCCGAATCCCGGTCAGATAGGCATCAGTCAGAGGGTTTTTCATCGGTCGGCCGACCATGTCACACTCAACCCCAGAGGCCGGCAGCACAAAAGCGCCCGCCTCCCAAAAGCCCAGATGACCGGTCAGCAGGATCACTCCACGACCAAGGTCCAATGCCTCGCGAAGATGATCAAATCCTTCAATCTCGAAAAATTGATCCAATTCTTCGGGATTGAACAGATCAAGGCGAAGCAGCTCGATCCCACTCATACCAAAATGCACAAAACACTGCCGCAGATTCCGCCTGATTTCCAAGTCAGTCAACTCAGGCATGGCTTTGCTCATATTGTCATAGGCCAGGCGATACCTGCCGGCCAGCAATTTCACCGCCAACTGTCCCAGCAAGCGCCCAAGAACAAGCGCTGCAGAACGCGGCAAAAGACGAACCACCCCGGCGACAACCCGCAGTCCCAAGTATTCAGAGTAATATTTAAAAGATACAGACATTTATATTCCGAGCCAATTCAGCCCAACGAACTCCGATAGCCGTTCTGGCCCAGTTCGGAGCAACGGACAAAAGACAAAAGAAACCCGTCAGCATGGGCTACACGAAAAAAACCTGTTCACCACACAGACGGCAATCAGAATAAAACAGTACACATCGCATAAAAAATTGCTTAAAACATGAAATAATATTGCAGGATATCGCTAGCGGGACTGCTGCCGGAACCACCTGATTGCCCAGGAAACTCAAATCTACATTTGTGCCGGTAACCTAGCATTTTTTTTTCACGGGAGCCTAGCAAAATATCCAATTCGCGTACCGGACCTGTGGTAAATTGCTCTTGTTCTGGACAGGGCGCAGACGAACGATTAAGATACACAGCATTTTGGAGTCACCCAGAGCAAAATTCATCTATTAGAAAAAAAGAGCCATTTTAATATTGGCTGCTGAAAATGAGACCTCAATGGGCAACTGTAAACAAATCATATGCATAAAATGGGGCAAAATGTATGGCCCTGAGTACGTCAATTGCCTATACGGAATGATTGAGCGCAATACCACCGGTGCGTTTAAGCTATTCTGCATGACGGATGATTCCAGCGGAATCAGATCGACTGTTGAGTGCCTCCCTTTGCCACAACTGGGCTTTGAAGTTCCGCCTGGAGCACCGGGGAAATGGCCGAAGCAGGCCCTTTGGAACCGAGACCTGTTCGGCTTAACCGGAACGGCCCTGTTTCTGGACCTGGACTCGGTTATCGTCGATTCCATTGATGGTTATTTCGAATACGGCAACCCGCAGGATGTCATTACCGCCAGAAACTGGGTGAAACCATGGCAGCGCGGTGCACAGACTTCGGTTTTCCGCTTCCCCATCGGCGCTCATCCCTACATGCTGGAAGATTTACAGAAAAATCCTCAACTGTGTGTAAAATATCAATTTGAACAAAACTATGTGACCCACCACCTAAAAGGCGGAGTAAAATTTTGGCCCGGTTCATGGACCAAGCATTTCCGCCGGCACTGCATGGGCCCATGGCCGATTCGCTACTTTCGTGCCCCAAAAAAACCGCAAGGATGCCGGATTGTAACTTTCCCGGGCAGCCCTAAACCACCGGATGCTATTGCAGGACGATGGAACGAACGTGGAAAACATCGCCAACCGTTGGATCATTTCAAATGGGCGCTATCGCAATCGACCAGGAAGCAACGCAGCAAACTTTTACACCGTTATTTACAGCGCTGTTCATGGGTGGAAGAACATTGGCGCCCATAATCATTATCAAGAGCTAGAGATGCTCAAAGCAAACAATTCTCTATCAAATAATACGACAGATTTTAACTATGAAAACTGTTTGGATTGTCAGTGAAGGCAGTCCAGGCCATATCAGCCAATCGATTGGGCTGGTCGAAGCTCTGGCTGCCATAATTCCGTTGCAAAGCGTAATCATCCTGGGAAAAACCTCAGTGCGCGGGTGGATACGCCCAATTGTACGCACCCTCATGGGGACAAAAGGTCGGCCGCTTAATAATTACATCCTTAACCGGATCACAAATCTAGAAATCCCAGCAGATGCTAAGCGCCCAGATCTAATTGTATCTAGCGGCGGGAAAAGCGTATTTGCTGCCAGAACTTTAGCCGAGCGACACAAAGTCCCCTATGTTTTTATAGGAGAGCACAAACCTTACCCGGCAGAGTGGTTTCATACAATCATCAGTCCCGTCCCAAAAGAATCTTGTAAAAACTCAATCGACATCGAGCTTATCCCCACTCCTGTGACGCCAGAATTTATCAAGCAAAAAGGAACTACAGAAAAAGGGCTTTGGTGTATGATTATCGGCGGCGCATCACGCAGTCGACGCTTCAATGAAAATGATTGGCGGGCAATTGCCAATGGCATGAACGACCTGGCCGTGCGAAAAAAGATTCGCTGGCTGCTGACGACTTCGCGCAGAACAGGGAAAGAGACCGAAGACCTGTTAAAAAAACAGATCAATCCAGAATTTCTTGAAGATGCAATATGGTGGGCAGATCAACCGCGAAGGGAACTCTATGAATTCATTGCCCGATCAGAAGTGCTTTGCGTTACTCAAGATAGTATCACAATGGTCACTGAAGCCGTTTCCTCCGGGAAACCAGTTGTCGCGATTCGGCCAGAAAAGGTGCAAGCCACAACTGAGGACTTCTCTGTTACTTATTTTGAACGACTTGAGAAAAACAAGCGGGCAATCAACATTTTCTGCCATAATTTTAGTAAGCTAGAATTGGACTTAGAGCAGTTTAGCCAACCAAATATTGCAGAGACAACCCACACAGCAAAATGCTTAGCAGATCGCCTTTTTACTTCGCATAAATTATAATTTTCTTTCAAATGGATATCATTAGTGGAACTAAAAAACAAAAAGATTTTGGTGACAGGTGCAGATGGCTTTATCGGATCACATCTGACTGAAAGTTTGCTTAAAAAAGGCTGCCAAGTTCGCGCCTTGTCTCAGTACAATTCTTTCAATTATTGGGGGTGGCTCGATGATATTGAACAGCATGATCAGCTACAGATTGTCTGTGGGGATATTCGAGATCCTAACTACTGCAGAGAAATCACAAAAGAGATCGATGTCATTTTTCACCTCGCAGCGCTAATTGCAATCCCCTATTCGTATATCGCGCCTAACAGCTACGTTGAAACCAACGTTCTTGGAACACTGAACATTTGTCAGGCAGCCAAAGATAATGGATGTGAAAAAGTTATTCACACATCAACGAGTGAAGTATATGGAACAGCCCAATATATTCCGATCAATGAAACACATCCCCTCCAACCACAATCTCCATATAGTGCCAGCAAAATTGGGGGAGATGCAATGGCCATGAGCTACCATAATTCCTTTGACTTACCCCTCACGATAGCCCGCCCTTTTAATACATATGGGCCTCGCCAATCTTTACGAGCAGTAATACCAACAATTATCTCGCAAATTGCAAGCGGCACAAAACAAATAAAATTGGGTGATGTTTCCCCAACGCGAGACTTTAATTATGTTCTTGACACCTGCAATGGATTCATTTCCCTCGCAGAGTGCGACGAGGCTATTGGAGAAATTGTTAATATTGGTTCAAATTTCGAGATCAGCATAGGTGACACCTTAAATATTATCAAAGAGCAGATGAATAGCGATGTCGAATTTATTATTGAAGACGTACGCTTGCGCCCTGAAAAATCTGAAGTTTTCAGACTATGGTGTGACAATGACAAGATATCAAAACTAACAGGATTCTCTCCAGCTTATGACATCCGAGCAGGCCTGAGGGAAACCATTGACTGGTTTTCAAAAGAAAAAAACCTCCTAAAGTTCAAGGCTAATATCTACAATGTTTGATGATCTATTTCAACTTATCCGAACCCACTATTCAACAGCGGAATTCATTCCATTACATGAACCACGCTTTTCTGAGATTGATAAAGAACTGGTTCTTGATGCAATTGACTCAACATTTGTTTCGAGTGTTGGCGCCTATGTGAATCAGTTTGAAAAGGACTTGGCAGACTACGTCAAATCAAAACGTGCTGTTGTTTTAGTGAATGGGACTTGTGCCTTGCAAATAGCCCTACAACTGGCCGGAGCTCAGCCTGAAAATGAAGTTATCACCCAAGCGCTATCTTTTGTAGCTACAGCTAACGCTATTTCTTACAATGGCGCGCACCCTGTTTTTCTTGATGTCGATCGAGCGACAATGGGACTTTCGCCAAATGCGGTAAAAAAATTTCTAATCGAATACGCTGAAAAAAGAAGTGATGGCATATATAACAAAAAATCTAACAGACGTATCGCAGCTATTGTTCCTATGCACACCTTTGGTCACCCAGCTCGGATTGAGGAGCTTTGTCATTTAGCAAATCAATGGGATATTCCATTAATAGAAGATGCCGCAGAAGCACTTGGTAGCACATATAAAAATAGACATTGCGGAACATTCGGCCAAATGGGAATCTTCAGTTTTAATGGAAATAAAACTATTACTTGTGGCGGCGGCGGTGCCATCGTAACCGACAATGAAGAGCTGGCTGACCGAGCTAAACACTTAACAACAACGGCAAAGATTCCACATCCATGGGAATTTTCTCATGATGAAATCGGTTACAACTTTCGCATGCCCAACCTGAATGCGGCGTTAGCCTGTGCGCAACTCAGCCAGCTTGACGGTATGCTTAAAGACAAACGAGAATTGGCTAGAAAGTATTCTTCTTTTTTTTATGAAAGAGATTGGGCTGATTTTATGGATGAGCCAACAGACTGTTCAAGTAACTTCTGGCTAAATGCCATCGCAATGAGGAACAAAAAAGACAGAAACCAATTTCTCAAAATTTCCAATAATTCAGAAATTATGAGCCGCCCAATCTGGAAGCTATTAAATGAATTAAAGTTTTATTCACATTGTCAATGTGACAGCTTGAGCAACTCCTATTGGTTAGAAGAAAGAATAGTCAATCTTCCAAGCAGTGTGAGAAAAAAATGACTAAGGTGCCGATAATACTTATAGGAGGAGGCGGTCATTGCAGGTCATGTATTGATGTTATCGAACAGGAAGGACGCTTCAAAATCCTTGGCATTGTTGAGAAAAAAACTTCAAAGAGCGGAAAGGAGCGTGGTTCTATTTTTGACTATCCTGTCATTGGCTCAGATAGTGACCTGCCTCTTCTGCGTGAACGCTGTTCACATGCTCTTATTACTATTGGTGGTATCAAATCCCAAACACCCCGAATTCGTATATTCGAACAACTTAAAAAACTGAGATTTGAATTTCCCGTTATTAAATCGCCATTAGCCTATATTTCGCAACGTTCACAAATAGGAGAAGGATCGATAATAATGCATCACTCCATAGTTAATGCAGGAGCATGCATTGGCAGTAATTGCATTCTTAACAGTAAATCACTCATTGAGCATGATGTTGAAATAGGAAATAACGTCCACTTATCTACCGGTGCGATCATTAATGGAGGAAGTATAATCGGTGATGGCTCATTCATTGGTTCGGGGGCAATATTGATTCAAGGGCTTAACCTCCCCGCGAAAAGCTTTGTTCGAGCCGGCAAGTTAGTAGTTGCAGAAACAGATTATAAAATTTACTTGGAAAATTAAATGGCAGAGAAAACATTTATAATTGCAGAAGCTGGGGTTAATCATAATGGGTCTCTGGAACGAGCTAAATTGATGGTTGCTGCTGCTGCTGAGGCAGGAGCCAATGCAATTAAATTTCAGACCTTTAGTGCAAAAACCCTTGTCACCAAGCATGCGGCCAAAGCATGTTATCAAAAAAAAACAACGGGAAACAAAGATAATCAGTATGAAATGCTTAAAAAACTCGAATTAACCTACCAGGATTTTTTCACTCTTAAGCAGTGCTGCAAACAAGCTGATATCGAATTCATGTCAACGCCATTCGATCTATCAACAATTGATATGCTCGTAGCCCTGGGGCTCGAAAAATGGAAACTTCCTTCTGGAGAGGTAACTAATTTACCTTACCTCAGAAAGATAGGCGCCTTAAATAAAGAAATTATTGCTTCAACCGGAATGTGTGATCTGGACGAGGTGAGCGCAATGCTCAAGGCTCTTGAATTGGCAGGGACGAAAAGAGAGAAGATTACTCTATTACACTGTAACACGGAATACCCAACGCCCATGAAAGATGTCAATCTGCGAGCGATGAAAACTCTGGCTGAGGAATTCCCTGGACTCAAAAGCATTGGGTATTCCGATCACACCCTTGGCATTGAAGTGCCTATAGCCGCAGTAGCCATGGGAGCGACAGTTTTAGAAAAACACTTTACCTTAGACCGCAAATTGCCCGGTCCTGATCACCAAGCCAGCTTGGAACCTGACGAGCTGAGTTTGATGATCAGATCTATTCGACATATAGAGCAAGCAATGGGGCATGACATAAAAATGCCAACGCCATCGGAATTAAAAAACAGGCAAATAGCGCGAAAAAGCATTGTTGCTGCTAGAGCCATATCAGCAAACGAAATATTTTCAGAAAATAATTTGACCGTAAAACGTCCTGGCACAGGAGTCTCGCCTATGCACTGGGACGAGTTAATAGGGCGTAGAGCTGCTCGCAATTATGTTGAGGACGAACTAATAGATGAGTAATATTTGCATATTCACCTCAACTCGTGCTGAATGGGGACTGTTGAAGCGGGTAGCAGAATTAATCCGCAATGCAGACCAACTGCGACTTAAATTACTGGTTAGCGGAAGTCATTTATCTAATAAGTATGGCCTGACGATTCGCGAAATTGAAGCAGATGGATTTACAGCGGACCAGTGTGTTGACATCCTTAAGTTTGACGATACTCCCCCTGGAATCTGCAACTCAATGGGATTGGCTTTAAGTGGCTACGGTGCAGCCCTACAGCGGATCAACCCTGATTTACTGCTAATTCTAGGGGATCGTTATGAAGCATTTTGCGCTGCTGCAGCGGCGCAAATCCACAGGGTCCCTATCGCCCATATTCACGGAGGAGAAACAACCGAAGGAGCTATTGACGAAGCATTTCGACATTCCATTACAAAAATGGCTCATTTACACTTTGCCTGCTGTATAGAATATAGAAATCGAATCATTCAACTCGGAGAAAATCCTCAACGAGTATTTAATGTGGGAGCACTTGGGATTGAAAATATACGAAAAACAGCCTTAATGGGCCGAGAAGAGTTAGCCCTTTCCCTTAATTTCAATCTAGATCGCCCTTTTTTCTTAGTTACTTTTCATCCAGTGACCTTAGAAAAAAACTCTTCCAAAGAACAAATTGACATTCTTCTTTCAGCATTAGAAAATTTCCCTGCGTACAACATCATCTTTACTAAAGCCAATGCAGACACGGATGGACAGTCAATCAATGAGAGAATAAATTGTTTTGTAAAAAAGTTCCAACACCGCTGTATTTTTGTACCATCTCTTGGATTAAAACGCTATCTATCTGCCATGGAATTGTGTTCCGCTGTTATTGGGAATAGTTCAAGCGGAATCATTGAGGCGCCCTTATTCAAGGTACCTACTGTAAACATCGGAGATCGCCAAAAAGGGCGAGTTCGCCCCCACAGCGTCATTGATTGTGAAACTATCAGCACTGCAATCATAGCAGCGTTGAAAAAGGCTTTAACCCCAGAATTTCGGTACTCTCTACTAGAAATGATTCACCCATGCGAACAAGAAAATACCGCTGCCAAAATTGTCGAAATTCTTAATTCAACTGACTTAAATTATTTATTAAAAAAAACCTTTTATAATTTGGAGAATAGCTCTGATGCTTGACTCAAAAAAGGTATTAGCTTTGATTCCGGCTCGCGGTGGCTCAAAGGCAGTGCCTGGAAAGAATATCAAACTCCTTGGGGGGAAACCTTTAATAGCATGGACAATTGAGGCGGCAAAAGGCTCCAGATATATTGATCGACTTATTTTATCTTCTGATGACTCAAAAATCATTTCGGTTGCACGTGCATGGGGATGTGAAGTGCCTTTTACTCGACCAGCGGAATTGGCAACCGACGATGCCCCAGGTATTGCCCCTGTTCTGCACGCAGTTTCAACAATCGAAGAAAGCTATGATTATTTGGTGCTTTTGCAGCCAACCTCGCCCTTCCGGACAACAGATGATATCGACAAGACCATTGAACTGTGTATCCTAAACCATGCGGTCGCCTGCGTTTCTGTGACCAAATCAGCAAAACATCCGGCATGGATGTATTATTTATCTCCGAACAATCAACTCTCTCCATTTTTTCAAGACAGGGAGGCCGCTGCCACTCGCCAACAACTGCCCCCGGTGTATGCATTAAATGGAGCTGTTTATATCACAGAGACAACATTCCTTCTTGATAAAAAAATACTTGTGCCCCCAAACCAGGCCCTCGGTTATCCCATGCCAGAGGAACGATCATTTGATATTGATACGCCTTTTGACTTCAAACTATGCGACCTTATCGCGAAAGACCTAGGATATTATTGATGCCTCTGGATCTAAAAAAGTGCTGTGTTCCTGTCACGGCCAACCTAATGGAAGCCATGCAGGTTATAGACAATTCTGCAGCAGGCATTGCGTTAGTCATTGTTGATAATGAAAAACTTGCGGGAGTTATAACGGACGGAGATATTCGACGTGCCCTTCTTAACGGCGCAAAACTCGACTCCAAAATATGCTCCTATATGAAAAAAGATTACCTTTACGTTTCTGAACATGAAGGGCGTGCCGAAATTCTGGACTTAATGCAGGCACATCTTATCGATCAACTCCCAATCATTGACAAAGATCGCAAGCTTCTAGGTTTACACCTGATTCATAATGTCATTGGGGCAAAACCACGACCGAATTGGGCTGTTATCATGGCGGGAGGAAAGGGTACTCGCCTATATCCCCTCACCAAAAATGTCCCCAAACCAATGATTAAAGTTGCTGGCCGCCCTATCCTTGAACGGCTAGTGCTACATCTGATCAGCAAGGGAATTCGCCGTATATTTATCTCCGTAAACTACCTCTCAAACCTAATTCTTGACCATTTTGGGAATGGAGAACGCTTTGGTTGCACAATCGAATATCTCCATGAAGACGAACCGCTCGGTACCGGAGGTTCATTGGCACTACTTCCGGAAAAGCCAATTGATCCAATTATTGTCATGAATGGTGACCTAGTCATAGATTCGGACTTAGGAGCCATGTTGGATTTTCACTCGAAGGGGAATTTTCACGCCACCGTTGGAGTCAAAACTTATACACACAAAGTTCCATATGGCTGCGTGATAGTAAAAGATGACCAAGTATTGGAAATGGAGGAAAAACCTGATTTAGTTCAACAGGTCAATGCTGGCATCTATATTCTTTCGCCATCCGCGGTTAATTCAATTCCAAAGACATATTATCCGATTACAGATTTCTTCAAATCAGCCTTAAGTAAAAGGGCTTCCATCGGTGCGTTTTGTTTGGAAGGAGACTGGGTTGATGTCGGGTTGCCTCAACAGTTGAGCGTAGCCCAAGGAAATATCGATTCTAATTAGTTGTCATCCGGAAACTCTGGATGGCAATAATTTAGTTTTCAGATTGGGAACGAGTAGTTTTTCGTTGTGGCAAGGAAATCACGCGATTGCGCGGAGGCGTACACCGTTACACCGCACAAGTAAGCCTGCAGATTGACACTGTCTCAGCGGAAAAATGCCGTTTCCGGATGGAAACTAATTAATATTGGGAATTAAAATGATTTCACAGTGGAAACTAAAAAGAAAAATTAGTCGTGAAAATATTAAATCGAAAAAAATTCAAAAAGAGATTCAATCTCATCTTAACCTTTTTTCGTTTAATTTAAATACATTAAAAGAATTCAAACGCTCAGAAATCTTATTTATTTTAGGTTCAGGAAGTTCCATTTGTGATCTTAATGAGCGACAATGGCAGGAAATAAGAAGAAATGATTCTTTGGGTATTAACCATTGGCTTATACATCCTCATGTACCAAATTTTTATACTTGTGAGGTTCCGAGACTTGAGAATCATCGGGAAGTGATGATGTGCAATCTGAAAAAAAGGGCCAAAGATTATAAAAATACGGCGTTCCTTTTCAAAGGAGGGAGCGACTTTGACGAAAAGTTCGCTAAAACACTAAAGGAGATAACTGCCAGTGGAAATCGCTCGATGTTTATCCCGACCTACTTCACCGTAAGCGATGAGTCTCAATTTATTTACCTGCTCAAGAAATACGATCAGATCACCCAGAAAATGCGAATTAATATGCCGGATGCCCTCTTTCGAAAAAGGGCCTCCGTAGTTTTCTCAACTATGCTCGGATATGATCTCAACTTTAAAAATATTGTCTTCTGTGGGGTAGATGGCATCGCAGGATCAGGTTATTTCTACGAGCATCCTAAACAGCGTTTTGCCGATGGAACGATCATTCCGGAAAATACAGGCCAGAAAAAGGGCGCAATTCATAAAACCATGGATCCAAAGTTAAACCAACTAACAGCTGAAAAATGTTTACAGTTAATCAATTCCCATTTATTCAAAAAAAAAGGGGTTCGTATGTGGGTTGGGACAAAGAACTCGATACTGTCAAAATGGCTGCCAGATTGGAAGTGGGATCTATAATACCCATTTTTCTTTGACAAAGGGAGCATGTCGCCAAACACCATAGTGAGAATACATTACATCTGGCGGCAACGGGTCACCGTGGAAGGACACAATAGCAGCGTTCCTGGGGGGAGTTGCTTTTCCAAACCTCGCCGTATTAAAACCTAAGAAGATATGCCCCTTTGCGTTGCAATGACGCTTGAAGGAAACAACCTTTCCCTCAGTAAAGAAATTAAACTTATTAATATGGGCATTCAACCAGTTCTGCTCACCAACGTCCTTGTTTTTGCCATGATAGCGATTAACGGCACCGTCAAAATCCTTGATCAATCTATCCCAGATAAATGTATGTGATCCGACCTTTAATCGATATACCGACCCGCTGCCACGGGCACCAGTACCTGCTTTACCATCTTTACTCCAGTTACGCGCAATCAAGAAATCTTTATCAGGTTGTTCGATTAAAAAATCAAGGCTACCGACAACCACAATATCTAGATCTAGACTGACAACCCATTGACCTTGCAAACCAAGAAAATTGTCTTGAAAGGTCATAAGTTTTTGCCATATTCCGGTAATTCCGGTGTCAGGCAGAAGATGAGCGACAATCCCTTCCTGAAGCCCCTCAGCACAGTCAGTTAATACAATGGAAAGTATGCTCCAGAGAAAGGTGCCTACGGACCATCGCAAAAAAGCGTATTCACATACTCAACGCCATACTTCGTTCCCCAGCGATAACAGATAATATTCAGGTTCGGGGTGTTCATTTTTGATGAATTCATTCATATACCCACTTTCCACAACGACAGAAACTTTTGTGATCGTTTCGTTGAGGATTCAGACTTTATTCGTTCCTATCCTAAATGCGGTTATAGGCAAGTTACTCATTTATGGCTAAAACACAAAAGAACTTTATTTATGTATCCTTCCGGTACTGTTTGATCCAGTGCACCGGCCGAATGGTTTTATAAAGGCGCTTATACGCTTTTTTGACCGGCCATTCGCCATTGACCGCCTGATGCGGATTGGGCACACCTGGGAATGCAACCACGCGGGCATGAGGTGGTAGTATCGGCTCCTTCCAGAACCGATGCGGCCAAGCAGGAACACATTGCACCTTGAACAGGACACACCAGTCATCCGGCCAGAAAACTGAGTTCTTTTACCGAGCGACTGATATAGGTTTGGGAATTGGGATAAGACGTCAGGATCTCCTGATGATTTCGAATCAGGTTGTCAAGCAGGTAATGATGTTCTCCAACCCGGAAACGGTAGACTGAGGTATTCCCTATGCCGCGACCCGGCTGGCTCCAATTCTGCATAACCACAAAGGTTTTCTCCGGCTGATAACTGAAAAACTCATCCAGGCGGCCGGTGATCACAACATCAAGGTCCAGAAACAGCCAGTCACCTTCCAAACCGAACAGGTCAGACGAAGGCGCGTAGGTACTCAGTTTGCGCCATCCTTTCAAATTATAGGGGGCGGGAATATCGACTTCAGGACAGGAAAAGCACTCAACTTCGGGCCGAATACCGGCTGAATTATCCGTCAGGCAAACAAACCTCAGTGGCCCACCAAGGTTCCTGCGCACCATTGCATATAAAAGATTGACGTAATCCGCACCATACAGGGATCCCCATTTCATGCAGATGACATTTTTGACAGATTGCTCAGCCATATTTGATACCTTATAAATCTTTCTGGGCTTACCGCTCCGAAGATATTTTTTTTAACAACTGGACATAGACTGCGACCGTTTTCTCAACCATCTGCTCCAGCGAAAAACGGCTGAGGACATATTCCCGTAAACCATCTCTGGGCAACTCTTTCTGTCGCTTCAGCGCTTCCGCCAGCTCGGCCACATTGCCTGGTTCGAACAGATAACCATTCTTTCCTTCTTCGATGATATCCAGCGCACCGCCGTGCCGGGTGGCAATAACCGGTGTGTTCATGGCCATGGCTTCAATCAGGGTGCGCCCGAAACTCTCAGGTTTTTTAGAACATGAAACCAGCACATTGCTTAGCGCATAAATAGCTTCTATCTCACTCTGGCTGCCCGCAAAAACAATCTGCTCCTCTGCACTCAGCTCTGCAACCAGTTTCTTTAGCCCGCTCGAAATAGGCTTGTTTGTCGTGCCGAACCCCACCGACAATCAACCCGCAAATATTGGGGATTGTCTCAGCAGCATCTTTTACCGCGTGGATAAAGGTCTCGTAATCCTTCAGTTCTGTGATTCGGCCGACCGAGGTTACGATATACTTGTTGCTAAGACAATGTTCTTTCTGAAACAACTCCAGCCACGCCATGTTCACTCTGGATGGATTAAATAACTCCGGATCAACGCCGCGATGAATCACTGTCACTTTGTCATCAGAAATTGAATAGTGCTGCTGAATATAGGTTTTTATTCCGGTACTGACACAGATCACCATATCCCCGTAAGTCATGACCCGGCTATAGGCATTGACGCTGTTGTAACCATGGACTGTCGTAACAAAAGGGATCTGCAGTTTTGCGGTTGGCAAAGACCGCTAACCAAGCCGGCACGCGACTACGAGCATGGAGAATATCGGGTCTGAACAGAGTTCAGGATTTCGCGCAGTCGCCGCACTCGAGTCATTGCGGTCAGTGGATTTTTGCTGCACAGATCAAAGATGATATGCCGACCGCCATCTTTTTCAATTGTTTCTGCCAGCTTTCCTCCTGCACTCATGACGACGCTGTCAATTCCCCGCTTGACCAGTTCGCGGTTGAGCTCGACCACGCCGCGCTCGACCCCGCCTTCGTTGAGTTCAGGTAACAACTGCATTATTTTCATTTGGCAATGCCGTTCAGGATATCCGCCTGGTGAATTTTTCGATCAGCTGCACCAACCCGGCCATCAAAGACATGCAGACTCCCCAATTGCTCTAATCGTTCAATAAGAAAACTCAACTTCCCTCTTTCCCGACGCCCTGCCAGCAAAGGCAGAATTTCCACCGCAGCCGCTCCGGAACAAACCGCCTCACTGATCATGGAACTGGAGTCGGCGGTTAAAAACACATACTCACTGTAAGCCAGGAAATCGGCAATCGGATTCACCTGCTCTTCCGAGTAAAACACCGCTCTGGCATAATCGAATTGTCGCAACATTTTATCGACGGCCGCTGGCGTTCGCCTTGAGGTGGTCAGCCAGACCCTATGTTCCGGGAACAGCTCGAGAATACATTTGATCTGTTGTTCGAGAGGCCCTGCCTCCAGCCGTCCCCGGGAACTGTCGCCGCCGATGATAAACGAGATATAGCGTTCCTGCGGAGCAGGAGTAACCACCCCTTTCGGCTCAGCGTAGGAAAGATTCACCGGTAGGCTCAAGATATTGGCTTTCTCTGGCGGACGATCGTGCTCCTGGGCCACGATCAAATTAAAATCCAACTGATAACCCCGTGGATACATGATGGCAACCGCCGGACAGCCAAGCTGCCGGGCTATTGTCTTGTTGGCATAGTAAGTTCCGGAGCCAGCCGACACCACGGCAGAATATTGCTGTTCAGGCACCGTCGCAGAAAACATCCAGGACTGATGTATTCCACAATTGTCCAGGAGATAACTCAGCCATTTCAAGGTCCTTGACCTCAACGCCACCGAAACCACATCATAGCTGCAGTCGAGATGGCGGGCAAAAGCGATCGCCTGGTTAAAATGTCCGGGTTTCCCGTCGCTAAGGATCAGGACCCTGCTCCCTGCTAACTCAGCGGGGTTAAAGCTGCTCTGCTTCATCAATCAACATCACCGGGATATCATCACGTATCGGGGTAGCGTAATTGACAGTTCTCGCAAACAAGCCCGGCCTTGTCCAGATCTTGGGTTAGCGATCCCTTGCATTTGGGACAGGCAAGGATTTCCAGAAGAGCATCATTTATCGGCATAGGTCATCTCCATATCCGTGAGCATATCAGGTCAATCAGGTCATTTTCCTGCTCCATGTCCAACACCAGCGGAACTTGATAACAGGGCCGTTCAAACATCTCTGGAGCCAGCTTGACGGCATCCTTTTCAGTGGTGATGAACGCATCGGCATTCCGGCCAGCCTCATGAATCCGCCGCATAAGATTCTGGTCATAGTGGGCATGGTCAGGCAAATCAACCTTGCCCACTATGGACAATTGGCTCACTGATTCTAAAGCGGAGAAAAAACTTTCCGGATGAGCGATGCCGGCAAAGGCGACCAGTTTGAGGCTACTCAGTTCAGTCAGGCTTTTAAATTCTCCGCTTAAACTCAAGGCATTCTCAGCCAACCGATAACGGGCTCGAACTGCCGGAATGCCGTGAAAACTCGCCTTCCCCGTTGCATTAGACCGAGTCAGCAGAAGATAATCGGCCCGCTTGAGTCCGCGTGGGAATTCCCGCAGGTTTCCAGCAGGCAAAGGGAAGCCGTTCCCAATGGGAGTCGCATCATCAAGCAGGACCAGATCAAAGTCACGCGCCACAGCTCGATGCTGGAACCCGTCGTCAAGAACGATAACATCGACACCGAATGATTTTTCGATCAAACGGATACCGTTTCTCCGTTTTCTGGCCACCACCACCGGGGTGTGTGGATTTCTCTTCGCCAACAGGCAGGGTTCATCACCCGCCGTCTCTGCTTCCAGTTCGAGCCGCCCGTCTCCCCGGGCAACAATACCTGCAGCTGCGGTCAGCGACCCGCCGTAACCCCGGCTGAGAATTGCAGTTTTTTTTCCCCGCTCGGCAAACTGTTTGACCAGCCAGTCGACCGCCGGCGTTTTGCCGGTTCCTCCTGCCGCAAGATTACCGACTGAAACCACCGGTATCCGCCCTCGATAAACAGGGAACAGGCCGCAATCATAGCAGATATTCCTGATCCGGCTGACCCGCCATAGAGGATAGACACCGGAATCAGCATGAAAAACAGCAGGGTTTCTCCTGTTGTTTTCGGTCCGTTCAGGACCAGGCGCTTGTGCAGCTCTGCCAGCCGGGACACGCTCAACCTATTGCTGCACAGATGTGGCGCATGGTCCTCGCAGTCGCCCCTGAATTTTCAACAATCAGCGCGCGACCGGCCTCACCCATTGCCTGGCAGCGAGCCGGGTCATTCAGCATCAAGACACACTGATCTTCAAATTCCTGCAGCCCGTTAACTTTGACCCCGGCCCCGGCCCGCACCAATTTTTTGGAAATTTCTTTAAAGTTATGCACATGGTGGCCAAACAAAACCGGCTTGGCCAGCAACGAGGCTTCCAATAGGTTATGCCCGCCGATAGGGACGAAACTGCCCCCGACAAAGACTATGTCAGCAATGCTGTAAAAATCGAGCACCTCTCCAAGAGTATCGACCACCAGGACCTCGTCGCCATTTAGCAACGCATCATCGGTCTTCAATTCAGTCCGTAGACGTCCTTGCAACCCTGTACCGCGGAATAGATTCAAGACCTCTTTTTTCCGTTCCGGATGACGAGGGATAATCACCAGGCGAAGCTCTCTGCTGACCCGCTGGGAAATCCGCGGCAAGGACTCCAGCAAAAGCTGTTCTTCTCCGTCATGGGTACTTCCGGCGACGATAACCGCTGTTTGCTCGGGAATCCGATAGGATTCCTTTCTTTTAGCAACCACATCGTCTGAATAATTTTTCAGCTCGTGATCAAACTTCATATTCCCGGTATTTTCGACCTTTGCACACTCAACCCCAAGGGAAACAATTCGCTCCGCATCGGTCTGTGACTGCATGCAGAATGCTGCAAAACAATCAAGAACCGGTCTCAACAGGAAGCGGGCAAACCGATAGCGCGGATAAGAACGATCTGAGAGCCGACCATTAACCAGGATCAGTGGAATGCCGAGTCTTTTTGCCTGGCGGGTAAAATTCGGCCAGATCTCCGTCTCGACAATGATAACCAGCTCAGGAGCAATCCGCTGAAAAACCTTGCGGACAGTCCAAGAGAAATCAAACGGGAAAAAAATACAATGGTCAATACCCGGCACTTCACGGGCAATGGAATGACCGGTCTCCGTCACGTTGCTGACCAGAATCAGAAAATCAGGATAATCCTTCCGCAGTTCTCTAATCAAGGGAATAGCTGCGCGGGTTTCTCCAACCGATACCGCATGAAGCCAGATAATCCGCCGGCCTTGAACCTTGCTCTGAAAGTCCGCAGTAAATATCCCAGCCGTTCGCGAATTCCCCGCCGGCTTTTCCCATAGCGCAAGCCATGCACCAGGTAATAAGGGACCAGAAACAATGAAGACAGCAGCAGAATGAAATTATACAGCAGGTAAACCATAAGCTTCCAGATGCTCTTCAGCAGCGCGTAAGTTCGTCATCATTGCCTTGGCCAGACGGTCACGGAAATCGGCAATTCCAGCGTCCTTATCAAAATATACCGGCTCTCCGTAGCGATAAACCGCACGCGCGAAAGGGTATGGAAAAAGAAACCGATCCCAGGATGAAAAACGATGCCCCCGATTGCAACAGAACGCCAGAGGCACAACCGCCCGCCCCCCAAGTCGGGCCAGCTGCACCACCCCGTCTTTCAGTTCCCGCCGCGGCCCTCTGGGACCATCGGGAGTCAAGGCCAGGTCAAAAGGTTCTTTACTGATACTGAGCATCTCCTTGAAGGCACTGCGCCCCCCCGGGAAGAAGAGCCACGAATCGCTTCATAACCGAAATGAGTCATTGCCTTGGCTAACAGCTCACCATCTTTGGACTGACTGATCAGCAGCTTCGCACCAGGCCCATGGTAGCTCTTGGCCATCATCAAAGTCTGTTCATGCCAGAAAGCCAGAATCACATTTTCCCCCGCGCCCAAAGCTCTCTAACGCCCTCCTCACCGAGAAATTCGACCCGCATCGAATAATAGAGGCCGCGAATCAACTGAGCCCCCAGCCATGGGACCGTGGCAAACAACAGTTTCTCTTTCCAGGACATGACCGTCACTCACTGAACTGAGCATCATACAGACGCCGATAAGCGCCGTTACCATCAAGCAATTGCTGATGAGTGCCGGATTCAACAATCTGTCCATTGTCCAGGACCAAAATCCGGTCGGCATGCATGATGGTTGACAGTCGATGGGCGATGATAAACGTCGTCCGATTCTGCATCAGGTTACCAAGGGCTTTTTTGCACCATGGCTTCACTTTCGGTATCAAGGGCACTGGTCGCCTCATCCAACAAGAGTATCGGTGCATCCCGCAGAATGGCTCGGGCGATACAGATCCGCTGCCGCTGACCACCGGACAGACGAACTCCTCGGTCACCAATGATCGTGTCGTACCCTTCGGGCATAGCGCAGATGAAATCGTCAGCATAGGCCAGCCGGGCCGCAGCCGTAACGGCATCCATTCCGGCATCGTCACTGCCGTAACGAATATTGTTGGTGATGCTGTCATTGAATAGAAATGTTTCCTGGTCAACCAAAGCAAGATTGGCATGCAGGCTGGCCTGCGTCACCATATTGATATCTTGCCCGTCAATCAGAATGCGACCGCTCTGCGGTTCATAAAACCGGTTTAAAAGGCCGATGAAAGTGCTCTTTCCGGCCCCGCTGGCACCGACGATGGCGACAATTTCCCCTGGTTTGGCCAGCACGGAAAAATCTTTTAAAACCGGATCGTCGTCATAAGCAAAACTGACGTCGGAGAAAATTACCTCCCCCTTGACATCAGACAGTTCAATAGCGCTTGCACGGTCCTGGATATCATTGGGGGTATCCAGTAATTCAAAAATTCGCTCCGCTGCCCCCAGCGCCTTTTGAAACCCATTGTTAACTTTGACTAATTTTTTTAATGGGCCGTACATCAGAACTGCGGCAACCATAATGGAAAACAATTCACCCTGGGTGATCTCACCGGACATGACCCTGTTAAAGCCAAACCAGAGCGCTCCGGCAACGCCTAACGAAGTCAGGACTTCCATTAAAGGGGATGTGGCGGCACTGTAGCGAAAGGATTTGCGAAACAAAAGGTACAAGGACCAGTTTTCATCCTTAAACTTATCAATCTCATTTGATTCGGTGCCAAAAGCTTTAACAACTTTTATTCCGGAAAAACTTTGTTGAAGCCGAGATGTCAACGTTCCCATTGCAGCCTGACTTCGCCTTGAGTATTTTTTGATTTTCCGCCCAATGGCGGAGGCGGGACCCACGGCAGCGGGAACCACCACAAAGGTGACCAGAGCCATTTTCCAGTCGGTGATAAAGGCATAAATAATCAGGCCGACCATGGTCAGCCCTTCCCGCAGAAGGCTGATGATATTATCGGAAATAGCCGATTGAACAACACTGATATCATTAAGAATTCTGGACATCAGGACGCCGGTCTTCTGCTTTGAGAAATATCGCATCGATAATTTAATGGTGTGCTCAAACGCATCGTTGCGAATATCCTGAATAGCTAGCTGCCCGGCATTTTTGATATAGAACTCCTGGATATAACGCGCCGCACCTTTAACGGTATAAAGGATGATGACGCCAATAGGCAGCAGGCGCATGAGGACTTGGTCACCCTCTTTAATCAGTTTGTCGACAAAAGGTTTCGTCAGATAAGCAATCAGGACGTCGCTGCCCGAAACGACCAAAGACGCCAACACTGAAATCAGCAAAAGCCATTTAAATGGATATGCATAGCGAACAAGCCGGAGGTAGGCCTCTTTTTTTTCAATACTTAACAGCATAAAATTTAATTCACCTGCTCTGGTCTATTTGGTTACAAGTTCATGAACAAGTTGGGCAACTTTTCCGGAACACCCCGGCTCTCCAAGCAACAGCTTGACCTCCTGCAAATTGTTGCGCATTTGCTTTATATAAACGTCATCCTCAAGCAAACGAATTATCTCATCTTGCATGCAATCAGGAGATGCTGCATCCTGAATAAACTCCCGGACTATCTCGCGGCCAGCGATGATATTCGTCAAGCCAACATGCTTGACGTTTACCAGATGCTTGCCGATAGCATAACTTAGCGGAGCGATCTTATAGAGGATTGCCATAGGGGTCCCGGTTAATGCAAGCTGCAAGGTCACAGTCCCGGAAACACACAAAACTGCATTACAGGCATGAGCTACTTCGTAAATATTTTCCTCTAAAATGAAAATAGGAATACGGCAGCCATGTAACCGGCTGTGGAAAATATCAGCATCCAAAGAGGGGGCAACAGGCAATAGAAACTTGACCTCAGGTTTGTCCTGATGAATCAATTTAGCCGTCTCAACCAGAGAGTCGAGGATATAGGTTATCTCTGACTTACGACTTCCGGGGAAAATTCCCACGACCTGCTCTTCCGCACCGATCCCCAAGCGCGCACGCAAGTTTCCTTTAGGCTGGTTATTCACATATTCATCAAGCAGCGGATTGCCAACATATTCGGCAGCCACGCCGAAGGGTCGAAAAATATCGGGTTCAAAAGGAAAAATCACAGCGAGTTGATCAGTATTCTCGGCAATCACTTTGGCTCTTTTTTTTCGCCACGCCCAAACTTTTGGCGTAATGTAATAAAGAACCGCTATCCCCAGTTTTTTGGCGACCTTAGCCAGCCGCAGATTGAAATCGGGGAAATCGATCAAGACCAAAGCATCAGGAGCTTCCGGTCCCTGAAGGATCCTTTTCAGTTGTTGGAAACGACGGAAAATCCCGTAAAACTGGGCAGCCACTTCCCAGACCCCCATAACCGCCAGTTCATCGGAAGAAAAAATCAATCGGCATCCGGCCGCAGCCATACGCTTTCCGCCAACCCCGAAAAAATCCATTTCCGGGTATTGTTCGGCGGCCGCCCGAATGAGATGACTGCCGTGCAAATCCCCCGAGGACTCGCCGGTAATAATCATGATTCGTTTGCTGTTATTTTCTGATATATCCGGTCGCATTTGCCAAGGCTCTAAAAACACAAAAGGCGAGACCGGGCTGGGTCTCGCAGCTTTTGTCTGAATATTTACAATTTTTCCATTTACCGCGCCAATCCGCGCGTGCTTCCTTTTAAAAAGTCGAGATAGGTTTTCACTTCCCCGGCAGCAGGATCTAATTCGGTCTCAATCCTGCTCACCGCTTCCTCAAGTTTCAGATTGGAGCGAAAGACAAGTTTATACATCTTTTTTATATGGCTCAGCGCCTGTTCATCGAAACCACGACGCTTCAGGCCGGTCAGATTAACCCCAACCGTTTTGGCCCGATCCCCCTGCACAAGGGAATAGGGAGCAATGTCCTGTGCAACCATGGAACCACCACTGGCCATAACGTGGCAACCGATGCGCACAAATTGATGGACAGCACTCAGCCCCCCCATGATGGCAAAATCATGGATCTCGACGTGCCCTGCCAGCGTTGCCGCATTGGCAAGGATGACATGATTGCCTACCTTGCAGTCGTGGGCGACATGCGCGTAAGCCATAAACAGATTATCGCTACCGACAACGGTTTCCCCGCCACCATCTTCGGTCCCGAGATGAATGGTGACAAACTCGCGGATCCGGTTCCGATCTCCAATTTTCAGAGTCGTCTCTTCCCCGTGAAATTTCAAATCCTGCGGGATTGCACCGACCGAGGCAAACTGAAATATCTGGTTGTCTCGACCAATCTCGGTGCGCCCTTCAATAACCGCATGCGGGCCGACAACGGTCCCGGCGCCGATTTTGACATGCTCACCGATAACTGCGTAGGCACCGACAGTTACGCCAGAATCCAAATTTGCACCAGGTGCTATAATTGCGGTCGGATGAATCATCTTCTCTCCCATCAATTATTTATCCGCGAAGGTCGCTTTTAATTCAGCTTCAGCAACCAGTGTGCTACCGACATAAGCCTTACCGGCAAACTGGTAAATGCCACGCCGCTTGGACAGCAGCTCAAGTTCCATGCGCAGCACATCCCCCGGCAACACGGGTTTACGGAAACGTGCCTTGTCGATACCGACAAAGTAGGTCACCTTGTCATCTTTAATACCATCAATGACTGAAACATAGGCTCCGCCAACCTGAGCCATGGCTTCAACAATCAACACTCCCGGCATGATCGGATGGCCTGGAAAATGTCCCTGAAAAAAAGGTTCGTTGACAGTAACATTTTTGAACCCGTTCACCTTTTTCCCTTCTTCCAGCTCTTCAATCCGGTCAACCAGTAAAAAAGGGTAACGGTGGGGCAGAATCTCCATTATTTGCTGAATATTCAAAACGATCATATCAATCCTCCTTGAGTAACGCCTCAAGTTGCTCCAGGCGCTTTTTCATGTGCGCCATTTCCTTGCGCATTTCAGGCAGTTTCGGCAGCGTCATCGTGGCCTTAAGCCACTCCTTATGCGGCATCAAGGGGACACCGGATAAAAGCTGATCCGAAGCGACATTATTGGTTGCCCCGCCGCGAGCACCAATCATCACATTATTGCCAATCTGAAGGTGTCCGGCAACAGCGGACTGACCACCAAAGGTACAATGATTACCAACCCTGGAACTGCCGGCGATACCAGTTTGGGAAACGATGATGCAGTCCTCACCAAGTTCGACATTATGGCCGATCTGAACCAGGTTATCCAGTTTCGTTCCACGGCCAACCCGGGTCACCCCGAGAGCAGCGCGATCAACGCAGCTGCAGGCGCCGATTTCGACATCATCCTCCAGCACAACGATCCCGACCTGGGGAATTTTATAGTAGCTGCTGCCGTCCGGGGCAAACCCGAACCCGTCTGAACCGATCACTGCAGCAGGCTGAAGAATGACCCGGTTACCGAGCTGACATCCTTCCCGGACCACGGCATTGGCATGCAGAATACAGTTCTCACCGATGATGGCGTTATCATACACCACCACACCCGGATAGAGAGTTGTCCCCGCCCCGATGGACACGTTCTCACCAACCACACAACCGGGATGAATGGTCACCGAATCAGCAAGGTCAGCCGTCTCAGCGGCCCAGGCCCCAGGCAGAACGCCCCTGACCGGCAACTGGGGTGCCTGCAGAAATGTCAGAATTTTGGCAAACGCCAGATACGGATTCGGACAGATCAACAGATCCCGCCCCGGAGCATCTACTCCCGGCGGCAAAATGACAGCAGAAGCCTGGCAGTCTTTCAACTTGGCAAAATACTTGCGATTGGCAACAAAAGTAATATCCCCTTGTGCCGCAACATCAATGGAGGTGACACGCGTGATTTCCAGATCTGGATCACCCTGAACCTGGCCACCAACCAAATCCGCTAACTGCTTTAGCGTAGCCATTTTAAATCTCGCTTATTTTTGAGCCGCGTCATAGCGCTTGATGAGTTGATCCGTCAAATCAATGCTCTCATCGGCATAGATGACTGCGCCCTCGTTTTTCTCCAAAATAACTGTGTAACCGCCATCCTTGCCCATTTTTTTCAAAATCTCGAAGAGTTCATTAATGATCCGTTTGGTATGGTCGGCATCCTTTGCCTGCAATTCATCTTTGACGTCTTTTTGAAACCGCTGCAGTTCTTTGACGCTCTGCTGATATTCCCGTTCCTTGTCCGCACGTGCACTTTCAGAGAGGATTCCAGCTTGTTTTTCCAGGTTGGTCTTTTGCGTTTTCAAATCCTCCTGCATCTGCTTGAACTGATCTTCGTATTTCTTGACCAATCCACTGATTTCACTTTTTGCCGACACTCCTGCTTTGGATTGATTCAGAGCTTTCTGCAAATCGACATAGCCAATTTTAGCATCAGCAAACGCGGTTCCAGTCAGGCACAAAACAGCAAGTAAAACAAGAATACATTTCTTCATTTTTCTCTCCTATGAAGTTACGCTTTTTAAAAAGCTTTTCCGATTGAGAATTCAAAAACCGAAGGCTTCTCACCATCACGCTGATCAAGATTGTAGCCCCATTCAAACCGCAATGGACCCAGCGGGCTGAGCCAGCGGATTCCGGCACCGACACTGGAACGCAAATCGGAAAAATAACTTTCATTATCTCTCCAGGCATTGCCGACGTCGTAAAACAATACCCCTTTCAAACCGAGGTCTTTATCAATGGGGAACAGGTATTCAAAGTTGGCATAGGCCATTTTCTCACCGCCGATGTACTCCCCGCTATCCTCAGGACCGACTTCTCGCGTCTTAAATCCTCGAATTGTGCGAATCCCCCCAAGAAAGAATTTCTCCCCTAACGGCACATCATCGCCATTAGTCGATGCGATATAGCCGATGGCACCGTGTACGGAGAAAACAGTATTCCAGAACATGGGAAAGAAGTGACGATGTTCGGCAATCGGTTTGATGAAGTTCTGGGTTCCACCGATTCCTGCAAATTCCACACTGAGCTTGGTGATCCCCCCACGGCTCGGATCCTGATAGTAATCAGTGGTGTTGCGAATCCACTCAGCAGTAATAGAAGATAAAGTCTCTTTGCCCTCAGCATCAAGAATAATCGGGCTGGTGACATCATCATCGACATTGAGGATTTCCTGTATTTCGTAGCGGTAAGTCAGATAGAGTTTGGAGTTCTCAGAAACCGGATGTCCCGCTTTAATAGCCGCACCAGTCCGGTTATCATCATAACTATCATACTCCCGCTCCGACTTATAGACTTCGAACCCCAGAGTCCAATCGGTATCCAGAAAATGCGGATCGGTCACCCCAAGAGAATAAGTGAACGAAGAACTACTCCGTGACCCGCTCAGGCTGAGTTTCACCCCATACCCTAAGAAGTTGTCCTGGGTTATCGAACCTTGCATGATGAGCTTGTCAACAGACGAGAAACCCAACCCGATAGAAAACGTTCCGGTCGCCTGTTCGGTCACGTCAACGTCAAGAATGGTTTTATCCGCTTCCGAACCCGGCTTGTCAGTTATATTAACCTCCTCGAAAAAACCGAGGTTCCTGATATTACGATTGGCCGCCTTGATTTGTTTGGCGTTATACAAATCCCCCTCAACAATGGGAATTTCCCGCCGAATAACCTTGTCCCGGGTTTTGTCATTCCCATGAATTCTTATTTTTTCAACGTAAACCTGAGTTCCCTGATCAATCTCCAGGTTCAGATCGATTATTCTTTTCTCGGTGTCCTTGTTGGTCAACGGCGCAACATTGGCATAAGCGTAGCCGTTATCAGCATACAGGTCGGTGAGGGCCAGAATGCTTTGCCGCAGTTTCTCCCGGCTGAAAACATCCCCCGGCTTCAGCTTGACGAGGTCTAGCAGTTCGTCGCGGCTGCGCATCATATCTCCACTCACCTGAACTTTTCCAACGTGATACAGCGGCCCCTCATCAATTTCGATGAGGATATCAAGATGGTCGTCATCAACCAGCTTCACTTGGGCCGGTTTGACCTTCACGTCCTGGTAACCGACATCGTGGTAAGCGGCTTTGATTCGCTCAATATCCATATCCATGGTGTCTTCCTGATAGGCCCCACGGCCGGTTAACCAGGACAACCACCACTTTTCCCGGGTTTCGATATGCTCCAAGAGCTGGTCTTTGTCAAAAACCGTATTACCGATAAAGGTGATATTTTTAATCAGAACTTTTTTGCCCTCTTTGATATCGAAAATCAAAGTAGCTTCATTGTTGATATCGGTTTGCAGGTGAGGCTCAATTTTGACCGCATGGTACCCCTCTTCAATATACTTTTTTTTCAGTTCGGCAACGCTTTCATCGACTTTGTCCCGATTGTATATTGAAGGGGTTTTCAACTTGACCAGCGGGCGGAGGGTATCTTTGGATAATTCGTCGTTGCCGGAGAGCTCAAAACGCCGCACCAAAGGCAGCTCCTTGACCACAAAAGTGATAATCTTTGCACCCTGCACTTCGGTCAAATCCGCAGAGATATCGGCAAAACTGCCCAGCGCAAAAATTTTATGAACCGCTTCATCAACCTGCTCCAGGCTGACCTCGTCCCCCGCTTCTATTGACAACGCCCCCAAAATAGTTGCAGTGGCAATACGGTCATTCCCTTCCACCCGGATTTCGGACACTTTGAAAGACTGGGCCATCGCCGCAACTGCAATCATCAGGAAAAAAAATGTCAATATAAAGCGTTTAAGCATCGGCAGCCCTCAATACGCTGGCAAATTCAATCAAGTTAAAATGCTTTCTCATCGCCCGCCAGTTTGCTTCAATAGGAGAGACGATTTCCTTGCGACAGACAATCGCCGCTTCAGCTCGAACAGTCCTGGTCCGCCCCCAAACCCACTGTTTGCCATGACTGGCGTTGAAATACCGACGGAACAATAAACGGAACTGTGCATTATAGGAAATCAGCCTATTAACTTCAATTCAAAATATCCCCGGCCAGGATCCCATCCTCAATCTGTAACACCCGGTCAAGACTAGTCGCCAGAGCTTGATTATGAGTGACGATGACCATGGTGAGCCCGCGTGAGCGATGGATCTGATTCAGCAACGCCAGGATTTCATCAGAGGTCAGGCTGTCCAGATTGCCGGTCGGCTCATCCGCGAGCAGCAACCGAGGTTGCCGTACCAATGCTCTGGCGATGGCCACACGCTGCTGTTCTCCACCAGAGAGAGCTCCGGGCTTATGGGTCAGGCGCTCTTCCAAACCGACCTCACTCAGCACCGCTGTTGCCTGTTTCAAGGCAGAAGAGCGTCTGATGCCCCCAATCAGCAGCGGCATCATGACATTTTCCAGGGCACTGAATTCCGGCAACAGCTGATGAAACTGAAAAACGAAACCGACCGTCTTATTGCGAAACTCATCCAGAGCTGCGCCGCGCAGAGCATAGATGTCGCTATTTTCGAACAGCACATCCCCTCTGCTTGGGTGATCAAGCCCTCCCAAAATATGCATCAGGGTCGTCTTACCAGCCCCGGACGTGCCAACGATGGCCACCCGTTCGCCCTGGCGAATCGACAGATTTATTCCCCGCAATACTTTGATATCACGAACCGGAGTCTTGAACTCCTTCTCCAGGCCACGGGTCTCAATCAGCACCGGCACATTATTCATAGCGCAACGCCTCCGCCGGATCCATCCTGGAGGCACGCCAGGCGGGGTAAACCGTCGCCAGCAAGCAGATAATCATGGCCATGCTCATCACCGCGACCACATCACTGTAAATAATTTGCGCCGGAAAATGATCCATACCGTAGACCGCTTGATCAAATATCCGGATGCCAAACGTACGCTCAAGATATTTGATAATGCTATCCGCGTTATCGGCAAGGAAGACACCAAGGATGGTTCCCAGACCGGTGCCGAGGGTGCCGATGATCAGACCTTCGAGCAGGAAAATCTTCATAATACTGCGGGCATTGGCACCCATAGCCCGTAGGATTGCAATATCCCGGCTCTTCTCCATAACCACCATAATCAGAGTGGTGGCAATGTTGAAAGCAGCGACCAGAACAATGATCCCCAGAACGATAAACAGACCCAGTTTTTCAAGCTTCAAAGCGGAAAGAAAGGAGCCGTACATGGTCTGCCAGGGTCTGATGATGTATGGAAAACCGAATTCCTTACTTAGAACCCGGGCCACTTCCGGAGCCCTTGCGAAAAGATCCACTTCAATCTCAACGCCACTGACCAGACCTTCGGAATCGAAGAAATTCTGGGCGATCGACAGCGGAATATACGCATAAAAGCTGTCCACCAGGCTGCTCTGTTTTTCAAAAACAGCAACCACCTTGAACGGCTTCATTTTGGGGATCATTCCAAAAGGAGTGATCGTAAATAGCGGGGGGATAACATTGATGGTATCTCCGACACTGACCCCCAGATTTGAGGCAGTGTCAAGACCGATAATAATACCCGGCTGAGACGGATTGACCGCGGAAAAAGCCGCAACAGCGGATTGTCCGGCCGCCGTCAGCAGCTTTTGCTTAAATATTTTATGCTCAACCCCGACGCCCTTGACATTGACCGCCGCGACATTTCCTTTGGACAGCAGCATCGCTTCCTTAGAGACAAACGGCGCGGCGGAAACAACATGAGGGATCTGCAGAGCCGCGGCAACAACCTGATCCGGGTTGGAGATTCCCTCACCATAGCGCTGCACCAGCACATGGGGAACATTACCAAGAATCTGTTGCCGCACCCCGTCGGTAAACCCTGTCATAACAGCAAGGACCAGAATCAGAGCGCCGACACCCAAAGTCACTCCGGCAATCGAAATGAAGGAGATAACCGAAATGAAGGTTTGCTTCCGCTTGGCACGCAGGTAACGGAGGCTGATAAACCACTCGTAGGACATCGTTATCCGTTTCAGGTTACTGATTTTATAATCAGAGAGATTCGGGACGCATCTGAGGGAACAGGATGACATCACGAATCGAGGCCGAATCGGTCAGCAGCATGACCAGGCGATCAATCCCGATCCCCTCACCCGCCGTCGGCGGCAAACCATACTCAAGGGCACGAATGTAGTCTTCATCCATTTCATGCGCTTCTTCGTCGCCTTTGGCTTTTTCTTCCAGTTGTTTCAGGAAACGGTCTTTCTGATCAATGGGATTGTTGAGCTCGGAAAAGGCATTGGCCAATTCGCGCCCGACAACGAACAACTCGAACCGATCAACAACGTCTGGGTTCTGGTCGTTTTTACGGCTAAGGGGCGATATTTCAGTCGGGTATTCGGTGATGAAAGTCGGCTGCCAGAGTTGCGGCTCAACCACTTCATCAAAAATTTCCGTCAACAGTTTACCGTGACCGATCAGTGTGTCCGGTTCGAGGCCGATGGAATTGGCGTAGTTGAGCGCTTGCTGATAATCGTTCAACACCTCCATTTCGACCCGTCCGTATTTGACGATCGACTCTTTCAGGGTCAGCCGATCCCAGGGTGGAGTCAGGTCGACTTCGCGGTCGCCATAGGGGATAACCAGGCCGCCGCAAACCTGCTTGGCCACATGACAGATCAATTGCTCCGTATAATCCATGAGGTCATGGTAGGTCGCATAGGCCCGGTAAAATTCCATCATGGTGAATTCAGGGTTGTGCTGAATGGAGATCCCTTCATTGCGGAAATTGCGATTGATTTCGAACACCCGATCAAACCCGCCGACAACCAGCCTTTTCAGGTAAAGCTCAGGAGCAATGCGCAGGAACAGGTCCATCTTGAGAGTATTGTGATGGGTAACAAAAGGTTTCGCCGTCGCGCCCCCCGCAACAGGGTGCATCATCGGCGTTTCCACCTCAAGAAAATCATTCGCAACCATATAATCACGAATAAGACTCACAATCCGGCTGCGTTTACGGAACACCTCACGCACATCAGGGTTGACGATCAGGTCCAGATAACGCTGCCGGTAGCGCGTTTCGACATCGGTCAGGCCATGCCATTTTTCCGGCAATGGCAACAGAGACTTGGTGAGCAGGCAAATTTCACTTGCCCGCAGAGAAAGCTCATCGGTTTTGGTCCGGAAAGGGGCTCCGGCAACGCCGATGATATCGCCGATATCGAATTTTTTGAAATTTTCAAAAACGTCGTCGCCGACCTGGTTGCGAGCGACATAAACCTGGATCCGCCCACTGCCGTCCTGAACCTGTAAGAAAGCGGCCTTGCCGAAATCGCGCCGGGCCATGATCCGTCCGCCGATGCGGTAACTCTTATCAAGGCCTTCAAGGGCGTCCTTATCATCTGCGGCGTGCAGTTCCAAAACCTGCCCTGCCGTTGCTGTTATTTTGAAGTCATTGGCAAAAGGGTTAACACCGGCCTCTTCAAAACTTTTGATCTTGCTGCGCCGCTGTTGCAATAATTCGTTAAGCTCTTCCATTGTTCTTGATCCTTACGCTTGATTTGGAGAGGCACGATAACCCCTGACAGCCGCATTCGTCAAGGCAGAAAGCCGTTGCGAGACCAAGAACAGCCTCTGCCCGCCAGCACGGCAAGAAGTTCAACCGTCGCTCAAGGTTAAAGCTGCTCGAAATTCACAAGTGCCACTAAAAAATCGGCTGGAATCGGACAGGGTTTACGCTTGTTGTAGTCAAAACAGCCCAGCAGGGTTTCGCCTTCGGCGGTCAGCTGCTCCTGTCGAGTCACTCGATAAAACATCCGTATGCGGGTGCGCTTGACCGGCTCGGCGCGAAGCGCAACCGTCAGCAGGTCACCGAGAAACATCTCCCGATGATAATAAACCTGCGCTTCCGGCATGATCATTCCGCAGCCCCCCAGATCCAATTCGGAGAACGGTCCAAGCTTGGCCAGGTATGCAATCCGCGCATCCTGGAAAAAGTTGAGCACGGCGGCATTGGAAACATGCCCGCCGTAATTGACATCGGCAACGCCAACCTGCCGGGCAAACTGAAAGCGAAAATTCTGCATGGAATGATCATCTCTGACAGTGTGGACAAAAATAAGTTGAGCGCTGGGCCAGACGGGTACATTTTATGGGACCGCCGCAAAGGGTACAGGCGTCCCCTTCCCGGCCATAGATCGCCAGCTCCTGCTTGAAATACCCGGGTCTTCCATCACTTTGTTGAAAATCGCTGATGGTTGTGCCGCCCGCCGCTATCGATTTCTGCAACACCAGCTTGATCTCTTCAGCCAGGGTCAAAAAACGTTGCCGGCTGATTTTCCCGGCACTGCGGGCCGGATGGATACCGCTACGAAACAACGCTTCATTGGCATAGATATTCCCGACGCCGACGACAACATGCTGATCCATGATGAATGGCTTAACCGCCAGTTTGCGTTGGCGGGACTGGTTGAACAGATAGTCCCCGTCAAAATGAGCCTCCAGCGGCTCAGGCCCCAGGCCCTGCAGCAAGCGATGCTGTTCGGGTGGCTCGGTGGTAAACAGGAATGCCCCGAATTTACGCGGATCGCTAAATCGCAAACAGTTACCGTCGCTGAAAATAAGATCGACATGATCGTGTTTACGTTCCGTTGTCCCGGCCGGCACAATGCGCAGCGACCCGGACATGCCGAGGTGAATGATCAGCGTGCCAAGATCGCAATGCAACAGCAAGTATTTGGCCCGTCGTGTAACCCGCAAAATCCGCTGCCCGGTCAGCAACAGCGGCAGCTTGTGATCCAGCGGGAACCGTAAACGAGAAGTTCTGAGGATCAGTTCGAGAATGGTCTTCCCGGTCACATGCGGAGAAATCCCCCGCAGGGTGGTTTCGACTTCGGGTAATTCGGGCATCCTAAAACCTTATCTTTGGGCTGGCGTCATCGAAATGCCTGAAATCGATCTGCCCGGGAGAGCCGCTGAAATCTTCAGCCGTCAGTTTTTGAGCGGAATGATAGTGCCACCCGGAATGGTCTTGGATCAGCAACGCCAATTCATAGTAGGGCTGTCTCACCGTTCCAACGTCCAGTTCCATGCTAAGCAGACACTCTACCTGCCCGACCGCAGCCTCACGCTGCCCTAAAAATTGCCAATTCAGCACTTTGACCTGGCCGAGTTGCCGACGGGCAAAATCCAGGTAATCTTCACAGCTGGCGAACTGTTGCCGAAACGGGGCCTGTTCATGGTAACTGGCAAAAACGGCAGCATAATCTGCGGTCATCAACGCCTTGAAGCGCTTGTGCAAAAAATCTTCAATCGTCATTCTTTTAACCGCGGATCCAGCGCATCGCGAATCCCCTCCCCGAGCAGATTATAACCAAGAACCGTTAGCAGGATAGCCAGTCCTGGAAAAACAGACAGCCACCAGGCACTGCCTAGGGTCTGTTTGCCGACAATCAGCATGTTGCCCCAGGACGGGGTCGGCGGCTGGACACCGATGCCAAGAAAGGATAATGCACTTTCCGTGAGAATGGCGCCCGCCACGCCGAGGGTCGCCGAGACCAGCACCGGCGACATGGCATTAGGCAGAATATGCCTGAAAATCAAGCGCATATCAGAGCAGCCCAGGGCCCGTGCCGCAAGGACGAAATCGCGTTGCCGCAAGCTTAAAAACTCCGCCCGAATCAGACGTGCCACCCCCATCCAGCTGGTTAGACCGATAACGATCATGATGTTCCAGATTGAGGGATCGAGAAAAGCAATGACCGCCAGAATCAGAAAAAAGGTTGGAAAGCAAAGCATGATATCGACAAACCGCATGATGACCGTATCGACCCAGCTACCATAATAACCGGCCAGGGCACCGAAAAAGATCCCGATCAAGGTTGAAATACCGACCGCTACAAAACCGACCAGCAGCGAAATCCGCGCCCCGTAAAGCATGCGCACAAAGACACTCCGACCCAGGTCGTCGGTACCCAATGGATGGGCAAAACTCGGTGGCAACAAACTCTGGCTGATGTTGATGGCCGCCGGATCACTGCTGGTCAAAGAAGCCGCCCCGGCCATCACAAACATCAGCAGGACAATCCCTCCGCCGCACAATGCCATCCGGTTATGCCGCAAACGCTGCCAGACCACATCCCTGACAAACGAACTTTTCCCGACAGCTTGACTCAATTGAACTTCACCCTTTCAACATCGATTGCACTCAGAATCCCCTTTTTCTGCAAAATATCGAGCAGCCGATCCAGCCTGGGATCATCGGTTGAAAAATCGCCGAGATCGATCATATTATGGGTCACGAAATCATCCTCCTCAGCGGCAGGCCCGGCCAGGTCATCGTCGGCTGCAGGCAAGTTGCTGTTGATGGCCGCAATGATTTCTTCTTCGCCGGCCACAACCGGCAGGATACGACAGCCGGTACTGAACTGGAGCTCTTCAATCAAGGGCAGATTGGTCGGGTCGGTCATGGCCACCCGCAACGCCTTTTCATTGCCGATCTTACGCAATTCCACCGGAACCACCACGCGTTCCAACATCCGTTCCAGAGGAAGAATTTCCATTAACTCCGCGGACAATTGCAAATCGCGCAAAGAGATGCGCGCGTATTTGGCCTGGGTCTCCAGAAACTCCAGGATCGTTTCCTCCGGGAGATAGCCGAGTTTCACCAATGCACTGCCAATCCGCCCGCCCAGGTTACGCTGCATGGACAAAGCAGATTCCAGTTGGAACTGATCGATCAGGCCTGCTTCCAGTAACATTTCACCGAGACGATTCGCATTCAATTCCATGTTCTTCCCCTTTTTTTGCACCGGCTGTGGTCAGGACGGCCCACGTTGCTGATGACCATGCCGAATCCGTGGGTCGGCCAAAGCATAGCAGACATCCGCAAGTAGATTCCCAAGCAAAGTCAGAATCGCGCCCATGACCAGAATCCCCATGATCAAAGGATAATCACGCATCATAACCCCATCATAAAACAGCTTCCCCATGCCGGGGATGGCAAATATGGTCTCGAAAATAACGCTCCCGCCGATCAGTCCGGGAACCGCCAACCCGAGAATAGTGATAACCGGCAACAAGGCGTTGCGCAGGGCATGCTTATAAATAACCGTCCGTTCCGACAGGCCTTTGGCGCGAGCGGTCAGGATATAGTCCTGGCGAATAACTTCCAGCATATTCGAACGCATGTAGCGGGAGAACCCCGCCAGTCCGCCGATGGCGGAAATAAAGACCGGCAGGACCAGGTGACTGAGGCGATCAACAATTTGATTGCCCCAGCTCAGGTATTCATAACCAAGGGATTTCAGCCCCGACACCGGCAACCAACCGAGACGGACGCCCAGCCAGTCCATCAGCAGCAGGGCCAGCCAGAACGAGGGCATGGCGAAACCGGTAAACACGAAAATGGTCGTGGCCCGGTCAAACCCTGAATTTCTGCGAATGGCGGAAACTACCCCAAGGGGGATGGAGACCGCCAGAATCAAAAAAATCGAGAGCAGATTAAGCATAATCGTCACCGGCAACCGCTCGATAATTTTGTCCAGCACCGGACGCCGATCACTGGCGAAGGAGTCGCCGAAATCGAGTTGAACCAGACGACCGAGCCAGCGTCCGTACTGGACATACAAAGGCTGGTCCAGACCGTACTGCACTCGCAGCCGTTCCTGAAGCTCAGAACTGGCTTGCGGATTCAGCTGGGTCTGAATATCGGTGGGTTCCCCCGGCGCAAGGTGAATCACCGCAAACGAGATCAGCGTAATCCCCACCAGCAGGGGTAACAGCAACAACAGGCGCTTGGCAATAAAACTCAGCATAGTCTGCTACCTGGTATATTTCTGTTCCGATTTGGGAACATACCACTTGATAAAATTATAGCGAATTCCTGCCGGAGCCGGTTTGACTCCGCGAAAGCGCTTGGAGACTGCCGGTAGGGCTTCCGGGATATACAGAAAAGTATAGGGCTGTTCCTCCGCCAATATTTCCTGAAACCGATCATAATAAGCCTTTCGCTCGGCCCGATCGAACACCCGGCGCCCTTTTTCCAGCAACTCATCGACTTCGGCATTTTTAAACCCGATAAAATTCAGTTGGCCAGGTGCGGTCTTGCTGGAGTGCCAGACATTATACTGATCCGGCTCTGGACCACCGGTCCAGGCAAGGATCGTCGCGTCGAAATTCCCGGGATTGATGAATTCTTTCAAAAAGGTGGCCCACTCGATAACGCGCAATTTGACATCGATGCCAATCTCCTTAAAGCGCCGCTGAATGATCTCACCGGTTTTCGCCCGCAGGTCGTTACCCTGGTTGGTCACAATGGTGAAGGCGAACTTCTGCCCGTTGCGGTCAAGGATTCCGTCACCATCACTGTCAGTCCAGCCGGCCTCCGCCAGTAGGGCACGGGCTTTCTTTGGGTCATAGGGATAACGGTGGACATGTGGATTATAAACCCAGGTATCAGGTTTATAGGGCCCGGTGGCAATGGCGCCGTAACCGAGCAGCACCCCGTCGATGATCTCCTGCTTGTTGATGGCGTAGGACAGAGCCTGGCGGACCCGTTTGTCCTGAAACATGGGCCGACGGAGATTATAGCCCAGGTAGGCATAGCCGAAATTGAGGTAACGATACTTGTTGAACAGACGCCGGAAGGCGGGCGTGTCGGTTTGGCGATCATATTGCAGCGGGGTTAAGCCCATAAAATCGAGTCCGCCGGTCTGCAGTTCCAGAAACTGGGTGGACAGATCAGGAATCACCCTGAAGAGCACCCGCTTGATATAGGGACGCCCCTCGAAATAGTCGGGGTTGGCGTCCAGCACGATCTTTTCCCCACTCTGCCATTCACTGAACTTATAAGGTCCGGTACCGATCGGTCGCCGGGCCAGCGGGCTTTTGGTTACATCCACGCCGTCCAGCAGATGTTGCGGATGAATCGACATGCCCCAGCTCAACAGTGCCGGAGCATAGGGTTTCGAATAATGTACGATAAAAGTATAGGGATCGGGGGTTTCGACACTTTCGACCTGGCGGAAAGATTCAGCATAGGCGGTCGGGGTGTGCGGATCCACATACAACTCATAGTTGAATTTAACATCTGCCGAAGTGAAAGGTGCGCCATCGTGCCAAAGTACGTTTTTACGCAGATGGAAAGTAATGGTCAGGTTGTCCGGCGAAATTTCCCAGCTTTCAGCCAGTTCCCCTTCCAACTGCAGGTTTTTATCATAACGGACCAGACCGTTATAGATGAGGCCGTTGATCTCGCTGGAAGCTGAGTCAGAAGCCAGCACAGGCAACAGCGTATTGGCATCGCCGATGGAAGCTTCGATAAAGGTATCGCCATAGACCGGGGTCGCGTTCTGATCAAGCCCTGGATGCTCAACACCCTGATCATTCTGACAGCCACTGAGCAATAGGCAAAACCCTGTGACCAGGAAGATGACGACCAGTCGGTGGATATTGCCGCAGAGTATGCTCAGAAAACGATATTTGTTCATCACCGTAATTCCTCTGCCGGGATATTGGCCGGTTTTTCCAGCTGAAAACGCCTCGGCTCGATAACCGGGTTCAAGGCGACCTCCTTCAGGGCCACCGAAACCGTCGTCTCCTGCCCCGGCACAATAATTTTTATCTCCATCGGAAAATCATCGGCGCCCGAGAACTTCAGGTAGGCGACGCTCAGTTCCGGCGTCTCGCCTTTGAAATAGCGAACCTCCGTCACCCGCAGCTGGGAATCAAAGACCACTTCCTGCTTCCGTGTACCATTGCTCAAAACCAGCAGCAACTGATTCTCTTCTGCTTTGACGACAGCGGAGCTGAACGAGTTCACCGGTGGGGAGTAGAGCAGAAAGGACACCAGATCACTCAACCGTAACGGTATTTTGACAAACCGGGACAGGTTCTCGTAAGTTGCAGGACCATACAGGTAACGGCCGGGGACGGTATTGTTCAACAATACCGCCATGGTGTCGCCATCGGTCGCCAGTTGGAGAATCAGCTGGCCGAAACCGGTCAACACATCCGCCCTTAATGCGGCCGGCCGCTCAACGGTCAAAAACTGCTGGGTGGACAGGTACTTTCCCTGCACGGTCAAGGCGACCCGCGCCGTCGCGTCAAGCGCCTGATAACGGTTGGATTGTTCAGCCAGCCGGGCCAGGAGCTGATCGGTTTGAGGCTGTTCAGTCCAAACCGGTGGCAGAGGCTTGGTACAGGCAGACAAAACCAGCAGCACCAACAGCCAGGCCAGTCTCATTGCCCAGCCTCCCGCTCAACCGCCTGGAGTTTATCTGCCACACCGGCTGCTGCGGGGTCGAGTTCAAGAACCCGGCGGTAAACCGTAGCGGCCCGCTCCCATAACTTCATGGCGCGATACAGGTCGCCGAGGTGTTCGTTGATCACCGGATCATCCGGATGCTGACGGGTGGCTTCCTCCAGCTGTTTGCGGCTCTCCGCATAACGTCCCATTTTATAGTAAACCCAGCCAAGGGTGTCGACGATATAGCCGCTGGGCTTTTTGGCAAACGCCTTTTGGGCTCGTTCAAGGGCCAGAGGCAGTTCGGTCCCCGTTTCGGCCTGGTTATAAGCCAGAAAATTCAGGGCGTCGGGATGCTCCGCATCAAGGGCAAGAATCAGTTCCATGGTTTTTACGGCATCCGGTCGACGGCCGAGCTTTTCGTAAAGGACTCCCAGCTGATAGAGCAGTCGGGTATCATGGGGGTGTTTCTTTATCGCCTGCTGTGCGTAGTCGATAGCCTTGGAGAAATTCTCCCCCTCACCGAGAAAAGCAACCAGGTAATAATAGGCCTCTGGATCATCCGCTCCTCCTGCGAGCAAATCTTCCAATGTCGCTACCGCCTGTTGCTGCTGCTCGGAATCATTATATAGATAGGCCAACTGAAGCCGGGCCTGAACATAAACAGCAGACCGGCGGGGAACCTGAAGCAGCTCCTTGATAGCCTCATCAATACGCTTCTGCCCGATCAAGGCCAGCGCCAGGTAGTAACGATAACGATCCTGATCCGCGGTGCTCTGCAGCAGATTGCGAAATTCTTTTTCTGCTGATTGCCAATTCTGCAGATCCAATTGCAGCAGACCGATCTGCCCGATGAGCTGCAGGTTGTCCGGAAACTGCCAGCGCAACTCCTGCAATTGAGCCAAGGCCTTTTCAATCTGGCCATGCTCCAGATAATATTGAGAAAGTTGTTGGCGCACAGCAGCGGCTCGGGGATGAGTGGCGATTGCGTCTAAATACAGCTGGAGAGCTCCGGCGGGATCATCTTTCTCGAGCAGTTTGCCGTACTCGACGATGGCCTGCTGCTGACCGGGGTCTAATTCAAGAACCTGCCGATAGGTCTCCCGCGCTTGCTCAACTTTCCCCTGGTTCAGATAAAAGCGGGCCAGTGCCATTCGTGCAATATTGGCATCGGGTTGTTGTTCGAGCAGGGTTTCGAGGGTTGCGATTGCCTCTTCGGGACGATCCAGCCGCGACAGCACCATGGCCAGTCTCAAACGGACATTCTGGTTATCCGCAGCCAGTTCCAAAACCTTCCGGTATTTTTCAGCCGCGGCCGGATAATTTTTCTCCAGGCTGTAAATATCTCCCAACAGTTCAAGCGCCTCGACGTTTTCCGGGGAGCGCTCGATCAGCCCCGTTAGTACAGTGACGGCTTGAGCTTGCTTTTGGGTATGAAGATAGGTTTTCGCCAGCAGAACTTTCAGGTAATCGGACTGCGGATCGAAAAATACCGCGCGTTCCAAAGCAGGAAGCGCCTCGCCCCAGCTATTTTCAGCAGCTTTCAGGCGAAATTCAACAAAAGCGTAGAGGGCCTTTGCCGCAGGATCGGCAATCTCGGAGGCATAAGGCTGGGCAACCTGCTCCTGTGGGTGCTGCTGCCAGCCCCAGTTCCCCGTAGAACAGCCGCTGACTGCAAACAGTCCCGGAAGCGCAAAAATTATCCATAACTGACGCATCAATTTATCTATTCTCAGGCGCTTTAAAACGCCGTAAAAGCAATGTTCACCGAAGAGCTGCCACCAGGAAGGTGCTGAAAAAAATGCAAAACAAATGTGGCCTGAGCAAGTTGCCGGACATTTGCAGGAGCCCCTTTTTCAACATCCTGTTAATAGCGATAAGTAGCACACTCATTTCCCAAGCGTCAAACCCTTAAGACAAGAAGAACTTCGCGACTTGCCGTAAGTAAAACTGAAAATTCAGGATCTTCGCCGCCCCTTCTTAATAAACGCCGGAGCCAAGACAAGGACCCTTGCGGTTGCGGACCTGCCTGTTCATCTATCGGGCGAAACCGGGCCGGCAGGAACTTTTATCCTTGCGGAAAAAACCACCTTTCCGTTATAACACCCGCGTTGATTGCGCGAGATTCCCAACAGGACTGATTATCATTGAATTTCTACCCGTCCGAGTTTACCCTGTCGTTAAGTTCTCGGCGATCATTTCCAAGGCATTCCATAGGGGTGACGGATGCGTGAACCACAAGAAAATCCAATCAAAGAAGCCTGGATTCTATGCCTGATCCTAGGCCTTATCATGATCAACTTCCCCTTCATCCATATTTTCAATACAGCGACCCCTGTCTTTGGAATCCCCGGGCTGGTGCTGTACTTTTTTATCGGTTGGCCACTGTCGATTCTGGTGATCTGGATCTTTGTCCATCAAATGGAAAAAAAACCTCGTAACCACTCCACCCCGGAGGACAGGAAAGAGTTATGACTCCGGAGGACTCCAACCTTTTGTCAGCCATGGTTTCCCCAAAAACTGTTTTTCTGGTCTCCCTCAGTTATTTTGTCCTGCTGTTTCTGGTTGCATATTACGCAGACCACCGTAAGAGGCAGGGCCGCAGCCTACTGCAGAAATCCCATATTTACACCCTTTCCATTGCCGTCTATTGCACCAGCTGGACCTTTTACGGCAGCGTCGGCCGCGCGGCAACCAGTGGTCTGGAATTCCTCCCCATTTACCTGGGACCGACACTGATCGCCTTTACCTGGTGGTTTCTGCTTCGGAAAATGGTTTATGTCAGTAAACAGCAGAATATCACCAGCATAGCCGACTTTATCTCCAGCCGCTACGACCGCTCGGCCCTTCTGGGAGCCATTGTCACCATCTTTACGGTTTTCGGCATCACTCCCTACATTGCCCTGCAGCTCAAGGCGATCGCCCATACCCTCGGGCTGCTGTCACTGCCCATCGGCGCTGCCTATCCAGCCATTCAGGATTATGCCGGCAACCTTCCCCCGGGAACCGATACCGCCTTTTTTGTGACCCTGCTGCTGGCTCTTTTCGGAATCCTGTTCGGGGCTCGTCACCTCGATACCTCGGAGCGGCATGAAGGACTGGTTGTGGCAGTTGCCTTTGAGTCTCTGATCAAGCTGGTAGCTTTTCTGGCCGTCGGTATTTTCGTGACTTACGGCTTATTCGATGGGTTCGGGGATATTTTTCAAAAATTCTTTGAAACATTTCCCGACCGTGCAAATCTGTTCAATCTTGGTACCGAGCAAACCCCCTACACCAAGTGGTTCAGTTTGATCGTCCTGTCCATGATGGCGGTCATGTTCCTGCCCCGTCAGTTTCACATCATGGTCACGGAAAACTCCGATCCACAGCACATCAAACAGGCCATGTGGCGCTTCCCCGCCTACATGTTCCTAATCAATCTGTTTGTCCTGCCCATTGCCCTGGGCGGCTTGATCATGAACGGCGGCGATACCTCTCAGGCCGATTATTTTGTCCTCACCCTCCCCTTGTCCTCTGGACATACCTGGCTTGCCCTGCTGGTCTTTGTCGGTGGCCTCTCTGCTTCAGCAGGAATGGTGATGGTATCTGCTGTCGCGATTGCGACAATGATCCTCAACCACCTGGTCATGCCGATCATTTTGAAATTGAACATGCATGTCCAGGACATGTCCGGCCTGCTGATCAACTTGAAGCGGGTCAACATTCTCGGGGTCATTTTCCTTGGCTACTTTTATTTCAGGGTCATTGGCGATTCTTATGCCCTGGTCAACATCGGTCTGATCTCCTTTATGGCGGCGACCCAGTTCGCCCCCGCAGTGATTGGCGGTCTCTATTGGAAGAGAGCCAACTGCAAAGCGGCCATCGCCGGGATATCCTGTGGCGCCCTGATCTGGTTTTATACCTTGCTGGTCCCCTCTTTCGTCCGCTCCGGCTGGCTGGATTCCGATATTCTGCAGAACGGGCTGTTCGGCATCGGCCTGCTCAAACCCCTCGAACTCTTCGGGTTGCGCGGTTTCGATATTTATACGCATTGCCTGTTCTGGAGCATGCTGGTCAATCTTGGCGCTTTTTTGACCATCTCCTTTTTTGTCAGGCAAAAAGAATCAGAAACCATGCAGGCCCATAAATTTGTGGACACCACCACCGAAATTCAGGCTCTGCCCGGCCGACTGAAAAGAATCAGCAAAGCCCCCACGGTGGTCGAATTCGTCGAGCTGATGTCCAAATTCATTGGTGAAAAACCGGCCCAGGCCGCGATCAGTGAATTCATCAACCAGCAAGAAATCGATGCGCGCGGGAGTCTTTCCGATCTTGAGATTCCCCACCTGAAAAGCTTTACCGAACGCACTCTCGCCGGTCACGTTGGTGCCGCACCCGCCAGAATTATCCTGGAAAATTACCTCTCCGCGCGCGGCAGTGAAATGGAGGATGTGTTCGATATCTTCGGTACCGTCACCATCAGCCATGCCGCCAGCCGGGAACAGCTCAGCGTTCTTTACGATGCCGCCCAGATCGTTTCCCGCGGCGAAGATCTTCAGAAAACTCTCGACAATATCCTGGCGCTTCTCGCCCAGCAGTTCCGTTTTGATCTTTGTGTCATTCGCCTTCTCGAGCCGGAAACAGAAACCCTGCTGGTTAAAAGCCTGGTCGGCCAATCCTCAGATCATTTTGGCGAGTCCGAACGCAATCTGAACATGGAAACCTATATCGGACAGGCCTTTCTTTCCAATCAGACCATTGTCATCAACGACACTGAATACCTGGACAAACCGACTTCGGCCAGAATTATCAAACGGGAGAATATTACCTGCTTTGCCCACACCCCGGTGATTCTCGACGGTCAGCCGATCGGGGTCCTGTCCGCGTTTTCCCGAACCGTAAAAGGAATTTTCACCAAAGAATTTGTTGCCTTGTTCGAAAACATGGCCCGACAGGTCGCCATTGCCTGGCGCAATGACCAACAGCTGCAGGAGGTCCTGCACGTGCGCGAACAGGAACGGGAGATGCAGATCGCCAAAGAGATTCAAATCGGCCTGTTGCCTGCGACCCTGCCAAAGTCGGAAAACTTCCAGGTCGCCGGGCTCTGCGTACCGGCCCATCAGGTCGGCGGGGACTACTACGACTTTATCAAGCGAGGGCGCTGTATTTACGACCTGGTTATTGCCGATGTTTCCGGTCACAATATAGGCTCGGCACTGATCATGGCGGAAACGCGGACATTTATTCACGCCCGCCTGGACGGGATCAAACAACCGGCGGCAATGCTACAGGCCTTGAACGATTATTTCCTGAAAGACCTTGATCGTTCGGAATTGTTTGTCACCATGTTCTATCTTCAGTATCATGCGGACAGACAAACCTTGACCTTCAGCAATGCCGGTCACAACTCACCCCTTCTTTGGAAGCAGTATCAACAGAAGATGACCAAGCTCGATGCCGAAGGGCTGATTTTCGGCATCAAAAAAGATGTCTCCTTTGAGCAGAAGGTGACTCAGTTGGAGCCGGGCGACCTGCTCTTGCTGTATACCGACGGAATCGTCGAAGCAGAGAACAGCAACCATGAATTTTTCGGCATGGAGCGGCTCGAAAAACTCCTGCGCGAATCCGAGGGGCAAGAGCCCCAGGAAATTATTGACCGGATCATGAACCAGGTCCGTATGTTTACCGGCATGCGCCATTTTAACGACGACATCACCATGCTGGTCATGAAGGTTCTGAGTTGAGACTTGGCACCGGCCGAACATCCGACCTTGCAGGTTTAAACCCGGCTGCGGATAATGAGCAGCAAAATTCGTAAAAAGGACCCACAAGAGCGCCGCTTCGGGACAATAGGTTCATTCTGACCGAACGGTTCGAACAAATCCATGCTAGGCGGTATTTTCACAACCCGGTCACCAAAAAAATAAGGTATAATCCCCTAGCTTTGAATCGCCTCTATTTAGTCAAGTGCAACAATGAAGGGAGCCAACATGCAATTGAATATCACCGAACAGGGTAACCTCGTCCGCATCAATGTCGAGGAAGAACGGATGGATGCCCACAATAGCGGGGACCTCAAGGAACAGATGCTGCAGCTTTTCGATGAAGGAAAATGCAATCTGATCATCGACCTGGGAGCGGTCAGATTTATTGACTCTTCCGGCCTGGGCGCACTTGTCTCAGGGTTTAAGAATGCCAGTGCCCGGGAAGGAAGCCTGAAGCTTTGCTGCCTGCAACCCCAGGTCAGGTCAATGTTCGAGCTGACCCGCCTGCACCGGGTGTTTGAAATTTTTGCCTCTGTAGAAGAAGCCCAAGAAAGTTTTTGATCCGTCGTAACCAGCCGTTACCATAGAAAGAAATTGATGGAAAAAAGGGTTGAAGTCAATATTACCATCCCGAACGACACCAAGTATCTCGGGATGATCGGCCGAATCGGCGAAAGCGTTGCCCATTCCCTGCGGGGATATCAGGGCAACCGCCGTGAATTGGCTTATCATCTCAATCTGGTTCTGACGGAAGCCCTGGCTAATGCCATTTGCCACGGCAATGACTGCGACCCGGAGAAAGATGTCAAAATTATTATATCCGCCTCTGATCAGGACCTTGAAATCAAGGTCTATGATCAGGGGCAGGGTTTTGATATCAACAGTCTGATCGAAGCCGGGGTTGAAGAATGGGCGGAAGGCGGCCGCGGCATTCAGATCATTCTCAACCTGATGGACGAAGTTGATTACATTCAGGAAAAAAAAGGGAATGTCCTGAAGATGATCAAACACCTGACTTAGTCAGCAGCAATTCAAGCAGTTCCTGGTGACTGCCAACCCGGACTTCGCTACCGGCCAAGGGGCCGTATCCCGCAAAGTTCATATTTGCTGCGTGCGCAGCAGCCATATCCAATTCCGAATCCCCGATAAACAGACAGTCCTCAGGCGCCACAGACAATTTTTCAGCCGCCAGCAACAGCATATCCGGAGCCGGCTTGGGCCGTGCGACATCGGCACTGGTGACAATTGTGGAGAAGTATTCCAACAGCTGAAAATGGCTCAGGATAGTCTCGATACTCCCGCCCCGGTTGGTTGCAACGGCCAGCGGATAAACTTCTTTTAGACCGGCAAGCAACGTCCTCAACCCGGACTCCGGCGTCATCCGAGGGATAAACTCCCGGTAGTCCAACTGCGCAGCATAAGCAAGCGCTCCCTCCAGATGCTCCGGATTCAACAATCCCTTGAGCACCACCGGGGAACTCGCCGTATGACAGAAATGAGCGCGCACCTGATCATCCGGAGTGACCGGCGGATACGAGAACCGGGCCAGGATTTTGTTGTAAAAAGCCAGGTTTGCCAAACGGCTCTCAAACATGACGCCGTCGCAATCAAAAATAACCGCTTTAAGATTTTTCATCAGCAGGCCTACGATAGATCAGCAGCAATGCTCCCGCGCCGATAATGATCATGGGCAACGACAGCAATTGCCCCATGGTGGCGCCTCCCCAAAGAAAACCGAGCTGCCGGTCCGGCTGGCGGAAAAATTCCACCGTAAACCGAAACAGGCCATAAAAAAGGAGGAAACTGAAAGAAGGAACACCACGACGAACCTTGAGGCGATGCAGACAATAGATCAGCACAAACAAGACCACTCCCTCAAGGCCGGCTTCATACAGCTGACTCGGGTGTCGCGGGCGGCTGCCCGCCCCCGGGAAAATCATACCCCAGGGGACATCGGTGACCCTTCCCCACAACTCGCCGTTGATAAAATTTCCGACCCGGCCAAGACCGAGGCCGACCGGAACCGCAGCAACCGCCAGATCTGAGACTACCAGAAATGGTACTTGCTTGTGACGACAAAACAGTAAAATCGCAGTCAACACCCCCAACACCCCTCCGTGAAAACTCATCCCCCCTTCCCAGACCGACAAAATTTCCAGAGGGTGATGCAGGTAATAAGCGGGATTATAAAACAGCACATACCCGAGTCGCCCCCCTAAGACCACCCCGAGCACCGCATAGAAGAGCAGATCGGAAATCCGTTCGCGATCCAGCGGATAATTACGCAGCCGAGCCACATGACACATGACCAGAAAACCGCCGAGAAAACCGAGCAGATACATCATGCCATACCAACGAACCGCCAAAGGGCCGACCTGGAAAATAATCGGATCAATCTGTGGATAGGTCATTATCAGTCTCTTTCAGTCGCGCAATGATATTGTGCATATCCGTCGGCGGCGGGCAGTTGAATTCGAGGGACTCCTTGGTCACCGGGTGCTTAAAGGCAAGCCTCGCAGCATGCAGCAAAGGGCGCTCCAGAAGGCGGTCAAGGACCCGCTCGGGACCACCATAAAGGGTATCGCCCAACAGTGGGCAGCCCATTTCAGACATATGGACCCGGATCTGGTGAGAACGTCCGGTCATGATCCTGACCGAGGCCAGCACAATGTTTCCGAAATCGTCAACAACACGATAGCAGGTCAACGCCTCTTTACCACCGCAGGCAACCGATTTTACCCGATTTGCCTGTCGGGAGCGGGCCAAAAAGCTACGAATTTCGCCGTTTAAAGGCTCCGGCCGTCCCTGCAGTAATGCCAGGTAGTCTTTTTCCACTTCATGCTCCTGAAAGATCCTGGTCATTTCCTTATGGGACTTGGGATGGAGGGAAAAGACCATCAGCCCGGATGTCCCCCGGTCAAGCCGCTGCACCATGCCAATTTCAATGGTACGTTGAGGACGAAAGGGATCGCGCAAATGCCATTGCAGCGCCTCATAGACGGTTCCCTTGAAGCGCGCATGAGTCGGCTGGGTTTCCACCAGTCCCGGCTTGTTCAAAACAATCAGATAACGATCCTGAAAAAGAATCTCCGCAGCCGCAATACGATATGGGTCGAGGGGCAGGTGATCAAGGTAAAGCTCAACCGAATCGCCTTTTTTAAGCTCTGTTGAACAGCTCCTCACACGCCTGCCGTTGATATGCACCCCACCGATATCAATAATCTTTTTAGCCCGCGACCGGGACAGATCCGGAATGGCCTCAGCTAATGCCTGATCAAGTCGCTTTTGCAGCAATGCCGCGGCGGCTTCAAATTTGTGAATTTGCCACTTCATGGGAGAACCATCCCCTCGGCCGTCAGGCAACAGAACCGCGGCACGAAGCTATTTAGCACTTGACACAAAATACTGTTTTGATAATATCGAAACAAAGTTTGACTCAGAATTTCTGGGGTGCATGGCATGAGTTCTGGTCTTTTGACCAACGTTGATTGTGACCTGTCGATCCGTGAAAAGGTGGTGAGCAAGCCCGCGTTCAAGCGGGACGCCTGAAATCTTTTCCGAAGACAAAAGTTTATACCCAGGTCATTCGTACAGAGCGATACCGGCATCCCGGAGAGTTCAATAAAAAAGGCCCTGATAATCATGTCAGGGCCTTTTTTAACACATCGCGTACAGTCTTACTCGTCAACTCTTTCACGCAGTTCTTTACCGGTTTTAAAAAAGGGGGTTTTACGTGAAGGGATTTTGACCAGTTGCCCACTTTTCGGATTTCTGGCTTCACGAGCATCGCGTTCCCTGACCGAAAAGGAGCCGAACCCGCGGATTTCAACACGATCGCCCTGAGCAAGAGCGTCGCCGATACCGCCGAAAATTAAATTTATAACGGCTTCAGCATCCTTTTTGTTCAATAGTTCATGTTCGTCCGAAAGACGCTCAATTAATTCACTTTTAGTCATTTTAACCTTCCTGCCTCAATAAAAATTTCACAAGCTGTCAATAACCGCTCCAGAGATACAAAGGGCCATGCATTTTGACAGGAAACATGTCCACGCCAAGATAGCGACTCATCATGGTATCAAGGTAACGATCAAGCAAATTTTTTTCGATCGGTTCCGGATAGACGAGATCCGGATCGGCACCGAGACCGGCAAGATCCGCTGCGTAATCGATGGCATCGTAGAAAGTACCGAGTTCATCGACCAAACCGATTTCTTTTGCCTGACGACCGCTCAGGATGCGTCCGTCAGCATAGGGTTGCAGTCTATCGACCGGGATATTTCTACCCTTGCTGACAGCCTCGATAAACTGTTGGTAAACATCATCAATTAAATTTTGAAGAAGATGGCGATCTGCATCCGTAAACGGTTTGGTCGCAGAACCGACATCCTTATACTGTCCACTTTTAATGGTTTCCGTTGCCACGCCGACCTTGCCCATCAATTCCTGATAATTAGGAAAAGACATAATGACGCCGATACTCCCGGTAATGGTTCCCGGATTGGCAAAAATTCTCTCCCCGGCAATGGCCAGATAGTAACCACCGGAAGCGGCAACAGAGCCCATGGAAACAATCAGAGGCTTCTTTGCCGCCAATTTCTTCAATTCCGCATAAATTTCCTGAGACGGTCCGACCCCGCCGCCAGGAGAATTGATTCTCAAGACAACAGCTTTAATCGAACCACGCTCGCGAAAATCTCTGATCTGTCCAATCAGACGCTTGGCGTCATCAATCGGTCCCTCAACTTCAAGAACGCCGATTTTATCGCCGACAGAGACCGTCATCGACCCGGAATGGAAGTAACCGGCCGTGAACACGACCAGCAGGAAAAATAGAAATATTCCTCCGACAGTGAGAGTAGCCAATAAAAATGGACGCTTTTTCATATTTCCAATAAAAAAGGACTCCAGGCAGGCCTGGAGTCCTTATCCTGATTCGCTAAAGCATTAATCGTCAGATTTACGATCCAGAGCGCCTTGCAGCAACGCTCCAAGGTTCGAGGTTGCATTCTTCTGTGCACCCATGAATTCGTTGACTTCAGCTTTTTCCTTTTGCTCGTCAAGATTCTTGATGGACAGGGCAATCTTCCGATCAACGGTATCGACCTGAAGCACCGCAGCTTCAAGATCGTCACCAACCTGGGCGAATTCTTTCGGGCTGTCGATCTTCTCTTTGCTCAGTTCAGAGACATGAATCAGACCTTCGATCCCCTCTTCAAGCTCAATGAAAATGCCGAAATCGGTCACTGAAGTGACTTTGCCCTTCACAATGGTGCCACGTGCGTAGCGGGTCGGAACGGTTTCCCACGGATCGGAACTCAATTGCTTGAGGCCGAGGGAGAAACGCTCGTTTTCGCGGTCGATATTGAGGACAACCGCCTTGACCAGATCGCCTTTTTTGTAAGCTTCGGAAGGATGCTTGATGCGTTTGGTCCAGGACAGGTCGGAAATGTGGACCAGTCCGTCAATCCCTTCATCAACACCGACAAAGATGCCGAAATCGGTAATATTCTTGACCTGTCCCTCAATAATGGTACCGATGGGGAATTTCTCGCCAATAACATCCCAGGGGTTCGGTTCAACCTGCTTCAGGCCAAGGGAAATCCGCCGATTGTCAGTATCAAGGGCCAGGACAACAGATTCGACATCGTCACCGATATTGAGAACCTTGTTCGGGTGCTTGACCCGTTTGGTCCAGCTCATTTCGGACACGTGGATCAGTCCCTCAACACCTTCTTCAAGCTCGACAAATGCACCGTAATCGGTCAGGCTGACAACCTTGCCGGTGACTTTGGCACCGATCGGGTATTTGCTGTCGACATCAAGCCACGGATCGGGAGCGATCTGCTTGAGGCCAAGGGAAACCCGCTCTTTGTCTTTATCGAATTTGAGCACCTTAACGTTGATTTTGTCGCCGACAGCCAGGATATCGGACGGATGCTTGACCCGCCCCCAGGACATGTCGGTAATATGCAGCAGACCGTCAATCCCGCCGAGGTCGATGAACGCACCGTAATCGGTCAGGTTTTTAACAATCCCTTCAACAACCTGGTTCTCCTCAAGAGTCTTGAGCGTTTCGCCGCGCTGGGACTCACGTTCGGACTCGAGAAGAACACGCCGTGACAGGACAATATTGCCACGCCGTTTGTTCAGCTTGATAATCTTGAATTCATAATTTTGCCCGATAACCTTATCCAGATTACGGACTGGACGGAGATCGACCTGAGAGCCCGGCAAAAATGCGTTGACTCCGATATCGACCGAGAGACCGCCTTTAATCCGACTGACAATGCGTCCTTCAACCACCGCACCTTCTTCCAGGGAATTCCAGATCTTCTGCCGATCCGCTTTTTCCTTGGACAGAACGATCAGGCCACTGTCACTCTCTCCGCCACCGAACAGGACATCATAGACATCCCCGACATTGACGTTGATTTCACCTTTTTCGTCGGCAAACTCACGAATCGGGATGACGCCTTCCGATTTGTAACCAACATCGACAACAACCGAATCAGGATTAACCTGAACAATTGTGCCTTGAACGACGTCGTTCCGTTTCAGCTCGAAGCCACCCTGCTCATAGTCTTTGAGCAGCTCTTCAAAACTTTCTTCGCCGTCCATTGTTTCCATTTCGTTTTCGTCCTGCATGTCTTTTTCTTCTACCATTGGAGATGTTACCCCCTTACGAATTTTCCGGCGCCTCGCGACGACGGACTCAAATTGAGACTGGGCAAGATAACACAGCCCTTGAGAAAAAACAAATCAATATTTTTCAGGCAGTTAATCATATTTTAATTGTTCACTTCTTTTTGCCTGATGGTTCTCAGCATCTGTTCCAGAACCTCGTCGATGGTCATTTTGGTCGAATCGATGGCAATGGCGTCCGCGGTCTGGACCAAAGGAGCATGGGTCCGCTGCATATCGGCGGCGTCCCTGGCTTCGACTTCGCGAATGGTCTGTTCGAGATCGACCTGGGCGCCCTTTTGACGGAGCTCTTCAAAACGCCGCCGCCCCCGAGCGGCAGCCGTTGCGGAAAGATAAAATTTAACTTCGGCATGAGGAAAAACCACGCTGCCGATATCCCGGCCCTCAAGAACCACTCCTCCGGCACGTCCCAGCCGCCGCTGTTGTTCGACCATAGCGGCACGGACCGCGGGGCAGGCCGAAACGCGGGCCGTTAACAGGCTGATCTCCGGCGTTCTGATCGCGCTGGAAACGTCATGGCCATTGACCATCACCCGCTCTCCATCAGCCATCCGGATAAATTCAATATCCAACTGACCACACAATGCAGCCAATGCTTCCTCATCGTCAGGATCGACCCTTTGCTGGCGGGCCGCCCAGGCGACGGAGCGATACATGGCCCCGGTGTCAATATTGAGATAATCCAAACGCTTGGCCAGCAATTTACTCAGAGTACTTTTACCGGCTCCGGACGGGCCATCGATGGCGACAATCAATTTGTTCATAGCAGTTCTCACTTGACCCGGATCACCCGGCCTGGATCATGTTCAAAAGGTCCCAGAAACCCGGGAAGGAGGTTTCCGTGCAGGAAGTATCGAGGATCTCGACACTCTCTTGGGCAACCAGTCCGGCAACGGCCATACTCATCGCAATCCGATGATCCCCGAACGACTTGACCTGCCCGCCGGACAGGGGCCGCCCGCCGACAATTTTCATCCCGTCGGCGCGCGGTTCAATAGTAGCCCCCAGGCCGCCCAGACAGTCGCAGATCGCCGCAATCCGGTCCGTTTCCTTAACCCGCAACTCTTTAGCATCGCTGATCGTTGTTTCCCCACTGGCAAAGGCCGCAGCAACACTGATGACCGGAAATTCATCGATGGCCCTGGGAATAACCTCGCCGCCGATCGCAATACCCTGTAGATCGCTGCTTCTGACCAGCAGATCGGCAACCGGTTCTCCACAGACTTCACGCTCATTGAGCAGTTCGATGGAACCTCCCATCTGTTGAAGGATATCGATCACCCCGCTGCGGGTCGGGTTAACCCCGACATTCTGCAGCAACAATTCAGAGTCCGGTACGATCAGTCCGGCCACCAGGAAAAAAGCCGCGGAGGAAATATCACCCGGGACCACCACGTCCCGTCCGGTCAGGCGCACCCGCCCGGTGACGCTGGCGCCCCCTTTGAAGGAATTGATCTCGGCACCGAAGTAGCGCAGCATTCGCTCGCTATGGTCGCGGGACAGGTGCGGTTCAAAAACCGTGGTCGTCCCTTCGATCTGCATCCCGGCCAGCAGCAACGCGGATTTGACCTGGGCACTGGCAATGGGGGAATGATACTGAATCGGCTGCAGGCCACCACCGCAAATTGCAAAGGGGGCCTTGGAATGATGACTGCGCCCGTGAATTGTCGCGCCCATGCTCGTCAAGGGTTCGATTACCCTGGCCATCGGCCGGTTTCTCAAATAACGGTCACCGGTCAATACGGAAAACAACGGCTGCCCGGCCAGAATTCCGCTCATCAGCCGCATGGTCGTCCCGGAGTTCCCGCAGTCGATGACATCGCCGGCCTCAGACAGCCCGTCAAGGCCGCGACCATGTATTATCAGCTCGTCAGCGGCTCGGTTTTCGACCTCAATCCCCAGGGACTGAAAGGCTTTCAGCGTCGACAGACAGTCTTCGCCGCGCAACAGTCCTGATATCCGCGATTTACCTTCGGCCAGGGAGGCAAACATGATCGACCGGTGGGAGATCGATTTATCCCCCGGCACAACGAATTCGCCACGCAAAACCTTCCCCGGGCCAACAATCCTGGTGTCAATATGAGTCATTCAATCCGCCTTTTTATCTCCTCCGCCTTCGCCACAAAAGTGTCCCGGCCAAGGTGTATAGTTTCAATTCAGCCCGCTGACCAACACGGCCCCGCCATCAGAGAATCGCATCGCGAAGCTGCTTTGATTTGAGAAAAAACTCAAACATCCGATCACCGTTTCCAGCCTCAATATCCGCCTTGAGCTCGGCAAAAAAGATTTCAAACTGAGCCATCATTTCCAGCAGGGCATCCCGGTTGGTTTCGGCTATATCCCGCCACATGGTCGGATCGGATGAGGCAATCCGGGTAAAATCCCGAAACCCGCCAGCCGAATATTCCAGAATATTCTCTTCATAATGATCATAAGAACCGACCGCATTCACCAGCGAGTAGGCCACCATATGTGGCAAATGGCTGATGGCAGCCAGGACTCGGTCATGCTTTTCCAAAGACATGGTGACCACATCGCTACCGACCGCCTGCCACATCCGTCGCACCAGATTAAGGGCCTCTTCGGTGGTTCTCGCGGTCGGGGTCAAAATACAACGTTTGCCTTGATACAGGGTGGGAAAAGCCGCTTCAGCACCGCTTTTTTCGGTACCGGCAATTGGATGGCCGGGGACAAAGTGGATCTCGTCAGGCAACAGCGGTTCTACCTCGGCAACGACCGCCGCCTTGACGCTACCTCCATCAGTCAACACTGCCCCGGGCTTCAAGCCGGGCAGCAGCTGCCGGGTCACTGCAGCAAAGGATTTAACCGGGGTGGCCAGAAAAACCACGTCCGCGTCCTTGACCGCAGCCACCGGGTCGCGACTATAACGATCGACAATCCCCAGTTCCAGGGCTTTTTCCAGATTCGGGCGGCCGCGCCCGCAACCGACCACTTCACCGACCACGCCCCGCTCTTTCAAGGCCAGCGCCAGGGAGCCTCCGATCAGGCCAACGCCGATAATCGCCAGCCGGGGAATAAAAACCTGCTCGCTCATGCCTGATGATCCCCGCTTTGACTGCCGCTTCGCGCCAACGGATAGGAACCGAGCACTTTTAAGAAATGGCAATGGTTGCGCAACTCCTCAATGGCGTCGGCAATATCCCGATCAGCGACATGGCCGATCAGATCCAGGAAGAAGATATACTCCCAGGCTTTCTGTTTCATCGGCCGACTTTCAATCTTGGCCAGGTTAATCTGGCGCCGACTGAACGGTTCAAGCATCCGATAGAGAATTCCGGGCTCGTCTTTGATACTGAACATGATCGACGTTTTATCATCGCCGCTCTGTTCGGGAGACTTCCGGCCGATCACCAGGAAACGGGTAAAATTATGCGGATTATCTTCGATTTTGGCTTTTACCACCTGCAGGCCGTATTGAATGGCCGCGGCCTGGCTGGCAATAGCAGCAACAGTCTCATCCTCCGCCGCGAGCTGGGCAGCAGCAGCCGTGCTGGCCACGTCAAGCAACGGCGTATCAGCCATATTGGTTTCCAGCCAGTGTCGACACTGGGCCAGCGGTTGGGGGTGAGAGACAATTTTGCTGATCATCTCAACCCGTCCGGTTTTAGACAGCAGGTTGTGGGAAATCTCCAGCATGATCTCGGCGATCACCTTCAATTCCGAGCCGATAAACATGTCCAGGGTGTGATTCACCACCCCCTCGGTGGAATTTTCCACCGGCACGACACCGTAATTCGCCCTGCCCCGTTCCACCTCCTCAAAAACCGCGGGGATGCTTTTTAACGGGACCAGCTGGGCCGAAAGACCGAACTGCTGCATTGCCGCCATATGGGTAAAGGTCGCTTGCGGACCAAAGAAAGCGACCTGCAGCGGCAATTCCATATTCAGCGATGCGGAAATGATCTCCCGGAAAACCTTGCAGACCGCATCATTGGGGAAGGGGCCCGGGTTATTCCCGGTCAGACGTTCGTAAATCGCTTTTTCCCGGCTGGGAACGTAAAACCCCCGCTCGTCCCCCTGCTTTGCTTTGCCGACCGCCAAAACGACCTCGGCACGCTGATTCAACAGATCAAGGATCTGATTGTCAATCAAATCGATGCGCTCGCGCAATTGTTTCAGTTCTTCTTCTGCCATAGGTCTCTTTCTCCAAGCAATTGAAAGGCAGGAATGTAGCCTAATCGATGTAAAAAATCAATTTGACAGAGAGCTTTCTTGCTGTCAACAAACCAGCTTGACCGCTGAATTCAGCAGGGCTAAACTTCATTTTCCACTTATTTTCCCAAACCAGTAAAAGGATAACCGGAATGCCCATAGCTAACAAGATTAAAGAATTCATAGAACACTCCTCATGGATCCGCAAAATGTTTGAAGAGGGACTACTCCTCAAGCAACAGTATGGGGCCGAAAATGTCTTCGATTTCACTCTTGGCAATCCCACTATGGAACCGCCCGAGGAGCTCCATACCGAACTGCGGAGAATCGCCGACCATCCAATCCCCGGCATGCATCGCTACATGAACAACGCCGGCTATGAAGAGACCCGGACGGCCATCGCCGAAGCCATTATGGAACGCTGCTCGGCGACCGTCACCGCCAACCACCTGGTCATGACCTGCGGCGCCGGGGCAGCTCTGAACGTGGTGCTGAAAACAATTCTCAATCCCGGCGACGAAGTCCTTATCCTGGCCCCTTATTTTGTCGAATACAATTTCTACATCGACAACCATGGCGGTATCCCGGTCGAAGTCATGACCGGCGCGGACTTTCAACCGGACCTCGACGCCATCGCTTCAGCCATCACCAATCGGACCAGGGCCATCATCATCAATTCGCCCAACAATCCGACCGGGGTCATCTATCCGGCGACGATATTGAAACAGATGGGTGAATTGCTGGCCCGAAAGGAGCAGGAACTCGGTACGACGATTCTGGCCATTTCCGACGAACCCTACGCTCACATCAGCTTTGGTGAAGAGGTGCCCTGCATCTTTGACTGCATTAAAAATTCGGTGATTGTCACCTCGCACTCCAAGGACCTTGCGTTACCCGGCGAGCGCATTGGCTATCTGGCGGCAAGCCCGAACCTGACCGCGGTCGGGCTGTTCATGCAGGGAGCCATTTTTGCCAACCGCGTGCTCGGCTTCGTCAATGCCCCGGCATTGATGCAACGGCTGGTCACCAACCTGCAGCATTGCCGTGTGGATATCGAAAAATATCGGCATAAGCGCGATCTTCTGTACAACAAACTGGTCGAACTCGGCTTTGAAGTCGTCAAACCCGGCGGTGGTTTTTATCTGTTCCCCAAATCCCCGCTGGCTGATGAAATGGACTTCATTCGCAAGGCCCAGGAGTACAAGATCCTGCTGGTCCCCGGTTCCGGTTTCGGCGGCCCCGGTTATTTCCGCATTGCCTATTGCATCGACGACGATGTCATTGAACGCAGCCTCCCCCACTGGGAAAAACTGGCGGCAGAAGTCGGCATGAGCGCAAAATAAACCGGCTGGGCCGGCAGGGGCAATGACACTCTTTTCAAACATCGACGGGGAAAGGTCGGGACCATCAGCTTGCTCCCGACCCTGCTCGAAAAATGGCCGACAGACAACTTTTTAACAACCTTATAAAAGGGGGGTTGATGGCAAAAAAACTCTTTATTGCGGCAACCGAACAGAACTGCGGTAAAACCACTGTCAGCCTTTCCCTGCTCCACCTGGCCAGGCAAAAATATCACCGGGTGGGGTTCATGAAACCCCTCGGCCCGAAAGTCGCATCCCTGAACGGCATCGTCGTCGACAAAGATGCCGCGTTGATGTGCCAGGTATTCGGCATGGAGGAAGACCTGCCCTACATGTCACCGGTGGTGATCCATCCGGATTCGACCCGCAAGGTTCTCAATGGCGAACTTGATCCTACCGCTATGAAAGAGAATATGCTGCGGGCCTTTGCCTGGCTTGACCAACACTGTGATTTTTTGATTATCGAAGGATCCGGGCATCCGGGAGTCGGGTCGGTCATCAACCTGTCAAACGCCCGGGTCGCCAAGCTGCTGGACGCAAAAGTTTTGCTGATCACCGGCGGCGGCGTCGGCAGTGTGATCGACGCCGTTGCCATGAACAAAGTCCTGTTTGAAAAAGAAGGGGTGGAGATCCGCGCCCTGCTCGCCAACAAACTGCTTCCGGAAAAACGCGACAGCACTCTGGCCTACCTGCGCAAAGCGTTTACCGAGGAACCCTTTCAGGTACTGGGAGGATTTAATTATCAACCGGTCCTGGCCAACCCGACCCTCAGCCGGATCGCTAAGATTCTGGATTTGAACATGAAGGGTGACCCTCAGGGCAGCAACCGGATTATCCACCATGTGCAGATCGGTGCACCTTCCACACAACGGGTGATGGAACTGCTGCGCGACGATACCCTGCTGATCGTGACCAGCAGCCGTGACGAACTGTTGGTCACGGCGGCCAACATGTACCAGATCCCGGCTTACCGCAAAAAAATCGCCGGCCTGCTCATCCCTGGGATCCAGAACATCAGTGATATCACCCAGCAGATCCTGGATCGCTGCGACGTTCCCTATTTAAGAACCACCTGCCACACCACCGGCAAGCTGTATCAGATTATTTCTGCGGATGTGCATAAAATCCAGGCAGACGATGAAGAAAAGATCGCCATGATCAGAGAGTTGGCCGAATTGCGGATTAACTTTGCCGAACTGGACGCCCTGTTTTCCTGAGCAGGCTCATCCGGACAATTCAGCGGCCCTGAGATGGGCCGGCAGGATTTCACCCGCCGGAGAGACATAGCGAACCTCGCAGCAAAGGTCAAAACCGATGCTTTGCCGGACCGCTTTGCGGATTTGGGCAATCAGGTTCAGGACATCTGCCGCAGCGGCGCCGCCCAGATTGACGATGAAATTGGCATGCTGTGCCGAAACCATTGCCTGCCCGATACGGCGACCTTTCAGGCCAGCGTCCTCGATAATCTTCCCCGGAGGGCCAACACTGGCATGCATTTCCGCGGTACTTAAAAACACCGATCCGCAGTTCGGTTGCTTCCGTGGAAACTTCCGCCGCCGCTCCCTCAGGTCGCTCAGCATTTCCCGGCGAATGCTGTTCCGGTTGGCCGGTGTACAGAGCAGTTCCGCTCCGGTCACAATGCAACCGCTTCCCTGCAGGGCACTGTGCCGGTAAGAGAATTCACAGGCCTCTCGTGATAATGTTTGCCGTTGCCCCGCGCTGGTCACAATATCGACCGTCACAATATTTTCGCCGATCCCGCGCCGATGACTGCCGCCGTTCATCATCACCAGTCCGCCAAGAGTCCCGGGAATCCCGATGCAATGCTCCAGACCGCTTAATCCGGTGCGCATTGAAGCCAAGGCAAGCTGCGGCACCCAGACGCCCCCCGCGGCGATAATCCGGTCTCCGGTGATCTGCACGGTTGCCATCTTCGCGCCAATTTTCATGACGATACCAGCGACTCCTTGATCGTCGAACAACAGGTTGCTCCCCTGCCCGACCACCACCAACGGCACAGCATGAGTTCTGGCAATCCCCACGACCCGGCTGATCTGAACGGCATTTTGCGGTTCAACAAAGACCGCAGCCGGCCCGCCGATGCACCAGGTATTATGTCTGGACAACGGCTCATCAATAAGCACCGGTCCAAGGTTGGCGGCGGTCAGCTCGGCTATAGCAACAGCGAGATTATTCATCAGCATGTTCACTGTGGTTTTTGAAGTCAATGACTTGCAGTTGCAGAGACTCTGTCCCCCGCCAGCGGTTAATTCCTGGGCGATAGAGCAGATCGACCTGCCCCGCCAGCTGATCATATCGGTCCGCCATTCCGAAAGCAATGGCAGAGAGCTGGCAAGAGCCCTGCTCGACGTTAAACTTCAAATGTTTCTCCCCTAAGACCCGCAAGCCAGTCACTCGACAGGCCCTACTGACAAACGCCGGCTGCGGGTTACCCGCACCGAATGGATTGAGATCTTCCAGTTCGCGCACCAGCTCAGAGGTCAGCTCCGCCAGGGTGATCTGGCCGTCATGCCAGGCAACCGGCTGTAGCGTTTCAGTCGTCAAGGCAGCGCGGGCCGCCTGTTCAAAGAGCTCGGCAAACTCGCAAACCTTGGCGGCTTCAATGGACAGCCCGGCCGCCATGGCATGGCCGCCGAACCCCATCAGCGGTGCGGCACAGGAGCAGAGGGCCTGATAAAGATGAAAACCGCGGATAGATCGCGCAGAACCTTTACCTTCGCCCTGGTCCAGAGCAATCAGTACAGTGGGCCGATGATAGCGTTCCACCAGCCGGCTGGCGACAATACCGATCACCCCGGAGTGCCACTGACTGGCGGCCAGTACAATGCTGTGCCGGTTTGGTCGGAGGTCTTCTTCGACCATGGCGATAGCCTCGTTCAGGGTCTGCTCTTCAATGGTCTGCCGCTCCCGGTTAAAGCCGTCCAGCCGACGCGCCAGTTCCTGACAAACACGCGGATCTTTCCCCAGCAGCAACTGGACGCCCAATGCGGCATCTTCCAGGCGCCCGGCCGCATTGAGTCGCGGCGCCAGGCGAAAACCGACCACCCCACTGGTCACCTGTTTAACCTGCGCCACTTCTTTCAGTGCCGCAACCCCTGAACGCAGCCCCTGCTCGAGCAGAGGCAAACCGTTCTTGACCAAAATCCGATTTACCCCACCAAGGGGAACAATGTCGGCAATCGTTCCCAGCGCAACCAGGTCAAGAAGATAACGCAGGTCTGGCTCCGTTCTCCCCTTAAAATAATTGTCCTGGCGCAGCTTCCGGCGCAAACCGAGCATCAAGAAAAAAGCCACCCCAACCCCGGCCAGTTCGGACCAGGGGAAACGATTCCCGGGCAGATGCGGATTGATCAAAGCATAACAGACCGGAAGTTCGGTCGAGGGTTGATGATGATCGGTAATGATCAGATCGATGCCAAGCTCTTCTGCGAGGCGGGCTTCCTGGTGGGCGGAAACCCCACAGTCAACCGAAATCAGCAGCCGACTACCGGTGGCGACGGCGCGCTGGATCGCCTCACCGGATAAGCCATAGCCGTCTGTGAGTCGCATCGGGATATGGTATTCGCACTCACCGCCAAAAGCCGTGAGTGCCTCCACCAGCAAACTGCAGCCACTGATCCCGTCTACATCATAATCACCATGGACAGAAATCTTTTCCCCGCGCATCAACGCCTGGGCAATACGGGTGCAGGCGATTTCCATGTCCGGCAACAGGTCAGGGTCAGGCAGCTTTGCCAACTTTCCTTCCAGAAAATCGAGCCCTTGGGTAGGATCGGTGATACCGCGTAGACAAAGAATCTGAGCAGTCAACACGTTGATACCGAGCCGACCGGCCAGGTCAGACATGGCCGAGAGTTCCGGCAACGGTGAACGCAGCTGCCAAGAGCGGGAAGTAACTGGTTTCATAGGGTCTCAAACTGTGGGATTAAAACGAACAGGCCGGGTTAACGAACAACCCGGCCTGAACAGTGGACAGTTATTTTATTTTGGCTGTTGAGGGATCTGTGGGTGATTCTTGATAAATTCAAGTTCGGCCCGAATCTGATCTGCCCCCGGGGCAGCCGGATTGATCTCCAGCAACTGCTGCCAGGCCTTTGCGGCTTTCGGGAGATCCTTTAGATCGTAGCGATAAACAATACCCAGATTATAAAGACTCTGAATATGGTTGGGGTTCAGCTCATTGGCTTTTTTAAAATTGGCTATGGCCTTGTCAAACCAACCGACCCGTCGAAACATAACGCCCTGATCGGTCAGGGTATCCGGATCATTGCCATCCAGTTCCAGAGCTTTGCCATAAGCATCGATCGCCTTCATCGGCTGATCAGAATCGAAAAAATTATGACCGAGCTGCACCCAGGCATTACGGTTGTTCGGCTCTTTGGCAACGATCCCTTCCAGCATGGAAATCTGCTGCTGATGATTGACCACCGGTGGCGCCGAGGATGTCGGCGGGGCAGCCCCGCCGGTATCCTTTTTCCAGTTCGAGTAAATCACTCCAACCAGAATTCCGATCACAAGAGCGATGACTGCCAGAACAAGCGATTGCTTTTTCATGTTCGACGCTCCTTTTCAGCCGTTCAGCTGGTCCGTGCCTTACTCTTTTTCTGCCAGAGGATCAGGATCGGGCTGGCAACGAAAATCGACGAATAGGTCCCGATCACCACCCCGACCAGCATGGCAAAGGCAAAGTTGTGAATAACCCCTCCCCCCAGGATAAACAATGCCAGGATAACCAGCAAGGTGGTACCGGAGGTCAGCAAGGTCCGGGAAAGAGTCTCATTGACGCTGCGGTTCACGATAAAAGAAAAACCCTCTTTGTTGTGTTTGCCAAGGTTTTCCCTGATCCGATCATAAACGATAATGGTGTCATTGAGCGAATAACCGATGATGGCCAGGAAAGCGGCGATAATCGGCAGGTCAATCTCTTTATTAAAGACACTGAACGCCCCAAGGGTGATAATCACATCGTGCATCAGGGCCACGATCGCCCCGACGGCAAAGCGGAACTCAAAACGCCAGGAGACATAGACCAGAATGCCGAGCATGGCGTAAAAGATGGCTTTCAGCCCCTTGCTACGCAGATCTTTCCCGACCTGAGGTCCGACCATTTCAACCCGCCGGATGTCAACCTGCCCCTTTTTGAAGGTTTTTTCAAGAGTACTCTGAATCTGTGTCGAGAGCCCCTGCAATTCACCAGTGGTCCGCTCAACGCGAATCAGAAACTCATTCTGATCCTCGCCAAAGCTCTGCACTACCGGATTCCCCAGATCAAGATCCTTCAACGCACCTTTAATGGTCGCAGCGTCGGTCGGTTCGGTAAATCTGACCTGAACCAGTGTGCCACCGGCAAAGTCGATCCCGTAGTTGGGACCGCCTTTAACGACCAGGGAGACGATCCCGATCAGAATCAGGGCAATGGAAACAAAAAATGCCAGTTTGCGCTTGCCAACAAAATCAATATTCGTATTCGGCTTGATCAGCTGCATGCCGCCAGCCTCCTTTATATACTTAGCCGCTTGATATCGCGGCCTTTCAGGTAGAAATCAAAAATTAATCTGGACACAAAGATGGCCGTGAACAGAGAGGCAATGATCCCGATCGACAAAGTGACTGCAAAACCGCGGACCGGACCGGTTCCGAACTGGAACAGAACCAGCGCCGCCAGCAGGGTGGTCAGGTTGGCATCGATAATCGTCAAAAAGGCCTTGCTGTAACCCGAATCAAGGGCCAGTTTCGGTGCCCGGCCAAGGCGGACTTCCTCACGAACCCGTTCAAAAATCAGCACGTTGGCGTCAACTGCCATCCCGATAGTCAGGACAATCCCGGCCAGACCGGGCAAAGTCAGGGTCGCACCGAACATAGCCAGCATCGCAGCGATAAACACCAAGTTCAGACTCAGAGCGATAACAGCAACAACCCCCGACATCTGATAATAGATGATCATGGCCAGAATAACCAGCACCGCACCGACCCAGATTGAACGGATCCCGCGATCAATGGAGTCCTGTCCTAAAGAAGGTCCGACGGTCCGATTTTCGAGGATTTTGACGGGTGCAGGCAAAGAGCCGGCGCGCAGCACAATCGCCAGGTCGGTCGCTTCCTGGGAGGTAAAGGCTCCGGAAATCTGGGCGCTGCCACCGGAGATCCGCTCCCGGATAACCGGTGCCGAGTAGACCGTGTCATCCAGCACGATGGCCATTCGCTTACCGACGTTGGCGGCGGTAATCTGGTCAAAACGCTTGGCTCCGACCGAATTGAATTCGATGGCGACATAGGGCTCGTTAAAACGGGTATCGATGCGGACGTTGGCGTCAGCCAACAGGTCACCGGTCAGGACGGTCTTGTCCTTGACCACCAGTGGCGTTTCGCTTTCAGAACCGGTCTTCCGGTTGACGTTTCGTTCATAAAGAAGTTGGGTACCGGGCGGCAGTTTACCAGCCAGAGCATCCTGGATATTGGCATTCTCATCAACGATTTTGAATTCCAGGCGAGCCGTCTTTCCGAGCAGAGAGATCGCCCGTTCGGGATCTTCAACCCCAGGCAATTGAATCAGAATGCGGTTGTCGCTTTGCCGCTGCAGGGTCGGTTCACTGACCCCGAACTGATCAACCCGGTTACGCAATGTTTCCAGGGCCTGACGAACGGCGTAATCCTTAATATTTTCGATTTCGTTATCGCTCAAACGATAATTTTTCTCGATATAGCCACCGCTGCCGGTAAAGGTTTCGCCTTCCATAGAGGGAAATTCGTCCGCCATCAAAGCATCGACCTTGGCGCCCTCGGCCTTGTCGTAAACCAAAACCACCAGGCGATCGCCTTGGCGGCGCTCAACCCGTTTGAAAACAATATCCTTTTCGCGTAACTGGGCCTCGACCTGATCGATGATGGTATCGATCCGGCTTTCTACGGCTTTATCGACATCGACCCCAAGGACCAGATGCATCCCTCCCTGAAGGTCAAGACCGAGGTGGATCGGATCGAAGGCATCAAGCCACCACTGCGGCAAACTGTTCCGCAACAGCGTCGGAGCAATGGCGAAAACAGACAGCAGCAGGCACAGTAGAACCAGTACACTCCTGAATTTAAGACTCTTGGACATCTGCGTTGTATCTCCCTTTTTGCATGAACAACATCGGCAGGTCGAATAAACAACAAGACAAAGCTATTATTGTTTGACCTCGGTGATCGAAGACCGATTCATTTTCATTTTGACCCCGGTCGCTACCTCCAGGGAGATGGTCCCTTCGTCGACGCTGGCGATCTTGCCATGAATACCACCGGCAGTAACAACGCTATCACCGGGCTTGAGGTTGCCGATCAGTTCTTTATGTTGTTTGGCTCGCTTCTGCTGCGGCCGGATCAGCAAAAAATAAAAAATGGCGAACATCGCCACCAGCATAATAATGCCTTCATAGCCCCCTTGTCCTTGGGCTGCGCCGGTTCCTGCCATTGCAAATGCTTCCGTTGCCATGTCGTATCCTCCTTGGTTATGGACTGATGATGAAAAGTTTTTTCAAAAAACCTGAATATTTCTCTTCCGATAAAAATCTTTTCTGAACATGTCGAATTGTCCGGCCTCCAGTGAAGCCCTGATCATCGACATCAAATGCTGATAGTAATAGAGATTGTGCTGTGTGTTAAGTACTGAAGCAAGTATTTCTCCACTGACATATAAATGGCGCAAATAAGCTCTGCTGTAATGACGGCAGACATAACAATCACATTCGGGATCAATCGGCTCCTGATCATCACGATAACGGGCCTGCTTGATACTGATTTTGCCGAAGCTGGTAAACAGCACCCCGTTACGAGCGTTCCTGGTGGGCATGACACAGTCGAACATATCACAGCCTCGGGCGACCCCTTCAACCAGGTTCTCGGGTGTGCCGACCCCCATGACATAGCGCGGCCGATCCGCTGGCAGCAGCGGCAGGCTGTATTCCATGATGTCGTACATCAATTCCGTCTGTTCGCCGACGGAAAGCCCACCAAGAGCATAACCTTCAAAACCGATGTCCTGAAGTTGCTCCGCACTTTGTTTGCGCAGGTCCAGTTCCATTCCGCCTTGAACAATACCGAACAGTGCCGCCGCAGACCCTGGCGGGATCACCTCGCGACAACGACGCGCCCAGCGCATGGAACGGTTGGTGGAATCGGCAATATAGGAACGTTCGGACGGATGCGGGATACACTCATCAAAAACCATCACGATATCCGAACCGAGGGCCAGTTGGATTTCCATCGACAGTTCCGGAGTGAGCAGATGATAGCTGCCGTCCAGATGAGATTGGAACGAGGCTCCCTGCTCGGATATCTTACGCAACTCACCAAGGCTGAAAACCTGAAATCCGCCGCTGTCGGTCAGGATCGGTCGATCCCAGTTGATAAAGCGGTGTAAGCCACCCATCTGCCGCACCAGCTCATGTCCCGGACGCAGATAAAGATGGTAGGTATTCGCCAGGATAATCTGCGCACCGATCTCCTTGAGGGCTTCGGGTAAAACCCCTTTGACCGTCCCCTGAGTTCCAACCGGCATAAAAGCCGGGGTCTCAACAACGCCACGGGACAACTCCAGCCGTCCACGGCGTGCCTGAGTCGACTGATCTTGGTGCAACAGAACGTATTTAAATCCAGACAATGGTCTTACCTGATCAAAGAATCAACATACAATCGCCATAGCTAAAAAAGCGAAACCGCTGAGCAACGGCCTGACGATAGGCGGACAGGACCTGTTCCCGTCCAGCAAAAGCCGAAATCAACATCAGTAACGTCGATTTCGGCAAGTGAAAATTGGTAACCAGGGCGTCAATCGATTTAAACCGGTAGCCCGGATAAATGAAAATCTCGCTCTCCCCACGCCCGGTCTGCAGCAGACCATCCTCCGTCGTCGCAGTTTCCAAGGCCCTGGCACTGGTTGTTCCGAGGGCAAAAACCCTTCGTTTCTCTTGTTTGGCCCGATTGACCAGCGTCGCGGTGCTCTCCGGTATCGAATACTGTTCAGAGTGCATCTTATGCTCACGGATATTGTCAACCCGCACCGGCAGGAAGGTTCCAAGCCCCACATGCAGGGTCACCGGCGCAATCTCGACGCCGATATTTTTCAGCTCTGCCAGGATTTCCGCAGTAAAGTGCAAGCCTGCGGTTGGCGCCGCGACCGCACCCTGTTCGCGGGCAAAAACCGTCTGGTAGCGATCCCGGTCCTCATCGCTGTCGGCTCTTCTGATATAAGGAGGCAACGGCAGATGCCCGACCCTGTCCACCAGTTCCAGAAACTTTCCCTCACAGAAAAAGCGCACCCGGCGATAAGGAGCCTGCTGCGACTCCTCCAGGATTTCAGCGACCAGGCCGCCATCCAGTTCGACCAGAACGCCCGCCTTGAGCGGGTGGGAACTTTTGGTCAGGCACAACCAGTCCTCGCCAGCCGAGTCGGGAAACCGCCGCACCAGCAGGATTTCAATCTTGCCGCCCGTTTTTTTATGCCCGAGCAGCCGAGCCGGAATAACTTTGGTATCGTTCAGAACCAACACGTCACCAGCTTCAAAATAGCGGGCAATCCGGACAAAATCGGTGGTTTCCACCAGCCCGGTTCGGCGGTTCAGACACATCAGCCGTGCCCCGTCGCGCCGCTCCGCCGGAGCCTGCGCAATCAGCTCTTCCGGGAGCGAATAATCAAAATCATTTAACTGCATTGAACCATGCCTACCTTGTCTCGAACAGCGCCCTAGAAGATCACAGTAAGCAGCCAATGTCAATCGCTTTTGCTCGGGCAAAAGGCTTCAGCGAGCAGGTTCCGAGCTTTATCGGGGCACTTTTGGGAGGCAGAGATCAGCCTTGAAATGAGTCCTGCCGATGATCGTTTGAAAAGGGTGGGTTGAACATTTTCTGGTCACTTGGTATGTATGAATTGCCCTTTGCTTTCAAGGCCAGAAGAGGTCGGCTGGCCGTCGTTCGTTCTGCAGCAGTGTGATAGAAAAACTACGTTGAAATGAAAGAGAAGCGTCCGCTAAGGAGGACAATGACCAATGGCCGACATCTCAGCCCAAGACGTGCTGCTGGATATCCTGACCGAATATCCGGCAGCAGTGGAGATCATTAAAGAATACGATGAGGCTGTGGGAGTCTGTCTTTGTTGCGAGATGCTGTTTGCAACCCTGGCTGAGATTGTTGAAAAATATGACCTTGATCGGAACGAACTGATCACCCGCCTTCGCGCGTTGGCGGCAACCCCCTGAAACCGGGTTACTGGCCGCCCTCATAAAGAATTTTCCAGCGCCGGGCTTCCTTTACCAAATAAAGCCGTTTCCGCATATCACCGTTAAAATTGTTGGACCGGTAGCGCTGTTCGAAATTGGCCACAACCATCGGCGGCTGTTGCGCAGAACGCGGATATTCAAACAATGCTATATCAGCCAGGCCGACTTTTTGATAGGTTTTACCGGCAAAAACCCTTTTCTTATATTCGCCCCAACTCTGTTCGTCATAGCCGCTGCTCCAGAAATCCGCGGAATAGAAATCCAGGTAGCTTTGCAGATCCGCTTTCTCCCAACTCTGTCGCCAGGTTTCAAGAGCGGCCTGGATCTCGATATTACGGTCGAGCCATTCCCTGGTGCTCAACCATTGTACCTGCTCACTGATGACCACCGGGGTGCGCCCGACTTCGACATAAGTGGCGATGCGTGCAAACTCTTCATTGGTCAGGACCACGCAGCCTTCACTATCCAGCGGCGGCCGGCTGTACAGGGATTTATCGGTCCCATGCAACCAGATACCCTGGCCGGTTTTGTGCAGTCGGCGGTCATACTCATTCGGATAATTGACGGGGAAAGCCCCCTGTCCATACAGCGGCGGTAACTTTTCATCAGACAGATAGCTGGTGACAAAGTAGACACCATCGGGCGTTTTCAAATCCCCTTCACGGCGTTTATCGCCCGGCACTTTTCCGAGCACAATATAGAAATCGTCAATCAACTTCGGCGGCAGCCCGGGTCCGGCATTACGAAAAACATACAGGCGATGCCGGCTCTTATCGACAACCAGGGCGTGCCCGATGCTCTCTCCCAGGGTCAGTAGGACCGCGGGGACAGTTGCCTGATCCAAAGCGGACAGATACCCTTCCAGCCTGGCACGGGCCTCGTTTTTCAACTGCGCGACTTGCTCGCGGTGTTCCCCTGCTCCATTAATTGCGTCAGCAGCAAAAGGAGTGACCAAGCCATAACGCGCGGACAACAGATCGCCAAGGACCAGGTGAGCAAGTTGAAATTTTGGCGCCCGCGCGGTCAGGTCTTCCAACACCGCAATTGCTTCAGACAACTCCCCATCCTGGAACAACAACAGTCCTTTCAGCAAGTTGGCTTCGAAATCATCCGGATTGTCCGTCAGCCGATGATTCAGGCGCTCAAGAACCGGGTCGGCCGGAGGTTGTTTCACAACAGCGTCGGCAACGGCCGGAGGAGCCGGTACGGTGGGAATGAAAGCGGCCGCAGTAATCTCCTGCTGAGTCCACAACGCACTCACCTTGGCCCCGGTCAAACCAACGGCTGCCAACAACGCCAGTACTGTCAACACACGAAGGAAGGTCAACGAATCCTCTCCACAGAACGCTCACGGAGAATGCTCCATCCGGAAGGGTTTTGCTTCAGCTCAAACTGCTTGCGGCTCACGTCGGAATAACGATTACTTTGATAATGCTGCACCGCCTCCAGGACGATGATCGATCCCTGTTCCTTGACAACTTTGAACGCGTCCAGATCAACCTGGATTGTTTCGGGATTCCGCAATCGGTTGCGACGCTGCTTTTCCCAGGCCTCCCGCGTACGATGACCGGCCGGCTGAAAATCGGCAGAATAAAATCCAAGGTAGCTCTCAACATCCTGCCGTGACCATGCCGCGGCCCAGCGCCGCAAAAACTGCTCAGCCGATTCCGCTAGTGCTGCAGTTTGTGGCGCTGCGGCCTGAGTTGTTTCAGCCGAAGCGCCCTTGATATCAGCGGTCCCGGCAACAGCGCCAACCGAAGAAGACGGAGACTCGGCCGGCGGCTCCTCGGTCGCTGTGAGAGCAGCAGTTTCTGGGGTGATGCTTTGCGCCGGGGCAGGCGGGCCGGGCTCAACCGGTGCAGGAGCGGCAGCAACCACATCGTTCCCGGACGCTGCCTGATCGCCAGCGCCCTCAGTCACCGACCCCGGTTGGGATTCCGCCGCAGCAAGAGCCGTGGCCGCTTGATCGGTTTTCAGAAAAATAACGCCCTGGCCGGAAAAAACCTGTAATGGCAGGGGGCGTTTCTGTTCTTTCAATTGCAAGGCTTTACCATAAGAATCCCGGGCCATTTCTGTGTAAACTGCGGCCAGGTTTCGGTGCACGGTCGAATAGACCGGGCTGGTGGCCAGAGCCTTTTCAAGGTATTGCCGAGCCTGGTCATAATCGCCGAGGAATGCGGCCATGGCCGCCAGATTATTGTACGGCCGCGGATCATCAGGGTAACTTTGCCGCAACGCATCAAGTTCTTCGCGAGCAGTACTGAAATCACTCTTTTGCCATTTCGACAAGGGCTCGTTGAACAGGGAATCGTTCAACACCGGGGCTTGCGACTGCGCAGAGCGTTCTTCCAGCTGGGGCACCGGATCAGAAAACAACTGGAACGACAACGAACCAAGCAGGACACCCACAATCAACGCGCCAATCATACGCAAGCGGCTGTTGCTCCCCTTGCTTTGAGGATGCGGTTTGGCATTCTCAAACGGCGGATCAACAACCACCCCCTCTGCCTCACGAGTTTCCAGCGTATGCTCTTGCAACCTGGCAGCCACCCGCGCGGCAATGTCACCGACCTCCGTCTCCTGCTGATCGACAGCAGGAGCACTGGGGGAGGATGACGAAACGCCAGGGCCACTCTCCACTCTGAAGCATTTGAGAGCTTCGATCCCGGGGTCTGCCAGCAGTGTCGAACAACCGTCAACAACCTCCGCAGCGCTAAGCCGTTGTCCGGGAATAATCGGCACCAGTGCCGCAAGCAAAGGCTGACAGCAGGAGAACTCCGTTGGTAACTCCGGAAAGGCCCCTTCCAGATGTTGCGTCGCAATAGCGAAGTCATCAGCCCCTGAAAATGGCGGCTGGCCAGTCAAAAGACTGAACAGCAGGCAACCCAGGCTATAGATATCTGATTCGGGTCCGGTCCGCTCCCCGCGAACCTGCTCAGGGCTGCAATAGGCGGGATCGATACCGCTGTGAAAATCGAGCAGAAGAAGCTGCCCCAGCGAAAATTCATTCAACCAGGGGGTTCCGTCAGGGCGGACAAAAACCGTCCCCGGAGAAAGATGCCCATGGTGTTCCCCTTCAGCGTGCGGAGTCACCATGGCTCCAGCAAGCTGGCTGATCAGGCTCAGGACCTCGCGTACCGTCGACGGCTCTGCCCAAAAAGCCGCCAGGGAGCGACCTTCCGGCAGCGGGTAAAGACAGGCCAGCTGTCCGCCAAACTCACCGGCCTTAAGAGGGAGACCGATATTGGCATACCCCTTTTCGGCCAGCTGATTGGCGCGAAGGAGAAAATCAGCATGTTTCTTTCCGCTCAGACGGGCCTCAGCCTTGACCACCAGCAGTTCAACCTTGCCGAACTCAGCGCTATCCGCCTGGTAGGTGACAAAAGAATCATTTTCGACGTGCCTTTCGATAAGTTCACAGTCGAAAAAAGTCTGATTTGCTTCGGGCATGAGCGTTATCCTTAGCAGAACATTAGCTTACAAAAATACTAAGAGCCTCGCGCAATTGCTAGGGAAAAATCGGCACGATATCCAAACCCAGCAATTCCTCAAAGCCACACATTATATTCATATTCTGCACCGCCTGTCCGGACGCCCCTTTGACCAGGTTGTCGATCACGCCGATGGCCACAACCCGGTTGGTCCGCGGATCATACACAAGCCCGACATCGCAGAAATTTGTTCCCCGCACATAGGCGATATTGGGCAACTCTCCGCCGGGCATCACCCGCACACAGGGGTCATGAGCATAGCGCTGCCGATATAGATCAATCAAGTCTGCGCCCGAACTGACGCCGGTGGCCGTTGCATAACAAGTTGAGAGCATGCCCCGATTTAAAGGTAACAGGTGGGGAGTAAAACTGACCTGAAGCTCTTGTCCGCAAACCCGGCTCAGCTCCTGTTCAATCTCGGGGGTATGCCGGTGCTGGGCAACGCCATAAGCCTTAAAGCCCTCATTGACTTCACAGAACAGACTGCCCTGCTTGGTTCCCCGCCCTGCACCGCTGGTACCGGATTTACTGTCGAGAATCAATGTTGCCGGGTCGATCAGTCGCTGTTCCAGCAGCGGTGCCAAGGCCAGAATAATACTGGTGGGATAGCAGCCAGGATTGGCGACCAGCCGTGCGGCCTTGATCTCATGACGATACAGCTCCGGCAGACCATAAACAGCCTCGGCCAACAGCTCCGGACTGCTGTGCTGCTGATACCAGTATTCGTAAACAGCTTTATTTTTCAACCGGTAATCGGCCGACAGGTCCACCACCTTGCAGCCGGTGGCGAGAAAATCGGGAATAACCTCCATGGCCGATTTGTGCGGCAGCGCGGTAAAGACCAGGTCAACCCGAGGGGCGATGGCGGCCACGTCAAGGGGCTCACAAACCAGCTCACAAAAACCACTTAAAGAAGGGAAAACCTGATTGATCGGTACTCCTTCATGCTGCCTGGAAGTGACGCAACAGATATTGACCCGGGGATGCTTGGCCAAGATCCGTAACAGTTCAACACCGGTATATCCACTGGCTCCAATAACGGCGACATTCAACATAGAACTCTCCATAAACAAATCCGAAAAAAAACACCTGCCAACACGAAACCCGTACCGCAACCAACTCATAGTCGGGCATTCTCGACAAAAAAAGGGAAACCCTTGCGGATTTCCCTTCTTCGATTTTGCTTGCCAACAGTAATTGCCGAAACAATTAACGTTTGGAGAACTGGAAACTCCGGCGGGCAGCTGCACGGCCGTATTTCTTACGTTCTTTAACGCGGCTGTCACGGGTGATAAACCCTGCTTTTTTCAACACGGCCCGCAATTCCGGATCGACTTCAAGCAGTGCTTTGGTAATGCCATGCTTGATCGCACCGGCCTGACCCGAAGCGCCACCACCACAGACATTGACAAAAATGTCAAATTTATTTGCATTTTCAGTCAGTTCCAAGGGTTGACGGACAACCATCTTGGAGGTTTCACGACCGAAGAAAACATCCAGAGGACGTTTATTGACAACGATCTCACCGGTCCCTGGTTTCATCCAGACACGGGCGATTGAGGTTTTTCTTTTGCCGGTTGCATAAAACTTCTGCTCAGCCATCTAGCTATCTCCCTGGATCAGATCTTCAATTCTTTAGGTTGCTGGGCGGCATGAGGATGGTCGCCACCGGCATATACCTTCAGTTTACGGAACATTTTACGCCCCAGCTTGTTGCGCGGCAGCATGCCTTTAACAGCCGCCTGGACAAGCATTTCTGGTTTTTGGGCAAGCAGCTTTTCAGCATTGATTTCGCGAATACCACCTGGGAAACCAGTGTGTCGATAATATTTCTTGTCGGCCAGTTTGTTTCCGGTCAACTTGATCTTATCGGCGTTCAACACAATGACGAAATCACCGGTATCCACACTCGGGGTAAAAATCGCTTTATGCTTGCCACGCAACACACGGGCAATTTCAGTCGCTGCACGACCCAGGACAACATCCTCCAGATCGACAACAAACCAATCTCTTTTAACGTCTTGTTCTTTAGCGACCTGAGTACTCATCGCATTCCTCTCCAAACATCTATCTAAAAGGGTTGTGGGGCTCACAAAGCGGTAAATCTATCCGACTCATACAATGCTGTCAAGTGAATTCGTCAATGAAAAACAGCTTTCTGCCAGCAGACTTACATCTTCACCAATTTGCTTCAATAATACACCTGCATCAGACATAAACCATGTGCCGGAGCGGTCAATGCCGCCCCAACGGAGCCTGGAGAATGCAACATCTTGACGATATCGTCAACAGGTCTTTTGCCGCGGCCGATATCAACCAGAGTTCCGACCATCATCCTGATCATATTTTTCAGAAAACCGCTGCCTTTTATATCAATATACACGAGCGTCCCCTGCTGCGTCAGCGTGACGGAAAAAATTTCCCGGACCGTGGTCTCGGCTGAGCAACCGGTTGTTCGGAAGGCACGAAAATCATGGCAGCCGATAAAAGCCTCGGCAGAAGTCCGCATCCGAGTCAGATCGATATCACTTTTGAGCTGCCAGGAAGTCCTGCGCTCAAGAGGGGAGCGAACCGGGTCACAGAGCAGCGTATAGCGATAATGCTTGCCAGTGGCCGAAAAGCGGGCATGAAACGATTCATCGACTTCACGGGCACTGCGCACGGCAATGGCCGCCGGAAGAAAAGAATTCACCCCCTCTCGCCAGGCCGACATAGGCAGGTCTCGTGGCGTCGAAAAATGGCAGACCATACCCAGAGCATGGACCCCGGCATCGGTCCGGCCGGCGGAATAGACCGTACAATTCTGCCCGGTCAACTCCTGCAAGGCCTCTTCAACACACTGCTGGACCGACAGACCGTTGGGCTGATATTGCCAGCCTACATAGTCGGTTCCTTCATAAGCAATAACCAGGCAGATTTTTCGCATGTCACCATCGCCAGAAGAGAACAACGCAGAGCGCCGCGGCACCGAGTGTTGCCCAAACCGACAGTCCCTGGCGTCGCCATTCCTTGGTGTCTGCAGGTTCCGGTACAACCCGGTCGGTTGCGATATCCCGGGCCAGCTCATCAGCCCGATCAAACAATCTCAGCAGCAGCGGCTCCAACTGTCCGGCCCAGCATCTGAACCTGCTTAATGGCCCTCTGCCCTGCCCTTTCTGTACGGCATCGACCTGGGCAATCTCCTGTCGGATAAACGGGAGAAACTGCATGACCAGCAACACCATCCCGGTGATCTCTTCAACCGGCACCCGCACCAGTCGCAGCGGTGCCAACAACCAGCCGAGCGCTCTGGCCAGTTCTGCCGGCGGTGTCGTCCAGGACAGCAGCAGAGAGAAAAGAACCGCCAGAAGCAGTTGACTATCAACGCAGAGGCCATTTATGAGACCATCGTAGGACAACCAGCTGGTGCCAAACAAGGTCCGTCCCGGGGTCAACAACAGGTGCAGAAGCAACGTGCACAGTAACAGCCACTTCATCATTTTCAGCAACCGCCAAAGTACCCCGGGGGACACTTTAGCCAAAGTCGCAGCCAGCCCTGCCAATCCGGCCAGGACGATCAGAAAGCGCAGATCAAAACTCGCAAACAAACAGATGATAACAACAAACAACAGAACCAGCTTGACTCGCGCATCAAGACGATGCAAAAAACTGTTTCCAGAACGGTAGATGCCTTCGGTCATACATTTTCCATGGCAACAAAAGGGGGCCATAAGGCCCCCTTTTCAGCGGTCATTCCAGGAATCAGCCAGGGAGGGATCAGCCCAGCCTGGCAACAATCGCATCCCCCATGGCAGCAGTGCCGACTTTTTGTTCGGCGGCTGTACCTTGATAAATATCCGCAGTGCGGTAACCGTCATTAAGGACTTTTTCAACTGCAGCTTCAATAGCGTCCGCAGCATCTATCAGGTTACAGGAATAGCGCAGCATCATGGCGGCGGAGAGAATCTGGGCGATAGGGTTGGCAACACCCTGGCCAGCGATATCAGGGGCACTTCCGCCGGACGGTTCGTACATGCCAAAACTGCTTTCGGCAAGAGAAGCAGACGGCAGCATTCCGAGAGAACCGGTCAGCATGGCAGCTTCATCGGAAATGATATCACCGAACAGGTTGCCGCACAGCATGACATCAAACTGCTTGGGCCAGCGAACCAACTGCATGGCGGCATTATCAACATACATATGGGTGAGGGAGACATCCGGATATTCGGCAGCGACCCGCTCCACCGTTTCCCGCCAGACAATCGATGTCGACAAGACATTAGCCTTGTCGACGGAGCAAACCCGACAGCTACGCTTGCGCGCAGTCTGGAAAGCGATATGGGCAATCCGTTCGACTTCGGCGACTGAATACTTCATGGTGTCAAAACCGGTTCGTTCCTGCCCTTCTCCTTCAATTCCCTTGGGTTCGGCAAAATAAACATCACCGGTTAACTCACGAACAACAAGCAGATCAAACCCGCCTTCGACGACCTCCTGTTTGAGGCTTGAGGCGCCGGTCAGGGCCGGAAAAACAATGGCCGGACGCAAATTACAGAACAGCCCGAAAATTTTGCGTAACGGCAACAGAGCACCGCGTTCAGGTTGTTCGTTCGGGGGCAGCTTTTCCCATTTGGGGCCACCGACACTACCGAACAGAATCGCATCCGACTCTTTACACAGCGCTACCGTGGTATCAGGTAAGGCCTTGCCCTCCTGGTCGATACCGGCACCGCCGACATTGCCGAAGGTTCGTTCAAAGCGGACAGCATATTTGGATTCGACGGCGTCAAGAACCTTCAACGCCTCGGCCATAACCTCCGGGCCAATCCCATCCCCGGGTAACACTGCAATCTTAAAGCTTTTTGCCATGACTGGATTAACTCCCATAAAAATAGAATGTCCTCTCCCAACCGGAGGGACAAGTGGAATTAGACTCAAAAGCAGCGCCTAGGGAACACTGCAAAAACCGCGTGAAAACGGCTAAGACTATAGGAAGAGGCTATTTTTTTGTCAAACCCTTTTTAGCTCCATGCCCGCTGCTAAGCCAATGACTGGCCACAATGATACAGATTATGCTATGGTGCCGGACATCTTTAACTTTCCTTACAGGCTTACAGGAGAACTCTATGCGTTATGCTTTTTTCTTTCTCATGCTGATCCTCTTTGCGGCGCAACCGGTCCTGGCCGCCGATTCATCTCCGCAGGACCCCCCTTCGCAATTAACCATAGAATCTGCCAGCACCATCTTAAACGGAATCCAAGGGGAGGTTGTCTCGGTAACGCCCTCTGAAGTTCCCGGTCTCTATCGGGTCGGCATGAAAATGCAGGGGAAAATCTATCCTCTCTACCTGGACGCCTCCGGGCGCTACCTGTTCAGCGGCAATATTATCCGCATTGCCGACCGAGCCAACCTGACCGAAGAAGAATTTCGCCAGCTGAACCCCATCGACCTGTCGCAGATCCCGCTGGACGATGCCCTGCTGCTTGGAAACCCGGCCGCAAAGCATCCGATCCTGGTCTTTACCGACCCCCATTGCCCGTACTGCAGCCAGCTGCACCAGGTGCTGCTGGAAGCGGTTAAGGAACACCCGGAACTGGCCTTTAAATTGAAGCTGGTCCCCTTCAAGCAAAGTTCCAAAGAAATAACCAAGACCATTATCTGCAACAAATCCATTGACCAGCTGGAGATGGCCTTTGCGGGGAAATCCCTCCCCAAACCGGACTGTGACACCGATGCCGGAGACAAAAACCTGGCCCTGGCCCAAGAATTGGGGATCCGCGGCACACCGTCCCTGATTATGCCAAACGGTTTGATCTTTCCCGGCTATCATTCCCTGGAGGATCTGATGACATTAATCAAAGAAAACACCCCGGCCGACAAGTAACCGTCCGGCCGCTGACTATAAAGGACTCCACAAAAAAACCGACGCTTTGAAACGTCGGTTTTTTTGTGGACTTCACCTGAACAACCTCATTAATAGCGGGCATCCGCAAATTCGACCCACCCGCCGGCATTAACGAGGGCCTTGTCAAAAGGACTGATTTCAAAAGAAAATTCTTTTTTCCCGGAGCCACCTTCAGCGATAACCCGTTGTTGATCCAGATCAACGCGGATGCTGACCGGTCCACCCTGCCGCAATTCCATCAGTTCATCGATATTTTCCTTCGGCAGTTCAATGGCCAACATCCCGCAGTTAAACATGTTCTGCCTGAAAATCCGGGCATAGCTTTCAGCGATAATGGTATGCACATCGTTAACCTCGAAAACCCAGGGGGCATGTTCGCGCGACGAACCGCAGCCGAAATTCTCACGGGCCACAATAACCGTCGCGTCCTGCAAAGCGGCCCCTTTCGGATCAAATCCGTCCAGCGTCAGGTCTTCAAGAATATAAGGTTTCAGGGCTTCCTTGGTCACCTCGGTCAGATACTTCGCCGGGATGATCTCATCGGTATTGATATCGGAGCGGTCGAGAAAAATGGCCGCCCCTCCAAAGCTCTTCTGCATTCATCTGCTCCTGATTCTAGGCAAGGGTGCGGGCATCGGCAATGACCCCGGCCACAGCCGTGGCCGCTGCCGTGGCCGGACTCATCAAATGAACCATACCGCCCTTGCCCATGCGTCCGTTAAAATTTCTGTTGCTGGTCGAGGCACAGACCTCACCTTCGGCAAGAACGCCGTTACTCATCCCAAGACAGGCTCCGCAAGTCGGATTGGTTACACAGAAACCGGCATCCATAAAGACCTGAATGAGCCCTTCGGCCAGGGCATCGTTAAAAATCTTCGGTGTTGCCGGCGACACAATTGCCCGCACCGAATCGGCAATTTTCCGCCCTTTGAGAACCTCTGCCGCCTGGCGCAGATCCTCGATACGTCCGTTGGTGCAGGTCCCAATATAAATCTGATCAACCACGGCCCCGGCCAACTCCTTGACCGGTTTGACACAATCAGGCTTGTAGTCAAAGGTTACTTGGGGCTCAAGAGCCGAGACATCGATATCCAGAGTTTTAGCATACACGGCATCATCATCAGATACCCACTGCCGGTACTCGGCCAGAGCTGCAGCCTTGTCCGCAAACTCATCCTGAATAAATTCCCAGAGATAATCGACGGTCACCATATCGGGCATACAGACCCCGGAGGTTCCGCCTGCCTCGATCGCCATATTGCAAAGAGTCATCCGCGCTTCCATGCTCATCGCTTCAACGACCGGACCACGAAATTCGATGACGTGATCGGTGGCTCCGTTGACCCCAAGTTGTCCGATGACATACAAAATCACGTCCTTGGAATAGACACCGACCGGCAGCTTGCCGTCCAGGTTGACCCGGATGGTGGCCGGTTTGCGGAACGCACAGACCCCCTTGAGGATCCCGACCTCAAGGTCGGTGGTACCAACCCCGGCGGCAAAAGCGCCAAAGGCACCGTGCGTACAGGTGTGGCTATCTCCCATGATCACTGTGAATCCAGGGCGGATATAACCCTTTTCGGGGAAAATCGCATGGCAGACGCCATTGCGACCAACGTCGAAAAAGTCCGGGATCTCGTGCCGCCGGGCCCAGTCGCGCAAAATCTTGGCCTGGGTTGCGGTTTTGGAATCCTTGGAAGGGGTCACATGATCGATCACCACCTTCAGCTTATTTGTATCAAAAACCCTGTCCTTGCCGCGCCAGACCAGGTCCGCAATGGCGACCGGGGTGGTAATTTCATGGCAAAGCACCCGGTCCAGGTCGAGCACCTGGGTTCCGGGGAATGGTTCATCCCGTAAATGACTGTCAAATATCTTTTCTGCTAATGTCCTGCCCATGTACGCTCCTGTTTATTGTCATAAAAGAACGGTTCAAAGGTCTGCCTTGATCCGTTTCTGATTGCCGGCGATTTTGTTCAAAGCATTGATATAGGCCTTGGCGCTGGCCACGATTATATCCGGGTGAGCCCCCTGGCCAAGGACTTCCCGGCCGTCTTCGGATTGCAGGCGAACGGTACATTCGCCCTGGGCATCCGTACCACCGGTAATGGCCCCGACCGAAAAATTCAGCAACGGCGCCTTGCTTTTGGTCAATTTTTTGATCGCTTTAAAGGTTGCGTCCACCGGACCATCGCCAATGACCGCGGTCTTTTTATTTTTCCCTTCGATCTCCATGGAAACCGTCGCTGTCGGTGCGGCAAAAGAGCCGGAACTGACATTCATCTGCTGCAACTTGTAAGTTTCCGGGACCCGCAGTACTTCATCGGCGATAATGGCATCGATATCCTCATCGAAAATCTCTTTTTTCATGTCTGCCAACGCTTTGAAGCGGATAAATGCCTTATCCACCTCTTCCCGGGAAAGATCATAACCGAGATGTTTAAGACGGTCGATGAAGGCATGTCGCCCGGAATGCTTACCAAGGACCAGCTTGTTCTGGTGCAAGCCGACCGACTCGGGAGTCATGATTTCGTAGGTGGACTTATCCATCAACACCCCGTGCTGATGAATGCCGGCTTCGTGAGCAAAGGCGTTGGCACCGACAATCGCCTTGTTCGGCTGAATCAACAGGCCGGTAATGGTTGAAAGCAGCTTGCTGGCCGGAGTGATCTGTTCGGTGACCGTCCTGGTCGCGTAAGGAAGGATATCCTGCCGGGTCCGCAAGGTCATGACCACTTCCTCAAGGGAACAGTTGCCGGCCCGTTCGCCAATCCCATTGATGGTACACTCAACCTGGCGGGCACCGGCCTGAACCGCGGCCAGGGAATTGGCAACCGCAAGCCCGAGGTCGTTATGGCAATGAACGGAAATGATCGCCTGGTCGATATTACTGACATTCGCCTTCAGGTAGCGGATGATTTCGGCATATTCGGTGGGAATGGTATAACCGACCGTATCCGGGATATTCACTGTCGTGGCACCGGCCTCGATAGCGGCCTGAACGACCTGGGCAAGGAAAGGCAACCTGGTGCGAGTCGCGTCTTCCGGTGAGAATTCGACATTCGGGGTGTAGCTTTTGGCCCGTTTGACTGCGGCCACCGCCGCGTCGAGAACCTCCTGCTCACTCATCTTCAGCTTATATTTCATATGAATATCGCTGGTCGCGATGAAGGTATGGATCCGCCCGCGTTCGCCGGCGTATTTCAAAGCTTCCCAGGCCCGATCGATATCCATATTGCTGGCGCGGGACAAACCGGCCACCTGACAGTTTTTAACCGTCTGGGCGATCTTCTTAACGGCCTCGAAGTCACCTTCTGAAGCGATGGGAAATCCCGCTTCCATAACGTCGACGTTAAGACGTTCCAGCTGAGTGGCGATCCGCAGCTTTTCTTCGATATTCATGCTGGCACCGGGGGATTGTTCACCGTCACGTAAGGTGGTGTCAAAAATAATAATATTGTCCTGTTTCATCTCGGGCTCCTTGTTCTGGTTCCCCGGTCACACTGTTCCGGGGCAGTTCAGTTTGATTGTCTGTGTCGTTTGCGTATGCTTCAGCAGGTCACTCAGGTCAGATTCCACGTCAGAACCACCCCCTTTCGGTTGCAACAATAAAAAAAGCTCCCGCTCCTGTATCAAAAATACAGGGGCGAGAGCTTCAGCTTCGCGGTACCACCCTGGTTCGTTCATCGACACCAGTGGTGCGACAAACCTTCTTTATCCCTTTACGCAGGCTCACGACTGCAGCTAACCGCAAACACCGGCTTCACTCCAGCAGCTCCAAGGCGAGTTCAGCGTTCTCCGTACCGGTTTGCAGCGACCACCGGCTCTCTTTGACGGATAAACAGCCTACTACTCCTCTTCATCGCTTTTTATCTTGAACGCTGATTCAACCTGAAACAGACGCCCAAGTCAAGCTAATTTCTTTCCCAGCATCGCCCCTGCCAAGTACTTACGCGGCACAGGCCGGCCAAGATCAGTCGCTGGAAGGCTCCACGACCTCTTTGACCGCACCCTTACGTCGTCCGAAGTAGTGCATCAGGGGACCGGACACCATGTAAGCCATGCCGATGAGGAACAGCATCACCTCAGGCTTGGCCACAATCACGATCAGCAAGATAATAGCCAGCACCAGCATCATAAAGGGCTGACGCTTAAACAACTCCGGGTCTTTAAGTGACAGGTACTTGATGTTGCTGACCATTAAAAACGCCAATAGAAAAACCAACACAACCATGGAAACCATTTTAATGGTGCCGGTTCCTCCCAGCTCGTAAAACAGCAGCACACAGGTGGCGACAATACAGGCCGCGGCCGGGATGGGCAGACCGATAAAACGCCGCGATTCAACCGTAGAAACTTGGACATTGAAACGTGCCAACCGCAACGCTCCGCAGATCACGTACAGAAACGCGGCCAACCAGCCGAGCTTGCCAAACGGACGCAGTGCCCATTCATAAAGCAAAACTCCAGGGGCCACCCCGAAAGATATAACATCCGCCAGAGAGTCCAGTTCGACCCCGAATTTGCTGGCCGTACCGGTCAGGCGAGCCACTTTGCCATCAAGCCCGTCAAAAATGGCGGCCAGCATGATAAACCAGGCCGCACGCTGATAATTCCCACTGGTGGAGGCAATGATAACGTAGAAGCCGGCAAAAATCCCCCCGGCGGTAATCAGGTTGGGGAGCAGATACACACCCTTGCGCAAGTTTTCGCGCTTTTCACTCCGTAAAGTATCGTCTTCGCTCAAGGTAAAGTCCCTAAAATTGTTTCACCGGCGACGGTCCGTTCACCCAGAGTAACGGTAACATCGCTGTGTTGAGGAAAATAGATATCGACCCGCGACCCGAATCGGATCAGACCGTAACGAGCACCACGTTGCAAAAGATCGCCGATGACCGGATAGGTCACGATCCGCCGGGCAACCAGTCCGGCAATTTGTACAAACAGCAAACGCTGACCGTTGTCGGCTTCCAACAGAATCCCGGCCTGTTCATTGTGATCACTCGCCTTGTCATAGGACGCATTGATGAAATCACCCTTCTGATAATACATATCGACCACTTTCCCCGGAAAGGGAACGCGATTGACATGTACATTGAACACCGACATGAAAATACTGACTTTGGTGACTCGCTCCTTGAAGTAGCGCTCCTCATCAACCTCGCCGACAAAAACAACCTTGCCGTCGGCCGGAGCAACGACAATCTTCTCTCCGCTTGGCACCACCCGTTCTGGATTCCGGAAAAAATAGACCGCAAACAAAGTCAGCGCCAGCAACAACAGGGTCAGGAACGTCCACCCCAGCAAGGCAAAGATCAGGGTAATGAAACCAAACAGGGCAATAAAGGGATAGCCTTCACGCGCAATTGGCTGATTTTTGTTTTGCATATGATAACAACCTTTTTAAAAAGTGAAATTCAGCCCGCCACACCCTTGGCTCCACGACCGATAACCACGGGCCCGGAACGGACAACTTCCTTGATTCCCATCGGCCTGAGCAGCTCCAGTATGCCATCTATTTTTTTCGGCGAGCCGGTAATTTCAATGGTATAGGATCGAGGCGTTACGTCAATGACTTTTGCACGAAAGATATCGACGATGCGCAATGCCTCGGCCCGCGTTTCCGCCTCGGTCGCCACTTTGATCAGGGCCAGCTCCCGCTCGATAAAATCAGCCCCGGTGAAATTGACCACTTTAATCGTTGAAATCAGCTTATTCAGCTGCTTGGTGATCTGTTCGATAATCCTGTCATCACCATGGGTCACGATGGTCATACGCGATGTATCAGGATCCAGGGTCGGCGCAACGGACAGACTTTCTATATTAAACCCACGCCCGGAAAACAAGCTCGAAATCCGTGACAACACACCGAACTCATTTTCCACCAGTACTGAAATCGTATGTTTCATCAGTGTTATCCTCCCGGCCGCATTCCGACCGCGCAATTCAATACAGATTTTTTAGGAAGCCAGAACCATTTCATGGATTGCCTTACCCGCAGGCACCATGGGCAGGACATTTTCGTCCCGAGCAACCTTGAAATTCATCAATACCGGCCCGGCCGTGGCGAGGGCCTTTTTAATGGTCGACTCCACCTCGTCGGGTCGACTTGCCTCAAGACCGCTCGCACCGTATGCCTCAGCCAATTTAACAAAATCAATGGGCAGCTCCATTGGGGTCTGACTGTAACGTTCATTAAAAAACATCTGTTGCCACTGCCGAACCATGCCCAGATAGTTGTTATTCAAGATGGCAATTTTCACCGGCAACTGATGCTGCACCAACGAGGCCAACTCCTGGGAATTCATCTGAAACGAACCGTCTCCCGAGATATCGATGACCTGCCGGTCAGGAAAAGCGACCTGGGCGCCAAGAGCCGCCGGCAACCCGAAGCCCATGGTGCCGAGACCGCCGGAGGTCAGAAAGGTGCGCGGCCTGCTGAATTGAAAAAACTGAGCTGTCCACATCTGGTGCTGACCGACTTCGGTGGCAATGATGGCATCGTCCGCGGTCAACTCCCTGATTTTTTCGATGACAAACTGCGGCTTGATGATGGAATCGGAACCCTGATACTCCATCGGGTGCCGCTCTTTCCAGCCGTCAATCTGCTCTCGCCAGGGTTTGCTCGCCTCGATCATATCTTCCAGCAATTCCTGCTTATGATTCAGACTGCCGGAAAGTTTCCCCAGGACATCCTTCAGATCGCCGACTATGGGCAGATCGACCGCAACATTCTTGTGAATCGAGGTCGGGTCGATATCGACATGGATAATTTTGGCTTTTTCGGCAAAACAGTCGATGCGACCGGTGACGCGATCATCAAACCTTGCGCCCACGGCAATCAGCAGATCACATTCGGCAACCGACATATTGGCATAGAAGGTCCCATGCATCCCCAGCATACCGAGGGCCGCCGGATGGCCCTGGGGAAACGCCGACATGGCCATCAGAGTCGTTGCCACCGGAATCCTGGTCTGTTCGACCAGTTTGAGCAGCTCATCGTTGGCGGCCGACAGGTTGATTCCGCCGCCAATATAGAGCAGCGGTTTACGGGCCGCCAGAATCAGTTTGGCCGCCTTCTCAATCTGCCGGAAGTTCCCGTTATAGGTCGGCTTGTAGCCACGCAGGCTCACCCGATCGGGATAGGAAAATTTGTATTTGGTGACCTGAATGTCTTTCGGGAAATCGATCAACACCGGCCCGGGGCGACCTGTTCGAGCAATATAAAAAGCTTCCTTGACGGTGCGGGCCAGATCGCGGATATCCTTGATCAGAAAATTGTGTTTGGTACAGGTTCTGGTCATGCCGCAGATGTCGGCTTCCTGAAAAGCGTCATTTCCGATCAGCGGGGTCGGCACCTGTCCGGTAATAATCACCATAGGCACCGAATCCATATAGGCGGTGGCAATCCCCGTCACCGTATTGGTCGCCCCGGGCCCACTGGTGGCGATCACAACGCCAACCTTGCCGGTGCAGCGCGCATAACCGTCTGCAGCATGCACCGCCGCCTGTTCATGACGGGTCAAAATATGCCGGATTTTGGAGTCATACAGATCATCGTAAATATTGATGACGGCGCCACCGGGGTAACCGAAAACGGTATCGATTCCTTCCAGCTTCAAACACTCAAGTAAAATCTGTGACCCGGTCAGCTCCATCTGTGCCTCCTGAAAAAACCTCGTACAATGATCTCGAATAAAACTCTTACTCCCGCCCGTTATCCGCTAGTCGCCGATCAGGCAGGCCAAAACGCCATCGTCTTGCCGTTGATATCCCGGGAACAGAAGACTTTTCATGACCGGGGCACAGTTGTCAAGGGGAAATGATGCGCCTAACGTACAAACACCGCCACCCGGAAACGGAGAACTCATATTTTTCAACCGTCCTCAGGGGTTCAAATACAGCAAAGGGTTTAAGCCGCTGCTTAAACCCTTTGCTGTATCAAAACACCCAATAACTGGGATACGGAATCAGACGGTCACGGACTGGACAATCTTTTCCATTTCGTCTTTGCCAACCAGTTTCATTTTCTTGACTTTATTTTTTTCAAGCTCTTCTTGGGGGGTTAAAAACGCTTTTTTTTCATATTCGTTGAGTTGTTTTTCAAAGATGACGTGTTCTTCGTAAAGCATGCGGAAACGGGGGTTGTTCTCGATAAGATCTTGCAAAAGGTTTTGGTCAATGTCCATTGGCACCTCCGCGCATGTAGCTGGGTTAAAACCTGTCCCTGCTTAAAACCCTCCGATTTTTACAATGTCTCTCGATCTTTCCGTTTGCCGGTGCGGCGTATTCGGCTACGCCCCCGAGTGCAAATGTTCAATCCGAATGACGTTGCAAAAAGGCAGGCCTCCAAAGCAGAAACCCCGTGGTTCAGACCAGAAAAATTAAGTCGAAACCATCTTTGTTATCGCTATCTCAAAATAACCAGATCGCTCCAAAATTGTCAACCACTAACCAGAAATGGGACACGATTGTGCCGGCCTCTGCCTACCCCGTCGCCTTTGCCGGCGACGGAGTTCAAACAACCAGAGCCGGCTTAGCGGGAAGGTTTAATTCGGCATCGGAAGGACGGATATAGGTCGGCAGCAATTCTGCAGCACTGACCACAGCACCGTCTTCGAAGGCCTGGAGGGCCAACCAAGCCGCTTGAAAAGCGTGCCGTTGATGAGCCGGAGCAGGCGGCAACAGCGCTCTTTCCCCCAGACAATCAATAATCAGATCGTGGTACAGGGAAACCCCGTCACCGACCAGGACCACCCGTCTCGGCAATTTTTCAAGCAGGGCGCGTGGCGGGAGAACCCGTGGCTGGTCGATGGCAACCGGCGAACCGGTCAGGGTATCAAACAGCTGGGTGTAAACTTCTTTTTTACGGGCGTCCAGAAAAGCACAGACCGCCACTGCAGCCAGGGGTACACCCAACGCAGCGACCTGCAATGCCGAAACCGGAACAACCGGTTTATCCAGAACCTGCCCCAACCCTTTGATGGTTGCCAAACCGATACGCAACCCGGTAAAGGACCCGGGTCCGGTCACTGCGGCGAGTAAATCGAGGTCAGCAAGATCCCAACCGGCTTCGCCCAGCAGCAAATCAATTTGCCCAAGCAATTTTTCACTATGGGTGCTGCGTACATTCAGTAAGGATTCTGCGACCAGGGTTTCGCCCTGACACAAAGCCACGCTGCCCGTCAGTGAAGCCGTGTCCAAAGCCAAAATTTTGGTGTGTGAAAAATCTTTATTCATCCCCAAAGCCGTACAATGTCATTATAAAATGCCAAAACCATCAACATCAGCAGCATGGCCATTCCGACCTGCTGCGCCATCTCGCGCGCTCTGATGGAGACTGGCCTGCGTAAAATCAGCTCAATACTGTAAAAAAGGATATGCCCGCCGTCCAGAATCGGAATCGGCAACAGGTTAAGAATTCCGAGCTGAATGGAAATAAAGGCCAACACCGACAGAATTGCCGCGAGATCGGTCTGTGCAGCCTGTCCGGCAATCTGAACCACGGTAATCGGGCCGCCGATATTCTTGGCGGAGACATTCCCGGTAAAGAGCTTCTGCACAAAGACCACGGTCAGATCAATCAGTTCCCAGGTGCGCTTGGCTCCCTCTTTGAAGGAGTCAGCAAAACCGAAATGCTTCATTTGGAAACTTTGCAACGGAGCGATGCCGAGCAGGTATTCACCCTCTCCTGCCCGCTGTTGCGGAGTCACCTCGACAACACTCTGTTTGCCTCGACGCTCCAGCAAAACCGGAACCTTTTGCTTGCCGACCTGCTGAATGATGCCTTTTAAATCATACCAGGAAGAAACCTTATGCCCGTCAATCGCCAGAATCAGGTCGCCTCGCTGCAACCCGGCCTGCGCAGCAGGCATATCCGCTGCCATGGCTCCGATCCGCGCTTCCTGAGTCGGCAATAGCCCAAGCGCCTGCATTCCCTCCAGGCTGTCATTTTCAGCGGGAATTTCAATGGACCGGGTCTGGCCGTTACGCTCGATTCGGAAACGCAGAGAATCACCGGCTTGGCTCACAAACGCCTTGTTCGCTTCATTCCAGCTGTGGATAGCCTGCCCGTTCAGATCCACCACACAATCCCCGCCGACAAAACCGGCGGTGGCGGCATTGGAATCGGGAACAACATAACCGATGCAGGCGGGCTGATCGAAATAGCTGGGAACCTGGACCCCGACCATAAAGCTCACCGGCAGAATCAACAGCGGCAGCAGCAAGTTCATCGCCGGACCGGCAAGAACAATCGCCAAGCGCTTCGAAACTGGTTTATGGGCAAAGGACCGGGCAGCCTCAGCTGGCGTCAGTTCGGCGTCTTCACCCTGCTCGCCACCCCCTTCGCCAAGCATCTGCACATAGCCGCCCAACGGAATAATACAGATTTGATACTCCGTCTCCCCCTTTTTCCGGGACACCAATCTGGGACCGAAGCCCAGAGAAAACTTCAGGACTTTGACTCCACACAGTTTGGCAACGACAAAGTGTCCGAGTTCATGAACAAAAACCAGCACCCCAAGCATCAGGATTCCGGCAATAACGGTGGTCATGCATGTCCTCCACTTAACATTCGTTTAGCTTCGTTACGACTCCAGTCATCGGCCTGCAGCACACTGCCGACCGAGGAAGCCGCCTGAATCTGATGACGCTTCATAACCTGTTCAATCAGCACCGGGATGCCGACGAAATCGAGGCGGTTGGCAAGAAAAGCCTCGACCGCAATCTCATTGGCGGCATTCATAACCGCCGGCAAGGTCCCTCCTTCAGCCAAAGCTTCATAGGCCAACCTCAGGCAGGGAAACCGCTCCTGGTCCGGATGGGAAAATGTTAAGCGGCTCATGGCACACAGGTCAAGGGGGGGCTGTTCCAGCGGAAGCCGCTCAGGCCAGGACAGGGCATAAGCGATCGGGGTCTTCATATCAGGAATCCCCAATTGAGCCAGCAAAGCGCCATCATGATACTCAACCAGGGAATGGACGATACTTTCCGGATGAATATGCACAGCAATCTGCTCTGCAGGAATTCCGAACAGCCAATGTGCCTCGATGACCTCCAGCCCCTTATTCATCATTGTAGCCGAATCGATGGATATTTTCCTCCCCATCGCCCAATTCGGATGGGCCAAAGCGCTGCTCGGGGTAATTTCAGCAAACTTCGCCCGTTCCAAATCACGGAACGGACCTCCGGAGGCAGTCAGGATCAAGCGCCGAACATCAGCGTGACGCTGTCCACTCAGCGCCTGAAAGATCGCCGAATGTTCACTGTCGACAGGGATCAGCTTAATCCTCTGACGCCGGACTTCGGCCATGATCAGCCCGCCGGCCATGACCAGGGTTTCCTTATTGGCCAGAGCAACGTCTTTACCTGCCTGAATTGCGGCTAAAGTGGGTTCCAGACCAGCCGCACCGACAATCGCAGCAACCACCATGTCAGCCGCAGCCAGGGTTGCACAGCGAATCATCCCGGCCATGCCAAACCCGACCTCAATCCCACTGCCATGCAATTTGGAAATTAAATAATCCGCGTCCTCTTCAGCAACGACAGAGACAACTTCAGGTTGAAAGACCTCGATCTGCTGTAGCAACAGATCGACATTTTTGCCAGCCGCCAAAGCGACCACCCGGTAATGGTGGGGAAAAGACTTGATAATTTCGAGGGTACTGACTCCGATAGAGCCGGTGGATCCGAGCAACGATAGGTTCTTCAAACGTACGCCCCTAGCCTCCGTAACCATATTTGGCAATATAGTAAACGAGGGGAAAAACAAACAATAAGCTGTCCAGACGGTCAAGCAGGCCGCCGTGTCCCGGAATCATAGTGCCGGAATCCTTGACCCTGCAGGCTCGCTTGAGAAGAGATTCGAAGAGGTCGCCCAGTTGGCCGAAAACACCCAGAGCAATGCCGATCCCGAGAACGCCGAACCAGCCGATGGTCTGCAGGAAAAATATTTTTGCAAACACAACCCCCAGTACTGCGCCCAGAATCCCGCCGTATGCCCCTTCAATGCTCTTATTTGGACTGACCGCCGGGTAAAGTTTGCGCTTACCAAATTTCCGGCCAATGAAATAAGCCATCGAATCACAGGCCATCACTGCAATAAGGAGCAAGAAGATCCATTGTTTCCCATGAGCAAGCTGATGTAACGGAACCAGATGACCGATCAGCAACGGCAAGTAAAGCGTCCCGGAAACGAGCCAGCCCAAGCGGTGGTGAGTCTCCTCAATAGGCGGCAGACGAAACAGGAACAGCAGCGCCAGAACCAGATACAGGCCGGTGTACAACGGCACCAGCCACTCCGGCCGGTTCAAGGCCAGCACCGGCACAACAGCAGCTCCGGCCGCAGCACTGAACCATTGTTCAAGGCCATGCTCCCCGGCCAGTCCCATTTTGTTATACTCCAACAAACTAACAAACAGGACCAAGGTCAGAAAAAGACTGAAAACCATGGGGCTGGAAAAACCTAACAGGAGAATCAGCAGAGGCAGAAGCACAAGAGCTGTCAGAATGCGCTGTTTAATCGTCAATCTCCCATAATTTCAAGGTTCGTGAAGCTGTTCATCGGTCAGCCCGAAGCGACGTTTGCGCTGGCGGTAATCGTCCAGTGCGCGCTGCAGGTCCTCCGCTCCGAAGTCAGGCCAAAGCACATCGGTAAAATAAAGCTCCGCATAGGCGAGCTGCCAAAGCAGGAAGTTGCTGATCCTCATCTCGCCGCTGGTCCGGATCAACAGGTCAGGATCCGGAATATCGGCCGTATCGAGAAAACCAGAAAAAGTGCAGCAATCAAGTTTATCCGGATCAAGTTCGCCCTGACAAATCTGTCGCGAGGCCCTTTTGACCGCGCGCAGGATTTCGTCCCTGCCACCATAAGATAAAGCCAGCACCAAAGTCATCCGCTCGCCGCCGGCAGTCTTTGCCTCGGCTTCGTGCAAAGCCGCTTGGAGCGAGGGGGACATCCGACTGGTATCGCCGATAACCCGCAGACTGATGCCCTTGGCAAGCATCTTGTTTTGCTGCAATGCCAAGAACTGCAGCAGCAACTCCATTAACGCATCGACTTCATCCTGGGGCCGGCCCCAGTTTTCCGAGCTGAAAGCATACAGACTTAAAACATCAATCCCCTGCAGTAAACAAGCGTCGACAACGGCCGTAACCGCTTCCACCCCTTGCCGATGCCCGGCAATCCTGGGCAAGCCTCGTTGTTTGGCCCAGCGTCCGTTACCATCCATGATAACAGCAAGATGTCTTAGAGGCGCTGTATGCATCGATTCTATACAATCCGACATTATATTAATTACACCGTTCAGAGAACCAGGAACATTCCCGGCTGGGAAAAATAGCACGCTTTCTCATGCTTCGGCAAGGCGAATACCGGTACGGGGTTCGATCCGTCCCCCCTAAACTCCCCTTTATATTCAGCGAAACAGCTGGAAATGTTTATTTTTCCCGCCAGCGCACCGTGCAAATAAAAAAAGGGCGTTTTTCAACGCCCTTGCTATGCGATTTCAAAAATCTGTCAATCAACGACAGCATTCACCGGGCAGCTGTCAACACAGGCCCGACATTCGGTACATTCGTCAGTTATTGAATAAAGCTCTCCCGCTTCAACGATCGCCCCAATCGGACAACTATCCACGCAGGTACCACAACCGATGCATTCTTCATTAATTTTAAGAGCCATTGATCACTCCTTCTCAGGCAAACAACCGATCGGCCAACGTCAGACCTCCATAACCTCCTGCTCTTTTTTCTGGACCACAGAGTCGATGAGCTCAACGAATTGGTCAGTCAGTTGCTGCACGTCCTTTTCGCTACGTTTCAAATCATCTTCCGTGATTTCTTTTTCCTTTTCGAGCATCTTAAGGTTATCGTTGGCATCCCGTCGTGCATTACGCACCGAGATTTTAGCTTCCTCGGCCATCCGCTTAATGATTTTTACCATCTCCCGCCGCCGCTCTTCAGTCAGCGCCGGGACGGGGAGGCGAATCAACTGCCCATCCGAGGAAGGGGTTAACCCCAGGTCAGCCTTGAAAAGAGCCTTTTCAATTTCCGGGATCAGGTTCTTTTCCCAAGGCTGGACCGTGATCAGACGCGGTTCGGGTGCCGATAGCGTCGCCACTTGGCTGAGTGGGGTCGGCACACCGTAATACTCGACTCTGACATCATCGAGCAAAGAAACACTGGCTCGCCCGGTACGGACTTTGGTCATATCCCGCTTCAGGGATTTAACCGCCTTATCCATGGCGGAACGGGTCTCATTAAGAACTTCATCAACCATTTTCGTCGCCTCCCTTGACAATCGTTCCGATCTTTTCTCCCAAAACGACTCTTTTAATATTGTCTCGGCTGGTCATATCGAAAATAATCATCGGCAGATTATTGTCCATACAAAGTGAAGTTGCCGTCGCATCCATGACCTGCAACCCTTGCTGCAATACCTCAAGGTACGTCAGGACCGGCAATTTGACGGCATCACTGTTTTTCTTAGGATCGGAGGAATAAACCCCGTCAACCTTGGTTGCCTTAAGGATAACTTCAGCGTTGATTTCCATGGCCCGTAAGCTGGCAGCGGTATCTGTCGTGAAATACGGATTTCCGGTGCCGGCACTGAAAATAACCACCCGCCCTTTTTCAAGATGGCGGACTGCCCGACGACGGATATAAGGTTCGGCAATCTGCTGCATCTCGATAGCCGACTGGACCCGGGTATTCACCCCTTGTTTTTCCAGCGCGTCCTGCATCGCCAAGCTGTTCATCACGGTGGCCAGCATCCCCATGTAATCGGCGCTGGCCCGGTCCATCCCTTTTGACGACGCGGCGAGCCCTCTGAAGATATTGCCCCCCCCGATGACCAGTGCTACCTCGACCCCAAGCGCAACCACTTCTTTGATTTCCGTGGCGATTCCGGTAATAACCTGCGGATCAATGCCGTAGCCCTGCTCACCGGCGAGAGCCTCGCCGCTGAGCTTCAACAATATTCTTCGATACTTGACCGTTGCCACAAAAGCTCCTACCGGGAAAGGTTACTTGCTCAAAGCTGCAACTTCAGCCGCGAAATCATCTTCCCTTTTCTCGATCCCCTCACCCAACTGGAACCGCACAAAGCTGTTCAGGGTGATAGTGGTGCCGAGTTCTTTTCCCAGTGCTTCGACAATTTTACCGACCTTCTGATCGGGATCGATAACAAAAGCTTGCTCAAGCAAGCAGACTTCACCGTAAAATTTGTTGATCTGGCCAAGAATGATTTTTTCGACGATATTTTCCGGTTTACCGCTTTCCAGCGCCTTAACCCGCATAATTTCTTTTTCTTTTTCAACAACCTCCGCCGGAACAGCGTTCCGATCGAGGTACTGCGGAGCGGCCGCGGCAACATGCATGGCAATCTGCTTGCCAAGTTCAGCCACTTTATCATCAGCGGAATCGGTCTTGAATTCAACCAGAACACCGATCTTCCCGGCCCCATGGACATAGGCGGCAACAACGCCAGTTCCGGCATCCACGCGAGTCAGACGGCGCAGGCTCATATTTTCGCCAATGGTGGCAATCTGATGAGTCAGCTCATCACCGACATTGCGCTCGGTGCCCGGGTAAGGAAGAGCCTTCAGAGCTTCAACATCAGCAACTTCATTGGCCAGGATGACGTCACTGACATTGGCGACAAAGGATTGGAAGGCATCGTTTTTGGCAACAAAATCAGTTTCAGCATTAACTTCGACAATTGCCCCGACGGCTCCGTCAGCAATTGCGGCAACCGCACCTTCAGCAGCCACCCGGCCGGATTTTTTCGCGGCAGCGGAAAGGCCTTTTTTACGCAGGAAATCGACAGCCTCGTCCATATTCCCAGCAGTTTCAGTCAGTGCCTTTTTACAATCCATCATCCCCGCTCCGGTTTTCTTACGTAACTCGGAGACCATTGCTGCAGTTATACTCACGATATTTCCTCCATAATCTGTATGCTACGGACCGCGGTCCGCGATTCATTGTTGTTAAACCAACGGCCGGACCAAAAGCCCGGCCGCAGGCCTTTTTAAATCCAGTGTACCATTTCAGGCATCAAAAATTCAGTCTTCTTCAGCCTTGACTTCTTCAGCAACCGGAGCTTCTGCCACAACCGCCGCCGCAACTGCCGGCTCTTCGATTTTTTCATCGCGGCCTTCGGCCTCGGTCTGCTTGGCATCCTTACGCTGCTGCGCACCTTCCATACATGCCTCGGAAATTTTGGCGGCAAACAGGCGAATGGCCCGGATGGCATCGTCATTACCAGGGATCACGTAATCGATATTGTCCGGGTCACAGTTGGTATCGACAACAGCGACAACCGGGATACCCAGTTTATTGGCTTCCTGGACGGCAATTGCCTCTTTTTTGGGATCGATAATGAACACTGCGCCCGGCAGTTTCCCCATATTCTTGATCCCGCCGAGATTTTTCTCCAGCTTCTCACGTTCGCGCTCAAGCTGCAGAGCCTCTTTTTTGGTGTATTGATCGATAGTGCCGTCGGCGACCATGGCTTCGATTTTTTTCAGCCGATCAATGCTGGCTTTGATCGTGGTGAAGTTGGTCAGCATCCCACCCAACCAACGGTTGTTGACAAAATACTGATCAGCCCGCAGGGACTCTTCCCGAATGGCATCCTGGGCCTGTTTTTTGGTGCCGACAAAAAGCACCTTTTCGCCGCTGGCAACGGTATCCTGGATGAACTGGTAAGCCGTCTTGAAATAACGAACCGTTTTCTGCAGGTCAACGATGTAAATCCCGTTCCGAGCACCAAAGATATAGGGCTTCATTTTGGGATTCCAGCGTTTGGTCTGGTGTCCGAAGTGAACACCGGCTTCAAGCATTTGTTTCATGGTAATCTGTGCCATTTTGTACATTCTCCTGTTGTCTGGTTTGATTCCTCCGCTTCGTTCTGTTTCGGCAGGACCCGACTCAGCCGGGAACCATCCTGCGCAAATCCCGAAGCGTGTGAAATGGGTTAACTGCGGATCTATACCATTTCTAACTGCCACAGGCAAGCGAAAAACTGCTTGTCAAAACCGCTCGGCAGGCCCTTCTAGCGGTCTCCGCAACCGTCCCTGCACCGACCTTTTGGCCGCCTCTTCGCAGGCAGCAAAAAAGCGCGGTTCACTTTATCTGCTCAGGAGAGATGCATATTGTTTACAGCGCAGATCCTCTGTATTAGTATGCGCCCTTATGTCAAGCATGCGAATTCATCGATATATACTCCGGGAAATTTCAGCGCCAGCGCTGTTAAGCCTGTTGATTTTCAGCTTTGTGCTACTCATGGGCCGGATCCCCCGACTGACCGAACTGGTCATCAACAAAGGGGTCCCCTTGTCCCAGATTGTCAAGCTGTTCGGATTTTTGCTGCCTACTTTTTTAAGCATTACCGTTCCGCTGTCCTTTTTGCTGGCGATCCTGCTCGCTTTTGGGCGGCTCTCGGCCGACAGCGAGTTCATCGCGCTGAAGGCGTCCGGAGTCAGTCTTTACAACCTGGTTAAACCGGTTGTCGCGCTGGCGGTGTTCTTTTCCCTGCTGACCGGACTGATGACTCTCTACATCGAGCCGGCCAGCAAGACCGCGTTTAAGGGCATGCTGTTCCAGATCGCTTCCGGATCAGCCGGACTGGCCATCACTCCCGGGGTTTTTAACGATGCATTTGACGGCATCGTCCTGTTTACCCATGGGATGGACGAACAGAACGGTATCATGCAGGACATTTTCATTTCCGATGAACGCGAAGGGGAAGTTCCTGCCACGATTATCGCCCGCCAGGGTCGGCTGATCAGCAACCCCGCCAAAATGGCCATGACGTTACGGCTGACCGATGGCACCATCCATCGTGAGCCCCTTGATTCTCAGCATACCGCCTACCAAATCGTCCGCTTTTCAAATTATGATATCAACCTGGATGTAGCCGGCCAGTTGAATGACCAGGAACGTCGCCGGTCGCGCGGCGAACTGTCTTGGGGTGAACTGTCTTCTGCCTTGAATAGCACTCAAGACAAAAAAACACGACTCCGCCTGGAGGTCGAAAAAAACCAACGTGTCGTCATCGCTTTTGCTCCCCTGGTACTGGTTCTGGTGGGGATTCCTTTGGGCCTGCAGTCGCAGCGTTCCGGCAAAGGGGCGGGTTTTTCCCTGGCTCTGATCGTGTTTCTGGTTTATTACATCCTGCTTAGTTTTGCCGGTACCATCGCGGAAAAAGGGGTTCTTCCGGCAGCACTGATCCTTTGGTTGCCGAACATCTGCTTCTTCGTCGGTGGGCTCTATTTTCTGCATCGCACCGCAATTGAGAGACCGCTGCAACTTTTTGCCAGTCCGCTTTTGCTCCTGCATAAATTGCTGAGGCTCTTCAAGCGGAGCGGAGCGGGCCAATGAAAATCATCGACCGTTTTCTGCTCAGCCACTTCACCCGCATCTTAGTGTTATGCACGGCCTCTTTTATCGGCATTTACCTGCTCATCGATTTTTTTGAAAAGGTCAACGATTTCATCGACCATCAGGCAACCCTGGGCGACTATCTGTCCTACCTTGGCAACAGCATTCCGTTTATTTTGGTACAGATTCTACCCCTGGCTATCCTCACGGCCATGGTGCTGACCCTCGGCGGCCTGGGCCGAACCAATGAAACTACAGCCATGCGTGCCTGCGGGATCAGTATCTGGCATATTGTTCAACCCCTGATGACCCTGATTCTGGTTTTGTCTCTCCTCTTGCTCCTCCTCAATGAGGTGGTAGTCCCCTGGAATACCCAACAGCTGAACGACCTGCTGGAAGTCAAACTGAAAGGGAAGCAGAAGACCGAACTGACCCGTAACGAAATCTGGTACCGCCACGGCGACCGGATCATCAATATCAAGGTTGCTCACCCACACAACAAGCGGCTCGAAGGGGTCACGGTCTTTTTCTTTTCCAAAGACCACAAACTGATTCGCCGGATCGATGCACCAAAGGTTGATTATGAGCAGGGCCGCTGGCTGGCTGAGCAGGCGGTAGACAGAAACTTTTCAGCAACCAGTGGCGATCTGCTCCAGACGTCGCCCCCGGAACAGTTGGCTCTGCCACTGGGCCGCAGCCCGGTCGATTTTCTTGAGCGGGAAAACCCCAACAGCGAGCAGAACTTTGTAAAGTTGCGCTCCATCGCCCATAAGCTGGAGCGGGAAGGTTATGATGCGACACGCCAGCGGGTTGATATGCATAACCGCCTGACCAAACCGTTCACCTGCCTGATTATGGGATTTCTCGGCATCCCGTTTGCCCTTCAGCGTGGCCGCAACAGCAATATCGCCTTGGGGATAGGGATCAGCCTTGGTACCGGGGTCTGCTATTTCATCCTGCAGTCCCTGGTCACCGCTTTTGGCTATGCGGGGGCGATTCCGCCACTGGTCGCAGCTTGGGCTGCCAATATCATCTTTTTATTATTCGGGATCTGGCTACTGCTCAACGTCAAGCAATAACCCCTTCCACACAAACCTGCCTCGGAATCATGAAAAAGCCCCGCATGGTCAACCACACGGGGCTCTACAGATATCAACGGCAGTTCATATTCTCAATAACGATAGGTATCCGGCTTGTAAGGACCGGTCACTGGAACGCCCAAGTACTTGGACTGATCTTCGGTCAAAACCGTCAATTTTGCGCCAAGCTTGTCAAGGTGTAGACGGGCAACCTTTTCGTCCAGTTCCTTGGGCAAGACATAGACTTTGTTTTCATATCGAGCACTGTTTTTGAACAGTTCGATCTGGGCCATTACCTGGTTAGTGAAGGAGTTTGACATCACAAAGCTGGGATGACCGGTGGCGCAGCCCAGATTGAGCAGTCGCCCTTCGGCCAGGATAATAACGCCGTGGCCATCGGCGAACACCCAGCGGTCGACCTGGGGCTTGATATTTTCTTTTTTGACTTCGGGGTCGCGCTCCATGGCGCTCATCTCGATTTCATTGTCAAAATGGCCGATATTGCCGACAATGGCGTTATTTTTCATCTGCCGCATGTGTTCCAGGGTGATGACGTTTTTATTCCCCGTGGTCGTCACATACAAATCGGCGTAGTCCAGAACATCTTCGACCCGCTTCACTTCATAGCCTTCCATCAATGCCTGCAGGGCACAGATCGGATCAATTTCGGTCACGATCACCCGGGCTCCCTGGCCGCGCAAGGATTGGCAGCAGCCCTTGCCGACATCGCCGTAGCCGCAAACCACGGCAACTTTACCGGACAACATGACATCGGTGGCCCGCATGATTCCGTCGACCAACGAATGGCGGCAACCGTAAACATTATCGAACTTGGACTTTGTCACCGCATCGTTGACGTTCATGGCTGGGAACAACAGGCTGCCATCTTTTTCCATCTGGTAGAGACGATGGACACCGGTGGTGGTTTCTTCCGTCACCCCCTTGACAGACTCTGCGGTCTGAATCCAGCGTCCTGGGTTGGCGGCGATCGATTTTTCCAGGGTTTTGACCAGTTCGCACCAGTCTTCGGGGTCGTCCTCACTGATGGCGGGCACACTGCCTTTCTGCCATTCATTCCCTTTAAGGACGAACATGGTCGCGTCACCCCCGTCATCAAGGATCATGTTCGGATAGCCTCCATCGGGCCATACCAGGGCCTGCTCGGTACACCACCAGTATTCAGCGAGGCTTTCCCCTTTCCAGGCAAAAACCGGAACCCCGGCAGGGTCTTCGCTAGTTCCGTGCGGGCCGACGGCGACCGCAGCGGCGGCATGATCCTGAGTCGAAAAGATATTGCAGGAGCACCAGCGCACTTTGGCGCCCAGCGCGATGAGAGTTTCAATCAGCACCGCGGTTTGAATGGTCATGTGCAAAGACCCGGTGATACGAGCCCCCTGCAGCGGAAGTTGACCGTCGTATTCCTGGCGCAGCGCCATCAGGCCGGGCATTTCTTCCTGAGCGAGCAAAATTTCCTTCCGCCCCCAGGCGGCCAGGGAGAGGTCTTTTACTTTAAAATCACGGGAAGTGGACACGGTTATTTATCTCCTTATTTATTGACTGTAGGTTTGCCTGAATCATGTACCACAAATCGAGCGCCGGAAACAAGTTCGTGACTTACCAGCAGCTGGGACCAGAGCGAACACCTAATAAAAGTATGGTGGGAAAAATCCTGCCAGAGCCGCTTCGACAACAGGAAGACAGGAATGTTTATTGATTTTCCCGCTGTTGCAGCCAATGATAACAACCGGCAAACCAGCCGCGCAACATCAATGCCGCGGCAAATCGACCGCTGGAATTTGCGGTCAAAAAATCAAAAATCGGCTCCCAAAATGCCAGCTGCCGCAAGGATTCGCCACCCACCGGGCGATCCTGTCGGAACGCAAGCCACACATCCCAAAACAAAAATATTTGCCAGGCTTGATCCCGCACATAGCCGCCACTGGCCAACCAGATCCGCCACCGCTCCCGGCGCGGCAAATCCTTCAGCAAATCCAGGACCAAACTGAAAAATGGGCACAGCTGCAGCTTAAGGGTCATGTTCTGCTGCCGATAGATACCGGGAGCCTGTGCAAAGAATTCGCTCCAGCCGATGCTGCGAAAACACATCAACAAAGCCCCGAGCAGTTGCCGCTGCCAAAATCCTTCCATCTCAAAACGGCGTGCGGAGGTACTGATCACTGCCGGCAGCAACTGCCACTGAGCGTCTTGCCTCAGCCGCTCCGCCAGATCGGTATCCTCCATGACCGGGAAGTCTTCGCGAAAACCGCCCAAGGCGTTAAACAGCTGCCGAGGAAGAAGAAACCCCTGATCGCCATGAATGGTTTCCGGCCGACCGGTCCGTGCTTTCCATTCATAAAAATAGTAGCCGAGCGGCCGATCCTCCAGGGTACGACGGAAGTTGAGGGCAAAATGCCCCGCAACTCGGGAACTGCCGGTTTGCTGCAAATGAAGCAGGCTTTTCCTCAGCGCCAAAGAATCGGCAAAGCGGCTGTCGACATGCAGAAACAATAGATAGTCACCTGTTGCCGCTCGGCCACCCTGGTTCAACTGCCGCCCACGACCAGCCGGCCCCTGAAGCAGGAGCAGATCTGGAATGATCCGCTGCTGCTGGAGGTATTCGACACTGCCGTCCGTCGACCCGCCATCAACCACCAGCAGCTGAAAGTGAATATCCTGTTGCGCAGCCAGATTTTCAAGGAAACCGAACAGTTCTTCGATCTCGTTGACAATTGGAACGACTATGCTGATTTCTGGTTCCTTATTCTTGTCTCTCACACCATTGCCACACAAAATTAACTTTCATTTCACTCTTCTTATGATATAAGTAACCCTGCAATTCTGCACAACCCGTCTCGGAAATATTCCGGGACATTAACTTTTTGCACCAGAGAAAACAAGGGAGTAAGAGATGAGTGAAATTATTGACATCTACGCTCGCGAGATACTCGATTCGCGCGGCAACCCAACGGTAGAAGTCGAAGTATCTTTAGAATCAGGCGTCATGGGTCGGGCAGCCGTCCCCAGCGGCGCTTCAACCGGTGAACGCGAAGCCCTTGAGCTGCGTGACGGTGATAAAGCACGTTATCTCGGCAAAGGCGTTCTCAAGGCCATCGAGCATGTCAATGAAGTCATCGCTGTCGAACTGATCGGCTGGGAAGCCAGTGATCAGATCGGCATTGATAAAAAGCTGCTGGAACTCGACGGTACCGATTTCAAGAGCAAGCTGGGCGCCAATGCCCTGCTCGGCGTCTCCATGGCTTGCGCCAAAGCCGCGGCCGAAGACGCCGGCCTGCCCCTTTATCAGTATATTGGCGGCGCCAATGCCAAAGAACTGCCGGTTCCGATGATGAACATCCTCAACGGTGGCGAGCATGCGGACAACAACGTCGACATCCAGGAATTCATGATCATGCCGGCCGGCGCATCCAGCTTCAAGGAAGCATTGCGCATGGGCGCGGAGATCTTCCATGCCCTCAAGAAGGTTTTAGCCAGCAAGGGCTACAACACCTCCGTTGGTGACGAAGGGGGCTTTGCTCCGAACCTGAAGAGCAATGAAGAGGCCCTGCAGGTGATCATGGAAGCGATCGCAGCAGCCGGCTACAAGGCCGGGGAGGATGTCCTGCTGGCCCTTGATACCGCAGCTTCCGAGCTGTACGAAGACGGCAAGTATACCCTCGCCAACGAAGCTCAGCCGGTGAAAAGCGCTGCCGACATGGTCGCGTTCTATGCCGACCTGGTCGACCGTTATCCCATCGTCTCCATCGAAGACGGCATGGCCGAAAACGACTGGGAGGGCTGGAAACTGCTGACCGACAAGTTGGGCGACAAAATCCAGATCGTCGGCGACGACCTGTTCGTCACCAACACCAAGATCCTCAAGGAAGGGATTGAGAAAGGGATTGCCAACTCCATTCTGATCAAAGTCAATCAGATCGGCACCCTGACCGAAACCCTCGAAGCCATTGAAATGGCCAAACGGGCCGGTTACACTGCAGTGGTGTCCCACCGCAGTGGCGAAACCGAAGACACCACCATTGCCGATCTGGCCGTGGCCACCAACGCCGGGCAGATCAAGACCGGCTCGCTGTGCCGGACCGACCGCGTCTGCAAATATAACCAGCTGCTGCGGATCGAAGACGAACTCGACGATACCGCCGTTTTCAACGGCAAGAACGTCTTCTACAACCTGCGCTAATAAGCTGCAATCTGAATAGACACGAAGCAAGGGCGGGAAGCAATTCCCGCCCTTTTTGTTGATTCTTTATTCCGGAAACAGCAAATAGCTGCTGCCCTGTTTTTTTCGCTTCAACCGTCCCTGCTCAGCCATCTCTTTTAACAACACCTGCAATTGCCGATTCCCCAAAGCGGCCACCTGGCCATACAGTTCGGTCTGCCTGAGGCCCGGTTTTTTTCTAACCGCGGCCAGCACAATCTCTTCCGCAGACGTAGGAGCCTGCTCGGCGCGTGCAACCACCAAAGGAGGTACCTGCCTTGCCGGCCGGTCGAGTTCAGCTTTGGAGGCCGTATCATCACTGCGCGATGGTGATGGCGCCGCGGCAGCCTGTTCCGCCCTGATCTCGGCTTCAAGCGCTTTCAGTCGTTGGAAAAAGTAAAATCCACCACCAAGAACCAGTAACAGAATTAGAAATCCGAACATTTTCACCTCCGCAGCACAGAAAACACCACCGATAGAAGAAGTCCCCAGATATTATGATAACCTGCGGCAAGCCTCTGTTCAAGAAACACAAAGGCCATACTGGCCATGACCGAAGGATGCCCCCTTCCCCAAATTCAGCAGACTGCCGACCTGCAGCACCCAAAGCAATTCAGATAGAGCTTCTCCCCCGATGAGCAGATGCCCCATCAGCCCACCCAGTTTCTGCTCTCCCCGGCCCCTTTGCAAACTACGCCAATCCTGCCAGCGCAGGCTGTTCTCAAGCTCCTTGACCTGGCCGGCAGCCGAAATCAACATCGTCGGGGAACAGATATTATCCGCCCCGGCATGACTGGCCAGCATTCCGGTCACCCGGCGCAGAATAAAGGGGAATATCTCCCCAAAGTTGGCCTTGAACAGGGGTTTCCCCTGACGCAGCAGCCGTAACGGGCTGGTCAGGTCAATCCGCAGCGGAGCTCCGGTTTGCGTCTGCCGTTCCAGCCACCAGCCCAGATCACAGATGGGCGGGGCCAGGGGCGCCTGGTCAGTGCTGTCAAAAGGGAGGGGGACGGTTGATCCGGCGGCCTGTTCGGCCTCAAGCCGAACCAGCTTGAAGCGACCACGGTTACAATAGAAGCCCAGTGTGCCTAATTCCCGGAGAAGTTCAATGAACGGTTGCAGGGCATGAATTCCGGAGCCCAGCAGGAGAACCGGCAGCACCATTCTCCGCCCCGCCTCAATGGGACCGGCAACCGTGAGGTCAGGGGTAAGGACCAGCGCGGGTGACGGTTTCTGGACCTGTTTTCTCAGCAATGGGTCAGCCGGGAGCGGCGGCTGTAGCAATGCGGAAAGCCGGGCCAGTGCAGCCGCATCAGCCTGTTCCTGCATTTTTACGAGGGCGCGGGACAGCTCTCTCCGTAATTGCAGGACACCTGCAGGAGGCAGGTCGAAAGAATCCTTGAATTCGAGGAAAAAAAAGAGCTTGATGTATTCAACATGCTCCAATTGCGCAGGAAATGGGGGGAGATATCCCATGCTGACTCCGATTTAATTGCGCCCGGCTCAAGTTTTTGTTACAACCTGAGCCAACGGTACGACTGCTGCAAGAAGACCATCGCGACTTGCCGGGATGGCAACCGCACGCGCCAGTCTAACTGTTCAAAAATTGCTTGTCACTTATAGTATATAAACGGAGAGAAAACGGATGTTTCAATTTACCCTGATCAATGAAGACAGCAGCACCCGGGCCCGTCGCGGACGGCTGGAAACCCCGCACGGAACCATTGAGACGCCGATTTTCATGCCGGTGGGAACCCACGGCGCACTCAAAGCCATGACCCCGGCCCAGGTTCACGAAACCGAAGCCCAGATTATTCTCTCCAATACCTATCATCTGCATTTGAAACCTGGAGAAGGGCTAGTCAAAAAAGCCGGCGGACTGCATAAATTCATGAACTGGGACAAGCCGATTCTGACCGACAGTGGCGGGTTTCAGGTGTTTTCCCTGCCGAAAAAAAGAATCGGCGAGGACGGCGTACACTTTCGGCATGAGTTCAGCGGGGAGGAAATTTTCCTCGGCCCGAAAGAGGCTATGCAGATCGAAAACGATCTGGGCGCTGACATCATCATGGCCTTTGACGAGTGCATCCCCTATCCGTCCAGCCATGATTACGCTGCCAAATCGATCAAAAAGACCATCCGCTGGGCGCAGAGCTGTCTCACTCATCACGCACGCCGGGACCAGGCCCTGTTCGGTATCGTTCAGGGCAGTGTTTATGAAGATTTACGACGTATCTGCGCCGAAGAGCTGACCGCCATGGATTTTCCCGGTTATGCCATCGGCGGGGTCAGCGTCGGCGAAGGGCTCGAACTGCTGAAGCAGGTGGTGGACTATACCGAACCGTTCCTGCCCAAACACAAACCCCGCTACTTGATGGGGGTCGGTCTACCCGAAGACATCCTCGAATCCATCGAACGCGGCATGGATATGTTCGACTGCGTCATCCCGACCCGTTACGCGCGCAGTGCCACATTATTCACCAAACGGGGAAAAATCCGTCTGACCAATCGTAATTTCAGGCGGGATTTTTTCCCGGTTGATCCGTCCTGCGATTGCTACTGCTGTCGCAACTTTACTCGGGCGTACCTGCATCACCTGTATAACGCCAACGAAATCCTTTCCGCGACCCTGGCGGCAATTCACAATGTCCGCTTCTATCTCAATATGGTCGCCGGAGCCCGGGCCGCCATTGAGGCGAACGATTTCAAGGCCTTCAAAAAGGATTTCCTCGCCGAATACCTGACTGACGGCAAATAGCTCCCGGCTCAGCGGTCCCCGGGAACCGTGCGGGTGATATAACTTGAATAATCTTTGACCGTCGGCGTGTACGTCTCATGGAGCAGGGGCGATGAAATAAGGAAATCTGCGGTGGAGCGGTTGCAGGCCGTCGGAATGTTGTATAAAGCCGAAATTCTTAACAGGGCTTTGACATCAACATCGTGGGGCTGCGGCTGCATCGGGTCCCAGAGGAAGATAACCATGTCGATCTCACCATCGCAGATCATCGCTCCTAACTGCTGATCGCCGCCGAGCGGGCCCGACTTCAATTTGACGATGTGAAAGGCGTCGGCATCTTTTGCCGTCAGCTTGTCTTTCATCGCCTCTTCGACCAGTCGGCCCGTGGTCCCGGTCGAAACCAGTTGATGCTGTTTGAGGGCGGCAAAATTCCACTCGACCCATTCGATCAGGTCCTTTTTTCTATTATCATGGGCCACAAGGGCGATCCGCTTGGTCTTTTCCATAGTCTTCCAGTTCCTTTTTTCGTTAGCAAACAGAGGTAAACAGCAACAGCGCCGCCCGCATTTCCGTCACGGCCATATCAAGCTGTCATTCCAAGGTTAAAAAGAGATGAAAAAAATATATTTTTTTACTCACAATGTCATTCGCTAATTTCGCTCCAGACAACCTCATCAGCCCGCAACGGTCGCGGAGTCATGAATGGCGGTATGGCAACGACCCGAGTTGGCGGCAGGGGCGCCAGCTGCCGAAACAGCAGAGCTGTCCGTCTTCGATAGGTTTTGGATAAGTGCATCGGCACAAACCAGGCGGGCCGCAGCATCCTGAGCAATTGATTTACATCCTCGCTGCAAAGATGATCGGCAACTCTGGCCTTTTCTTTGTCTTCGCTTAAATAGGTACATTCGCAGAACAATAACTCCACTCCGGCCATGAACCCGGCAATGGTCCTGATATTCTCCGCGCGAAAGCCAATATCGCTGATATAGCCCAAAGAGGATACGGTTTGCGGCGACACGATCTGTTTGAGCAGCTCATCCAACTGGCCGATTTCATTGATCTGCTTTTCGCCGCCGTTGGCGAGGGGCACCGTCAAGCGGACATTGCCTGGCCGACGAGTGAAGAAATACTCCTTGATTGCTCCCAGCCAGGAGCCGGGGCGCAGCCCGAGTTCTGTCAGGCGGGCGGCATCGATTCTGAAGGACGGCCGTTCATCAAGCCGGTAGATTAGACTCTCGATGCCATGGCTACAGGAATCGGCATAGACCAGGCAGTGGGCTGTCTCGTAAATCGGGCTGCTGTCGCGGGTCCTGGTCTCCGGCAGGCTGCGCTTGAAACCGGAAGGACCGGAGAACAGATACGTTGTGATCTGCGCAGGCGAAATTTCATGCACTCTGAAACTGCACCAATAATCTTCAACCAGATTCCAATCATAACCGGCCAGTTTGTGAGCCATTTTATCAGCAAGTCCAGGGGGACCGAACAGGTCAAGGGTGCGGTTTGCAGCAATCAGATGGCGGATGACGCTGTCGATGCCCATCCAATGATCCATATGACCATGGCTGATGAAGATTGCGTCCAGATGGGTGAAATTTCGCTTGGCGAGATGATGCACCTGACCACAATCGAACATGAGCAGGCGCCCTGAAGGCCGGATGCGCACCAGTAGGATCGGGTCATCCAGCAGACCGGCAAAAAATATCGGCTCAATGTGTCGAAATCGAAAAGGGTTTTTCACGACCGCTCTCACCCCAACAAAAAAAGGAGCACAAACGGCTCCTTTCTGGCAACCCGGAAAGCAGCTTCAGGGCTGATATTCGATTTTCGATTGCTGCACGGTTTCGCACTCCGGGCATCTAAATACCCGGATGTCATGCCACCAGGGTTCATCACCCCAATAGGATTCATGACCGATGCAATCGATATTTTCAACATCGTTGATATTTTTCGCATCCGCGCAGACCGGGCAGTAGACCCAGATTTTACCGTCGGCACAAGCCTGCAGGAACTCGCCGGGATTGGACATAAGCAAAATTCCTTCTACTCAACTTTTTGAAATATTATTGGTTTTCCCCTCAGCCCGCAATTTTTTGACCGACCGTCCGGAAATCCCCCAACTGTCGGTTTCAAACTCCTTGATGATGACATGGGTCGAGGCGGGATTTTTGTTAAGGACTTTCACCAGCAACTCGGTGATACCGTCGACAAGCTCGGCTTTCTGTTCCTTACTCGCCCCCTTGGTGATATTCACTTCAACATACGGCATAAGTCGATTCCTTTCAAACAATGACAGATAACAATAAGTTTCAAGTGGTTATTATCCCCAAGGGATAATAACAATGCAACAGCAATACGAAGTCAGGGACATTTAATCAGACTAATGATTCTCCGCAGCCGCCAGCGCTGCGGCCAAGTCAGAGGTTGATCGGTATACAGACTGCGCCCCAAAGTACGGGCAAATTCATCGCTCAGCGGGTCCTTCAATTGCCCGGCAGCCTGATACAAGCCGGTCGACGGAGCTAATTCAGAAAGCCCCTGTTGACGGGCAACTTTGCGGCGAAAATCCCGCACCAGAATCGCAACGCTGAAGCGACGCAGGAACCAGCCGCCTGCTAAGGACAACACCAGGAACAACGACACACCCACCAGGAACGGCGCTTGCGAAACTGCGGGCTCGGACTGACCGGTTCCAGCGTTTTGGCGTTTGCCAACAACTGCCTTGAGCAGACCCAGCTGCCCCTGCAGATCGTAGTTCAACACGTTTCTGGTCCAGAGCAGCACCAAGGTGTCGGTAAAAATCTGCCAGCTCGACAGCCCCTGATCGCGCTGCCCGGCAAATGATTGCTCTGCATTCACCGCCAGTCGGCTGGGATCCAAACGCTGCCAGACACCCTGTTCATCAAGGGCCTCCACCCAGACGTGGGCACGATTTTCCGTCACCAGGTAATATCCGCCCAACTCGTTGTAGTCACCACCCAGATAGCCGCCGACCAAGCGGCTGGGAATCCCGGCCAGGCGCAGCAAAGTGGCAAAGGACGAGGCGAAATACTCACAATAGCCCCGCTTGGATTCAAACAGGAAATAGTCAACCGGCTGCTCTGTTAATGCTATATTCTGGGCTGAATAGCTGAGCTGCTGTGCCCGGAAAAAATCTTCCAGAGCCTGCACCTTCTGCGCAAAACCGCCGCTAAGAACACGGATCCCAGCGGCGACCTCGGCCAGTCGCGAGGAAATGGTGTCAGGTCGGGCCAGGTAAAATTCCGCGCTTCCCCGGAGCAGGCGGTGACTGCCCTCAGCCCAATCCATCAGGTACCCCTGCTGGCGCCGGTCCCGCCCCCGGCGCAGGAAGATCCCATCCGCAGTCTGTGTATAACGCAAACCGCTGAGATCAGCGCTTTGATCCAGGCTGACCAGATAACGACCCGCCTGGGCTTCCAGCTGCATGGCAACCTGCCGCTGCGGCCCCTTCCCCGGGCCATAGGTCTCCGGCGGAATCCGCTCAGTCCGCAGCCAGGAGGCCCCGGCGATACGATTCAACACGACCCCGCGCCAATACAGCATGTCCACCGGTAAGCGCTCGGTTTCAGCGCGAAAAGCAACCTGGTTATTTCCAACCAGCTCTGCAACTGAGCCCGGCCGGATCCGGTCGGTCATGCCAATGGTCGAACGCGCTGGCGGATTGAGAAAATTCCATAGTGGCAACTGGGTCCGCGGTAAAATGAAAAACAGCCCCCCCATCAGCAACAAGGAACCGGCGGGCAGCACCAACAACACCTTTCCCAGCAGCCTGAATTCATTCCGGCTGAAACTGATCAGGTTGTCCGCCGCGATAAAACTCAGCAGGATCAACCCCATGGTCAGGCTGGTGACCAGGGTCACCAGACAGCCGAGATAAACCAGATTCAGGGTCAACAGTGAGGACGCCCCCAACACGACCAGGGAGAGTAAAAAAATCTGCAGGATATTACGGGGTGATTTCGGACCGATCAACCGTTCGGCCAACAGCAGGCAGAGGATCTCCACCAACGGCAAAACGATTTCGGCTCCGGACATGCGCAGGATCAGAATCCCGATCAGGCTGAGAACCAGACCGGCGACGACCAGCCGCAATATCCGCCCCGCAACGGGCATTGGCGACACGGCCCACAAATAACCGCCAACCAGCACGGTCAGAACCCACCAGTGCAGGAATGGAGCCGCGGGAATGGTCGCCGCCAAGACCCCGACATAGAGCAGATAGTCAAGAATTTTGGCCAGACGGATCATACAAAGCCAGCGCTTTCAATAACCGATACTTATGGCTGTCACCCAGGGCCGGCCCCCACCAGCGGTCCGCCAACCGCAACCCGACGGCCCGCCCCTGGCGATAGTGATGATTGATCAAATAACACCCCTGACTTAAGCGCGCCTCCACCTCCCCCGGCAGCTCATCAAGGTCAATAACAACACTTTCTGAAAGCGGCCGATTGAGCTGTTTGATTTTCAGGTTCTGCTGCCGGGCTGACAATTTCCAGTGGATTGTTTTCAGAGGATCACCAGGAACATAATCACCAATACTGTGGATATCGCCTTCGGAGCCTCTTGCCGTGGATTCCTGAACACGGACCGCCGGGTTCGCAGCTTCGGCCAACGGCTGGGTTGTGCTGTTCGGGGTGGGGAATACCAGCAATTGCTGTTCATCGCTCCATTGCCGTGAGCGAACAAAAAAGTTCACCGGAAAGCAGGAACAGAGCCGTAAATCGGGCAACGGCTGATAACCACGCCGGGCCATTGTCAAAGGGAGGTGTCCGCTCACCCCCTGGCCGGCGGGAATAATCGGCGCCAGAAAAGAATGTCCGGCAATCTCAAGCCGGACCAGAAAAACAGGCCAGAATCGGTGCCGATTGAACACTTTAACCGTCGCGGAGCCCTGCATTCCGGCATACAATTCCTGCCCCGGCAAACATGAAACCGTAACATGCTGCAGATTTTTCTGCCCCAGCAGCCCTGAAACAGCCATAAACCCCAGCAATGCCGATACCAGCAGATAAAGCAGGTTGTTACCGGTATTCACTGCAGCGAACCCGAGCAGCAGGGTCAACAGGATATACAATCCACCGGCAAGGGTCAGAGTCAGGCGATAGGAACGGCGACTTTTTCCAGCAAAGATTTGAGAACCTCCTCTTTCCGCAGCATTTGAAACTCAGGGTTCAGCAGGATCCGATGGCCTGCCACGGCCGGAGCCACGTGCTGAACATCTTCCGGGATCACAAAATCCCTGCCTTCGAGATAGGCGACGACCTTTGCAGCCGCGGCCAGACTCAACCCCCCTCTGGTGGAAATTCCAGAGAGGATGCGCGGCTCGTTACGACTTGCATCTAGCAGTTGATAAATGTAATCCACCACCCGATTATGAAGTTTGATTTCATCCCTGATAAATTGCCGGGTCTGTCTAATCTTGTCTGGTTGCAGCAGCGGCTGAATGGTGGTCAATGCATCCCGGGCACTGCCGTTCCGGATAATCTCCCTTTCCAGAGCCGCTGGAGGATAGCCGATGTCGGTCTTGAGCAGAAAACGGTCGAGCTGGGCCTCGGGGAGAGGAAAGGTGCCGACCTGATCAATCGGGTTCTGGGTCGCTATGACCATAAACGGATCGGGCAAAAGGTAGGTCTCCCCTTCCACCGTCACCCGGGCCTCCTCCATCGCTTCAAGCATCGCACTTTGGGTTTTCGGGGTGGTTCGGTTGATTTCATCAACCAACAGGAGGTTATTGAAGATCGGGCCGCGGACAAAGCGGAAATGGTTCTTTTTTTGATCGAAGATGGACAGCCCGGTGATATCCGAAGGAACCAGATCGCTGGTACACTGAATACGGCCGAAATCAAGGTCCAGAGTCCCGGCCAGAGCCAAAGCCAGGCTGGTCTTACCGAGCCCTGGCAGATCCTCGATCAACAGATGTCCGCCAGCCAGTAAACAGATCAGGGCCGTACGAATCGCCCGATATTTGCCCTGGAGATAATCACGGGAAAGGCTGTCAACAATTTCAAGAAGTTGTTTGCGCTGGTACAGTTCCATGCCGGTCCTTTTCGGTCGTTGTCAGCATTATACGTTATTTGAAACCAAATGTGAAAATGCCGGTAGGACTCAAACAAACAGGAGCGGACATAGCTCGGCGATGGCGGCCTGGAAAAAAACTGCGCTGATTATCTGATATGGGGTGACGAGAAGAAAAACCAAAAAAGGCCTCGCAGAAAACTGCGAGGCCTTGGAATTTTATGCTCTTATATTTTTAGAGCTTACAAACGTTGCTGGCTTGAGGGCCTTTTTGACCTTCAACAACGTCAAAGCTGACCCGCATACCTTCAGCCAGAGATTTGAAGCCGTCTCCGCCGATTGCTGAAAAATGCACGAAAACATCCGGACCATTATCCTGCTCAATGAAACCGAAACCTTTTGAATCGTTAAACCACTTGACTGTACCTTCTGCCATCTTGCTATCTCCTTGCTTGGGTCCCCTTTAGGGGATGTTTACGTGATGCAGCGTTTTAGCTGCATGCTAAAAAAAACCGCTCAGCCCAACTTGGTCTGTGCGGGTCTTCTCTGTCTGGCAGTAAAAAGTCAACACAAACTGGGCTTTAAGCAGAAGCAACGCTATCACGGACCCGTTTTAAAAGCAAGTAATTAGATGCACAACTAATGATATTTTGAAAAATATTTTCACTAACAAATTCAATACTTTAATCATTCAACATCGAAAAGATGTAATTTTTCCAGGAATTCTTTGTTAAAAAATCAAACAAGGTTCAATTAAAGGCAACCACAAAACTTCCGGTAAATCCGCGACCGACAAAATCGGCCACGGCCAGCTCCGCATGGTGCAGAGATTTGTAATCACCGACCCGAACCCGATACAATTTTCGCTCATTGACAAGCGCCGTCGCAACCACAGCTTTGCCATATGTTGCCTGCATTTGGGATGCCAGCTTATAGGCGTTGTCAGCATTGGCAAAAGCCCCAATCTGGATGGCGAAACTCCCGGCATCATAACTGGCCGGGGCCACATAACTGGTTTTCCCCTGCACCACCTGGCGATAGCCTAGAGCCTCAACCTGAACCGGAGCGGTTCCTGTTTCGACAATCCCCAGTTGTTTGGCGGCACCATAGGATAAATCGATGATCCGACCGGCCACAAAAGGCCCTCGATCGTTGACCCGGACAATAATCTGTTTTCCGGTTTTTAGATGGGTGACCTTGACATAAACACCCATGGGAAGGGTTTTGTGGGCGGCACTCAGACCATACATGTCATAAGTTTCACCGTTACTGGTTTTCCGGCCGTGGAATTTGGACCCATACCAGCTGGCAACCCCGCGCTCCTGAAACCCCTGGTGACTGCTCAGCGGTTGATAACGCTGGCCGTCGACCTCATAGGGCTTCTGCCAGCCAGGCAGTTCTCTGGTGGCAGACGAATCGATCACTCTGCTGGTATGCCCCCCACCGCAACTGGAGAGCAGGAGCGCAAGAGGCAGGAATAAAAATAATCTCCACACGCCGAGCAACTGCTTCATAGAACTTATTTCTTCGGTTCCTCGACCTCGGTCATGGCCCGGAATCGCTGGTAGCGTTGCTCGACCAGCCCCTCGGGTGAATATTCTTCAAGCTCGGTCAAATGCTTCAAAAGGTACTCCTTGAGGATCTCGGCGGCTTGGTCGTGATCCTGGTGAGCCCCGCCAAGGGGTTCCGGAACAACATCATCGATGACCGTCTTGAGACTGTCAACATCCTGGGCTGTCAATTTGAGGGCTTCAGCAGCTTGGGCGCCCTTGCTGCCATCTCCCCAGAGAATAGCCGCACAGCCTTCCGGCGAAATTACCGCATAGACTGAATATTGCATCATCAGCACGCGGTTGCCGACCGCGATGGCCAGAGCGCCTCCGGACCCACCTTCCCCGGTCACAGTGACGATGACCGGAACTTTCAGCATTGCCATTTCACGCAGATTGCGCGCGATGGCTTCAGCTTGGCCACGCTCTTCGGCACCAATACCCGGGAAGGCCCCCGGGGTATCGACAAAGGTGAAGATCGGCAGACCGAACTGATCAGCCATCTGCATAACCCGTAACGCCTTGCGATACCCTTCCGGGTTGGGCATGGCAAAATTGCGCATCACCTTTTCTTTGGTATTGCGCCCCTTTTGATGTCCAATGACGCAACAGGGTTTACCCTCGATACGCGCAAACCCGCAAACCAACGCGGGATCCTCCCGGAAATTCCGATCGCCGTGGACTTCAAACCAGTCGGTGAAAATGCGGTCGATATAATCAAGGCTGTAGGGACGATTGGCATGTCGAGCCAGCTGGGTCCGCTGCCAACGCGTCAGATTGGAAAAAATCTCTTTCTTCAGTTTATCAGCCTTTTTCTCCAACTTGCTTATTTCGCTGGAAAAATCGACATTATCAGTAGAATATTCCCGTAATTCGCCGATTTTTGTTTCAAGTTCGGCGATCGGTTTTTCAAAATCGAGGTAGTGGTTCATTGCATTCCTCCCTGCCCGTTAACGTTGCCGGTGCATGGTCTTTATCCTGAGTTTCCGGAAGTGCATCACAGTATAGCTTCCGAGCCGGCAGGTCAAGTATAAGTCCCTGGAACCAATCAGTTTCCATGCAAATTTATTCAAAATTCATCACATTATACCCGAACAGAGCTTCCGCATCAGCCATTGCTTCATCGGATGCGGCCATTTTCAGCTGCTCAGGAAGTTTGATGACCGTTTCGCTGCGATTCGGGATGACAATGTGCAGGCGCACTTCACAGTCGCCGCGATATTTCTGGACGATGGATTTCAACTGACGCATGTGTATATCGCCAAGGCCCGGGGTCGTCAACCGGATATGCACCGTTCTGGCCAGCGTCTTTTTCACCTCGCTCAGCAGCGCAACTTCCGTTGCCAGCACCTTGCAGGCCTCTTCCCCGACATCCAATTCACCGGTGATCAAGAGCGGATCTTCCCCTTTGAGCAGTTCCATGCCCGCAGCATAGACTTCCGGGAAGACCACCACTTCAACGGAACCGCTCAGATCCTCCAGGGAGATAAAAGCCATGCGGTCGCCTTTCTTGGTGATCAGTTCCTTGATTCCGGAGACAATCCCACAGACCCGAACCTTCTCCTTGTCGGTTCGCTCATGCAAGGCAGCGGCTTCGCAGGTAGCGAAGCGTTTGATGGCGTCGCTGTGGCGGGCCAACGGGTGACCGCTGACGTAAAACCCAAGGGCATCTTTTTCATGGCTCAACAGAGTCTTTTCATCCCATTCGGCAATGTCCGGCAGAACCCCGTATCCGTGCCCGCCGACCGAGAGAATCTCCTCACTGCCAAACAGAGAATCCTGCCCGGACTGCTGCTCTTTCTGCAGCCGCTGACCAATCTCCATTGAGTCTTCAAGGCCGGCCAGATACTGGGCCCGCTTCCCGCCCAGTGAATCGAAGGCGCCGCATTTGATCAATGCTTCGCCGACCTTTTTATTCACCTTGCGCAGGTCAACCCGTTCACAGAAGTCCTGCAACGAGGCAAACGGCTCTTCCTTGCGCACATGCAGGATCGACTCCAGGGCCGAAGCGCCAACCCCTTTCACCGCGCCGAGTCCGAAACGAATCGCTTCGTCAGAAACGGTGAAGGAGCGGTCGGAGGCATTAATATCCGGCGGCTGCACTTCAATGCCCATAGCACGAACTTCACTGATATTCTTAATAACCTTGTCGGTATTCTCCATATCCTCGGTGAGCAACGCTGCCATGAACTCAACCGGATAATGAGCTTTGAGGTAGGCGGTATGATAAGCCACCAGGGCGTAGGCTGCAGAGTGGGACTTGTTGAAGCCGTAAGCCGCGAACTTCTCCATCAGGTCGAAGACCGCCTCCGCCTTTTTCAGATCAAGCTGGTTTTCTTTGGCCCCGGCCATGAAGATCTGCTTCTGCTTGGCCATCTCCTCCGCTTTTTTCTTCCCCATGGCCCGGCGCAACAGATCCGCTCCACCCAGGCTGTACTTGGCCAGGGTCTGGGCAATCAGCATGACCTGTTCCTGATAGACGATGACACCGTAGGTATCTTTTAGAATCGGCTCCAGTTGGGGGGAAATCGTATTTGAACTTTTCCACCCCGTGCTTACGCTTGATAAAGGAGTCGACCATCCCTGACCCGAGGGGGCCCGGCCGATACAGGGCGACCATGGCGATGAGATCCTCGAAACAGCTCGGCTTCAACTTGACCAGATACTCTTTCATGCCGCTCGATTCGAGCTGGAAGACCCCGGTGGTTTCACCATGGGAGAGCAGCTCGTAGGTTTTCTGGTCGTCATCGCGCACCATCTTGAGGTCGAAGGCCGGATCCTTGCCAGCCCGGATCAAGCGCACCGCGTTCTCGATAACGGTCAGGGTTTTCAGACCAAGGAAGTCGAACTTGACCAGGCCGATCTTTTCCACATAACTCATCGGATACTGCGTCACCTGACCGCCGGATTTGGGATCGACATAAAGGGGCAGGTATTCCGGCAACGGTTTCGGCGTCACCACCACCCCGGCGGCGTGGGTCGAAGCGTGCCGGGTCAACCCTTCCAGGGCCAGGGCTATTTTGACCAGTTCCTTGACCTTGGGATCTTTCTCGATGAGGTTTTTAAGCTGCGGTTCCTGCTCAATGGCGTCCTTCAGGGTAATGCCGAGGACATTGGGGACCAGCTTGGCGATTTTGTCCACTTCGCCGTAAGGAATATTCAATGCCCGGCCGACGTCACGCAGCACCCCCTTGGCCAACATAGTGCCGAAGGTGATGATCTGGGCAACATTTGCCGCACCGTATTTGGCCCGCACGTACTCAATGACTTTCTCCCGGCCATAGATACAGAAATCGACATCGATATCAGGCATCGAGATCCGCTCAGGGTTGAGAAAGCGTTCGAACAGCAGATTATAGGGGATCGGATCGATATCGGTGATGCGGATGGCAAAGGCGACCAGGCTGCCAGCCGCCGACCCACGTCCCCGGGCCGACCGGGATGTTGTGATCCTTGCCCCAGTTGATGAAATCTGCCACGATCAGGAAATAGCCGGGGAAACCCATCTGCTTGATACAGTTCAGCTCCTCCTCAAGCCGCTCCTCATAAATCTTGACATCTTCATCCGTCAATTCACGTAGCTTGCGGATCTCGGCAAGACGTTCGACCAGGCCGGTGCGGCTGTTCTCCGCCAGGACCTCGTCAAGAGTCTGATCCAGCGGTTTTTTCATATTGAGGAAAATGATAGGTCTTGAAATCGAGTTCCAAGTTGCAACGCTCGGCGATCCGAATGGTATTGGCGATGGCTTCGGGTTGGTTGGGAAATAGCGCCGACATCTCTTCGGAAGACTTGAGATAGAACTCGTCATTGGGAAACCGCATCCGGTTGGGGTCGTCCATGGTTTTTGCCGGTCTGGATGCAAAGCAGGACCCTCGTGAGCCACCGCGTCTTCTTTTTTTTAGATAATGACAATCATTGGTCGCCACTAGCGGCAGGTCAAGTTCGTTGGCGATCTGGATCAAACCGGGCGTTTGGCTTTAGCTTGCTCCGGCAGGTAATTCTCCTGCAGTTCGATATAAAGCCGCTCGTTATCGAAGATCTGCGCCATCTCCCGAGCCCGGTTGAGGGCTTCTTCCGGCTGGTTCAGATTGATCAGGGTCGGCAGCTCCCCGCCCAGGCAGGCGGGTCAGGGCGATCAATCCTTCATTATGCTCGGCGAGCAGTTCCCAGTCGATCCGCGGCTTGTAATAGAAGCCCTCACGGTAGGCGGCGGAAATCAACCGACAGATATTCTTGTAGCCGGCCCAGGTTTCATACACAGCAGCACCAGGTGATAGGAGGCCTCCGACGACCCCCGGGCGTTCCCTTTAGTAAACCTGGAAACCCGGAGCCACATAGACCTCACAACCGAGGATCGGCTTGATGCCGGCGGCCATCGCCTTGCTGTAGAACTCAACGGCACCGAACATGTTGCCATGATCAGTCATGGCCACGGCCGGCATTTTGAATTCCTTGGCCCGATTGATCAGTTCATTCAGTTTTATCGCCCCGTCAAGCAGGCTGTATTGGCTGTGCAAATGCAGGTGAACAAAATTGGAGTGTTTCCATATATACTTGTATTTCCAGAAGAGTTTAGTAAAAAATGAGTGGCGGGAAGAGCCGGATGAAAGTTCTTTTTGTGCCGTTGGGATGACCTGCTTCCCTGCTGACTGAACCGGCACCCAAACTTGAATGAGCTTATCATCCGCGCAGATTGACGGTCAAGAAAGGACTGTGCTGCGAAGCGTGGGAAAATCAGTTACAGTTTAGAAAACTTCCCTCTCCCCGTTGCCGGAAGAATCCTCCCCAGGCAGCGGCAGACGGTTTTTTACCAGCGTAGCATTTTTGGCTGAACACTACAAGAAAAGGATTTAAAAATATGCGTATCGAAACCGACCTGAAGCTGGGCTTCAAGGATGTCCTCATTCGCCCCAAGCGTTCGACGTTAAAAAGCCGGGCCCAAGTCAAAACTGGAAAGAAACCTTCACCTTCCTGCACAGTCGACGCAGCTGGACCGGGATCCCGGTCATTGCTGCCAAACATGGATACCGTCGGCACCTTTGAACTGGCTGATGTCCTGGCGCAATTCGGCTTGCTGACGGCCGTCCACAAACACTACAGCGTGCAGCAGTGGAATGAGTTCCTCAAGGATAAGGAAAAAACCATTTTCAACCACATTATGGCCAGCACCGGCACAGCGGAGAGCGATTTCAAACTGCTTGAGCAGATCATCGCCGCCCACCCCCTGATCGAGTTCATCTGTATCGATGTCGCTAACGGTTACGCGGAAGCCTTCGTCGACTTTGTCAAACAGTGCCGGGACAGTTTCCCGGACAAAACCATCGTGGCCGGCAATGTGGTGACCGGAGAAATGGTTGAGGAACTGCTGCTCTCCGGCGCAGATATTGTCAAAGTCGGCATCGGTCCCGGCTCGGTCTGTACCACCCGGGTCAAAAACAGGCGTCGGTTATCCCCAACTGTCTGCGGTTATCGAATGTGCCGACGCCGCCCACGGACTGGGGCGGACGAATCATTTCCGGACGGCGGTTTGCATCTGTGCCGGCGATGTTTCCAAAGCCTTCGGCGGCGGCGCTGATTTTTGTCATGCTGGGCGGCATGCTGGCCGGACATGATGAAAGCGGTGGCCAGTTGATTCAGCGCGACGGGCAACAATACAAGCTTTTTTTACGGCATGAGTTCGACAACCGCCATGGGCAAACATGCCGGAGGGGTTGCCGAGTATCGCGCCTCCGAAGGGAAAACCGTTGAGGTTCCGTATCGGGGGACCGGTAGCAGAGACGGTCAAGGACATTCTCGGCGGGGTCCGTTCCACCTGTACCTATGTCGGCGCCGCCGCCCTTAAGGAGCTGACCAAACGCACCACCTTTATCCGCGTCCAGGAACAGGAGAATAGAACCTTTTTCCTGAGCGGATGCCCCTTGAAAACATGACTTGACCAGGCGTAAGTCGTACCGACCATTGCCAACTAAGGAACCCAGGAATGCCCGCGACCAGCTCCATAGAGTACAACTTCCATCCCCTTCGGGATGCTCTGTACAACGAATTGCACGTTCGGCCGTTTTATGCCCTCGGCAGCCCCCCAGCAGATCACCCACCTGGCGGCCCTGCTGCCACAATAATGAAGAACTGCAGCAATCCTATCAAACTGCTCTGCAACCTCTGCCGCCGTTATGGAATCAATATCCCTGCCCAGGACAGCGTCACCTTTCACGAAGATTTCGGGGAACTTCACCATCCACTGGGAGCTGCATGCCGAATTCTACTCCCTGACCATTATGCAGCCGCTGGCCCGAAAAGGACCCGTTCAATTCCCCCCCCATCAAACTGCTCCCCGCCGACTGGGGTCAGCCAGCTGCCAGGACAGATGATCACCGCTTTTCCACATTGTCATCGACACCGGTCAACTCAGTTATGAAGCGCCGGCGCTGAGTCGTTATTTTGAAGGGCAGCAGGTCATGGCCAGCAATACCTACGGAAAAAAAGCGCAGATTTTCTCGGCCTTCCGCCTGCATGGTGATGGCCACGGTCGCTTCATCATCCGCCACAACGGTCTGAGTTTGGCAGAACTTGGCCAGCTCAACCGCCGCCTGACCGACCTGGAGACCTATCGCTTGTTGGCCTTGATTTCATTGCCCATGGCCAAAAAGATCGGCCCGGAACTGCTGGAAATGGATCGTAAATTGGCGGATATTCTAACTGTGGTCACCGATCTTGATACCGACCGGAGCGAACGCGAACATCTTGAGATACTGACTGGAGTTCAGGCCCGGCTGGAAGCCTATCGGACCGAAACCAACCATCGCTTTTTCCGGCAGCCGGGCTTATTATCAACTGGTCAAAGACCGGCTGGAGGGCCTGAGGGAAGAGCCCCTGGAAGGCTTTTTATCCATTGGCGAGTTCATCAATCGACGGCTCAACCCAGCCATGCGGACTTGCGAAGCGGTCCAACTCTGGATGGACGACCTGTCCAAACGAATTGAACGGGCCAGCGACCTGATGAGAACCCGGGTCAACCTGATTATTCAGGAACAGAACCGTTCCCAGCTGGCAGCCATGAACCGACGCAGCAGGCTACAGTTTCGGCTACAGGAAACAGTGGAAGGATTATCCATCGCCGCGATCAGCTATTATGCGGTGGGATTGCTCAGTTATCTGCTCAACGGCCTGCCGCTAAAAACCTGGGGAATTGAAAAAAACGCGCTCCTGGCCGCGGTTATTCCGCTGGTCCTACTCGGCACCTGGTTTGTCACCAGACGCATCAAAACGCAGACTGATTCAAGCCCAAAGTGACTAAGAAAAAAAACCGGCCGGGGATTTTCCCGGCCGGTTGGTCCATTTGCTGCGCTGTCGGTTAGAAAAATTCCGGAAGAGTGGGGCGGGGTCTGATCAAAGATAGTGGAAAAACTCCAGGATTTCTCTTCTCCCAAACGGTTGCCGACGGCAATCAGCCAGATCTGCTTTGAGAACCACCTGGTAGTCGGTATGGGGCAGCAGATATTGGTCAGGAGTGAAAGAGAGCTTTCTTTCCGGCTGCATCATAAACAAGAGTCCCCGGCCACAACACCGTTCGGGCCGGCCAGTTCCAGTCCGCCCATGCTCAATGACCGCCTCGTCGAGCCCTTCGTCAAACGCAACGGAGATGGTTGTGGCGATTGAGGCAACCGAGCTTTGAGTTGGAGAACTGCTGAGGGATTTGCGGTGGAGTCATATCCCAGCTATCCAATCCTTGATCAATGCGCTCGGCATAGTCCGCCAACACCTCCCCATCCATAGGTTCATTTTTCAACGATCGCCAGGATTGAACTGACCAAACTTTCAACATCCAGGTCTTCGCCATAGTTGCGTTCGTGATTGAGTGCTGCTTCAATCATGGCGGAGCGGCTGAGGATGCGATCGCTGAGCAGATAAGCCGCGGCTTCCTCTTCAGTTGCACTCAACTCCCGGCGCAGATTTTCGACGACCTGACTGCGCAGGCTGCCCCATCAATCCGGCTATCGCCTTGGCCGCACGATGGGTTTCGTCCCAGTTCCTCGGCCAGAATCGCATTGCCCGGGGCGCTGGTCAGGTAATTTTTCAAAAAGAGACACCTCATCGGCAATGCCCACCTGGCTGCGAACCCTCAAAACAGCCTGCGGCAAGCTGATCAGCGGATTTTTATCCAGCTCCAATTTCACCAAGGTGGTCAGGGGCGAAACAAATTCCCAGTGCCCCGGAGGAGATTCCAGGACATAACTCTCTTCAATGAAAAGGCCATTATCCGCATCAATGGTCACCCCGGCTTCAGCCCTGGCAACAACCGGATACAGGTCGCCTTCCCCGGCTTCAACGGCGAGCACATAGCTGCCGTTGTCAGCTGTATAGCTCATCGGCTCGCCATTATCATGAACCCGGTTGGCGTTGCGATCCAGGAATACTTGTGCCTTGATCAGATAGCCGTCGGCGACCTGACCGCTTAGAGATGCTCCCGAGACAGGCGGAGTATCCGTCGAATTATCTGTTGGAGGGATGCCACTGCTATCGCCACTGTCACCGCCACCGCCGTTATTGCAGCCGGCTGCCAGCAAAAGTAACAGACCGAGAAGAAAACAGCGAATCGTTTCTTTTTGAATGAATCAAGGTCATGATCTGTCTCCTCAAACTACTGTAACGGCTTCGGAATCAGCAGAGTGACTGCATCATCGCAAGGATTGACATAGACCCAGTAGCCGATCCAGGGGATCAATTGTGCCGGGGACTGCCGAAGCGGCGCTGGCAAACTCATTGGTTCCACCCCAGTCTTCGCCAAGATAGGAATAGATACCGTCGACGACGATATTCTCCGCTACGGCATTGAGCCAGGGCACCGGAATCCCGGTTCCGACCTGGACGTCGATATCAGCCAGGTCCACAGCGCCACCGTACGGGTTGCCGATCAGATTCCAGCCCGGTTGCACCGGTACTGCCATCATCTCATCAGGGATTTGGCCATAGCGCGCTCAAATCCGGCAATGTACCGCTGTCCGCACGCTTGATTACGTAGCCGTTGCCACTACGAATGGCACCGATGGAATCAGCCAGTTTGAACTGCCCTTTCGGACCTGCATCCGGCAACCAGCCCTGGACCTGTTTATTGCCGAATGCTGCAGCTGAATCCATACCTCTGGCATCGATATCAGCCGCAGCAGCAACCAGGTTACGCCCGTCCAGTAGTTCGACGATCGGCCCTTCCAGACTGCCGTTGGCGGGATAGCGTTCCAACCGATGGCCGGAGCTATCTTCGACAATGAAATAAAAGCTATGCGCATAGGCCGGGCCAAGCCTTGAAACAAGGGCGTATTCGGCGCCGTTGGCCAGGGCCCCGCTGCTGAGGTTCATCCGGTATTTATAGTTATCCAGGACCAGATAAACAACCCGCCGGTCTGCAGTCACCGAGGCTTCACGCAACGTGACATGGAAACGATAGTCCGAGGGCCAGCTTCGGCTTGCCGTCAACATAGTTATGACTGTCATCGCCACCGTCAACGCGGTCGATCCCAGCCAGACCCTCAGCAACCGGATTCAGGCTGAGCCCGGTCGGGATGGCTTCAAATACAGCGTCCAGCTCATAATGCTCTGCTATTCCGTCAATAGCGTAAGTACTGACAGCTCCAACCGACCGACCCGTTGACCAGCAGGTCTTTCACGTAATAGCCTGCCATGGGAGTCAACTGATAGGATTGGGATTCGCCGTAAGCCAGATAGGTTTCCCCCTCGGGACTGATGTAGCCTCCGGCTTCGGCCTGCGCCAGGATACTCCAGGCGGAAGAAGAAGCGTCCAGCGGCGCGCCGTCGTAAATATCGGCAACCCCGTCATTATCATCATCGGGAGTCAGCAACGTTGCCGATCCGGTCGCCATCCGTATCCTGCCATGTCGCTGCTGTCATTGGGGAACGCATCAACGCTGTCCGGCACGCCATCATGATCACTATCGACGGGAACATAGGCGCTGACGACGATGGAGAACGCCGGCAGAACTGCACTCTTGGCCCCATCCGAGGACGGGCGATGATAATGCCGCTGTAAGTTCCGGTCTGGGTTTCCGACGGGCTGCCGTAGAGCCGCCCACTGGAAGTGTCGAAAGTGGCCCAGGACGGTTTCCCGGTAATGGAGAAAGTCAGGCTGTCGCCATCTGCGTCACTGGCCAGCGGCGTAAACGAGTAGAGATAGGTCGCCATGATTGTGCTGGCGGCTGACCGCTGAGCACCGGTGCGGAGTTATTATCGGAAACAACCAGCGCGACTGTTTCCGAGTCGCTCAGGCTGCCGTCAGAGACACTGAAAGTGACCGCATAACTACCGGCCTGAGCAGGGCTTGGGGTCCAACTGAACGTTTTCGAGCTGGCATTAAAGATCGCCCCGGCCGGCAGGTTGGCGGCACTGTAAGTCAACACATATTATCGGGGTCACTGCCACTGATAGTCAGACTGAATGCGCTGTTGGCGGCCAGGTTCTGACTGCCGATGCCGCCGAGCACCGGCGCCCGGTTGACATTGGTGACGTTGATGGTCACCAGCTCGCTGTCTTCGGAGTGACCGTCGCTAACCGCAAAAGTAACGGCAAATACGCGCGTATTTTCCGTTTCAGCAAATTCCGGCGTCCAGTTGAAGGTGTGGGTGGAACTATTGAAGCTCGCTCCTGCTGGCAAGCCGCTGGCGCTGTAGCTTAAAACTATCGCCATCGGCATCGCTGGCGCTGACGGTGAATGTCAAAGGACTTCCCTCGGCAACGGTTTTGGTGCTGATGCTGTTCAGGACCGGGGCCTGGTTGACATTGTTGACGGTAAATAGTCACCGTCTCGTTGTCCGTAGCACTGCCGTCGTTTACGGCGAAGATCACCGCATAATTACCTGCGGCAGCGTAATTCGGAGTCCAGAGCTAAAGGTCCGGGTCGAACTGTTGAAGTTCGCTCCGCTCGGTAGCCCACTGGCAGTGTAACTCAGACTATCGCCATCGGCATCGCTGGCATTGATCGAGAATGTCAGCAAGCTGCCTTCAGCAACGATCTTGCTGCCGATGCTGCCGAGGACCGGAGCCTGATTCACGTTATTGACCACGATGGTTAGCGGTTTCACTGTCAACGATCTTGCTGTCAGAAACGGCAAAAGTCCACCGGATAGCTGCCAGCGGCCGCATAATCAGGCGTCCAGCTGAAAGTTTGAGTCGAACTGTTGAAGCTGGCACCGGCCGGCAAGCCACTGGCGCTGTAGCTTAAACTGTCGCCATCAGCATCGCTGGCGCTGACCTTGAAGCTCAACAAACTGCCCTCGGCGACTGTCTTGCCACCGATACTGTTCAGCGACCGGGGCCTGATTGACGTTGTTGACAGTGATGGTCACCGTTTCACTGGCGCTGGCGCTGGCGTCATTCACGGTAAAAGTGACCGCATAGTCTCCGGCTGCTCCGAAGCCCGGCGTCCAGTTGAAGGTGTGGGTGGAAGTGTTGAAGCTCGCCCCTGCTGGCAGGCCGCTGGAGCTGTAGTTCAGGCTGTCGCCATCGGCATCGCTGGCGCTGACGGTGAACGTCAAAGGACTTCCCTCGGCGACGGTTTTGCTGCCGATGCTGTTCAGGACCGGGGCCGTGTTCTGGGGTTGGGTACCGACCGCGGCACTGACCACGACATTGGAATAGGTACTTTCATTGCCGGAGCCATCATAAGCGGTGACCGCAAAATAATAATCTTCATCATCATAGAGACCGGTCACCGTATAGGTCAGGACATTCCCCACATCGATGGGGGAATCCCCTTCAATGGCGTTCGATCCCAACAAACGGGGTCTCGGTCGACTGGGGTATCGTAATAGATCTTATAACCGGTGATATTGCTGGGGCTGGGATCCCAGGAGAGGGTGACCGATTTGGCCAGAGCGGTGGTTGCAAAGAGAAGCACCCATAGCCCGGCACAAGCCGACATTCTGCAGAATTGACTTTTCATTTAGTATTCCCCCGATGTCTTGAAGAAAGCAGTCAAACAAAAAATGCGCTCACCTCGTTGCCGGAGATGAGCGCATTTTATAGACGGGGGAGCTGGAAAAAAATGCACTGCATTCTCTTCGGCAACCCGGCCATCCTTACCATAAAGGACCCGTGGTTTTGCGTCACCGGATTACTCCGGTTTTGCCTTTTCGGAGACATCTGTCTGTCATGTTCAGCACGTCAACAATTGACGGGCTGGATGTTTTTAACGGAGGCAACCGCTTGCCTCCCCAAAAAAAATGCCCATTCCGTTGCCGAAATGAGCATTTTTCTAGCTTTGAAAGCTTAAAAGCTGCATTTTCTTCGGCAACCCGGCCATCCCTACTCTGAAGGACCCGTTGGCTTTGCGTCACCGGATTACTCCGGTTTTGCCCTTTCGGTAATTCTATTTTTTTATCGAAACTGTGTAACGGAACAATAACGCTGGCAGAAAAAAAAATCAATACAAAAAAATAAGAAACTTCTCATTATCCTGACCGCCCCAGTCAGGATAAGACATCGACTCCGAAATTCTCCAGCATCATCACCAGCTTGATTAACGGCAAACCGATCAGGGCATTGTAATCGTGCCCCGCCATTTTTTCCATCAAGGCAATCCCAAGGCCTTCGATTTTAAACGATCCGGCACAGTCAAAGGGCTTCTCACGGCGCAGGTAGGCCTTGATCTGCTCGTCACTTAAAGCCCTCATACTGACGGAAAAGGTCGCGTAATCAGTTTGAATGGCGTCGTTCCTGCTATCGACAAGGGCCAGTCCGGTATAGAAACAATGGGTCCGACCAGCCATCTGTTTGAGCTGCTGACAGGCATTATGAAACGAGCCGGGCTTGCCGACGGGACGGCCACGCTGATCGACAAAAATCTGGTCAGATCCGATAATCAGCGCATCGGGAAACCGCTCCCGCAGACTTTGCGCTTTCCCCAGCGCCAGATGTCTGACCAGCAGCGCCGGCGCCACGCTGTCGTCAAGGACTTCCGTATAGTCCGGAGCGGCACAGGTAAAAGGGAGTTGCAGTTGGGCCAGCAGTTCTTTTCGGTAAGGGCTGGTTGAAGCCAGAACAATGGTTCTCATCTGTTTCCTTCAGCAACCCTTCTCCGGAGATCAGACCGACATTCAGGCCGCGAGACAGCAATCTTTTTGCATGTTTTCAGCGCCTCCGGAGTGCCATCTGCGTGGCGCCGGAGCCAATTCAGAATTTTCCAAACCTTGCAGCAAGTCTCTGACCTCTGCCAGCAGTTCGCGCTGCAGTTGCTGCTGGTCCACCCCGTCCGGGATCGTTTCGACCATACCATCGTCGCTGCAGATCGGTAGGAGCTGGACGGAATCTTCCTGACCGATCCTGATATCGCCCCAGAACTCCAGTGATCCGACCCCGACAATGCCGCTGACCAGGCCACTGCAGGTTCGATTCCGGCAGCGGATATCCAGCTCGCGAACATCGAAGTAACTGCTGTAGCCCTTTGCTCCGTTTAATGCTGACAACCAGATCATGACAACCTCCTGTCTGTTTAGGTTGAGATGATCATACAGCCCAGGAATGTCAGAATATGTCACACAAGCCTAGTCACTGAATTCCAGGCCTGCCCGCAACTCGGCCAGAAATTTCTGGCGTAATGATTCCGGGGCAATGATCCGCACATGCGGGAGAAAAGAATAAACCCAGGCCAGGATTTCTTTTTCACCGCTGGCGCTGAAGCGCAGGCTGATCCCACCGTCATCGTGAATGTCCAGCTGCTGCTCCGGATGCCAGATCCGTTCACCAATAAGATGAGCGATCTCTTTGGAGAAATAGAGTTCCAGTGGAAACGAATCCCCTTCATTGATCAGACCGAAGGCCGACCCGGTCAACTGCTCAGCCCGGTAATCGGCCGGAACCTCAAAGCGCTCGTCCCGCACGACCAGGCTTTCGATGCGATCCACGGCAAACAGGCGCAGAGCATTTCGATTATGGGCAAAGCCGCCGACATAGAGTCCGTTATTGAAAAACAACATGGTGTACGGGTCGATCAGGTAGCGAGTGCTGTCACGTTTCGCCGGCTGATAGACAATTTCGCAACGTTGCTGCCGCAGCAAGGCCTGGCGCAAATCTATGAGCAGGTCATGTTTGTCGGAATAATCCTTAAAGCCGCGAAAGCGCGGTGCCGAAACTTCGGCAATCCGCTCCAGATGAGCGACGCTGCGAGGCGGCAGGCTGGAGCGGATCTTACCGAAGATCGCTTCGAGATCATCCTGAAAAGGAGTTCCTTGCAGAAATTCAAGCTGGCCACGGCAGAAATACAGGGTCATCAGCTCTTCCAGAGAGAAGGTAATCGGCGGAATTTTGCTGAACCCGGAAATAAATTGATAGAGCACCCGCCCATCCGCCTGCCGCTCGGTAACCAGGGGATAACCCGCTTCGACGACCGCCTGCAAATCGCGGTAGATAGTCCGCCTGGTGACCTGGCACTCTTCTACCAGTTCCTCGACGGTGGCCCCGTAGCGCGCCTCGAGAATTCGAATCAGGTCATGCAGGCGGGCCGCTTGGCTATATTTTTTGGGGGCGCGCCCCGGTTTGTTTTTGCGACCCGGCACAGGTTCACCTCAACGGCAAAAAGAAGCGAAAGTCGGACTCTGCGAAATTCCGCAGCATGGATAAAAAGACCAAAAAAACAGCCTGCACATTGACAGAACAGAGCTTCTCAGGGAGAATCATAACCAATCAGGTTTCACACGGAAATATCCTGCATCATACTCAGTCAGGATAATGAATTCATCCATAAAATCAGGATTTGCTATTTTGAACCTCTTCGACCATAACGAAACAATCATTGTCCTCGACTTTGAAACGACCGGCATGTACCCGGATCGTGGTGATCGCGCCATTGAAATCGGAGCCGTCAAGTTGGGCGACGGAACAGTTCTGGACCGTTTTCAAAGTCTTATCAATCCGGGCTTCCTGGTCACCAGGGAGATTGAAACCATCACCGGTATTTCCAATACCATGCTGGTTGATGCTCCGCCTGCGGAGTTGGTGATGGAGGATTTCGCCCGCTTTATCAGCAGCTACCCCTGGTCGCCCACAACGCATCCTTTGACCAGAAATTTCTGGAAGCGGAATTCAGTCTGCTCGGGAAAAACCGTCCCTTCAATTTCGGCTGCACGTTGCAGATCGCACGCCGGGTTTATCCTGACGTTATCAACTACAAACTGGAAACCCTGGTGCGCTACAAACAGATCCGGAACAAAGGCAGCTTTCACCGCGCACTGGCCGACGCGGAGATGACCGCCGAGCTGTGGAACAGCATCGTCGCCGACCTCAAGGCCACCTATCAACTGGCCGAGGTGCCCTTTGAGCTGATGAAAAAAATCGCCCGGATGAACAAGGACGAGGTTCCGGCATTCCTGGAAAAAACCGCCCGGGAAACCCGCCTCGATCCCGTTGGCAAAACCGGCAGCCTGTTCGGCTGAGGAGCGGAATAATGGATATCAGCATCGAATACTGCAATCGCTGAGGATACCGTGCGCGCGCCGCCAGTCTGGCAGCCAAGATCACCCGGCAGTCCGCCGTCGATGTTGCATTGATTGAATCCAGCGGAGGCGTGTTTGAAATTGTCGTTGACCGCGTACTGATCTATTCCAAACGAGCCACCGGAGAGTTCCCCGCTGAGGACCAGATCCTGGCCATGCTCACGTCCAGACAGCGTTAACGGGCTACCCGCCCCCTACAGGACGGTCAAGCCGGTGCGGAGTTCAGCTCAGCCAACTCCCAGAAGCCTGAACGGCCGATTTCTGCAGATTCCGCTTGCTGGAACAGAGTCCGACCACATAGGGATCCAATCCCGGCGCTTGTTCCAGGACCACAACCTCTTCACGAAACGGACTGCGCTCAAGGACCAGGCGGGGCACAATCCCGATCCCACCGCCGAGATGAACCATCGGGATAATCGCCTCATTGCCTGACACTTCGGCGCTGATATTGGGAATCACGCGGTTTTTTTTCAGCCATTGTTCCAGCCGCCGTCGCGACAGACCGGATTCCGGCAGTACCAGCGGCAGCTGCTGCAGATTGAAACTGTCCTGTCGGTGCAGGTCTTCCGCCTGGGCTCTGGTGGCGATAAAAACCAGCGGGGTGGTCATGATCGGCAGGAAAACGATTCCGGCGCTGCGCCGGTCCGGCAGCGCGGCAACAGCAATGTCGATCTCCCCTGCTTCGACTTGAGCCACCGCTTTTTCAGCCGCACCGGTCTTTAAATCGAGGTGGACGTCGGGGTAGGTCTTGCGAAAAGATTCGAGCAAATCGGGCAGAATGCTGTACACGGCCGTAATCGAAGCATACAGAGACAAAGCTCCCGAAACCGGTTGAGAACCGTTCAGGGCAGCCTGAAAATCAGCGTAATTCTGCACCGCCTGGCGGGCATAGGCGTAAAAACGTTTGCCGCTTGCCGACAGTTGCACGGTACGGTTGTCGCGCAGGAACAGTGTTTGCCAAGCTGCTCTTCCAGTCGCTGGATCGTCCGGGTTAAGGCCGAAGGGCTGAGATTGCAAACCTGACTGGCCCGACCGAAGTGGAGTTGCTCGGCAACAGCGATAAAGACTTCCAGTTCGCGAATGTCCATTTTTGGCTCCAGGGGAGAAGTAGCATTCCACAAAACGCAATACAATCTACACAATAAATCAATTTACGCAATACAGATTTCAGGGTAGAGTGCCTGAAACGTCTTTTTAATCGATTATTCAGGATATTAACCTTCAAACAACTTCAAGGAGCCAACCCATGGGTCAAAATTATTTCAACTCCCTCCCCTTTCGTCGCCAACTGCAGGAGCTGGCAACCTGCCGTTTCATGGACGCAGAAGAATTCAGCGCCGGCTGTGACTACGCCAAAGGGAAAAAGATCGTCATTGTCGGCTGCGGTGCTCAGGGCTGAACCAAGGACTGAACATGCGCGACAGCGGCCTTGATGTCTCTTACACCCTGCGCAAGGAAGCCATCGAACAAAAACGCCAGTCCTATATCAATGCCACTGAAAACGGCTTCAAAGTCGGAACTTATGAAGAAATGCTGCCGACCGCAGACATCGTCATGAACCTGGCCCCGGACAAGCAACATACCGATGTGGTCAATACCGTGGTGCCGTTGATGAAACAGGGCGCCACCTTTTCCTATGCCCATGGCTTCAATATTGTCGAGGAAGGCACCCAGATCCGCAAAGATCTGACCGTCATCATGGTTGCCCCGAAATGCCCCGGCACCGAGGTGCGCGAAGAATACAAGCGCGGTTTCGGGGTCCCGACCCTGATCGCGGTCCACGGTGAAAACGATCCCAACGGCGACGGCCTGGAACTCGCCAAGGCACTCTGCTCTGCACAGGGCGGAGACCGGGCCGGGGTGCTGGAATCCTCCTTCATCGCCGAGGTCAAATCGGACCTGATGGGTGAACAAACCATCCTTTGCGGGATGCTCCAGGTCGGCTCCCTGCTCTGTTTTGACAAAATGGTTGGCGCCGGCATTGATGCTCCTGGGCCGCCAAACTGGTGCAACAGGGCTGGGAAACCGTGACCGAAGCGCTCAAACATGGCGGGATCACCAACATGATGGACCGGCTCTCCAACCCGGCCAAGCTCCGCGCCCAGGAACTGTCCCTGGAACTGAAAGAGATCATGCGGCCGCTCTATGAAAAGCATATGGACGATATCCTCTCCGGCGAGTTTTCCAAAACCATGATGGAAGACTGGGCCAACGACGACGTCAAACTGCTGACCTGGCGCGAAGAAACCTCCAAGAGCGCTTTTGAGCAGACTGAGGCCGCCGGCGAGATCAGTGAGCAAGAGTATTTCGACAAAGGGATCCTCATGGTGGCCATGGTCAAAGCCGGGGTCGAACTGGCTTTTGAGGTCATGGTTGAAGCAGGCATCGAGCCCGAGTCGGCCTATTATGAATCACTCCATGAAACGCCCCTCATCGCCAATACCATTGCCCGTAAAAAACTCTACGAAATGAACCGGGTTATTTCCGACACTGCCGAATATGGTTGCTACCTATTCAACCACGCCTGCCTGCCATTGTTGCAGGATTTCATGGCAGCCGTTGACACCGAGGTCATTGGCAAAGGGCTGAGCGAGGCCGATGCCGGGGTTGATAACCAGACCCTGGTGCAGGTGAATGCCGAAATCCGCAACCATCTGGTCGAAGAGGTCGGCGAGGTTCTGCGGGCATCCATGCAGGGCATGAAAGCGATTGCCTGAGGACATGCACTCAAGAGGGCTGTTCTCCTTTGAACGGCGCCGAAAAAAATCGACTCGGCCTTGCCTTGCCCGCAGTAGAGGTGATAAGATTTATTCAAATGCTTGCAAGGGAGGGAAACATGAACGTTTCTGAGCCACCGCAGCAGCAACAATCTGAGTCGTTTGTTTAGCGGAGTAAAGAGTATCAAGTCTTTAACATTCACAAACAACTATCAATAATTCAAAAAGGCCCCGATTCCCCATCGGGGCCTTTTTGTCTTATGCGCGGGTAGACATGAACTGTTGTATTCGATCATGACCGATCGATTCATCTATGAAGGTATTACCAAGGAGTCCTGTCATGCCTGATTCTTCCACGCCTTTAGAAAACAAGCCTTTTCCGCAATTTCTGGCAGAGTTCAAAGAAAAGCTCCGGCAGCTGTTTCATGTCCGCACCGATCTGAACGAAATCAGCGCCCAGCGAGGTCTGCCCCCTTTTGTGCTACGCGAAATCATGGCCGGCAATCCCCTGGCAACCTATGTCCCGCAACGCTACGGCGGGCGCGGTGGAGCCGGAAACGAAGGGCTGGCCCTGACCGCAGCGGCAAGTTATGAATCGTTGCCTCTCTCCTTGGGGTTTGGCATCAACTGGGCCCTGTTTCTACAGCCGGTCATCAAGTACGCGCAGGATGAAGCCAAGTTGCCGTTGCTGAAAACCTTTCTTGACGGCCGCAAAATGGGCGGACTGATGATCACCGAACCGGGGCATGGCAGCGATGCGCTACGCATGCAGAGCTGCTACACCCGCCATGGTGACCGCTACCACCTGAAGGGTACCAAGCACTGGGCGGGCCTGACCGGATGGGCTGATTTCTGGTTGCTGACTGCCAGACAGCAGAACGAAAGCGGCGAATTGATGCGTGACATCGACTTTTTCATCTGCGATGTCGCCGCCCGGGACCAGCACATTGTGGTAGAGGAAGTTTATCAGAACCTCGGCATCTACATGCTCCCCTACGGGCGCAATAAAATTGATGTCAAAATTCCGGTGGCCCAGAAGCTTGAACCGCACAGCAGCGGGATTAAAATGATGCTCGACCTGCTGCATCGCAGCCGTATGCAGTTCCCCGGCATGGGGATGGGTTTTATCCAGCGAATGCTCGATGAGGCCGTGGCCCACTGTCGGGACCGGGTGGTCGGAGGCCGCAGTCTGTTCACCTATGACCAAGTGCAACAACGTCTGGCCCGCCTTCAGTCGGCCTTCACCGTGTGTTCCGCCATGTGCCTGAACAGCAGCCACAAAGTCAGTATTGAGAACGATCTGGCCCCCCATGGCCTGGAAGCCAACGCCGTCAAAACCTATCTGACCGACCTGATGCAGGCAACCGCCCAATCCCTGCTGCAACTGGTTGGAGCAAAAGGCTACCGGCTCAATCATATTGCCGGCCGAGCGATTGTCGACAGTCGACCCTTTCAGATCTTCGAAGGTTCCAACGACATCCTGTATATCCAAATCGGTGAAGCCATCCAGAAACAGTTGCAGCGGGCCAAAAACGCCAATCTGCTGGCCCTGTTGTCAGGAATGGAGTTGACCGGCCTGGCGGCCGACCGGCTAAAGAAGCTCCTTGATTTTTCGGTCCGTACCCACCTCCCGCAACGTAAATTGACCGAGCTGGGCAAAGTCATCAGCCGGATCGTCGCCATGGACCAGGTCATCAGACTGGGGCAGACCCCTTTCAACAAAGAGCTGATCCAAAGTTCTTTGAGCCATATTGAGCAGGAGTTGACCGCCCTGTTCAGCAGTTTCAATTTCTCCAACCTGCATAATTTCTATGAAGGTTACGAAGAAAACAGCTCCTGGCTGAACTGCTACGAGTCTTGAACCACCCCGGTTCTTTGCAAAGACGTTCACACAAAGAGCCCGCTCCCTGACCCGGGAGCGGGCTCTTTGTTCTTTTCAAACCAATCCGGTTTATTTCCGCATGAAAATTTCAGCCCCGATACATTTTCATGAGTTTTTCTGTTGTCTCCGGGTGTTTCTTATCCACTTCAAAAATCACCGTTTCTCCGCCAGGGCCTGCGCCCAGTAATGTTTTGGTGTAAGGCAAATGGGGATGTTTTTCAAAAGCAGCACGGGTTTTGGCGTTCCCAATAACGTAAATGCGGCTGTTGTACTTGAAGACCGCATAATTGTCTCCTTGCTCCGCGACCAGGAATGGGGTCTTCTGATAGGTCTCGATCAAGCGTTCGGTATCAGCTTGGTCCTTTTTGTTGACTTCAAAAACCACGGTTTCGCCGTGGGGACCAGCACCAAGAATTGTTTTGGTATAGGGCACTACTTTGTTCTTGGTGAATTTTTTGGCACTTTCTTGACTGCCGAGAACATAATGCCGACCGGCGTAGGCATAGACATAAAACTGACCATTTTCAGCCACAACCTGCCGGGCTTCATCCTTGGCAGCAGGTCCGGAAACCCCGGCACAGCCACCCAACAACAATCCCAGTACCAACACAAGAGACCACAAGTTACGCATTTTAAGCTCCTTTTCCAGAAAATTTTGAATTTAAGTTGCCGTCCGGAATGTCCGGAGGGCAACGGTTAAGTTTTCAGGTCGAAAACGATAAGCTTCCCGTTGCGGCAAGAAGATCAAGGAGTTGTGCGCAGGCGACACCGTTACGCCGCACCAGCAAATCCGCAGATTGATACCGCTACAACGGAAAAGAGCCGTTTTCGGGATGAAAGCTAACTAATCGTTTTTGTGTGAGATTTATATGTGCGGCAGTTTAGGGTTTGATGAGGAAGGTATGGCACCATGCTGCATTTGCAAGTTGTTGAAAAAGACCATCCCTGGCCTTTTTCAAGCTCGGTGGAGAAAAGTGCGATTTGCTCCACCTTACAAAATCAATGATTTACAAGACCGTCATTGATTTTGATCGCCCGTCCATGGGCTTAACAGGCTGGATTTCAAGCGCCGTAAGGCTATAATAGTTGCTAGACAGCAATCTAACCAACGAACCCGCAGAGGAAGATCGGCATGAGTCACGACAAAAAGAAACCGCTTAGCCCCGCCGCCGGCGCTCACCTGTTCAACACGCTTTTAGCCGAAGAGAAACAGCGCCAGGCCGGATACCGGGAACAGGCTCTGAAACTGTTCCCTTGGGTCTGCGCCCGTTGCAGCCGGGAATTTGAGGGCAAAAAAGTGCGTGAGCTGACCGTTCACCATAAAGACCATAATCATGACAACAACCCGCCAGACGGTAGCAACTGGGAGTTGCTCTGTCTCTACTGCCATGACCATGAGCACACCCGCGGCATCCAGGCGGATCGAGAAGAGCTGGGAACGAACCAGGATCGCGTGGAGACGCTGGTCCACTCCCCTTTTGCCGCGCTCGCTGAAAAACTCAGCAAACAGAATCAATAAGTTGGCAAATTTTCATTAATATTGCTCAGCCGCCTAATAACCGAACAGGCGCAACGAGCCGAAGGCCATCTGCCAGCAGGAAAACACCAGAAACACCAGCAGCCCTAGCGCCGCGGTCAGCAGCCAACGGCGCTCGCGGAGGTCGATCTCGCGCCGCAGGCTCGGATATTTGCGCAGCGGCTGGCAGATCCCCGGTAGCATTCCATAAAGTGTCGCCAGGTATAGCCCGGCATAGAGGGGATAGCCGATATAGCCGTAATGCCCCTGCAGCATGTCGAAAGGACAATGATGGGTCGGCATCTGGTAGATATACAGGGAAATGAAAGAGATAACTGCGCCAAGAGAGATAAAAAACATCAGCACCGCCGCCGCAAACAACAGCTGCCGCAGAATGCCTAGTTTGAAGCGCAGACAAGCACCCAGCAACAGCAAATAGCTGCCGATGGCCAGGGCAAACAGGGTCATGGCCTGCCCCACTGGCAGGGCAATCAGATCGGCGGCGACGGACTCCCCCTGGTCACTGAACAGGGACCCGCAACAGGAGGTGATCACGGCCGGCTGCAAACCGGAAAAGTAGCGCCACTGCAGATACAAATCGAGCCCGACCAGCGGGGTCAGCACCAGCAGCGCAGCATACTTGGGGCGAACCAGAGGGCAATCTTCGGTACTCTGATCGAGATGATTGAGCAACACCCAAAGCCCTGCGGCAAACAGCAAAAACCCCTTCAACAACAGGACCAGCCAGCCGACCAGGTTGGCGTTGAGGGACCCTGTGGCGCACATGGCCCCGACAAACAGCCGATGGATATCGTCGGCGGTAAACACGAACAGAACCGCCGAAAAAACCTGAAATCCCAGTGCGTAATTCACCAGCGTTGAAATCAGCCAGGTTCTGCGCTCCAGGCGCAATTGTTCTTCCGAACTGCTGGTGATATCCCAGAACAGTAAGATCCGCACCGCTTGCCAGCTGGCGCCGACCATGATCAGCAGAGTCGCCAGCGAGCCCCCCAGGAGAGCCAGAATGCCGGGGTGCAGAATCACAGCAGGAGATCCTCTTCAATCCGCCCGAAACGCAAACGGATACGATGCTGCACAAAGGCGGCCTGGGCCAGCAACGGGTCATGGGTGGCCATGATCAGCGTTGTCCCTTCGCCGTGCAGATCCTGGAAAATCCGCAGCAGCTCCCGAGCCAGGTCGCCATCGAGGTGAGCGGTGGGCTCATCCGCAATGATCACCTCCGGCTGCGCGATCAGCGCCCGGGCGATGGCGACCCGCTGCTGCTCGCCTCCGGAGAGCTGTTTCACTTTCTTCCCGGCCATGGAGAGCATCCCGAAGCGCTCCAGCACCGCACCGGCCGCAGCTTTCATCTCCCGGAATGAGCGATCGGTCGGATACAGGGGCAGCATCACGTTTTCCAGGACACTGACATCACGCAGCAGCTGGTAGTGCTGGAAAACAAAACCGAACGACTCCCGCCGGATCCTGGCCAGAAACCGCTCGGGCAGGCGGGCGATATTGCGCTCATGGAGAAAAATATCCCCGGAGGTCGGCCGCGCCATGCATCCGAGCAGGCTGAGCAAAGTCGTTTTGCCCGAACCGCTCGGCCCGGTCAGAGCCACCGCCTCACCGGGCTCTATCGTCAGCGAAATGTCGGCCAAGGCGGTCATTTCGTCGGGCCGGCGGCGATGATAAATCTTGTTCAGATCCGTGATTTGCAGCAAAGCCATCAGTTCCTCATCACCTGTTCCGGATCGCTGTCCGCGGTTTTCCAGGCTGGCACCATGGTACAGGCCAGATACGGGATAATCGTCAGAAACGCCAGGACACACACCTGGTAGAGATCAACGCTCGGATTGAGCTGAAAGTCCGGAAACAGCACTGACCAGCCTTTCAGCAGCGGGGTTAAAGCCGGCGCCTTGAAAAGAAAAACATGAATCCAGGCCGCCAGCAGGCCAATGACAAAGGCCGTCAGGGAGATCACCAGCCCTTCCCAGAATTTACTGGTCAGCACATCCGCCGTCTCCCAACCCAGGGCTTTCAGAATGCCGATCTCCTGTTTTTCCTCCACGCTGATCCCGGTGGCCTTATCCCAGGCCAGAATGCAGAACGCCAATAGCGCGGCCGCAGCCACGGCCAGCAGCATACCGCTGCGCCAGTTGAACAGGGAATCATAGGTATGCAGAATTTCCGCACGACTGATCGGCCGGGTGTCGGGCAGATGGTATTTGATCTTTTTGGCCAGGGTTTTTATCTCCCGGGGATTGGGAACCGCCACGGCGAGATCGGTGGCCATGCCGGGTGCGATCAGGAAGAATTTCCGGATCGCAGGTTCGGTCAATACCACCAGGTCGTTGGTCAGCAGATTGGAAGCGCTGGCAAACACCCCGACTATCCGGTATTCGACCCGGCGGCTGCTGCTGTCTTCCAGCACCAGGACATCATTCAGCCCCGGTCCGAAGGCCTGCCGAACCCCGTCGCCGATGACACATTCCTGCTCCGTGGCTGGCAAGCGGCCGTCCAGCAACTCGAGCCGGCCCTGTTCTTCGCCAATGCCGAGCAGGGTCAGATTGGCTTTGATGAGGGAATCATAGAAATATCCCCAGACCCGGGGAGTCACTGCGGTCACCCCCGGCAGGGCGGCGATGGTCGTGGCATAGCTGACCGGAATCAGCTCATGCCGGCCGCCGGCGACCCGTTGCACCACCAGTTCAGGCGCCGCGGACAGGCTGGTGACAGCTTCCTGTTTAAGTGCATGGGTGAGGAGCAGGACCGAGCCCAGCGCGGCAATGGTCAGGGAATAGACCGCAATCAGGGAGAGGTTCTTGAACTTCCGGCGCCACAGGCTGGACAGGGTATATTCGAGGATTTTCAGCTGACGGCGCATCGCTTCCGGTCTCCGCTATGGTGAAGAAAATGATCGTTTCCGGGTTCACTGCAGACTGACGATCACCAGCGGCTCAGGGCCTGGCTTGCCGGAACAGGACTCGGCTGGTAAAGCCGACCGGATCCGGTAAAATGATCGCTCCGGTCGGGAAATGCTCAAAGGCTCCGGGATAATCCTGAAATGCGGAAAACAGATCGGCCTGGGTCGGGTTGCGCGTATAGCGTGCTTCACTGCACAGCGCAAGATCTGTTAATCCAAGCGCGCGGACCAACGCCTCCCGCTGCTGCCGCGATCCGGAAGGAGCGCTGACAAGGTGATCTCCGTAACCCAACAGGCCAATCAGCAGGGCGGACAGCAGTACCATGACGCTGAAGTAACAGAAGCTGCGTATCATCAAAGAAAACCTGTCCCGTCCCCGAATGTCGCTAGTTTAAGCAACTTTGCAGTAAACTCGGGACTGTCCCCAGGGTCATTAGGGGACTGTCCCAAGAGTTTGCGAGCCATGAAACTGATGCGATTAGCACCGCAAAGACCTGGGACAGGCCCCGTGCGGGGACAGTCCCGGTTTTGCTGCCATCGACTCTTAAACTAGCGCCATTCTGCCCCGTCCCCGATTTTGATCAATTCATTTGCTGGTGTTTTTTCATCGCCGGCATTTTATCAATGGCACTGGAAAAATCAATCTGACCGTGGGCAAAGGTTCTTTACTGCGAAAACCCTTTCGCACCCAACAAATCAAGATCGGACTATATCCAGATTTGAGATTGACATTTGTCAAGAAATAGCTATTATTAGCCCTTACTAAAAAACACTGTTATAGAAAAATCCCCCGCTAATGTTGTCACTCATAAGGATAACCTTCATGCAGATTTTTCGCAGCATTTATGTCACCCTGGAGAGAAATTTTTTCCAGTCGCTTACGCGTAAACTGATCGGCAATGTCACTTTCCTGTTCGTCCTCCAGCTGATTCTCTTCATTTCCGTTTATTTCAATATCCGCCAGATACAGGCCATACTCCTCTCAGCATCTGCGCAAACCATCGCCAATGTCTCAGCCATCGCCGAGCGAACCATCCTGCAAGCATCGATTTTGCTGATTCTGTCCATCCTGGCCATGATCGGCACCCTGCTCTTTCTACGCTACCTGGTGGTCAAGCCGATCCGCGATCTCAACGCTCAGCTCCAAGCCATGAACACCGGGGAAATCAATCTTGGCAACCGCCTTGAAATCAATACGTACGATGAATTTCGCGATCTGGCCAGCAATTACAATCAATTTCTCGACCAGCTCAGGCAGACCGTTCATCACCTGCGGAACCTGGGCATCAATGTTGCGGTCGGCGCAACCACGGTTGTCCACCAGGTGCAAAATGTCAGCGGCCAGGCCACCAGCCAGGGAGAGTTGTCGCAAGTCGTCTTCGCCAACAGCCAGGAAGCAACTCAGACCCTCGGGACGATTTCGGACCATGCTCAACAGGTAGCCTCATCCACCTCGGAAAGCCTCAATTCCGCCCGTGACGCGCTGGGCGAACTGCAGTCGGTCAATCAAAATATGCAAGACATGCTGACCCAGATCAAACGTCACGACCAGACCATCCAGTCCATGGGAGACAAATCACGGGACATCGGCAAAATCATCTCCATTATCCAGGGGATCTCTTTCCAGACCGGGCTGTTGTCGTTGAATGCAGCAGTCGAAGCCGCCCGCGCCGGCCAGGCCGGCAAAGGTTTCTCAGTGGTCGCCACCGAAGTTAAAAAACTGGCCGAGCAGGCAAATAAAGCCAGCGAGCAGATTGCCGGGCAGATCAACGACATCCTCGCCAGTATCGACAGTGCGTTAGGAGAAGCAAGCGCCATCAACCGCGCCGCCGAGCGGACTATGGAAGTGTCCAGCATGACCAGCAATAACTATCAGAACCTGATCAAAGAGTTTGATGAAAATTACGGCCGGTTGTCGCATATCACCGCGTCGGTCGAGGAAATTTCCGCCGCCAACCAGCAGACCCACGAAAAAGTCTCTTCCATCTGCGAGCTCAGTCAAACCGTCAGGGAACAGACGGAAGCCTCAAAACAGATCGCGATCGACATGCAGGATACCAGCGAATCGATGCAGCAGTTGGTGGCCCACTTTATCACCGGGGAAGGTGCTTTCGAGCAGATTCTCCAATTGGCTCGCGATTTTCAGACCGGGGCAACCGAGCAGATCGACGACCTCGCGACTCGGGGCTGCCATGTTTTCGATACGGCCTATCAGGCGATTCCTGGCACCCACCCTCCCAAGTACCGCACCGCATACGATCAGGAATTCGCCAGGAAATTGCAGCCCCTCTATGACCAGACTCTCAGTCAGCTCCCCGAAGGTATCTTTGCCATCTGCGTCGACGCCAACGGCTATGGGCCGACCCACAACAGCGTGTTTTCCAAACCCCTGACCGGAGACCCCGAGCAGGACATCCATTACAGCCGGGAAAAAAGGATTTTTAACGACACCACCGGGCTGCGCAGCGCCCGCAACAAGGAAAACTTTCTGCTCCAGACTTATATGCGCGACACCGGGGAGGTCCTCAGCGACCTTTCCATGCCGATCCATATTCAGGGCCGTCACTGGGGCGCGATCCGGCTCGGGTTTTCCCCCCAGGTCCTGCAGAGCTGATCGGCAGGCGGCGCAAGAAAGATGCTCGCCACAACAAAAGGCCGACTGAAGAAAACCCTTCAGTCGGCCTTTTGTATGGCCATCGCCGCAGCCAGGGAACGCTCGACCAAGAGCCGTCCCTATGGCTTCAGCTAGAACCGTTTTAACAACCCACTATTCCCATTCGATGGTTGCCGGCGGCTTGCTGGAGATATCATAGGTGACTCGATTGACCCCTTTGACCTCGTTGATGATACGGTTACTGATCCGGGCCAGATCCGCATAGGGCATGGGATACCAGCCGGCGGTCATGAAATCCTTAGTCTCGACCGCGCGCAGGGCAATGACGTATTCATAGGTCCGCCCGTCGCCCATGACCCCCACCGACTTGACCGGCAGGAACACCGCAAAGGCCTGACTGATTTTATGATAATGGCCGCTGCGATACAGTTCGTCGATATAGATGGCGTCGGCCTGACGCAGGATGTCACAGTATTCTTCCTTGACCTCCCCCAACACCCTTACCCCGAGGCCGGGGCCTGGAAAGGGATGGCGCCAGACCATCTGTTTGGGCAAACCGAGTTCTTCGCCGACGGTGCGGACTTCATCTTTGAACAGCTCACGCAACGGTTCGAGCAGCTGCAGCTTCATGTAATCAGGGAGACCGCCGACATTGTGGTGGCTCTTGATGTTATGTGCCTTGCCGGTTTTGGCGCCGGCGGATTCGATGACATCGGGATAGATGGTCCCCTGCGCCAACCAGGTTGCGTCGGTCACCTTGCTCGCTTCTTCCTCGAAGATATCGACGAACAGGTTGCCGATGATCTTCCGTTTCTGCTCCGGATCGGCAACCCCGGTCAGGGCTTTATAAAAACGTTGCTGGGCATTGACCCGGGTCACTTTGACCCCGAGGTTGCCGGCAAAGGTCGCCATGACCTGGTCCCCTTCGTCCAGCCGCAGCAGGCCGTTATCGACAAAGACACAGTGCAGTTGATCGCCAACGGCGCGATGGATCAACGCTGCGGCCACCGAAGAATCGACCCCCCCCGACAGGCCGAGAATGACCTGATCCGAACCGACTTGTTCGCGGATGCGGGCTACGGCGGCCTCGATGATTTTCCCAGGGGTCCACTCCCCGGCACAGCCACAGATCTTGCGTACGAAGGAGTTGATCAACTGCGCTCCCTGCGGGGTGTGGTTGACTTCCGGGTGGAATTGCACGCCATAGAGCTTGCGGGTCACGTTCTGAATGGCGCAGACCGGGGCGTTGGCCGTCTCGGCGACCACTTCGAAGTTGTTCGGGATGGTGGCGACATGATCACCGTGACTCATCCACACCGAACTTTTCCCGTCGACAAAAAAGCCTTCGAACAACGGGCCGGGAGTCCCTTTGGCAGCCAATTCCGCATGACCGTACTCGCGCTTTCCGGCCGGAACGACCTCGCCACCGAAATGCCGGCAAATCAGCTGCATGCCGTAGCAGATGCCGAGGATCGGAATCCCGAGTTCAAGCAATTCCTCGGTCATCGCAGGGGCGCCCTCTTCATAGACCGATTTCGGCCCCCCGGAGAGGATAATCCCCTGAGCGCCGAAGGCCTTGATCTCGTCCAGGCTCATATCAAAAGGATGCAGTTCACAGTAAACGTGACATTCACGAACCCGGCGGGCAATCAGCTGGGTATACTGGGAACCGAAGTCCAGAATCAGGATCTTTTCACGATGAATATCAGCCATGGACTCAGTTGTTCCTTTCCATGCGGTAATTGGGCGCTTCCTGGGTGATGGTCACGTCATGGACATGGGACTCCCGCAGACCGGCATTGGTGATCCGCACGAACTGACCTTTTTGCTGCAGATCCTTAATGGTGCGACAGCCGGTATAGCCCATCCCCGAGCGCAGGCCGCCGATCAGCTGATGGATATTGTCCGACAGCGGTCCACGATACGGCACCCGTCCTTCAATCCCTTCCGGGACCAGCTTGACATCGTCCTCGTCGGCCTGGAAATAGCGATCCTTGCTCCCCTGTTTCATGGCTCCCATGCTGCCCATGCCGCGATACGATTTGTAGGTCCGTCCCTGATAGAGGATGGTTTCACCGGGCGACTCTTCGGTGCCGGCAAACAGGGAGCCGATCATGATAACATCGGCACCGGCAGCGACAGCTTTCGGCAGGTCCCCGGAGAATTTGATACCGCCATCGGCGATCAGTGGGATACCGGCGGCACGGGCCACTTTGGCAACCTGCTGAATTGCGGTAATCTGTGGCACACCAACCCCGGCCACGACCCGGGTGGTGCAGATCGAACCCGGCCCGATACCGACCTTGATAGCATCGACCCCGGCATCCACCAAAGCCTGGGCAGCTGCGGCGGTGGCAATATTTCCGGCCATTAACTGGACTTGCGGATATTCTTTGCGGATCCGGGCAATGGTGTCCAGAACCCCCTGACTGTGGCCATGGGCGGTATCGATCACCAGCAGGTCAACCCCGGCCTTGACCAGGGCGGCAGCGCGTTCATCCAGATCGGCACCGACGCCGACGGCAGCCCCGACCCGCAGCCGACCCAGATCATCTTTACAGGCCGACGGGTACTTGCGCACCTTTTCAATATCCTTGATGGTGATCAGGCCTTTAAGAACGCCTTTATCGTCAACCACCAGCAATTTTTCGATACGATGCTTATGCAGGTGATACTTGGCTTCTTCAAGAGTGGTTCCGGGCGGCACCGTGACCAGGTTCTCTTTGGTCATGACATTGGAGATCGGTTGATCGACGTTGGTTTCAAAACGCAGATCGCGGTTGGTCATGATGCCGACCAGCTTACCGTTTTTAGTCACCGGGACGCCGGAGATCCGGTATTTTTCCATGACCTTGAGTGCTTCGTAGATTTTCTGATCAGGTTCCATGGTAATCGGATCGACAATCATCCCGCTTTCCGATTTTTTGACCTGGTCGACTTCTGTCGCCTGAGCGGTCGGACTCATATTCTTATGGATGATCCCGAGCCCGCCTTCGCGCGCCATGCAGATCGCGGCCCGTGATTCGGTCACGGTATCCATGGCTGCGGAGAGCAGCGGGATATTCAGTCTGATTGTTCTGGTCAGTTGGGTGGTCAGATCGACTTCTTTGGGCAGCACCTGGGAATGGGCCGGCACCAGCAACACGTCGTCAAAGGTTAAACCTATGGGAATTTCAGCATCTTGCATGACTGCTCCTTCTACTGGGGGAAGATAAATATTTAACCGATAAGCTTATTCAAAAGATGATCGCAAGTCAATCAATTACGGCGCTTACCCAGGAGGCAAGCGCCGTAATTGATTACTTCCGATGTCTATTTTCCCTGCAACAGGTAGGCTTCTATGAAGCCGTCAAGATCGCCGTCAAGAACGGCATCCGTGTTCCCGGTTTCGTGACCGGTTCGATGGTCCTTGACCATGCGATAAGGATGAAGAACATAAGAACGAATCTGGCTCCCCCAGCCGATCTCTTTCTTCTCCTCGGAGAAAGCCGCAGCCTCCTCTTCTTTTTTGCGAATCTCCAGTTCATACAAGCGTGCCTTGAGCTGTTTCAACGCGGTTGCCCGGTTGCTGTGCTGGGAACGCTGATTCTGGCAGGCGACCACGATTCCGGTCGGAATATGGGTGATCCGGATGGCCGAATCGGTCTTATTGATGTGCTGACCGCCGGCGCCGCTGGCCCGAAAGGTATCAACTTTGATGTCCTTGTCCTCGATCTCGACCTCGACGGAATCATCCAATTCAGGAAAAACGAACACGGAACAGAAGGAGGTATGGCGACGTGAATTGGCGTCAAAAGGGGAAATCCGCACCAAACGATGGATTCCGCTTTCCGCTTTCAGATAGCCGTAAGCATAGTCGCCTTCGACCGTAAAAGTGGCGCTCTTCAAACCGGCATCGTCGCCGTCCTGATATTCGGTAAACTCGACTTTGAACCCTTTCCGCTCACAATAGCGGACATACATACGCAGCAGCATATCCGCCCAATCCTGGGCTTCGGTGCCGCCCGCCCCAGCATTGATGCTCAGGGTGGCGTTGCTGGCGTCATGTTCGCCGGACAGCATCCGCGCAAACTCCATCCGGTCGATGAGTTGGGTCACCTCGGGGAGCAGCTCCTGCACTTCCGCCAGCGTCTCTTCATCCTCCCCTTCTTCCCCCAGTTCAATCAGCACCTGAATATCTTCAAGCTGCCGCTTGGCAGAACTGCAGTCCTGAACAACCTTCTGCAGCCGAGTCCGCTCTTTCAGAAGCTCCTGGGCGGCATCGCCCCGGTTCCAGAATTCCGGACGGGCAATCTCCGCTTCTAATTCGGCAACCCGCTCTACTTTGCCAGGGACGTCAAAGATACCTCCATAGTTCCTGAAGTTTCCCCTGCAATTCCTTGACGCTTTCTTTCGGCTCACGAAACATGTTCTACTCCTGTATTTGATCTGGATCTATGATAATAAGTTTGGATTCAGTGAATAGCCGAGCAGTATAGCTCAAGCCATCGGCAAAAAACAGCCTCGTTTGCGATATTTTCTATTTCTTTTCGATAATACGCTTCTCAATTCGATTGGAGACTGGACGACCACCACGTAATCAGGCATAGTAGGTGGCTATTCCGGTCGCAAAGACTGCCTATTCGGACAGTATCCTGACGACACCCGCAGGCCTGGCAGCCCACTGAAAAACAGTATGCCAAGCAATGGATGGGCGATCAAAATCAATGACGGCTTGTTAACGTATTGATTTTGCACGGTGAGAAAAATTACATTCTCCACCACCGTGTGTGAAAAAGTTCCGGCACGGACCTTTTCAATGACCTGCTAATCCCGTCGTATCGCCGCAACACTGTTCATAACAAATAGACTGATCCGTATCCCGGCTCAATCCAGAAATATCCGAGGACCGCCACCATGTCCATCACACCGCAACAACGTACCGCACTGATCGGATGGCTCATCGCTCTCAGTTGCCTCTTATCCCTGCTCACCGTGGTCACTCCGCTGCCAGCCCTGGTCCCCGCCATCTGCGGCTGGTCTGCGGTTCTGGCATGCTGGCCGCAACTGGGACGGACCGCCAAACAACAAACGCTCTGCCTGCTATTCTGCGGTCTGGCCATGCTCGGTACAGCCCTGCTGCATGGCACCGCAATTAATATCGTCACATTGCTGTCCCGCAACATCCCGTTGGTGACCATGCTTGGGGCGGTCTCCGTTCTGTCCCTGGCCAATCCCATCGAACAAAAGTCTACGCTACCGCGTGGCCGCAAAGGGATCCTCTCAACCATGCTGACCTGTCACCTGCTCGGGGCGGTGATCAATCTGTCCATTATTTTCGTGGTCGGCGACCGCCTGATGCGTTCCGGCAAGCTGACTAAAGCTCAGGTCCAGCTGGCCATGCGCAGCTTCAGCACCGCGGCCTTCTGGTCACCGTTTTTTGTCGCCACCGGGGTCGCCATGACCTACGCCCCGGGCGCGGAATGGCAAAAAACCATGCTGCCGGGGCTGCTGCTGACCCTGCCGATGTTTCTGCTCACCTACCGTGACGCCTACAAACTGGCGGGAGATGACTTTGAAGGTTATCCACTGACCTTCGAAAGCCTGATCATGCCGATATTCCTGGCGATTTTTGTGCTCATCGGCCATTGGCTGGCACCCGGGATCGGCATCCTCTATATCATCAGTCTGCTCGCGCCCATCGGCGCGCTGACATTCATGAAAGTCCGGCCACGCGGCAAGCAGACCGTTCAGTTCGTCAACCAACGTCTGGCCAACACCTCCAGCCAATATGCCCTGTTCCTGGTCGCCGGAGTTTTCTCCACCGGCATCGAAGCCTTGATCAAAACCTTTCCCCAGGCCCTGTCTTTCGATATCACGGCATTTACTCCGGGGATGTTCATGCTCCTGAGCGGCGTCATGTCACTGCTCTGCCTGATCGGAATCCACCCCGTGGTCAGCATCGCTTCAGTCAGCCCGTTCCTGGCGCCGCTGCACGTCGAACCAACCCAACTGGCCTTCATGTACCTGTTTGTCTGGGGATTGGCCAACGGGTGCAGTCCGCTGTCCGGAATCGGCCTGGCCATGGTCAGTCGTTATCAGGCCGGCAGCGCCGAGATCATCAAGCTGCATTGGAAATATCTGGCTGCGATGTGGGTGATCGCCGGAGGATTGAACTGGGTCTGGTTCGGCTGAAGGGAAAATGCCGGGCAGGATTCAGCAGGAAGGAAGCCGCTGGGTATTCTCTCGCCTGACGTATCAAGAGTCGGCAAGTTCGTTCGTCATCTCTCTCCAGAATCTGATTCGACCGGACTCCCTTCCTGCGTCACAAAGTATTCCACAAAATGGAAATTTGTCAATTTAACGGCAGTATCCCGCTGTTTAGTCGACGTAACCGCTGCCGATGGCCTTGAAGGGCAACTCCAGCTTAAGTTGTGGAACCTCCTTGGCGATCCAGGCGGTAAAGGTGTTGCTGTTCGGTCCCGGAAAAACCTGATAAGTGTTTTTCCAAGGATAATCCCGGGCCGCCCGGTCAACGGCGTCGATCAACTGATCGACCTCAGCGCCGCGCAAATCCTTCAGCAACTGTGGCCGCGCCCCATACCAATAGCGGTCGGGAACACCCCGGCTGATGCGCATGACCGGCTGGCCATGCCGCCCCCGCCAACCGACCACATCATAGACGGTGTAAGCCTCTGCACCGGTCTTCTTGGCTGCGACCCAGGTGTGAATGGCGAACAATCCGCGCCAGCCCCAGGCGTCAGCACCATAAACCTGCAGCACAGCTTCCCTGGTTGCGGTCGGCTCGGGCGCCAGCCCGGCTGACTGACGACTGGCCATACGCCAGTCACTATTTGAGGAACAACCCGCCGCAAGGGCAACCGCCAATAATAGCAGGCACCAACGGTATGGAGAATTCATAGTTTCACTCCTGAACAAGGAAAACATGGCCATCCCAGCACTCGACAGCAAGCGATCTGAAGCTATTATATCGGCCGGAGCGGCCCGCTGAAAAGGGCTGTAACCAGGATGACAAGCAGGCTGTTGAGCCTATCGATAGGCGATCAAAGTCAATGACGCCGGGTAAGTTCTTGATTTTGTAAGGTGGAGAAACAGATCAATACCGAAGGGAAAATGCTCAGAGTTCGAAAACGTGTCGATTAACAGGTGTTATTATAAGGACCGGCCGACTCCTGCGCAGGCCCCGGAATGGGCGATTGAGCGGCTTTTTCACGCAGCCAGTTTAAATAAAAGCGATAGCCATGCGCTGAATAATTCAGCGACAGGGAATTCATAAAGCCATGCAGATATTCGGTTTTGATCACCCTGGTATTTGGTCTGTTTTGCAAGGCCTCGATAAGCGAATCAATCGCGAAAAACTTTTCCCGGCAAGGAAAGATAAGGCTGGTCGGGCATTGCGGTTGGCTGTCCAGATGGTCACGGATCCTTGACCCATAGAAGCAGGAGCAGTGGCGGAGCTGCTTGAATTCATGACAACCGGAGATCTGCCAGGTGCAGGTTGCGCCGACGCTGAAACCGAGGAGGTCAGAGGGGGGCGTCGTTGCCCTGAGCAGCGTTTTTGCCTGTTCCAACAGCAGACCTGGACCGCCATGCTTTTGGAAATAGCCGTAGGCCTCAGCTTCGCTGGAAAACGCCATGTCAACGCCGCCATAAGGGTCAATAGTCAACACCTGCCGATAACGATCCGCTAAACCGGCAACAAGCTCAGACAGAGCCGGAGTTGCTCCAAAGATATCGCTGATTACAAGCAGTTGCATGACAATTCGGAGCAGAGCAACAGATTAGCGCCTGAGTTCCGGGTAACGGAAGCAGTCAACGGTATGATCGTTGACCATGCCGACGGACTGCATGAAGGCGTAGCAGATGGTCGGACCGACAAAGGTGAAGCCGAGAGCCTTCAGATCCTTGCTCATCTGCTGTGACTCTTTGGTCTGGGCCGGGACCTCGGCCAAGGTTTTCCAGGCATTCTGCCGAGGTCGACCATCAACATAGCGCCACAGAAAATTGGCGAAGGAATCGCCCTGCTCTTTCAGGGTCATGACCGCGCGGGCATTTTTGATCGCAGCTCGAACTTTGAGGCGATTGCGCACGATTCCCACGTCAGCCAGCAGCCGGGTGACATCGGTTTCATCGTAGCGGGCGATCTTCTCCCACTGGAAGCCATCAAAGGCGGCCCGATAGTTTTCCCGTTTTTTCAGGATGGTCAACCAACTCAGCCCGGCCTGAGCCCCTTCCAGACAGAGCTTTTCAAAGAGTTTAACTTCGTCAAACTGGGGCACACCCCACTCATGATCATGGTAATCAAGATACAAGGGGTCATCCGAACACCAGACACAGCGCTGTTTCATGGTAAAATCACCTTCTTGAGCAATTGAACATTGGCCGGCCGCCAAACCGAAACGGTCAAGGTACTATTGCGGCCGACGAATATGAATCTCCCGAGCGAGGATATCATCAATGGCAAATTGCGAGTGCCCGACCTTGAAAATATAACTGGGAAACTTCTGCATCAGCAGCAGCTGACTACCGGGTAGCACGCCCATACTCATAAGTTTCTGCATTTTTTTGTCGTCACTGGCTGACAAATAGGCAATCTCTCCGAGTTCGCCGGACTTCAGTTCGGTCATGGCAACAATCCCGGGCTCACCCGCCTGGCGGGCCTCGACACAGCAATCGCCGGGTGGAATCGGGTTGCCATGAGGGCACTTGGTGGGATGATTCAACAGGGTACAGAGCTTGGTATCGACCCCCTGCCGCAGCAGGTGCTCAAAGGCGCAGGCCTGCTCATTGGCCTCATCCCCTTCGATGCCGAGAATATCCATGGTCAGACGCTCGGCCAGACGATGTCTGCGCACCGTCATGCGGGCCTCGGCATACCCCTCTTTACGCAGATACACCCGATCATCTCGGACTTCCACATAGGCTCGCTGCAAAAGTTCCTTCAGTTCCTCGGAATCCGTGCCGACATCAAGGGCGGATTGCAGGCAGCCGACACTATCCCCTTCGACGGTTAAAACCCAGAGAGACTCGAGAATTTCTTCCGCTTTTTCGGAAAGTCTATCCATCTCACTTATCCCTTTCCTGTTTTCGTAACAGCCGATTGAAAAATTTTCCCGGGGCCGGATTGGCATAACCGCAATACGGGCAGTGGATCTTATGACAGCCGCCAAAGCAATGACCGCAGGACTTCCTCCCTTCAGGAGCGCCGACCTGTTCCGGAATCTCTTTATGGCAAAAGCCGCAAATCATGTCAGAAAGCCTGTAGCGAGCAGGATTTTATTGAGTAACCAACCGGATGAAAAAGCCAGCAGGGTCACAAAAACCAAGATACCGAGGGCAACTTTGATGCCCCGCTCCTTCCCCATCACCAGAAACTGGGCAACGCAAGGGACAAACAGGGTCAGGGTGACCGCTGCAACAGTCAGCTGTTCAACGGACAACAACCCCGAAGTCTGCAGGTCGTAAAGACCGGCCGCCCCGAAATCACGCCGGAAAAACCCGAATACAAAGGCCGTGGTTGCCTCGGCCGGCAGGCCGATGGCGCGTACAAACGGAGCCAGGAGATGAATCAGGGCCTCGAGCAGGCCGGTCATTTTCCCAGCCCAGAGGATCACCGACGCGATCAGAAACAGCGGCAGGATCTCAATAAAGTAACTCTGCATCCGGGTCAGGGTTTTGATGATCACATTACGCAGCTGGGGCAACCGGAGCGGAGGTATTTCCATATAAAATACCGGACTGTCCCCGGGAAGCAAGTGCGCCGCCAAAAATCCGATCAGCAGAAAAACCAGCAACAGAAAACAGGCCCAGACCAAAAGTGCACCGGGTGCCACCGAAAGCAGGCCGAGGATAACCCCGAGCTGGGCGCTACAGGGGATGGCCAGCGCCAGCAGCAAGGTGGCGATAACCCGTTCGCGCTTGGTCTCCAGAGTCCGGGTGACCAGCGTCGCCATGGTATCACAGCCGAAACCGAGAATAATTGGAATCACCGCCCGTCCGGACAGGCCGATCCGCTTGAACAGGCGGTCAACCAGCAACGCCAGGCGCGGGAAGTAGCCGGTATCCTCAAGCAGAGAAAAGATCAGGAAGAAAGACCCGACAATCGGCAGCACCAGGGCCACGGCATAGCGGATCCCAAGGGTCCAGAGGCCGTACTCACCAGTCAGCAGCTCGAACAACCACTGGGCGCTTACGTGATTGTGGACAAAAGCGATCACCGGCGGGTTGATATACCCCTCAAACAGGGTTCCTTCCAGGAAATCGACCAGGGTACCTGCCCCGAAACCACCGACAAAGCGAAACAGACCGAAATAAACCACCAACAGCAGGATCGGCGTTCCGCTGATCGGGTTGACCATCCAGCGGGACAGTTTTTCGCTGAAGGATTCGCCGTTCTTTTCTTTTTCGACCACCACCCCGTCGAGCATCTGCCGACAGACTTTTCGGCGTTCGAGACTGATCTGCAGATGCAGATCGGCCCGCCGACGGAAAGAGATTTCGCGGATTCGTTCCCGCAGCAGCTCAAAATCGGCCGCGCTCTCTTTGCTGGCGACCAACTGCTCAATCTCCTCATCCCGCTGCAGCAACAGCAGGCTGGTGGCCCGGCGACTCAAGCGATAATCGCCATTATTGATCAGCCCGACCAAGTCATGGATATCTTTTTCCAGATCCTGCTCATAGATGAAAGGTTTATGCGGAACCATGGCGTAGTGGGCGATGGCCTGACGCAACTCGTCGAGGCCCACTCTGCGTTTCATCACCGCGCCGATAACCGGCACGCCGAGATTTTCCTGAAGCAGTTCCAGATCGATCTGCATTCCCAGGCGCTTGGCCTCATCCAGGATATTGACCACCAGAATCACCGGGAGACCGGCTTCGATCAACTGCAGGGTCATCGGCAGCATCCGCTCCAGATTACGGGCATCGAGCACATGAATGACCGCATGGGGATCATCGGTCAGCAGGATCTTGCGCGCAACCCGCTCCTCTTCGGTAATCGGCATCATTGAATACATGCCGGGGGTATCGAGGATTTCGTAACGGGTGCCGTCTATCAGGCAATGGCCCGTGGATACCTCAACCGAGGTTCCGGGATAATTTGAAACGGTCGTATAGGCGCCGGTAAGAACATTAAAAAGAACGCTTTTGCCCACATTCGGGTTGCCGACCAGGACAACCTTAGGGGCGGATGATGGCATGTCTGACATAACAACAAGGACTTTCCGATACGCAGGAATTTTTCATTGAGTTTCAGTTTTTCTTCTTGGCTGAACATTCGGCGCAAACGCCATAAAGTTCGTGGCGATGATTCTCAATCTTGAAATCATATTTTCGGCCGACCTCTTCCTGCAACACTTCAATTCTCGGCTCTTCAAATTCGATGATGTTGCCGCAACGGGTACAGACCAGATGGTCGTGATGCTGTTCGTCATGCACCGGCTCGAAACGAGCCTGACCATCGCCGAAGTTCAGCTCCGTGGCGATCCCGCATTCAGCAAACAATTTCAGAGTCCGATGCACGGTTGCGTAACCAATCTTGGGATTTTTCTTGCGCAGTTTCAGGTAAAGTTCTTCGGTGGAATAATGGGACTTGGAATTGAGGAATGTCTCCAGGATTGTCATCCGCTGGCTCGTATTTTTAAGGCCTTTCTGCCGCACGTATTCGTTGAAAACGGCTACCCTGTCCATCGTCGCACCTCCTTTTTTAAATATTGAAAATGACTTTCAGAAAACTAAAGGAAAGACGCGCAAATATCAAGCTTTTATTCCTGCCGGAACCTATCCCAGGGACATGGGAAAGGTCCGGTACAGAAAGCTGGTGATGGGGGTCAAAAGATCGAAAAACAACAAAATGCCCGCGACCATGAGCAAGCCGCCGGTGAGGATTTCGACAATGCGGATATGCTTTTTGAAACGGTCGAAAAAGTTGAGAAAAGCGTGGAACAGCAGACCTGAGATCAGGAACGGAACCCCCAGCCCTGCGGAATAAACACTCAGCAACAGCACCCCTTTGCCGGCCCCGCCCGAGCTGCCGGCGGCGATGGTCAGAATGGCTCCGAGAATCGGTCCGATACAGGGGGTCCAGCCGGCGGCAAAAGCGACACCAACCAACAGGGTCCCGATGAAGCCGGCCGGTTTATTGCGTAGTTGCACCCGTTTCTCACCGAGCAGGATACCGAAATGAAACAGCCCGCTGAGATGAATGCCGAACAGGAAGATCAACACCCCGCCGATTTTCTGAATAATCCCCAGGCTGTCGCGCAGATGCAGCTCAAAGGAAGCGGAGGCGAGTCCGGCCAGGGCACCGAGGGCGATGAACACCAGCGAGAACCCGAAAATAAACATCAGCGAGTGGGCAAGGATGGTCAGCCGCACCTGTGCTCCGGGGTGTTCTTCCTTCAGCTCGCCAAAGGACAGCCCGGAGATATAAGTCAGGTATGAAGGAATCAGGGGCAGTACGCAGGGGGAAAAGTAGGACAGCACCCCCGCAGAAAAAGCGATCCAGATGGTTATATCGGCGCCGCTTCCCATAGCCGATCAACCCTTCAGCAGGAAGGAAATTTTTTCGTACAGATCACCCAGCCGCCAATTGCGCCCGCCGATGACCTTTTCCACAACAACTCCGTTACGATCGATCAGAAAACTTTCCGGCAGACGAAACACGCCATAAGTGTTTTGGGTTTCGGCATCGGGGTCGAGCAGAATCTTGAAGCTGTAGGATTTCTTGGCCAGAAATTCACTGACCGCTTCTTGGCCGCTGCTCTCGACATTGACCGCCAGCACGACCAGGTCCTGATCCTTGAATTCCCGGTAAAGCTGCTCCATGGAAGGCATCTCTTCGACGCAGGGAGGACACCAGGTTGCCCAGAAATTAAGGATAACGATCTTCCCCCGGAACTGCGACAGGCTGACCTGTTGCCCCTGCATATCGGTCAGGGTGAAATCCGGAGCCGTCAGACCGATCATCCCTGCTGGAGCCGCCGGGGCAGCCTGAGCCTTACCTTCCTTCTCGGAGGATGGTTCATTGTTGCAGCCGACAAGCAACACCCCGGCAAGTACGCAGGCCAGGATCAAGCCAAGTCCTTTGGATCCGATTTTCAGCATGTTCTCTCCCATTATTTGTGTGAGAATCTTCACGGCAGTTCCACCAGGTAAGCAACCTGATCCCTGACCACGGTAAAGGTCAGCGGTTTTTGCCCCAGGCGATCTTCCATCGCCTGGTTGAAATCCTCCAAGGTCTTGATTGCGACATCATCTATTTTGACGACCAGATCGCCCCGCTTGAGGCCGACCCGGTCAGCGGGTGTGCCGTTATCAACCCGGTCAATCAGCATCCCCCTGCTGCTTTGTTCCAGACCGAAGCCGAAAACTCTGCGAGTATATGATAATTCATATCCTTCGGGCAAGGGCGATAGTACAACTTTGACAGAATGCTCTTTCAGGCCGCGCAACAGGGAGATTTCAAAACCGTCGCCTGGGGTATAGGTCTGTACCAGGGAATGATATTGCGCTGGTGAAGCCAGCGCAATGCCGTCGATGGCCAGGATGACGTCAGCGGCCTGCAGTCCGGCCTGCTCCGCCGGAGACTGCGGCAGCACATCATCCACCAGCACCCCGCCGTTGCCATAAGACCGCACAAATGCGGGACTGACTTCGCCGACAATCAGGCCGAGAAAACCGCGCCGGACCCGGCCGTATTCGATCAGGTCGGCCAGCACCCGCTTGGCAGTATCGATGGGGATGGAGAAGCCGATCCCCTGAGCCTGCCTGGCAATCGCCGTATTGATACCGATCAGCTCCCCGTTGACGTTGATCAAGGGGCCACCGGAGTTGCCGGGGTTGATCAGCGCATCGGTCTGGATAAAAACTGAAGAGAGCTGCTCGCTGAGCTGAATTCTCCGTTTGAGGGAGCTGACAATTCCGGTGGTGATGGAATGTCCCAGGCCCAGGGGGTTGCCAATGGCGATGACCGTCTCTCCGAGCATCAGGTCATCGGAACGCCCCGGCGCCAAAAAGGGATAGGGCCCCGGTTCGACAATCTTCAATACGGCCAGGTCAATCCGCGTATCCTTGCCGATCAGCGTTGCTTCCAGTTCCCGACTGTTTTCCGACAGGGCCACATAGATTTTGGAGGCTTTATCGACCACGTGGGCATTGGTCAGGATATGCCCCTGAGCGTCGATAATCACCCCGGAACCGAGAGCCTGGGTACGATAGCTTTGCGACGGCATCAGCTCCCGGAAAAACTGGTCAAAAATCGAATCACTGAAACCGAAAAACGGGTTATTGCCATGCTGCAAAATCTTTTCGGTCCGAATATTCACGACCGCGACACGGGCCTTAGCCACAGCATCAACCACTGCGGTCCGCCGGTTGGCGGCAAGAGCGGGTTGACAGAGCAGGAGAAAAAGCAACGACAGCATCAATCGACGTAAAATCATAGTCCGACACCTGACTGGTTAGGCTTCAATATGGTATTTTTCCAGACGATACAACAGGGTGTGCCGAGGAATCCGTAAAAAATGGGCGGCCTTGCTTTTATTTCCCTGGCAACGCCGCAGCGCCTCGACAACCGCTTCCTTTTCCAGCTCCTCCAGGGAGTACCCCTCTTCCGGCAGGTTCAACACCCCCTTGCCCCGCCCCGCCGGCCGGCCGATCCGCTCCGGCAGGTCGGCCAGATCGATGACATCTGAATTGCGCAGGATCAACATCTGCTCAACGACATTTTCCAACTCGCGGACATTGCCCGGCCAATCGTACTTCTGCAGGCTCTGCAGGACCTGGTCGGTCATCCTGACCTGGGCTCCGGCCTGCTGCTTGTTCAAAAAATACTGAACAAACAGCGGAATATCCTCTTTCCGCTGCCGCAGGGGCGGTAATTCCAGGGGCACAACCGCCAGCCGGTAATAGAGGTCATCGCGGAAAGTCCCGGCGGCCATGGCCTCTTCAAGATTGCGGTTGGTGGCGGCAACGACCCGCACATCAACCGTCTCAGTGGTCCCGCCCACCGGCTCGATCTGCTGCTCCTGCAGTGCTCGCAGGAGTTTCGGCTGCAGATCGACGGGCAGGTCCCCGATCTCATCCAGGAACAGAGTCCCCTTATTGGCAAGGCTGAATTTGCCCTTTCGATCCTTCACTGCGCTGGTAAAAGAGCCCTTGATATGCCCGAACAGCTCACTCTCGATAAGATCTTTGGGGATTGCGGCGCAGTTGACCGCAATAAAGGGACCGGCATGGCGCTCAGAGCGTTGGTGAATGGCCTGGGCAATGACCTCCTTACCGGTGCCGCTTTCTCCACTGATCAGGATCGAAGCCTGGCTGACGGCCACCTTCTCCACCCGTTGCAGCAACTGCGTCATCGCGCTGGATTCGCCGATAATCCGTGATGAATCATCCCGCGCCGCAAGAACGTCGCGCAGGGCGCTGTTCTCCTGTTTGAGGTTCCGAAATTCGAAGGCCTTGGCAACGGTCAGGCAGAGTTGGTCACGGCTGAACGGTTTAGCCAGGTAATCATAAGCCCCGACCTTCATTGCGTCCACCGCTTGCGCCACCGTACTGAACGCAGTCACGATGATCACCAGGGTCTGTGGTTCGAGACTGAGCACTTCCTGGAGGACATCGTAGCCACTGATCCCCGGCATCTGCACATCCGTAATCACCAGCGGCGGGCGATGCTGGCGGAACGCGACCAGCCCTTGCTGTCCGTCCCGGGCCGTGAGCACCTGGTAACCGGCCTCCTGCAACTGGAACTCAATGACCCGGCGTAAAGAATTGTCATCATCAATCAACAGTATTTGTTTCAAGGTTAGTTTCTCCACAAAGACCTTCTTTAACGCATGGCCGGTTGCAGTTCCAGCCTGAATTCCGCGCCCCCGGCAGGTACGTTGGCGACACTGATACGGCCGCCATGATTTTGCACGATGCGATAGGTGATAGCCAGACCGAGCCCGGTACCGTCGGATTTGGTGGTAAAAAACGGGTTGAACACTTTGTCCAGATTCTCCGCTGCAATCCCCGGGCCGCTGTCTTGAAAACTCAGCACAACCCGTCCTTTGTCGTCAAGCGCCCCGTTGATCCGAATCCGCCCCTTATCTCCCATGGCCTGCAAGGCATTCAAAATTAAATTGAGAAAAACCTGTTTGAACTGACCGGCGTTGCCAACCACCCGTGGCAAGGCGACCTCCTGCCATTCAATCTCAGTGCGTTGCCGTTTGAGCTGTTGACGACTGAACTGAAGGACTTCCCTGAGTACGCTGTTAGGGTCGAAATCTTCGGTTTCGGTTTGTTCGGAACGGGCGAAACTCAAAAAGTCCTCGACCACTTTGTTCAACCGTTCCACTTCACTGATCAGGATCTGTCCAAACTCACCGTAACGGCTGTCAGCGGGTAGCGCATCCTTAAGAATTTCCGCGGTCCCGCGGATCGACCCAAGGGGATTACGGATCTCATGGGCCATTCCTGCGGATAATTCGCCAAGTGCAGTCAACCGGTCCGCCTGCCGCAACTGATCCTCGATCTCCATGATCAGATCCGCCTGCTCGCGCAATTTGCCATAACTCTCCTGCAGACGCTGCATGTTTTCCTCGACCTGGCGGCGCTCAGCGAAGATTCTCGACGACAGAAATCCGGTCACAAAGCCGATCAGATTATAAAGTAGAATCTCGAGATATTTTTCAAGATTGTCGGCGGGCATATGCCCCCATTGATAAAGCACATGTGGGGCGTAGATGACCGAAACCAGGATCGCCACCCCGGCCCCGCCGGGAATTCCGTACCACAGTCCGCCCAAAATAATGGGCAGGTAGTAGAGCCGGCGGTAGATATCATGAAACTGCATGTAATGAGTAGCAGTCAGATAATGGAGTGCTGTGACCCCGAAGACCAATACAACCAGCAGCCCCAACCTGAATCGATCCTGTTTTCTCATCGCAATGGCCATGCAGCCCGACTCCAATTCACGACAATAACAATCGGTTTTCCAAAGTTATTTGTCGAATATTCTACACTTCATAGCTTCAACTGTCTACCGGAAGTGCCCTGCAGACGTCGCCGCGCTGCTAACGCCACTCAGGACCACACAACCGCCAAATGATCCATATGGACAGTTTCGACAATCTGAGCTATCCTTGCGAATTCAGGGAGGAAACATGCTGTTGATCGAAACTGTCACGATTGTCATCCCGGTGTTTCTGGTCATCAGCCTGGGTGCCTTGCTAAAAAAAACCGGCCTGCTCGACGACCAGTTTCTCTATCGGACTAATCGGCTGGTCTATGTTGTCTTTCTGCCCTTGCTGCTGTTTTACAAAATTTCCAAGGCGGAATTTGCAGCCTTTTTCAACCCGGCCCTGATCGCCGGTTCAATGCTGGCTATTCTGCTGGCCTTTGCCCTGTCTTTTTCCTTCAGTACCCTGCGCCGCTATCCCGCTCCGACCAAAGGCAGTTTCTGTCAGGGAACCTTTCGCGGCAACCTGGCCTATATCGGTCTGGCCATCAGCCTGAACGCCTACGGCGAAACCGGTCTGACCAACGCCGGTATTCTGATGGGCTTTCTGGTGCCGGTCCTGAATCTGTTTGCAATCCTCTCTCTGCTCCTTCCACAACCGGGAACCCAGGGCGGGAATCGCTTTACCTGGTTGCGTAAAATCCTCCTCGACCCTTTGATCTTGGCGTCCTTTTTCGGTATCGGCTGGAGTTTTTTAAAAATCCCCATGCCTCTGATCCTGGATCGTGCTCTGGGCATCACGGCCGGACTTACCCTGCCCCTGGCCCTGATCGCCATCGGCGGCTCCTTCTCTCTGCAACGGTTAAAAGGAGATCTGCAGTTGGCCGGACTAGCCAGCATCATCAAACTGATCGGTCTGCCCCTGCTCGCTGCCGGAATTCTGGTTATCTTCGGCGTGACCGGTACCGACCTGGGGATCGGTATCATCCTGGCAGGGACACCGGCCGCTACCGCAACCTACATTATGGCCCATCAGCTCAAGGGGGATGCGGAACTGGCCGGTTCCATCGTAATGATGTCAACCCTCGGTTCAGCCTTCAGCTATACACTGATGCTGCTGATCTTTAAGGCAACCGGGCTTCTTTAAAGGCAACTCTGATGCGGGACAATTATCAACCATTGACCATCGGCCGCAGGATCACCATTCGGTCACCTGAAGACTCGGCGCCCGAGCCGGGTTCCGGGATCTCGATCATTCTGGAGCGCGGCGCCTTCGGCTCAGGAGAACATGAAACCACCCGCAGCTGCCTGGAATTACTTGAATCCGGGCTGGTGACCCCGGGTGATAAAGTGCTGGATTTTGGCAGCGGTACCGGCTTGCTGAGCATTGCCGCCCTGCTCTTCGGAGCCGCAGAGGCCTGCTGTGTCGACATTGACCAGGCCGCCATCGAGAGCGGCCGCCGTAATTGTCTTATCAACGGCCTGTCGAGACAGGTCAACCATTTCTGCGGGCGCCTTGAAAATTTGCAAGAAACCTCCTTCAACCTGGTTCTCGCCAATATCTATAGCGATATCCTGCTGGCCTCGGCGACAGACCTGACCAATCGCTGCGCCCCAGCCGCCTACCTGTTGCTGTCCGGCATTCCCTGGGAGGATAATTTCGATATCCGCAAAAGGTATCAACAATTGGGCTGCAACCCCCTGAAAAATCTCTGGCTGGAGGACTACACAACCCTGCTGCTGCGGAAAGAATAACGACAGCTGAAAATATCCGGGATGCTGGTCAGATTGGTCGGCGAACAGAGAAAAAAAGAGGCGGATCAAAAAATGATCCGCCTCACTGACATGACATGTCAAATCGATATGAGTTTTATTCCGCCGAACTCGGGATAAGAGACTTGATGTACTCCCGGTTGAGTTTGGCGATGAACTTGACGCTGATCCCTTTCGGGCAGGCAGCTTCACATTCATAATGGTTGGTACAGTTTCCGAATCCTTCGTCCAGGATCGCTTTGGTCATGGCCTGCACCCGACGTCTGGCTTCCGGCTTGCCTTGCGGCAAGACCGCCAGCTGAGCGACCTTGGCACTGGTGAACAACATGGCCGAACTGTTGGGACAAGCGGCGACGCAAGCACCGCAGCCGATACACTCGGCAGCATCCATGGCATAGTCAGCGACCGGTTTACCGATCAGCAGATCGTTAGCGTCAGCAACCCCGCCGGTATGGCAGGAAGAATAGCCGCCGGCCTGCATCACAGCATCAAGGGCGCCACGATCAACGATCAGGTCCTTAATGATCGGGAAAGCACGTGCCCGCCAGGGCTCAATGAAAATTTCATCACCGTCTTTGAACTGGCGCATATGCAACTGGCAGACGGTCGTCAATTCCTGTTGACCGTGGGGACGACCGTTGATGACCTGCGAACACATTCCGCAGATCCCTTCTCGGCAGTCGTGATCAAAGGCGATCGGGTCTTTCCCGGACTTGATCAGGTTATCGTTGACCTCGTCAAGCATTTCCAGGAATGACTCGTCCGGGCTGACATCCTTGGCTTGATAGGTTTCCAGTTTTCCTTTATCTTGTGGCCCCTTCTGGCGCCATACATGCAATGTAAGGTTCATTATTTGTAACTCCTCACGGCAAGTTTGACGTTTTCAAATTTCAAGGGTTCCTTGTGCAACTCAGGTTCATTATCGACCCCCTTGAACTCCCAGGCAGCAGCGTAACAGAAGTTCTCATCGTCACGCATTGCCTCGCCATCCTCGGTTTGATGCTCAGTACGGAAGTGACCACCGCAGGACTCCTCGCGATGGAGGGCATCCTTGGTCATCATCTCGGCGAATTCAAGGAAATCAGCCAGACGGCCGGCATTTTCGAGCTGTTGGTTCAACTCGCCCGCTGTCCCGGTGACGTTGACATTGTTCCAGAATTCGTCGCGGATTTCCGGAATCCGCTTGAGTGCGTGATTGAGGCTGGCGTCGCTTCTTGCCATGCCGACATCTTCCCACATGACGCTACCCAGTTCACGGTGAAGTTCGCCGACGGTTTTCTTACCTTTAATCGACAGCATTTTGTCGATCTGCCCTTTGACGTCTTCAGCCGACTTCTTGAACTCCGGATGATCTTCCTTGATTTGTCCCGGAGTGATAGACGCCATGTACTGGGCGATGGTGTAGGGGATGACGAAATAGCCGTCAGCAAGTCCCTGCATCAGGGCCGAAGCGCCGAGCCGGTTAGCGCCATGAACGGAGAAGTTAGCTTCACCCAGGACGAACAGACCGGGGATATTGCTCATGCAGTGGTAATCAACCCAGAGGCCACCCATGGAGTAGTGAGGGGCCGGATAAATCCGCATCGGCCGTTCATAGCCGTTTTCGTCGGTGATTTTTTCATACATATCAAACAAGTTGCCGTAGCGCTGCTCAATCAGCGGTTGCCCGACCCGTTCAATAGAGGACTGGAAGTCGAGATAGACACCACGCTTGGTGTCGCCGACACCACGACCGTCGTCACATTGTTCCTTAGCAGCACGCGAAGCGATATCCCGTGGCGCCAGGTTACCGAAAGAGGGGTATTTCCTCTCCAGGTAATAATCACGGGCCTCCTCGGGGATTTCACTCGGGTGTTTGCCACAATCTTCAGCTTTTTTCGGTACCCAAACCCGACCGTCGTTGCGCAGGGATTCGGACATCAGGGTCAGCTTGGACTGTTTGTCTCCATGCTGAGGAATACAGGTCGGGTGGATCTGGGTGTAGCAGGGGTTGGCCATGTAGGCGCCCTTTTTGGTTGCTTTCCAGATAGCCGTAGCACTGCAGCCCATGGCGTTGGTAGACAGGTAGAAGACATTGACAAAGCCGCCCGTGGCAAGGATAACTGCATCGCCCCAGTAGGATTCGATTTTACCGGTAATCAGGTTCCGACAGGTAATCCCTTTGGCCACCCCATCGACCACAACCAGGTCGAGCATTTCGCGGCGGGCAAACATTTTGACGGTCTTGTTCTTGATCTGCCGGGACAGGGCCGAATAGGCGCCAAGCAGCAACTGCTGACCGGTCTGGCCGCGGGCATAAAAGGTCCGGGAGACCTGGGCGCCACCAAAGGAGCGGTTGTCCAGGTAGCCGGCATAGTCGCGGGCAAAAGGTACGCCTTGAGCGACACACTGGTCAATAATGTTATTGGAGACCTGGGCCAGACGCCAGACGTCAGCTTCACGGGCACGGAAGTCCCCGCCTTTGACGGTGTCGTAAAACAGGCGGTAGACACTATCGCCGTCACTCGGGTAGTTCTTAGCCGCATTGATCCCGCCCTGGGCAGCGATACTGTGGGCACGACGCGGGCTATCCTGATAACAAAAGGCTTCCACATTGTAGCCGAGTTCACCCAGGGTCGCAGCAGCGGCGCCGCCGGCGAGGCCGGTTCCTACAACGAGAATCTTAAACTTACGCTTATTAGCCGGGTTGACCAGCTTCATGTCGAAACGATGCTTGTCCCATGACGTTTCAATTGGTCCGGTAGGTGCTTTTCCGTCGAGAATCACAATAAGCCCCCTATTTCACAATACGAGCGAGAATAAACAAAGGAATGGCGATATAAGCCAGACCATACACGATAGCCAGAAATTTACCGAAGGGTCTCACCTTGTCCTGACTCGGTCCGGTGCTCCAACCAAAGGTTTGGACCCAACTGGAAATTCCATGGCTCAGGTGGAGCAGCAGAGCAATCATGGCAATGATATAAACCACAGCAATGAAAACTTTCTGGAAGCTCAACACCACCATCGAGAACACGTCGGGACGCATGGCAGCATCCAGCGGTAGATGACTGGAGGAAATTGCAGGATTGGTCACCTGAACAGTGAAGTGCAGCAGGTGATAAATCAGGAAGACCAGGATGATCAGCCCAGTGAAGACCATGGTTTTGGCGGAAAAGGTCGTCACCAGAGTCTTCTGAACAGCATACTGCTCAGGGTTTGCGTTACGGTTTTCCAGATAGAGTTGAATGCCAAAAGTAATATGAATGGCAAACAGCCCCAGCATCACCAAACGGAAGATCCAGACCAACGGACCGAGATCGTGAAGATGCTTGGCATAGGCATTGATACCGTCAGGTCCGGCAAAAACCGACAGGTTACCAAGGAGATGGACAGTGATAAACAGAACCAGCAACAAGCCGGTCACCGCCATCAGAACCTTTCTTCCTACAGTGCTAGTAAACAGATTCATAATTCTTATCCCTCGAGAAAATGATGTGATTGTTAATCAGGACGTCTCTTCCGGATTCAATCAGCAGAACAGGTATTGATCTAACTTCACGGCCCAGCCCTCCTTTCTTCCTGGTACCGTACTTTGCAGCACGAGCCAGGCGGCCCTCTCCAGGATCTAATCCTCCAGTTCATAATTGACATCCTTTCGGTGCCAGATACAACCCGCCAGGGAAGGCCGGCAGAGCCTGCAGTAACAATTTTAAATCGTATACTGTATACTAAACATCGTTATAAAATTAAATAAAAAAAACCATACATAGACAATTTCTAATGTCTTGACTATCACCCCCTTCAACCACCGCCCCTGCTGTACTAGAGTCCGGAAAAAATTTTTCAAAACGGCATTTTAGCAATTATTTCAAGGCGATAATCTTGTCCAGACTATGCTGCAATATGGCAATCTTTTCCTGGGCTGCAGCTAATTTGGCGCGATCCTTCTCCAACACCTCTGCAGGGGCCTTGGAGACAAATTTCTGATTTGACAATTTTTTGGCGAAGAAATCGACATCCTTTTGCGTCTTGACGATCTCTTTACCAAGGCGGGCTTCTTCTTCGGCAATATCGATCAGCCCGGCTAGCGGCAGCAACACCTCGACGTCGCCGGCAACCTGGGTCGACGCCTGACGGGGATGTTCAATAGCGACTCCGGCAATCAATTCGTCAACCCTTGCCAGCGAAGTGATGTAGTTTTCACCGGCCCGTACGGCCGCCAAAGCCGCTGCGGTCTTACAATCGAGCACAACTTTGATTTTACGGGCGGGCGGGACTTCCAGTTCGCCACGCACGTTGCGGATCGCCCTGATCACATCCATGACCAATTCCATCTCGGCAACCGCGGCCGCATCGGCTTCGATCATTGCCCCCTGTGGGTAAGCGGCGGTCATGATGGTTGCGGAAGGACGCTCTCCGGGCAACGCGTGCCAGATTTCCTCGGTCACAAAAGGCAGGATCGGATGAAGCATTCTGAGCAGACCTTCCAGCACTGAGAACAGCACTTTCTGGGTGGTCTGGCGAGCCTGGACGTTTTCGCCGTAGAGACTCTCTTTGCTCAATTCGACATACCAGTCGCAGAACTCGTGCCAGGTGAAAGCGTAGAGGACGGACGCCGCTTCGTTAAACCGATAGTCCGCCAGGGCCTGATTGACGCCTTCGGCGGCGGCGGCAAAACGCTGCAGGATCCATTGGTCGGCCTGGGTCAGCTGTTCACCATCAAAAGCACAGTTCTCAGCCGTGAAATCCTCCAGATTCATCAGTGCAAACCGGCTGGCGTTCCACAGTTTATTGACAAAATTCCGGTAGCCGCCGATCCGTTCCGTAGACAATTTGATATCGCGCCCCATGGCTGCGAAAGCGCAGAGGGTAAAGCGGAAAGCATCGGCACCGTACTCATCGACCACGGTCAGGGGGTCAATCACGTTCCCTTTGCTTTTACTCATTTTCTGCCCCTGTGCATCGCGGACCAGGGCATGGATATAAACTTCCTTAAATGGAACCTGATCCCTGAATTTAAGCCCCATCATCATCATCCGGGCGACCCAAAAAAAGAGGATATCAAAGCCGGTCACCAGACAGGCTGTGGGGTAGAATTTTTCCAGGGTGCGGGTCTGCTCCGGCCAGCCCATGGTGGTAAACGGCCAGAGCGCTGAAGAAAACCAGGTATCAAGGACATCGGTTTCCTGGGTCAGCTGGGTACTGCCGCAGTGACTGCAGGTGGTGACATCTTCACGAGAAACGGTGATTTCCCCGCACTCGTCACAGAACCAGGCCGGAATCCGATGACCCCACCAGATCTGCCGACTGACACACCAATCCTGGATATTATACATCCACTCGTAATAGGTTTTTTCCCACTGCAGAGGCAGAATCTTGGTCTGCCCCTCTTCAACGGCCTTGATCGCTTCGGCAGCAAGAGGCTTGACCGCGACGTACCATTGCTTGCTCATATAGGGTTCAATGGTGGTTCTGCAACGATAACATTCCCCCACCGCGTTGGCATAATCCTCAATCTGCTCAAGCAGCCCCAGCTCCTGCAGATCGGCGACCACCTTATCACGGGCGGCATAGCGCTCCAGCCCCTGGTAGGACCCGCCGTTTTCGTTGATCAGGCCCGATTCATCCAGCACATTGATGAATTCAAGCTGGTGCCGTTTACCGATTTCAAAATCGTTAAAATCGTGCGCCGGAGTTATTTTAACCGCGCCGCTGCCGAACTCCTTATCAACGTACTCATCGGCGATAATCGGAATCTTCCGATTGACCAGCGGCAGCAGGACCTCTTGGCCGATCAGATCCCGATAACGGTCGTCTTCGGGATGAACCGCCACAGCGGTATCACCAAGCATGGTTTCGGGACGTGTCGTCGCGACGATCAGCTGTCGGTCGGTGCCGATGACAGGGTAGCGCAGATGCCAGAGATGCCCTTTGCGATCCTCATGTTCAACTTCAAGATCGGACAGGGCGGTGTGACAGCGCGGGCACCAGTTGATCAACCGATTGTCCCGGTAGATCAGACCTTCTTCGTAGAGCTTGACAAAGACTTCACGCACTGCCTTGGACAGGCCTTCATCCATGGTGAAGCGTTCCCGCTCCCAGTCGCATGAAGCCCCCAGCCGTTTGAGCTGGTTGATGATCTGCCCACCGGATTCTCCACGCCACTTCCAGACCCTTTCGATAAAAGCGTCTCGCCCGAGGTCATGCCGATCTTTCCCTTCTGCAGCCAGTTGTTTCTCAACCACGTTCTGGGTGGCAATACCGGCATGATCGGTTCCCGGCATCCACAGGACTTCATAGCCGCACATTCTTTTCCAGCGGCAAAGGATATCCTGCAGGGTATTGTTCAGGGCATGTCCCATGTGCAGAACACCGGTGACATTCGGAGGGGGGATAACGATGGAATAAGGAGGCTTGACCGATGTCTCGTCGGCGTGAAAAACTCCGCTTTTTTCCCAGGCAGCGAACCATTTTTGTTCAACCTGCAGCGGATCATACCCTTTTGGCAGTTGCGTATTCATTGCTGCTGAAACCCTTCGCATATATAAAGTTGGATTTATTTAAGATTTTCAACTTTCTGTTACAGCGGGGACAATAAATTGGGGGAACAAGGAAGTCAAGCCTTCCCTGCTCCCCCGGTAGGAAGCGTTGTGCAACAGGAGCCTATTCGGCAGTGTCCTGTTTGATCTTGCGGATTTCTTCACGGATCATCACTTCGGCAAGATCGGGAACCACTTCCCAGGCAATCTGCTCAAGCAGTTCCCCAGCAAGCTTTTCGATAATGGGAGCAGCAACTCTGCTGACGATTTCTTTCAACTCCTCTTCAGGAAGGTCACGCAACTGCTGCTCGAGCTGGGCAACCGGTGCCGCCGGCTGCGTTTCCACCACGGGGTGTTCCGCTTCGACCTCTTCAGTTGAAGTTGACAATGGTGACGCAACGGCCGGTGCCGGTTTCGGCTCGGTTTCATCAAGATAGAAACTGTCCGTCTCGACCGCCTCGACCTTGACCTCTTCGACTTCACTGTCAAGATCGTAGATTTCTTCCTGCGCTGAAACCTGCTCATCCTCCACGGAAGAGTCCAGGGCAGGTTCACTATCAAAGATGAAGGTTTCCTCGTCCTCAGCAATCGTCGTCTCTTCCGGCGCAAAAGCTTCACTCTCGACGGAAGCAAAAGCGCTGCCGGCCTCGTCCTCCAGGATCTCGTCTTCGGACAGGTCCAGGATCTCGTCCTCGGACAGATCGAGAATCTCCTCCGCAGGTTCAGGTTCAGGTTCAACCTCTTCCTCAACCGCGACTGCCACTTCTGGAGCCGAATCGGCCGACGGGGCGCTCACCACTTCATCGACGGCAAAATCGACCAAGGCGGCTTCCGGCTCTGATTCCGGCTCTGATTCCGGCTCAAGTTCGACATTCTCCACTTCAGCAGAAGGTTCATCAACTGCAGTGCCAAAGAAATCGCCATCCTCTTCTTCCAGAGGCTCAACATCTTCTTCCAGCAATTCCAGAGAATCACTCTCAAAGACCTCGTCGTCCACCGTCTCCGGCACAAAATCATCGTCGGATTCAGCTGCGGGCAGGAAGCCGTCGTGATCCGAATATTGTGAGAAATCGACTTCATCCGCGCTATCCACAGCATCATTCTGGTCGGCGGAAAGATCGAGCAGATCGCTCTCCGGAGTACCGAAATCGATATTCCCGGTGTCATCCAGCGGCAAATCATCTTCGTCAAAAGCGGAAAAAGCCTCTTCTGCAGTATCTGCAGCCAGGGTTTCCTCAGCGACAGGGGCAACGGCATCGACCGGTGGCGTTGCTTGAACGGGTGCGCCATCGGCCACAAAAGGATCAACGTCGGCACCATGTTCGCCAAAAGGATCTTCTTCGGCAGCAATTTCCGGGGACAGATCCAGATCCTCGTCGCTGGCGGCAAGAGGTTCCTCATCGGAGTCCGCACCGCCTGCGTCCTCAAGCTCATCGTCGGCAAAAGAGACAGAATCCCAGAGGTCATCGGCCGAATCCGCGGCATCCTCTGCTTCGTCCTCAGGCAAATCCTCAACACCGTCAAGACCAAGGGCAAAGTCATCGACCACGACCTCGTCGCTGCTTTGGTCCTCAGCAACCGGGGCCTCGGCAACGCCGGGCATCAACCTTGGCTCCGCTGCCAGCAGTTGGGCAACCTTATCGAGCAAGGCCTGCGATTCAAAAGGCTTGGTCAGCCAGCCGTCGGCATAGACTTCTTCGGCTTTGGCTTCATCAAAATGGTCGAAAGCCCCGGGCAGCAACATCACCGAGATTGTTGCTGAAGCGGCAGTTGACTTAATCTCCCGACAGAGTTCAAAGCCGTCTTTACCCGGCATCGAAATATCCGCAATGACCAGATCGGGCGCTTCATCCTGAACCATTTTCAGCGCGTCATCGCCGTTATCAGTCATCAAAAGTTGATAATCTTCTGTGGCAAAGATAATACCGACAACCTTGCGGATGGTAATACTATCATCAGCCAACAGTATTTTTTTTGTCATTGATGTCTCCTCGCAGCATCGGCTTCAGACGTTGAACGCCAGAATCCCTGGGTCATCTCTATAGCCAAAAAATCGATGTTCAAAATAAGATGTTTCATTTCCTGACAATAAAATATCCCAACAACCCAGGGGGGATAGTCTTTTAAGGCTGTCGTGATCGTTCCTTTTTGCTCGGAAACTATTCTCACGGACAAATCTGCCGGCAAAGCAAGAGTACCATATTCCGACTCGACAAGAACGTGATAATGATATGACTTCTCACTACAAGTGCCGTTATCATGCAGTAGCTCGACATCCAGAACCGGCACCGGCCGATCCTCGTCAACCAGAACGCCGGTCACCGTCGCAGGCAGGCAAGGCAACGCAAAGGAACGACTATCCTGGAGAATCTTTTTAATCTGCAACAGCGGAATGGCAAAAGACAACGCCCCTGCGCTGAAAAGACCAAACCGGGTCATGCTCGCATGGCCGGACTGCCGTAAAACAATTCCGGATCGAAGACGACAAAAGGCTCGGCATTGCGCAATTTAAGTTGCGAATACCCGCTACTGGTCGAAGCCTTCAGCAAAAAGGGTATTTCACACGAGACAAAACTGTCCTCTGCCGACAACTCATCAACCGCATCGACCAGAATAGCCCAACTCCCTTCCGGGCCGCTCAACACCACAGCGACTTGATCCTTCATCCTGACCGCAGCGGAGATTCCCAATTTGGCGGCCGGATCAACAACGGGCAGCCAGGCCCCACGAAAAACCATGGCCGCGACAATTCCCTGGTCGATATCACCCCGACTCGCATCAAGCTGTGCGGATTCAGACCCCTGGACCTCAACGACACTTCTGAGATCAAGAATAAATCCGATCCCACCGAGCCGAAAAACCAGAACCCTGTTGCCTACATGCACCATAAAATCCTCAAACCAACCCCGGAACCCCTTGATTTTCCAAGGAAACCGAAAAAAAACTAGCATAAAGATTAAAAACTGTCAAGCATTTATCAATTATTTCCAATAAGTTACTACACATTATTAAATGAATCGAGCAACGTTATACAGCGCCCGATATAAGTTTTTGAAGACCCCGAAAATCAGATATTCTTCCACGGTTGCGGTAAAAACAGCTCACGATAAAGAGACAAGGCAAAACGATCGGTCATACCGGCAATAAAATCGGCGACTGACACCTCAAGCCGGTCGCCCGGATGACGCCGTCCGCCATATAACAGAAAGCGGTCTTCATTCTGCATGAAATAACAATACAACTCGCGCAACAACCGGGCCGCCTTGGAAAATTCAGCCTGAACACAATCCACTTGATAAACATGTCCGAACAGCCAGGCCCTTAACTCCTGAATCGCCTCTTCCATTTCTGCGGACAAGCTGATGCGGGAACGCTCCTGGCGCAAGGATTCCCCAATCAGGTCTCGAACCATGCGATCGATCCGGGTCGAATGACGGGCGCCGACCAACTTGACAATGGTGGCAGGGACTTCGTCATGGGCAATCACCTGTCCCCGAATAGCATCATCGAGATCATGACTGACATAGGCAATAATATCTGCCAGACGAACAACCTGCCCTTCCAGGGTGGCGGCACAATAATCAGGGCCCGGGGAAAGCAGGCCGCCCTTTCCTTTGGAATGTTTGCGAATACCATCCCTGACCTCAAAAGTAAGATTCAACCCTCTCCCGTCCCGCTCCAAGGTTTCCACCACCCGCAGGCTTTGCCTGGCATGATGAAATCCGCCCGGCACAAGTTCGTTGAGTGCACGCTCCCCGGCATGACCGAATGGAGTATGACCCAGATCATGAGCAAGGGAAATAGCTTCAGTCAGATCCTCATTCAAACGTAAGGCGCGTGCGACTGTTCTTGCAACCTGAGAAACCTCGAGGGTATGACTCAGACGGGTTCGATAATGATCTCCTTCCGGAGAAAGAAAAACCTGCGTTTTATATTTCAGCCTCCTGAACGCTTTGCAGTGCAGAATACGGTCACGATCATGCTGAAAAACCGTTCTTATTGAACAGTTTTTAGAAGGATATTTCCTTCCCCGGCTATGAACACTGAAGCAGGCTCCAGGCGAAAGCGTCTGAAGTTCAAACTGTTCCAAAGACTGCCTTATATCCATTGCGACTTCCTTTTCGTTGCAAATAAATGTTTCCAAAAGTTACCCTCATGTTTCACCAGAAACAACATAGGAAGTAATAGAAAGCAAACAACAATTCTATTTTATTCTTGCTTTTGCGCTTATATCTGTTTTATTTAAATACTCTTTCTTGTTAAAAGAAAGTGGTTTGTAAGAACATAAATTTTGCCAGTTAACCTGATAGGAGGATATTTTTATGGCAACAATCATGGAAATGGCGGCTGAAATTATTGCGGCCCACGCTTCAACGACTCCAATGTCAAAAGACGAATTAATCACCGAATTAACCGAAGTCCATTCAGCCCTTGCTGCCCTGGAAAAAGGCGAGAGTGTCGAAACAACTGAAGTTGCGGAAGAATCACCGGCAGTCAGCAGAAAAAAAGCCTTCGGTAAAGACAAAATCTTTTGCATGATCTGTGGCAAAGGCTTCAAAACTCTCTCACGTCACCTGAAAACAGCCCATGAAATGAGCGCAAGCGAATATCGCAAGCAGTTTGATATTCCCCGCACCCAGTCCCTGGCAGCCAGAAACTATTCTGAAAGTCGCCGGCAGATGGCTGTTGAGCGTGGACTGGCCGATAACCTTGCCAAAGCTCGTGCAGCTCGCAAGAAAAAATAACATCCCGCGTCGTTCAGACGGCCTAGCTGAAGGCTGAATCAAGCCCAGGGCCGGACCCGGTCATTAAACAAAAAGGCGACCCGAAACGGTCGCCTTTTTGTTTAATGGCTGTTGTTATTCCAGTCGGAAAGGTATTGAGGCTATTTCATTCTGCTGGTCGTCAAGCACAACAACCCGCCAATCTCCGGCCCACTGAGGCAGAAACCGTTTAGAGGAATATGTCCGCCAGTCCGCTGACCGCACCGGCAGCGTCACCCGCGCCAGTTCATCATTATTGAAATACCATACATGGGTAATCTGGGTATCCTTTTCGGCACCGGTTATCCGCGTAAAGCAGAAAAGTTTTCCGTAATCAGCGGGAAAAGATTCAATCCTGTCCACCGGCATCTGATTTTCAATTGCCGTGGTAATGGCGGCATCGGCGACCTGCAAACCGGCCGCGAAAACCGGTGTACTCAGTAAGCAGAGAAAGATTGACAAAAAGAAGACGTGCTTTAACATTTTGACCTCCTTATTCCGGTCTTAAGCAGCAAAGGTCTGTTTACCTCAACAGTTCAGAGCAGAAGCTGGAACCCTGCCCAAATTCTATGGTGAAATTTTCCGCTATGGTTGCACCGACATCCGCAAAGGTCGTGCGAACCCCAAGCGAAGCCGGCCGAACCAGGGACGGACTCCAGGCTAAAAGAGGGACATACTCCCGGGTGTGGTCGGTTCCAGGAATGGTCGGATCACAGCCGTGATCGGCAGTAATAATAACCAGATCATCCTTCTGCATGGAGCGATACAGCTTCGGAAGCCACCCGTCGAATTCGTCAAGAGCATCGGCAAATCCGGCGGCATCCAGCCGATGCCCATACAGCATATCAAAATCTACCAGATTGGTCATGACCAGGCCCCGATTTATTTTATTCAACGCCGCAATGGTTTGTTCCATACCATCGGCGTTGTGACGGGTTGTCTGCGCTTCGCTCAGTCCTTCTCCGGCGAACAAATCACGAATTTTGCCAATACCGCAGGTAAAAATGCCATGGCTCTGCAATAATTGCAGCAGAGTCTGCTGGTCTGGTTTGCGAGGGAAATCATGGCGGCCACAAGTCCGTTGGAAGTTGTCTGCACAGGACCCGGTAAAGGGGCGAGCAATAACGCGACAAACATTATACGGTTTCAGGACCATGGCCATCTGCCGACACAGTTCGTAAAGGGTCGCGGGAGAAATGACATCTTCATGAGCAGCGATCTGAAATACCGAATCGCTGCTGGTATAGACAATCGGCCGCCCAGTGGCCAGATGCTCTTCACCAAGCCGATACAGGATCTCGGTGCCACTGGCAGCGACGTTGCCTAGCGGAGGACCGCCGGCAAGGCGGCTAAAAGCACTGATAATCTCTGCTGGGAAGCCTTCTGAAAACACGGCAAAAGGCTGTTCAAGAACAACACCCCCGAGCTCCCAATGCCCGGTCACGGAATCCTTGCCGGCACTTTTCTGAGCCATTTTCCCCCAGCAGCCTGTCGGGGTGGCAACTGACTGCAAACCTTTGACCGGAACAATATTGGCCAGACCCAAGCGCTCCAGATTGGGCAGGCACAGCCCACCATTCACCTCGGCCACATGTTGCAGGGTCGCTGCCCCCTCATCCCCATAGCTCGCAGCATCAGGCAGCGCGCCGACTCCGACGCCATCAAGTACAATGAGCAGAATTCGTTTAAACACAGCGGGCCAGCCATTCCTTGACAATGGAAGTCCCGGCACTGGTCCCGATCCGCTCAGCACCGGCAGCAACGAACTGCAGGTACTGGTCAAATGTGCGGATTCCTCCCGCGGCTTTGACTTTAATCCGTCCGGCGGCGGCGCTCACCATAGACTGCACGTCAGCAACAACAGCCCCGGCAGGGCCGAAACCGGTCGAGGTTTTGACAAAAGCAGCCCCGGCGCGAACAGCCGCCTCCGTCGCTTGGGTGAGCAACGGCTCGGTCAGGTAACAGCATTCCAGAATCACCTTGACCCGCCCCTCTCGGGCCGCCAGCACCACTTGGGCTATCTCTTCCTCGACCTGGGCCAGCCGGCCCTCCAACAACGGCCCGAGGGCAATCACCATGTCAACTTCGACAGCTCCGGCCGCGACCAGATCGGCCGCTTCCTGAACCTTTTGCCGCGAACTGTTATAACCACACGGAAAGCCAACCACGGAACAGACCCCAACGGTGGAACCATACAGACGGTCGACGGCAAGAGGGACAAATATCGGCGGGATGCAGACGGTCGCAAAGCCGTATTCAACAGCCTCTTCGCAAAGAGCTTCGATCTGCCCGGCGGTCGCGGTCGGCAGCAACAGGGTCTGATCAATCAACTCGGCAGGATTTGACAGCAGGTCCATCAGCTCCGATAATCGGCATTGATCTTGACATAATCATAGGTCAGATCGGAGGTATAGTAACTGAATTCGGCAGCCCCCTGGTGCAGATCAATGGTAACGGTGAACTCATCAAGCTTGAGGACCTCACTTGCTTCCGCCTCCAGCTCTGGGCCGGTCGAGAGACCGTTCCTGGTCACGGCAACGGTATTGAAATCGATATCGATCCGGTTCGGGTCGACATCGATCCCGGAGTAACCGACCGCGGCAATGATGCGCCCCCAGTTGGCATCTTCGCCGAAAAAAGCGGTCTTCACCAGGGACGAGGTGGCAACCGAGCGCGCCGCCGTCCGGGCTGAGTTCTCATCGGCAGCGCCCACAACCCGCACCCGCACCAACTTGGTCCCGCCTTCACCATCGCGAACAATCATCTTGGCCAAGTCAAGGAGAACCCGTTCCAGATGAGCTAAAAAGGACTCTCCCTCGGCACTGCCTGCCTTGATTTCGGGACCACCGGACTCCCCGTTAGCAAGCAGCAAAACCGTATCGTTGGTCGAGGTGTCCCCATCGACGGTGATGCAATTAAAGCTTCTATCCACGGCCGTGCGCAAAGCCGTGCGCAAAAACTCAGGTTCAACCCGGGCATCGGTCAACACAAAACCGAGCATGGTCGCCATGTTCGGGTGGATCATGCCGGCCCCTTTGGCCATGCCGAGAAGCCGGTATTCCGGGGCGTCCTGTTTGGCAGAAGCCATTTTACTGAACGCATCGGTGGTCATAATCGCTTTGGCGACCAGTTCGGGCTGATCACTTTTCAGCGCACCAACCAACGCAGGAAGCCCCTGTTTAAAAGGCTCGATCGGCAACTGCACACCGATGACGCCGGTTGAGGCCAGGGCAACCAGATCTTCGGAAATATTCATTGCCGCGGCCGCCAGTCCGGCCGTGGTCCTGGCCACCTCTTCACCCGAAGCACCGGTGCAGGCGTTGGCATTACCGCTGTTGACCAGAATGGCCTGACACTGCCCTGCGGCAACTTTCGGCCGGGTCAACAACACCGGCGCGGCCACGACTTTATTACGGGTAAAAACGCCGGCACAGTTAGCCGGTCGATCAGATACGATCAGCGCAAGATCCAGTTTGCCCGCTTTTTTGATGCCACTTGCAATTCCCGCAAACCTGAATCCAGTCGGGATATCGATATCACTCATTGTCAACCTTTTCTTTTCGTATATTATAAGTTTGCTCAGTCGGCAGCAGGAGCCCAAAACAGGTCCCCTCCCCGGCAACTTCTTCCAGATAGATATCCCCCAGCATGCGGTCGACGACAACTTTGACTAGCGCCAGGCCGATCCCAACCCCGTGGGGCTTTTCCGTATCGATATCGCCAAGCTGGGTGTAGGAACTGAAAATCGTCTCATGGGCGTCCAACGGCACGGTCTGCCCATCGTTGAAAACTTGCAGACAGACATATTCAAGATCCTCAAAAGTTCGCGTCGCCGCTTTCACACTGACTTTCCCGCCGTCGCGGTTGAACTTGACAGCGTTATCAATCAAGCAGTTGAACGCCATACTGAACTTTTCCTGGTCCCCGTAAATCTCCGGCAGATCGTCTTCGATATCGATTTCCGTAAGCAGACCACGCTCATTCATTTTGGCCCGGTACAACTGGAAGGCATCGGCAATGGGCCAGGGAACGCCAAAGGATTTCCAGCGCCAGATTTCCCGTTCAGACTCGATGGAAAACAGTCGCAGCATTCCGGTGATCAACCGTTCCAGGCGTTTCCCTTCATCTTGAACCTGGCCCAGATTGTCCCTGATCTCCGCTTCGCCGAGCTTATTAAAAAATGACAGGGTCAGGTCGATATAACCCATGATCGAAGTGAGGGGGGTTTTCAGCTCGTGAGACAGGTTGCAGACCAGACGGGTCCTGGCCCGGTTCATCCTGACCAGATCGGCATTGGTACGCTCAAGCACCAGGGCCTGTTGGCGCAGACTGTTGATCAGCTCAAAGTTTTCCATGGCCAGGGCAACCTGGTTGGCAATCGCCACCAGCAGGTTCTGATCTTCAAGATCGAACGGCTGCCCGGATTTCTTGTTATTGACGTTAATGACCCCGACCAGCTCTTCCCGGACATAGATTGGCACCGAAAGCAGCGATTGGTTCTTGTACTTCTTACCGCCGGACATGCTGACAAAGCGGCTATCCTGATCAATATTGGTCAGCAATACCGGCTCCCCGGTGGCCAGCACGTGCCCCGAGACTCCTTCCCCGGAGGCGACCCGGGTGGTGTTGACAATCTGATCGGGAATACCGCAGGACGAAGCGATGTGCAGACAACCGTCATTCTGAAGCAACATCAGGGAAGCAACTTCGACTTCAGCGGAATGGACAATCGAGTCGAGAATCTGGTCAAACAACTCCTGCAAATCGTTCCCGGAACTCGCTGTTTCACCGACCTTTTTCAGCAGCACAAGATCGGCCATACGCCGCTGGGCCTCAATCCGGACCTGCTCCTGATGAACAGCCTGATAATAAGAAGCCAGCCCCTGCCGCGCCACAGTCAGAACTTCTTTATGATCAAACGGCTTGACCAGATAATCCAGAGCGCGTTCACGCAACACCTGCCGGGCGACATTAAAATCCTGCTGCCCGGAAATCATCACGACCTGGATTTCCGGCGTGTGCTGCTTGATCATCCGCAAGACATCCACCCCGCTGATATCAGGCAGGGAAACATCGCAAAAAACCAGAGCAACATCTTCCCGGTCCAGGACCTGCATTGCCGGAAGGCCTGTTTCAAGGCGCAAAACCGGATATTCCAGGCTCTCCAGAATATCTTCCAGCAGATCCAGGATCAACGGAACATCGTCAATCAGCAGAATGGCCGGTTTTTTTTGCTCATGAATTTCCGTCATTGCCTCCATCTCGATTCATACCAAAAAATCAACGACCACAACACTTTTTATATTTTTTACCGCTCCCACAGGGGCAAGGATCGTTTCTGCCAACCTTGTCCTCATCGCGCACGGTCGGTTTTTTGCTCTGTTCCTCACCGCCAACCTTATTCAGGGAAATTTTCTGGCGCTTCTGTTCGGCTTCCATCTGCTCCACATCTTCTTCCCTGGCCAGCTGGATTCTGAACATTTTCTGCAGAACTTCAGCCCGTACCCGCCCCATCATGTCCATGAACATGCCATACGCTTCACGCTTGTATTCTTCCTTGGGATTTTTCTGGCCATAACCGCGCAGGCCGATCCCCTCTTTGAGATGATCAATGGACAGCAGATGATCTTTCCACTGCGAATCGATGGTCTGCAGCAGCAGAATCCGCATCAGTTGCTGCATCACCGGCGAGGTAAAGTCCTCTTCCTTTTCCTGCAGGCGTCGCCTGGCCTGCTCCTTGAAAGCAGCATCCAGCTCTTCGTGACGACAGGCACTACGGTCGATATCGCTGAAGTCAGGCATGAAATTGAACTGATTAATGAAGTCTTCAGTCAACCGTTTCCAGTCCCATTCCGATCCCGGCGTTTTCTCTGGGCAGAAGGACGCGATCATGTCTTCAACAGTCTCATCGATAATCCCATGGTAAGTCCCGTGCAGATCTTCGCCGGCCAGGACTTCCCGACGCTGGGTATAGATGACTTCGCGCTGTTTATTCATGACATCATCATATTCGATCAGGTGCTTACGAATATCGAAGTTATGCCCTTCGACTTTCTTCTGCGCATTTTCGATCGCTTTGCTGATGATCCCGTGTTCGATGGGCTCGCCTTCAGGAATTTTCAGTTTATCCATCACAAAGGCCACCCGCTGGGAACCGAAAATCCGCAGCAGGTCATCTTCCAGACTCAGGTAGAAACGGCTCTTGCCAGGGTCTCCCTGGCGACCGGAACGCCCTCTTAACTGATTGTCGATACGCCGCGATTCATGCCGTTCGGTCCCAAGGATGTAGAGACCACCGGCAGCCAGGACATCTTCTTTTTCCTGTTTGCAGCGTTGCTGGTATTCCGGCAGCAACTCGACAAAACGCGCTTCGGGATCTTCCGCTACGGCGGCTTCGCTACGGGCCATCATCTCCGGGTTGCCACCGAGCACAATATCGGTTCCCCGACCGGCCATATTGGTGGCAATGGTCACCGATCCCTTACGCCCGGCCTGGGCAACGATAAACGCTTCTCTTTCGTGCTGCTTGGCATTCAGCACGTTATGGGGGACGCCCCGTTTTTTGAGCAAGGCCGACAACACCTCGGACTTGTCGATACTGATGGTGCCGACCAGAACCGGCTGCCCCTGCTTATGACATTCGATGATGTCCTCGATAACCGCAAGGAATTTTTCCTTTTCGGTTTTATAGATAACATCAGCATTGTCCTGGCGCTGCATTGGCCGGTTGGTCGGAATGACAACCACGTCGAGTCCGTAGATTTCCCGGAATTCGGTCGCTTCGGTTTCCGCAGTACCGGTCATGCCGGCCAGCTTGTCGTACATGCGGAAGTAATTCTGGAAGGTAATCGTGGCCAGGGTCTGATTTTCGCTGGCGATCTTGACCCCTTCTTTGGCTTCAACAGCCTGGTGGAGGCCGTCACTCCAGCGCCGGCCCGGCATCAGCCGCCCGGTGAATTCATCGACGATTTGGACTTCGCCGTCCTTAACGACATAGTCGACGTCTTTTTTAAACAGGGCGTGGGCCTTGAGAGCCTGATTGACATGGTGCAGCAATTCTATATTGCGCGGTTCGTAGAGATTACTCACATTGAGCAACTTTTCGACCTTGCTGACCCCCTCTTCGGTCAGAGACGACGATTTGGCTTTTTCATCGACCGTGAAATCACCGGTATAGTGTTTGACGGTCTGGCCGATTTTCCCGTCGCGCTCCTCAATGACTTCACCTTTTTCCAGCTTCGGAATGATCCTGTCGACGGTGAAATAAAGTTCACTGGAGGCTTCACTCGGCCCCGAAATGATCAACGGGGTTCTGGCTTCGTCGATCAGGATCGAGTCGACCTCATCGACGATGGCATAATGCAGATCACGTTGAACATATTCGGCCAGATCAAACTTCATGTTGTCGCGCAGATAATCAAACCCGAATTCGTTGTTGGTCCCGTAGGTGATATCTGCGCCATAAGCCAATTTGCGCTGACTGTCCGACAAGCCGTGAACGACGCAGTCGACCGTCAGGCCGAGAAAACGGTAGACATTGCCCATCCATTCGGCGTCACGCTTGGCCAGATAATCATTGACGGTGACCACATGCACCCCTTTGCCACTGAGGGCATTCAGGTAAATAGGCAATGTGGCCATCAGGGTTTTCCCTTCACCGGTTTTCATCTCGGCAATTTTGCCGGAGTTAAGAACCATCCCACCGATCAACTGGACATCAAAATGACGCAGACCAAGAACCCGTTTACTGGCTTCGCGCACCACGGCAAAAGCTTCCGGGAGCAAGTCATCAAGGCTTTCTCCCGCGGCCAGTCGACCACGGAAATGTTCCGTCTTAGCTTGCAGTTCTGCATCACTGAGTTTTTCAAAATCCGCTTCCAGAGCATTGATCTTCTGTACTGCGGGCTGTAGTTTTTTCAGGTCTCTCTCGTTTTTACTGCCGACAATTTTCTTTACAAAACCACCAATCATTGCTTTATAAAACTCCGAAATTCCAGGAGACAGCCTGCTCTCCATGAATCAGCTTTGGTTGACAAGACGTGCGGTATTCATTCGGGGTATCCGGACAAACACAATGCGGCCGATAACAGCACACCGGTCGGCATAGTATCACAGTGGAAGAATGGCTCACAAGTATTAATGAAATGCTAAAACGCTTAGATTATCAGGCGTTGCAGACAGCCTGCTGAGCCGATATGGGAAAAAAGCGACGAGAAGGAAGAACGGACCGGTCACTGCCGAGCCGCAGACCGAATTCAGAGGGTCTGACGCGGATCTATAGGGATTCCGTTCAAACGCAATTCGTAGTGCAAGTGGGGCCCGGTGGACCGACCGGTATTGCCGACCAGAGAGACCTTCTCTCCACGCTTGATTCGTTGGCCGGCTTTGACCAGGATTTTGGAATTATGGCCAAAAATGGTTTGATACCCGTAGCCGTGATCAATCACCAGAATTTTGCCATAGCCCGGCGTATAGGCCACCCGGGACACCACGCCGTCGGCGGTCGCAAAGACCGGGGTACCGACGTTAGCCGCGATATCGAGTCCTTCGTGCATGGCCATCCGCCCGGTGAAAGGTGACTTGCGCTTACCGAAGTAGGAGGTCAGCCAGCCTTTGGCCGGCCAGCCTTCGGGGGTTGCCCGACTAAGGGAGACCTCATCGTTGAGCAGATTGCGGGCATCTTCCTGACTCTGCCGCCGCAGCTCAATTTCTATCTGCAGTTTGTTGATCTGCCGCTGAATATCGCTCACGCTTTCGACCTGGTCAGCATCCGGCAAACCACCGACAGCAACAGGAAGCCCCTCCGGTTCGGCGTCAAGGCTGGCCAGCTGGCGCACCCGCGCCTCGGTTGTCGCAAGGTTGTCCAGATCAGCATGCAGCTCGTCAAGATCAACGACAAGACGCTGCAGGTTCTGACGCTGTTCACTGTTTTCCGCCCGCAGGCGAAACAGCTCAGCCCGGTCAACGGTGGCGGTGGAGTAGCTATAGGCGAAAAAAACCAGCAGCCCGAGAGCAACCGCAACCAGACCAACACCGCAGGAGAACAGGCCCTTGTGCATGTGCAGGTGCTTCAGTTGAGTACCGTCCTCGGACAGCAGTATGACAGAAAAGCGCTTCGCCAAAACCTATTCCATTTCTCCCCCGACCACTCCCGGAGAGGTCAGCTTCGGGACATGCTGCAGGTAGTCGAGAATATGCCTGACATAGGCACATTCACATTGTTCCGGACAGGGTCGCAGTTCAGTACGGTGCAGACAGTAGCCGGGGCAGCCCGGCTGACCTATTCTTTTCTCCACAAACATGGGCCCGGCATAGAGGTCCGAAAAAGCCGCCACATCGATGGAGAGGGTGCTTTCGCAGGTATGGTTAAACAGGAACAGACCCTTTTCCAAAAAAACAAAATTCGGCTGGTAACCCACCAGAAGAACCTGGGGATCACTAACAAATGCGGCCCTTGTCGGCCAACTGACACCACAGCTGCCGCACTTTTTAAAAGGCTCTTCAAACACCGAATAATGGTCCCTGTTTAAAAATTACAATTGACTAATAACATAAAAACGCTGCTAATCCAATAGATTTATCGCCAGCGCATATTCATCGCAATCCGGGAATTTTACGCACTTGATGCAATCCCCCCAGACCTTCTGCGGCAATTCGGACTTTTCGATTTCAGCAAACCCCATCCGCTTGAAAAACTCGGGCTGATAGGTCAGGGCGAAAACCCTTTTCAGACCAAGGTCGGTGGCTTCAGCCAGGCAGGCTTCGACAATCTTCCGGCCGATGCCCTGGCCTTGCCGTCCCTGCACCACGGCCAGGGAACGAATTTCAGCCAGGTCTTCCCAGCAAATGGCAAGAGCGCCGGCGCCAAGGAGCTGGCCATCCTGTTCAAAAACGTAAAAATCCCGGATTGCATCGTAAATATCGGCCAAGGACCGGCCCAGTAACTGACCGTCTTTGGCAAAAGCCAACAGCAACTGATGGATGGCACGGGCATCCGGTATCCGAGCATGGCGGATCATCTATTCTGTCTCCACATTCAACTTGGTCATTGTTCGACCAGCGCGCGTGATCGGCTGATCAGTTCGCGGGCATGGTTCAGGGTCTGTTCGCCAACCTGGGCGCCAGCCAGCATCCGGGCCATTTCCGCCACCCGGGCATCCGCACCGAGCAACTGCAGTTCGGTTGTTGTGCGTTTTGCATCCGACTTTTTCAGCACCTGGTAATGCTGATCGGCAAAAGCAGCGACCTGCGGCAAGTGGGTCACACAGAGCACCTGCAGATCATGCCCGAGGCGGCTGATCTTCTCGCCGACGGCAGTCGCCGCTTCACCGCCAATGCCGGCATCGACCTCATCGAAGATCAGGGTGCCGACACTGTCTCCTTCCGGAGCACTGCGCCTGAGCGCCAGCATGATCCGCGACAGCTCCCCGCCCGAGGCCACTTTGGCCAACGGCTGGGCGGCCTCACCAGGATTGGCGGCAAGAAAGAATTCTCCCTTTTCCAGGCCATCCGGCCCGGGCTCGGCAAGTGTGTCAAAACTCATGCTGAACTTTGCGTTGGGCATCGCCAGCTCGGTTAACTCACGCTCAACTTCCCGCGCCAACCTGTCCGCGGCAGCCTTGCGGCGCAGGGACAGTGCCTCACCAGCCTGACGAACCTTGGCTTCCTGTTGTTGCAGTTGCTCGGTGAGTTCCAGGCGCTCTTCTTCCGAGCGGTTGAGACGGTCATACTCCTGGCTGATACGATCACGAAACTCGATCAAGGCTTCAACCGTCGGCGCATATTTCCGTTTCAACCCCTTCAGCAGCGCCAGACGCTCCTCGACCTGTTCCTGGCGGGACGGCTCAAAATCAAGTTTATCGGCATAATCCCTCAGGACACCGGCAACGTCCTCCAAGGCATAGAGGCTCCCGTTCAAGGACTCCAGGACAGGGACGAAAGCCGGGTCAATATCCCGTAACGGCTCAAGTTTGGCGATAATCCCGGCGACCCGGTCGCAGACCGCCTGCGGCCCTTCGTAAAGAATTTCATAACCGCCCCGGGTGGCACTGAGCAATTTTTCGGCGTTGAGCAGAATGCCGCGTTCCTGCTCCAGCTCCCGATCTTCATCCGCCTGCAACGCGGCACTATCCAGCTCCTGCTTCTGAAAGGCGAGCATATCCAGCCGCTGCCGGCGCTCCCGTTCCGCCAGGTCAAGGCGGGACAGTTCCTTCTCAATAGCCAGATAGGCCAGGTAATTTTCCCGATACGTATTCAGTACCTCAGCAAGGCCGGCAAACTGATCGAGCAGTTCCAGGTGGCTTTCAACCCGCTGCAAATTCTGATGCTCATGCTGTCCGTAAATATTGACCAGCCCACCGGTCAACTCACGCAGTTGCCCCAGCGGAACCGCTGACCCGTTGACGAAAACCCGGTTTTTCCCGGACCTGGAGACAATTCGTCGAACCAGCAGTTCATCGCCTTCGTCCAGCCCGGCAGCGACCAGTCGGGCAGCAACCGGATGAGCCGGGGACAGGGCAAAAACCGCTTCGACCGACGCTTCTTCAGCACCGGAACGGATGACTTCCCCTCGGGCCCGTCCCCCCAGAAGCAGTCCGACGGCATCCAGGATGATTGACTTTCCGGCCCCGGTTTCTCCGGTCAAAACGTTAAAGCCAGTGCTGAAACTCACATGAAGATTTTCAATAATTGCAAAATTTTTGATAATCAGATCTGTCAGCATAACTGCAGCTATCACCCCTGCGAAATGGCTCCGTTTGCCTATCAGGATTGCCGAAATAAGTCCATTTTGGGGCTTTTCAACAACCTCAGCAAACAGTCCCTAGCGTTCCCCCCAACTCAGCTTGGTACGCAAAATTTCGAAATAATCCTTGCTCGGGCTTCTGACCAGCAGGGTCCGCGACTCCGATCGGCGCACCTCAACCCGGTCCCCCGGCAACAGCTTACGACCAACCTGGCCATCGGCGGTAAAAAACACCACATCATCCTGGAATTTTACTTCGATAGTGATAACCGACCGGCTCCAGACCACCACCGGACGGTTGGTCAGCATGTGTGGGCAGATCGGCGAAATCAGCAAGCTGTTGATCTCCGGAAAGATGATCGGCCCGCCTGCCGCCAGGCTGTACCCGGTAGAACCGGTCGGGGTGGCAATAATCAGCCCGTCGGCTTTATAGGTACAGAGATGCCGACCGTCAATGGAGGCGTCCATATCGATGATCCGGGCCAGGGCTCCCTTATTGATAACGATATCGTTGAGAACCGTATATTTACCAATCTGCTGACCGTTACGGTAAATGAAAGAGTCGAGCATCATCCGCTCGGAGATTTCATATTCTTCGGTCACCAGCCGATCGAGCATGCCGGGTAATTCGTCCCGGGTAATTTCAGTCAAAAAACCGAGCCGACCGAGATTGACTCCGACGATCGGCACCCGCCGTTCGCCGATCTGCCTGGCGACGGAGATCAGGGTTCCATCACCACCCAGCACAATAACCAGGTCCACCAGGTCTGGAATTTCGTCACCGGAAAAGCCATTCACTTGGCCAATCAATTCGGCAACGCTATCTTCCAGCAGAACGGTAATATCATCACGATTGAGACGATCGCGAATATCAAAAACTATTTTTTCGACATCGGGATGGTTTTTCTTGGCATAAATGCCGACTTTTTTCAACATTGATCCGCCCGCGCAGAAACTGGTGCCGATTCGGCATACTTCATGAGAAAAAGAGCGTTACGAAAGTTTTGACATCTATCATAAGCCCATAGCAAAGTCCATCGCAATTGCGTTCGGTCCCTGGTTGAGAAGCGCCCCTACGCATGCTAGAGTAACCGCTTAATTCATTATTCGGGAGCCGTTATGGATCTTTTTGAACAGTCGTCCGGCACTGCCGTCAACACCCCCCTGGCCGAACGGATGCGCCCGCGTAGCCTGGAAGAGATCGTCGGCCAGCAGCACCTGCTGGGCGAAGGGAAGCTGCTGCGCCAATTGATCGAACAGGATCAGTTGTCATCAGTGATCTTCTGGGGGCCCCCGGGCACCGGAAAAACCACCCTCGGCCAGGTGATCGCCAACCGCACCAGCAGCCGCTTTGTGTTCTTTTCCGCGGTGCTCGGCAGTATCAAGGAAGTCAGGGAGATCATCGCCGAAGCCAAACAACAACGCAATTACCACCGCCGCAAAACCCTGCTGTTCGTCGATGAAATTCACCGCTTCAACAAAGCCCAGCAGGATGCTTTTCTGCCCGCAGTGGAAAAGGGCGATGTCACCCTGATCGGGGCAACCACGGAAAACCCGAGTTTCGAGATCAACTCGGCACTGCTTTCACGCTCACGGGTTTTTGTGCTTGAGCCGCTGGCCGCCGAGGATCTGAAACAGCTCCTGCAACGGGCGCTGAACGACAGCCGCGGGCTGGGACCGAGAAACATGGAGATTGAGGATGCCGCCCTCGATTTCCTGGCCGAACAGGCTGACGGCGATGCCAGGATCGCCCTGGGAACCCTGGAGGTTGCGGCGGCAACCGCCGGGAAGCGAAAGATTTCCTTGCCGGTCGTCCAGGAAGCGATGCAGAAAAAAGCCCTGCTCTACGATAAAGGAGCAGAGGAGCATTACAATGTCATTTCGGCGTTTATAAAAAGTATCCGCGGATCCGATCCGGATGCGGCCCTCTATTGGCTGGCCCGAATGCTGGAAGCTGGCGAAGATCCCCTCTTCATCGTCCGCCGGATGATCATTCTGGCTTCCGAAGATATCGGCAATGCCGACCCGCGGGCATTGCAGCTGGCCGTGGCCGTACAGCAGGCGGTGCATTTTGTCGGGTTGCCCGAAGCCCGCATTTCCTTGGCCCAGGCGGTGACCTATCTGGCCACGGCTCCGAAAAGTAACGCCAGTTATCAGGGGATCAACAGCGCCCTTGCCGAGGTCCGTAAGTCCGGGGCCTTGGCCGTGCCGAAACATATCCGCAATGCGCCGACCAAGCTCATGAAAGAGCTTGATTACGGCAAGGGCTACAAATACGCCCACGATTTCAAAAACGGCTATGCCGACCAGACTCACCTCCCCGATCAGCTGGCCGGCACCGTTTACTATCAGCCGACGGAGCGGGGCTATGAAAAGATAATCAGTGAACGCATGCAGTTGTTGAAGGCGGGGAAAAACCGCACCAAACAATGACAGAAAGGCTGTGCGTTACGACCAGCAGCCCTCCTCAGAACATAAATCTGCGCATACTCACATTCATCAGCAGGCCGATACCGATCATGGTCGTCACCATACTGGTGCCACCATAGGAGAACAGCGGCAGCGGCACCCCCACCACCGGCAGCAGCCCGATAACCATGCCCAGGTTGACCACGATATGCCAAAAGTTCATGGCGGTTACCCCAACCGCTAAAAACAGGCCGAACCGATCGTTCGCCCGGCGGGCGATATAGAGACCCCAAACCACCAGGAACAGGTAGAGCACCAGCAACGAAACGCTACCGATAAAACCCCACTCTTCAGCAAACACTGAAAAGGCGAAATCGGTATGCCGCTCGGGCAAAAAAGACAGTTGCGACTGACTGCCCTGAATAAACCCCTTGCCGAAAAAGCCGCCACTGCCAACTGCGATCTTGGACTGGATGATGTGATATCCGGTCCCCAGTGGGTCGGCCTCGGGGTTGAGAAAGGTCCGGATCCGCGCCCGCTGGTAATCATGCAGGCCAAACCATCCTCCAACCGCCGCCAGAACGCCAAGGATCCCCAGAGAAATCACCGCCCCTTTACGCAGCCCGGCGAACAGCAGCATGGTTGCGGCAATGAACACCACAATGGTGGCCGTCCCGAGGTCCGGCTGTTTCAGAATCAGCACCACCGGAACCAGAATCCACAACGCCGGCTTCCACAGCTCAAACAGCCCGAACCCCTGTGGATTCGCCGTCTGCGCAAGAATCTTTGCCAGCAGCAGGATAATCGCGATTTTAATAACCTCGCTCGGCTGCAGATTGAAAAACCCCAGATGAATCCACCGGGTTGCCCCCATGGAGGTTCGCCCCATGGCCTCGACGAAAATCAGCAGGCAGACACTGAGGACATAGAAATGCACCGAAAAATATTGCAGATGGCGGTAGTCGAACAGACACAGGGACAGTGAAATCAGCAACCCGCCACATAGCCAGATCACCTGTTTCAGATAGAGCGGAGTGGACACCTCCGGCCAGCTGGCGGTCGCGCTGTAAAGGTTCACAATACCGATACCGGCCAGAGCCAGTACCGTCAGCAACAGGATCCAGTCGAAACTCGTGACCAGGCGACGATCAAACACGTATCATTCTCCCTGCTTTGCAGCGGCTTGCTGTTTCAGTTCATGGTAACGCTGAATAATACTGCGGGCGATCGGCCCGGCGGCCCGCCCCCCGGACTGGCCATGCTCGACGACAACAGCCACGGCGATCTCCGGATTTTCAGCCGGAGCATAAGCGACAAACAGGGCATGGGGACGAAAGCGGTAAGGGACTTCGTCATTGATCTCTTCCTCTTCTTCTTCGTCCGACTTGCGCCTGACAACCTGAGAGGTTCCGGTTTTTCCAGCCACAGTGACGTCATCCAGGTACGCAGCCTTGCCGGTCCCGCGGGGGCTGTTGACCACTGCGACCAGGCCTTCCCTGACGGCATTCAAATCGGCCACGGAATAATCGAGCTGGCGCACCACTTTGGGCTGCGGCTGCAACAGGATATTTCCCTCCCAGTCTTCAACTTTGCGGATCACCTGGGGCTGCAGCACCTTGCCGCCGTTGGCGACCGTTGCGGTCATCACCGCCAGTTGCAAGGGAGTGGCCAGGACGAAGCCCTGCCCGATGGAGGCGATGACCGTTTCCCCGGCGTACCAAGGTTTATGAAAGTTCTTCTGTTTCCATTCCTGTGACGGCATGACCCCGGCACGCTCACCGGGCAGTGGATAACCCACCGGTGAACCCAACCCGAATTCCTTGGCCGCCTTGGATAATTTATCGATACCCAACTCCAGACCAACCTGATAAAACCACACATCGCAGCTCTCGCGTAGGGCCTTGTGCAGGTCCGTCGGGCCGTGGCCACGTTTTTTCCAGCAGCGGAACCGGGACCCGCCGACTTCGAAATCCCCTTTGCAATCAATAGTTCGCTTGGTCCCGATAACCCCTTCACGCAAGGCTGCCAGGGCAACCACAATCTTAAAGGTCGATCCCGGCGGGTATTGCCCGGCAATCACCTTGTTCTGCAGCGGATGGCGTTTGTCCTGGGCCAGGGCGCGCCATTCGTCGCCGGCGATGCCACGCGCGAACAGTGCCGGATTAAAGGTCGGACGGCTGACCATGGCCAGGATATCACCGGTCTTGACATCCAGCGCGACAGCAGCCCCGGATTGATCGCCAAAGGCCACATCCGCCGCCTTTTGCAATTCTTCGTCGATGGTCAGAAAAACCTTGTTCCCCGGCTTGGGAGGTTCAACCTGCAGCTGCCGCAGCAGTTTGCCCTGCACATCGACTTCAACCAGTCGCCGCCCCTTGGTACCACGCAGATAGGGCTCAAAGGTTTTCTCCAATGCGGTCTTGCCGATCAGATCGCCGCCGCGGTAATTATAACTGTCCCCCTCTTCCCTGAGTTCATCCTCGGTAATTTCCCCTAAATAGCCAATCAGGTGAGCGGAGGTTCCACCGTCCAGATAATCCCGGATCGGTTGAACTTCGGTGAGTACTCCGGGCAGGTCAACACTGTGCTCCTGGACCCGCTCCATGGCCTCCCGGCTGACATCGGTGGCCAGGGTGACCGGTCGATAGATGGGGAAGCTCCGTCCCTGATCCCAGCGCTCCTGCAATTCCTCGACCTTGATATTGAGCAGCTTCGATAACCGTTCCAGAAGCAGATCACGGTTTTCAACATCCTGGCGCATCACGGAGATTTCAAAGGAAGGGCGATTGTCGACCAGCAGTACGGAATTACGGTCGTAAATCGGACCCCGCGGCGCATTGAGAGTCACCACCCGGGTGCGGTTACGAACCGAACGCTCCTGCAGTTCGTCATAGCTGATCACCTGCAGATACCAGAGTCTTAGCGCCAAGAGCACAAAAACCAGGGTCGCGGCCACAGAATAAAACAGGAATCGGCGCTGCACTATGGGCAGCTCGATCCATTTCTGATCAATGCCCATAGTGCTTCCCCTGATACAGCAAACTGCCCAGACCGCCCCGGTACCCGAACCACTTCAACAGACGCAGATAAACAACTAACAGCAGTGCGGAAAACACCAGGTTGGCGAGCAACTGCTGCGGTATCGCTGGCAACAGAATCGAGACGACCGGCTCGGTGTCGGCAAAAGCGGTCAGAAAGAAGCCCAGCAAAGCATTCTGCACCAAGGTTCCGGCGGCAACCAGCAGTAACAGCAGCGGCGGACTTTCAACATTCAACTGTTCCGCCACCAATTTGGTCAGCATGACGATAGCCAGGTCCGCAGAAACATAGAGGCCCAGACTGGGACCGCAGAAGCTGTCCTGGATGGCCCCCAGAACCATCCCGCCAAAGACAGCCAGAGGCAGGCCTTCATGAAAGCTGAGGAACAGCACCAGAATCAGAATCAGGTTCGGACGCCAGTTCGGCGCAAAGAACAGCGGCAGGACACTGCTCTGTAGCAGGGCAAAAAAGATCCCGATCAACAGATAGAGCAGAAACCGTCTCATTGATCTTCCCCGACGATGACCAGAACCTCTTCCAGGTGGGAAAAATCGACCATGGTCTCAACTTTGACTTGTTGAAACAGCCCGAACTGCCCTTTTTCGATATCCGCAACTTTCCCCAGCGGCAGTCCCTTGGGAAAGATCCCGCCCATACCGGAAGTCACCAGCAGGTCCCCGACCTCAATATCGGCGGTCCGCAAGGCATACTCAACGGACAGATCCTGCCCCTGACCACGGGCCACCCCGCGCGTGCGGGTCCGTTGAATCAATGCGGCAACCGCCGAAGACGCATCGGTGATCAGCAACACCCGGGCGCTGTTCTGGGAAATCTTGATGATCCGCCCGACCACCCCTTCGGCAGCCACCACCGGCAGGCCGTTGCGCAGGCCAGACTTGGTCCCTTTGTCAATGACGATGGTGCGCGCCCAGTTACTGGCATCTTCGCCAATCACCTGGGCCGGCAACGCCGGTCGGTCAAGATCATCCACGAATGCAAGCAGCGCGCGCAGCCGCTGATTCTGCAGAGAAATTTCTTCGACCTGCAGGAGCTTGGCTTTCAGCTCGCGGTTTTCCTTCAGCAACTCAATATTGCGCTGCCGGGCATCGACCAGCCAGAGATAGTTTTTCCAGACATTGCGGACCGCATCAACGGCCTGGTCAATGCCGGATTGGAAGGGTTCGGCAAAGGTCAATACAGCACGTTCAAAAAAGGTCGTGGTTGACTTGTGACGGAGGTTATAGGAATAGAGCAATACCGTAGCCATGAGCAGCACGACTGCCAGCAGCAATAACTTGTAACGTCTGAACAGTTCACGCATGTTCCGCTCCAGCCGGAATCGGGAGGTCAGGACTCGGGGAGGGTGAAAATCTCAACAAAACAGGGAGGATCGGCAGATCCTCCCTGTTAGTAATCAATAGCATACCGATCAAAAACCAAGAGATCAGGACGCGACCGCCACCTGGCGCAGCAGATCAAGCTGGTCAAGCACCGCTCCGGAGCCGAGCACGACACAGGATAACGGTTCTTCGGCGACCACCACCGGCAGGCCGGTCTCTTCGCGCAGCAGAATATCAAGATTTTTCAGGTAAGCGCCACCGCCGGCCAGGACAATCCCCTTATCGACAATGTCGGCCGCCAACTCCGGCGGGGTCCGTTCCAAAGCGATGCGAACCGCTTCGACAATAGTGTTAACCGGTTCGGACATGGCATCGCGAATTTCATCGGAGCCGACCTCCATGGTCTTCGGAATCCCGCTAACCAGGTCACGCCCTTTTATTTCCATGGACACGACCTCTTCCCCCGGCGCGGCATAGACACTGCCGATGCCGATTTTTACGGCTTCCGCGGTCCGCTCACCGATGAGCAGGTTGTACTTGCGCTTCATGTACTGGACAATGGCTTCATCCAGCTTGTCACCACCGACCCGGACACTCTGGGCGTAAACGATTCCGGCCAGGGAAATCACCGCCACTTCAGTGGTGCCGCCACCGATATCGACAATCATATTGCCGGAAGCTTCGGTAATCGGCAGCCCGGCGCCGATGGCAGCCGCCATCGGTTCTTCGATCAGGTAAACTTCGCGGGCGCCAGCCGATTCAGCCGATTCCCTGACCGCACGTTTTTCCACCTGGGTAATCCCGGAAGGAACGCAGATGACAATCCGCGGCCGAACCAGGTTTTTCCGGTTGTGGACCTTGCGGATAAAATAGCGCAACATCTCTTCGGTGTAGTCAAAATCGGCGATAACGCCATCCTTCATCGGGCGGATGGCGACAATGCTGCCCGGGGTCCGACCCAGCATTTCTTTAGCGTCCTTGCCGACGGCAAGGACCTTGCGTTGTCCGGCGGCACCGGTCTTAACAGCAACCACTGAAGGTTCGCTGACCACAACGCCTTTACCTTTCATATATACCAGTGTGTTGGCCGTTCCCAAATCGATCGCCAAATCGTTGGAGAACAGGCCCCAAACGGCATTAAAAACATTAAACATGTCACGTCCTGTCAATGCTGAAAACAGCTTGAATTGGTCAATTGAAGTATTCTGAAAAGCTTCGCCACTCTAACAAACAGTCACACCTTTAAGCAATAGATAATCTCTCAAAAAAGGATTGCATTGCAACGAATTGCTGGTCTAACATGCCATCCTGTTTTTTCCCTGAAACATCAATAATTACTAGAGGAGTTTCGCCGCGATGCTTGACTTTGTCAGAACCAAGCAAAAATCGATCCTGATCAAAATAGCCTTCGGTTTGATCATCCTGAGTTTCGTCATCGGTTACACGATGTTAACCGCGCCATCCCGCAAAGGAAATACCCAACGTGGCGACATAGCGGCGACGGTCAATGGTGATGAAATCAGCTATGCCGATTTCCAGACCGCTTACAGCCAGCTCTATAATCTTTACCAGCGCATCTATCAAGGGAGCTTCAATTCCACCCTGGAAAAACAGCTCAACCTGCCGAAACAGGCGATGCAACAGCTGGTAGAAGAACAATTACTCGTGCAACAGGCCGACAAACTCGGGCTCGAGGTCAGCAAGCAGGAGCTGATCGACAGCATTTCCAAATACGATGCCTTTCAACTTAACGGGCAGTTCAACCGAGACCGCTACTTGCAAGTTCTTAAATATCAGCGGATGACCCCCGAGCAGTTCGAAGCCGCCCAGCGCCGCCAGCTGCTGACCCAGAAAGTCCGTGAGAAACTACAACAGGGCGCCGAAATCAGCGATGCCGAACTCGAGACCGCCTTTCACAAAGAGAATGATAAGATCGATCTCAATTTCGTCTGGCTGACCCCGGCCCTGGTGGAAAGTAAAGTCAAAGTCACCGACCAGGGGTTGCAGAACTACTTTGCCGATCATCGTGAGCAGTTCCAGATTCCGGAAAAAATCTCCCTGCGCTATTTACAGTTCGACCCCGCTCGCTACGAAGATAAAATCGCATCATTCAGCCAGGACGATCTTGAACGCTTCTATCGTCGAAATCTGGACCAGTTTGAGATCAAGGAACAGGTCAATGCCGCGCACATCCTCATCAAAGTGCCTAAGGATGCCGATCAGGAGACGGTCACCAAGCGCCGTCAACTGGCTGAGGACCTGCTCAAACAACTCCATGAAGGCGCTGATTTTGCCAAACTGGCCAAAGCCCACTCCGACGACAAGAGCAGCGCCGCCAACGGTGGCGACCTCGGCACTTTCGGCCGCGGCGTCATGGTTCCGGCCTTTGAAGATGCCGCCTTTGCCTTGCAACCCGGCCAGTTGAGCGATGTGGTCAGAACCCCCTTCGGCTTCCACATTATCAAGGTCAACAGCCACACCGAATCCGGCGTCAAGTCCCTGGTTGATGTCATTGATCAGGTCAAAAAGGGCCTGACTCTGGAAAAAGCCCGGCAAATGGCCTATGAAAAGGCCATGGACGCCTACAACATCAACCGCAAAAGCGGCGACCTTGAAGCTGCGGCCAAAGCCAACGACCTCGGCATCAAGGAGACCGGTTATTTTTCCCGCAACGAAGCTATTGACGGCATCGGCAAGGTCCCCGAGATCACCCAGGCTGCCTTCGCCCTTCAGGAAGGAGAGCTGGCCCATCCGATCCAGACCACTCAGGGAGTCTTCCTGTTCATGCTCAAAGACCGTCAGGAAAGCCGCCTGCCCGAACTGGCGGAAGTCAAACCCGCGGTCGAAGCAGCCTACCGTGCAGAACAGGCCCAGTCCCTGGCCAAGGAACTTGCCGACAAATTGCTTGCTGAAGCCAAAGACAAAAAAAGCCTGCGCACCGCTGCTGCCGACCTGAAACTTTCCCTTGAGGAGACCGGTGACTTCAACCGCGGCTTTGGCGGCTTCGTACCGCGCATCGGCGCTTCCGAAGAAGTGGCAACGGCAGCCTTCAAACTGACTGAGGCAGAGCCGATTATGCCTCAGGTCTATACCATCGGCGACAAATACCTGGTCGCCAGCCTCAAAGATGCCAAGGTGGCAGATTTCTCGGCACTGACTGAACAGGACCGCAGCCAACTCAAAGAACGCCTGCTGTCCGAGAAAAAAGACCATATGGTCAACGAAAAACTGAACCAGCTCCTCCAACAGGCCGAGATCAACATCATGGTTCCCGACCTCATGGAAGCATTTAAAAATGGGAGTAAGCAATCATGATATCCGTTCTCACCCAAACCGATTGCCCTGAACTTAAGTTGATTAATCGCGGCAAGGTCAGGGATATTTACGACCTCGGCGAGCACCTGCTCATCGTGACCAGCGATCGGATTTCCGCCTTCGACGTCATCATGGGCGAAGGCATTCCGCAAAAAGGCTATGTCCTCACGGAAATTTCCAAATTCTGGTTCGAGCAGATGGCCGACCTGATCCCCAATCATCTGATCTCGACCAATGTCGATGACTTCCCGGCGATCACCCATCAGTACCGGGATCAGCTTGAAGGCCGCAGCATGCTGACCAAAAAGGCTCAGCCGCTCCCCATCGAGTGCATCGTCCGCGGCTATCTTTCCGGCAGCGGCTGGAAAGAGTACCAAAGCCAGGGATCGCTGTGCAGCATTCCCCTGCCGGACGGTCTGGTCCAAAGCGATAAGCTCCCCAAGACCCTGTTCACCCCTTCAACAAAAGCCGAACTGGGCGAACACGACGAGAACATCTCTTTTGACAAAGCCGTTGAGCTTTGTGGCAAGGACATCGCCGAGCAGGTTCGCGACATCAGCATCGCCATCTATGAGCGCGCCCGTGACCTGGCCGCAACGAAAGGGATCATCATTGCCGATACCAAGTTCGAGTTCGGCATGATGGACGGCCAGCTGATCTGGATCGACGAAGCCCTGACCCCCGATTCTTCACGGTTTTGGCCCAAGGATCAGTACCAGCCGGGCGGCCCGCAGCCGAGCTTCGACAAACAGTTCCTGCGCGACTATCTGGAAACCCTCGATTGGGGCAAAAAAGCTCCGGCTCCTCAGCTTCCGGAAGAGATCGTCCGCAAGACTGGAGAGAAATACCTGGAAGCCCTCAAGCGGCTCACTGCTTAAGCACGTTCCCAAAAGATCAATCAACAACAAAGCCGCTGCGAACCCCGCAGCGGCTTTGTTGTTGGCGCCTGCCACCCCTATCCCGACCTTCCCCCATCAAGAGGGAAGGAGCACGACACCATCATAACTTTCGATTGATATTTAAAAATTTTTAGCCATGAAGTATCGGATGCTTACGACGTTACCTGAAAGACCGTCTAAATCCCCCCGACCCCGAATGGCGCTCGTTTAAGAGTCGCTGGCAGCAAAACCGGCACTGTCCCCGCACGGGGGCCGTCCCAGGTCTTTGCAGTGTTAACCGCGACAGTTTCATGGCTCGCAAACTCTTGGGACAGCCCCCGATGACCCTGGGGACAGTCCCGAGTTTACTGCAAAGCTGCTTAATTCCCCCCGCCCTCCCCTTTTTAACGGACGACACTTTGTACTGCTGATTAGCGACAGCTCTTCGTAAGTGACTTTGGTTAAGGGAGTATTTCACTCCCGACCTGCCCCCAAGAATCAAAAATACAACAATGTTTGCCTTCAACCTTTTTTTGTCCTATATTCTTCCTAATTCAAAAATTCAACAGGCATGCAGGAGCGCTATCAAGTCAATCAACAAACCACTAACGCCCCTTAATAGCAGCCATTGAACTAACTTTTAACTTATTCAACACGTCGGGACAGCAGGACTCCTGATACATGAAACCGAGTTTTAAATACTGGATTTTTCTCGGTGCGATATACTTTGCAGTTACCAGCATTATCGCTGCCAGCCTGATCGGCTCCTGGGCCAGTCTCAATGACGCCCAGCAGGAGGCGCTGGGGGAAATGTTCAGTAAGCTGGTTCCGTTCCCCCTGCTCGGGACAATCACTATCCTTTTCATCATCGGCGCACTGGTCAACCTGCTGTTCAATGACTACATCATCCCGACCCTGAAACTGGCGGAGAGCGCCCGCATCATTTCCTCGGTCAACCCGGAGCATCGTATCCATCTGAAAACGGCCTCCAAGGAGATCGAATATCTCAGCCAGATCATCAACCAGTCCGCCGATGCCTTTGCCGAACTAAAGCGGGATGTTTCAGGGAAAATCGCCGTTGCCCAGGCCACCATCAACGAGGAGCGGACCCGTTTGGCCGCCCTGATGTCCGAACTTCCCCACGGAGTCATCGTCTGCAACACCGACGGTCAGGTTCTGCTCTACAACCAGCAGGCCCAGGACATGCTCAAGACGGACCAGACCGTCGCGGCCACTCAGCGCAGTGGAATTCTCGGGCTTGGCCGTTCCATCTTCAGTATTTTGGATCGCGATCCGATTGTCCACGGACTGGAGATGCTGCACAAATGCCACCTATCAGGCCGCAGCAAACTGGTCAACAGCACCATGATGAGTCTACGGCATGATCACTACCTGCGGGTCAAGATGGCGCCTTTTTTCACAGAGCAGTCCTCGCAGCGGCAGATTTCCGGAATCGTCCTCACCCTGGAAGACATGACTCAGCAAATCGAAGCCGACAACCGGCGTGACGCCCTGATTCAATCGCTAATCGACGACCAGCAGAAATACCTGGGGGAAATCCGTGAATCCATCGGGACCATTTTGGCCCAGCCCCAACTCAACGCCGAAGACCTGCAGCGCTATCGGCAGAAAATCGATTTCAGTTCCCAGATCCTGGAACAGAAGGTTCATGAGGCCAGGACCAGCTATGCCTTCCATCAGCACGAGCTGACCAAAAGTGAAAATATCCTCGCTGACAACCTGCTTGACGTGATCAGCAAAAACCTGTCGGAACGGTTTGAATTCAAGACCACACCGCTGGCCCCCAAAGGCCTCTGGCTACAGGTCGATAGCTACTCCATGGTGCAGGCCTTTGGTCACCTTGGCGGCTTGTTGCAGACCCAGACCAGGGTTATGGAACTGCTGCTGACCATCACCAGTAATGATAAAAACGACATCGAACTGGTGCTTTCCTGGCCCGGGATCAATGTCAGCCGAAATCTCCTGGAGAGTTGGCTGTCAACCCCGTTGATTAGTGATGACAAAGGCCGCCTGCTTAACTTCAGGCAGGCCATTGAAAAAATGGCGGGCAGGATGTCATTTTTAAGCACGGACGAACGCCGCTGCGCCGGGGTGATGATTGTCCTGCCGCCCCTTGATCAAGACCGCCGGCTGGCCCTGCAGAGCGAAGTAGAACACCGTCCCGTCTCCTACGAATTCGATCTGTTCAACCGGGGCGACCTGGACGAGCTGGGGCAGGTCCCTCTAAACAAATTGACCTACGTCGTCTTTGACACCGAAACCACCGGTCTCAACCCGTCGCAAGGGGACGAAATCATCCAGTTGGGCGCCATTCGCATTGTTAACGGTCAGTTGCTCTACCATGAGGTGATCGACCAACTGGTGGATCCGAAACGCTTTGTCCCGCCGGAATCGGTGGCCATTCACGGCATTGAACCGAGGCTACTCAAAGGGCAGCCGACCATTGACAAAGTCCTGCCCCACTTTCATGACTTTGTGGAAAATTCGGTGTTGGTTGCTCACAACGCGGCTTTTGACATGCGCTTTCTGCAACTGCAGGAAGAAAAAACCGGACTGGTCTTTGCCAATCCGGTCATCGATACCTTGCTCCTCTCCTCCATCGTTCATCCCAACCAGGATTCGCACTCCCTGGAAGAGCTGGCGGCGCGGCTGAACGTGACCATTGTCGGCCGCCATACCGCCCTTGGGGATGCCATTGTCACCGGGGAGGTTTTGCTGAAACTGCTCCCGCTGCTCGAAGCCCACGACATCCATACCCTGAACGATGCCCTCGCCGCCTCCTCGCACTCCCCCTTTGCCCGGTTCGCCTACTGAGTTACGACCATCTCGCTGTGCACAGACTGCAACCGGACCTGAAGGCCCGCAACACGCTCAACGCCTGCCGAGAGGCCGACTTCTTTTCCAGGCGGATTCATAAGCCGCAACACCGAGAATGATTGCGCCGCCGAACAGCACATTCAGTTGCGTGGTTTCCTGAATGACCAGCCAGGCGAACAGGGTCGCCAGAACCGGTTGCAGGCAGCCGATCAACGCCACGGACTTGGCCGGCAAACGTTTCAGGCTTGCGGCATAGAAGGTATGGGCGCCGGCCGTACAGAGGATGCCGAGGAGCAGCAGATTGACTATGCCGGCAAGCGGCAAGGCGGCTGTCTGCCGGACACCGAGGAAAGGGAGCAACATGACCGCGATGGCAATCCCCTGATGAAAAAGAAGTGCGTCGCTGGTTACATCCTGAAAGAAATATTTCTGCACCAGGTTACGGGTGGCGAACAGAAAAGCAGATCCCACACCCCAGAAAACCCCTGACAAAATCGGGCCATGAAGGTCGGCCAGGTCCTGACTGACCATGACTCCCAAACCTGCCAGAACCAGTATTCCGGCAATGATATCGCCACCCTCCAGACGTTCCCTGCTGAATAACGGTTCCACCAGAATGGTCAGGATGGGGAAGCTGAACAGGGACAGCATACCGACCGCCACCGTAGACACCTGCATGGAATGAAAGAACGTCACCCAATGAATACCGAGCAGAACCCCCAGGCCATAGACACCCACCAGGTGAGTCATTGACGGCAGGCGATAGCGCCTGTTTCTTACCAGGCCGAACAGAGCCAGTCCAGCAACAGCGATAAAACTACGCAGAGCTGTAATGGAAATTGCATCCAAAGGAATAACTTTGGCAAACAACCCGTTCAGCGACATCAAAAATACAGCACTGTAGACAAAGAGAAAACCACTCGACAGGTCTGCATTGAGGGAGGAATCGACGGGGCGGGAGGACATCAGGCTATTGCGGTCTCTGCTCAAGTTCAATCAGAGAACCTTTGAGCTGTTCGATTGTTTCCGTCAGTTGGCCATTTTCATTTTGCAGCTCGTTAAGCTGTTCCTTATGCTGCTTTTTCAACTGGCTGATCTTGTTCTCCAACTCCTGGTTTGCGGCCTGCATCTTTTGCAGCCTGGCATTACGCTGTTCGAGGTCGTTGACGCAGTTCAAAACCGAATTTGCCCGCGCGGCCCAGGGACTGTTCGGATAAGTGGCCACAAAATTTTCCAATTCCGCTGAGGAGTGCATTGTTTCGAACTGCGAGAAGGCCTGCTCGAACGCAACCAGATCCTTCGCCGCCCTTATCTTCGGCTCGGGGAACAAAGTGGCGCAACCTGACAGAACAATCAGAAGGGGCAATAAAATCAGCTGATTTTTCACTCTTTACGTTTCTCCAGCATATAATTGCTGCCTTCCTGAATTTTCAGATATTCTTTTAACCTGGCACAATCCTGACTGATGGCCAGACGCGAAGGATACTCGTAATGGGTTGAAGGAATTACAGCAATTGAAATAGTCATCAGCGGAAAGGTCCGCTTAATTCCATAGCGATCCTTGCCGATAAAATTACCGGCGGCACGATCTTTTGCATTATAATGCTCAGGGATGGTTCTCTCAAACTTTTTAACAATTTGCTGCGCCAGCAATTCGCCAGAGATCAAATCAGTCAGGATCACATAATCATCCCCGCCGATGTGTCCGACCAGGTCCTCCCCTGTACCGAACTCATTAACCACATCCTTGAGCAGGTTGCCCACCATAGCCAGCACGTCACTGCCAGCCTTATAGCCATAGCGATCACTGTAAGCCTTGAAATTATCCAGATCGATATAGAGATGGGAGAAGGGTTCTTTACCCGTAATACGGCGCTCAACCTCACGATCGATGGCGAGATTGCCCGGCAATTGGGTCAAGGGGTTGGCATCCAGGCGCAACTGTTCAAGTTCACGCAGTTTTTGCCCCATCATCCGAAAATCGTTAGCGAGTTGGGCGAATTCATCGCCGCCTTTCAAATCCGGCTGATGCTCGAAACTGCCGGCCGATATCTTTTGGGTCGCTTTTTTCAGAGCCCTGACCGAACGGTGAATACTGAGTATCACCGTCAACGAGACCGGCGCAGACAGGCAGATACCGATCAGAGTCAACAACGCTGTGGTCTGAAACGCATCACCGGTACGCTCTGACAGACGCGCCAGGCCGGTGTTAATCTCCTGCTGTTTCCGCTGTCTGAACTCCACCAGATAATTCAGAATCTGCACCCGCAGCGGTACCGTTGTGTCGTTGGCAATTGCCTCTGCATTGGTCCAGTTATCCCAGAACAAGGCATCGGAGAGCTGGTTTTCAGCAAGTCGGTATTTTTCAACCAGATCGATGAGGGTACGGACTTCATCACTTAACGGTGGTCGGTTGAGAGCAACGGCCAGGCGGGTAAATTCCTGGCCCCGGTTTAGCCGCAATTCCTTCAGAGTCGGGTCACGTAAAATCAGCAGTTGCTTTTCGATGTTTTCCTGGGCGAGGAGGTTCTGCTGCAGGTCGCGGACAAGTTCAAACATCCGGAACTCGACATTGACCAGTTGCTCAGTGGCGCGGGTTTGCTCATGCAAACGGAACAAAGCAAAACCCACCGCTGAAAGGCTAAAAACAACGATCACCAGGTAGCCGATGATCATTTTTTTAGTCACGGTTGAGAATAAATTCCGCATGAATTCATCAGCTCCTATTTACTGATCAGAAAAACCGGGCCGATTGGAAAAGAAGGCCATGTATTCGGTCAATTATACAGGATCGATGGTGATAAAATACAATAAAGCGCCCGTGATGGGCGCTTTATTTAGTTTCATGGCCAAGTCCATCCACCGTCAGGTATTTCTTTACTGGTCTGACAAACGGCCCTCATCACATGCCGAGATAAGCCTTCTTGACATCTTCATTGTCGAGCAGATTAGCAGCCGAGTCGACCAGAGTGATCCGCCCATTTTCCATGACATAGCCGCGATGGGCCAGTTTCAATGCCTGGTTGGCATTCTGCTCCACCAGGAAGATCGTGGTATTGTTCTCTTTGTTGATATGGCGGATGATTTCAAAAATCTGCTTGATAATCAATGGCGCCAGGCCGAGGGAAGGCTCGTCCAGAAGCAAGACCCGCGGTCTTGCCATCAGAGCCCGGGAAATGGCCAACATCTGCTGCTCGCCGCCGGACAGGGTCCCGCCGGGCTGGTTACGGCGCTTCTCGAGGATTGGAAACAGGGTCATGACATAGTTCATGTCCTGCTGGATCAGCTTTTTATTGTTGCGCAAAAAAGCCCCCATTTCGAGATTCTCCTGCACAGTCAGATCCGGAAAAATCCGTCGCCCCTCCGGAACCTGAATAATCCCTTTCTGGACGATTTTTTCCGCACTCAGATTTTGAATCGGATCGCCATCCAACAGGATTTCCCCGGAACGTGGCGGGGTGATGCCGCAGATCGACATCAGGGTGGTCGTTTTGCCAGCCCCGTTGGCTCCGATCAAGGCAACGATTTCGCCTTCCTGCACTTCGATGGAAACATCCTTCAGAGCCTGAATATTGCCGTAATAAGTCTGAATATTGTTGATTTTAAGCATCGGTCTCTTCTCCCAGATAAGCTTCGATAACCTTTGGATTATCCTTGATCTGCTGCGGACTTCCTTCGGCTATCTTCTTGCCGTATTCCATGACATATATGGGATTGGAGATATTCATGACCAACTTCATATCGTGCTCAATCAACAGAATTGCAATATTTTCTTCTTCGCTGATTTTACAGATCAGGTGATCCAACTCTGAAGTCTCGTGGGGATTCATCCCGGCAGCCGGTTCGTCCAGCAACAAGAGGAACGGCTCGGTAGCCATGGCCCGAGCGATCTCGAGCCGCCGTTGCGCGCCATAAGGAAGATTTTTGGAGAATTCATTGGCAAACCGATCCAGGCCAACCTTTTCCAGCAGCTGGTAGCTCGATTCCACAATCTGCTGTTCTTCTTCACGGACCCCGCTGTCACGCAGGATGCAACGAAAAATTCCGGACGTGGTCCGGCAATGACGGCCGATCATGACATTTTCCAGCACGGTCATATCGGGGAATAGCCGGATGTTCTGAAAGGTTCTCGCCAGCCCCATCTCCGTCACCCTGTTCGGTTTGAGTCCATTCAGCCTGCGCGTCGGCAGGCCCTTCGGGTGAAGGAGGATATCCCCTTTGGTCGGGGTATAAATCCCAGTGACGCAGTTGAAAAAAGTCGTTTTGCCGGCACCGTTGGGACCGATCAGGGCGGCAATTTCCCCTTCATGAACTTCCAGGGAGACGCTATCCACAGCCCGCAGTCCGCCAAAGTCCATGGTCAGGCTTTTGACCTCGAGAAGTTTATGTTTTTTATCAGCCATTGTCGCTCATTTCCTTCGAACCTTTGTATTGATAAGTCTGGCGAAGATTACTAATCAACCCCTGCGGCCGGAAGATCATCATCAAGGTCATGGAGGCGCCGAACACCAGCATCCGGTATTCAGAAAAAGCGCGCAGATATTCCGGCAGCAAAATCAGGATAAACGCACCCAGAATCACCCCGAGGATGGAACCCATCCCGCCAAGCACAACGATGGACAAAATGATCGCCGATTCCATAAAGGTAAAGCTGGCGGGGTTGATAAAGGTCGTCTTGGCTGCAAACAGGACCCCGACCATGCCGGCCCAAAAAGCTCCCAACGCATAGGCCGACAGCTTAGTCCTGGCCATATCGATCCCCATGGCGACACAGGCGATCTCGTCCTCGCGCAAGGCGATCCAGGCCCGACCAATCCGGCTGTTCTTGAGGCGGTTGGTGACGATAATGGTAAACACCACCAAAGCGATCATGATGTAATAGATGTAAACGGTCGAACCGGCCAGGTCCATATCAATGCCGAACAGACCCGGCTTGTCAATGTTGGCGATGCCGCTCGGTCCAAAGGAGAGCGCATCCCAGTTTTCCATGACCACCTTGAAGATCATACCGAAGCCAAGGGTCACGATGGCCAGATAGTCACCACGCAAACGCAGAATCGGAAAACCCAGCAAAACCCCGAACAGACAGCCGAGGAGGCCGCCGATGGGCAGGGTCACCCAGAACCCCAGACCAAAATGATGATTGAGCAAGGCATAGGAATAGGCCCCGACCCCGAAAAAGGCCACGTAGCCGAGATCCAGCAGACCGGCCAGGCCGACGCTGATATTCAACCCCAGCCCGAGCACCACGTAAATCAGCGCCGAGATCATGATATTGCTCTGATAGGTATCCACCACCAGAGGAAAAATCAGGGAAATAGCCAGGATAACCAGCTGAGCACGGATCCTGAAACTGTGGTTCTCCAGCAAGTTCAAGCGTGGTTTTTCGGAAACAGCTTCATCGATACGGGCAAAAGAACCCAGGCCCTTGTGATACTGGTACTTGCGGATACCGACGGCGAGCAGGAAAGCAAGCAGGAAGAAACCGAACAGATAACTCCATGGCAGAACAAATGAGTAAAACACCGCCGGCACGATCTGCAGCAGGACCAGGAGGACAAAAATAAAGTTATTCTGGACCAGGGAGTCGCTTTTAATCAATTCAACTAAACTGTCGTTAACGGCCAGCGTCTTTTCCTTGACAGCTTTTCTCTGCATGAGAAAGCGCCAGAAATAAGACAGGACAAAAGCCTCATAAGCCACCCAGACCAGGCTTTCCCAGCGCCAGACAACGATGTTGTCCATCGTGTTGACCCGGACTACCATCAGCGGAAAGGTCAGGAAGACAAACCACACCGAAACCAAGATTGATTGTTTCAAATTCTGCACCATAGCTGTCACCCTTAAACTTTCTGCTTGGTGGATTTACCGAGGATCCCGGAAGGACGCAGGATCAGGATCAGAACCAGTAGCCCGAAGGTAAAAACATCCTCATAGTCACTGGAGATGTACCCAGCTGCAAAACTTTCCGCCCAGCCCAGGATCAAGCCGCCGAGCACGGCGCCGGAGATGGAACCGATGCCGCCAAGCACCGCTGCGGTGAAAGCTTTGACCCCGGCCAAAAAGCCGATATAGAAATTGACCTGGCCGATATAGGATGCAACCAGCACCCCGCCGATGGCCGCCAGGGCCGATCCGATCACAAAAGTCAGGGAAATGATGCGGTCGACACTCACCCCGACCAGGCGCGCCATATTCATATCCTGCTGGGTTGCTCGCATCGCCTTGCCGATCTTGGTTTTTTTGATCAGCAGGGTCAGCAGGATCATGGTCACCAGCGTGGTCACCAGAATCACCAGCTCCGGTGAGCCGATAATATAGGCAACCGGCTCCATAAAAGCGAATTCAGGAATCAACCGTGGAAAAGGTAGAAAATCAGGAGTCTGGGCAAGCAGGACATAGTTCTGCAGGAAGATCGACATGCCGATGGCACTGATCAGCGGTGACAACCGCGGCGCATCCCGTAACGGCCGATAAGCGATTTTCTCCAGGGTATAGCCATAGGCGCTGGCATAGATGACTGCGACAATCCCGGCCAGAATCAGAATAGACACCCCGCTGAGGCCGTAAATCGTACAGACTCCGGCTACGATGAGCGCGACAAAGGCTCCGATCATATAGATTTCGCCGTGGGCGAAATTGATCAACTGGATGATACCGTAAACCATGGTATATCCCAAAGCGATCAGGGCATAAATGCTACCCCGTGTCAGCCCCCCGAAGAACAGTTCCAAAAAATAGTCCATAATTTCCAACCGATTGAATATGGCAAGCGGCCGCCCTGCAAAAGACCGACCTATGTGACAGAGACCCAGCTGAAACCGGACCGAAAGCCGCGGCAGCAACAAAGTTCAGGGGGCTGGTTACGAACCAGCCCCCTGAAGGGGTTTACTCGACAGACCGCAGTAACAGCGTACGGCCTCTATTGCAGCTCAACGAATTTACCGTTTTTCACGGTGTAAACAGAGAAACCAACACCTTCGGCATCACCTTTGGCATCGAATTTGATTTTGCCGACCGGAGTTTCGACATATTGGGTGCGCAGCGCATTAGTGACGGCATCATAGTCGGTGCTACCGGCCTTCTGGATGGCATTCAGCAGCGCCAGGGCGGCAGCATAGCCTTCCTGGAAAAATGCACCCGGCTCGGAACCGTATTCAGCTTTGAACTGGGCAACGGCTTCAGCGTTCAGCGGAATTTTGGAGAGGTCGCGCGGTCCGGTCATGTACGCGCCTTCTGCAGCGCTACCGGCAACTTTCAGGAAGCTATCGTCTTTGACGCCGTCATCGGAGATAAAAGCAGCTTTGACGCGCTTGCGGGCCAACTGGGAAACCAACTTGGAGGCTTCCGGGTGATAACCACCGAAAATCAGGGCCTCGGCATTGTTGCGGCGAACTTTCTGAATAATGGAACTGTAATCCATGGCACCGGGAGTAATTCCTTCGAACAGGACGATTTCAGCCTTGCCCGATTCTTCCACGAATTTTTTGGCGAACTCGGCAAAACCTTTACCGTAGTCACCTTTGTCATGCAGGATCGCGATTTTCTTGACGCCGAGCTTGTTCAGCGCAAAATCGACGGCCATTTTGGCCTGCATGTCATCGGAAGCGATGGTCCGGAAAAAGTTCGGATAGTCACCACTCTGGGTCAACGGCGGATTGGTTGCGGAAGGAGACATGACCGGAATTTTGGCATCTTTATAAATACCCAGGGCAGCCTTGGTTGCGCCGGAACAGATGTGGCCGAGGACAACATCGGCACCGTCGGTGACCAGTTTGGTTGCGGTATTGGTAGCAATCTCCGGCTTACATTGATCATCCTGAATCAGCAGTTCAACCTGCTTGCCAAGGATCCCGCCATTGGCATTGACCTGTTTGACAACCAGTTGTGCAGCTCTCATGGCCGGAATGCCATAAGGAGCCAGGTCACCACTATGAGGCCCTGCGACACCCAGTTTGATGGTGTCGGCAGCAAAGCCTGTAGCAGTCATGCTCAGCAGCAGAGCAAGAGTTGAAAGCAAGACAGTCATTTTCTTCATGAGTGTGCCTCCTGAAAATTTGGTTGAAGGAGAATAGCTAAATTAATGTACTGAATTTTTTAGGTATAATCTAAACACCGGACAGTGGTCAAGAATAAAGCTTTATTATTACCAAAAGCCGGAAACGCTGGCCAGTGCAGGGTCCTGCCTAAAAAAATATTGCCGCAACAAAACGAAGTCGGTCAGCGCCAACCCTGGAGTCGGGGCTTACGAAGAGACTTCGGAAACTTCGTTTGCCTCCATGCGAGCGCGCATTTCCAGAACCATCTCGTTGATTTTTGCCTGACTGGCCACCAACCGGGCCAAGCGTTGCAACTCTAGATAGAACTGTTCAATTTCAGTTTTTTGGACCGTTGGCCCGACCACGGCAAAAGCTTTTTCAACCTGAGTCACCCCGAATTTACCGAGATAAGTCCCGGCAACGGTTTTCATCAGGTTTTGAACCTGTTGGCGCTGTCGCTGCTGCGCTTCCTGGGAAGAACGCATAGCACTCTGCTCACGTTTATTCTGTTCCTCAAGAAGGTTTTTCCTGGTGCGCTGCCAGATCGGATGCAGGTCGGCAGACCCCATCAGGTCGGCCAGGACAAGTTGGTCGGTACTCTGGATTTCCAGAACATCCAGGATGGCACCCGGTAATGCAGCGACCGAGGCGGAAAGATCGGCCGTCGCCTGAAGATCCTGTGCACCTTCATGAAAAAAGCCCAGCGCAAAGCCCTCTTCATAAAACACCAGAGCGGTCTTATCCTGACTGAAAACCCGAATGCAGACGCTAAGTTCATTCTGTCGAATATCATCCAGCAAGGCCCGCACATCAATCTCCTGAAGAGGCTTTTGCTTGTGCAAATAGCGCCCGTGGAGTAAGGCATGGAGATAAAGCACCAGGTCGTCAGACATGCGATAGATATTGAGAGAGGCATGGCCGAGAATGGAGATATGGAAAATCCGAGCAATGGCATCGTAAGCGATCAGTCGTCGATTTTCTTCCCGATCAATGAAAAAAGCGCTGATCAGCCTCCCGGACTGGAACAGAATGACCCCGCTCCCGAGTTGGGACTGAAAGGACAGATACCCCGAAAAACTGCCACCACGCAATTTCCCCATCGCTTCCGGCAGATTGATTCTGGCCGGGTTGACATTCTGACGAACCGGCACACCGCGCGGCAGATGAATCATTGATGTATACTCCAAAGACAAAAACCGGCAGGAAAACCACAATACAGCTTCCCTGCTCCCCCCCAAATCAGATCAACAGAATTCCTGAAAACGCCAGGGCATTCAACTCAGCTGGCATAAAACCATCATAATTTAGTAAATAACGACGAAAACTGTCAACCAAACAGATTCCCAGTGGTCTTTTTAATGTGATTGAAACAACCAAACCACCATATTTTCCGAGTTCACTGCGCTTCCTGCAGCTCTTCCCACTTCAGGTAGGCCGTTTCCTGTTGCTCTTTCAATGCACGGTGCTCAGCGCTGACCGTGCGCCAACGCTCCTGATCCTGATATAGCTCCGGATTGGCCATCTCCTTTTCCAGACGACTCAGGGAATCTTCCAGCTGTTCGATCAACGCTTCGACCTCTACCAGATCGCGCTGTCGTTTCTGCTCGCGGCGCTGCTTTTCCTTGCGGGCCTGATGCTCCTGGATTCTGGCTTCTTTATCCACGGATACCGGGTCCGCCCCCCGTTCTAGTTGCTGCTCGACCCGCTTATCGCTATGGCTGCTGTCGCCAAGATTTTGCTTGGCGCGCAGAAAATCTTCATAGTTACCGAAATAGGACTCGACCTTACCACCGCCAACTTCCAGCACCCGGCTGGCAAGCTGATCGACAAAATAGCGGTCGTGGGAAACAAATACGATTGTCCCGGAATACTTTTTCAGGGATTCAAGGAGCACTTCCTTGGACTGCAAATCGAGATGGTTGGTCGGCTCATCCAGAAGCAGCAGGTTAGCGGGCCGCAACAACAACTTGGCCAGGGCAAGGCGATTACGCTCCCCCCCGGAGAGAACCCTGACCGGCTTTTCGATATCGTCCCCCGAGAACAGGAACGCCCCCAGAATATTTCTGAGTTTCGGCACCATGGGCACCGGTGAATCGGCTGACAATTCACTGTAAACGGTCCGCTGCGGGTTCAACTCGGCGGCCTGGTCCTGCGCAAAATAGGCCAGCGCCAAGTTATGCCCTTCCGTCCGGCAACCGGCGGAGGGGGCTTCAACGCCGGCCAGCAATCTCATCAGCGTCGATTTTCCGGCCCCGTTCGGGCCGACCAGGGCGATCCGTTCACCTTGCTCGATCAGCACATCGACCTGATTGAGAACCTGCTTGTCACCGTAACGTTGGCAGGCCTTTTCCAGAGTCATGGCCGTGCGCCCGCCCTTGGGCGGCGACGGAAAACTGAAGCCAATCTTTTTTCGCTCTGGCGGCAGGGAAATCCGTTCGATTTTTTCCAGTTGTTTGATCCGGCTCTGCACCTGGGCGGCCTTGTTGGCCTGGTAACGAAACCGGTTGATAAATGCTTCGACCCGGGCGATTTCTTCGTCCTGCTGCTGCTTGGCCGCTTTCAGAGCCGCCACCCGCTCGTCCCTGGCCTGAATATAACGGCTGTAATTGCCGGGATACTCGGTCAATTCACCGTTCCAGATTTCGACAATACGGTTGACCACAGTATCCAGAAAGAATCGGTCGTGAGAGACCAGTACCACGCCATGGGGATAATTCAGCAGGTAATCTTCCAACCAGTCACGGGCAGGCAGATCCAAGTGGTTGGTCGGTTCATCCAACAGCAGAAGGTTGGGTTGCTGGAGCAGCAACTTGGCCAGGGCAATCCGCATCTGCCAGCCGCCGGAAAAGGTCTCGCAGGGCTTGCTGAAATCATCCTCACTGAAACCAAGGCCGTGCAGCACCCGGCCAACCTCGGCCTCCATGCGGTAACCGCCCCGTTGTTCGAACTGGTTTTGCAACTCAGCATAGCGTTCCAGTTCCGCAGGATCGGCGTTGGCGGCAATCTGTTGTTCCAGCCACCGCAACTCCAGCTCTATCTGCTGCAGATCAGCGAGGGCACTTTGCGCTTCCTCAAACAGCATCCGACCATGGTGAACCAGGCCGTCCTGGGGCAGATAGCCGAAGGTGGTCCCCTTCGCCATCTGCAGCGTACCGCCATCGCAGTCAACCATTCCTGCCAGCAGTTTGAGCAGGGTCGATTTTCCAGCCCCGTTTTCACCGCACAGCCCGATCCTGTCGGTGGCATGAATATGCCAGTCGATATTTACAAAAATCTGTCGATCGGCAAAAAATTTGTCGATATTCTTTAACTGCAGCATCTGAGCTTAAACCTGTTGATTCAGCACCCTGACGATCCTCTTCCAGTCGGGCATTGCTTCGGCTGTCAACTGAAAATCGGTGGGCGAGTGGTGTTGTCCAAAGGGATAAAAATCCGGAACGTTTGCAAACGGGACTACTTATAGCACAACAGCGATCCCGGCAAAAGCAGAGCGGACAAAAAAACGCCCCACCCGGTTGCGAGTGAGGGGTAAACAGGCGGTTGCAACGACCTGTTGAGTCCATGAAGAAGCGAGCAAAGGCAATGACAGGCGGTCAAACCCGGCGAGGCTCCGAACGCAACAAAAGCACATTGCGCGCACCCTGCCCACAAGAGTTACCGGCCGGACTGTTGACGACCATCGCTCCCTGTTGCGAAGGCTGGAAAGCCCGCCCGTCCGCCAACGGCGTTCAGTTGGTGTGGCGAATCATCCAGAACTCGGCAAGGGCGGCCATATCTTCGATACTCATGCGACTGTTATTGATCACCAGGTGATAGAGCATGGCATCGTCAATATTATCGCAGGCGAACCGGCGCACGAAATCGTCCCGCTGCTGCTGATGCAGATCGATGAAGCGCCTGGCTTCCGTTTCGTTAAGACTGTGCGTCCGCATGATCTTTTCCAGCCGGAACTGATAGGGGGCAACCAGACGCAGATGGATGCAATTGGGCAGATCCTGGGTGACACAGGTTGCGCCGCGACCAACCAGGACGCAATTGCCACGCCGGGCAAAACCCCGGATCACGGTGCGCATATGGGTAAAGACTTCGGTCTCTTCAGCCGTGCACGGATCGAGGAACATGGCAAAAATCGCTTTGAGGGCCGCCGGCGTGTCCTGGGATTTTTCTATCTGTTCAACCGAGTAGCCGGTCAGACGGGCAACTTCGTCAAGAATCTGCCGCCCGATAATCACCCAAGGGTCACCGGCCACTCGCGCATTAAGGCGGCGGGTCAATTCTTCCGCCAGCGGATAGGCCTGGCAACCGAATTCCCGAGCAATGGTGAAACAGGGCGCAGGTCTGTCCACATCGGCAATCTGTTGCATCTGATGCCAGGCGTGTAATTTTGCTTCGATCTGCGGAGTCCAGAAATTCTTGAGTACCATCGCTTCCTCCTTTATAGCTGTGGGGGTCTCCAGGTACGGACCGATCATAACCTCTGATCGCCCATCCACGGGCTCTGCAAGCGCTTTTCCAAGCACTGTTTAAAGTATAGCGGATAACTCGCCTTTGGTCAGGTCTATGCAAAAAAGCCCCCGCGTAACCGCAGGGGCTTTGACAAAAACAGCTGCTGGATGGTGCGAAAAAAGAGAGGACGTCTTATTTCAGCTCATGCTGAAGATGAAAGGTCCGCTTCTGGCCATCAGCCAGTTTGGTGCCGACAATAAAGTGATACATTCCCGGCTGATCGAGGTTGACATCGGTACCGAACTCTCCGTCCATGGCCATCATTGAAAACGGTCCGCTGATGCTGCCGTCCGGCTTTTCGATCTTCAGGGCGGCCTGCCCAGCGCTTACCGGGTTGCCGCTGGCATCCTTGAACCCGGCCATCAGATGGTGGGTCATGGGAATGCCGTGTTCCGCCATCGCTTTTTTGACATCCATCAGGTGGGCGGTGACAGTAACCCCATCGACTTCTTCGCCATGGAGCATAATCATATCGCCGCTCATGGCCATGCCGTTGGTCATTTTCATGTCACTGTCATGATTCATGTCCTTCATGGCCAAAGCACTCAGCGGCAGCGCAAAAACTGCAAAAATCAGCATACTCACCATGGTCAGCATTCTTTTGTTCATAATTTTTCTCCTGTTTGTGGTTGGTTTGCGTTTTCAGTACGCATTGAAAATATCCCGTTAACCGGTCCTTGCAAAAGTCATCGGTCCTGCTCACTCACCTTTGGCTCAGCAGGCGGTTTTTCCAACTGCCCACCCTGCATCATTCATAATTGGTATCAACCTCTTCCCGGCTTGGCCGACTGATGTAAGTGCCACCTTCCACCGGTTCACCCACCGCACTCGGCTGCATCTCCTTGTTCAGCTTCATGCTGCGCCACATGAAATAAATGACCGGGAAGACCAGCAGTTCCATAACACCTGAGGTAATCACCCCACCGACCATGGGCGCGGCAATCCGTTTCATCACGTCGGCACCGGCCCCATGGCTCCACATGATCGGCACCAGTCCGGCAATAATGACGCAGATGGTCATGATCTTCGGTCGAATCCGTTTCACGGCGCCATGATGAATGGCCTGCACCAGGTCACCACGGGTGTTCATCCGCCCCTGTTCTTTCCAAAGTTCGAAGGCCAAGTCCAGATAGAGCAGCATGACCACGCCGGTCTCCGCGGAAATCCCGGCCAGAGCGATAATCCCGACCCAAACCGCCACGGACATATTATAACCCAGCAGGTAAAGATACCAAAAGCAGCCCACCAGGGATAACGGCAGCGCGACAAAGATAATCAGGGTTTTGATCATCGATTTGGTGTTCATGTAGATGATCACGAAGATGATCAACAGGGTCAGGGGAATAACCACCTTCAACTTGGCTGCCGCCGCCTGCATATATTCGTACTGCCCGCTCCAGATCAGGTTATACCCCGGCGGCAGCTTGACTTTCTCCTCCACCACCTGCTGGGCCTGGCGGACATAGGTGCCGACATCGATTCCCTTCAGGTCGACAAAGACCCAGGCAGTCCGCCGGGCGTTTTCACTCTTGATGCCGGGCGGTCCCTTACGGATTTTGATGTTTGCAACCTGCGCGATGGGAATCTGCTGGCCGGTCGGGGTCGGAATCAGCACCCGCCGCAGGGACTGCAGGTCGTTGCGGTAATCCCGCGCATAACGAATGTTGATGGGATAACGTTCCAGCCCTTCCACGGTCTGCGACACGTTCATCCCGCCGATGGCCGACTGGATGGTATCCTGCACATCGCCGACGGTCAGGCCGTAGCGGGCAACAGCGTCCCGGTCGATATCGAAATCGAAATAGTTCCCGCCGACCACCCGTTCGGAAAAGGCACTCAAGGTGCCCGGGACATCACGGAGCACAGCCTCGATCTGCTCACCGATGCGGGAAAGGGTTTCCAGATCGTCCCCCATGACCTTGATCCCGACCGGGGTCTTGATGCCCGTCGACAGCATGTCGATACGGGTTTTGATAGGCATGGTCCAGGCATTGGTCAAACCGGGAAACTGAATGGCGTTGTTGAGTTCGGTAGTCAACTCATCGACACTGATCGGCCCCTGTTCGGGCCAGACCTTGCGCAGGGCAGACTTGGCCCAGTCGAAATCATCCGGCCAGTCGGAATAAAAGCGCTTTTTCGGCACGGTTCGCCATTGCTCTTCCGGCTTAAGGGTGATCGTGGTTTCCAGCATGGACAGCGGCGCCGGGTCAGTGGCGCTTTCCGCCCGCCCGACCTTGCCGAAGACCGTTTCCACTTCAGGGAACTGGCGGATAATGCGGTCAGTCTGCTGCAATAATTCGCGCGCTTTGGAAATAGAAATCCCCGGCAACGTGGTCGGCATGTAGAGCAGGTCGCCTTCATAGAGGGGCGGCATAAACTCGGAACCCATCTGCTTGAGCGGCACAAAGATCGAAGCAGTGACCAGAATCGCCGCCAGCAGAACAAACTTGCGCCAGCGCAGCACAAAATCGACCACCGGATGGTAAAGCCTGATCAGCACCCGGTTGATGGGGTTCTTCTCTTCATCGGGAATCTTGCCGCGAATAAACCACCCCATCAGCACCGGGACAATGGTGATGGACAAGAGCGCAGCAGCGCCCATCGCATAGGTTTTGGTATAGGCGAGCGGTTTGAACATCCGCCCTGACTGTTCGCCCAGGGAAAAGACCGGGAAAAAGGAGACCGTGATCACCAGCAGAGAATAGAACAGGGCCGGCCCGACCTCTTTCGAGGCGTTGGTGATGATCTCCCAGTGCGGCAACCGACCGCGATCATGCTCCAGGTGCTTGTGGGCATTCTCAATCATGATGATGGCCGCGTCGATCATCGCGCCGATGGCAATGGCGATCCCGCCCAGACTCATGATATTGGCATTGATCCCCTGCCAGCCCATGATGATAAAGGAGATCAGGATCGCCACCGGCAGGGTAAAGATGGCAACCAGGGAACTGGGCAGGTGAAACAGGAACAGCGCGGTGACCACGGCCACCACGATGCTTTCCTCAATCAGCTTCTCCTTCAGCGTATCGACGGAGTGCTCGATCAGGCCGCTGCGGTCATAGACCGTTTTGATTCTGACCCCTTTGGGCAAACCGGCCTTGAGCTGTTCCAGCTTGTGCTTGACGTTTTCGATGGTCTTCAGCGCGTTTTCACCGTAGCGCATGACAATGACGCCGCCGACCGTCTCCCCTTGTCCGTCCAGTTCGGCCACCCCACGGCGCAGTTCCGGGCCGATGCTGACCCGGCCGACATCGCGCAGGAGGATCGGCGTCCCCTTCCCGTCCGTGCCGACCACCACCGACTCCAGATCCTTGACCGACTTGATATAGCCGAGCCCTCTGACCATGAATTCGGTCTCGGCCATCTCGACCAGGCGGCCGCCGACATCGTTGTTACTCTTTTGAATCGCCCGGCGGATCTGCGGTATCCCGACATGATAGGCGAGCAGCCGGTCCGGGTCGACTTCGACCTGATACTGCTTGACGTAGCCCCCCAGGGAGGCGACTTCGGACACCCCGTCCACGGAGGTCAGTTCATAGCGCAGATACCAGTCCTGAATGGACCGCAGCTGCTGCAGATCATGATTATCGCTCTCCAGGGCATACTCGTAGATCCAGCCGACCCCGGTGGCATCGGGCCCCAGGCTCGGAGTCACCCCTTTGGGCAGTTTTCCCGCCGCATAGTTCAGATATTCGAGAACCCGCGAGCGCGCCCAGTACAGATCAGTCCCATCTTCAAAGATAATGTAGACAAAGGACAAGCCGAAAAAGGAATAACCGCGCACGGTCTTGGCCTGCGGCACCGCCAGCATCTGAGTGGTCAGTGGGTAGGTGACTTGATCCTCCACCACCTGCGGGGCCTGCCCCGGATACTCGGTAAACACGATCACCTGGACATCGGAAAGATCCGGAATCGCATCCAGCGGCGTATTTTTGAGGGCATAGAGCCCGCCGACAATGGCAAAGAAGGTCAGCAGCAGAACGATGAATTTATTTTTAATCGACCATTCGATGATTTTTTCCAGCATGGTCCGTCCTCTCTGGAATCAGTGGCAGCATCATGTCATGCCAAGATATTTTAACGCTTCAGCCCAAGCGGTGGGCTCGCTCAGAACAGGTCTTCCAGCTCTTTGTCGCTGGGTGCTTTGCTGCCGGCATCGTCAAAAAGGCTCTCGGGGTCGGAACCGGCTTTACCATCCGGCGACTCGGCCCGGGACGGCTGCATCATTTTCTGGATCGCTTCCCGCAGCTTGCTTTCCGAATCGAGCATAAACTGGGCGCTGGTCACCACCTGCTCGCCGGCGAACAGCCCCTGGGTCACTGCCACGTGGCCGTCTTCACCCTGCAGTCCGGTTTTCACCCGCCGCGGTTCAAAACGTCCCCCCTTCAGCGCCACGAAAACGGTCTCTTTTTCACCGGAATAAAGCACGGCTTCCTGGGGCACCAGCAGCGCATTTCTAACTTTCTCGCCAGTCAGGTACACGGTCACGTACATGTCGGGACGCAGCTCAAGATCGGCATTGTCCAGTTCAATGCGCGCCTTGACGGTTCGGGTTTTGCCCTCGACATAGGGGTAGAGGTAACTGACATGGGCCTCAAAACTGCGCCCTTCGACATAGGGCAGGACCACTTTGGCCTGCTGCCCTTCCTTGACCCAGGGCAGCTGATATTCATAGAGGTCGGCCAACACCCAGACTTTGGACAGATCGGCCATATTGAGCAGGACCATGCCCGGCTTGACATACATCCCTTCAGTGACCATCTTGCTGGTTACGATGCCGTCATAAGGCGCATAGAGGGTGAGGGTTTTGTTGACCTTGCCGCTCTGTTCCAGCCGCTCGACCTGCCTGCGACTGACATCCCAAAGCTGCAGCCGTTTCCGCGAGGCCTCCAACAAGCGCTTGGCGCTGGCCGATATCTGCGGGAAGCTGCTGTCCTTCAGCGACCGGTAATTTTCCAGCGCCAGCAGCAGCTCCTGCTGCGCGGTGACCAGCTCAGGACTGTAAATTTCCAGTAGCTTCTGCCCTTTTTTAACCTGCTGTCCGGTCTCCGCCACATACAGCTTTTCCACCCAGCCGGCAATTTTGGCATTGATCACATACTCTTTCGGCTCTTCGGAACTGATCACCCCGACAGTCCGGATCGTGCGTGACAAATCCCCCCGGGTCACCGGCGCGGTTCTGACGCCCATGTTCTGAATGGTGGTCGGGTCGATGGTGATCATGGCCCCGCCGGTCGCTTCATCTTCATAGACCGGCACCAGATCCATCCCCATAGGGGACTTGCCCGGTTCATTGCGGATATAAGTCGGATCCATCGGCGCCTGCCAGTATTTGATTTTCCGTTCCGCGCTCGATTTCGCGCCGGTTCCGCCAGCGGTATCTACTTTAAGCGGGACCAGAGCCATGCCGCAGATGGGGCAGTTACCCGGCTCATCGACGATAATCATCGGATGCATCCCGCAGGTATACTTCTGGTAGGCGGCGTGGACATGTTCCGGCCCGGACCAGGGGAAACTCCGCAAGCTTAAATCGGCTCCCAACCAGAGCGCTCCGGTAAGCACGGCGGTCAGCAGCAGAAACAGGGCTGATGTGGTGGCTGTCTTCATTGAATATTATCCTTCGCCTGGAATGAGCTGGGCAGCCTCAAGACCGGCAGCCGCCTCGATTTCGGCCTGACTGCGCTGCTGGTCGCTGAGGGTACGGGCATAATCGATCTGGTAGCGATAGAGACTCATCACGGAATCGAGCAGGTCAAGAAAATCGACCTTGTCGACCTGATAAGCACTCAAAGTCGCTTGAAAAGTCTGTGTGGCCTGCGGGATGATCCCGCCCTGATAAAGCTCGGCCAGCCGGCTGTCCTGCTCAAATTGACTCAGGGCCCGGTGAATGGTCAGATCGACCTTGTTTTTAAATTGATTGCGCTGCTGATAGGCCATACGCAGGGAAGAATCCGCCTCGGCAACGGCCGCCTGACGCCTTTTGTTTGGCACCGGCAGATTGAAGCTGATGCCGGCGCTGATAAAATCGGTGCCGCCGTCAGCCAGGCCGTTATCCCGCCAGCGATAACTGACCCAGGGGGTAAAATCAGGCTTATAATCAAGCTTGGCCAGCTCCCGGCTCGCCTTGTACTGTTCGATCAACGCGCGGTAAGAAGCGAACAGCGGCCGGTTCCCCTCTGCGGCTTGTTGCAACGCGGTCAGATCGAAAGACGCTGTCGAAGGGCTCAGGTCGGTATCGACCTCAAGCGGCTGGTCCGTGGCCCGCCCGGCCAGACTGTTCAGCTCGGCCAAGGTTGCAGTTTTTTGCTGCTGCAGATTGAACAGGATATCCATCTGTTTCGAGCGCTGCAGCTGCGCCTTGAGAACATTTTGCTGCAGCCCTTTGCCGACCTCGTAACGGGTTTCGGTCAGTTTGATGAAATCATCGAGCAACTTCAGGTTATGCTCAGTCAGGACAATGGCTTGCCGCTGGAACAAAAATCGGTACCAGGCATCCCTGACCTGGCGCCGCAGCTGCAGCCGAGCGTCCTGATAGGCGTGTTCAAACCAGTGACTCTTTTCAGCGGCAATGCGCCCTTTGGCATCCAGTTTGCCGGGAAACGGCAACATTTGGGAGAGCCGGATTTCATTTCCGGTCATCGGCGTTACATCGCTGCGCAACTGGTTGATGGGGTAACTGGAGAAAGACACCCCCAGCTGCGGGTCAGCCAGGGCGGTCGCCTGATCGATCTTGCTGTCTGCGACCTGAATCTGTTCCTTGGCAACCTGTAGCGAAGGATTATTGGCGTCGGCCTCAAGCAAAAGTTTTTCCAACTGGGAACCGGCAGCACAAGCAGGCGAAATGAACAGCAGGCTGATCAGGATCAGCAAAGGAAGGGTTCTGGCGGTATCGGTCATCGGCTCAACGAAGGCTCCTGAAATAGGGTTTACGGTCAATCGGAGCGTAGTTCAGCAGCATTCATGCCAAACGCGCTCAGCGCGAAAAACCGGCCGATTCAGCGCCCGTGCCAGCCCAGTCTTGGGGCAAGATGGATAATATTCTTCCTCTGTTGTAGAATATTCTTCACTCTCCATAGCGGAGTTCTTACTTTTTATGGTATCTTGCGGCGATGGCAGATGCAAAAGACAGGAAAAGTGAATTTAATGTGAATTTGAAATATCACTAAAACCGTTTCTCTGTTATAGTTTGCCCGTAAATAAGGATTTAGCCGAGCCACCGCATTCGTAGCGTTGAGGCCGGATAAATATAAGCAGAACAAGTTTTGACGCTCCCGGTTCTCTGCCGGGCTGTCGTCCACAATCAATTTAACCGGAAGGCCCGCAGGATGTGGACCCCGCGCAAGCGGTGAGGTCTGTACCGGCAGGTTTCCGGAAAGTGCCGTGAAAATGCGGACGGAAAGGTTTAATATTAATGAGTAAAAAGATGCTGATCAACGCCTCCCACCCGGAGGAAAATCGGGTGGCGATCGTTGTTGATGGGATTCTCAGCGATCTCGATATTGAGCTCGCAGGTCAGGAACAAAGCAAAGGTAACATTTATAAGGCGGTCGTGGTTCGGGTCGAAACCGGATTACAGGCCGCTTTTGTTGATTATGGCGCCGAAAAGCTCGGATTCCTGCAGATTGGGGAGATTCACCCCAACCTTTACCCGGCGCGGGAGGATTCCAAACACCGCCCCAGAATCGCCGACATTCTCAAACGCGGGCAGGAAATCCTGGTGCAGATCGTCAAAGAGGAACGCGGCAGTAAAGGTGCGGCACTGACCACCTTTCTGTCGATTCCGGGCCGTTACATGGTCTTGATGCCGGACAGTACGACCAAGGGTGTCTCGCGTAAAATCGCCGAAGACAGCGAACGTAAAAAACTCAAAAAGACTATGGCCGAACTGGATCTGCCCGAACGAATGGGCTACATCGTCCGCACCGCCGGCATCGGCAAGGATAAAGAAGAACTCAAGCGTGATTTCGATTACCTGGTGCGCCTGTTTGAAGGAATCACCGCGCGCAAGGATCAGATCAAGGCTCCGGCCCAACTCTATCAGGAATCCAACCTCGCTATCCGCTCTATCCGCGACTATTTCAGCACCGACATGGATGAAGTTCTCATCGACGATCAGACGGTTTACCGCGATGCCAGAGATTTCTTCGCCCTGGTCATGCCCGAACTCGGTAACCTGGTCAAACAGCACCGGGAAAGGCGACCGATCTTTTCCCGCTATCAGATCGAAGAACAGATCGACGGCCTGGCTAAAAACCAGATCCCCCTGACTTCGGGCGGCTCCATCGTCATTGACCAGACCGAAGCGCTGGTGGCCATTGATGTCAACTCCGGCAAAATGGCCAGTGAAAGCGGAATTGAAGCCACGGCCCTGAAAACCAACCTGGAAGCTGCCGCTGAAGTCGGTCGGCAACTGCGGTTGCGTGACCTGGGCGGGCTGATCGTCATCGATTTCATCGACATGCGCGACCGCAAAAATATCCGCGAAGTCGAACAGGAACTGCGCAAAGCCCTCAAGGATGACAAAGCCAAGGTCTCGGTCGGCCGGATCAGCCAGTTCGGCCTGCTCGAAATGAGCCGGCAGCGACTCAAACCGGTATTGAGTGTCGGTTCCTTCATCGAGTGCCCCCATTGTAAAGGGATCGGCAAGGTTAAAAGTGTCGAAGCCCAGTCGGTTGCCCTGCTGCGGCAGATTCACACAGCAGCATCCAAAGGCCAGATCGCTCTGATCGAAGCCGAGGTCCCCATGGATGTCGCCAACTACCTGCTCAACCGCAAACGCGCAACCATCAACGAACTGGAACAGCAGCTCGGTTTGCGCATCGCAATCCTCGGCTCAAGCACTCTGCTGCCCGGCGAAATCGAAATTGAACTGCGGAAAAAAGATAAAGAACCGGACGATAGTAAAGATATCGCGCCCATTTCCCATGCCAACCAGATCGAGGTCGCCCTGGCCGCCCAGCAGGATGAAATGCGGAACCAGGCGCAAGAGGAAGAACGGGAGGAGATCAGTCCCGCCTCCCAAGAACCCGCTGAAGAATCGACGAACAACGAAGCACCCAAAAAGAAACGGCGCAGACGGCGGCGGAAATCTTCCGCAGCCAAGACAACCCAGGAACAGCAGACCGGTCAGTCCCCCGCTGCACCGGAAACTGCGCCCGACTCGGACTCGGCTAAACCAACGGAGACGGAGAGTACCCAGCCCCAAGGGACAGAACTGCCAGTTGCCGCGCAAGCCGACAGCCAGCCTCAGCCGAAGCAAAACAACCCGCCCCGGGAAGGCAGCTCTCCAGCCCTCACGGAGGGGGAAAGCAAGCCAACTACCGAGCCTGTCGCAGCCGAAAAAAAACCACGCCGACGGACGCGTCGATCGGCAAAGAAAACTGCTGAAAACCCATCGACTCCGGTCGTGCCCGCGGAGCAGGTGGCCAACGCCGCTACGGCAGAAAAACCGGCCCCGGTTGTAGAGCCACAGCCCGTCGTTTCGGCACCGGTCGTTGCGCAGCAGCCAGAGCCGGTCCCGACCAGTACGGAAACCGCCACCGCGAAGCCGGCGGAGCCCGCTGAAGCTCCTGCGGCCGCAAAGCCAAAACGGCGTCCACGGAAACCACGGGCCCCAAAACCAGCTGAGCAGTCGGCCGGGGAGGCTGCCCCACAACAGAACACCGCAGAACCGACCGGGGACCAGACAAAATCAGTGGAGCCACCACAAACGGAACAGCCCGTCAGCGAAAAACCGCAACGGCGAACCCGGCGGAGCACTGCCAAACCGGCCGCGGAGAAGACTTCCGACAAAGCGCAGCAAGCCCCCGCCAAGACGGACCCGGCACCAACCCCGACCGTGGCCGAACAGATCCCCCAGGCGGAGGCAGAAAAACCGCCGCGGCGGACTCGGCGGGCGGCCTCCAAGGCCAAGAAAGACGCCGAACCTGCTGCCGAAGCTACGGACGCAGAGAAAAAGACGCCGCGGAGAACCAGGAAAAAAGCCACGACCACAGCTGATCCGGAGGGGAGCGGCTCGGCCCCAGGCGAAGCCGTTGTAAATGAGGACAGCAAGCCCAAACGGGCCCCGCGGCGTGCCCCACGCAAAAAGGCGGCTGCCGAAGCGGATGTAAAACCCGTCACCGAATAATCACCAAACCAAAGCCGGATCACATTGATCCGGCTTTTCTGTTAACCGAAGATCCCTCCTCCGCTGCTGCCCTATCCCCTTGCAAGAAGTCGTTTTATCGGCCTTTTCCCGCAATGCCGCAGCCACCGACAGGCCCTGCCACAACCAATCGCCTGGAAATATGCTAGTCTTTTCTAAAAGAGTTGGTTTTGAAATGAACACCTTGAAGAATGCGAGGATGATATGAAAGACAGTATTGTGCGGCTGAGAAATCTTTGTGACATGCTGATCGGCATGGGATTTACTGAATCAGTCAATGAAAAAGAGATCAAAAATCTGATCAAGGAGCTGGAGACAGTCATTTATCGGGAGATGGAATTGTTGAAGGATCGTGAATCCATGTCAGACCTGTAAACCGGCGGCCCGCACCGGTTCCGGAACACCTGTAACGGACCAGCGGCAAACCGCCCTGAAACAACCAATGCGCGGCCGGCTGAGCGACCTCATTCCAGCCAACAGCGAGCGGCCTGCCAAACCAAACAGCACTGCCCCCTCCCCAGCCCTGCATAATGACTAACCGTGTCGGCCAGCAGCCTGACAAATCAGCAGGATTCCTTCCCTACGGCTGGCAATAGTTCACCCAGGGTTTTGATGGCTTTACTCAAACGGATCTCCCGGGCGGCATTAATGGAAGCCAAAGATTCATTCTTATTCAGAGCGATCTCCATGGCCTCGCGGGTGGCGCTGATCGTCTTGTCGAGCTGCTCCCCTAATTCGGCCTGATATTTGCGAAAGCTCTCGTCAATGCCGCGTCGCAAAGTCCAGCTGATCTGCTCGACGTTGAGGCCGAGCAGCCTGGTGCCCTCTTCGCGCAAGCGCTTGACAGTTTTACGATGACGGTACTTACGAGTCAGAAATTTACGGGAAAGCTTCTGCCCGATCGGGTCCATATCCGAAATAAACAGCTGACTGCTCCAGCTTGGCGTCTCATAGGAGAGATAGGACTGCCGGGCAGCCGGAGCCTGATAGGGGATAGCAAACAACTCGGCGGCAAGCTGACGTACTTTCTCGATCAGCTCGTCGCAACGCCGCTGATGGAGGGTCAGCAGCTGGATAGCCTCCTGCTGAATGGTCTGCCCCACCTTGCGCATTTCCGGCGCAAAAAAAACCGGAATCTCGTCCTTTAAGATATCCCTGCAGACCCGCTCCAGTTCTTCGGTGTCGGCCAGGGTCAGGAACTGGCTCTCCAATCGCGCCTGGATCGCATCCCGTGCGCGCGCCCGGATCTGGGCAACTTCCTCATTAAGGCGGGTCACGATCCGATCATGATCTCCGGAGAGGATATCTTCGGCGGCCTGCTTTTCCCGCTCAATGGCCGGCAGAGATTGACGAAATTGCGCTATTTTATCTTTCAGCTCCGTTTCCGGCAGCAGCAGGGCGCTGAGGGAAAGCTGCAGTTGCAGGTGCAGATTATGCAATTGATCATGCACCCGGCGCTGCAGAGACTCGCAAAAAACCTGTTTTTTCTCATGGGCGAAGAATTCGACCAAGCTCTTTTCCACCCGCCGCATTCCGCTTTTCTTCCACCCCTCGGGGTCTTCGTCCAAACGCGCCTTCAGGCCTTTCCGCGCCGAAATATCAAGGATTTGCGGAACTCCCTGGCAGATGGGACACAATTGTTCGGACAGAAACTGCAACGAGGCCAGCCGCTCCTGCTCATCCAGAAAATCGACTTTGTTGAGCAGAAAAAAGGTCCGCGGCAGGCTTTGATGAATGTCCTTGAGATATTCAAGTTCAGCTGCGGTAATGGGCGGGTCCGGGGAGACCAGGAACAGGGCCGCGTCGCATTGCGGCAGAATCCGGTAGGCCACTTCGGTATTATGCCGATGCGTCGAACCGATCCCCGGGGTATCGATGAGCACGACCCCCTGCTGCAATAGCGGCGCAGGATGGTTGATTTCGACCCGATCGACCTGCAGCCGGTTGTTCGGATTCCCGGCCTCAGTGACATATTCGCTCAAAAAATCGGCTAACGATCGTTCTGCAGACGGAACAAAGCGGATCGGTGAACGCTCTTCCGCTTCGAAAAAAACCTCGGCTTCCAGGCGGTCCCCCGGCAGGATATAGGTCGGGATGGCTGTTACCGGCAGGATATCCGTAGGCAACAGGTTCTCGCCGAGCAAAGCATTGAGCAGAGTACTCTTACCCCGCTTGAATTGGCCCAGCACCGCCAGTCGAAACCGCCCCGAAGACAACCGCTGCCGCAGCTCTTCAAGGCCGGCACGATAATCCGTATAGTCATCGCCGAGACTGTCCAGACAGGTCAGGGCACGGTTCAGCAAATCGGCCAGACCGGCGTCAGGTCCATCCGCGCCGGTTCGATTTTCCGGTAAAGATTCCAGCATACATCTGTTCCATTCACTGCTACGGTTGAGATTGTTCAGGGCTTAAGCAGACAGACTGAAAGCTTAGCATAGATCAGTCGGGCAGCTGAATATTTTCAACCGCCCGACTGCGGGCAGAAGGACTTTTTTATAACGCTGAGTCGGTAAAGAGATCGCTGCTTAAGTAGCGTTCACCGGAATCCGGCAGGATAACCACAATTTTCTTGCCGGCAAATTCCGGCAACGCGGAGAGCCGTGCTGCAACCGCAGTCGCCGCACCACAGGAAATGCCGGAGAGCATCCCCTCCTCCTTGGTCAGACGCCGGGCATATTCATACGCTTCTTCATTGCTGACCGTTTCAATCCGATCGATCAGATCGAGGGCCAGGGTGTCGGGAATGAATCCAGCACCGATCCCCTGAATTTTGTGCGGCCCGGGCTGCAGCATCTCCCCGGCCAGGTGTTGGCTGATCACCGGGCTGTCCGCAGGTTCGACGGCAACGGAGACAATATTCTTGCCACAGGTCTTTTTGAGGTAGCGAGAAATACCGCTGATGGTCCCGCCGGTCCCTACCCCGGCAATGACAACATCGACCTGGCCATCGGTATCCTGCCAGATTTCCGGGCCGGTGGTCTTTTCATGGATCGCCGGATTGGCCGGATTTTTGAACTGATGCAGCAGGACATAGCGATCAGGGTCTTCTTCGGCAAGTCTTTCGGCTTCGTTAACCGCCCCGGACATTCCTTTGCTGCTAGGAGTCAGAAGCAGATTTGCACCGAGCGCCTTGAGGACTTTCCGGCGCTCGAGACTCATCGTCTCGGGCATGGTCAGGGTGATGGGAATCCCCTTGGCCGCGGCCACAAAAGCCAGCGCAATACCGGTGTTGCCGCTGGTCGGTTCGATAATCTCCATCCCCGGCTTCAAAGTTCCATTTTCCAGAGCATCCCAGATCATCGCCGCGCCAATCCGACACTTGACGGAATAGGCGGGATTTCGACCTTCAACCTTGCCAAAAACTTCGGCTCCCCCGGGAGCAATCACCCGGTTCAAACGAACCAAAGGGGTCCTCCCAATGGACAGTGAGTTATCTGCAAAAATCTGAGCCATAGCGGTATCTCCTGTTGGTTTCGGCTTTTTACGCAAAATTATGCTGAATCACCAATCTCACAATAAACATGCCTTTGGAATATAATTTAATACAGCACAACAGTCAACAAACACAGCCTTTAAATCTCGATAAATTTACCCAAATCCATCCCTGCTGAACCCATGTTCCCCGCCTGGGAGAAATTTAAGCGCGGGCAGTCTTTGCCAAGGCCTGAGTGAAGACACTCTGACCGCCAAAGTGGGCCCGACAAGGCTACCCGAGCAGCCATCCCGAGAAGAAGGGACGCTCCACAGGGACAACGCTCGGAACCGCAGCTGGATGTTTGCAGCCCACTTCCCGTCGGGCACACAAACAAAAAAAGCCGCAGGATGAAAACATCCTGCGGCTCGAACTTGTGAGCTGATCAGTTACCCGGCAAAGCCGTCAAGCGGAGGACCTCATAAGGCACTGACCGTGGTGTCCGCCCCTGTCTCCTCGACACCGGTCTCGGTGGTCGCCGGTTCATCAACAACCGTGTCCTGATTGTTCAGCTGATTGACCCGAGACTGATGGCGATAGCTGTGCTGATAGGTATTTTGCTGTTGGGTCTGCTGCTTGCTTTGCACCTGGCTGGCGTTTTGTCCCATACTGCCCATGCTTCCGGCCTGCTCCATGGAACCGGCCTGACCTGCAGACCCTGCAGACCCTGCGGAACCGGACCCGGAACCGTCACACTCACCGTCGCCGGAGCCGCCGCCGTTTCCACCGCCACTGCCACCACCGTCACCGCCACCACCATTTCCACCGCCGCCGTTACCGCCTTTGGCGAAGGCCGCTTTGACCGCCAGCGTGCCGGTTGACAGGTCCAGGGTAAACGGGCTCAGCACAAACAGCAGGGCCACCATCCAGATCAGCGGGGTCATCTTCAGAACACTTTTCATCTTCCTCTCCTTTCGGTCTGTTGAGTGAATGTTGCCTTCTTTAGCTCATTCAACGCAGCAGCTCAGGATCGGTTGACAAGAAGATGAAAAAATATCGGCCAAGGCCGCTGGGACAGGAATTTGTTCGGCAACGTCAGGCAGGCGCCTGTTTTTTCAGAAACAGAACTAGCGCCCCTGCCCCGCCATACCGGGCGGGAGATTGATGCCATTCGGCAACCTCGGCCCGGCCCGGCCCGGTCAGGTAACGCTCTGTTTCCTGGCGCAGCACGGCCTCCCCACCCTCCGAGTGCAGGCCTTTGCCGGTAATCACCAGCAGCGTCTGCCAATGATGATGACGGGCATTGTGCAGAAAACGGTCGAGCTTAGGAGCAACCTCAGGGCGGGTCAGCCCATGCAGGTCAAGGGTGGCGTCCGGCACTATTTTGCCCTGTTTCAGCTGCTTGAGCCGGCGGGAAGAAGCCACTGCCGGTTCATCCTCTGCATCGACGAAGCTGTCTTCAAAGCGGACCTGCAGCTGGCTCATTTCGGCCAGGAACAGCTCCTCTTCGGTGAGCTCCGCGGATTCGCCGGCAGTTTCTTCAACTCCTTCGACAGGGTTCGCGCCATGGGCAGCAGCGGCCTCAGGGTTCAGCGGTTTTACTCCGAGCTGGGCCATTTCCTGCTCAAAGGAGCAGCCGTCTTCCGCCGCCGGCGGATCCGGAGCAGGCTTTTCCAAAGCTTTCGAAGTCTCGCTCACAGGAACAGAAAACCCCTTCAGATGGCTGAAGGGGTTGCAGATAAAGTCTTTTTTACGAACATTTTTCTCGCTCTTTTTCCGTGCCATGCCCTTTACCGAATCATCTGCTTGCGGCGACCGGTCATGGCTTTGGTCTGTTTCTTGATGATGGCGCCCTGCTTTTCCAGATGGAACTGGTACCACATATCGCCGAAGCCTTTCATCTTCATCCGTTTGCCGGCTTCGAGCAGCGCCAGGTTTTCCTTGAGACGCTCATCACCGCCGGTTTTGGAAATCCCTTTGGTAAGAATTTCCATGGCTTTCGAATGTTCGCCGATCCGCTCCAGGCAAAACGCGTAGAGGGCATAAACCATCGGCTCCTTCCGACTGCCGGTCACGGCCTGTTCAAACGTGTCTTTCATCTTCGCCGGCTTGTTTTTTTTCATATAGCTGATCGCCAGCATCGACATGCTCATCCAGTTACGGACAAAACCCTTCTGCAGGAAGGGGATCGCTTCATTGAACTCGCGCTTGATATAGTGAATGCTGCCGATCTGGGAATAAACCTGCTGTTTCACATAAAATTGCCAGGGGCCGTATTTCATGGCCGCGTTCAATTCCCTGATCGCCTTATCACTGCGGTTGGCCATGACATCGCGCTGGGCAACCTGCATCACGGCACCGACTTTTTTCATCACGGTCCTGGCGATGAGCAAAAATACGCCGAGAAACACCAGCAGAGAAGCTCCTGCCGCAAGCCAGGTATTTTGGGTGACAAATCTCAGCATAAGGGCCGAGGTCAACACTGAGCAGGCAAACGAAATGATTACATTGAGCATGGCACCGATCCTTTTTAACAGAGTGTCAACAGACGCGCCGTCCCGAAGACGCGGACGGCGCTGAACTTTAACAATCTGTGCTCAAAATGTCAAAACAATCGAAAGGCAAAGATACGCCGCAAGTCGATCTTACCCCTGACGACTGGAAGCAACCATCAGCGTCAACTTTTGCCCGGGCTGCAGCACGTGCTCTTTGGACAGCTCATTCCAGCGCATGATCTGTTCGGTATCAACATCAAACTGGCGGCTGATGCCCCACAGGGTGTCGCCGGGCATGACTTTATAGACCAGTTTACGGATTGACCCTTTGCGGGTGGTGCGGGACTGCTGGGCGATACGGACCGCGCCCGGTTTGGAGACGGCCAGAAGCTGGCCGGGCTTGAGCATATTGCTCCAGCCGAGCTTGTTCCAGACCCGCAGTTCTTTTTCGGTCACGGAGAAGCGCCGGGCAATGGACCAAAGGCTGTCCCCGGAACGCACATGGTAGGTTTTCCTGCGGCTGCGAACATAGGAGTCGGCCAACTCATTGATGGGCAGTCTGGTATAGCCTTCCTTAAGCGGAAGAATCAGGTTTGTGCCGATCTGAATCGCGCGGGGATTTTTGATATTGTTCAGAGCGATGATATCGTCGACTTGGATATGGTATTCCCGGGCCAGGGCCCGCAGGGTATCGCCGGCCTTGATCTGATGACGATGATAGTGGGCACGCTGATCGGGTGGCAACTCGGCATACAGGGCGCTGATCTGTCGAGCGCTGCCAAAGGGAACATGCAGCTGATAGTTCTTGACTCCCGGCGGGGTACACCAGCGCTTGAGTTCCGGGTTCAGCTCTTTGAGTTCCTCGTAGCTGACCCCGGCGAAACCGGCGATGATGTCCAAGTCGGTGCTCGACGCCAGGGTAATGGTTTCATAGGCGAGGGGCTCATCGAAATCGAGATCACTGAAGCCGTACTCATCAAGGTCTTTGACAATCTCCAGGGTGGCGAGCAGTTTGGGCAGATAGTTCTTGGTCTCCTCGCGCAGGACGTTGCCATCCACCAGGGTCCAGAAATCCTTGCTCTGACTGGCCCTGATCGCCTGGCGGACCTTGCCTCCGCCGGCATTGTAAGCGGCAACCGCCAGATACCAGTTGCCGTCAAACCGGTCATGCAGATATTTGAGATGCTGGGCGGCAGCGCGGGTCGACTTTTCCAGATCAAGGCGACCGTCCTGCCACCAGTCATTCTGCAACCCGTACAGCCGTCCGGTACTTTCGATGAACTGCCAAGGTCCGGCGGCATTGGCCCAGCTGTAAGCCCGGACATTGAACCCCGATTCGATCATGGCCAGATAAGAGAGATCCAGTGGGATCCCTTCGCTGGCAAAGACCATCTGTATTTTGGGGATGTAGCGCCCCGCCCGCTCAAGCCAACGACTGAAGGTCTTTTTCTGCGGTCCGGTATAACGGGCGATCAGTTTATCGACCCGCTCATGATGACTGAGCGGAAAATCACCGTTGTACGGCAGGGGTGCTTCTTCGCTCAGATAGTCGTCAACCGCCTCCGGTAGGCTTGGCGCAGAAGGCAGCACAAAGTCAGGGATAACTAACGCGGAAACGGCTGCGGACTCCGTTGCGGGCTCCGGGGAGGTTCCGTCGGCCTGGCTGTGCACTGGCGTAGCGGGCCGGACAGCCGGGCTCTCTGGAGAGAGGGCTGACTGATGAACCATCGGTTGGCAACCAAACAGAAAGAGCATCAGTACCGAAATAGCGGTAGAAAACTTGAGCATTCACGACCTCCGGGTCGTCATTATTAATAAAATTTAAAATTGCAAGTGTTCGCAGACTAGCGAAAAGTTCAATTTATGTCAAGTTTGCAGCTGGCACCGGTCAGAAGGTCCTCTTCCGGCCAGAAACGGCGCTGCATCTCTTCCAGCAGAGCGGAAAAAGTTTTGCGGTCATGGGCGGATACGGCAACCGCTTGATAACGCCGGCAGAGATGTGGCAAATCCTCCGGCGGCACCTTGTCGATTTTATTAAAGACCAGCAGGCGCTGCCTGCGCCCGAGTTCCAGTTCATCAAGAATTTTGTCGACTGCGATGATCTGTTCATCGAAGCGCGGGTTGGACAGGTCGACCAGATGCAGCAGCAGATCGGCATCCTCCAGTTCTTCAAGGGTCGCCTTGAAGGCCCCGAGCAGACTCGGCGGCAGATCGCGGATAAAACCGACCGTGTCAGTGATGATCACCTCCCGATCCATGGGAAACCGGAGCCGCCGGGTGGCCGTATCCAGAGTCGCAAAAAGCAGGTCTTCGGTCAGCACCTCACTCTGGGTCAGGGCGTTGAGCAGGGTCGACTTGCCGGCATTGGTATAGCCGACGATGGAGACAATGGGAACCCCGGCGCGAATCCGTTTCTGGCGCCGCTGCATCCGCCCCCGGCCAAGGGAATCGAGCTGTTTTTCCAGCCGGCGGATCTTGTCCCGGGTGCGCCGCTGATCGATTTCCAGCTTGGTTTCCCCGGGCCCGCGACCGCCGATGCCACCCATCAACCGGGACATGGCCGTCCCCTTGCCGCGCAGCCGGGGCAGAATATATTTGAGCTGGGCCAGTTCCACTTGGACCTTGCCGTCCCGTGACTGGGCCCTGCGGGCAAAGATGTCGAGGATCAGCTGGCTGCGGTCGATAACCTTCATCTCGGTGATGGTCGAGATGGAACGGATCTGCGTCGGGGTCAGCTCCTGGTCGAAGACCAGCAGGGTGGCCCGCTGCTGCAGGGCGCTGATAACAATCTCGCGCAATTTCCCTTCGCCGACCAGAAAGCGCGGGTTGATTTGCCGCGGCCGCTGAATCATCCGGTCGATGACCGCCAGATCGGCGGTGCGCGCCAGTTCTTCCAGCTCGTCGAGGGAATCTTCGACCTGGCGCCGGGAGCCCTGCCCGACCGAAATCAGCAGCGCTCGTTCGCGCCCGTCATCGAGGACCACGGTCTCGTCGGCGAGGCGCTCCATCTCTTGATCGAGGGCCTGGATAAATGCACCGAAATCAAGATCGAGACGATAAAAATCACGCAGGGTGACGGTTTCAAGCTGAGCTTTTTCCTTGGTCGGCAGCAGGTGAGCGTATTCAAAGTTGCCGGGCAGACCGTCATCACGCACCCCGATGGCGGCCATACTGTCCAGCCGCAGCAGTTCAAGGTCGGTCAGATCGTCGCGGCTTAAGGGCTCCTGCTTCAGGTGGGTATGCACGCAGCGTAGGCCGCGCAGGCCGCTGCGGCCGAGACTGAACCGGGAGAGATCCGGAATGACGATCTCTCGATCGTCGCCGACAATGACATATTGAATAGTCCCGGAGCGGTCGATGACCACCCCGACCTGACGTTGAATCTCAAAAGAAAGCTCGCAGAGATAGCGAGCGAGTTCGCTGGTAATCAGCTCGTCAGCGGAAATTTTGCGCCGGTAGATCCGCTCCAGAGCCTGAATCTGGCTGGCTTTCAGCCCGGTTGTTTTGCCTTCGATCATCGTGCCGATCCATGCAATAGGAAAGGCCCCGCATGGGGCCTTTCATGATTGAGCAGAGTCATGTGTTCCCGCCAGAGGACGCGGACGGACGATCCGACCCGCAATTCGTAACCCAGCGGCTGGAAGTTAACCGGCAGCAAAGTTGAAGCCTCCGTCCACATAATGAATTTCCCCGGTGACCCCGGAGGCCAGGTCGGAGAGCAGGTAAAGGGTCGCCTTGCCGACATCATCCTGGGTCACCAGGCGTTTCAGCGGCGCGCGTTCTTCAGCGACCCGCAACTTTTCTTTGAAGCTGGCAATCCCGGAAGCGGCCAGGGTCTTGATCGGACCGGCCGAAACGGCATTGACGCGGATCCCACTTTCGCCCAGCTCCGCGGCCAGGTAACGGACCGAAGACTCCAGGGCGGCCTTGGCAACCCCCATGACATTATACTGGGGAACGGCCCGTACCGAACCAAGGTAGGTCAGGGTGACGATACTGCCGCCCGGCTTCAGCACCGGCAGCGCGCAGCGGGTCATGGAGACGAGGGAATAGGCACTGATATCGAGGGCAATGCGGAACCCTTCGCGGCTCGTCTGACTGAAGGGATGCTTAAGGTCCTCACGGTTGGCAAACGCAATAGCATGAACGACAAAATCGATTTTCCCCCACTGTTTTTCCAGCTCGGAGAAAACCGCGACCATTTCCTCTTCGTTCTGCACATCGCACGGCAGGATTATTTCGGCATCCAGACTTTCAGCCAAAGGTCGGACTCTTTTTCCAGCGCTTCGTTCAGATAAGTGAAAGCGAGTTCCGCCCCGGCTTCACGGAGTTGCTGAGCAATGCCCCAGGCGATGCTCTTATCGTTGGCCACTCCGAAAATAATGCCTTTCTTCCCTGTCATAAGTCCCATATGCAATTATCTCCTTGATCATTTACAATCTATTTGAGTTGAACGTTTCCTTTTAGCAAAAGAGCCTCGCAAAGGCAAGCTATCATCATTTTTTCCTGCCTGCCGGCAAGTATTTTTGCTTCATGGCTACCCAGAAACAGGAAGATCATTTAGACTGGAAAGGATATAAAAACTGCATTTTAGGAGTGTTCAATGAAACAGACGCTTTATGACAAACTCTGGAGCAGCCATGTCGTGAATGAAGATGACAACGGCACCTGCCTGCTCTATATCGATCGGCAGCTGCTCCATGAAGTCACTTCCCCGCAAGCCTTCGAGGGGCTGCGTTTGGCCGGCCGCAAACCCTGGCGGATCGACGCCAACCTGGCGGTCCCGGACCACAATGTACCAACCGACAACCGCGCCGCCGGCATCAGCGATTCGGTGTCCCGCCTGCAGGTGGAAACCCTGGAGAGCAATTGCGCCGAGTTCGGCATCACCCTGTTCAAAATGGACGACCCGCGCCAGGGGATTGTCCATGTCATCGGTCCCGAACAGGGGGCCACCCTGCCGGGGATGACCATTGTCTGCGGCGATTCACACACCGCCACCCATGGCGCGTTTGGTGCCCTGGCCTTTGGTATCGGTACCTCCGAGGTGGAGCATGTGCTCGCCACCCAGTGCCTGATTCAGAAAAAATCCAAAAGCATGTTCATCGAAGTTGACGGCGAATTGCCGCCGGGCCTGACCGCCAAGGACATCGTCCTGGCTATCATCGGTCGCATCGGCACCGCCGGCGGCACCGGCTACACCATCGAGTTCGGCGGCAGCGCCATCCGCAAGCTGTCCATGGAAGGCCGCATGACGGTCTGCAACATGGCCATCGAAGCCGGCGCCAGGGCCGGGATCATCGGCGTCGACCAGACCACCATCGACTACATTAAAGGCCGCCCCTTCGCCCCGAGCGGCGAACTTTGGGACCAGGCGGTCGCCGCCTGGAAGCTGCTGCGCAGCGACCCCGGTGCGCAGTTCGACAAAACCGTCCGCATCGACGCCCGCGACCTGCTGCCCCAGGTGACCTGGGGAACCTCCCCCGAGATGGTGGTCACCATCGACGGCAAAGTTCCCGACCCAACCGCGGAAACCGACCCCACCAAACGCGGCGCCATCGAGAATGCGCTCCATTACATGGGTCTGGCTCCCGGCACACCGATGACCGAGATCCAGCCCGACAAGGTTTTTATCGGCTCCTGTACCAACGGCCGCATCGAAGACCTGCGGGCCGTCGCCAGCGTCGTCAAAGGACGCAAGGTTGCGGCCAATATCAAACAGGCCCTGATCGTCCCTGGCTCGGGACTGGTCCGCCAGCAGGCTGAACAGGAGGGGCTGGACAAAATCTTCATCGAGGCCGGCTTTGAATGGCGTGAACCGGGCTGCTCCATGTGCCTGGCCATGAACAACGACCGCCTCTCCCCCGGCGAACGTTGCGCCTCGACATCCAACCGCAATTTTGAAGGGCGACAGGGCCAGGGAGGCCGGACCCATCTGGTCAGCCCGGCCATGGCCGCGGCTGCAGCCGTGGTCGGCCACTTCATCGATGTCCGTCAGCTGGAGGTCAGATAATGGAAAAATTCACCACCTTAACCGCCTTGGTTGCGCCCCTTGAGCGCGCCAATGTCGATACCGATGCAATTATTCCCAAGCAGTTCCTCAAATCAATCAAACGGACCGGATTTGGCCCCTATCTGTTCGACGAATGGCGCTACCTGGATCACGGCGAGCCGGGCATGGATTGCAGCGATCGGCCGCGCAACCCGGATTTCGTCCTCAACCAGCCCCGTTACCAGGGCGCACGGATCCTGCTCGCCCAAGACAACTTCGGCTGCGGCTCCTCGCGTGAGCATGCCCCCTGGGCGCTCCTTGATTTTGGTTTCAAAGCCATCATTGCCCCCAGCTTTGCCGATATTTTCTACAACAACTGTTTCAAAAACGGTATTCTACCCGTGGTCCTGGCCCCTGCCCAGGTCGCCCAACTGTTCAGTGCGGTCAAAGCCACCAGCGGCTATCAGCTCACCGTCAACCTGGACCGGCAGGAAGTGGTCACCCCGGAAGGGACGGTTTACAACTTCGAGCTCGATCCGTTCCGCAAACATTGCCTGCAAAACGGCCTCGACGATATCGCCCTGACCCTGGCCAACGTTGACCGGATCAGGTCTTATGAAACCCGTCACCGCCAGGAAGCACCCTGGCTGTTCAGGGACTGATATTTCATCCATTATGCAAAGGAGGAGGTCGTGCTGCCAGCCGAATACCAGGATTTTTACAATGCCATCAAGAAGACGATACCGGCCAAGAACCTGACCACCGACCCGCTCTTGACGGTCGCCTACGGGACCGATGCCAGCTTTTATCAGCTGACCCCGAAAATCGTCGTCACCGTCGCCGACGAGAGCGAGGTCAGGCTGGTCCTGCAGGAAGCTTCCCGGCGGAACCTGCCGGTCACCTTCCGGGCCGCCGGAACCAGCCTGTCCGGTCAGGCGATTACCGACAGCATCCTGATCTGCCTGGGAAAGAACTGGCAGCGCTATCGCATCTTCGACAAGGCCCGCAAGATCCAGCTGCAACCCGGGATTATCGGCACCCACGCCAATCGCTACCTGGCTGAGTTCGGTAAAAAAATCGGCCCGGACCCGGCCTCCATCGACACCGCCAAAATCGGCGGCATCCTTGCCAATAACGCCAGCGGCATGTGCTGCGGGGTGGCCCAGAACAGTTATCAGACCCTGGCCAGCCTGCGCCTGCTGCTGGCCGACGGAACCATTCTCGACACCGCCGACGATAAGAGCAAAGCGGCCTTCCAGCGCAGTCATCCCGAGGTTCTGCAGGGGCTGCTCGACCTGCGCGAACGGGTCATGGCCGACGACCAGCTCGCCGAGCGGATTCGCTACAAGTTCAAGATCAAAAACACCACCGGCTACAGCCTCAACGCCCTGGTCGATTTCAAAGACCCCTTTGATATCCTCCAACATTTGATCGTGGGTTCGGAAGGCACCCTCGCCTTTATCTCCGAAGTGATCTACAAAACCGTGGTCGAACATGCCCATAAGGCCAGTGCGCTAATGTTGTTTGCCGATGTTGCCACTGCCTGCAGCGCCATCCCGATCCTGCGTTCAGGGTTGCCGGTTGCGGCTGCCGAGCTGATGGACCGCGCCGCGCTGGCTTCAGTGGAACAGGAACCGGGCATGCCCGCCTACCTGGCCGAACTGCCCCCGGGCACAACCGCCCTGCTGGTCGAAACCAGGGCCACCTCCGCGGCCAAGCTCAAGGCCCAGATCAGCGAGATCAGCGCCGCATTGCAAACCATCCCCACGGTCAGACCCATCGCCTTCACCGACATTCCGACTGAATATGAAACCTACTGGAAGATCCGTAAAGGGCTGTTCCCCGCGGTCGGGGCGGTGCGGGAAACCGGCACCACCGTGATTATCGAAGATGTCGCCTTCCCTCATGAGCATCTGGCTGCCGCCGCCCTCGATCTGCAGCAGCTGTTCCAGAAATACCAATACAATGAGGCGATCATCTTCGGTCACGCCTTGGAAGGGAACCTGCATTTCGTCTTTACCCAGGACTTTTCCATCCAGACCGAAGTGATCCGCTACCGCGATTTCATGACCGACGTGGTCGCCCTGGTGGTCGATAAATACGACGGATCCCTCAAAGCGGAACACGGCACCGGCCGCAACATGGCTCCGTTTGTGGAAAAGGAATGGGGCACCGCCGCCTACGGGCTGATGAAGGAGATCAAGCACCTGCTCGACCCGGCCGGGCTGCTCAATCCAGGCGTTATCCTCAATGCGGATGCCGAAGCCCATCTGAAGAACCTCAAACCGTTGCCGGCCACTCACGAGTTGGTCGACAAATGTATCGAATGCGGTTTCTGCGAACCGGTCTGCCCGTCGAAGAATCTGACCTTCACCCCACGCCAGCGCATCGTCGCCCGCCGCGAGCTGACCCGCCAGGCCCTCAACCAGATTCCGCAAGGCAAACTTAAAAAACTGACCCAAGCCTATCAGTATCCGGGCCAGGACACCTGTGCCGCCGACGGCATGTGCAGCACCCGCTGCCCGGTCGGCATTGATACCGGCAAAATGATCAAAGCATTGCGCGAAGAAGCCCACGGCGATCTGGCCAATCGCATGGCCGACTGGGTCGGCGACCACTTTAAAACCACGGCCGCAGCCATCAACAAAACCCTGACCGGAGTCGACAAAATCCACCAGCTGGTCGGCACGGAGTTCATGGAGAAAGCCGCCCAGAACGCGCGCACCCTGACCTTCAACAAACTGCCCCTGTGGAACCGGGAGATGCCGAAAGGAACGCCCCGGATCAGGCGCGAGGTGGTCAAAGCCGACCACCCCCTGCAGGTCGTGTACTTCCCGGCCTGCCCGAGCCGGAGCATGGGTGGCCCTGCCAGGGAGGAACCGGAGCGCATGGCGCTGCCGCAAAAAACCGCCTCGCTACTTAAAAAGGCCGGCTATCAGATTATCTACCCCACCAATCTTGACAACCTCTGCTGCGGCCAGGCTTTTGAGAGCAAAGGCTTCCACCGGCAGGCCGACCAGAAAAGCGCCGAGCTCAACCGGGCTCTTCTGAGCGCGACCCGTAACGGCGAACTCCCGGTGCTCTGCGACACCAGCCCCTGCTTGATCCGCATGCGCGACACCCTGGCCAAGGAGCTCAAACTTTACGAACCCATTGAATTCGTACTGCAGTTCCTCATGGATAAACTCGAGTTCACCCCGCAGCCGGAAAAAGTCGCCCTGCATATCACCTGCAGTGCCCGCAAAATGGGACTGGATAAGCGACTGGTCGAACTGGCCAAGGTCTGTGCCGAGGAAGTGGTCGTTCCGGACGACATCTACTGCTGCGGCTTTGCCGGCGATCGCGGCTTTAATTACCCGGAGCTGAACGAATCAGCCCTGGAAGGGTTGCGTGATCATGTCTGTGACTGCGAAGCCGGGTACTCCACCAGTAAAACCTGCGAAATCGGCCTTTCCCTGCACAGCGAGATTCCCTATCGCTCGATCCTCTATCTGGTCGACGCCGCCAGCCGCCCCAAGCCGGCAGCCCCGGCCGACGAGTAAAAGCCAAGGCCCCTGCTGTGCTTGCAGCAGGGGCCTTGGCCGGTTACGACGCAAGGCTGTCCTGCCCCCGGATTGACAACTCCTGCCGGTAGACAGCTTACCCCCGCCAGCCCTGGAACCAGGACGGCAGGCCGACATCGAGCATGGTTCTCAACCCCGCCGGGGCCCGGCGGACCAGGGGCACCGTGTTGGCGATCATGGCGCAGGTCGCGATGTCACCATGAAAGCCGCCGACAACCTCGGAATGGAGGGGCGGCTCGCCGCTGATGGACACGAAATCCCGCGGTCGCGGATGGCCCAGGTAAGCCTGCAGTTCCAGGGTGATCACCGGCTGATCCCCCAGATAACCGGTAGCCGTCTGCAGCACCCCGGCCGCAGCTCCTTTCTTGACCTGCAGAAACGGGCTGGCCAGATCGGTCTCTGCCACTGCCGGTTTGACCTCTTCGCTAACCCGCTCCAGTTGCCAACCTAATGCATGGGCGATCATCCCCACCGATTCCCGGAAACCCACATGGCGGATTCGTTTGTTCTCAACCTGTTGGGCAAAGGTTTCCAGGCTCAGCCCGGCCCCGATCTTCTGCTGAAACGGCAACCTGCGCAAGGCCGCATCCTGATGTCGGCCGATATGGATGGCGTCGACCCGCCGGCAGGCACTGCTCAGCAACAGCGGCAGCGCATCCATGGCAAAGCCGGGATTGACCCCACTGCCAAGCACGGTCACCCCGGCCGCCCTGGCCGCGGCATCGATGCGGGTCGCCCGCTGCGAATCTGCAGTCCAGGGGAAAGCCAGCTCTTCACAGGAGGAAATGACATTTTTGCCGTATTGCAGGCAGAGCATGATCTGTTCTTCGAGGGCGGCAAAAGAGGACAGGGTTGCCAGCACCACCACGTCTGCTGCGGTCGAGGCAAGCACCTCTTCAGTCCGGTCAGACACCCTCACCCCCAGGGGATCAGAGCGTCCGAGCAGGATGCCGACATCCTGGCCGACTTTAACGGCATCGATATCGATGGCCGCTTCCAGTTCAACGTTGCTGCGTTCGAGCAGATAGCCAACGGTCTGCAGGCCGATCGGTCCTAATCCGAATTGGATGAATTGCAATGTTTCTGCCATTTTTCACTCCTCTTTTTTCTGGAATTAGCGATTCGATGCATGATAATACCAATCAGACAGGAGTATTAGAGGCTGTTTTGCGGACGAACTGTTCACAGGAATGAACAATGAAAGAAACGCAAGGGGTGTTGGAGTTCGTTCGGGTCATTGAAACGGGCAGTTTCTCGGCTGCGGCGCACGCCCTGGAAATGTCCAAGGCCTATGTCAGCCAACGGGTCAGCCAGCTCGAAGACCGGCTCGGTGTTCGGCTGCTGCAACGCACAACCCGCAAACTTTCTCTGACCGAGGCCGGGCGGATCTATTACCGCTACGCCCGCGAAGTAGCCGTTCAGCTGCAGGAAGCCGAAGATCGGGTCCGGGACTTTTGCGAAACTCCCAAGGGACAGCTCCGGGTGACCCTGGTGGATGGTGGTCTCGGGGAATGGTACCTGGCCCCGACGCTGGCCCGCTTTGCCGCCCAGAATCGGGAGGTCAGCCTCGAACTCGACATGTCCAGCCGACTGGTCGATATTGTTGCGGAAGGGTTCGATTTTGCCATTCGTGTGGGGCCGCTCCCCGATTCCAGTCTGCTGGCCCGGAAACTGACGACTTTTCGTTACGGGCTCTATGCCAGCCCGTTCTACCTCAAACAACATGGCATCATCACCCGGCCGGAACAGCTGGCCGGGCACAATTGCCTGAGCGGAGCCGCCCAACGCTGGCAATTGGCCCGAGGAACGGAAACATTCACCTGCAAACCTCAGGGCAGCTGGCACAGCAAAAGCGGGCAGGCCCTGATTTACGCCGCTGAAGTCGGCCTCGGGATTGTCCGCACCGCCAGTTTTTATGCCGAACGGGCCTTGCTAAAGGGACGGATCATAGAAATCCTCCCGGACTGGAGTCAGGCCCTGACCCCGGTCTGGATCGTTTACCCGAGCGGCCGTAATCAGCCCCGGCGCGTAACTGCGGCAATCAATTTCCTCCTCGACGAGTTCAGCGGCGGACCACCCTGGCAAGGGCCGAGGGGCACCGCACAGCAATCCGGCAGCTGAGTTTTCCCGACCCGGCAAATAAGTAGGCTGTTGAAAAAAGCCTGCCGAACCCTTGGATGGGCGATCCAAGTCAATGCCGACTGGCCAAGACATTGATTTGGTAAGACGGAGAAAATCACACTTTTCTCCACCGAACTTGAAAAAGGCCAAGGTTTAACTTTTTCAACAGCCTGATAGAAGGAGTACAGATGGCGCGTTCCCATGGCAGCGGCCTGAGTAAATCATTGATCCTCAAAGGCCTGCAATGCCGCAAGGCGCTCTGGCTGACCAGGAATCCGCCCGCCTTCGAGCTGCCGCCGCAGCCGGCCCGGGACGCTCTGTTCAGCGCTGGCACCGAGGTCGGCATCCTCGCCCGCCAGCTCTATCCGGGCGGACGCGAAGTTCCCTTCGAAGGGCTCTCCATCCCGGCCCAGTTGGCCCGAACCAAAGAGCTGTTGGCCAGCGATGTCGAGGTCATTTACGAAGCGGCCTTCTCCTTTTCAGCCATCTTTATCAAGGTCGACATTCTGGTCCGTGATGGTGAGTCCTGGCAACTTCACGAAGTCAAGATGAGCAGCGCTGTCAAACCCGTTCATCTTGACGATGTCGCTGTCCAGCATTACGTATTGAGCGGTTGCCGGATTAAGATCTCCAAGGCGGTTCTGATTCACCTCGACAGCTCCTACTGTCGTGGCGAGGAACTGGAGATCGGCAGACTTTTTCACAGCGAAGAGATCACCGCCAAGGTCAGGGCCCGGCAGCAGAGCCTGCCCGAAATCGTGGTCGAATGCCGGCAGACCCTGGGGGAATATCGGGAGCCCGCCATTCCCATCGGGCCGCACTGCACCGATCCTTATCAATGCGAGTTCATCCCCTATTGCTGGCGGCAGGTCCCGACCCCGTCGGTCTTTGATCTGCCCGGCGACGCAGCGGACAAATTCGCCTTTTACCGACGCGGCCTGAGCAGCTTTGCAGAGCTGCCCCTGGCGGAGCTCGAACCCCGCCAACGCCAGCAGGTGACAGCATTTCTCAACCACACCCGGCATGTCGATCAGCAGCGGCTCGAAGAGTTTCTGGCCAATATCCGCTATCCGCTCTGTTATCTTGATTTAACCGGGGTCAGCACGGCACTGCCGTTATTTGCCGACACCCGCCCTTATCAGCCGCTACCGTTCCTGTTCGCCATTCACAGGCAACTGTCCCCGGACGACCCGCCGGAACAGATCAGCTTCCTCGCCGAACCCGGCCGCGACCCACGCTATCGACTCGCCAGGGAACTATTGGCCGCTATTCCCGCCAATGCCTGCGTTCTGACCTGTCATCCGGCGCGGGTCAACGCCCTGTTGGGCTCCCTGACAGGCCGGTATCCCGAGCTGACCGCCGCCATTGAGCAACGCCTGGCCAACCTTCAGGATCTGCTGACCCCATTCCGCAACCGCTGGATTAACGACTGGCGCATGGGCAGCGCCGCAACCCTCAGCGATGTGCTCCCGGCCCTGGGGATCGATCAGCTCGCTCCCGCAGCATCTCTGAGCGAGGCCGGAGCGGCACAACGCGCCTATCTGGCCTGCCAAGCAAACACCGATCCCGCCCAACAAAAGCAGCTGCAGCGAGACTTGCTAGACTATGCCAAGCAGAACAGCCTGACCATGGTCAGAGTCCTGCAAGAACTGCGCAACCTGGCGGAGTGTTGAAGAAGGCCATCCATGGGCTCGGCAGGCTGTTTTTCAACAGCCCGCTGAGCAACGCTTTTCCCATAACCGTCCCCTGCGCGGTCGTCATTGGTCAACCCGGGAATCAGGATTCAGACTTCATACACCAGCACCCTGATCAGGCCAATGGTCGAACCGTTCTCATGGGTGGCGCTGTCACTGACGGAGAGAACCTTTTTCACCCCGTTTTCAACAATAAATTCATTGACCCGCTTATCAAGATCATCCAGTTCCTTGCGCACATGAAACGGCTCCAGAGGTTCCCCGAAGGTTTTGACTTTAATCATCGTTTGCTCCTGCAGTGGGTGAGCGGCACCCCGCAGACTGCGGAGGTTGCCGGAAGGTTTTCCTTAAGTAGTTGCCATCCGGAAACTCTGGATGGCAACTACTTAAGTTTTCAGATTGGAAACGAGCAGTCTTCCGTTGTAGCAAGAAAATCAAGGGCTTGCGCGGAGGCGTACACCGCTACGCCGCACAAGTAAGTCTGCAGATTGACGCTGCTACAGCGGGAAAAAGCCGTTTCCGGATTAAAACTAAGTATAAAACCTTTTTACTGCACATTTGGTTGCTGGTAAGGATTTTTCCGGAGGGATCATTCTGGGTGGGCTTGAGCCAGGTCGGGAAGGCCCTGCCCTGGTTGAGAGAAAGCGCTGACCGATTGCGGTTCCGGTGCGTTGGCAAGGTCGGGAAAAGCTTCTTTTCCCAGACCTTGCCTGAACATGTCCTGAAACGGATTTTTTAACCGGCGGTTAACCGCAGCATTTCTTGTATTTTTTGCCGCTCCCGCAGGGGCAGGGATCGTTGCGGCCAATCTTGGTCACTTTGATGGGCTGCCCTTTGACCAACTCCCCGTCGGTAAAAAACCACTGTCCATCCTGGCGCTTGAAATGACCACGCTCATGATAGCTGCGAGTGCTGCCGTTGAGGCGATAGCGGGCAATGAACTCGACCTCACCTTCCGTATCGTTCGCCTCGCCGCCCTCAGTGTCCACAACCTCCAGGCCCAGCCAGTCGGACTTTGCCGCCCAGTCCCTGGTGCCGTTATGATCGAATCCTTTGCGATGATCGGGGTGGATACTGTTGAACAGGAAATCCACGGCAACCTGATCGTGGGCCGTGTAACGAGCCCGCATCAACTGTTCAGCGGTCTCCGCCGCCTTTTCTCCACTGATTATCGGTTCACAGCAAACCGCAAACTCCTGGCCACTTCCGCAGGGGCAATGACTCATCGTTGTTCTCCTTCATCTAATCTGATATGGCCAGCCCCGAACACGGGCCGGAACATTTTAACCTGGCATCATCGACCGGCAGATGATTTCATCAGTCCGGTCCCAAAAGAATGGTATAGTGTCGAGTCGTTAAAATTTTGTCAATATTCTTCAGTTTATCAATCGAGGATTGCCGTGAAGGTTGCCATCATTGGCGGTGGCGCGGCAGGCTTTTTTGCCGCGCTCAACGTCAAAGAAAATCACCCGGCCGCCCAGGTCGTTATCTATGAAAAATCATCTAATCCATTGTCCAAAGTCAAGGTTTCCGGAGGTGGCCGCTGCAATGTCACCAATGCCTGCCGGACCCTCAAGGAACTCTGTTCCGCCTACCCCCGTGGCGCGAACAGCTTGAAAAAGGCCTTCCGGGAATTCGATAACCATGCCTTGATGCGCTGGTTCGAAGCCCGCAACCTGGCCCTGGTCACCCAGGAGGACAACTGCGTCTTTCCCCGCTCGCAAAATTCGCAGACCATCATCGACTGCTTCCTGGAGCAGGCCGCCCGCCTGCAGATCCGTATTGAAACGGAATGTGCCGTCAGCGGGATCAGACCGCTGGGCGAAGAACTGCAGCTGAACTTTCGGGGCAATAAGAGAAAACCCGCCACCTTTGCCAAAGTGATTGTCGCCACCGGCGGTGCACCACGCCGCACCGACCTTACCTGGCTGGAACAGGCTGGGCACAGCATCATCCCACCGGTCCCCTCGTTGTTCTCTTTCAGCATGCCCCGGGAAACGATCACCGCGCTGATGGGCGTGGTGGTTGAGCAAGTCCAGGTCTCCCTGCAGGGAAGCGGGTTCAAATCGGCGGGTCCGTTGCTGATCACCCATTGGGGGATGAGCGGCCCCGCCATCCTCAAGCTGTCCGCTTTTGGTGCCCGCTGGCTGAGCGAACAGAATTATCGCTGCCGCCTGCAAGTCAACTGGGCCGCGCAGCGCAATCAGGAGCGGGTCGCGGAACAGGTCAGAGAAGCAATTGCCGAACAGCCGAAAAAGCTGCTGAGCAATGTCAATCCCTGCTCCCTACCGGAGCGACTCTGGCGCTATCTGCTGGACAAGGCTGCCATCAGCAGCGATAAAAAATGCGCCGAGCTGGGCAAAACAGACCTGAACCGGCTGCTCAATCTGCTCACCAACGACTGCTATGAGGTGGCCGGCCGGACCTCCTTCAAGGAAGAGTTCGTCACCTGCGGCGGGGTCAGCCTGAACGATATCGATATTGCCAGCATGCAGAGCAAGGTCTGCAAGAATCTTTACTTTGCCGGCGAAGTCCTCGATATCGACGGCATTACCGGCGGTTTCAACTTCCAGGCCGCCTGGACCACGGCCTTTATCGCGGCCAGGCTGCGCTGACCGATTGTTGACTATTTTATCTATTCACCATGGACAAATCATGGTTGATCACCCCATACTGTGCTTTTCATCGTTTTCACCAACAAGGAGATTCATCATGGCAAAAGCAAGCGCCCGGCACATTCTGGTGCCCAGCGAAGCGGATTGCAACACGCTCAAAAAATTGATCGAAGGTGGCGAGGATTTCGCCGAAGTGGCCAAAGTTCATTCCAAGTGCCCGTCCGGAAAACAGGGCGGCGCCCTAGGCGAATTCGGCCCCGGCCAGATGGTCAGGGAATTCGACGAAGTGGTTTTTTCCGGTGAAGTCGGCAAAGTGCTCGGCCCGGTCAAAACCCAGTTCGGCTATCATCTGATCGAAATCACCAGCCGCACCGACTGATTATTCGTGTTCGACCGGCAGTCGTCGCTGCACAGCGGCGACTGCCCCATCCCCTCCCTGCGGCCTGCCTGCCGAAATGCTAGAATGTCGCCATCCGGAAACTCCGCAGGGCTACGGCTGAGTTTTCAGATTAGAAACGAGAAATTTTTCGTTGTGGCAAGGAAATCAAGGGGTTGCGTGGAGGCGTAGTCCTTTACGCCGCACAAAAAAACCTGCAGATTACCGCCGCCACAGCGGAAAAGGGCCGTTTCCGGATGAAAACTAGAATGTTTTCGTTGAAGTTTCCCCTCAGCCTGTTTTGACCGGAGTCGCCGCCATGTTCGAATGGTTACTGTCCCCCGCCGCCTGGATAGCACTGGCCACCCTGACCGCGCTGGAGATTGTCCTGGGCATCGATAATATCATCTTCATATCGATCCTGGTCGGGCGACTGCCGGCCGCCGAGCGCGCCTTCGCCCGCCGCGCTGGCCTGGGACTGGCAATGCTGACCCGGCTGGCCTTGCTGTTTTCCATCACCCTGGTCATGCGCCTGACCAAGCCGTGGTTCAGCCTGTTCCATTTTGCCATCTCCGGCCGCGACCTGATCCTGATTTGCGGCGGGCTGTTTTTACTCGCCAAAGCAACCCACGAAATTCACGCGACCATGGAAGGAGCCGGGCAAGATGAAGCCGCCCCGACATTCAGGGCCACGGTGGTGCGGACCCTGATCCAGATCGCCTTGCTCGATATCGTTTTTTCCCTCGACTCGGTCATTACCGCCATCGGCCTGGCTGACCACATCTCGTTGATGGCCATCGCCATCGTTATCGCGGTCGGCGTGATGCTGTTTGCCGCTGCTGCCATCGGTGAATTTGTCGAAAATCACCCCACCATCAAGATTCTCGCCCTGTCCTTCCTGATTATGGTCGGGGTCACGTTGTTCGTGGAAGGTTTCGATGTTCATGTTCCCAAAGGCTATATCTACTTTGCTATGGCCTTCTCTGTCGGTGTGGAAATGCTCAATATTCGCATCCGTCGCAAGCTGGACAAAAAACGCACGGGTTAACCAAGGTGGACACAGGCCCGGCAGCGGACTGTGCTTGCCTGAAGGTTTGTTTGGGGGCAGAATAGGGTCATCATCTGTTGAACAGGAGGGTACTATGATCAAAAGGTTTCGGGTCGGCGTGGCCCTCGGAGGGGGCGCGGCAAGAGCCTTTTCGCACATCGGGGTTCTCGAAGGACTCAGCAGACACGGCATCCCCATCGATATTGTCACCGGCACCAGCATGGGAGCCATTATCGGCGCCATGTACGCCTATCAGCCCGAAGTGGAGGCCATCAAAGCCCGCTTCGAAGCGTACGTGAACAGCGATGAGTTCGCTGAGTCGGGATTCAGTTTTTTCAAGGAACTCGATGTTCACAACCAGGGGATTCTGGCTGAAATCGGGCGTCTGGCCCGACGCGGGGTCTTCAACGCCCTGTCCATCACCAAAACCGCCCTGGTCAGCGATAAAACGGCCGCCAGAAGTTACTCATTCCTGGTCGAGGATATAAACATTGAACAGACCCGGCTCCCCTTCGCCGCCGTTGCCCTCGATCTGATCCAAGGGCAAACGGTGGTTCTTGATCGGGGTCCGTTGCGTCCGGCGATTGCCGCGTCCTGCGCCATGCCAGGAGTCCTCAACCCGGTTGAACATGACGGCAAACTGCTCATCGACGGCGGCTGGGCCGAAACCGTGCCGATCCGGGCCGCTCGCGAGCTCGGGGCGGACTTCGTCATTGCCGTGGATGTCGGCGACAATCTGCGCACCTTCGACCCGCCCCGCAACGCCATCGATGTCATCGCCCGAGCCGATTACCTGGCCCGGACCGTGTTGAATCACGAACAAATCAAAACGGCTGATTTTCTGCTGTCCCCGAGAAACGGCATCAAGCACTGGGCGGATTTCACCACCTGGAAACAGGCCATCGCCTGCGGCGAGGATGAGGTCAATGCGCAGATTGGCCCCTTGCAGAGGATGCTGCGCCGAGCCCGCTGGAAAAAACGACTGTTCCCCTGGCGAAGATCCTGACCGGCTGCCTGGCAAATGGTGCTTGCCGTAAGCGACGCTCCCGGCTACACTCCCGCCTGCAACGCCTGCGCAGGGGGAACAACACTTTGCTCATGGTCCTGCCGATACCCCTGAGCGGCTTAGCAACAGCTCTTATTGAAACGCTATACAGCCATCATCAATTGTGGAGAACATGATATGGACATCGACCTCAACCGGCTCTACTGGCTTATCACCCATCGCCCGGACCGGATCAAAAAAGCCGTGGAAGGAACCGGCTATCTGGCCAAAACCGTGCTCGGCGTCGGCACTTTCCTGCTCGACAACGAAGGTGACGTCAGTCTGCTCACTGCAAAGCAGACGGTGACCTTCGAAAAATTCATCCTTCCCCTGCTGGAAGAAAAACACCGCAGCTGATCGGGATGGCGCCAAACCGTTCTCCAGGTCTTTAAAAAAACCGGCTGCGGAACATGAAGAAGACCGCTCCGAGCATACACAACCCGGCCCACAGGTAGTCGAGTTTGATCGGTTCCTTCAGGTACACCACCGAAAACGGCACGAACACGGCCAGGGTGATCACCTCCTGGAGAATCTTCAGCTGGCCGACATTCAAGACCGTGTAGCCGATCCGGTTGGCCGGCACCTGCAGCAGATACTCCAGCAGGGCAATGCCCCAGCTGGCCAGGGCGGCAAAAAGCCAAGGCTTGTTGTTTAATTCTTTGAGGTGTGCATACCAGGCAAAGGTCATAAACAGGTTGCTGCACATCAGCAGCATGACAGAAGTTAAAACGGTGCGCATAGGATCAAGGACTTTCAACCCAAGGGGGCAGGTTAACTCAGGAGCTGGCGGGTGCTGTCTGTTTAGCAGCATGCAACAACAGCTGGCTGAAGGCATGATTTGCGGACATGGTTGAAGACTCACGCATGGTGTGGTAAGCCGAGGTCGGAATCTGCAAGGTGGTGCCCTGAACAAAACCGTGAGAGGCCGCGATAATCCGCCCCAGTTCGGTACTGCCGAGGGACATGATCTGCTGCCCGCTGGCCGCAGCCTGCCGGTTCTGCTCCTCGATATAGGCATCCTTGTAGGAGTAGGAGATCCCCAGGGTGCGGCAATACTGCGCCAGCTGTTCTGTTGTAGCCTCATCAAACAGCGCGTTGGCGTCTTTTCTGCGCAGCACCACCTGCTGCTGATCGGCACTGAAGCGATCCGGATAAGGGCTGGTGTCAACCACGATCAAGCGGTTGGTGGCGCCGTTGAAGCGCCGGAACCATTCCAGCAGAAAACGCCAGCTGCTCCCCGATTCTTCCTGGGCGGTGAAAAAAGTCGTCCCTTTAAAGCCGAGGCTGTACAGATGCACCAGGTGCGCGGCGGTCAACACGTTATCGAGCTGAGCGGAGAGGACATCCTGCTGCAGGGTCAGGCGATCACTGAACGCCACCGGGGTTCCGGCCACCAGGTATTCCAGCCCGGCCACCTCAAAAATCAGGTTATTCCGATATTCGCAAATATGGGCATTGGTGATGGTGCCCGCGCCACGATAGGCCCCGGACCAGGGTTCGTAGGCGACCACCGGAACACCTTGAAAGCGATCCACGATTTTCAGCATCAGTTTTTCAGAGACGGAATTGCCGAGCAGATCGGAGCGCCGGCCAGCAACAAAAGCCGCATACTGAAACTCATTCGGCCCGGTGCAGATCAGTCCGTGGCGATCGATATGCGCTGAGAACATGGCCGAATCGGGCTCACTTCCTTGAGCCACCAGCACCCCTTCATACCAGGAGACCCGCGCGCCCCGTTCCTCCAGTTCGCGCTGCAGCACCCGGAAAAAAGAATGCTCGGCACCGACCACGCTGGGCTGCCGAATCAACGCTTTCAACAGATCGACAAACTGTTCACCCAAAGCCATGCTGTCTTGCCTCCAGCGGCACCAAACGCCGCGCTGACGAGCCTTAGTCAGTGGTCCTGTTCCGCTGGCTGAAGTTCATTCATGCAGATATTATAATTAGCGGCAAAGGTCAAGCTGGATTTTACCAGTGTCCTGTGCGGTTAGTTATTTGTATAAATTCTGAGTCATTTTTTCTGCTGCCAAGGCGTGCCGCCGCAGGCCTGGCCAAAGCCAAGCCGAGAAGGCAGAACGTAGACAGCAGTAAAAAGGGCCAGAATTAGATTATAGAACTAACCACTCAGGACGCTAGGAGAATATCGGCACAACAGGGAATGACGCTCGTTGAAGCAACTCTGCAGGAAACTCGGGACTGTCCCCAGGGTCATCGGGGGCTGTCCCAAGAGTTTGCGAGCCATGAAACTGTCGCGGTTCGCACCGCAAAGACCTGGGACAGCCCCCGTGCGGGGACAGTCCCGGTTTTGCTGCCAGCGACTCTTAACCTAGTGCCATTCGGAACAGCAGGCGCAAAGAATCCCCACGGCAAAACCACAGCAGACAAAAGAACAAACCTCTTGAATGTTTTTCAGTATTTCAGTAAGGTTTACCCTTGCTCCCATATTTTCCCGCAATCGGCTCGATGCTAAAAGGTTTTGCAGATGAAAAAAACAGCAACGGAGATCATCAACGGCGGCTACAGCGGCGACAGCCACTCCCTGCCCCGTTATCATTCCATCAATCCCCCACTCTATCAGGCCTCCACGGTATTGTTCGAAAACTACGCCGAACTGCGTGCCGCCGGACAGGGTCAGTATGATGGGTTCACTTACGGCACCGACGGCAGTCCGACCTCACAGGCCTTTGAGCAGGCCATGACCGAGCTCGAAGGCGGCTTTCTAACCAAAGCCTTCCCCTCCGGACTGCTCGCCATTACCAGCGTCCTGCAGGCCTTCCTGAACAGCGGCGATCACCTGCTGGTTTGCAACAGTGTGTACGGTCCGGTGCGCCGTTTTGCGGCCACCCTGCTGCACCGGTTCGGAGTCACCACCAGTTATTTTCCAGCCAATGCCGGAGCGGACATCGAAGCCTACATCACCCCGCAAACCCGGCTGATCCTGTTGGAATCGCCCGGCTCAAACACCTTTGAAATCCAGGATGTCCCGGCCATCACCGAGGTGGCCCGCCGTCAGGGGATTATCACCGCTATCGACAATACCTGGGCGACTCCGCTGTTTTTCCAGCCCTTTCAACACAGGGTTGATATCTCCATTCACTCGGTCACCAAATACATCTCCGGCCACAGCGATGTCCTGCTCGGCACCGCCACGGTCACGGAACCGTGCGCCGGACAATTCCGGAAACTGTGCCGGGCCCTGGAGATATTTGCTCCCCAGGACGCCTGCTACCTGGCCTTGCGCGGGTTAAAAACCCTGCCGGTCAGGCTGCAGCAGCACGAAAGATCCGCCCGCGACATCGCCAGCTGGCTGCAGGGGCAACGCGGAATCGAAACGGTGCTCCACCCGGCCCTGCCCGACCACCCCGAACATGCGCTCTGGAAACGTGACTTCAACGGCTCATCAGGAATATTCTCTTTTGTTTTGGAAGCGGAATACGACGAGCAGGCGGTTGCCCGCTTCGTGGACAGGCTGCAGTTGTTCGGCATCGGCTACAGCTGGGGCGGCTTCAAAAGCCTGGTCACTGCCGGCAGGTTCGGCCAATCGGAGCTGTCCCGCTATCAGGGCCGCTGGATGATTCGCCTCAATATCGGCCTGGAGGATCTGACCGACCTGAAAGAAGATATCGCCCAGGCGCTGGCCGCACTATAGCCGCGCTGCGCTGACCGGCGAGCAGGGAAGGATCAGGCTCGCAGTACCTGCACAAGAGCTTGCCCCAGCTGCTCCAGAGAGTAGGGTTTGCTTAAAAAGCCATTGGCCCCCAGGCTGAGGGCCTGATTGATCTCCTCATTGTCGGAGAAACCGCTGACAATAATGGTCTTTTGTTGCGGGTGGATGTTCAGCAGCGCCTGGTAGGTGGCCAGCCCGCTGATCCCCGGCGCCATGAGCATGTCCAGCAGCACCAGGTCGACGCTGTTGCGCTGCAGGTACTGCAGGGCCTCCTCACCGGAAGCCGCAGTGACCACGCCGTAGTTCAGTTCCAGGACCATTTTTTCGGCAATATCACGGAGTTGCGGTTCGTCATCGACAATCAGGATAACCTCCCGGTTGCCCTCCAAGCTCGTCATAGAAATATCCCTTGCGGTGGTCTTCAGGTTGGCCGAAGTCAATGGAAAATAGATGCTAAAGGAGGTTTCTTCCGGGCCGCTGTCGACAATGACTGAGCCCTGATGGTCCTTGACCGTGTTATAGACCACGGACAGGCCGAGCCCGGTGCCGCTACGGCCCAGTTTTTTGGTCGAATAGAACGGCTCGAAGATGTGCTTGAGATCTTTTTCGCGGATCGGTTCGCCCTTGTTACTGATACAGATAAAGGCATAGTCCCCGGAGCTCAGATAATTCTTCCGGGCGGCGGCAAGGTCAAAGTGCCGCCAGCCGCTGACAATGCGGCAGATTCCTTCCGCCGGGCTGGCCTCAAAAGCGTTACCGATCAGGTTCATCAGGCATTTGCGGATATGAATCGGGGAACAGACAATATGCAACGGCTGGTCCGCCAATTCGACCACGGCCTGAACCGTCGGATGATAGGTTCGCAGTTTGTCGAATTCCGGCGACTCCAGATAATCACGAGCCAGGGCGTTGAGTTCGGCGGTTTCTTTCTGACAGGCCACGCCGCGAGCCACGGTCAGCAGGTCGGCAACCACTGCAGCGGCACGCTGTCCGGACTGCTGGATGGCGGTAATCGGGGCGCGCAGTTCGCTGTCCTCGGGCAGACGCAGCAGCAGCAGTTCGGGGTAACTGATGATGCCGGACAGAATGTTGTTCAGGTCGTGGGCGACGCCGCCGGCCAACAGACCGATCGATTCCGTTTTCTCAGCCTTTTGCAGGCGGGCCTTAATCGCCTCCCGCTCGCGCTGCTCCATGATGTGGGTGGTGATGTCCTGCCCCAGGAAAAGAAATCCGGCCCCGTTCCCCTTCGAGCTCCGGATTTGCGAGAGCTGGGCTTCAAGAATGCGTTCCCCCAGGGTAAACCGGAATCGATAGACGCCGCGTTCATTGACGATCTCAAGGGCGTTACGCAACAGCTCCCCGGCTTTTTCACTGGCCAGGGACGGCAGTTCCGGAAGCCTTCGATTGAGGGCTTCTTCAGCCGAAACGGAACATAGCTGCTCCGCAGCCCGATTGAAATATTTGATACTGCAGTCCTTGTCCAGGGCAATGATCGCCGTATCCGTGGTGGACTGCAGGACGGAATTCAGATAAGAGGATTTCTCTTCGGCGATCGCCTGCTGGACCTCTGCTTTACCGAACAGCAGTTGCACTCCCCAGAAGGCCCCGGCCAGTAACAGCAGCACCACGGCCGACAGAACGACAGCGGTCCGGTTCGCTTCCGCCAGCAACCGGTCGACTGGCACATGAACTGACATCAGTGCCCGGATCTCCCCCAGTTGCTCATGGAACCCGGCGCTGCTGCCGTAGGCGACAACCAGCTCAAGGGGTGCGTCAGCAGGGTCGCCATGACAGCGCATGCAGGCTTCCCGATTGCGGTCGATGGGGACGGAATAATAGAGAGTCTTCTCCGTCCCACGCTCAACAATAGCTTTATATTCGGTCCGCGAGCCCTGATTGAACTCATCCAGCAACTTTAATTCAAAAGCGTTGGCAAGATTCACCGGATTCCGCGGATTGCGGGAAGCAAACTTGAAATAGACCTGATCCAGACCGGCCTTCTGACGATTCTGATTCTGCAGATTGTTGATATGGCGGGTGATATAGGTTGAAGAAAGCAACTTGGGTGAGAAATATTCCCGATACAGCCGCTGTTCGTTTTTCAGTCGATAAATTTCCTGCTTCTGGACATCTTCAACAAAGTTGCGCGTCGCACTGTAATTGAGCAGAAACCCGGACAGTTTTTTTTCCGCTTCAGCGATGGCCATCCTCCGGCAAGAGTAAAAAATACTCGCGAAAATAGCCACGAAGGCAACCACAAAAAGCGCCAACGTCACCCAGAACCTGAGTCGACAAGGCTTATCGAGCATCATCTCCTGGCCCCTGAAGTCGCTCTATCGAAAAATCCATCGTGCATGTCCACTCATCATCGCCGCCTGAAACCAGGGATAACCCTGAATGGCGCTCGTTTAAGCAACTTTGCAGTAAACTCGGGACTGTCCCCAGGGTCATCGGGGGCTGTCCCAAGAGTTTGCGAGCCATGAAACTGTCGCGGTTAGCACCGCAAAGACCTGGGACAGCCCCCGTGCGGGGACAGTCCCGGTTTTGCTGGCAGTGACTCTTAAACTAGCGCCATTCGGGATAACCCTCAGCTGGGCAGGCCGAAACAGGGAACAAAATTTATTTTTTTTAAGATTATACCATTCCAAGAATATCCTCAAGAAAAATTCATAAAAAAGGTGGCTTTCCCTCTCTAGCTGCTGAGGCAAAACCACCACGAAAAAACTGTCATTCAGAAATACAGGAAGGAGCGGAAAAACCGGGATAAGAAAAGAATTCAGCTGGTCACGGCTCCAGTCGCTGCCGAGGAAACCAGGCGGGCATATTTGGCCAGCACCCCACGGTTGTAGCGCGGAGGGGGCGCCTTGCCAGGCGGCGCGCCTGGCCGCCAGGTCCTGTTCGGCGACCAGCAGATTGACTTCGTCGTGTTCCAGATTGATCTCGATGGGATCGCCCTCCCGAACCAGGGCGAGGGTTCCTCCCACCTGGGCTTCCGGAGCCATATGACCGATCATGATGCCATGAGTACCCCCGGAAAACCGGCCGTCGGTGAGCAGGGCGACAGTGTCGCCGAGGCCGGCTCCCATCAGGGCTGCTGAAGGCGACAGCATTTCCCGCATCCCCGGACCGCCCTGGGGCCCTTCATAACGGATGACAATGATGTCGCCCGGCTTGATCCGCCCTTGCAAAATGGCCTGCAGGGCATCTTCTTCACGTTCAAAGACCCGAGCCGGGCCGCGCATGGTGGTCAGGTCTTTGCCGCTCTGCTTGAGCACGCAGCCGTCAGCAGCCAGATTGCCGTGGAGAATTCGGATGTGCCGGCCGGCTCCGGCATAGGGGCTGGAAATGGGATAAACCACATCCTGCCCACCGGGCAGCGGGGTCACATCCTGCAGGTTTTGGCCCAAGGTCCGGCCGGTTACGGTCAAACAATCAGCATGCAGCAGACCGGCCTTCTGAAGCATTTTCAGCACCGGCTGGACGCCGCCCAAGGCATGCAGATCGTTCATCAGGTAACGTCCGAAAGGCTTGAAATTTCCCAGCAGAGGAACGGCGGCGGTGAGGTTTTTGATATCGCGCAGGGTCAGCTCGATACCGGCTTCGCGGGCCAGGGCGAGCAGATGGAGTACGGCGTTGGTCGAACCGCCCAGAGCCCAGACCAGGGTCAGGGCGTTTTCAAAGGCCTGGCGGGTCATGATCTGCCGCGCACTCACTCCCCTTTCGAGCAAGCCGAACAGGGCCCGGACGCTACGCCTGACATCCCCCCGCTTGTCAGCAGAGAGGCGATTATCACGATCCACCGCCATGTTGGCCGCCGAACCGGGGACGCTCATCCCCATGGCCTCAATGGCCGCGGCCATGGTATTGGCGGTGTACATACCGCCGCAGGAGCCAGGTCCCGGGCAGGCGTGGCATTCAATCTGACGGAGTTCCTCGGCATCGATCTTGCCGGCGGCATGGGCGCCGATCCCCTCGAAGGAACTGACGATATTGAGCTCCTTACCAGCGTGGCGGCCGGGCAGAATGCTCCCGCCGTAGAGAGTCAGGCCGATCAGATCGTTGCGGGCGATGGGCATCAAGCGCCGCCGGAATGGTCTTGTCGCAGCCGGACAGGGTGACCACCGCGTCCACCTGATAACCTTCGGTCATCAGCTCAATGGAATCGGCAATCACCTCGCGGCTGACCAGCGAATATTTCATCGCTTCCGTGCCCATGGAGATCCCATCGGACACCACCGGGGTGCCGAAGATGATGGCTTTGCCACCGGCCGCTTCGATCTCCTGCTGCACCAGGTCGCCCAGTTCGCGGATATGGTCATTGCAGGGCGTGCCGTTGGTGTGAGGCACGGCCACCGCCACCAGGGGTTTGGTAAAGTCCTCATCACTGAAACCGACCGCCCGCAACATGGTGCGGGCCGCGGTCCGTTCATACCAGTCGGCCTGACCGGGTCGCCCGGTGATCTGTTGACTGCGTCTCTTCATACACTGCCCCCTGCAGGTTTTCAAAACGGCCCATCCCTGGACGCCGCCGACAGGTTTGCAACTGCCGGCTATTTTTCCATAGCGGTCACTCCGGTGCGGGCGATTTCAACCACATGTTCCTGGCCGACCTCCTCCAGAAAGGCATCGATCCGCCGGGTCGAGCCAGCCACCTGGAGAATATGAATATCTTCGCTTTTCTGTTCCAGAATCTCGAAATTGTAGCGACCGTGAAAAGACTCCAGATGAGACGCTTCAATTTCAAGTTTGACAATGGCGACCTCCCGCCAGTAGCTGTGATCGGTATCCAGCTCCCGGGCCGAGATGACCTCGGTGAATTTTTCCAGCTGTTTGATGACCTGGATGACCTTGGCCTCGTCATTCTCTTCCAGGGTGATGGTCATGCGACTGACTCCGGGAATCCGCGAGCGACAGACGGTCAGGGTGTCCACGTTGTACATCTTTTTGCGGATCAGCATGGAAATCTTGTTCAGAACGCCGGGATGATCCAGAGTAAAAGCCAGAATCGTACGCCTTTTCATGCCACCTCCCCTTGTTTATCAGCAGCTTGACCGGCAGCAGCCTTACTCGGATGCTCAAACGATCATATCCTCGAATCCCCCACCCGAGGGAATCATCGGCAATACGACCTCGCTCGGGTCGCAGACAAATTCCAGAATGATGGCCCCTTGATGATGAGCAGCCTCTTCAAGGGCCGGCACGACATCAGTGAGCTTTTCGATTTTCCGATAGGGAATCCCGTAAGCCTTGGCCAGATACCCGAAATTCGGGCTTTGCATCGGCGTTCCCGCATAGCAGCCGTCAAAAAAGAAGGTCTGCCACTGGCGAACCATGCCCAGATAGCCGTTGTTGAGAATGATGATCTTGACGTCCAGCTGCTGCTCCATGATGGTGCCGAGTTCCTGGAGATTCATCTGGAAACCGCCGTCCCCGCTGATCGACCAGACTCGCTCCAGCGGCCGGGCCAGCTTGACCCCAATGGCCATGGGCAGTGAACAACCCATGGTCCCGGCGCCGCCCGAAGCAAACCAGCTGTTGCGGGTCTGAAAGTTGTAATAGCGCGCCGAAATCATCTGGTGCTGGCCGACATCGGCGATCACCAGGTTCTTTGCCGGCTGTGACTTCGGAGAGCCGGTGAACCACGGTCTTCATCAGCAGTTTACCGTCATCGCCAACACCGTACTCAAGCTCCCGCCGGGTATCCTCAGCCATCACCGAGCGGAAGGAGGCGATCTTCTCCAGCCAGCGGCGGCGCGGTTTGTAAGTCAGCATCGGATCGCCAAGCATGACATGGAGGGTGCGATAGGCATCGGCATTGATGGCGATGGAGGTGCGAACGTTTTTATCGATTTCCGAAGGATCGATCTCGACATGGATGACATCCGCGTTCTGGGCATATTCATTAAGCTTGCCGGTTACCCGATCGTCAAAACGCATCCCGAAGGAGATCAGCAGATCAGCTTCCATGATCGCCCGGTTGGCTTCCACGGTGCCGTGCATGCCCATCATTCCCAGACTCAACGGATGGTCAGCGGCCATGGCAGAAAGGCCGTGCAGGGTAAAAGCGACCGGAATATTGACCTTTTCCGCCACCTTTTGGAGCAGTTCCCCGGCATTGCTGTTGATCACCCCGTGGCCGCAGAACATGACCGGCCGTTCGCTCTTGTTAATCAGCTCGATGGCCCGTTTGACCGGTTCCCGTTCCGGGGTCGGGGTATAGAAATAACCGGGCAGATCCGGCCGGAAACTGGCCGGATCAAAGCTGTAAGAATCCGCCACCGCTTCATTCTGGACATCCTTGGGCACATCGATAACGACCGGCCCGCCGCGGCCGGTCGTGGCTACGTAGAAGCCTTCGTGAACCGTCTTTTCGATCTCCTCGGCAGTCAGGGGCATATAGGTCTGCTTGCAGATCGGCATCATCACGCCGACCACATCACTCTCCTGGAAAGCATCGGTGGCGATGACCCCGGTGGCCACCTGGCCAGTGATGGCGACCATGGCCACGGAATCCATCTGAGCATCGGCGATCCCGGTGACCAGATTCATCGCCCCCGGCCCCGACGTCGAGACACAAACCCCGACCTGCGGATCGGGCGTCGACAGGGACGCCCGGGTCAACCCCTGGGCCATGAACGCCGACCCCTGTTCATGCCGCCCCATAATGAATTTGAATTGGCCAAGTTTCTCCATCTCGTCAAAGAACGGCATAATCGCACCGCCGATATAGCCGAAGATATACTTGACGCCCTTGTCTTTGAGTGCCTTCAGCAACAATTGTTTACCGGTCATAACATCCTCTGCATCAAATTGAAAAAGGGCTGTGGAGCAACGCGCAGCAAAACCGCTCCGAATCAGCATATGAAAAGGGAGACAAATTATAACAAATCTGGTTATATTTTGTCTCCTTTATTTTCATACCTTTATAACATACCGTCATTCCAGAATAAATCAAATAAACTAACAGTGTTTTGTTTTTATCGATGAGGTAGGTTTTGCTCTAAAAAAATACCAACAAACCGCTACTACCAGAGTCCAAGCAACCGGTGGCTCACCTCGTGGGAAAAGGTTGGGGTGAGGGGGGGACAGGCCTGAATGGCACTAAGTTTAAGAGTCGCTGGCAGCAAAACCGGGACTGTCCCCGCACGGGGGCTGTCCCAGGTCTTTGCAGTGTTAACCGCGACAGTTTCATGGCTCGCAAACTCTTGGGACAGCCCCAGATAGGACTTGGGACAGTCCCGAGTTTGCTACGAAAGTGCTTAAACGAGCGCCATTCGGGACAGGCCTGCATTTCCACCCCCATCCTAACCTTCCCCCATCAAAGGGGGAAGGAACTCAATTCATAGAACCTGAAAGGCCTGGGCTGAAAGTCCATAGTTTTGAACTGGTGTCATCGTCTTAATTATGTTTAAAAACAGCCTTAGTTGATAAAACATCATTAAAAATAATTGACAAAAAATCCCAGGTTAATTACCTTTCATAATTATGGGTCAATATAACTCTGTTCGTATTAACGTTCAAAAGACCAATAGAAAGGATTCCCCATGGGGCTGAAATCCATTCAAATGAAAATCGCACTTTTGGCAGGCGCTTGCCTTCTGCTAACGGCCGGATCATTGGTCACTTACGGTTTGATCGCTTCAGAAAGTACCCAAAAATTCACTATCAACAATGTTTCAAGCCAACAGGAAAAAATGGCCCTTGACGGTCTGATGACCCTTGCTGGGGAACAAGCCGGGAAAATTCAATCTGATTTTGAGCTCGCCCTTGATGCTGCCAGAACCATGGCCCATGTTTTTGAAGTTGCCAAGACGAAAAATAAATACGACATGCCCCTCCTGCAGCTCAATCGAACAGGACTTAATGCGATATTACTCAGTGTCTTAAAAGGGAATCCCAAGTTCAACGGAACCTATTCCTGCTGGGAGCCTAATGCTCTCGACGACCTCGATGACAATTATAAAAATGACCTTGACGGGAACAACCAGGAGACAGGTCGGTTCACGCCCTACTGGACCCGTGATGCCAGTGGCAACATCGCTGTTCAACCCCTTGTCGAATATGACACCATGGACAAACACCCCAACGGGGTTCTCAAGGGTGGCTGGTATATCGGCCCGCGTGACAACAAAGTAGAAAGTGTCCTGGGCCCTCTCCCTTACATCGTCCAGGGAAAACAGGTCTGGCTCGCCACCATGTCGGTTCCAATTATTGTCAATGATAGGTTCTATGGAGTCGCTGGCACCGATTACAACCTGTCCTTTGTTCAGCAACTTAGCGAAGACGTCGATAAAGATCTTCTTAACGGACAGGCGACGATTGTTATCCTTAGCGATATGGGGCTGGTCGTGGCCGACAGCGAAGCACCTGACCTGATAGGGAAAAGCATTGACAATGTCTTAAAAGAGGGAAAACAGGAGGCGCTTGCGACCATTCATGACGGCAAAGCACGCACCATCATTAACGATCAAACCGGCAATGTTAATGTTTTTTATCCCATTAAGCTTGGCTCCACCGGCAAGCCTTGGTCGGTTTTGGTCAAAGTTCGCAAAGATGTCATTCTCGCGGAATCTCATGCCCTTAATACAGCGTTGGAACAACGGGGGCACACAAACGCGATGTGGCAAATCGGAGTCAGTCTGGGTGTCATTCTGATCGCCTTGGCGATTCTCTGGTGGGCCGCCCGCAATATTGCCAGACCAGTCAGAGCCGCTGCAGAATTAGCCGATACCATCAAGCTTGGGGACTTCAGCCAACGGCTCAATCTCAAATCTGCCGACGAGGTCGGTCGACTATCCCAAGCCCTTGATGAAATGGCTGACGGGCTGCAAGCAACAGCCCAGGTCGCCGATGCCATTGCCCCAGGGAGATCTTTCCAGAACAGTCAAAGTGGCATCCGAGCGTGATCAGCTCGGTAACGCTCTGCAAACCATGCTGACCAATCTGCAGGAAATGGTCGGTAGTATTCAGGTTGCCGGTGAGCAAATTGCTTCAGGCTCTGGTCAGATAGCCGATGCCAGTCAGGCTCTTTCCCAGGGGGCTACTGAATCAGCCAGTTCTCTTGAGGAAGTCACCGCATCAATGAATCAGATGGCGGCGCAGGTCCGCATCAATGCTGAAAACGCGACAACCGCGACAAAGGTATCGACCGATTCGCAGCAAGCCGCTGAAAACGGGAATACCCGTATGGCAGAGATGGTTAAGGCCATGGATAAAATCAACCAGGCGAGCCAAAATATTAGTAAAATCATTAAGGTCATAGATGAGATCGCCTTCCAGACCAATCTCTTGGCATTGAATGCGGCGGTAGAGGCGGCCCGTGCCGGCCAACATGGGAAAGGTTTTGCGGTCGTGGCCGAGGAAGTCAGAAATCTCGCTGCCCGTAGTGCCAAAGCGGCTGAAGAAACCTCCGAATTGATTGAAGGCTCCGTCTCTCTCACCGATCAGGGCGTTAAAATGGCTGAGCAAACGGCGTCAGCCCTGAATGAAATTATGAGCGGCACTACCAAAGTTGCGGAACTGTTGAAGGAGATTGCCAAGGCCTCCAACGAGCAAGCTCAGGAGATTGGTCAAGTAACCAGTGGGCTGACCAATATCGATCAGGTCGCTCAACAAAATACGGCCAGTGCCGAGGAAAGCGCAGCCGCTGCCGAAGAGCTCTCCGGACAAGCCGCCCAATTACAACAGATGCTCCAGCGCTTTACTCTTGATCAGGCCAAGAGCAGGAAAAAACAAACTCCACCAATGGCGCACCTTCAACACAAAAGCCAGCCCAAACCAACAATGAACCTAGGCTGGGGTGAACCTGTCGGAAAGAGTTCGCGTGTCAAAATAAATCTTGACGATGATGAATTCGGAAAATTCTGACACTGACATCTAAGTAAGCTTTGCAGAAAAGTAAACCACTATGCACTGAAAGTGCATAGGTTTTGACGGGACTGGAAGTCCCTAAAATAGCCCCATTTTCCCTCGTGGGCGAGGGTTGGGGTGAGGGGGGGCTGGCCTGAATGGCGCTAGTTTAAGGGCCGATGGCAGCAAAACCGGGACTGTCCCAGCACGGGGGCTGTCCCAGGTCTTTGCGGTGCTAACCACCAGCGTTCCAAGGGCCGCAAACATCTGGGACAGCCCCAGATAGGGCTTGGGACAGTCCCGAGTTTGCTACGAAAGTGCTTAAACGAGCGCCATTCGGGACAGGCCTGCATTTCCACCCCCATCCTAACCTTCCCCCATCAAAGGGGGAAGGAACTCAATTCATAGAACCTGAAAGGCCTGGGCTGAAAGTCCATTATTTTCACAAGCCGAAACAAATTTTACCGGGAAGCTTCCTTTCAGAATCAATGGGTTTGTGATTTTAACGAGTTGCCATCCGGAAACTCCTTTTTGCAATCCACCTGGATTGAGGCTATCTTTTCTACATATCTGTAACAGGACCACTTAAAATAGTTCCCAATCTGAAAACTTAACTATTGCAATCCAGTGTTTCCGGATGACAACTAAATAACCAATTTCAAGAACTGGAAAAAAACATGCAGTGGAAAGAATGTTTTGATCTGCAACCACCCCCGCTACCGGCTGGATGAAGCTGGCAGTTTCGGTGTACAAAACCCTGAGTTGGTATTCAACGCTCTGGAGCTTGGCGTTGGTGACTCTTTTCTGGATGCCGGCTGCGGACCCGGGGAATATACCCTGCTCGCGGCCGCACGGGTCGGTGCCGGCGGCAGGGTCATTGGGCTGGACCGTGACGCTCGGATGATTGAACAACTGCACCAGGCCAGCCAGGCCGCCGGTTACCCAAACATCGCCAGCCTGATTGCCGACCTGGGAGCGCCGCTGCCCCTGGCGACCAGCTCAATCGATGCGGTGCTGATTTCCGGCGTATTGCACATGCCCGGTCTGGATGAGCACTGGGGAGCGCTGTTCCCAGAGCTGTTTAGGGTGCTGCGGCCAAACGGCCGGCTGGGTATCATCGAAAGCCCCAAACCTGCGGTCACCCCCGACCTGCCCCTGCATTTGCGTCTGACCCCGACCACCATTGCGACGGAAATCAAACCCTACGGATTTCAGCAGCTCGGCCTGACGAAACTGTCCTCCAGGGAGTTGGTTTTGTTTACCAAGGACTGAACCTGCCAGCAACCATCACCGGCACAAACTGTTCCCATTGAGACAGAACCCGCTACGGAAATAGCCGTTAATGGCCGTAGCGCTCAAATGACCGTCCCAGTTCCCTTTGCGTTGCTGGTTCAGCCGTTCGACAAGAGCCTCGACTTCCGTGGCCTCGCTCAGGCCACTGGCGTAACCGAGCTCCGCCAGATAGCTGCCGATGCTCCGCTCCGGGTCGACATAATTCCGTAACACGGCGGTGGAGGTGGTATCTGCGCTCAGGCTGAGAAAATCGCTCAGGCTGATTTTGCTCTCTCCGGCGGCAAACCATTGCGCCTGGTCCTTGGCAAAATAGTAATAGTTATCGGCAAACTCCTGGTCGGTCAGAGCCAGCGGATAGTCGATCAGTCGCCCCGTGGTCCCTTCCAGGGCAGCGAGTTCGTTATTGCGCACCACAATCCGATCCTGGGCGCCGCTCACGGTCTGTTCCGCACCCGCATCGGTAAAGGTCATCAACCCGAGGGAGCTGACCAGGTCATAGACGATATTGGAATCGAACAGGGTATCCGTGGTGTGACCGCCGCTCTTGATCCCCCAGGTATTGGTATAAACACCCACCTCCCCCCAATGGGTCAGTAGATTCCCGAATACCAGCCCGTTCTGCCAGTCGCTGATTTCAATCCCCCACCCCAGGGTCCGGTCGGTGGGAAAAGTCCGGCCAATGCCGGTCATGACATTGTCGGTCACCAGGATATTCTCCCAGCGCGGCCCATTGTCCTGGTCACTGTTGCCGCCCAGGCTGATACCGATCTCCCCTTCGGCATAGAAATTATTATCAACCAGGATGTTCCAGGCCTTGATCTGATTGGTCCCGGAAGAGGTATTGGAGGTGAACTTGGTGCCGATGCTCGAAGCGCGCAGCAAGATATTGTTCCGAAAAACCGTGTCGCGCGTCTCGGTGAAATAGGTGTTGTGATTGAACATGGTCGCCATGCCGGCGTCCTTGGTGCTGGCGTCCCCCTGTTGATACCAGCCGTTGTGATCGAAGATGTTATCTTCCAGCAACACTGAGCTATAGGCGGAATAGAGCCCCTGGGAGTGGGAGGTCACCGAATAGTTGTCGGTAAAAATATTGCGGCGAATGATGATGTCGGCAATCGGCAGCAGGTTGTCGTCAGCGTCGAAGGCATAAGACTGCACGACATTGTTATTGAACCATTCAAACCGGCAGTCCTCGATGAGCAGACCGCCAGTATCGCTGTACAGCGTGGCGCTGATGCCACTGTCGGCGTCGACATTGTCAAAGCCGACAAACTCCGCCTCTGCAGGGTTGCGATCTGCGGAGTAGAAATGCACGCCGATCACCGCGGCATTGCCACTTCTGTTCAGGTAAACCCCGCTGTTTTTCACCAGCGGCCGCTCTACGGACAGGTCACCATAGGCCGCAACCACCATCCGTTCTGTCACGGAACGCCCTTTCCCCAGGCTCACGCCTTGCCTGGGAGTCCAGCTGTCCCCTCGTTTGAGGAGCAGATAATCAGGATACCCATCCCGCAGCTGTTCCTGGGCCGCCTGGAGGGTCGCAAAGGGCATGATTGTTCCGGCGGGGTCAAAGGGATCGCTGCCGATCTCAGCTGCGGCGGGCAGGTAAACCTGCGCCGTTGCGTCATCCCCGCTCGAGCTGGAAACATAGATCAGCCGGGAATCGGCCGACGGAGTCAGGATCGACCAGCCGTCGCTATCCTGAGGCGGCAGGCTGAAATCGTCCAGCCAGGAGACTTGAAAATTATCGACAGACAGATCAAGGACAAAAATCGCCCGCTCGGCCGTGGTCGTATTCCCCGCCGAATCACTCACCGAGTAGCGGATCAGATAGCTCCCGGCAACCGCTGTATTAAGGGTCGAATCGGTAACAATCCATTCGCTCAGATCGCCATCCTCCTCATCGCTGGCGATTGCACCGGGATCGGTGTAGGAATCACCCAGGGCCAGACGTTCGACACTGCTGCCGAGCAGGGTGATGACCGGCGCATCATCGGGCGGATCAGAACTGCCCGACCCGCCGCCGCTGCAAGCCGTCAGCAAAAGCAACAGCCCGCAGGCCAGGCCGAGCAGCCGGGTCGCGGGTGAAAATTTGGGAAATGGCAATATACCCCATCGGAGATGAGTTCTGGCAGGTCGAGTCATGGCAGTTATCCACTTTTCATTTTGGGTTGGTGCGATCAGCCGGCAGTCGCAGTTGCGAAAGATCAGCAGGGCTCAAAACAGATATTTACTATCCGTATCGGTAATAATCAAATTTTTCTTTTTCATACTGTCGGAAAATATTATCGCAGAGATGAACTGATCTCGGAATTTTTGCGCGCAGGCTTTCGTTTGTGATTCAGGGCCTGCCACTGTAAGTCATTGAATTCCTGTTTCGAACCTTCAAAAAACAGAATAAAGATCACGATCTAAGGACCGGAAATCATTTGAGGGAGAATAGAGCAATCATGAAAAGGGCTCACCCGGCAAGCGGCGTGACATCACATACCCGCAAAGAGGAGAAAGCCTTAACGGATCCAACGGACGCAGTTTCTTCCGGATTTTTTAGAGGCATACACGCCATTATCCGCCTCTTTGATTAAAGCTTCCGGTTTCTCCATTGCTGCAGTTTTCAAAGCAAGACCAACACTGATACTGCTCTGCCAAACCCCGCTTCGAAATGAAATATTCTCACGAACAACCTGCGCATGCATCTGGTTGGCAACATGGATTAAACCTTCCGCATCCGTGTTCGGGCAGATGATCAGAAATTCATCGCCACCCAGCCTGCAGACAATATCATCAGTCCGCATAGCATCCTGCAGTTTTTTTGCCAGCCCCTGCAAAACAACATCACCGGCATCATGCCCATGGGTATCGTTGATTTCCTTGAAATTATCAGCATCAACCAGCATGCAGCCAAGATCCATGCCCTCAGAGGTCATCCAGAGAGAGGTTAAGGTCTGCATTGCAAAGCGCCGATTCGTTAAACCGGTGAGCGCATCCGTAATTGACAGCTTCTCCAGTTTTTGATTGGCCTGGAATAAAGCTTGTGTCCTTTTTTCAACCTTCAACTCGAGAGTCTGGTTAAATTCAGCCAACTGCCTATTACGATCCGAGACCTGATTGAACAGATTAGTGAGGGCGCTTAAAAGAGCTTGAGTCGCAACATCCAGTCCTTGCTCCTCTGTTTGATAAGCTTCGGCCGCAGAAGCTCCTTTTTCTATCATACTAATCTGCCGAGCCATGTTCCTGTCGCAGCCAAGAATATGAAAAATAAGCCAGTTAATCAGATATTCAAAAAGGTCTTTCTCCATCAGGGGAGTGCCGGGGGACCATTGCTTTTGCTGAAGGAAAACATCCTGGAAGAACTGTTTGTGCTTTTGTTGATGCTGCTGTATGTGTCTGTTATCAACACCGGCTCGCAGCATGAGATTTTCTTCTTCTCTAAAGTGATACGTGGTATAGGAAAGCAGCTCGTCCAGAAGAGTATCGGTGTCTTGAGGGATAACGCCATCCTCTGCTAGCAGAACTCCAAATTGATTCGTGATATCAACTAAGTGGTGATGTTGCTCATCGATAGCAGCAAATCCGATTTCGAACGCTTCGTTCCATTGAAAAAGATCCATAACAACCCTCTTCCATAAAATCCGGGGATGACGCCCAAGCTCTGAGCTGTTGTTATTTCTATTTTACGAACCGACCGGCACGGGCTTCCAGGAAAGGACCGTATTTTTTATCAACTTCGACAATATGATCCAAAATCCATGTCCTGAGGAATTTAAGAAGATCTTTAGCCAGAGTTTCCTTCTCTGAAGATGATCGCTCTTTCATTTCTGCAACCGCTGCGATCAATTCGGCATGAGCCCGTCGATGAGTCTCGATATCAGGATATTTATATTGCTCCAACAACCTTTCTTCATTCTGGAAGTGTTTGAGCACGTAATCTTCAAGTGTGCCCAGGGTTTCAGTCAACACTTCATCTCCGCGCTTGTCCCGAACAGCTTCAAATAGCCGATTCACCGCAGCCACAAGTTCGCGATGCTCGTTATCCAAGGCCAAAATCCCGGTCTCATAAACTTCTTTCCAGCCGATAATTGTCATGGGAAACTCCCTATTCCAGCCTTTGCAAGAAGATTGACTTTCCAAAACCCGGCTTTATATCCGCAGCCACGGGCAGAAGAACCTGCTTCTCTTATCGACCCATGACCAGGATTTCTTCATGTCTCAATCAAAAAGACAACAGGCCGGTTGCCCGGATTCCGCCCTGACCATACTCAACGGTCGATCGTCGCCATGCCGTCATCCGGATAACGTTGCCCGACAATATGTCGCGGGTCCATGGCAATATCAAGACGCGTCATCTGGTCGCCATCAAGGCGCAGGTTGCCCGCAGCCAGGTTTTCCTCCAGGTGGGAGCGGCGCTTGGTCCCGGGAATAGGCACGATGTTCTCCCCTTTGCCGAGCAGCCAGGCCAGCGCCACCTGCCCCGGAGTCACCCCGATTTCATTGGCAAGATCCTGCACGACGGCCGCGGCCTGCTGGTTGGTATCAAAATTCTTCCCCTGGTAGCGAGCATCACCGTGGCGATGATCCGTGGCCGGATAGTCTTCTGCCCGCCTGGCGGTTCCGGTCAGAAAACCCCGCCCGAGGGGGCTGAACGGCACCAGACCGATGCCGAGTTCGTTCAACACTGGAATAATCTCCGGCTCAAGATTCCGCTCCCACAGGGAGTATTCACTCTGCAGCGCCGAGACCGGGAAAACGGCGTGGGCCCGACGGATATTGGCGACTCCGGCCTCGGACAACCCAAAGTAGCGGACCTTGCCCTCCTTGACCAGGTCCCCAACCGTGCCGGCAACATCTTCCATGGGCACCGCCCGGTCGACCCGATGCTGATAAAGCAGATCGATATGATCGGTCTGCAACCGGCGCAACGATCCTTCCACCGCCTTGCGGATACCGGCCGGGCTGCTGTCGGTCTCTTTGCCGACCCGCTGACCATCCTTGAACTTATAGCCGAACTTGGTAGCAATCAGCACTTTACTGCGGCGATCCTTAAAAGCACGACCGAGCAGTTCTTCATTGGCAAAAGGTCCGTAGACCTCGGCGGTATCAAAAAAGGTGCAGCCCAGCTCAATGGCGCGGTGCAAGGTGGCAATGGATTCCTGCTCGTCTGCCGGGCCATAAGACTGACTCATGGGCATGCAGCCAAGACCGATGGCGCTCACTTCCAGTCCCTGGGAACCCAACTTACGCGTTGTCAACGGCATAGCTTCTCTCCTTATGTTTTGTGTCCCGTTCGGTTAGTTCTCTATCCCAATTTCGGTCTTTTTTGCCTCTGTCTACGTTCTGCCTTCTCGGCTTGGCTTTGGCCAGGCCTGCGGCGGCTCGTCTTGAGGCAACCGGCTGGCGGGTATTCCTGCGAAATCAAAAGCATACCCGCAGCCGACCACTGTCTCAACGACGCTGAGGGTTAAAAAGTGCGGCTGGCGGAGCCAACTCTATTCAAACGATCCTGTTTCGCTATTCTTTTTTTGCAATAACAGCGATCTCCGCTGCATCCGGGTCAAAAGCGCTGCCCGCGACATCCGCATACCAATCAACCACCTGCAAACCACACTCGTGAAGTTCTGCGCTAATCTCGTCACGGGTAAAATATTGCAGCCAGTTGTAGACCTCGAAACTGTGCTCGGCCTCGAAAATACTGTATTTATCCAGGACGACTTGCTCGTCTTCATACTTGCAGGTCTGCAGAAAACCGAAATAATCGTCCGCCGACCAGAACCCTTCCATCAACCGCGGCTCACAGAGTGTCCCCTCCTTGCGCTCCCGGTAAGCGGAAAGGGAAAAAACGTCAAACAGCAGATGCCCGTCAACGGCCAGATGCTGGTGGATGATTCCCAGCAGCCTGTTGCGCTGTTGCGGACTCAAAGCACAATAATCGCAGTAGATTATAATAATGAGGTCAAACTGCTGCTGGCTGGAAAAATCGAGGTAATTCTGCCATTGATGATCGATGCTCAGCCCTTTATTCGCAGCCTGCTCCCGCGCATAAGCGATGGAGCGCCTGGAAAAATCGATGCCGGTCACCCGGGCTCCCCGTTCGGCAAGGGGGATCGTGTACAACCCCGGTCCGCAACCGAAGTCAGCTATGCGCAAACCGGGTCCCACCTGAAAACGTTCAGCTAGCCAGGTAATGGAACGATCCAGAAAAGTCCTATTCCGCGATGCGGGGTCGGCTTTCTCATCCAAATGATATTTCAACATCTGGGCGGAAATGTGCGGATCATTCCAGAGTTTTTCCGCAGTATAGTACTGAAACGGCTCCGGTCGTGCAAAAACCTTCTGTAGTTCTGCAAACATAAAATTATCTTTCGCGCTATGAAGAGAATACGCTTCCGAAAGGCGGAAACTGAATCCTTATTTTTTTGATCTGCCAAATCAGCCCGGACAAACCAGCCCTGAACAACAGGCAATTAGCAACGCCTCGAGCAGAAATCTGCGTCAGGGTTGCTTGGAAGCGGCATGAGAGATGGAATCGATGATTAATGATTCCGCTTTGGTAGGTGTTTATTTCATAATGAGATAAGTATAGGCAGGGAAGCGGACAGAAACAACTTTTTTTTAGGGGTCATTAGCATAGGACCATAATTAAAAGAGCTTTTAGTTATGATGAATAGAAAGCTTCATTTCCCTTCCTGAAAGCGCACTAACATTTTCCCACTCTAATTTCACAGCGAAAAAATTACAAATAATGACGCTTTTTATAGATTTTATGGGCTCACCTTCTTGAAGACACAAACTGTCGAGTTAGACTTTTGATATCAATCGATTCTTTTTATCAAAAGGGGAATTCATCTTACTAGTTGTCAAATTGTTTTTTGCTTCTCCCAGGCTGACCTAACGTATTGTGCGGATCATCGCTTTCGTTCATTCCGGTTCTTTTGCTTACTGGCAACGTTGTACCGCCTCGACTTGGGTATCTGTCCACCAGGCCAGGAACCAAAACGCTTCAGAATGATCGATAAAAGTCACGCACAGAACACTCGGCAATGACGTGAAGAGAGCATGGCAGACCTGACGTGTCATTCGATTGCTGCCATGTGTCTCAGCCCTTACCGGGAATCACTTTGCCAGAGAGGAGAAACCCTGGAAGGGGCGCAAGTAACTTGGCTTGAGTAAATCTGTCAGTTGAAAGGAAAAGGGCACAAATGAACATACCTTCGCCTTTGATTCCCGCTTCCCTGCAAGCCCGGGATATCAATTTTCTCTTTCAGATCGTCTTGATAATATCGGCCATCATCCTCCTGATTGTGGCAGGCCTGGTTCTTTACAGCGCTTTTCGCTTCCGGCGGCGATCCGGCGACCCGGTTCCCAAACAAGATTTCGGTAATACCAAGCTCGAAATCACCTGGACGGTGATCCCGCTGCTGATCGTTACGGTCATGTTCTTTCTTTCGGTCAGAACCATGCACGCTGTGGATCCGCCGCCTTTAAACCGACCGCCAGATATTCAGGTGGTCGCGCACCAGTGGTGGTGGGAGTTCAGCTACCCCGAATCCGGGGTCATCACCGCCAATGAGTTGCACATTCCAATCGATAAAAATCTTCTGTTCAGCGTGACCTCTGCGGATGTCGTTCACGACTTCTGGGTCCCCCAACTGGCGCGCAAAATCGACGCAATCCCAGCCCAGAAAAACGTTGCCTGGATCGCGGCAGATCAACCGGGGCTCTATCTGGGTACCTGCGCCGAATACTGCGGGGTGGAGCATGCCTGGATGAGGATCAGGGTTGTTGCGCAGACCCCGGAAGAATTCAGTCAATGGCAAAAGGAACAACTGGCCATTCCCGCCAAACCGACTGAACCGCTTGCAGTCAAAGGCTACAATCTGTTCATGAGTCGTCCCTGCAGCAGCTGCCATCGTATCGCCGGCACACCAGCCGACAAAGACATTGGCCCCGACCTGACTCATATCGGCAGTCGCCAGACCCTCGCAGCCGGGGTCTTAGTCAATTCGCCCGGCAACCTTGAAGCATGGATTGCCGATCCCCAAAAATTCAAACCCGGATGCCATATGCCGGACCTTCAACTTGAACCGGCGGAACTCACCGCCCTGACTGCCTATCTCAAGGAGTTGCAATGAATCAAATGAGCCAGGCACAAGCCGTCCCGCGTTCCATCCGAACAATCCCGGAATACCGAGGGCTACTCAGCTGGATCAGTTCCGTGGACCACAAACAGATTGGCATTATGTACCTGCTCGGCGCCTTGCTCTTTTTGCTGCTGGGGTTGGTTGAGGCGACCCTCATCCGCATTCAGCTGGCGGTGCCGGAGAATATGTTTCTGTCACCGGACAGTTACAACCAAATTTTCACCATGCACGGCACAACCATGATCTTCCTGGTCGGAATGCCACTAATGCTTGGGTTATCCGTCTACTTTGTGCCCCTGATGATCGGGGCTCGGGACATGGCCTTCCCCCGCCTCAACGCCTTCGGCTTCTGGATTTTTCTGTTCGGCGGGTTCCTGCTTTATTTCAGTTTCATGTCAGGGAGCGCTCCCCTTGCCGGATGGTTTGCCTACGCCCCTCTCAATGAAAAAGCCTATCTCTTTAACAGTGGCCAGGATTACTGGGTCATCGCCCTGCTGCTGACCGGAGCCGGCTCTATCGCCACCGCCATCAACGTTATTGTGACGGTCTTCACCCTGCGGGCACCGGGCATGAATTTTCGCCGGTTGCCGCTCTTCGTCTGGATGACCACAATCAATTCCTTTTTAATCCTCTTCGCCCTGCCCGCTCTGAACACCGCGCTGGTGATGCTCTTTGCAGACCGGCAACTCGACGCGCTCTTCTTTGTGACCGCCAAGGGAGGCTCGGCCTTGCTCTGGCAGCACTACTTCTGGTTTTTCGGTCACCCGGAAGTCTATATCCTGATCCTGCCGGTCTTCGGAATCATTTCCGAAGTCATCCCGGTCTTCGCCCGCAAACCGATCTACGGCTACGGATTTCTGGCTGGGTCAACGGTGGCCATTGCTTTTCTCAGCTTTGCTGTCTGGGCTCACCACATGTTCGCGACCGGGCTGGGATTTCCCGTCTATTACGTCTTTGCCGGGGCCAGCATGTTGATTGCAGTGCCGACGGGTATCAAAATCTTTAACTGGATCGCCACCATGTGGGGCGGCTCAATTCGCTTCACCACCTCGATGCTGTTCGCTACCGCTTTCCTGATTCAGTTCACCATCGGCGGCTTAAGCGGTGTCGCCTTTGCCGCAGTCCCCATCGACTGGCAGCTGACCGACAGTTATTTTGTTGTCGCTCATTTTCATTATGTGCTGTTGGGGGGGATGCTCTTCGGGATCATTTCCGGCATCTATTACTGGTATCCGAAAATGACCGGACATTTCCTGTCCGAAAAGCTGGGGCGGGCGCACTTCTGGCTGATGGTCATCGGTTTTAACGGCACCTTCTTCGTCATGCACCTGATGGGGTTGTTCGGCATGCCGCGCCGGGTCTTCACCTATCCGGCAGACATCCCTTATCTGGCCCCGATGAATATGCTTTCCTCCTGCTCAGCAGCAGTCCTGATACTGTCCCTGCTGATCTTCTTCGCCAACCTCATATTGAGCGTGTATCGAGGGGAACAAGCCAGTGACAACCCCTGGGAAGGCTGGACCTTGGAATGGGCAACGGCCTCCCCCCCGCCGCCGCACAACTTTGACAAGGTCCCTTACATCAAAAACCGCCGGCCGCTCTGGGACCAGCTGCATCCGGATCTACCCGAAGCCCGGCTGGAAGCCGAACATGAATCGGGAGGAGCAAGCCGATGATGGACAAGAACAAAATGGCCATGTTGCTCTTCATCGCTTCGGAGGTGATCTTCTTCCTGATGCTGGTGATTTCTTATGCTTTCTTCCACAGCAAAGGAACCGCCGGCGGGGCTGCGGGTGTCGGGCAACTGCACATCGGCAAAACCTCCATCTACTCGATCTTCCTGTTTGCCAGCAGTTTCAGTGTCTGGCGAGCCGGTCGCAGCCTGCCGCAGAACCGGCGTCGCGGCGCATTCTGGTTACTGATTACAATTGCCCTGGGCGCTATCTTCCTGGTTGGCCAGGGGTTGGAATATAAAGACCTGCTGCTGCAGCACATCACCATCGGGCGAAGCCTGTTCGGGACGACCTTTTTCACTCTGACCGGATTCCACGGGCTGCATGTCTTTATCGGCCTGCTGTTACTGACCATCCTCTGGTGCCTGGCCGCTTTTGGCCGGGAGACGGAACCAGCGCCAACGGCCACGGAGGCTATCTCGATGTATTGGCACTTCGTCGATGTCGTCTGGGTGGTGATCTTTGCCGTGGTCTACCTTTGGGCCGCGTTATGATGGCACGGCTCCTCAGCGCCTGGTCTTTCTACCCCTCGGTCCTGGGCGGTTCGCTGGTGCTGGTGATCCTCTATCTGGCGGTGACCGGGTTGCAGCCGCCACGCCGATTTATCTGGTTCCTACTCGGGACCCTCGCGACCGTAGTCGCGCTCATGTCGCCATTGGACATTCTCAGCGACGATTATCTGTTCAGCGCGCACATGATCCAGCATCTGCTGCTCGACCTGATCGTTCCGCCGCTGCTGCTGATCGGCCTTCCTGCGGATCCGACCCGGCACTTCCTCCAAAAAACCATTCCGGCCCGGATTGAGGGGATTCTCGGCCGACCGCCGGTCGCCTGGCTGCTGGGGATTGCCACCTTGTGGATCTGGCACGTGCCAACCCTCTACGCCGCGACCCTGAGTAACGAGCAGATCCATGTATTTGAACACATATGCTTTTTGGTGACCGGCACCATTTTCTGGTGGCCGGTGTTCGGACCGGCTGCATCCCGAGCACTGAATACGTTTTATGCCCTGGTCTATCTTTTTACCGGCGCACTGGCAAACAGCCTGCTGGGCATTATCCTCACCTTTGCCCCGCAGCTGATCTACCTCGGCTATCAACATCCCGATGACACCCTCGGCATTCTTCCTTTACTGCGAGACAGCTGGGGACTCTCTCCTCTCGCCGACCAGCAATTGGGGGGCGTACTCATGTGGGTCGGGGGCAGTCTTATCTTCCTCACCGCCATCCTCGGGGTGCTGACGCGCTGGTACGCCGCCGCCGGGGAGGAGCACAATGGAGTGAACAGTCAGGCTTCTTTCTGAAAAGGAGGATCAAGCGTTATGCTTTCCAAGAGCAATATACAAGAATCTGGTCAGGATAACCGGACGGACGGCAGTGCTGAACCTGTACCGGAATGGTGCGATGCCAAACCTGCGGTTATTCCACCCCCGACCCCCTGGCCAATGGTCCTGGCCCTGGCCGCCACCATCGCCCTGTGGGGGATTCTAACGTCCTGGGTCTTTGTCGTTGTCGGCTTGTTGTTATGTGCCTTGAGCATCTTCCAATGGATCCAGGAGATGCGCAAATGACCACCTCAAAAGACCATGACAATAAAGATCTGACAGCGCGACGGCGAGCCCTTAGCATTCTCTCGATCGCTCTGGGCGGCTTGGGAGCGCTACTGGCTGGAACTCCGGTGATTGGTTTTTTACTCGGTCCGCTGCTGCGCCAGCGCCCGTCCAGCTGGGTTGGGATAGGGGCGCTGGACAATTTCCGAATCGGGGAAACCGTCAAAGTGACGTTCAACGATCCCCAAGCCTTGCCCTGGACCGGGGTGGTCGGCAAAACAGCCACCTGGCTGCGCCGGGAAGATGAGCAGCAGTTTGTCGCCTTCGACGTCAACTGTTCTCATTTGGGCTGCCCGGTACGCTGGGAACAGGAAGCCGAGCTGTTCATGTGCCCTTGCCACGGTGGCGTTTACTACGGTAACGGCGAGGTTGCCGGCGGACCGCCACCGCAGCCGCTAAAGCGCTTCAAGACCCGAATTCAAAATGGACAGGTCGAAATCCAGACCCGCCCCCTGCCCATCACCTGAGACAGAAACCGGACCAGGAGTCAGACACTATGAAACTGTTGAGGAACATCGTTAACTGGCTTGAGGACCGTACCGGGCTCTGGCAAATGATCAGACCTGTGCTGGAGCATCCCGTCCCGCCGAAAACAGGGTGGAGTTACATCTTCGGCAGCGCTACCCTGTTGGCCTTCATTATTCAGGTCGTGACCGGCATCGCATTGGCCACCATCTATATCCCGTCATCGGGCCAGGCCTATCAGAGCCTGCAATACATTACCGAACAGGCCCCTTTCGGCAGTTTTTTACGCGGCGTGCACTTTTTCGGAGCATCGGCCATGGTGTTGCTGGTGGGATTGCATGCCATCCGAATATTCTTGACCGGTTCCTATAAATTCCCGCGCGAGATGAACTGGATCAGCGGCACGATTCTACTCTTTGCAACCCTTGGGATGGGGTTTACCGGCCAGATCCTGCGCTGGGATCAAAACGCCCTCTGGTCGTTGGTAGTCGGAGCCGAGCAGGCAGGCCGAACACCCTTTATCGGTAGCCAGATCGGCCATTTTCTGTTGGGAGGAACAAACGTCGGCGGCGATACCCTGAGCCGCTTTTTCGCCCTGCATGTTTTTGTGCTGCCGGGGCTGCTGCTCATGGTCATCGGACTTCATCTCTACCTGGTTCTTCGCAACGGAATTTCCGAACCGCCCGAACGCAATCGTCCGGTCGATCCATCCAGCTACCGGCAATGGTACCAGGAACTGCTCAGCAACAGCGGCGAACCCTTCTGGCCGGCAGCGGTCTGGCGTGACGCGGTTTTCGGCGTTTTGGTTATTATCGCCATCATCGGCCTGGCCTTCACTGTTGGGCCGCCGGATATCGGGGTACCGCCAGATCCGAGCCTGCTTCATGCCCAACCCCGGCCGGATTGGTATTTCATGTGGTATTTCGCAGTCCTCGCCCTTTTGCCTCACGGGCTCGAAAACTACGTCATTCTGCTCGCACCACTGCTCGGATTCCTGGTTCTCCTGCTGTTACCGCTGGTCGCCAACAGCGGCGACCGACATCCCCTTAATCGGCCCTGGGCGCTTTGTTCCCTGCTCTTGATTCTCTCCGCCATGGGAGCTCTCTGGCTCGCCGGTCTTAAGGCCGACTGGTCACCTGATTTCAACGCCAAACCACTGAGCACAACGGTCATCGGCGCCAGCAGTGGCCCTGTTGCCAAAGGCGGCCTGGCCTTTTCGAAGCGGGGTTGTCTTTACTGCCACACCATTTCCGACCAGGGCGGCCGACGCGGACCGAACCTGACCACGGTGGGCAACCGCCTCACCTCTCAGCAGATGACGATCCGGATTCTAAACGGCGGCTACAACATGCCCGCCTACGGCGGCATCCTGAACGCCAAGGAAGTCGAGGACCTCGTGGCGTTTCTCCAGAGCAGACAATAAACCGGAATGCCGAGGGGTTCCCGGGTCCCTGCTGGCAGCCATTGGTCACCAGCTCAGGGTCATCTTGCAAGGCCTGAGCTGGTCACGACCTCGTCAAATAAAGCGGGGGGAAAATATCCGGCAAGATCAATCTTGTCAGTAATAACAGTCAATCTCAGCGCTACGCCATGTCTGCTTCCACGGTCTTAAGCCGCGCTCCGGTTTGGTTAGTGTGGAGGTTCCACAAAAACAAAAAGCCACTTAGCCGGCATACACCAATTCAAGTGACTCATTATCGCAAGGACCCTCCTTCGCAACTGTATCAATCTTTGGCAACTTACGGGGCAATAGTTTCCAAGTCAAGAAACTCGCAGAGTTGAGGCTCTGTAAATTCTACAAGCAGTCTACTGAGCTTCCCTCAGAAATTAATTCACCAGCATCTCCCCTCTCTAAAACTTGACTTCTCCTATTACAATAGATTTAGATGAATAATTCCATATTGACTTAAGGGGGATGTTTTGCAATCAGTGATTTGAGACGCTAGCAGCAACAGACAGTCGTCGTCACAGCAAAATAGAGCGTCATAATCATTCAAAGCTATTTTTACGCCCAGGATTAAACATGCCGGACAAAACAATTGACACCCTTCCCCCTTTGGAATCTGGATTTATTGAAAACAATCATGATTTCTTCATCCATGCTATTGAGATATCCCCGGAAGCGGTCTTCTGGATGGCTGAGGATGGTCATTTCTGTTATGTGAATAAAGCCGCCTGCGAGTCCCTTGGCTATTCGCGGGAAGAACTGTTGTCCATGCGCTTATGGGAAGTCGACCCCGACTTTCTCAGAGACCGCTGGCATGAACACTGGGAACATCTAAAAACGGTCCAAAGCGTCATCCTTGAGACAACTCACCGCCACAAAAACGGCACCATTTTCCCCGTTGAAGTGATCGTCAAACAGGTGGACTTGAGTGGGCAAATTTTCCATACAGCTTTTGTCCGGGATATCTCCAAGCGCAAAACATATGAAGCCGCACTGCTCGAAAGCAAAAACCGCTTCCGGGCACTGCTGGATACCATCCCCGATTTAATCTGGTTAAAAAATGCCGACGGTGTTTTCCTGTCGTGCAATACAAATTTCGAACGCTTCTATGGAGCCAAGGAAGCGGATATTATCGGCAAAACAGATTATGATTTTGTCGACAAGGAATTGGCTGATTTTTTCCGTTTCAATGACAAGCTGGCCATGCAGGCGGGCAAGCCGACCACTAACGAGGAATGGATCACTTTTGCTGATACCGGTGAGCGCGTTCTGCTGCTTACCACCAAAGTTCCCATGTATGACGCCAACGGGCTTATCATCGGCGTACTGGGGGTTGGCCGCGATATCACCGAGTTAAAACGCGCCGAAGAAAAACGTCATGAGTTGGAAAGCCATCTCCAGCAGACCCAAAAGATCGAGTCAATCGGCCAACTGGCCGGAGGAATCGCCCACGACTTCAACAATATGCTTGGGGTTATTCTTGGCCACAGTGAACTGGCATTGAAAAAATCCCTCCGCTCTGAACCCATTTTATCCAATCTCACTGAAATCCAGAAAGCAGCCAACCATTCCGCCGACCTGACCAGGCAGCTGCTCACCTTTGCCCGCAAGCAAACCATAGCCCCGCAGACCATTGACTTAAACGAAGTGATCCCCGCCACCCTCAAAATGCTGCAAAGGCTGATTGGTGAGAATATCCAGCTCTCCTGGAAGCCCGCGCCAAACCTCTGGCAGATCAAAGTGGACCCCTCCCAGGTGGACCAGATTCTCGCCAACTTATGCGTCAATGCCCGTGATGCCATCAACGATAACGGTGGCATCAGCATATCGACCCGAAACCTCACGCCCGGGGATCACCCGAAAACGTTTAAGGAGTTTAAACTCCCGCCCGGGGAATACGTTCAAATCTGTGTCAGCGATGACGGCTGTGGCATGACTAAAGAAACCCTGGAACATATTTTTGAGCCTTTTTTCACAACCAAAGGAATCGGGGTCGGAACCGGCCTTGGCTTGGCGACCGTGTACGGAGCGGTCAAGCAGAATGATGGCTTTATCGAGGTGCGCAGCGAGCCTGGCCGGGGATCAACCTTCTGTATCTTTTTTCCTCGTTGTTCTGAAACCAATGAAACAGAGATCAAAAATACCCAAGAACTTGATTACTGGGGAAGTGAAACGATCCTGCTTGTTGAAGATGAAGCAATGCTCCTCAATCTGGAGTCCACAATGTTGGGACAGTGCGGATATAAGGTTTTGGAAGCGAAAACCGCGGACAAGGCCATCTCCCTGGCTCAATCACATATAGGCCCTATTCATTTACTCATCACCGATATAATCATGCCGGAAGTCAATGGCTGGGAATTAAGCCACAAACTTCGCTCCATCAGGCCGGATATGAAAGTTCTTTTCCTGTCCGGGTATCCGGCGGATATCATTTCCAACAAGGGAGTGATTGAAGATGGGCTGAATTTTCTGCAGAAACCGATTTCCATGGCCTCCCTGACCAAAAAGATCAGGGAAGTCCTGAATGAAGAATAAAAAATCCGCATAGTAAAGTTGAACCGCCGGCATGTCCTTCACCAGCGCTCATTCCGCCCGATCTTAACTTTCGACCGTACCGTCTTCAAGACTAAAACTGAAATTGGTGTCCGATGGTTCCAGGTCAGCCCACAGCGACCTCAAGATACTGCCTACGGTGGCAATGGTGGCGTCGGAATCGGCCATATAGGTTTGCACCGCGAGCAAATCATCCACCGTGGGTGATTCATCACCGCTATAATGAGCAACCATGCCACGAATCAGGTAAGGGGCCATTTCCGTTGCTGTCTCTTCAGCAACACCGAAGCCGTTGACCAAATAGTAAGGGGCCTGCAGAGTCAAACCGTTGATCAGGTAATCCTGGGCATAATCGGGAAAGGTTTTGCCGCCGGTGTTATAATTGACCTCAGTCACAAACTCTGTAGAAATCGCAACTGTGTCATCGGCAGCGATGGAAACAAAGCGGACCGGATTCGGGTAGGTGACCAGGGATCCGGTTTCCACATCGAAAATGAAAGACCCATCTTCGAATTTACGTTCAACCGCATCCTGGGCATGATAGTGCCCGGTAAAGATCAGGCTCAATCCTGCCGTGGCAAAGGTTTCCGAAATCGTTTGCCAGTTGTCCACCACATACTCATCCCCCAATCCGGTCAATTGGGACTGGCCCGTGAAATGCTCGAGAACGCCATGGTGCATGGTTCCGATGATCGTTTTATGCTGTTTTTTTGCTTTTTCGATGTTTTCGGTAATCCAGGCAAGGGTTTCAGCGGAAAAGGCTCCACCGGTTTCCGGATAACCGTTTTCATAATTGCTCGCATATTGACAGGAATCCAGGCAGAACACCCATAGCCCGGAGACCGGTTCGGCAATATAGCTCAGAGAATATTGTCATCTCTGGCAATGGCATCGTCATACCCCATTGCCGAATAGATGGACGTGAACTCTTCCGGGGTCACACTGGCGACTGCCGCCGCACCTGCGGAGCTAAATGCTTGGGCGTGCGGGTTATTGATATCGTGATTACCGGGAATGACCAGAACCTTAATCCCCTGGTCGCGCAAGCGGTCCATGTACGAGACAAACAGGTCATGACATTGTTTTTCGCCGTCTTTCGTCAGATCCCCGGACACGATAACAAATTTCACCCGCGGCGTCGCGGCAAGAATCTGCTCAACCGCTGCCGCTAAAATAGCTTCGCTTTCCGCCAGCAGCTTTCGGTCCGACATGAGATACTGTTGCCAAGCCTCGCCCTCGGTCCCCAGAGTCGTGTCATAGACATGGGGATCGGAAATTACCGCAAAGTCAGCACCAGAAAAGGTCTTGTCCGAATCATCATCCGAGGCACAACCCGTAAGGTAAGACCCCAAGGAAACAACAATCATTGTCGAGGTGGTCTTTTTAATAAAATCTCGTCTGGTTATCTTGATCGAATCGCACATCCCCACCATCTTTTCCTCCACAAATAAATGAATTCACATTGAGGTCCAATATCAAAGGCGGCTTTGTCGTGCCTCGGTATTGAACGTGCTAATTCTATGTATTTGTGTTAGCGGTTCGTTGTTCAGGAGTTATTTTTTGATGAACGGTGCAGCAATGTTTTCAGACGGGGATGGTGAACGGTCATGGGGAGGAAGTGCTCTGGTCATGGCGCACTCCCATCCATCTTCTCGTTATCAGCATGAATTGAACAGGGTCCGCTATTGATCAGGTGAATAAACAATCGATTTTTCATGATAGTGTGTTGCTGTAAGGCATGACTCGCGACAAAATGAATGGATTCAGTCATGTTGCTTATTGATAATAAATTCATGAACTGAAAAGGGCGGGGCTGTTACACCCCCGCCCTTTAACCTGCATTAGCTTGCTATTTTATTTGCCCCGAACCTTAGCAATAGCGGCATTAAAAGCATCGACAACATCTTTGCCGACTTTGGGAGTGTTTTTCTCAATAACCGGTTTAGCTGCGGCACGGATGCGATCCATCTCAGCAGGAGCGATTTCATTGACGGCCATTTTAGTTTTAACAAACTCAAGCGATTTTTCCATTTGGGTCCGATTGGCCTTACGTTGGAAAAGCTTGGCTTCCTGCTCAGCCTCAATAATGATTGCCCTCTCAGCATCGGTCAATTTGTCCCAGGTTTTTTTACTGACCAGAGAGGATTGCGGAGAGTAAATGTGTTTGGTGAAAGAAAAGTATTTTTGGACCTCAAAGAGACTTGCAAACTGGACATTTGTCACGGGGTTTTCCTGGCCATCGACAACGTGCTGTTCCAGCGCTGTGTAAACCTCCGGCCAGGGCAGCGGAACCGTGTTGCATCCCAAGGTATTGAAGGTATCGATAAAGACAGGAGATTGAAGAACGCGCAGCTTGATCCCGGCGAAGTCTTCCAGCTTGGTGATAGGACGAACATTATTAGTCACGTTACGGAAACCAAGTTCCCAGTATCCCAGTCCCACCAGACCTTTGGCCGGCAGTTTGTCAAACATCATTTTTCCGAAGCTGCCATCAACAACCGCATCAGCTTCTTTTTCGTCATTGAACATGAAGGGAAAATCAAAAATACCGAATCCAGGCACGACTCCGACCAGCAAACCGGCATTTAAAACTGTGAAGTCAATAGTTCCGCCCTGAAGAGCCGAAACGGTCTGCAGATCGCCGCCGAGCATACCGCTCGGATATAGTTTTACCGTCATTTTACCGTTACTTTTTTGCTCAACAAGTTCTGCAAATTTAGCGGCACCTTGCCCCTGTGGGTGCTCTTTGGAGTTCTGAAAGGCAAATTTAAACGTATGCTTGTTAATATCTGCAGCAAAAGCTGTCATTGGAGCCAAAAGCGCGGCAGCCACTGCAAAAACAGTCAGCTTGGTAAAAATATTCTTTCTCATTGCTTTCTCCTGGGTTCGGTTTAAAAACAATAATAAAACTTCATCATTCTGCGAAGGTCATACAACCTCCTCACCCTCCAATTCTGGCAACCTCCTTTCGATGGCACGTAATGCAATGACTAGCTGTTTTCATCCGGAAACGGCGCTTTTCCGCTGTGGCGGTGTCAATCCGCGGGTTTTCTTGTGCGGCGTAAAGTACTACGCCTCCGCGCAACCCCTTGATTTCCTTTCCACAACGAAAAATTGCTCGTTTCCAATCTGAAAACTTAGCCGTTGCCCTTCGGAGTTTCCGGATAGCAACTAGCTGTTTTCAAGTAACTCCCGTGGGGATACCGTGCGGCCGGTTTCACTCGATTCGAGAACGGCCAAGGTTGTGGCCAGAGTCAGCAGGGCATCTGCGGCATTGATAATCGGCTCTTCCTGGCCTTGAATAACCCGACAAAAATGTTCAAGCTGGGCGGTGTAGGGGCAAAAATAAGGAACCGTTTCCGAGCGCACCATCAGGGGCTCCCACCAGCCTTTCGTGCTGCCATGGGCATAACTGTAAAGATGCAGGTCCGGGAACGACAAAGACGCTTTGGACCCCAGATAGTGATAACAATTCTGTTGGTTCTTGAAAAAGTCCGGGTTTTCCCCGGAACTGAGTTCATAAGACCAGGGGGCCGGGGTGGTATCGGAAACGACAGCCGCCCCGAGAGCGCCACAGGTCATTTCGAAGTTCATGGAAATGGTATCTTCAACCTGGCCCTTACGCACAAGGCGCCTGGTTCTGGCAGTCAATTCGAAAACATCACCGCAGATGTGACGCAGGTTGTCGATTTCGTGAATCATATTGCACATCACCGGACCGCCCCCGGGCAATGAGCGCCATTCCGGAAGGTAATAAGCATCCCCCTTCATGAGGGCCCAGATGATGGAGACCCCGATCAACTGCCCCAGTTCGCCGCCACGGACAATCTCCCGGGCTCTCTTCACCAGGGGAAAATGACGACGATGATGTCCGACCAGCAGATGAATCCCGCTCTGCCTGACGGTTTCGACCAAATCCTTGCCCTCCTTAAGGGTTGCCGTCACCGGCTTCTCGGTCAGGACATGAATACCGCGCCTGGCGCATTCGCTGCCGAGGATGGAATGCATGGGATTTGGGGTGGCATCAATGACCCCTTCGACCTCTGCCTGCGACAACAGTTCCCGGTAATCAGAGAAAAAAGGAATACCAAGAGCATCTGCCAGCACCTTGCGTGACGGATCGATATCACACAACGCCACCAACTGACCGTTGCTGATATGTTTGAAGGCCTCGATATGCTTTGCTGAGATCCAGCCGCCCCCTATAAGTCCAATTCTGACTTTTTCCATTATTCGCCCTCTTCAGCTTTGCATATTTGATTTTGGCTATTCGCCTTTGAGAATACTGTCTGCGGCGACAAGCCCCATCTTGTAGGTGGTGACGCCAAAACCACAGATCTGACCAACCACAGCCGTGGCAAACACGGACTTATGACGGAACTCTTCGCGGGCATGAACATTGGACATGTGGGTCTCGATAATCGGACCTTTGTCCTTGAAAATATTCAGGGCGTCGAGGATGCCATAGCTGTAGTGGGTCCAGGCGCCGGCGTTGATAACAATGGCATCGATATCCCCCAGAAAGGCCTGATGAATTTTGATGGCCATTTCGCCCTCATGATCGGTCTGGAAACATTCCAGTTCATGACCGAGTTCCCTAGCCCAGGCAGTCGCTTTTTGTTCAATCCCCTGCAGCGTGATGGTGCCGTAATGTTTGGGGTCGCGTTTGCCGAACATCTGGTGATTGATACCGTGCATCAACAGAATTTTTGCCATTGTTTCCTCCCTTAAAGATCAACGTCAGCTTTCAAGAAATTCCTGCCGAAGAGGGGTCCAGGTATCTACCAGACGGACCTTTTCGGTCAGCAGCCTTACAGTGTGTGGCTGTCCCCCGGGCACGGCAACGGTGTCTCCGGCTGACAGGAGACAGGATTCCTCCTTGATAAAAAACTCAATCTCGCCATCCGCCAGATAAACAATCTGCTCCTGGGGATGGGAATGGTACGGTTCAGGAGTTGCCCATGGACCATCGGAAAAATCCCAGATCGCCATCATCAGGTTGTCGGTATGGACAATCCGCCGGGTTTTCACCGGAGAAACCTGGACAATCTGATTATCACGGAGTCTGTTGGTATTCACTTGTCGTTTTCTCCTTATTGTTTTCGTTGCAGCTCAATCCCTTTAAGCAGGGCCACCAGGGTCCGGTTCACCGGGGTCGGGATGCCGAGTTTTTCTCCTATGCGAACGACCGCTCCATTGATAAAATCAACTTCACATTGGGTCCCGCGTTCAACATCCTGCAGAATCGAGGTTTTAAAATCTGCGGGGAGACCGGCAACCGCCTGGCCAAGAACCTCACGGGGATGATTGACCTCAAGGACGATTCCGGAGGCCCTGGCTACCGCCAACGCTTCCGCGACTGCTGCAATCGCACAGTCCATGACCTCGGCACTCTGCAGCAGCGGGCCGTAGGTCAGCCGGGTAATACCGCAGACGGCTCCGGTGGCAACATTGACCAGCAGCTTTTGCCAAGTCAGGGTGCGGATATCCTTGATGACGTCAGTGGCAAGACCTGCTTGGTTAAACAGGGTGCGGATCAGCTCAGCCCGCGCGGAGATCGTCCCATCAAATTCACCGATCAGGGTTTTCTTCCCCTTGACCCCGATTTTGACTTTACCGGGAGCCAACAGGGTGCCACCAACATAGGTTTTTCCGCCCAACACACGCCCCTTGCCCAAAAAGTCTTCCAGCACTTCCTCATTGCCGAGTCCGTTCTGCAAGGACATGGCAACTGTGTCGGGACCGATCAGAGCGCGGGCACCTTCAATCGCCGCCCTGGTAAAGTTTGATTTCACCAGGACAATAATCAGGTCCACTGGACCAACGTTTGCAGCATCGGTATAGACCTTGACCGGGACTATCCGCTGCTGATCATTCTCCACAAAGATCAATCCGGCTTTTTCCATGGCATCGGTGTGGTCAGTTTTCAGGTTCACCAGCGCGACGTCAAAACCGGCCTCCGCTAACAGCCCTCCAAAACAGCTCCCCAGGGCGCCACAGCCCAGAATCGCGATTTTTTTCATCGTTCCCTTCCACCTTCCCGGCACATCCAGAATGACATGACCGTGCCTCAAGAGGCCGCCAGCTACTTTTTAATGATTTCTACTGTCCCGGTTTCGGCATCGACCCTGACCCTGTCACCATCCTTGATGACTTCCGTCGGGTCCTGATCAAAATCCGTAACACAGGGAATCCGAGCGACAACAGAGCCAAGAGCGGTTTGCGGATTGTTGTTGCGGACCACATAGGCTGCCGGGGCACAGCCGGTGTAACGCAGCGCCTGATGAGCAATGGTCCAGGCTGAAGAACCAGAAGCGGTGGTAAATACCAACACTTTACCAGCGACATTTTTGCCGAACCATTCATGATTCAGGTCGACCACATCACCGTTATTCAGGTTGAAGGTTCCGAAACCACCCAAGGGAGCCTTGGCCACCAGGGCTTCTCCTTCGGCACTGCCGCCATGCACCTTGCGTCCCTTCAATACGATCTTTTCCATCACAGTTCTCCTCTCCATTTCCCGGTTAACGCCGCATCGATACATTCCTCCAAGGTACCGAACCAGGTATTCTTCAATCCGGTTGCGCCCGGTGCGTAATGCGCCATCTTGGCCGAGTTGGTGACAAAAACCGTATCGGGATCAAGGGCCAGTTCCAGGCAGCAGGAATCCTGCATAATGACCCCGCCCGCAGATTCAATAGAGTTGGTATACCCCTGGATGTCAGCCATCGCCTTGATCATGCTGTTGGTTGTCAGGTACAGCTTGGTGTTGCCGTTGATTTTTTTACCGTCGAGCATTTCGGCAATTTTACGCAGGTATTCAAGAGTGCAGTGAGGGCAGCCCAAGGCCACGATTTCGACATCGTCCTTCTTGGTCCGGTTGAGTTTTTCGTAAGCTTCCCGCCGCTCAGTCTCGCCGAAGCAGAGTTCGTATTTCAGTTTCCGACCGCCACTGGCAGCCTCAACTGTTGATGCTTCGGGGGTTATGCCAACCAGGTGATGCATAACGATACTGCCGCCCGAAATTCCAGCAGCACACAATGCCATCAGCTTGGTCAGGTCAGGGCGATCGTTGATATTCTGATAAATCGGCAGATCAAGCCCCACCTTGCTAGCGACGTAATAGCCCAGCAGATACCATTCGCGCAGGTTGGCCATATCGACCTGAACGTCAATCAACACTGATCCGTAGCGATTTGCATCGAGATGCAGGCCCCAGTTGGGGATTTTTCCGGTAATTGCTGCAGCAAAAGTGCTATGCAGCCCTTCAATATTGGTCCGCGAACCGATCACCGAGTTGCTATAGGCGATCGCCGATGATTCCGTCCAGGCGATGTGCTCGCCCCGCACCGGAATATTGCCGACCTGATAGGGCGTGCAGGTGGCCAGGTGAATCATCCCCACCCGCTTACAGTACTCGGCCAATTGCTGCAGCAAATTGCAATGATCCCGGCTGCCTTTTTGAATGTCAGGGTAATCCTGATCCCGCCAAGTGGCATTGGTGGTCGTAAAAGCCTTGACCTTGTCAACGACCACCCGCTCATCACTGTCAAGCAGGAAGCGCGATGCGATCTCATCGATATCCATCGAAGGAACCACTTGCCGCACGATTTTCACATCAGGAACAGACCCGGAATGATTGTGACATTGTTGGTATTGACGAAATCTTCTGCGCCGAGCCCCTCTGCATACTTCACCAGCAGTTCCATTGCTTTCTGGGTCGCCTTGCCTTGTTTCCCTTCCAGCATCGCCAATTCATCCGGTTTTAATTTCAACATCTGCGTATCTCCTTGCCAGTAAAGACCAGACCAATCACCGTAACCGGCTGGCTTGATCCTCTTTTACAAGAAGACAATTTCTATTCCAATATAATTTTTTGCGTTAACTATATTAGAACAGTTGCTTTTTTCAGCACAGTTGACTAATTGTTTTAGAGATCAAGATACAGAGCATCAGATCAGAGGACAGACCGCTACGGTAAGCCGCTTTATCCGATGTCGAATTGTGATGGGACAAAACAGATGGAATATAGAGAGAAACAACCAGCAAAAGCACCTGAGCTGGTCAATACGGTAGTCACCACAATGGCGATTCTCGAATGTTTTAACGGCCAGGAAACAGAACTGACCCTTCAGCAGATCGGTCAACGGACCGGGAATTTCAAAAGCCGCGTTCATCGGCTCTGCAAAACGTTGATCGCTCTTGGCTACCTGGCTCGAACAGCACAGAACAACTATCGTCTCGGCCCAAAAGTCATGGTTCTTGGCAAGGTCTACGAAAAAACGAACACGCTGAAAGCGATTGCCACACCAATCATGGCGGAATTGTCGATGAGGACCCAGTTATCATCCACTCTGTATGTGCTTGACAGGCAACGCTGCATCTGTCTGGCCCGTGAGCTGGGGCCCAGTCGATTTGCTTACGTCATAAATGAAGGGGATGTCGAAGAGCTCTATACGACAGCAGCCGGGCGAGTCCTGATGGCGTATTCTCCCAGTTCCTTCGCCGAAAAAATTCTGGCCAAAGCAAAACCGGTACGGTTTACCCCGACCACCATTACCGACCCACAGAAAATCATGGAAGAGCTTGTATTTGTGCGAGAATATGGCTATGCCATCAATGATCAGGAACGCGAGCAGGGGATTTCAGCCATCAGCGCACCGATCTTCGATCACAACAATCAGATCAAAGCATCCCTCGCCATCGTCGGCCTGGCACATCGTTTTGCCAACGATCAGTTGGAAAAACTTTGTCATGAACTGACCAAGGCAACGAAACAGATATCCTATCGTCTGGGGGAAATCTGACCAGGTTCAGATTTCGAAACTGATGCGGAAACGCCACCAACAATGCTCAGCCGACCTATTGCAAATGGACCTCTTTATGAAAACCCTTGAACTAGCCGGAAGAGCCATTTAAAAACAAAAATCCCGATTTTTGAACACCTCATTCAGGCAAAGCGTTAGCATAACTCGCAAATTCAATGAGGGAGAATTTCCTTCCCCCTCCATACAAATCTGGTATAAAATCATTTAAATTGCTGAGGGGATTTTTCTGATGATTTTCCAACGCCCCCGTCTTAGCAACAATCAACCGAAACAAATATCGAATTCAAGAATTCAGTGGCGTTCAATAATTCAAACGAGAGAACTCCACAGAAAAACCAGAGCCTAAGAATATGAGATCACGCACACCTAACGTCAGTTTATGTTGTCGAAAAATCTCTTACCTGCGGAGGACCCAGTGAAATTTTCCCCTATTTTTCTTTTATTGACCCTACCGTTCCTTCCCTCGTGCGCAGCCAATATTCAAAAACCTGAAGTTATCAATGGCAATAAATATATTGACAGCACGATTCCAAAAACTGAGATTAATTTTCCTTTCAATGTCGAGTACGAATCAACAAAAACGGATTATCCTGATCATCAAAAAACAACAACCACTGAACTTAAATCAAAAGAAAAAAACATTTTTATATATATAAAAAAAATTAAACTAATTGACACTAGATATTTCACAACAAGGTCAGATGCCAATAAAACAGAAGACAATATTTATCTTGATCAGAAAAGCAATGGATTTTGTTCTGTAGATATCTATGAAAAAAAACTTCAAAACTATTTACGAGGCGTCTCCTATCGTTATATAGGCCACGATAAAGCCATATCAATAGCTATATATAAGCCTATTGGCTATATAAACTCTCAAAAAAAATTCACCAATGAGAACAAAGATGAAGTTGAGGATTTTACAACGACAGTTAAATCAATATGCGCACAGAATGAGAAAGTCATTGAAAAGAAATAGCCCCTAACAGCAGGACAGGAAGGGACGAGGGGCCCGCTATAGGACGGTTGATCTTTAGATTCTCTTACCGACTCACTAACAAGCAAAATATTATAAAGTTAGGCGTGGCCAGGAGGTGGGTATGGGCAATCCAGCAGAAGGCCTTTTATGGTATCTGGCCTTTATCTTTTCAATGGTTGTACACGAAGCATCACATGCTTTTGCTGCTTTAAAGCTTGGAGACAATACCGCCTATGATGGTGGGCAGGTGACCCTTGACCCAATACCACATATCAAGCGAGAGCCAATCGGCACAATTGTCGTGCCGATCATTTCATTTCTGGTCAGTGGTTGGATGATCGGCTGGGCAAGCGCCCCTTACGACCGTGACTGGGCAAGAACCTATCCTGACCGCTCGGCGGTTATGTCACTGGCGGGACCACTCTCAAATCTTTTATTAGTATTAATTTCCGGACTGGCAATCCGCATTGGAATAGCTTTGGATTGGTTTTATGCACCTGACTATATCAACTTTACTCAAGTAACTTCTTCTTACCAAGACGGACCTCTTCACGCAGTAGCAGTGCTTCTAAGTATAATATTTACTTTGAATATCATGCTTTTTATCTTCAATCTTATGCCCCTACCACCACTAGATGGCAGTGGCATTATCCCTCTTTTCATCAGCAAGGAAAAAGCTGTAAGTTACCTGGACTTTATACATAACACTCCTATGTTATTCATGGGTTTGTTTGTTGCTTGGGAAGTATTCGGGTACATGTTTGACCCAATACATACCGTATTCCTTAACTTGCTCTATCCAGGGGCGGGATACCACTAGTGTCCCGTTTGGTTAGTTATTTGAATTAATTTTGAGTCATTTTTGTTGCTGTCAAGGCGTGCCGCCGCAGGCCTAGCTGGGGCTAAGCCGAGAAGGCAGAACGTAGACAGCGGCAAAAATGGCCGGAATTGGGATAGAGAACTAACCGTACGGGACACTGGATCAATAATAGTGATACAAATCCAATCAAAGGGGGGCTTCGTGCCAGGCGTCACAAACAGCAACACCACCAAAAGTAAGCTGCTCAAACTTTTACAAAAAGCCACCCCCATAACAGACCACAGCCCAGGCCCAAAGTGACATCAAAAACAATTCGTGCCGACCAGATCGACAAAGGGCTTGGACTTGTCAGCATTATCAGCATTACAATTGCCGGAAAGGCTTAAATTCCCAAAGGGGGGACAATGCAATTCTTCAAAACACTTCTCATCGGACTACTTTTAATCATTCTTGTCAGTTGCGGCGATCCAAAACCAGTTGTCCATACCAGCATACCAACCACAGCAACCGTTGGTGAGCAGGTCAAACTTGATGCAAGGGATACGGAGCTAGACCGCACATCGGACTACAAGTGGACTATTGACAGCGCCCCCCTTGGCAGCGAAGCAACGATTGAAAATTCAAAGTCCAAGGTCGCGACCATCACCCCTGACAAACCAGGCCGCTATGTCATCACAGTCACGGTCAGCAACGATAGATGGAGCGATTCCCAAACAATAACTTTGACAGTCACTCAAGCAGGCAGTGGTTCAGAAAAGTATCAGGTGACCAAACTCGAAACGACCCTCGCCTTTCCTGATGGAATCACAACTGTTGGCGATGTCTGTTTTAACGAAGAAGACCAAACTCTCGTCATGCTTGCCGGAGATGATACCGCCCTGAATGAATGGCTTGAAGTTGACCCAGAGACAGGAGAAGTTCTATCCAGGGCACCCAACAGCCAAACCGACATCAACAGTGGCAGTGAAATTGCCTGTGTCGGTTCGGCGATCTGGGCAACAAGCGATGACTATATCTATAAAATAAACCTGTCTACAGGGGCAACTTTGGCGCGGATCGGCTGCCCAACAACCAGCACTGGCTATTGTGAGGGCCTCGCCTGGGACGGCATCAATCTATGGAGTGGAGCCTCAGACGGAACAGACCTGTTCAGCTTCGACACAGCAGGAAATATTATTGATACAATTCCCGACCTTTGGCAAACGGTCAACTCCGCCCTTGATCTCGACTGGGATAGCACCTCAGATGTACTTATAGCCATCAAAAACGGCTATCCGAATATTGTCGATACAGTCGACAAAAGTCTCCTCCACGAAGCAACAACCGACATCGGGAACAGAGGCGGTTGGTCTGGCAATAGCAATATTTTCTGGGTCCCGAACAACGCAACCCAACAGTTGGAAATGTACTATATCCAGCTTTAACCAGTTGCCCACCTGCGGATGGATAGGCTAGGTGAGTGCAATTCCAAAGGAACAAACTAATGGAAAAGGCACCCTTAATTCAATGGAATCCAAAGTACAGCGTCGGGAACCCGGTCATAGACAAACAGCATCATGCCCTTGTTGAAATCATCAATGAACTCTATTTTGCATTTCAGCGTGGGGAAAGAGACCTCGACCTTGAACCCATCTATAAACGGCTGGCCAAATACACCATAGCGCACTTCACCTATGAAGAAAGATTACTGAGGGATGCAAATTATCCAGACTTGGAAGATCACCTCAAACTTCATCAGGAAATGAAAGAAAAAGCAGCACAATTTAATAAATCAAGCCAGTATTCAAACGAAAATACAACCCAAGAGCTTTTCGACTACCTCAAAAAATGGTGGCTAAGTCACATCTTAGCAGACGATGTCGCTTACTCTGAGTTTCTGGGTGCCAATAAAGAGCATTAAAGCAATAAATAGGAGTATACCTAGAGCCTGGTCCACCCGTGTTTTAGGAAATTCAACGGCTAAATACTGTTGCTCATCACCAAAAGAGCAACGGACTTCTAATCCGTAGGCCGGTGATTCACATTTTTCCACACACACCACCTAAAGCCGCTTGAGAAAAGTTCTCCCTCACCCTACCCGCTCAACCACCAACCTCACACTCCCCCGGTTATTGTCATAAAGACTCCAGACATCATTGGGGAAACAGTAGAGATAGCCTGGCGCGTCGATTTCCAGTGGTTTGTTCTGGTATTTGGTCAGGTCGACATACTGATGCGGGGTTGGGCTGCCGTCTTGTTTGACGGACTTCTGCTTGCCGGAATCGTTGGCAATAGCCCCGACCATCACGAACCATTTGAGGTTTTCAACCCGCTTGGTCCAGAGCATGTCGAAGGAATCGTTCTTGCTGACCTTTTTGAAGGCCCCCTCGAACAGTCCCAGAAAGGTCGACCCCAGCCGGACGATATCCCCTTTGGTCAGTTCGTCATTTTGGGTCCCTTTCCAGTCGCAGACGTCTTTGCTGTCCTTCCATTCTCCGGTGGCGGAAAACTGATACCTGTGCCCTTTTTCCAGATAAAGGCCGGTATTGTTCCAGCGCTCGCCCGCGTAAATATCTATGGCAACGGATTCGCCAGGGGCGAGGATTTTGGTGGGGTGATAGGCCGGGTAGGGAATAGGCGAAACGTTCTGGCGCAGCAGCGCACTGGGATGAAAGGCCGCGGCGTTGGCCTGACAGAGCGCCGGGATATTGCGCGGACGGGAGCGCAGCATGGCAAACGCCCCTTTGTAAGAATTATGCATAATGCCCAAAGGAGCAGCTTTGATCAGGGCGATGGCGTCGGAACGGAATTTAAGTCCGGCGCTCTGCGCCTCCTGCATCATCCACAACAGCGCGCCGTTGGACAGGTCGCAGGCTGCGTAGCCGCCGCCGACATCGGAATGCACCCCGGGAAACCAGATCTCTTTGGCATCAGTAGTCGGAGCTGTTTTGGACCAGCGGGTGACGCTGAAGCTGGAGCGGATTTCATCGATGGCCATGGCATGACGGGCGATCTGTACGTGGGCGCCCAGCTCCGTGTCATGGAATTCCCAGTTTTTCTTGTCATCGAAAAAGTTGAGGATCTCCAGATCGTCGGGGATACCGAGGGCGCCGACCGTGTCCCAGACCCCGATCAAGCGGATCGGCGCTGGCTGACCGGCATGGAAAAACGCCCAGTCTGGTTTGGCCCAAGCCTCCTTCCCTTTCCGATAGCCCTTTTCAAAGGCGGTATGAACGCGTTCCCAGCTCTCTTTGGAATCGACATTGTGCAGGTTAAGCAGCCCTTTGCCCAGGAAACCGCCCAGACTGCGGGCGGTGAACGCGCCACGGCTGAAACCGAACAGGTAGATCTGATCCCCTTCGGTGTAGTTTTCGGCCAGCCAGTGATAGGCGTTGCAGATATGCCGACTGATCCCGGCCCCGAATGCGCCGCCGACAATGGACGAGACCAGACCGCCCTCCCCGCCTACGCCGGGATGGTAGTACTTCAGCTGTTCGTTGCCCTGGCTGGCTTCGGCCAGGGCGTTATACAGCTTGAACACATTGGTCGGCGCGGGCACTCCGTTCTCTTCCTGCTCAGGATTGTTCCAGGTGCCGTCGCAACAAACAATCAGGTGTTTCATCGTCCCCTCCCTATTTTAAGAATGTAATCCTTCCCGCTCGCTCAAATTCTGTCTTTTTCGTCTGCTCAAAATAGAAAACGCCACAGCACCTGACCCGGCATATGCTGTGGCGTTTTGAATCCAAGGAGTTGTTCCCATGCGCATCCCCCTCCCGGTTAATAACTGCTGCAAAATCTGTCGTTACACTCAACCACTATGCACTGAATGTGCGTAGGTTTTGACGGGACTGAAAGTCCCTAAGATAGCCCCCTCTTCCCTCGTGGAGAGGATTGGGGTGAGGCCTGCATTTCACCCCAATCCTAACCTTCCTCCATCAAGGGGGAAGGACTCAATTCATAGAGCCTGAAAGGCTTGGACCGAAAGTCCATAGTTTTGAACTAGCGCTCTGGAACAATAAATCATCGCCTCTTAAGCAGCAAGAAAAACTATCTAAAACAGGAGGTTGACTCAAAACAAGCAAGCGGATTGCTTTGTGGGGCAAAACAATTCAGTTGGTGGTCGGAGCATCGAGGAGATTGCGCACGGTACTGATCAACAAGTCGGTTTCAATGGGTTTTTGCAGAACATGGATATGTTCATGAACCACCCCCTGGCTGGAGATAATATCGTCAGAATAGCCGGACATGAAAAGGACCTTCATGTCTGGTCGCAGGGGATGCAGTTTCTCGAATAATTGCCTGCCGTTCATCATCGGCATGATCAGATCGGAAATCAGCAGAAGAATTGAGCCCTGATGTTCCCGGGCCAGCAACAGGGCTGAAGCCGGGTTCATTGCGGCAAGGACGGTATAACCATTCTCTTCCAGGATGGATTTCAGCAGATTGAGCAGCATGGGATCATCTTCAACCAGCAGGATGGTTTCCGACCCTTGCCGGACCTGGTTCTCAAGCGGCCTGGTTTCAACCTGCACGACACCTTCTGCGCGGGGCAGATAGACATTAAAAGTGGTTCCCTGGCCGGACTCACTTGTCGCGTAAACGTATCCCTTATGCTGTTTGACCGCGCCCAATACTGTGGCTAAACCCAACCCGGTGCCGATACCGGGATCTTTGGTGGTGAAAAAGGGTTCGAAAATATGCTCCAGCGTTTCGGGGTCCATGCCACAGCCATTATCCTGAACCGAAAGCCGCACATATTCTCCGGTGATAATTTCCGGATGGAATTCTTGGTCCTGCTCACCCAGAATAACGTTTTCAGTCTGAATTAATATGAGTCCGGTCCCGCTAATGGCGTCCCGAGCGTTCAGGCACAGGTTGGTCAGGATTTGATCAAACTGGGTCGGGTCGATTTTGACCGCCCAAAGCTCTGCCGCAGGGTTCCAGACGACCTCAATATTTTCGCCGATAAGCCGCCGCAGAATGTTCAACATCCCGGCGATCAGTGTGTTGACATCCAGCAATTTAGGCTGGATGGCCTGTTTGCGCGCATAAGTCAGCAGTTGCCGGGTCAGGTCTGCCGAACGCTTGGCTGCTGTTCGGATCTCCTTAAGATTATTATAGATACGATCGCCTTTGTCCGATCGTCTCAGGGCAATTTCAGCATGCCCAATGATAACACTGAGCATATTGTTAAAATCATGGGCGATCCCGCCGGCCAGTTGGCCAACAGATTCCATTTTCTGAGCCTGCAGGAGTTGATCCTGCAGTTTGCCGTGCTCTGCCTCCGCACGCCTTTTTTCCGTAATATCCCTGGCCGTACTGGCAAAGCCACGGATTTGATCATGATCATCGTACTCGGCCCGAATGGACCATTCCATGGAATAGACCTGGCCGTTGATACTCTTCAGGCGATTCTCAAAAGTAAAAACTTTCTGCTTGTTCTTAAGCCAGCGGGAAAACGCCGCCATTGTCCTGGCCCGGTCATCCGGGTGGATAAAATCGAAAGCAAACCGGCCGACGCACTCTTGCGGGCTCAAACCGAAAAATTTATTGGCCGCATGATTTACAAACAAAAAACGCCCATCCTTATCAACCCTGGTGATGAGATCCGGGGTCCCTTCAACAAGATCAAAATACTGGTTACGACTTTCCTTTAACCTGCGTTCAGTGTTTTTTTGCTCGGTCATATCATGAATAATACTGATAACCCCGCCCTGCCAGCCCACTTTTTCATTGATCGTCGTCACGGTGACTTTAGTATCGATCAGAGTCGAATCCTTGCGTTTCATGCGGATTTTCGCCTGATAAACCCCTTGTCTGGTCAGTACCGGTTCGCCACTCCGGCTGAATTCTTCATAAGACTGAACGCTTTCATGAAGGATAAGGGTGTTTTGACCGAGTAATTCTTCGCGATCATAACCGAACAGTTTTTCGGCGGCAGGGTTGCACTCGGCAATGGACCGGGTGTCCGGGTTGATCAGGAGCACGGCCTCGCCAAGGCTGGACAAAATAACCCCCAGGAGGTGTTGGGTGTTTTTCAACTCTTCAGCCGCATGGACCTTGACGATTTGCTGCTGCGCATGACCGGCCAGCCAGTAAATCAGGACTGCGGTCAGACTGACATAAGCCAGCCCTTTGATCGTCTCAACGATAAAAGCATCGACCTGATCAATGACAACGTACAACACCAGCAAATCGGAGAGGACAATCCAGAGAACCCCGAACACAATGTAAATCAACACAAAGCGGCCAGGCGTGATGGCAAAGCGGCTTCTTTCCGGCAGGGAGTTGCCCCATTGCCGAGAACCATTGATGTCCTTCGATTGTGCCATGATGGTCCCTTTTCCTTTCAGGGATCAAAGTCAATGGATCGAAAGTTTTTTAAAAACCGACGATCTCCGGCTGGCTCAAGACATAGTTACAGTATATATGAAGTATAGCGATCATTTACTGCAGGCGGCTGAAAAAGAGTCGGCCTGAATAAGGATCAGAGGATAACCCGACTGAGCAAACCTCCCGCCAGAATGAGCATACAGGCATAGACAAAAAGCCTTTTCAGAGAAAAACCAGAGCCGTGATCCATGCCGCTCATATCCTGTTTTTTGACATGCCTCCGATGCAGTGCAATCAGCCAACCGGTCACGCCGATAAAGAGCAGGTTCAGCCAGAATGTGTAATCAAGCTTGAACTGAGCGACATCCTGCACGGCGCGCGCACTCTCCGGGGTTATCTGCAGAACCAGGAAAAGAGAATGGAGGATCAGCGCGGTCATGGTAATCGCGACATACATGATACCGGCAATATACAGGGCGAGCCGCCAGCCGTAATACCGGGCATTAACCGCAACCAGCGGCGGTACCATCAGATCGGAATAGATAAAGCCCATGATCCCGGCAAACAACACTCCATTGGCGTTGAGAACCGTGGCCAGGGGGATATTGCCCATGGAACCTATAAAAGTGAGCGCCGCAACAAAGGGGGCGACCAGGGCATTTTCCAGAACCCGCAACCATTCGGGAACTGAACCGGCCGCATTGATCAAAAAAATCTTTGCCCAGAGGGTGTCTGGAACGAATACCGCAACAAACCCGGCAATGGTGAAGCCGATCAGGATCTCCTCCCAGACCATCTGCCACTCCATGACAAACTTATGGCCGACCAAGCGCCACCCTTCAGCGCTGCGAATCCGTTCTCTCCAGTCGAAATCCTGTTCTTCATCGTCCGCTTCTTCAAGACGCTCTTTGGTCTGCTCGATCCATTTTTTCGGGAAGGTCAACCGGATCAACAGGCTGCTGATAGCGATCAGTAGCAGACCACCGATGATTTCCGCAGCAAGAAATTGCCAGCCGAGGAAGATCAGGATAAGAATCCCGAGTTCGATGACGAGATTGGTAGAGGCGAACATGAAGGCAACCGCGGCAATAAAGTGTGCACCTTTCAAGAGAAGAGAGCGCGCAGTGGCCAAAGCGGCAAAGGAACAGGACGAAGAAATCGCCCCGAAGAAGGTCGATAGCGACAAGCTTTTGAAGCCGGGGCCTCCCATATAAGGCGTCAAACGGCCTTTGGGAACAAAAGCCTGAATCATACTGCTGACAAAATAACCAAAGACAAATGCCCAGCCCGCTTTCCAGAAGAAACCAAACGCGGTCATGACCGCCTCTCCATAAAGCGGCCAGAAACTATTGGTCATGAAGAAAACTCCTTAATTTCCGTTTCCTGTCCAACGTTCTGTGAATTGTATTTTCCCCCTTTCTTTCTTTTCACCCTAACATAAATACCGGAAATGTCGAGGAAACGCTCCTGCGACCCAGTTTCAGCCACAGCCATGCGGATCGGAAATGACCACCTGGGCTCATCTGTTGTCAGCGGTTATGCACGGATGGCAGCGCGTTACGGATCAGACACAAAGTCGGGCATTGACAGCCCGTAACCGACAGGCTACACCTTGACCATGGAACAGGCCAGTGCGATGCAACAGCGGCTTTGAACATGTGCTGACGAACGCCTGTCGCTCCTGACAGATTGCATAGGAATCCAGCCACAGACTGTTTCAACCCCATGGGGAAAACGTGCATGTCCCGAACGGCGCTAGTTTAAGGGGCGATGGCAGCAAAACCGGGACTGTCCCCGCACGGGGGCTGTCCCAGGTCTTTGCAGTGTTAACCGCGACAGTTTCATGGCTCGCAAACTCTTGGGACAGCCCCGAATGGCGCTAGTTTAAGAGTCGTTGGCAGCAAAACCGGGACTGTCCCCGTACGGGGGCTGTCCCAGGCTTTTGCGGTGCAAACCGCCAACGCTCCAAGGGCCGCAAACATCTGGGACAGCCCCAGATAGGGCTTGGGACAGTCCCGAGTTTGCTACGAAAGTGCTTAAACAAGCGCCATTAGTGCAGGTCCCCATCTCACAAAAAACAATGAACAGATTTCCATTGATTTTGATCGCCCAACCATGGGTTCAACAGACGGTATTTTCACAGCCTGCGTAACAAAGGATAAGCAAAATCACCATGAACAGAGTCTTACTCGCCGGGGCAACCGGCTACTTGGGCGGCTATATCGCCGCCGAGCTGCAACGCAGTTCCTGCTTCTGCCGAGCCATTGTCAGAAACCCGGCCAAACTGAAAGACAAAGGAATCAAGGTCGATGAGATCATCGCGGCGGAGTTGACCGAACCAGCCACCTTGCAGGGCTGCTGTCAGGGAATCGATACGGTGATTTCCACGGTCGGCATTACCCGCCAGAAGGACGGGCTGAGCTATATGGAAGTCGATTATCAGGCCAATCTGAACCTGCTAACGGAAGCGAAAAAAAGCGGGGTTAAAAAGTTCATTTATGTGTCCGTGATCAACGGGGACAAACTGCGCCATTTGCAGATCTGCGCGGCCAAGGAACGGTTCGTCGCCGTGCTGCGCGAGTCGGGATTGGCGTATTGCATCGTTCGGCCTAACGGATTTTTCTCTGACATGGCGGAATTCTTCAGAATGGCTCAGCAAGGACGCATCTACCTGTTCGGCAGCGGCAAACTGCGGTCCAACCCGATCCACGGCGCGGACCTGGCCCGGTGCTGCGTGGAAGCGATCAGCAGCAGTGTAACCGAGCTTGAGGTCGGCGGCCCGGAAACCCTCAGTCAACGGGAGATCGCCCTGCGCGCATTTGCCGTTGCCGGGAAACCGCCGAAGATAACCTGCGTCCCCGACTGGCTCAGAGTCGCGGTGCTGCGCCTGGCAAAAATTTTCATTCCCGCCAAGACCTACGGCCCGCTGGAGTTTTTTCTGACCGTCATGGCTATGGATATGCTCGCCCCGGAATACGGTACCCACCGCATCAAGGACTTCTTCGCCACCCTGAAAAATCAATAGAATTGAGATTCAGTGTTCAATAAAGATCGGCTCGCCGGAGCTCACAAATCAGCTATAATTCTTTCACCACCCGGCAGGTTAACTAATTGTCATCCGGAAATACTGGATGACAATTAGTTAAGTTTTCAGATTGGAAACGAGCAGTTTTCCGTTGTAGCAAGGAAATCAAGGGCTTGCGCGGAGGCGTACACAGGTACGCCGCACAAGTAAGCCTGCAGATTGACGCGGCTACAGCGGAAAAAAGCCGTTTCCGGATGAAAACTAACTCATTCCCGCCGATCACACCAATGGAGGGTTTCATGAAAAAAAACAAACTCTTTACCTGGCTCCTGTTCCTGCTGGCGGGAGTGCTTGCTCTGACCGGCTGTTCGTCACACCTGGTCACAGTCAGCCCTACCCCGCCGGCCCATTATGAAAAGCTGGGACCGGTCAGCGGCACCGCAACTGGTTCCCTCGGCATCCTGAGCACCGCCTATTACTTTGTCCCCATGGGGATCAATTCGCGGGTTGAGCGCGCTTATCAGGATGCCCTGAGCAAAGCTCCGGGCGCGACCGGGCTGATCAATGTCACCTACCAGGAAGATTGGTACTGGTGGCTGATCGGAACAGCACGAAAAGTAACCCTGACCGGCGATGCCATAAAGGAAGTCACTCCATGATGATAAAACGATCCCTTATCTTTGCGGTATTACTGACCAGCCTGGCGCTGGCCGGCTGTACGGGCAGGCCGGCTCCCCTGACCGCAGGCAACCACCAGGTCAGTCTGGACAGTGTCGATATGACCCGTGGCCGCGCCATCTCCGCTTCGGCCAGTGGCATGCAATTGCTGCTGTTCATCCCCATCAGCATCAACGATCGTCACGAGCGGGCCCTGCAACAACTGCGTGCCCAGGCCGGGGGAGATTACATCAGCGACGTCAAGGTCGAAGAATCCTGGACCTATGCCCTGGTCGGCACGGTTTACACCACCAGGCTCGTGGCCACCGCATATCCTTATAAGTAAACCGATTGCACCGTTCACGGACCGATGGCAGGGGCAGAGCAGCTTGCACCGCCCCTGTCGTCGCCGTTACCCAAGGTGCCGGACTCGCGCGATCCCAAACCGGGAAGACCGTTGGCCCGGCAAATTCTTCCTAAATTTGTCTCATTTTGACAATCATCAATAGCATCTTAATACAGCGCCGGTCTTCCCCGGCTCCGTAGTGAAAACAGCCGGTTAAAGAATCCTGCCGGCATCCCGGGTAAGTTCTGGCTGCGGCCGGTTCTCTTGTCCGTCTGGAAACTGTGTGTAATCCTCATAAGTTGCATTCCCCTGATGCGATTTTTACCGGTTCGCCGGGCAGGCCGAAAATGTTCTGCAGGCGCAAAAAGAGACGGCGGCAACAGGGCTGATCGCATCTCCACGGCAGAGCCATTCTTTAATAATTTCAATGCACTTAAATCTTTTCATTGGATTTTACGGGGTTTGGCACGTGGAATGCTTCATTAAGAAGAGAAAACCTGTGTACGACCCGCCACTGCAGAGGTTGATACCGTTAGGCAACCGGCTGCTCCGGACGCCAACAGAAAATGCAGCGGTGCGGTTGTTGAAAATGTGCAATGCCTGGCATGAAGCCCCTGAGGCCTGCCGAAAAACTGCCGCCTGATCCGTTGTAAAAATCCTGGAAATGGGCTGTTTCAAAGAGTCTTCCGCTTATTGCAGGAGGGATGATAACGGACTTGAAGCCACCCGGAACCAAAAGGATAAGGCCATGTTTCCAATCCTGTCAGATCCATCGTCGCTTCTCCTCAACCTCATGCTGCTTACCCCCGTAGTTGCCGTTCCCGGCGAGCCCCACACCTCCGATCATCTCCTGCTGTTGCTGTTTATCGGCTTTTGCTTTTTGCTGGTTATCGCGCAACTGCTGGTCGCCCTGCGGCTGTTGGCCACCACCATCAGGGCGGTGCTGGCCGAACACAAAACCTGCGTCACACCGAGCGCTGATCCTCCCGGTGTGACGCAGAAAACCAAAATCTGAAAGCCGGGAGAAGCTAACCGCCGATCTGCGCACTGCACTCCGTTCCCTCTCCTGCTCCCGTTGCCTGCCCCCGGAACTGACTGACGTACAAACGGTGATATGCTCCCTGCCGGGCGAGCAGCGTTTCATGGGTCCCCTGCTCAATGATCCGCCCCTGGTCGATGACGATCACCTGGTCGGCCGTGGCAATGGTCGACAGGCGGTGGGCGATCACAAAGCTGGTGCGCCCCTTCATCAGTTCCTGCAGGGCTTTTTGAATCCGTGCTTCGGTGCGGGTATCGACCGAACTGGTAGCCTCGTCGAGGATCAGGATAGCCGGGTCGGCGAGGATCGCGCGGGCGATGGTGACCAACTGACGCTGCCCTTCGGAGAGGTTGCCGCCGCGTTCAGAGAGCAGCGTGTTGTAACCTTGCGGCAAGCGGCGGATAAAGCCGTCGGCATGAGCCAGCCGGGCTGCGGCCATGACCTCTTCATCGCTGGCGTCGAGACGGCCATAGCGGATATTTTCCAGCACCGATTCACTGAACAAAAAGGACTGCTGCAGAACCACACCGAGCTGGCGGCGCAAGCTGTCACGCGAAACCGTACTGATATCGATCCCGTCGATGCGGATGGTCCCTTGCTGGGGATCATAAAAACGCGACAGCAGGTTGACGATGGTGGTCTTGCCGGCCCCGGTATGCCCGACCAGGGCGATGCGCTGACCGGGCCGGGCATGGAGGGAGATATCCTGCAACACCGGTGTATCGGGTTGGTAGGCGAAGCTGAGATGGTCGAATTCAACATCCCCGGCGACCTTGGCCAGCTCCGGCGCATTCGGAGCATCCCCCTGCTCCGATTCAGTATCAAGCAGATTGAAGATCCGTTCGGCTCCGGCCAAAGCTCCCTGCACCTGATTGTAAAGGTTGCCGAGCTGGCGTAGGGGTTCGGCAAAACGCCGCGAATAGGTAATGAAAGCCGCGATGGTGCCGATGCTGACCAGCCCCTTGATGGCCAGCCAGCCGCCCAGTCCGCAGAGGATTGCGATGTTCAGATTGGAGAGGATGCCCATCATCGGCATCACCAGCAGGGCCAGGGTCATGGCCTTGATGCCAACCGTACGCACCTCGTCATTGGCCTGGTCAAAGCGGTCCAGGACATATTCTTCCTGGCCGAAGGCGAGCACCACCCGCTGGCCACTGTAGGTTTCTTCCAGGACCGCGTTGAGCCCACCGAGACGTTCCTGATAACTGCGAAAAGCCGTACGGGTCTTGCTGCCGACTGTGCCGACCAGGCCGATCATCAATGGAAAGACGATCATCGAGCCGAGGGCCAGCCAGGGGCTGAGTACGAAAATGATGCCGAGTATCCCGACCAGGGTTAGCAGCCCGGTAAAGAACTGGGCGGCGTTGTCGGTGAGGACGCGGCTGATGGCATCCATATCATTGGTCAGCCGACTCATCAGGTCCCCTTGCTGGCGGGTATCGAAAAAGCGCAAAGAAAACGTCTGCAGACGGTCGAAGAGCTCGGCGCGCAGTTTGCGCATGGCCCGTTGGGAGATACCGGCGAGCAGCAGGCCCTGAACCGCCTGCGCTGCGGAGGCCAGCGCATAGGCGGCCAGCATGAGCAGGGTCATTTGCAGCAAGGCGGGCAGATTGCGCCCCGGCAGCTGGTCAATAGCCCGCCCCATCAGATAGGGACCGGTTAAGGCCAGAATCGTTCCACAAAAGGCGATCAGCGCAACCAGGATAATGGCGCCACGTTCGGGGCGCAGGTAGTTCACCAGGCGACGCAGGGTCTGACGGGTGTCTTTGGCCCGTTCGATGTTATGCCGACCGGGACCGCGGCCGCCCGGGCCAGGCATGCCGCTCGTCCGTGTCGGCGCGGTGCGCTGTTCAGCCATGGGCGCCTCCTGTTGCGTTAGTCGGTTCCCCCAGCTGAGACCGATAAATATCTCGATAGACTTCGCTGCTGGCCAGCAGCTGATGATGATTGCCAATGGCGCTGACCCGCCCCTGGTCAAGGACGACGATTTTATCCGCCAGCAGCACGGTACTGATGCGCTGGGCCACGATGATCCGGGTTGTGGCATTGTTGCCCTCGGCAATCAGGCGATCCAGTGCATCCTGCAGCCGTACTTCGGTCTCGACATCGAGGGCGCTGGTGGAATCGTCGAGAATCAGGACCTGCGGTTTGACCAGTAACGCCCGGGCAATGGCGAGCCGCTGGCGCTGGCCGCCGGACAGGGTCACGCCGCGTTGGCCGACCAAGGTCTGGTAGCCGTCCGGGAGTTCTTCGATGAATTCGGCGGCCTGGGCTGCCCGGGCCGCGGCCCGCACCTCGTCGTCACTGGCCGTCCGGTTCCCGTAGCGGATATTGTCGGCAATAGTACCGCTGAACAGAACGGATTCCTGCAAGGCAATGCCGATGGCACGGCGTAGAGTGGTCAGTTCAAGGTCGCGGACATCGACACCGTCAAAGGTCACCCGCCCGGAGCTTACATCGTAGAAACGTGGAATCAGGTGAATCAGGGTCGATTTACCCGCCCCGGTAGCGCCGACGATGGCCAGGGTCTCGCCCGCTTCGGCCACAAAGGAGATGTCGGTCAAAGCCGGTTCGGCATGCTCCCCGGGATAACTGAAGCTGACCTTTTCAAAGACAATCCGCCCGCCGGGCTGCGCCGCAAGCTCCGCCGAGGTAGTAGCCCGCGGCTGGGCCTCGGCATCGAGGACCTCGAGAATCCGCCGCGCCGAAGCATCGGCCGCGGAAATCGGTCCGAGCATGGCGGTGAGCATCAGAATCGGAAACAGGGCAAAAGACAGATAATTGATGGAGGCCACCACTTCCCCAACCGTCATCCCACCGGAAATTGCGGTGGTCCCGCCAAGCCAGACTGCGCCGACAATCGCCAAATTGAGGATCAGCAGCATCAGCGGCGAAAATACCGCCATCAGCCGGGCGACCCCGATGGTCCCTTCGGTGAGCGCCTCATTGGCAGCATCGAAGCGCTTCGATTCATGGCTGCTGCGCACAAAAGCCTTGACCACCCGGACCCCGGCCAGGTTCTCCTGCAGGACCACATTGAGCCGATCGAGCAACTGCTGGACACGCAGGAACATGGGCTGGCTGCGCCGGGCAAAGAGCCAGACCAGGACCATGATCAGCGGCACGAACACGGCCATGATCAGGGACAGGCGGGGGCTGGTGACAATCAACAGGACAATCGCACCAACCGCCCAGATCGGCGCGCGGGTCAAAATCCGCAGGGAGAGCATGACGATCATCTGCACCGCGTTGACATCGCTGGTCGAACGGACGATCAGCTTGCCGGTCTGCAGGGTGTCCAGAGTGGCGAAAGAAAAGGTCTGGACCCGACGGAGTAAGGCGCTGCGCAGGTCGGCACCGAAGTTCATGGCCACGCTGACGGAGAGGTAGTTATTGGCGATAGCGAAACAGGCCGACGCCAGCGCGGCCCCAGCCATGAGCAGGGACGTGGAAATGACCACCTGCAGGTTGCCGGCGGCGATCCCCTGGTCGATGATCCGCTGGGTCAGATGGGGAATAAGCAGATCCGCTGCCACCATGGCAAACAACAGCAGCAACGCCGCATAGGACGCACGCCGATAAGGGCGCAAAAAGCCATATAACCGCAACAGGGATTTCATGCCCCCTCCTTGCTCGGATGATCCGACGTTTGAGGCAAGGTTTGGTCCA
>CAXXJU010000018.1:0-365718 GCA_963668145.2 Geopsychrobacteraceae bacterium
CCACCGGCCAGGGCAAAAATCAGACTACCGAGACCGGCCACCAAAGCTCCTGCGGTCAGCAACCTACGTGGTCCCCAGCTGTCCGCCAGCAAACCGGTCGGAATCTGCATGGCCACATAGCTGTAAAAATAAAAACCGGAGAGATTGCCCAATCCGGTCGCCGACATATTGAAATCGTGCATCAGCTCCGAGGTCATAACTCCGGGAGCCACCCGCTGGAAAAAACCGATGATATAGAGTGCGGCACCCAGGCCCCAGCAGAGCCAGGCTAACGTGGCGGGGGGCAAGGTTGTTCTGTGCATAGGGGCTCCTGACCAGCAGCGTTGTTTTGCCAATGGCAATAATTCGGTTCGCAAAAACGAATATCAGAACAGTATTATATTCAAAATAAGATCTTGAAAATGCCCCATCCATATCAAATCGTCAAGCTATTCCGTGAGAAAATAAAACAACTTTATACAGAATCCAAAAAACTCCCAATTTCACCGCACCTGAACCCGTCGCAGTCGTGAAATTAATCCCGGCCCGTTTTTTCCATTGACCCGCAAGCCGGTTCTGCTACTCTTTTTCTGTTTTTCCGGCGGTGCACCCAACCGTATATCCTTAAATAGTTTCCAATCTGAAAACTTAATTATTGCCATCCAGTGTTTCCGGATGACAACTAAAATAACTGCTCCTGAAGATCGCTATGACCCTGACCATGCTCTCCGTTTTCATCCCGACCTTTATCCTGGTTTCCCTGACCCCGGGTATGTGCATGACCCTGTCCCTGAGCCTCGGCATGACCATCGGCCTGCGCCGGACTTTCTGGATGATGTACGGCGAACTGCTCGGCGTCGCCTGGTTGCGGCCGCTGCCGTGGTTGGGGTGGCGGCGGTAACCCTGCGCTACCCGGCCCTGTTCCTGCTTTTCAAAATCATCGGCGGAACCTATCTGGGCTATCTCGGCGTCCAGTTGTGGCGATCCCGGGGGGCGCTGGCCATGCGTTCCGACATGAGCACCGGCCAGCGCAACATGTCCGCCCGAACCCTGGCCGCCCAGGGATTTGTCACCGCCGTAGCCAACCCGAAAGGCTGGGCCTTTTTCATTGCCCTGCTCCCTCCCTTCATCGATTACAGCCGCCCCCTACCCGGCCAGCTGGGTATCCTGCTCAGCATCGTCCTGGCCATTGAATTCATCAGTTTGATCATCTATGCCGGCAGCGGACGCGCCCCTGCACCATCTGCTGCTGAAAAAGGGCAATCTGCTGTTGCTCAACCGCATCGCCGGCTCAGCCATGATCGGGGTGGGCGTCTGGTTGGGGCTGGCCTGAGCGCTTCCAACCGTTTCTCCCCTGCACTCCCTCAACGCCGCTTTATTTGCCAATAAACCGCGCCCGACCCCGGCATGACAGCTTTTTGCATTGACATGCTTAATCGTTTAAGCATACCGTGAATCAGACCACGCCAACAATCCCGGAAGAAAACAGATGAGTGAGACAAAACACTCCGCACGTGTCACCCTCAGCCAAATCGCCAAACGGGTCGGGCTGTCCAGCGCCGCCGTATCCATGGCCTTGCGCGGCCATCAGCGCATCTCCGCCGCCACCCGCCAACGGGTGCTGGAAGAGGCGACCCGCCTCGGTTACGTCTATGATCGCGGTGCAGCAAAGCTCAGAACCGGCCAATCAGATACGGTGGGGATCATTATCAGCGACATCGCCAACGGCTTTTTCGGGGAGTTGGTCGCTGGAGTCGATCAGGTTATCGCGGAAACCGGTATGATCTCCTTCCTGTTCAATACCCGTGACGATGTGCGGCGACAGGAAAGCCTGCTGATACGGTTGCGGGAACAAGGGGTGGACGGCATGATCCTGTGCCCGGCGCCGGGCACCGACCCTGCTCTGCTGGAAAGAATTTCCGCCTGGGGCATCCCGACCGTGCAAATGCTGCGTTATATCAGCGCCGATCAGGCCGACTATGTCAGCGCCGACTACCGAACCGGAGTCGAGACTCTCTGCGAGCACCTGCTTGCCCTCGGCCACCGGCGAATCGCCTTTCTCGGCGGGCAGCCACGATCATTCGGCAACCAGCCAGCGGCTCGCCGGCTTTCATGGTGCTCTGCAGCGTCACGGGCTGGCCCCGGCTGGTGTTATCCGCTGCCCGTCCACCCGGCAGGCTGGGCGGGAGAGTATCAAAACCCTGCTCGCGACGCCGCAACCCGCCACCGCCGCTATCTGCTACAACGATCTGATCGCCTTTGGGGTGCTGGCCGGGCTGCGCGATGCAGGGCTGGTGCCGGGGCAGGACTTTGCGGTCACCGGGTTCGATGACGTTGAGGAAGCGGCAGCGAGCTGGCCACCGCTGACCACCGCCGCCACCCACCCCCGTGACATCGGCCAAGCCGCTGGCCGGCTGCTATTGCGCCGGATCGCGACTCCCAGCGCTGCGCCGGAGCGCCTGATTATTCCAACTGAAATCATCGTCCGCAGCAGTTGCGGGGCAAAAACCGGCGGCTAAACCTATTTATTCCGCTACCCTCGACAGGAGTCGACAGATGCACCAAGCAAGCAATATCGGCCTTATCGGCCTCGGCGTCATGGGCCGCAACCTGGCTCTGAACATGGCCGACCACGGCTTTACCGTCACCGCAACCGACCCTTGGCCGGAGGCCAGACAAAGTCTGGTGACCGAGCTGGCAAGGTACCCGCAGCCGGAACGCATCAGAATTACGCCCGGCGTTGCCGAGTTGGTGGCCGCCCTGCCCGCGCCGCGTAGTAATCCTGTTGCTGGTCAAAGCCGGTGCCACGGTCGACTCGCTGATCGCCCAGCTAACCCTGCTGCTGGAACCGGGCGACACTCTGATCGATAGCGGCAACTCCTTTTATCGCGACACCATGCGTCGGGAAAGCGAACTGGCAGCCCAGGGCTTTCACTTTATCGGTCTCGGTATTTCCGGCGGTGAAGAAGGAGCCCGCCGCGGACCGGCCATGATGGCCGGCGGCGACGCCACGGCCTATGCCTCGGATCAAACCGGTTTTAGAGACGATTGCCGCCCATTATGGGGACTCTCCCTGCTGCGCCCGGGTCGGCCGAAACGGGGCCGGGCATTTCGTGAAAATGGTCCATAACGGCATCGAGTACGGCATCATGCAATTGATTGGCGAAGCCTATCTGCTGTTGCGTGAACTGGGTGGCCTTGATCATGGCCGCATGGCCGCGACCTTTCGCGCCTGGAACGACACCGAACTGGCCTCTTACCTAATTGAAATTACGGCTGAAATTCTTGACAAGCAGGACGATCTAACGGGTGCGCCGCTGGTTGAGATGATCCTCGACCAGGCCCAGCAAAAGGGCACGGGCCGCTGGACCTCGGAGGCCGCTCTTGAGTTCGGCATCCCGACCCCGACCCTGAGCGAAGCCGTCTTCGGTCGGGCTCTTTCTGCCCTCAAGGCCGAACGACTGGCGGCCGCCGACATTTTGCCGGGACCGTCCCCTGTTCCGGTCAAGACAGACTCGGCAGCCTTTATCGAATCGATCCGCCAGTCCCTGCTGGGTTCAATCATCAGCTGCTATGCTCAGGGCCTGGCCCTGATCGAAGCCGCCGGGCGGGAATTGGACTGGCAGATCGAGCTGCCCACCGTCGCCGGTCTCTGGCGGGCCGGGTGCATCATCAGGGCCGACCTGCTGGCCAGGGTGATGACCGCCTATCAGACCCCAGGGCAATCGGGCAACCTGCTCTGCACCAACGAGTTCGCCCAGCTGCTGGAAACGATTCAGCCAGGCTGGCGGGAAACTGCCGCTCTGGCTGTTGCCGGTGGGATTCCTGTTCCCGGACTGCTGTCAGCCCTGGCCTATTTTGACGGTCTGCGTCAGCCCAGATCAGCGGCCAATCTGATCCAGGCCCAGCGGGACTATTTTGGTGCCCATACCTATGAAAGAACGGACCGAAGCGGGGTTTTCCATACCGAATGGTAATACTAATCCAACAATTAATAGTATGAATTTACTTTTCATCATTTTTTTTCTGTTATTCTTTTACATAATGAAAAAGAATCAGTAAATCAGAAACGGCCTCCGAAGACTACTGACATAACGCACATGTCACTCACAAACAACTCAAAAGCGAGGGCCTCCGGGGCGGGTTAACCTTGCTTGGCCAATCAGGAGCGCAGACAGCCCAACCGGCGCACCTGGTCATACTTTTCCGGCCCTGCCTCAGATCGCAGGGCTATTCATAACTATCAGAATGGAGGAAGCAGATGTCTATCCTGTTACGTTCAACTCTTCAACCACCGGAAATAACCCAGGAGATCCTGGAACGTTTTGATATCTACCGGGAAGAAAAAGAAATTCCGCCAGAAGTGGCCCAACAGATCACCGCGGTTATCACCAACGGCGGGCTGGGACTTTCCAGCGAAGAGATGCGTGCGCTGCCAGCGCTGCAGATGATTTCGGTTTACGGGGTGGGCACCGATGCCATCGATCTGGTGCAGGCTAAGGAAAGAGGGATTCAGGTCGCAACAACCCCCGGCGTCCTCACCAACGCTGTGGCGGAGATGGCCCTGGCCCTCACCCTGAGCGCAGCCCGCCGCGTCGCTGAAGGCGATCGTTATGTGCGTGCGGGACAATGGCTGCAGGGGAATCTGGGACTGGGCTGGACCCTGTTTGGCGAGACCGTTGGTATTCTCGGTTATGGCCGAATCGGTAAGCGGATCGGTGAATTGACCCGAGCGGTCGGGATGAAGGTCCTCTATACCGATCTGCAGCCAACGCCTGGCGAAGAGGAAGCCTTTCGCTCATCCCCGCTGGAACTGGCCCGCGACTGCCGGGTGCTGATTATCGCTGCCGAAGGGGGTGAAAAAACCAGGGGGCTGGTCAACCGAACGATTCTCAAAGCGCTGGGTCCCGACGGATTGCTGGTCAATATCGCCAGGGGGTCTGTCGTTAACCAGCATGAGCTGATCCTCGCCCTTGAAGCCGGCGAACTCGGTTGTGCCGCGCTGGATGTCTTTGCGAATGAACCACAAGTGCCGGAAGAGCTGATCGCCCAGCAGAAGCTGGTGCTGACTCCCCATGTTGCCTCGGCCACCATCGACGCCCGGCGAGCCATGGGCAGACTGGTCATTGATAACCTGGCCGCGTTTCTGGCCGGCAAAGCCCTGCTCACTCCATTAACCCTGTGATCCTTTCTTGACCGCTCAGCCGGAGCCTCGCCCAGGCTCCGGTTAGCACGGAATAACCTGCCCCGCCGAAAATAACTCAGGCTCCGCCATGCTTGGTCGGTGAACCACTCCTGGTTGCGGAAGCGTGCCCCAAGCTGGACAAAGCAGCCAGGATATCACCCAATTGATCGGGCGGTCCGCCGCTCATATTTTCCTCATCTGCAACCTGTAATTCTCGAGCATCATATTCCCAACGGCGCAAAATTTTGATTTTGTCGGCCAGGGATAAGGAAGAATCGTTGCAGACATCTTTAGGCTGCGCAAAGGAATCTGCCGGGTTTTGCAATATTTTTTCCATATTCATAGGTGCCTCCTTCTATCTTTACTGTTATTTTACTATAACTTGTTCAAGGTGAGTCAACGGCAACCAGAAAAGACCTTACATCCATGCCGGAAAGGCTTTATTTATGCACATTCTGTTTCTCCATGGTCTTGAATCGGGTCCGCACGGATCAAAATATCAGGCCCTCAAAGCGGTTTTTTCCTCGGTCGTCGCACCGGACTGCAGCGGGATCTACGATGAGACAGAACGGCTCCGGGTCATTCGCCAGACTACGGACAACATCAAAGGTCAGTTTCTGGTGGTCGGTTCAAGCATGGGCGGGTTGATGGCCCTGCTGCTGCAGCAAAGCTGTCCGGAACGGATCGCGGGCATGGTCCTCTGTGCCCCAGCCCTGTCACGCCCGGCCGCTGCGAACCTTGATCTGACCCGGTTACCGCCGACCTATGTCATTCACGGCACCCGCGACGAGGTTATCCCTCTGGAGGTCAGCCGCAGATTTGGCGACAATCTGATTGTCGTCGCCGACGACCACCGTTTGGGGAAAAGCCTCCCGGTCATTTTACGCACGGTCTTCGAATTAAAAATGCAACTGGTCGGCCTGGTCTCCTGAGCGATTGCCCCAAGAGTTGCTCGCGGAGCTGTTCAGGCGGGCCGGGAGATCATTCACCAGGCCGGATCAGGCACAACCCGACATCGAAGCAGGCCAACGGATCACTTGGATTTATTCTTTTCTGTCAGGAGGGCACCATGCTGAGAAAAACCTTTTTTTTCCCACTGCTGCTGGTTTGTATCTGCTATGCGTCGATCAGTTCCAGCGCGGCAGCCGAAGAGATTATCCCCTTCGCCAGCTCAAACCAGAACCCCCTTGTTGCGATTTTCGGATTACCTGCCACAGCGCCGGCGGCCATCCTTAAAGCCGGCCGCACAACAGTGGAGTTTCGTTCCGATATTGCCAGCTCCTGCAGCAGCAATTCCAACTCCAGAGAAAGCGTGCTGCTTGATGGTGAGACCTACCGTTTGACCCTCGCCGCCAGGCGAGGCATCGGCCGCAACCTGGAAATTGGCATGGAACTGCCTTATGTGATGCATCGGCAGGGCTTTCTCGACAGTTTCATCAAGAACTGGCACGACTTCTTCGGCCTGCCGCAAGGGGAACGGGATAATATTCCCGAAGACCAACTCGATTATCGTTATAGCAGCAACGGTGATGAGGAAGTGAATCTCACCGACTCCAGCCAAGGATTGGGGGACCTGCGCCTGACCGCCGGCTGGCAACTGCTGCGCCAAGACGCCCCCACCCGCAAAAGTCTGGCGCTTCGGGCCAGCCTCAAACTGCCAACCGGCGATAGCGACAAACTGCTTGGCAGCGGCAGCACCGACCTGGCCCTGTGGCTGAGCGGTTCGGCCGCCGGGGCGGAGGACACCGTCGCGCTGTTCGGATCCATCGGCATGCTGTTCCTGAGCAACGATGATGTCATTGCCGACCAGCAAAACAATCTGGTCGGCTTTGGCAGCATTGGCGTCGGCTGGCAGGCCCTTGACAGCCTCAACCTGAAACTGCAGGTCGATGCCCACAGCGCCTTTTATGATGATAGTGAGCTGAAAGAACTGTCAGAGTCGGCCCAATTGCTGATCGGTGGCACCCTGGCCATGACCGAAGCCACCGCCCTGGACATCGCAGTCGGTGAGGATATCGTTGTCGATTCCGCACCAGACGTGGTTTTTCATATTGCCCTTCGGCATAGCTTCTGAACCTCAGTACCGGCTGACTAAATGCTCTCAGCAGGGAGCTTCATCTCCCTGTTGAGAGCATTTGTAATAGCAGACCTAACCGACAGCTCCTAACCAATCCGGCCGAGCAATAGGAGCAAGGGGATGCAGTTCGCCAAAAAGCGATCCAGTCTGACCGAAAAGTTAATCTAAAAATCAAAAAACACAGATTTTTCATTATTTCCTAACCAACCAAGGTGATTTATATGCTTAAATAGTTTCCATCTGGAAACGGCTTTTTCCCGCTGTAGCAGCGTCAATCTGCAGGCTTACTTGTGCGGCGTAACGGTTGTACGCCTCCGCGCAACCCCTTGATTTCCTTGCTACAACGGAAAACTGCTCGTTTTCAATCTGAAAACTTAATTATTGCCATCCAGTCTTTCCAGATGGCAACTAAATAACAGTTCTTATTATTATGCTCATGCAAGGAGGTTCCATGAAACTCAAAGTGCTTATTTCTTTTGTCGTACTCTTGGTCCTCATTCAGTTTGTCCCCTTTGGAAAAGACCATTCCAACCCGCCGGTGGCGACCGAACCGGCCTGGGACTCACCGAGGACGGCACAATTGTTCGCACGCGCCTGTGGAGATTGTCACAGCCACAAGACGGTCTGGCCCTGGTATAGCAACTACGCCCCGATCTCCTGGCTGGTTGCCAACGACGTCTACGAAGGACGGGAACATTTCAATGTTTCCATGTGGGATACGCAGAAAAGAAACAAAGGGAATGAAGCCGCCGAAACGGTTGCAGAAGGAGAAATGCCACCCTGGTTTTACCTCATCCCCCATCCAGAAGCCAAGCTGTCCGACCAGGAGAAAGCAGCACTCATCAAGGGGCTGGAAAAGACTTTCGGACGGAAGCACTGAACAACTGCACCATCCATCTCTCCCCTTCGCCACATGGCGGCACCGCAGCCCGGGTGCCGCCATGTGGCGAATCCGGTATCTTTTTCAGCCTGCCGGGTGTATGCTGACGCAATAGATACGCCATATTGAATCACTTCTTAACAATCGACACTCCTTCAGGCCGCATTGAACTCGGATTGCGGGCTGGGAGAGATTCAAGCAGTCACATCTGGTTATCCGGCACGTCTTAACCGTCAAGTATGCCTATGAGATTCCTGAGTTCACACAGGGATTTTTCAGCCGTATTCTTGGCTAATCCGAACAAGGGAGATCCATAATGGACAGTCCAAAGCTTTCAATCGGTGGTCCGATTGAGGCCCGTTGCACCAAATGCCGTAAAAATTCTCCGCATACCATTTTAGAACTGAACGAAGATCAGCCAGAAAAAGTTCAATGTAACCTCTGCGAGCGGCAGCATAAGTATCGGCCGCCCACTGTCAAAAGAGCACCCGGCGCCTATCAGGCGCAGCAGCGGAAATCGGCCGAGTGCAAGGAATGGGAAAAACTGCAGAAAAACATGCTGGCAGCCAATGCCAAAGATTATTCCATGGCCGAAGCGTACAAGGTCAAAACCGTGATTTCCCACCCCGCCTTCGGACTGGGCATCGTCTATCGAGTGATCGGCTCAGGAAAAATAGAGATTTTGTTTGAAGACGGCATCAAAACCATGCGTTGCAAATAAAAGCGGCCCCCCCGGATCGAGCTTGCACCAACAGCTCACCGACCCCAACGAAAAAGGACCTGAGCATGGAAATCTGCCACCTTTGTCAGGATCAGATCAAAAAATCCTCAAGCAGAAAACCGCATAAAGACCTGGTAAAAATAGACGAGTGCCGGATTTTCATCGGCCGCAACCCCAGCGGTCACGAAGAACAGGACTATCAGTGCGCTGTCTGCCAATCACGCTTCACCCATAGCACCGATAAAAACGACCTGGGCTGGACCCTGTGGCAGGGCTAATCGTTCTGTGTTGATTGGCCCGTCTCGGCCAGCCAACGTTCAAAACGCTCTTTCGGCCCTCTGGAGAGAATGCGCTCGAAGGTTGCACGATCATACAGATAAAGACAATGCCTGATCAACGTATAGGGGCTGAAAGAACTGTCGGGATTATTGGCCAGGTAGGAATCTCGATACTCCCTGGCGGTTTTGATGTTCTCCAGGAGGCCTTGGTGCAGGTCAGCACGTCCAAAGGTGCTGTCCAGTTTCAATATCTCCTGGACAAAGTTGTCGACCTTGTAGTCCTTGAAATCAAAATCCTTGAAAAAGTGTCCGGCAACCCGAAGAAAATTGAAAGCGGTGATCTTTTTCCCGCCTGCGGTCGGATGCCTGTCGTTGTCCTGATCTTCGGCTGCCATAAAACCTTCACTGACCGCCAGATCGGTTTCCTGCTGCAGCAGCTCGCTGGTGGCGCTTCTGATTTCAATAAATTCCCGGTCCGCCAGTTCGAACAAAGCGGCCAGAACATTGATCCGCCGTTTCAGGTCGTTCGGGATTGACTTTTTGTATTTGATTTTATGATCCAGCACACTCCAGGCATCCTGAATCAGGGAGCGGATCTGCACCTCGACGCAGCAACCACGTAGCAACAGGTGCTTTTCGCTCGGGAGCAGGCGATCATCATAGACCAGGTCCATGTGCAGGCCTTTGTAACCGAACAGGTCATTGGTCTTTTCCAGGGTCGCGATCTTGTCTGTCACTTCGATGACCTCAAAATTTTCCTTCAGCACTGCAGCGATCAGCGGGATCTGATCTTCGTACAGACAGACAATCCTGATGCCAAGCAGGTCGGACAGGTAATCCTTGATGGCATAGGGGCGCTCCTCAATCTCCAGCCGGCCCTGGTACTTGCGCTGAAACTTTTTGATGCACTCTTCCTTATTTTTAACCCGCCCTTCAATCTTGGTGATTTCACCGACATCGACCTGCTTCAAGAGCAGACTCGCCGCACTGATACAGGCGTTCTTGGCCTCCTCCAGAAGCACCCGATTGGTATCATAAAAAGACATAAATGCCTTTTTTTCCTGTTCAAAATCCAAAGAAGCCAAGCGAAACCTCCAGTCGGCACATAAATGGTATTTTTCAAAAACGTTACAACGAAACAGTTTAAATCGGCAGGAATATTTCGCAAGGATATTAGAGAATTATTTCGGAGCTTGAAAAAATCGCGGGGCGGATTGAGCTTTTATTCTTGTCCGGTTTCCGGAGTCTCCTCCGAAACAGACCCATCTTGCTTGCGTTTGCGCTTTTCTTCTTTTTTAGCCTGCCGGGAAATTTCTTTCTGGCGCTTTTCATAACCGTAATTCGGCTTTTTACCCATTCGCTGCTACCTTTGCATCGTCCCTAGCGGTTGCGGGGAGAAAAAGAAACGGCCCCGCTTATGCAAACGGGGCCGTTTCTCAATTGTTCTTACAATATGCTTCAGATCTTACGAACGTTGGTCGACTGAGGACCTTTTTGGCCTTGGGCCACATCAAAACTGACGCGATCACCTTCAGCAAGAGTCTTGAACCCGTCACCTTGAATCTGGGAAAAATGCACAAACAAATCTGCCCCGTTGTCCTGCTCAATAAAACCAAAACCTTTAGCCTCGTTGAACCACTTCACACTACCTTCTGCCATTTAATCTTCTCCGTTACCCATTTCCAGGGCTTTTTTTGTTGTGCAGATTTCCATCGGAAAAAACACAAGGCACAGACCCAAGCGGGCCTGTGCCTTGTATCCGGTTTGACACTATGCCAATTCAGTGAATGAATAATCTACACAAATATACTTAAGTTTTTTAACGTTATCACGGCAAGTCATTAATGTACAGAGTTTTTATAACGTTTTTTGAAAGTTCTTTTGTACCGAGTAGACTTTCCGCTGCGGGCCGGGCCTCACACCAACCGCTCAGAGACCCTGCAAATACGGGACGGCCCCCATTTGACTCCCCTGGAATCCCACTTATACTTGATTTCTACACCGAAAGAAAACCTGCCATTTCGAGAAAATAGCCATGCAGAGATATAAAATCGTCCATAATACCTATTATAATTTTTCCGCGGCGGTTCAGCTGCAGCCACATCGGTTACTGCTTCGCCCGAGGGAAGACCACGAACTGCGGGTCGAGACCTCCCTGCTCAATATCACGCCGGTCGCCAATGTCCGCTGGCATCGCGATGTCGAGGATAATTCCGTTGCCATCGCCACCTTCACGACTTCGGCAACCCAACTGCGGATTGAAAGCAGCATCGTTATTCAGCAATACAACGAAACGCCCCTCGATTTTGTCGTTGAAAGTTCGGCGACCCTCTATCCGTTCAGTTACTCCCCCGAGGATCGGGCGGTTCTGGCACCCTACATAGCGGTATCCGAACGGACCGACAATATCCTTCTTTCAGCCTGGGTCGCCAAGCTGCTCCCCGCCAAGAAGGAACCGGTCGAGAGCTATGTCTTGCTCAGGCAACTGAGTCGGCACATTTTCGACTCGCTGGCCTATCAGGTGCGCGAGGAACCCGGCGTGCAGACCCCGCAGGAAACCCTGCAGAAAGGAACCGGGTCCTGCCGCGATTTTGCTAACTTGCTCATGGAAGCCTGCCGCTGCGCAGGCCTCGCCGCACGATTTGTCAGCGGTTATCTTTACACCCCCCAGAGCACTGTTCCCGGTGCGACCCATGCCTGGACCGAGATCTATATCCCCGGCGCCGGCTGGAAAGGGTTTGATCCCACCAGCGGCGAAATTGCCGGCAAAAACCATATTGCCGTGGCCGTAGCCCGGTTACCGGAACTGGTTCCGCCGGTCGCGGGCTCCTTCATCGGTCCGCCCGGAACCAGTCTGGATGTCGGCGTGTGGGTCTCCGCCATCTGAAGCAATGGCTGCTGCGCTTCTCCCAGCGCGTCCCCCGCTTTTTTTCAACTCTGGACCTGTGCACCTGAAATAAGGCATATTGAGCTGCAATAACAGCTGTTTCGCCCAGCCACTATCCATCTTCAGTAAAGGGAAAATCTATGCCAGAGACCCTGTTGCAGAAATGGCCCGTTGGACAGCCCCCCTCCATCAGCATGCCCATCCCCAGTGACATGGACGCCCTGACCATCCGCCGCGATTGCTACGGCCAACCAGCCGAGGTGATTCGCCTGGAACAGGTGGCAACCCCCAAGCTGCGGCCGGAACAGGCCAATTGCGTGTTGGTTGCAGTGCTTGCCTCGGGGCCGAACTTTAACACCAATTTCGCTGCTCTTGGGCTGCCGGTGCCCCCCTTCGGCCGCGGCGACAATGCCACCGTCCACATCCCCGGCAGTGATGCCCTGGGAATTATTGTCGATGCCGGTACGGCCGTCAGCGAGCTCAGAGTCGGCCAGGTCGTGATTCTTGATTCCTGGACCGATTCAACCCGGATTCGCGGTTATGAAACTCACGACGGCTTCAATGCCCAATTTGCCGTGGTCGAACAGAAACGCGTCCTAGCCATCCCGGCCCGGCTGCAGCAACAAACTCCCGAGCAGTTGGCCGCAATACTGCTAACCTATGGCACAGCCTACCGTGCTGTGGTCGAGCGCTTGCAGGTTAAACCCGGTGACAGCGTTCTGCTTATGGGCGGCGGTAAAGGGACCAGCTTTGCCGGGGCCCAGATCGCCAAAGCCCTCGGTGCCCGGGTGATTCTGATGGGCTCCAACCAGAGCCTGGCCGAAGCCCTGATCGAGCGCGGTATTGCCGATGCCTTCGTTAACCGGAAATTGATTCCGGCCGAGGTCTACGGGGCCATCACTGCCAACGAAACGGAAGACAGCTGGCGTGACCGGACCGCACCTTTTCGCGAGGCTGTCTTTGCCGCCAACAACGGTCGTCCGGTTGACAAAATTTTCGAACACACCGGCGGCACCAATTTCCCGCTGTTGGTCTCCGCGCTGGCCGAAAACGGCACTCTGGCCTTTTTCGGTGCCACCGGCAGCGGTCTCAAGGGAGAATATAAGGAAACCTTCTTCTATGCGGGCCAACGGCTGGTCATGGATGCCCGCTGGGTCTGGATGCGCCAGAAACAGATCCTGTTCCGCAGCGGTTCGGCCCAAGAGATTCTCGCTGAAATCGGCTTGCCCCCGGGCAAGAAGGGGCTGATCTGGGGCGCCGATGGCTATGCCCGGGAATTTGTCGAAGCGGCCCTCGCCCGCAGTGCCGAGGTGGCCGTCATCGCCTCGCATTCTCGTGAAGCGGCCGGCACTGCCGAACTGATTCGGCTCGGCGTCAAACCCGCCCACATTATCGACCGCGACCGCTTCCAGTTGGCCGCGGACATGCCCGACCCGCTGACGGCGGATGGGCATCTGAACCCTGCCTATAACAGCGGCTATATGAATCAGGCCAGAGCCCTGGGCCGGTCCCTCTGGGGCATTTTCGGTCCCCGCACCAGTCCGGATTTCGTCATCGAACGAAGTGACCAGAGCACCCTTCACTACAGCAGCTTTCTGGTCCGGGACTTCAGTGAGCGGGAGCTGCAGAACTGCGGCGTCATTGTTGTCCGCGGCAATCAGGAGCTGGCGCTATGCGGCTCCCACATGTACTGTGCCAACCAGGCCCAGGAAGTGGTGCGGTTATTGGCCGGGGGCAGAATCGAAATGGAGCAGGAGGATCTTGAGGTCGTGAGCCTGGCTGAACTGCCCGAACTGCAGCAGAAGATGCTGGATGGCAGGATGACCAAACCGAAAGGGGTCGCCCTGGTGCAGGCTGACACCACGGGGCGGACCATCGCCAGCTACGCGCGGGAGTTCTGGGGACAGACCCTGCGCACGGCCAATCCGGAGCAACAGGAGTACCTTGATATCTACCTCTCACCGGAAGGGATCGGCACCATTGTGCTGCAGCGGATCGATGCCCTCAACGCCCTCAATGACACCCTGCTGGCCCAGCTGGCCGAGACCTTTAACGAGGTTCGCGACCAGGGCAGCCTCCACGGCCAACCGGTCAAGGCGCTGCTGCTGTGCAGTGAGACCCGGGCGTTCGTGGCTGGTGCGGATGTCACCGAGTTTGCCGGCAACGACGCCGCAGAAATCGCCCGGATCGCCTCCTTCAACCTGGCTATTTTCACGACCCTGGAAAACCTGCCGATCCCGGTCATCGCGGTAATCGATGGTTTTGCCCTCGGCGGCGGCAACGAGCTGGCCATGAGTGCCCATTACCGGATCGTGACCGAAAATGCCCTGCTCGGCCAGCCGGAAGTCAAACTGGGCATTATTCCGGGGTACGGCGGTGCGCAACGCCTGCCCAGGTTGATCGGCCCGCGCAAAGCGTTGGAAATGTCGGTCAACGGAGAACCGATAGATGGCCGTACTGCGGTTTCCATCGGCCTGGCTGATGAATTTCATCTTTCCGCGACGGCCATGGCCAGGGCCTTTCAGGTCGCACGGGAACTGGTTTCCGGACAGGCCAGTCTGGCGCAGAAGGATTGGGATGAACGGGCCGCGAGTCAGGCCCTTGAGCTGCAGGAATTGCTCGTCGATCCGGCAGTGAAAAGACTGCTGACCCAAAACGCCCCCGGCGACCCTGCGGACATTTACGCAGCCAGACGCTATGCCGCCCACTACGTGATCGCGGCAATGGAGTTCGGTTACGAGAACGGCTTCGTCGCCGGACTGGCCAACGATGCCAAACTGTTCGGTGAGATCGCCGCATCCCCTTCCGGTCAGGAATGGATCGGACGCTTTATTAACAAGGACCCGGAGCAGGGGGCTTTTATCAGGCTATTGGAAGGGGATTGAAAGGGATATATTAATGGCAAAGTCCGTCCTGGACTTTGCCATGCCCGTTACGCAAAAGCGTGGTTTATGCTCACAAAAGAAGGACCAAACCACTATGCACTGAAAGTGCATAGGTTTTAACGGGACTGAAATTCCCTAAAATAGCCCCCCTCTTCCCTCGTGGGAGAGGGCTGGGGTGAGGGGGGGGAACAGGCCTGCATTTCCACCCCCATCCTAACCTTCCCCCATCAAGGGGGAAGGACTCAATTGTACAAACCGGGAACATCGGTAACAATCTACACTGCATTGGTAAGGAGGTTTACCAATGCCATGGGCTCAAACATTGACAGCACCTCAATTGTTTCAGGGTTTGAAGAGCATCTCCGCAGCCTCGTAAATGGTCTCGGACAGGGTCGGGTGGGGATGGATCGACTTGCGCAGGTCCTCTGCAACTGCGGCCATTTCCATGGCCACCACCCCTTCGGCGATCAGTTCGCCGGCACCGGGACCGGCCACTGCCACCCCCAGCACCCGGTCGGTTTCCTTATCCACGATCAACTTGGTCATGCCGTCCTCCCGTCCCAAGGTCAGGGTCCGACCGTTGCCGCGCCAGGGCATCTTGGCGGTGGTGATTTTGATCTGCTGTTCCCGGGCTGCTGTTTCGGTCAGCCCGCACCACGCGATCTCCGGATCGGTAAAGACCACTGCCGGAATTGCCCGGGGATCAAAGACCGCCTTACGGCCGACGGCCGCTTCGGCAGCGACGTTGGCCTCACCGTAGGCCTTGTGGGCCAGCATCGGCTCACCGGCGATATCGCCAATGGCAAAGATATGCGGTTCGGTGGTGCGCTGCTGACCATCGACCTCAACAAAACCCTTTTTAGTTACCTTGACGGCGGTATTCTCCAGCCCCAGATTTTCGGTGTTGGGGCGGCGGCCGATGGAGATCAACACTTTGTCGAAACGGCGCTTGCTCTGCTCTCCTTTTTTATCTTCCAGGGTCACGGCAACCCCGTTCTTCTGTTCTTTCAGCTCGACAACCTTGGTCTTGAGCAGGATCTCCTCGAATTTTTTATCGAGCCGGCGTTTAAGCACCGAGACCAGATCCCGGTCACAGCCCGGCAGCAGCCCGTCAGTCATCTCCACCACCGAGACCTTGCTGCCCATGGCAGCGTAGGCCGAGCCCAGTTCCAGGCCGATATAGCCACCGCCGATCACCAGCAGTGACTTGGGCACATCTGCCAGCTCCAGCGCGCCGGTCGAATCGATGATCAGTTTGCTCCCGGGTTCGACCCCGGGCAGCATGATCGGCCGCGACCCGGTGGCAAGGATCGCCTGCTTGAAGGTCAGCTCGCTGGACTCTCCATCGGTGTTGGTCACCTGCAGGGTCGTGGAATTTTTGAATGTGGCCGTCCCCCGGATATAGTTCACTTTCTTCTGTTTGACCTTGCCACCCAGGCCGCCGGTCAGCTTGCCGACCACTTCGTTCTTCCAGTCCCGGACTCGCTCGACATCAATCTTCGGTTTGCTGAAGCTCACCCCGATGGAGCTGGACTCTTCGGCTTCTGAAACCAGTTTGGCGACATGAAGCAGGGCCTTGGAGGGAATACAGCCGCGGTACAAACAGACTCCGCCCGGATTCTCCTCCGGGTCGATCAGTGTCACTGACAAACCCAGCTCAACGGCCTTGAAGGCGGCTGCATAGCCGCCGGGCCCGGCACCGACAACAACCAGCTCGGCATCGACCGGCCCGGCTGCGGGGGCGCTTTGCGGCGCGGGCTCTTCCTTCGTTTCCGCGGGCATGGTAGAATTATCCTCGGTTTTTTCCTCAGCAGAGTCTTTCTGTACTGCAGGCTCTTGCCGGTCATCGGCCTCAACCTCATCCAGAATGACGATCACAGCGCCGACTTTGGCCTGCTCCCCTTCCGCCACCCGGATCTCTTTGACCTTGCCGGCACTCGGTGAGGGGATGGCAACAACCGCTTTATCCGTTTCCAGTTCCAGCAGGGTTTGGTCCGCTTCAACCAGATCACCCACTGCCACGGCAATGGAAGTAACAGTGCCTTCGGTCACTCCTTCGGAAACTTCCGGGACAACAACCTCTAACGACATAACAAACCTCTATTCTCGCGAGTGAATCAAGTGTTTAATAATCTCCCAGGCGCTTTCGACCCTACATCAACAGCTTAAGCGGCTGTTCCAGCGCAGCACAGATAAAGCGGAGGAAACGCGCACCATCAGCCCCGTCGATGACCCGATGATCATAGGTCAGGGAGAGCGGCATCAGTTGGCCGGGGACAAATTCCTGGCCATTCCAGACCGGCTCGATAGCGGTCCGGGAAACCCCGAGGATGGCCACCTGGGGGGCATAGACAATGGGCGTAAAGGCGGTTCCGCCGATCCCACCAAGGTTACTGATGGTGAAGGTTCCCCCTTCCAACTCGGCTGGAGAAACCTTGCGTTCGCGGGTTTTTGCAGCCAACTCACCAAGATCTTCAGCAATAGCAACAATCCCTTTCTGGTCGGCATCCTGAATCACCGGAACCATCAGGCCATTGGGCGTATCCACCGCCACCCCGATATGCACGTATTGCTTGAGAATCAGTTCCTTGGCGGCCAGATCCAAACTGCTGTTAAAATGGGGGAACGCCTTGAGGGCGACAGCGCAGACCTTGACCAGGATGGCGGTCATGGTCAGCTTGACCTCCGTGGCCGAGTCTTTATTATAGCGTTTACGGAAGGCTTCCAGGTTATCAATGCGAGCCTTGTCGTACTGGGTGACCATAGGAATAGTCGACCAGGCGTAGCCCATGGCATCGGCGGTGATTTCGCGAATTTTGCTGAGGGACTCACGGGAGACCTCCCCCCATTTGCTGAAATCGGGCAGCGTCCGCTGCGCATGCAGGCCGCGGAACTCGGCCGCGGAAACAACTTGCGCACCACCGGTCAGCTGCTGCATTGACTGGCGGACAAAAGCACGTACATCGTCTTCACTGATGCGGCCACCGGGACCGGAGCCCTGGACCTGATAGATATCGACCCCCAGCTCGCGGGCGAACCGGCGAACCGACGGCGCCGCCGGAGCAACCAGCTCGTTGCGGCGGACACTGTGCAGATCAACCTCAGCCGTACTCGCCGGTTGCGCTGCGGCGGTCTTGGTCGGGGGAGCGGCAGCGGTACTCTGCTGCGACTCCTCAGCCTTGGGCTGCTCCTCAGCACTCTGTTCTGTTGCCGTCGGCGCGGCCTCTGCCTCCGGCTCTTTGTCCGGGGCCGCAGCGGCACTGTCCTCCAGGACCGCAATCACTGCGCCGACCTCAGCGGTATCCCCTTCCGCAACACGGATTTCCTTGACCTTGCCGGCACTGGGGGACGGTATGGCGACCACAGCCTTGTCGGTCTCCAGTTCAAGGAGGGTCTGATCCGCTTCCACCTCGTCGCCGACAGCAACGGCAATGGAAACCACGGTACCCTGGGTCACGCCTTCGGAAACTTCCGGAACTACAACCTCTAATGACATAACAAACCTCTAGTCCTGATGCGGGTTCAATTTATCGGGATTAATCGCAAATTCTTTGATCGCCCGGGCAACATCATCCTGCGAGCCCTGCCCTGCCTGAGCCAGCTGGTAGAGGGCCGCCGTGGCGATATAACGCGCATCGACTTCAAAGAAATCGCGTAGTTCCTTGCGCCCGTCGCTGCGGCCGAAGCCATCGGTGCCCAGACAATGCAGCGGGCCGGGCAGCCATTGGGCAATAGAAGCCGGCAACACTTTCATGTAATCCGATGCGGCAATGAAGATCCCTTCTTCCTTCTCCAGCAGTTGCTGAACGTAAGGCTTGCGCGGCGTTTCCTGCGGGTGCAGCAGGTTCCAGCGCTCTGCTTCAACAGCATTCTGATAGATCTCTTTATAGCTGGTCACGCTCCAGACATCAGCGCTGATCGCAAACTTCTCTGCCAGCAGTTGCTGGGCTTCAATCGCCTCGTTGAGGATGGAGCCGCTGCCGAGGAGATGGACCTTCGGTTGGCCTTTTTTCTGCTTGCCCTTACTGAAACGGTACATCCCTTTCAGAACGCCTTCCTTGACATCTTTATCCTTGGGCATGGGCGGCATCCGGTAAGTCTCGTTGGTCACGGTCAGGTAATAGATCAGATCTTCCTGGTGACAGTACATCCGGTTGAGTCCGTCCTGGACGATCAGCGCCAGTTCGAAAGCGAAGGCCGGATCGTAAGCTTTGATCTTGGTCGGGGCCAGGGCCAGGACATGACTGTGGCCGTCCTGATGCTGCAACCCTTCTCCGGCCAGGGTGGTGCGCCCGGCGGTTGCGCCGACCAGGAAGCCGCGGGCACGGCAGTCGCAGGCCTGCCAGATCAGGTCGCCGACCCGCTGGAAGCCAAACATGGAATAGAAGGCATAAAACGGAATGGTCTGCACCTGGTTGTTGGAATAGGCGGTGCCGGCAGCAATGAAGCTGGCCATGGAGCCTGCTTCGCTGAGTCCTTCTTCGAGGATCGCACCGGTTTTCCTTTCGTTGTAATAGAGCAGGCTGCTCTTGTCGACCGGTTCGTACAATTGCCCGGCATGGCTGTAGATACCGGCCTGACGGAACAACGACTCCATACCGAAAGTTCGGGCTTCATCCGGAACGATGGGGACGATCAGCTTGCCCACTTCGTCATCCTTGAGCAGTTTGGCGACTAAGTGGACAAAAGCCATGGTGGTGGCCAGTTCACGGTCGCCGGAGCCGCCGAGGTATTCCTGCACCAGCCAGTCGGTCTGGCAGGCCATGGGGCGACTGCCATCGAACCGTCGCGGCAATGACCCGCCCAAAGCTTGCCGCCGTTCTTTCAAATAGCGGATCTCAGGACTGTCTTCGTCAGGCTTGTAAAAGGGAGCCTTGGCGATATCGTCATCGCTGATGGGAATATTGAAACGGGTCCGGAATTCTTTCAGTTCTTCCTCATTCAGTTTCTTCTGGGAGTGGGTGATATTCTTCCCTTCCCCGGCTTCGCCGAGGCCATAGCCCTTGATGGTCTGGGCCAGGATCACCGTCGGTGAGCCTTTGTGTTCATAGGCGGCTTTGAAGGCGGCGTAGACCTTGACCGGATCATGCCCGCCCCGTTTCAGGGCTCCGAGGCGTTCGTCGCTGTAATGCTTGACCATCTCCAGCAGCTCTGGATCCTTGCCGAAAAAGTCCTTGCGGATATGGGCGCCGTTATTGGGCGTATAGCGCTGCATCTCGCCGTCCAGGACCTCATCCATCCGCTTGACCAGCAAGCCTTTCTCATCGGCATCCAGCAACGGATCCCAGTCGCCGCTCCAGAGCACCTTGATGACGTTCCAGCCCGCCCCGCGAAAGGCCGCCTCAAGTTCCTGGACCACCTTGCCGTTGCCGCGCACCGGGCCGTCCAGACGCTGCAGGTTGCAGTTGACGACAAAGATCAGATTATCCAGTTTTTCCCTGGACGCCAGAGTAATAGCCCCGAGAGATTCCGGCTCATCCATTTCCCCGTCGCCAAGCATGGCCCAGACCTTGCGGCCGCTCCGTTTGCGCAGGCCCCGGTCTACCAGATAGTGATTAAAGCGGGCCTGATAAATCGCGGTAATCGCCGTCAGTCCCATGGAGACCGTCGGAAATTCCCAGAAGTTCGGCATCAAAAACGGGTGAGGGTAGGAAGACAGTCCCCCGTGAGGGCTCAGTTCGCGGCGGAAATGCTCCAGATCCTGTTCGGACAGCCGCCCCTCCAGATAGGCTCGGGAATAGACACCGGGAGCGGCATGCCCCTGAAAATAGACCATATCGCCGAGGAAATCGTCGGTGCGGCCACGCCAGAAGTGATTGAAGCCGATCTCCCAGAGGGTCGCGACCGAAGCAAAGGTCGAAATATGCCCGCCGATGCCGGAGGATTCGCGATTGGCTCGCACCACCATGGCCATGGCGTTCCAGCGGATGATCGATTTGATGCGCCGCTCAATTTCGCGGTTGCCGGGGAACACCGGCTGTTGGCTGGCCGGGATGGTATTGATATAGGGAGTATTGGCAGTAAAGGGGATACTGACCCCTTGTTCCTGGGCGCGCACCTGCAACTGGCGCAGGAGCTGCCTGACCCGCTCCGGGCCCTGCTCTTTGAGGACATAGTCCAGCGATTCCCGCCACTCCTGATTCTCAATTTCAATAAACTCTGTTGTTTTTCGCTCGTTCTTGTCGGTCATATATCAAAACTCCTTTGCGATTCGAGCTGAATCAACGGTGATTCATTTGTGCCGAGTTTCAATAATACACAAATTTTTCCAACAAGACATGAACCGGGGAGAAAAAATCGCCCCTCATTCAGAAAAAAAGTCCACCGGGTCAGTTCACACAATATCTTGTATTCTTTGGGTGTTTTCGCTGTATCAGCAAACCGGAAGAGTGGCGCGGCGCAGCATAATCGCCCGCAATACCGCAACGGCCGGCCCGAATTATTCGGGTCGGCCGTTGCATTTTTCATCTCGTCTGCCCAACAGCTCTTGAACAAACCAAGGAGGGCCATCAGGAAAGGGGCAAAAGTCAGTTCAAGACCCGATACGGGCCGGTCTGATAGCTGCGCAGCTGGACCCCGCCTTCATGCTCCATAAGGGCCAGGAAGCGATCGCGGTTGACCGGATGGCAGATCCGGCGGCGCGCTTCCTCAACAGTGCACCACTCCACGGCAGGGGTTTCTTCGCTGGGAGTCAGTTCCCCCGAAGCATAGCGCGCCGTAAAGCAGAAAATCACGGCGGCTGGCGCGGAAATCTTGGACCAGATCACGGCCAGCCGGGCATGGCTGATGGTAACCCCGGTTTCTTCCAGGGTTTCCCGACTGAGGGCGAAAATCAGTTTTTCCCCCTCTTCGACCCGCCCCTGGGGCAGTTCCCAGCCACGGATATGATGTTTGACCAGCAACAGTTGCTCCGCTTCATTGCGGATCAGGCAGCTGACCACCAGGACATGTCTGGGTTGTTCATCACTCACTTACTGTCTCCCTGTGCTGCGAGGATTAATCGGTTTGACTCTGTAACGGCTCGATCTGCGGGGCCTCTTTCGGCAGCAGAACCCAGAGTTGCCCCTGCTGCTTCATCTGTCCGGCCACTTTGCCGGCATCATCTCCCATCCCCCAGAAAAAATCTGCCCTGACCTGGCCGCTGATGGCGCCACCGGTATCCTGAGCCACCATCAGCTGCTGCAGCGGATAATCGGTGCCCGGAAAGGTGGTTGCAAGAAATACCGGCGCTCCCAGCGGAATCACGTGCGGATCGACAGCCAGACTGCGCAACGGCGTCAAGGACACCCCAAGCGCACCCGGTGGATATTGATAACTGTCGGGAAGTTCACGAAAAAAAACATAACTGGGGTTTTCGGCCAGCAGTTCCTTGCCGGCAGCGGGATTCTCTTCAACCCAGTGGCGGATATTCTGCATCGACATCTGGTCACTGGTCATCTCGCCCCGGTCGAGCAACAAGCGCCCGATGGAGCGATAAGGATAGCCGTTCTGATTGGCGTAGTTCACCATCACCCGCTCACCGTCAGGCAGACGGATGCGCCCAGAGCCCTGGATGTGCAGAAAAAACAGGTCGACGGGGTCCTTGACCCAGAACAGCTCCTGACCGGCCAGCGGATTCACCCCGTTGTCGATTTCATCGCGGTCGAAATAGGGCACCACCCGGTTTCCCTCAATCCGCCCGCGCAGCCGGTAACGACCCAGTTCCGGATAAACAGCCGAAAGGTCGATGGTCAGCAAATCGTCAGGCTGGCGGTAAATGGGGTAGCGGTATTCCTCGGTCGGCACTCGGCTGCCGGCCAGTTCCGGGCCGTAGTAGCCGGTGATCAGGCCGGCGCTGCTGCCGTCTTCATTCTGCACCTGATAGGGCTGAAAATAGGTTTCGAAGTAGGTCCGTGCTTGGGCATCGGTGACCGGGTCCAATCTGGCGGCTTCGGCACAGACCTGCTGCCATTGGGCGCGCTTACCGACCGCCCGGCAACTCTTCAAAAAAGCCCCGAAAGCCGCGGCCGGCTGGTCATACGACCAGCCCTGCACCTGCTCCCAAGGCACCTGAATCAACGGGCTGAACTTTTCGCTGACAGGAGTCTGGTCCGGTTCCGGCCCCAGGCAACCGGCCAGCCCAATCAGCACAGCACTAAGGAGGATCAGTTTTTTCATGACATAACTCAATCTATATGGACAGCTGCGAACAGCTGAAATTATTCTGCCTGCACCAGGCGAAAAACACCTGACCGATTACAACATATCAACCGGATCAACATCAATCGCCAAAGCGACCTGTTTCGGCAGCTGGTTGAGTTTTTCCGCAAAACGCAGCAACAGTTGCCTTAATGGCCCTCGTTCGGTCGATTTCAGCAGGATCTGGTAGCGGCTCTTCCCCCGCAACCGAGCAAGTGCGCAGGGGCTCGGCCCGAGCACTTCGACCCCTGCGGCAAACCGATTCAAATCCTCGCCGACTCGCTCCGCAACCCCACGGACCTGGGCCAGATTATTCCCGGAGAACACCAGATTGACCAAATGACTGCAAGGAGGGTAACCGAGTTCCTGACGAAATGGCAATTCCTGCTGGTAAAAATCTCCGTAGTCCTGGCTGGCAGCACAGAGTAGGGCGTAGTGTTCCGGATTGTACGACTGGATAAAAACCCGGCCCCCCCCTTGTTCCGCCCGGCCCGCCCGGCCACCTGGGTGAGCAGGGCAAAGCTGCGCTCCGCCGAGCGGAAATCCGGAAAGTTGAGGATGCTGTCAGCCCCCAGCACGCCCACCACAGCCACCCCAGGGAAATCATGCCCCTTGGCGATCATCTGGGTGCCGACCAGGATATCGATCTTGCCGGCCAGCATCTCGCCAATGATCTTGCGATGGGCCCCCTTGCGGCTGGTGGTGTCGCGATCCATGCGGGCAATCCGGGCACCGGGGAACAGTTCCTCAAGTTCCTGTTCCAGGCGTTCAGTTCCCGCTCCCTGCGGCTGCAGATCGATACCGCGACAGTGCGGGCAGGTTTCCGGGATGCTCGCAACATAGTCGCAGTAATGACAGCGCAAGCGACCTTCACCTTTGTGATAGGTCAGGGTGATTTCGCAGTTGGGGCAATGAAAACTGCTCCCGCAGTCCGGGCAGAGCAAAAAAGGAGCGAAGCCCCGCCGGTTCAACAGCACCAGAACCTGTTCACGCTGTTCAAGGGCCTGCTGAATGGCTTCAATCAGGCTCGGCGCCAGAGCCAAATCACTCTTTTCCTCTTTCAGATCGACCAGGGTAACCACCGGCAACGCCTCGTCATGCACCCGCCGCTCCAGGGTCAGGCGCGTTAACGCCCCCTGCTCGCTGCGATAATAGCTGGCAAAAGACGGGGTTGCGCTGCCCAGGACAACCGGGCAGGCCTGTTGCTGTCCTCGTACCAGAGCCAGGTCGCGGGCGTTGTAGCGAAACCCCTCACTCTGCTTGTAACTGGCATCATGCTCTTCATCAACAATGATCAGGCCAAGGTCGCACAGCGGAGCAAAAACCGCGGACCGCGCGCCGATGACGATCTGCACCTGATGGCGCATGATGCGTCGCCAGGCATCATAGCGCTCCCCTGCCGACATGCCGCTATGGAGGGCGACAATGGTCTTTCCCTGGTGTTCAAAACGGGCTCGGAAGCGGGCCACCAGCTGTGGTGTCAAGGAGATTTCCGGAACCAGGATCAAGGCCTGCCGCCCTTGCTCAAGGCAATGCCTGACCGTATGCAGATAAACCTCGGTTTTGCCGCTGCCGGTCACCCCATGAAGCAGAAAGCCATGAAAAGCTGCCTGATCCAGCTGTTCGGTGATGGCCGCCACCGCCTCCTGCTGCGCGGCATTGAGCTGCGGCTGTTTGTCCGCTGGGATCTCCTCGCGCAAAAACGGGTCGCGCAGGCGCTCCTCTTCGTGAACCGCCAGGCTACCCAGCTCAACAAGGCGCTTCAGAGTCGCATGCGGCTCCGGGAACAGCTCTTTGATTTTGGTTAAAGAAGCCGACTCTGCGGCCAGGATAAAATCGCGCAGGCTGCGCTGTCGCTCGCCACGCAAGCCAATGCTCGCATCCTGAACCCGATAGACCGGCTCGCTTAAAATACTGGTGGTCGATTTTTCGCTGCCGAGTCCACCCGGCAACGCGTTGCGAATGACCTGTCCGAAGGGGAAAAAATAGTAGTCCGCTGCCCAGCGAAGCAGTTTGAGTAACTCAGCGGGGAGCAAGGGTTCCTCATCCAGCAGCTCTTTAACCGCTTTAAGCCCCTCCCCTTCCCCTTGAGAGAGCTTGATCACAAATCCGATGGTGGTCCGCCGGCCAAACGGCACCCTGACCCGCATACCAACCTGCAGCAAAGCACTATGAGCCGCGTCGACACGGTAGGAATAAAGCTGCTTGAGAGGGGCATTTATGGCAATATCGGCGATCAGGTCGGTCACGATGAAAGACTTTCATGATATGAAAAAAGCATTCTTCTTGGGCTTATTCAGGGCCGAAGAAATCACTCAAAAAACCGTAAAACAGGACAAAACAAGCGAAAAAACCCCTTCCCGGTATCTGTCTTGACAGAGTGAATCCGCAACCCGAACAAACGCCATCCTATCAAAAAGGATGCCGATCAACCCGGCAGGTCTTTCGCCCGGCAAGGGCCATTTACCGGAACACCGGTGCCCCTGCACACACATCAGCCTTTGCCGTCGCCAGCTGCACTCGCTGCACAGTCCGGCTCAGCGGCGCTGATCAGTTCAAAGCGCGGGACCAGCTCACCGTCTTTTTCCGTCTGCTCCAGAAACATCTCCAGCGGTCTCACCCAGAGGGAAAAATCCCCGTACAGAGTCCGGTAAACGACCAGCTCCTGTTCGGTTTCGGAATGTCTGGCGACGCCGAGAACCTGGTACTCTCTACCCTTGAAATGTCTGTATCTGCCTGGTGTTATTTCAGCCATAGGTCACGCTCCTGCAGCAAACCGCGCGGATCCGCGGTCATATATTGATAATATATCTTCGTCAGCCGGGAGCGACCCGATATCAGCGAAAGCCGAGAAAGCCGAGCAGCTGTCCGACCTCGGTCATCAGTGTTCCGAAACCGTCCCCGGACAGGCTCTGGGCGCCGTCACAGAGGGCCTTGGCCGGATCGGGGTGAACTTCGACCATAATCCCGTGAGCCCCGGCAATCAGAGCCGCTTTGGTCATCACTGGAACCAGGCTCCGTTTGCCCGTGGCATGACTGGGATCAACGATGATCGGCAGATGGCTCAACTCTTTGACCAACGGCACAACCGAAAGGTCAAGGGTGTTGCGGGTCATTTTTTCGAAGGTGCGAATGCCGCGTTCACAGAGCACCACCGCCGGGTTGCCTTCGGCGAGAATGTATTCCGCCGCGGCCAGGAATTCCTCGATGGTCGCGCTCATGCCGCGCTTGAGCAGAACCGGATGGCGGAGCCGGCCGACTTCTTTGAGCAGATCGAAGTTCTGCATGTTACGCGCCCCGATCTGCAACATGTCGGCATATTTACAGACCGTCTCCAGCTGTTCGATGCGCATGACCTCGGTGACCACTGGCAGACCGCAAGCTTGCCCCGCCTGGCGCAGATAACGCAGCCCTTCGAGACCGAGACCTTGAAAGGAGTGGGGACCGGTCCGCGGCTTGAAGGCCCCACCGCGCAGCATCTGCCCGCCATGTTTTTTGACCTCCTCGGCAGCCCGCAGCATCTGCTCCTCGCTTTCGATGGAACAGGGCCCCGCGATCATGACCGGCTTGTTGGCGCCACCGAAACAGACCCCGGCCACATCAATGACTGACGGTTCCGGATGAAAATCGCGCGAGGCCATTTTGTAGGGCTTGCTGACATGAATGGTCTCGCGAACACCGGGCAGGTTGCGAATGGTCGAATCATCGACATAGCCCTGATTGCCGAGGACTCCGATGGCGGTCCGCAGACTCCCCGGAATCGGTTCGGCAGTCAAGCCCAGAGCTTCTACCGCCGCAATGACCTGGTCAATCTGCTCCTGGTCGGCATGGTGATCCATGACAATCAACATCGCTTGGCTCCTTTTGTGTTACCGGACTCGGCCCGCCGCAGCGGGGTCAGCCGGTCCGCTGCTTCAGGTATGTCCCAATCCGCTCAAGGGCTTCGATAATTTCCGGCAGCGGCCGGGTATAGGAAAAACGCAGGAAACCTTCAGCCCCGGCACCGAAATCGACCCCAGGGGTAATGGCAACACCGGTTTTTTCCAGAATATCCATGGCCAGCCGCAAGGAATCAGCGTCAATATGCCGGGCATCGGCGAGGACGTAAAACGCCCCTTTGGGTTCGAAGTGGACTCCGAAGCCCAGCTCACGCAGCCGGGCCACCAATTCTTTCCGGCGCTGATCATAGACTGTCCGCATGGCGTCAACATCGTCCTGACATTCACGCAGAGCCGCAATGCCGGCGCGCTGAACAAAATGATTGGCGCAGATCATAAAGTTCTGGTGCAAGGTCTGCAAAGTGCGCATGCAGGACAAGGGGGCAATCAGGTAACCGAGCCGCCAGCCGGTCATGGCATAGGCTTTGGAAAAGCCCCCCAGCACAAAAGCGTCGTCGGTGAATTCCAGAATGCTGCGCTCGTCCCCCTCATAAGTCAGGCCGTGATAAATTTCATCGGAAATAATCGGCACCGGCAACTCCGCCAGGGCCGCCATCTCCGCCCCGGACAGCACGGACCCCGCCGGGTTGGACGGTGAATTGATGAGCAGGCCGCGGGTCTTTGCCGTCAACAGCTCGCGGACCTGGTCGGGTCGCGGCTGGAAACCGTCCTTGGCCGCGGTCCGCAGCAACACCGGAACCCCACCGGCAAAACGCACAAAGCCGGTATAGCAGGCATAGCCGGGATCGGTGAGGATGAGTTCGTCCCCGTCATCGAGCAGGGCGGAGAACAAAAACAGCATCAGGGGGCTGGTCCCTGAAGAGACGACCACCTGCTCCGGGACGATGTCGACACCATAATGATCGCGGTAATAACGGCAGATCTCCTGACGCAATTCCAGCAAGCCCAGGGAATGGGTATAGGATGTCGCCCCTTCGGCCAGCGCCTGACCGGTGGCGGCCAGAATTGCGGGGGGCGTATTGAAATCGGGTTCGCCGATACAAAGATAGATGATATCGCGCCCGGCGGCTTCAAGTTCTTTGGCTCGCTCCATAACCTCCATGGCCAGAAAGGGTTCGACCGTCTGTGCGCGCCTGGATATTGGTATCTGCATATAATGAAATCCTCCTGATTCAGTGCGCATCCAGCTTAATCGTCGCCCCTGCGGATTGCAACTATTTTGCCGGTGAGAGACAAGTGTCGACCGCGCCGGGAGAACTTGCCGTCGTCTGGCAGCCGAAAAGACCTTGCCCGCATCTCGATAATGGTTGCATTTTAAAATTTTATCCTTATAAATCAACGATTCTTCCCTGAATCGATTGCATTGCAGCCGAGGAGCGGTTAAAGTTGCCCGAAGATTCTGAAAAGAAATTTATCAACCGATGAAAATCATGTTTAAACCCGTTATTGCAATTCTTGCCTTCATGCTTTTCCATTCTGTTGCCCTGGCTGCCGAATCCACCCAGGAACAGGATCGCGCAGTGCTGCTGATTCAGGCGCTGGGCTGCAGGGGCTGTCATACGATTCAAAATGACGGCGGCTCCCTGGCTCCCGACCTGACCCAGATCGGCAGCAGAATGACCGCTTCCCAGATCAGAGCGTTTCTCATTAACCATACAACCACTGAACGGGGATTCATGCCAAGCTACAGCTCTCTTTCCGAAACCGAGTTGCAGCTTATCAGCGAATACCTCTACCAGCTCCATTAAAAAAAAGACCTGTCCATGACCCAACGAATGACCCTAATCAGTTCGCCGTTTTTTATCCCGGAAATACAGTTGCAGAAAGCAGGCGGGTTTGCGCCGTTATTCGGCAATGACCACCCGCTGGCCCTGGAGATCGGCTGCGGAATCGGTGATTTCATCGTCCAGATCGCCGCCCGGCACCCGGAGCGCAACTTTATTGCCATCGACATCTTCAACCAGGGCTGTCGCCAGACCTGCAGCCGGATTGAGGCCGCCGGGCTGGAAAATATCCTGATGATGCGGATCGAAGCCCGCTACCTGATGTATCAGTACCTGGGCGAGAACAGCCTGGCCGCCATCTATATAAATTGCCCCGATCCCTGGCCGAAAAAACGCCAACGGAAAAGAAGACTGCTGAACAGCTCCTTTCTCGATCTGGCCCTGTACTGCCTGACAGATGGTGGTGAATTCAACTTCTGCACCGATTTCCAGGATTACGGCGAGGCGGCCGGGACCCTGCTGAGCCAGGATCCGCGTCTGAGCAACTGCGCCGACACCCCTTACTCCCACGACCTGGGAGATTATCCGACCTCCAAATACATGCGCCGCTTTCTCGACCAGGGCCAACCAATTTACCTGTGCCGCTACCGCAAAGAGGCTGGCCTACAGATTCCGAGGCCGCAACTCGACAAGGGATTTCGGATGCGTTGGGTTGAGGAAAACGCGTGACCTGGCTGACTGAAGAATTACCCGGCACCGGAGGGCGTTACAAAGTCACGCCGGAAGATTTTCAGGTTGAGGAAATCCCCCTTTACGATTGTGCGGGAAGTGGCGAGCATCTTTATCTGTGGATTGAGAAAGCCGGGCTCAGCACCCGCGAACTGCTCCAGCAACTGCAGCGCGCACTCCATATCAGTGAACGCGAGGTCGGTTACGCCGGGCTCAAGGATGCCAATGCCCTGACCCGCCAGATGATCTCCATTCCGGTGGCCAAAAGCGCCGGGCTGGACAAGCTGGTGCTGCATAAAGCCAAAATCCTCAGGGCCAGGCAGCACACCAACAAACTCCGCCTTGGCCATCTGGCCGGCAACCGCTTTACCATCACCCTGCGCGACACGGTCCCGGATGCCGTCCAACGCGCCCGGCCGATCCTCGAGCAGTTGCTCCGCCGGGGTGTGCCCAACTTTTTCGGCGAACAACGCTATGGCATCCTTGGCAACTCGGCCCGCCTCGGCCAGTTACTGCTGCAGCACAACTGGCCGGCATTCTGCGACGAACTGATCGGAGACCCGGCACGGATCCAGAACCGACAATGGCAGGCTGCTGCCCAAGCCTACCAAACAGGGCAGTTGGCGGAAGCGTTGGACTATTTACCCGCACGCATGACTGACGAACGCAGCCTGTTGACAATGCTGGCGACCGGGAAAACCCCGCAGCAGGCGGTTAATAAACTTCCCAAAACCCTGCTGCGGCTGCTTCTGTCTGCGGCTCAGTCTTACTTTTTTGATCAGCTGGTGCAGCAGCGCCTGCATGAGCCGGAACGGCTGCTGGATGGGGATATCGCTTTCAAACATGTCAACGGGGCCTGCTTCAGAGTTCCCAACGCCGCCGCAGAGCAACCCCGCAGCGACAGTTTCGAAATCAGCCCGACCGCTCCCCTGTTCGGGAGCAAGGTCATGTTGGCGGAAGGGGTGCCGGGACAGCGGGAAAGCGAACTCCTTGCCGGTTCTGGCCTGACCCTGACCAACTGGAACCTGAGGGCCGGCCTGAGCATGCCCGGAGAAAGAAAACCGCTCCGGATTCCTCTCTATGAGATGACTCTTGAGAAAGGCCCCGATCAGTCGTTGATCCTCCGCTTTGCATTGCCAAAAGGTAGTTATGCAACCAGCGTCCTGCGCGAGGTCACCAAAACCATTGACTAAAAATCATCGGCGTATCAGAAACATTCGCTGGACAATAATAAAACATCATTCTATAATTTCTCGAATAAAGTGTTATTTTCGCCTAAAATCATAGCCTATACTGCTTGACAGCCGTTTCTACCGAGGATATGATCACCGGTCATAATATGAATTAGAATAACTCCACGAAGGGTAACAGAGATCATGGTGAAAAAAGATAAATCAGAGTATATTATTCAGGCTGTTTCGCACGCCCTCGACCTATTGGAACAATTTCACGGCGACATCGACGAGCTTGGCGTTACAGAACTGAGTAAACGGCTCAAATTGCATAAAAACAATGTCTTCCGCCTGCTCGCCACATTGGAGTCGCGCGGTTACATCGAACAGAACAAAGCGACTGAAAACTATCGCCTCGGCTTGAAAGCCCTGGAACTTGGCCAGACCTTCATCCGCCAGATGGGACTGTTGCGCCAGGCCAAACCGATTCTTGAGCAGATGGTCGAAGAGAGCAACGAGACATCCTACGTCGCCATTTACAAAGACAATTACATTGTCTACCTGGATGTCGTCGAAACCAACCTGACTGTCCGGGTGGTGTCCCGTGTCGGCTCCCGGCTCCCGGCCTACTGCACCGCCGCCGGCAAAGTCCATATGGCCTATATGACCGACGAAGAGCTGGATGAGCTGATCAGTGATATGAAGTTCAAGCAGATCACTCCAACCACCATCGCCAGCCCCGAGGCCCTGCGCGAAGCGCTGGTCAAGGTCCGCGAACTCGGCTATGCCATGGACGATGAAGAGCTTGACCTGGGCGTTCGCTGCATCGCCGCACCGATCCGCGACTATACCCGGCGGATCGTCGGTGCCATCAGCGTTTCCGGCCCGACCATGCGGGTCAGCAACGAACGCATTGAAAGCGAGTTGGTCCCGCTGGTCTTGAAATCGGCGACTGAACTTTCGACCCGGCTCGGATTTCCGGCCTGATCGCAGTGAATTTTGATCAGAAAAGGCCCCTCGACGAGGGGCCTTTTCTGTTTGGACGAAATAATGAGTAACGATTGGTTTGCCAAGGAAATAGCAACGGCTCTCAGTGACGGCGTGACCCACAGCGAGAATCAGCCGTTCTTGCTCGCCCCGGAGCAAAGCAATCGCCGAGCGGTCATCCTGATCCATGGCTTCAGCTCCAGCCCGCGGGAACTGCGCGAGTTGGGAGAAATTCTGTACCAGCGCGGCTTCACGGTCTATGCTCCGCGCCTGCCGGGGCACGGGACGTCGCCACAGGATCTGGCCACCAGGCCGCTACAGGAATGGCGCGCCACGGTGCTGCGCGGGTTTGACGCTTTAGCTGAAGCGGGGTTCAAGATCAGCGCGGCCGGGCTGAGCACCGGCGCGTTGCTGGTTCTTGATCTGGCCCTACAGCGACCGCTGGAAAAAATCCTCTTGCTGTCACCATTTTTACGGCTACAGCACTGGCTGGCACCCTATGTTGGTCTGCTCAGGTTTTTTGTCCGCTATCAAAACAAAGAGATCCCCGCCGCAGAGCATCCGTTTTACTATCGGCAGCGCCCTTTGCAGGGGATCATGCAGATCAACCGCCTGCTTCGCCATCTCAACCCGCGCCTGCCGCTGATTACAACACCGGCGCTGGTCCTGGCTTCCAGTGGCGATGCCACTATTGCCCAGGGCACGGCGCAGCAGCTGTTCAATCGCCTGGGCAGCAAGGAAAAATCTATCCATCTCTACGGCGATGAGGTCCCGCATGTCCTGACCGGGCCGGATAATCCCTGCCAGCAGGATGTCCTGACCCGCTGTGGAGATTTTTTAACTGCCACCTCGACGCCCGCTGCGGTTTAGCACGCTGGTGAAAGACAGCCTGCCGAGCCAATGGATGGGCGGTCAAAATCAATGATGCCTTTTTAAATCGTTACTTTTGCAAGGTGGAGGAAATCGCTCTTTTCTTCACCGAGCTTAAAAAAGGCCAGGGATGGACTTTTTCAACAACCTGTTGCCGGGCCGCAAACAGTGCGGCAGGTCATCTTACCTGGCAGCGATCAACTCTGGCCACAAGCGGTCCAGCTGGCGGTCCAGTTCCGCCGGAGTGCCCGAATTGTCGATGATAAAATCGGCCCGGGCCGCTTTTTCCTCCTGCCCTAGTTGGGCGGCGATTCTGCGCCGCGCTTCATGCTCATCAAAACCGTTACGTTCCATCAGCCGCTGTAACTGAACCCCCGGATCGATCCGCACCAGCAGAACCTTATCCACCCTTTTTTCAGCACCGGCCTCAAACAGCAGCGGAGCTTCGTAAACCACCAGCGGGATATCGGTGCGTTTGCTCAGCGCGGCCAGGGTTTTCCCGGCAAGCTCGGCGATAGCCGGATGCATAATCCGATTCAAGGTGCTGCGCGCTTGCTCATCGGCAAAGACCAATCGGCCCAGCAACTCGCGATTCAAACTGCCGTCCGATTGCAGAATCTGCCGACCGAAGCGTGCCACCAGTTGCGCCAGCACCGGGCTACCAGCGGCAACGACATCGCGCGCCAGCTGATCGGCATCGACCACCAGCGCCCCGCGCCGGGCCAATGCCTGGGCCACGGTACTTTTCCCGGCGGCGATATTTCCCGTCAGCCCCAAAATCAATGTTCCCTCCGTTGCCAACCGATATTGCAAAAAAATCTCAGCACGGCTACCTTATCCTTCATGAATGCTCCCCATGACAGTTTCATGCGCTGCAAGCTGTGCCAGGCCATCACGGCTGTGCCAACCTATTACCTGGCCAAAACGACCATCTACCGCTGCGACAACTGCGAGTTTCATTTCAGCGATTATCTCGATGGAACGCTGCCGCCGACTGCCCCTACTATACTCGACAGCAACACCAGCCGCTACATCGATATGCGCAGCCACGCCAGTATGGATCTGACCTCGCAGCGGCTGGCGCTGCTCAGTCGTTTCCGGGGTGTCCATGCATGTAAACTTCTCGACATTGGGGCCGGGATCGGCCGATTTATGCTTGCCGCTAAGCAACAGGGCGCCCTGGTTGAAGGGATTGAGCCATCCCAGTTACGCCGCGACTACGCCCTCTCCAACTCCGCCCTGTCCCTGCATCCGAAAACCGTGGAGAGTCCATTCTGGCAGACCGGGTATCGGGAATATTTCCATATCATCACCCTCTGGGATGTCATCGAACACGTCGATTTCCCTGTCGAAACCCTACTCCAAGCCGTCAATCTTTTAAAACCAGGCGGCCTGCTATTTTTGGAAACGCCTGACCGCATGGCCCTCCCTTACCGGTTGAGTGAACGGCTCTATCGCCTCAGCAACGGCCGATTCAGCATGTTCCTCGACAATTTCTATTCGGTTGCACCCTACGGTCACAAGCAGATCTTTACCCGCCCACAACTACTCGAACTCTGTGAGCAAGCGGGCCTGCAACTGTGCTATCTGTCCGGGGCCTATCAACGCCAAACCGCCCGCGGCAAGAACATCATCCTTGGTGCGACCAAGCCGGGTTGAGCTGACCTTGCTCGGCAAGCGGCAGCGGAAAAATAATTCCGGCAAATTTCCCCCCAGCAGTTCCAGTTCTTTTATAATATGACGAGATCAGACCTTGGAGGCGGGAAAGCCCCCCCCGGAGAGGAACCGAGATGAGCATTGTAGACGACCTGTTACAGAATGTCCCGCTACCGAAAATGGTTCGGGCCCGGCAACTCTTTCACACCGAATCCATCCAGAATATCAAGCAGGTCATCGCTGAAGAGTTTCGCAATCCGGCCATTGCCGGGAAAATCCGCCCCGGAGCGCGAATCGCCATCGGTGTCGGCAGTCGCGGCCTTGACCAGTTGCCCCTGCTGGCCGCCAGGGTCGTTGCCGAACTCAAGCAACGCGGCGCCTTACCCTTTATCGTACCGGCCATGGGCAGCCACGGTGGCGCCACCGCGGCCGGTCAGGAAGAACTGCTGACCACCCTGGGAATTACCGAAGAGGCTGTCGGCTGCCCCATTGTCTCGGCCATGGAAACCGTGGAACTGGGCCGTTTAGAAAACGGCCTGCCGGTCTTGATGGATCGGGCAGCCATGCAGGCCGATGGAATCATCTTCATCAACCGGATCAAACCGCATACCAGCTTCAGCGGCCCCTATGAAAGTGGGCTGGTCAAAATGCTCGCCATCGGCCTTGGCAAACAGCAGGGCGCTGATTCCTGCCATGCTCTGGGGTTCGGCAACATGGCAGAGAATATCGTGGCCATGGCCAAAATCAAGATCGCCCGCGCCCCGGTCCTGTTCGGCGTGGCCAGCGTTGAAAATGCCTACGACAAAATCGCCCGCCTGAAAATCATTCCGGCCGAAGAAATCCTGGCCGCCGAACAGGAGCTGCTCAGCGTCGCCAGAGAAAATATGCCGCGACTGCTGTTCAATCCCCTCGATGTGCTGGTGGTCGAACAAATGGGGAAACGCTTCTCCGGGACCGGCACCGATCCCCATGTCACCGGGCGGGCGGCGACCCCTTATGTCAAGACCAAACAACGGGTTAACAAGATGGTGATCCTCGACCTCTGCCCCAGCAGCCATGGCAACGCCACCGGAGTTGGCCTCGCGGATATCTGCACCCGCCACCTGGTCGAGCACATCGATTTCAATGCCACCTACGCCAATCACATCACTTCGACCGAGCTCTCCCATGGCAAAATCCCGGTTACCATGGACAATGACCTGCGCGCCCTGCAGCTGGCCGTCAAGACCTCCAACTGCCTTGATCTCGCTCAATTGCGCATGGTCTGCATCTCCAACACCCTGCAGCTCGCAGAGATCCGCATCTCCAACGGCCTGCTGGAGGAAGCCCGGAACAATCCTGCCATTGAAATTCTCGGGGAACCGGAAGAGTGGAATTTCGATGCCGACGGCAATCTCCGCTCCAGCCCGGAGCGTGGCGGAGAATCCTGAAGGTCGGTCCTTCCCAGTCACGGCACCGTTTTGCTGTAAGCAGCATCGAGAGCAGAGTGGAATGATACTAAGTACAGTTATCAATAGGCTTATCGTTCAATAATTCAAGATTGTTCAAAAAAAATTGATTAATTTAGTAACTGAACATACGGTCAAAAAAGCTGTGTAAAGGGACGACCAAAAACCAACAGAAGTCATGGCGGGGACGGGATTGCAGGGGGCAGATCAAGCACAGGAAGGCTGCACAACACAGCAGCCTTCCTGTTGGAAAGTAAGTTAGAGCACCAGTTCCTGTCTGAAATCAGCTGCACAGGAGAGGATCGTCCCCTGTTTGATGGTCATCCGAGGCCGCAGCTGTTGCGCCCCCTGGATTTTATCCCCCAGGTAATCGACAAAAGAACACTGCTGATCAACCAGTTCCAGAATGGCAATATCGGCCACCAAGCCCACCTTAAGCGTTGCAGAACCGGTTTAGAGTTCCCCCTGCAAATAACGGAAGTAGCCTTCATATTGATATATAGCTGCCAGCGGATTATGCGCCAGGAGGCGATCCTTGCTGGCCAGGACGGTATTGTAGGCGGTAGCATACTTTAAAAACAGAGCATCATGACCGACACAGAGGCCGAAAATAACATTCATTTCGGTTTCATGATGATTGGCGGCCAAGGCCTGCAGTATCGGATTACACATGGACTCAAAGTCGTCCGGGTTGATCTGCTGTTCACGGAGCAGGCCGATCTCTTCTTTCGAAACCGCCCCGGCCTTACACATGATCGAAACGGTTTCAAAACCGTTGTTCGTAAATATTTTATTGATGATTTCAGCCTCTTTACGCATGCCAAGGCAAAACACCAGACCGATCCGCTTGAATTTCATCTTGCGGGCAAACTCGACGGTTTCCTGAATTCTCGGCTTGATAGGTCTGACCTGGGCATAGCCTTTGTCGCGATCGCCGTAACCTTCGGCTTCTTGAATGGATGCTTGACGGGCAAACTCAAGCACCTCGGGATGAGCCTTGAGAATCTCCAGAGACTCCCGAACCAGATCGGGCGAACGGGTGGAAGGACAATTGGCCGGCGCGCGCCCTTTTTCCTGGCGGCAAAAACGATCTGGGACAGCGACCGAACAAACGGCGCAGCTCGGCACTGGAGTTGCTGAAGTTTCCTTGGACATGGAGTGGTTTCCTTTCGAATGGTGATGATTCTCAGGCAACCCTGAGAATCAACAGAGGACCGTCGGGGACAATGGCCCAGCTGGCGTGCTGGCCGAAGCGCTCCAGCAGCCGGGCAAGCGCTGCTTCCAGATCGGCAACGGGTTGAAAATGAAATTGCTGTAATGTGGCCGAATCGATCCCATCGGTATGGATCCAGATCTCATTCTTGAGTCTGACCTGATAGGTTTCCTGGGCACACCATTGATCGAGAATGAAAAAGTCTTTGTTCATGATCTGTTTGATAAACGCTTCCGGGCTGGTTGCGTAATTGAAAACCTGGCGGTACTCGGCACTCCCGAAACCTTCCGGACACTGGCTGGCAATCAGAATGACGCCCCCTTTTTTGGTGGCACCGGCGACCCCGGACAAACCTTTGGCACTCTGGTACAGGTTACAGTCGAGGGGAGCTCCGGCATTGGTGGTGATCACAAAATCAAGAGGCTGGTCCAGGGTCTTGATACAATGGCGAGAGAGAAACTCAACCCCTTCCAGATGGGCTTTGACCGGATCACCGGAAAAGATCCCGGTCACCTGTTTGTCGGTATCCAAAGTCACGTTGACGATAAAGTCAGCACCAGCTTTCGCCATGATTTCAAGGCCGGCCTCATGGAAAGGATTCCCCTCCAGAACGCCATAAGCGGTTTTGGGATGAGCGACCATTTCCGGGCCGTGCATGAATTGCAGGGTCTGCGCCGAAGAGATGCCGGGCAGGATCGATTTACGGCCACCGGAAAAACCCGCCCACATATGCGGCTCAATGAACCCGGTCAGAATTTTCAGATCAGCATGGAGATAGTGCTTGTTGACATAGGCAGGAACGCCACCCGCGATATGGCCGACCAGTTCCATATCGTCCTGCTGCTGGGATAAATGGTTGATAATCCGGTAGCGCCCGGCAATCTCCCTGCCGACCAACCGCTCAAGCTCGGCACCTTCGTTGGGACGATGGATTCCGGTCGCAACCAGGATGGTTATTTTGTCAGCGCTCAAACCGGCCTCTGCCAACTCCCCGATGATCTCCGGCAGCAGTAGCCGGTTGGGAACCGGGCGGGTGATATCGCTGATGACAATCACAGCATCCTGACGCCCTCTGGCCAGTTGACGCAACGCCGGGGAAGCGATCGGATTAGCAAGGCTATCTTTCAGGACCGCTTGCGGGGCGGCCAATGGTGCAGTGGCGTCCGGGTAGAGAACGCCTTGGAAATTAGGCGTTTCGGGAAACTTCATGAGAATCCCATCGGTACCGTATTTCAACTTCACCTGTTTCATCAGCTATCCCTTTCTAAAGTGGCCAGGAACATCGAATGGCGCTCGTTTAAGCAACTTTGCAGTAAACTCGGGACTCCTCCCACTCCTGCTTCCTTTTTAGCGCAGCTGTCACCCCTGGGCAAGCCCCCAGGCCGCAAAAGTGTGCATTCTTGAAGATTTCTTGCCCTTAGCAGTTTTCGTTCATACCGATCTTTTCATGGTTGGTTGTGGGGGCTCCCTATCCTAAAAAGCAGGCTGATCGGCCAGAGCTAAACCGTGCGGGAAACTCATCATTGACAGGACAAAAATTACAAGATATAACTTATATATATAAGCTAAATAAGACAGTGTTTTCTTTGTAACACCCTCGCAGCAGGCCCATTTTCACTCACAGCAAAAGGGAGGAACAGGCATGAAAAGACTAGGTATCTTGGTATTTCTGGCTATTTTTCTATCAACTTCGTTCAGTTGGGCAGCTGATTTCCCGACCAAACCCCTGACCCACATCATCCCGGCCAAGGCCGGTGGTGGTTTTGATCGTTCCTCACGGGCGCTTGCTGTCGGGTGGTCAGATATCCTGGGCCAACCGATCAAGTTTGAGTATCTGCCCGGCGCATCTGGAGCCATCGGCTTTGGCAAATTGCTGAGCCAACCGGCGGATGGGTACACCACCATCATGACCACCATCTCCATGCACGCGATGAACGTAAATACCGGGGTCGCCAAAGAAGGCTGGGATAAAATCGGTTTTGTCGGCAACTTGATCACCGACCCCAACGTGCTGCTGGTCAATGTTGATTCCCCGTATAAAACCATCGAAGACTTCATCGAAGCCGGCCGAACCGCCAAGAAACCGCTGACCATTTCCACGTCACACCCCAAAGCGGTCTCGACCCTGGCGGCAAAAATACTTATCGAACTGACCGGAATCAACGCCAAGGTTATTGCTTTCGATGGTGGTTCCAAGGCACGGAACGCCCTGGCCGGAAAACAGGTCGATGCCTGCATCGGCCCCTATTTCTCAGCTTCTTCCAAAAAAGAATTCATCAAAGCGCTGGCATCATTTACCAAGAAAAAAGTTTATGCCGGGCTCTGGGATATTCCGACTTTAAGCGAAGCGACCGGAAAAGATTTTCCCAACCTGGTTGAACCCTTTGCGTTTTTGATCAAACGGGAAACCGCCCAGGAGTCCCCGGAAGCTTATAAAAAACTGGTCAGCACGTTCAAAGAGGCAACCCAATCACCCAAAACCCTTGAACTCGCCGAAAAACAGGGGATGGCACCTTTTATCGACTACTGGTCCCCGGAAGAATGTGACGCCTATGTCAAAGATTTTCAGGCAGTCTGGAATAAATATAAACACCTGATGAAATAAACCAACGACACGGGTCGCCTGTCCGTCATCCGCGGCAGGCGACCAGAACTGCCCTTGCCGACCATGACAACCGGATCCGAATATATGCTTTAAGCGGAGAGCTGTATGAGTACCCAAAGAAAACAGGTGAATTGGGGAGAAACAATCGTCCCCGCCATTACACTGCTGTTCATAGCCGCCTATTTTTACCAGACCCGCGACGCTTCTGCCGAAGTCTTGCGCTGGCCGTTGGCCATTGCCATATTGACCGGTATTTTATGGTTAGGTGTTCTGTTCTTTTTCCTGTTTGCCTCACCAGCGGAAGAATCCAGCCGCCCCTTTGCCCCGGGCAAAGCGCTCCTGATCCTGCTGGCGCCAATCGTTTACATTCTGGCGACCACTTACCTGGGCTTTGCCCTGGCCAGTTTCCTGTTTCTGCTGATCATGTTTCGTTGCCTGGGCGGGATTTCCTGGTGGCGCAATATTCTGGTGGCCCTGATCATTACCGGCAGCCTTTATTTCATCATGATCGGCCTCATGGAGATGAGTCTCCCCCGACTCGATCTCGGCTTCATTCTGCTCTAGGACTTTAATTATGGAGAATATAGCGAGTCTGGATGTCATTCTCTCCGGTGTTGGTCTGCTGCTGCAGCCGGGACACCTGATCTGGCTACCCTTGGGAATGCTGGTTGGGCTGATCGTCGGCGCTATTCCCGGCTTCAACGATACCAATTTCCTGGCCATGATGCTGCCGGTGACGGTCTACATGGGCCCGATGAATGCTGTCGTGTTTATGATGGCCTGCTTCTGCGCCTCTCAAGCCGCCGGATCGATTCCGGCGATTCTGCTGAATATTCCCGGTACCCCCTCGAATGCGCCGACCTGCCTGGAAGGGTTCAAAATGACCCGGCGGGGGGAGGCTGGCTACGCCTTAGGACTCTCAGTCGCAGCGTCCACTGTAGGCGGTCTGCTGTCCGCACTTATCGCCCTGGTCATCACTCCGGTAGTTGGCGTTTATGCCCTGAACTTCGGGCCGGCCGAGCTGTTCATGATGGCCCTGTTCGGCATGACCGCAGTCGGCACGTTGACCGGCTCCTCACTGCTCAAAGGGCTGCTCTCCTCGGCTTTGGGGCTAATGGTTGCCTGCGTCGGCACGGAATTTCAGGTCGGCTATACCCGCGCCAGCTTCGGTTTTTATGAACTCTACGAAGGGTTCCCGCTGATTCCGGTACTGCTTGGGGTGTTCGGCTTCAGTGAGCTGTTCAGCCTGGTCGGGGATAAAAGCCTGGTCGCCGAAGGCGTTGAGCGGGTCAGCGGTTTCGGACCGATCTTTGATGGATTAAAAGGCTCCCTCAAACAAAAAGTCAATATGCTCCGTTCCGGACTGATCGGTATTCTGGTCGGCCTGATTCCGGGAACCGGTGCCGCCATTGCTACCTGGGTCAGCTACGGCCAGGCAAAGCAATGGAGCAAAACTCCGGAAAAATTCGGTACCGGTCATGATGAAGGACTGGTTGCGGCCGATGCCTGCAATAACGGCGTCCCTGGCGGAGCTTTGATCCCGACAGTAACCTTGGGCATTCCAGGCTCGGGAACCACCCTGATCATCATGGCGGCCCTGATGATCAACGGCGTCACCCCTGGCCCCAGTTTTTTCAGCGAACACGCCGTTGAAGCCTATGCTATTCTATTTTCACTGGTGGTTGCCAATCTGCTGCTGCTGCCTATCGGTATTATTGTTGCCCGGCTGGCCACCAATGTAACAGCTGTCCCGAATAAATATCTTGTGCCGATTATCGCGCTGTTCTGCCTGGTGGGTGCTTTTGCCTGGCGACAGATGATCTTTGACATGTACCTGGTCGTTATTTTCGGCGTATTAGGCGCGCTGTTGACCCGCTACGGTTATTCCGTACCGGCATTTCTGCTGGCGCTGCTACTCGGTCCTCTGGCAGAGAAAAACCTCTACTGGTCGCTGGAGATCGGCGGCATGGAAAGCTTTCAAAGACCGATCGCCCTGGTCATTCTTTTAGCGACTATCAGCGTTCTGGCACTCCCCGTTATCCTCAAAAAAATGGTTCGACGAGGGAAAACGGCATTAAATGAAAAGTCTTCTGTTCCCGAATAATAATTTCTTTATCCTCTTTGATAAAGAAACTGCCGCGCTCCAGCGGCAGTTTGGAGAAGAGACAGATGACCGTAAAATATATAGATTTTTCCGATGAAAAACCACTTTACGCCCAGGTCGTGGAGGCCATCAAACAGAAGATCTCCGATAACTACTGGACCCTGGGGATGATGATCTCGTCTGAGAACGAACTCGCCAAAGAGTTTGACGTTTCCGTGGGAACCATCAAAAAAGCACTCAGCGTACTGGTTCAGGAAGGAATTCTTTATCGCCGCCAGGGGCGTGGAACCTTTGTCGCCAGTCCGGACTTTTCGAAAAGCTTCAGTCGCTTTTTCCGTTACGGTCAGTTTAAAGGGGAAGCATCAGAGGTGCCGGGGAGCCAGTTCCTGTCTGCGGAGGTTATTCCGGCGCCGACGGAGATCGCCGCAGCCCTGCAGTTAGTCGCAGGGGACGATATCCTGTTCATGAAACGGGTCAGAACTCTGCAGGAGATCCCTTTTTGCGTGGAGGAAATCTATTTGCCCTACAGCAGATTCAAAGGCTTGGAAAATTTGGATCTGGGCAAGAAACTACTCTACCCGATCTATAATCAAAACTTTTCAACTCCGATCTTCTGGGCTGAAGAATTCCTCCAGCCCGACACGGCGACCGGGGAAATAGCTGACCTACTTAATATTCCAAAGAATTCTCCCGTCATGTGCGTCGAAAGAATTGCCTACACCTACGAAGATATCCCGGTAGAGTGGCGACGCAGCGTGGGACGGGGGGACAGTTTTCGTTACCATATCGTGATTCGTTGAATTTCCGGAGTTAACAATGCCTCTTGTTCAGGATTTCAAGTTCTTTGACAGTCATTTTCATATTATCGATCCAGCCTATCCGCTGGTGGAAAACCAGGGATTTTTGCCCGATTATTTTACCATCAACGACTACCGCACCCGCTTGGCCAACTATCAGCTGGCCGGTGGCGCGGTTGTCTCCGGGTCCTTTCAGGGGCTGGACCAGAGTTACCTCAAAGCGACACTCAAGCAGCTGGGGCCGAATTATGTCGGCGTTACCCAGCTTCCCTATTCGGTCACGGATGAAGACATCCTTGCTTTGAACGAAGCCGGCATCCGGGGAGTTCGCTTTAATCTGAAACGCGGGGTCGGCGCTGACCTGGGTCACCTGGAGAGCTTCGGCAAGAGAATTTTCGACCTTGCCGGCTGGCATATCGAGCTGTATGTCGATTCGCGCGAGATCCCTCTCTTGCAGGACACCCTGTTGAGCTTACCAAGCCTGTCCATTGCCCACCTGGGATTATCCAAGGAAGGCTTTCCCAGCCTGCTTAAGCTGGTCGAACACGGCGTCATGGTCAAGGCAACCGGTTTTGGTCGGGTCGATTTCGCCATTGCCCCGGCATTACAGGATATTGTTGCAGCCAATCCGGCCGGCCTGACCTTCGGCAGCGATTTGCCCTCAACCCGCAATCCACACCCTTATGCGGATGACGATTTCCTACTGGTTATCGATACCTTCGGCGTAGAGCAGGCCCAAAAAATCTTTTTTGACAATGCCTGGAACTTTTATCATTCTCGGCAAACCTGCCAAGTATCCAGTGCTATCCCCTAGGCCGGTTCCCTTGATGCCGTCCCCTAAAATGGCCGCATCGGTTCGCCCCAATGAAACACAGTCGCCCATCTCCGCCCCCTGAACATGGTGGGAATGAGCGACGGTGTTTCATTATCCGTGGTAGCGTCCCTAACATCGGTGTAAAGCGACCAGCTCGCGAAGTTTAAGATGTTTTTTCACATAGCAAGAGTTCGATTTTCTCGCTCAAAAATTAAGAAAATTCCTCCCTGAAGGAACAAATATGGTAGACAAACACATAATTAGTATGTGATAATTATATAAAAATCATATCTTATTTCTAATTTCCTATCGAATAAGCCAATCGCTTCGTTGGAGAAACCTGCATGAAAAAACTGATTATCTTCCTACTCGTCCTGTTTTTGATTCCGTCAATGTCGATGGGGGCAGAGGACAGCGCTGCGCCCAAGCCTCTTCATCATATTATCCCCGCCAAAGCAGGCGGCGGTTTTGATCGTTCTTCCCGAGCGCTCACCGCAGTCTGGACAGAGATTCTCGGTGAGCCGATTGAATTCTCTTTTGAGCCCGGAATGTCCGGGGGGATCGGCTTCGGCAAACTGATGGCCCGTCCGGCGGACGGCTTTACCACCATCATGACCACGATCAGTATGCACGCCATGAACGTCAACACCGGGATGGTCCTTGACGGTTGGCAAAATATCGGTTTCATCGGCAACTTGATCACCGACCCCAATGTACTGTTGGTGCATGTCGATTCCCCCTACAAAACTATCAATGATTTTATCGAAGCCGGGAAAACAGCCAAAACCCCGTTGAAAATATCGACTTCTCACCCCAAGGCGGTTTCGACCCTTGCGGCACGGATCCTCATTGAACTGACCGGTATCAACGCTGAGGTAGTCGCCTTTAACGGCGGTTCAAAATCGCGTAATGCCCTGGCCGAGAAAAAAGTGGACGCCTGCATCGGCCCCTACTTTTCTGCTTCGTCCAAAAAAGACTCCATCCGCGCGCTGGCCTCCTTCACACCGAAAAAGGTCTACTCCGGACTGTGGGATATCCCAACCCTGCAACAAGCAACCGGTAAGGAGTTTCCCAATCTGGTCGAGCCCTTCGCTTTTATGATCAAAGGTGCCACGGCCAAACAGTCCCCGGAACGCTATCAGCAGTTGGTCAAAACATTTCAACAGGCTACCCAATCACCGAAATTCCTGGAGATTGCGGATAAACAGGGGATGACCCCGTTTATCGACTACTGGTCCCCGGAACAATGCCGGGCTTATGTCAAGGATTTTCAAAACGTCTGGAATAAATATAAATACCTGATGAAATAAAATGGTAAAGGCTGTTGAAAAGGACCCGGGGGGTCTTTTTCAACAGCCTTTGCAGATTCCGCTGCAATATTTCCCGCCACCAGCCCCCGACCAACGCCTTCTCCACTTTCAACGGCCTGATGAAATCATCATCCTCAGACACCTTCAAGCACAAATTTGAAAAAAAACTACGTCCCTGCCCTTCCCAAAACAACAAACAGCCCGGCATGCCCATGACCAACCTGCAGACCCTTTCCGACGGATCTTTCTTACCGAGCAGATACAATGATTGACTTTTTGTTATTAATTATTCATGATTAGAGAATTATATTCTAAAGCGTTTATCTAAAAAGTGACGGGAGAACGGGAATGAAAAGATTTTGGAGTATGCTTATTTTTGTTTTACTGCTAGCGACCGTTGTACAGGGAGCGGAACAGGCAGAGGTCCCATCCTTGCATTATATTATTCCCGCCAAAGCCGGCGGAGGATTTGAGCACTCGTCAAGAACAATGTCCGACAGTTGGTCGGAACTTCTCGGCAATCCGATTGAATTTTCTTTTGAACCGGGCATGTCCGGCGGTATCGGTTTCGGAAAAATGATGGCCAGACCCGCCGACGGATATACCGTGCTGATGACTGAAATTTCCATGCATGCGATGCATATCAATATGGGCGTGGTCCTGGACGGCTGGCAAAACATTGGTTTTATCGGCAACCTGATTACCGACCCCAATGTTCTACTGGTCAATATTGATTCCCCGTATAAGACTCTGCAGGATTTCATCGACGCAGGCAAAAAGGCTCCCACTCCGCTAAAGATATCCACCTCGCAACCGGAATCGATATCGACCTTGGCGGCCAAAATTTTCATCAAGGAAACCGGCATTAACGCCGAAGTCGTGGCTTACCGCGGCGGGTCCGAGTCCCGCGCCATGCTGGCTGCGGGAAAAGCTGATGCGTCGATTGGACCCTATTTTTCCGCCTCTCCCATGAAGGATAAGATTAAAGCTCTTGCGTCCTTTACCCATAAAAAAGTTTATTCCGGGTTATGGGATATCCCAACGGTGAATGAGGTCACTGGCAAAGATCTGCCGGAAATCATGTCGCCCTATGCGGTGATGGTCAAAAAAGCAACTGCAACCCAGTCCCCGGAACGCTACCAGCAGTTGGTCAAGACGTTTAAAGAAGCAACCCAGTCCGCCAAAACCCGGGCCATCGCCGATAAAAGCGGCATGACCCCATTCATTGATTATTGGTCTCCTGAACAGTGCGAAGCCTATGTCAAAAACTTTCAGGGGCTGTGGAACAAATACAAAGGCCTGATGAGATAGTTTCCATCCGGAAACGGCTTTTTTCCGTTGTAGCAGCGTCGGTCTGCAGGCTTACTTGTGCGGCGTGAGGGTGTACGCCTCCGCACAAGCCCTTGATTTCCTTGCCACAACGGAAAACTGCTCGTTGCCAATTTGAAAAGTTAATTATTGCCATCTAGTGTTTCCGGATGACAACGAGATAAGCAGGGCTCGGGCCGGACGGACCTAAAGCAACCAGCATTAGCCATTAACCTGCATCGATCCACCAATCAGCAAAACCTCCCGGCGGGCAGGACTCCATGCCGCCGGGAGGACATATCGGTCCCGACCCGCAACGGCTGAGCAAATCCGCCAGCTCATCTGCCCCTTTCCTTTCCTCAATTTTTGTCTTATCTTGCCCATGAGAACAGGTGGTCCTTACCGGCCCCTGTTGCTCTAACCAAATATTGCAAAAAAGAGGACGCCGTTTGCCTTCAGCAAAGCCCATCCGACAGCAATGGATTATTGATGACCTCCGGATCAATATCTCGTGGAAAAGAATTAAACATCTTTACATCAGGATTCATCCGCCTGATGGTCGGGTTGAAGTCACCGCCCCTGAACACATGAATACCACCAAGGTGCGCGCCTGTGTTATGCAGCGCCTGAACTGGATCAAAGCCAAACAGGCCTCATTTCCAACGGCAGCTCCCGCGCTTTTGCCTTCGAGCTATGAGAGTGGTGAAATGCATCCATTCCTGGGTCAACAATACCGTTTGGAGGTGCATTATAAGGTCGGACAATGTGGTGTCATGCTGAATGATGAAGCCATCTGCTTGCACTGCCCGCCGCACACCGCTCCGGCCGCGAAAAAAGCGCTTTTGGAGAAATGGTACCGACAGCAATTGCAGCAACTGATCCCGCAACTATTGCAAAAATGGGAAACGATCCTCGACGTCAAGGCCAGGGAATGGCGCATCAAACGAATGAAAACCCGCTGGGGGAGCTGCAATACCGGAGCCCACAGAATCTGGCTGAACGCCGAGTTGATCAAAAAAACCGCCACTTGCATCGAATATGTTCTGGTTCATGAACTTGTTCACTTGCTGGAACGTTCTCACAACCAGCGGTTTTACAGCTTAATGGATAGATTTCTGCCGGATTGGCAGTTGAGAAAAAAACACTTGAACAGCGTTTCCTGATCAAACCTGTGCTGCAAGCTGAAATTCAGAGTGCAGCACAGGCCCTTGTTGTCATTTCAGTTTTTTAGCAATCCTGGCCACATGCTCACCCTGAAAACGAGCGATGGCCAACTCGTTTTCAGACGGTTTCCGAGACCCGTCGCTGTTGGCAAGGGTGGATGCGCCATACGGGGTCCCGCCGCTGATTTCATCCATATTGGTCAGTCCCGGTTCGGTATATGGGACACCGACAATCACCATGCCGTGATGTAACAGGGTGTTATGAAAACTGGTGATGGTTGTCTCCTGGCCACCATGCTGGCTCGCTGTGGAGGTAAAAACACTGCCGACTTTTCCGACCAGGGCCCCTTTCATCCACAACCCGCCGGTCTGATCGAGAAAATTACGCATCTGCGCGGTCATATTCCCAAACCGGGTCGGTGTGCCGAAAATCACCGCATCGGCCTCCGCCAGCTGTTCCGGCTTGGCCACCGGGATATGAGTAAAGGCGCTGCGGGCGGCCTTAGCGCCCGACTCTTCCAGCATTTTTTCAGGAACCAGTTCGGGAACCTGGGACAAAGAGACTTCCACACCTTCAACCCGGCGCGCGCCTTCTGCTACGGCTTCAGCCATGCGGTAAACATGCCCGTACATACTGTAAAAAACAATCTGAATCTTGACGCTCATAATTCGTTCCTTTGCATGGTTAATCTTTTCGAAAATCTATCCGGTGACTTCTCGCTATTCCTTGTAGCATAACAACAGCTGCGTACATTGCAATCGAGAATCAGGATTTAGACGGTCATCAATCTGTAACATATTGAAAGTCATTATAAATGACCTAAAAAGCAGGCTCTTATTCCGATCAGGAACAGGACTTTTCCCATTGCCGCCAGCTCGCTATTTGGTAATCTTTAGGACAGTTGTCCATACGACCAGAATCAGCACACAATCCGGGTTCGATAAATGCTAACCATGTTGAAGGATGGAGTTATGAATATTCACAAATCCTGGCTCTTTTTATCTTTTTTCCTCCTGCCCTTGATCATTCTTCCCGTGCCGGCGAGAGCGGCGGCGCAAAATAACGGGGCAACCGCAGCAGAACTCGGCAAAGAAGCTAAGGAAACCTGGCATGCCTTGGAAAATTATACGGCTGCGCAGCGGGATCAGGCGGCTAACGCAGCGCAAAAGCAACTCACCAAACTGGATGCTGAAATTGCCAAACTCCAAAACAAAATTGATCAAAACTGGCAGGAGATGAGTACTGCGGCCAGGCAACAAGCGCGGGAGACTCTCACCGCCCTCACCGAAAAGCGCCGCACAGTTGCCGAATGGTACGGGGGCATGAAACACAGCTCCGCCGAAGCCTGGGACACCGTCAAAAAAGGCTTTGTTGACAGCTATGATCAGCTTGAAAAGGCCTTTCAAAAGGCCCGCAAAGATTTTCAGTCAAAATAGCAGCCAGGTTCTTTTCACTAACTCTGTTGAAAAAAACGGGCAAGTAAAGAATGACGTTCCCCCGGTTTCGTAGACACCGGGTTAAGCTACAAGCTTGAAATAGGTCGCTTCATAATCGGCTGGACTTTTGTAGCCCAGAGTCGAGTGAAGGCGACGGCGGTTATAGAATCGCTCGATGTACTCAAAGAGACTCTGTCGAGCATGGAAGCGGGTCGGATATTTTTGATGAAATACCAGTTCCTGCTTCAAACTGCCAAAGAAACTTTCAACCGGGGCGTTGTCCCAACAATTGCCCTTGCGGCTCATGCTACAACGCATGCCGTGTTTGGTCAGCAGCTTCTGAAAGTCGCCGCTGGCATACTGTGAGCCTCGATCAGAATGAAAGATGACACCTGAGGGCGGTCTGTGTCTTTGCACCGCCATCGTCAGAGCATTCATAACCAACTGCCGGGTCATCTGTTTATTCATGGCCCAGCCCACAACCGACCGGGAAAACAGGTCGATGACCACGGCCAGGTAAAGCCAGCCTTCGGCGGTCCAGATATAGGTGATGTCGCCCGCATAAACCTGATTCGGTGCTTCTGGTGAGAAGTTCCGATCCAGCAGGTTCGGTGCGACGGGCAAATTATGCTCCGAGTTGGTGGTCGCCTTAAAGCGCCGCTTCGTTTTTGCTCGCAGGCCATCTTCTCGCATCAGGCGGGCAACGCGATTTTCGCTGCAGGTTTCTCCCTGCTCTTTGAGCGCCTGATAAACACGGGGGCTGCCATAGGCCTCCCCGCTGTCGCGATGGATCGTCCGTATCTTCTCTCGCAGTTTGCTGTTTGACTGCTTGCGCTTGGATTCGGGATTCTTCAGCCAAGCATAGTAGCCGCTGCGTGAGACCGACAGGACCTCGCACATGACCGAGATAGGCAATTCCGTCTTATGCTGTTGCATGAAACGGAAGATCACTTCGGGTCGTTGGAGAAGATGGCCATTGCTTTTTTTAGGATGTCGCGCTCCATTTTCAAGCGTTGGTTTTCACGCTTGAGACGACTGAGTTCATCCGCTTCGGAGGCTTGTTGTCCCTTGCCAGGAAAGGCCTCCATGGGATTCTCACTGTACTGCTGAATCCATTTATAAAGAGTGTTAGGGTGGATCTCCAGATCTCTGGCCACCTCAGTCACAGAATGATCGCTGCCGGTTATCATATTGACCGTCTCGATCTTAAATTCACGGGTATAACGTTTTCGCTTTGAATTCATGTCAGTCCTCCTGATGCTGTTGTAGCAGCTTTTTGGACTGTCCACAATTTCGGGGGAAAGTCATTCTCTTTCCGCCCCACAATAGCATCAACCTCCTCCTTCCATGATCTAAAATCATACCTTTGTCGCTTGCCCGGCGTCTCAATTATTAAGTTTTCAAATTGGATACGTGCAGTTTTCCGTTGTGGCCAAAACATCAAGGACTTACGCGGATACGTACACCGTTACGCCGGACAAGTAAACCTGCAGATTGGCGCTGCTACAGCGGAAAAAACTGTTTTGCCTCAGCTGAAAATGGAGAACCAACGCCCTTAAGTTAGTAAGTTAATAGTCGGCTCCGACAGCCACAGGCAAAAGCTAGTCGGAGCGATGATTTTCTTCCAGTCGTTTCTGTTTTCTTGCGGCTCTTGCAGCCTCAAGTTTTTGATCTCGTTCTTTGAATATCTGAGTGTCCTGGCCTTCAAGTTTATCTCTGGGGGCAACGTACCGGATTGAGCTGTGCAGCCTTTCGTTGTTGTAATAGCTGATGTAATCCGTTATTTGCCGTCTGGACTCTTCAAGTGACAGCGCGACCTTGGGGCGGATACATTCACTCTTGATCGTTTTGTGATAGCGCTCCAACTTGCCATTGCTTTGCGGATAAAAGGGTGATGTCCGCACATGGGTCATCCCGACCAAGCGGATGAATTCCTTGAAGTCCTTGGCAATGAATTGTGGTCCGTTATCGGAGATAATTCTTGGCGTTGCCCCGGGAAACTTTTCTCTGGCTCGCTGCAGGATGATCTCCACATCCTTTTCCGTCATTGTTTCACGCAACTCCCAGTGAACGATATAGCGGCTGCAACCGTCCAGAAGGCTGCACAGATAGTAGAACGTACCGCACAGATTGACATAGGAAACATCGACATGCCAGTGTTCATGGGGCGTCAGCGGCTGAATAAAGCCAGTTCCTTTTTTGCTGCTTTTGCTGTTCCAACGTCGCAACAGTTCGGCAGCACTTAAAACGCGATAAACACTGCTGGGACTGACAGCAACAATATCGCGATCAAGCATCATAAAAGCCAGGCGGCGATAGCCCTCCTGAGGATGCTCCAGGAAGAAGTTGACAATGGCCTGTTTCTCCCAGTCCTCCAGCCAGAAGTCACGGGGAATCAGAGCATTGTGTTCATTGGCTTTACCATAGCGGGTCTGCCAATTGTAGTACTTGCTGGAGGTAATTCCCAGCCAGCCAATGAAATGCGTCACGGCGATACCGGTCTTCTTTGCCCAATATTTGACAAAGTCGACCACCTGATCACGGGTATCATGGGGAACCCAGGACGCCGTTAGCGAACCCCAAGATCTTTTTTTAACTGAACGTGCTCCTCCATCAGCTCGGAGAGGACTTCGTTCTTGGTCTGCAGCTTGGATTCAAGCTGTTCGATCCGTTTTTGATCAGCGTTCTTCTGGGAGCCTTTGGACTTTTCGAAAGCGGCAGCGCCGTTCTCGAAGAACTCTTTCTGCCAGCGATAGAAAACTGTTGGCTGCAGGTTGTATTCGTCACACAGGTCAGAGACCGGAACCTGATCCACAAGGTGCCGCTTGAGAATGAAAACTTTCTCCTGACCGGTGTAGTTTTTCCGTTGTTTTCGCATGGTGAATTTCTCCGTCGTTGTAGTCTAACTCAGACGGCCAAATTCTCCAATTCACACTGAACCAAAACAAAACCGCTTCCAAATGAAAACTAAATAACAATTAACTCCGCTGCATTTACCCCAAAACTTTTTCCACTTTACTTAATAGTACAGTACGGCATAGCATGGACACAAAACCAACATAAGGAGGATTTCATGGGATTGGATCTGTCAGGAAAGGTTGCTGTTGTCACAGGAGGCGGCGGTGTTTTGGGGGCATCATTTGCTGAGGCGTTAGCCTCTAAAGGTGCATCTTTAGCAGTCCTGGACTTGAATGAAGAGGCCGCAACCAAGGTTGCTGATGAAATATCCTCAAAAGGAAATAAGGCCATTGCTATCCAGGCTGATGTGCTTAACAGAGAGAGCCTGGAAAAAGCGGAAAAAATCGTTCGAGAAAAACTGGGGATTTGCAGTATCCTGATAAATGGGGCTGGTGGCAATCATCCGAAGGGAACGACAGACAATGAATTCCTGACTCCAGAAGATCTTGAAAAGGAAGGGCTAAAAACCTTTTTTGACCTGGATGAAAATGGCATCCGCTTTGTTTTTGATCTGAATTTTCTGGGCTCCCTGCTGACATCTCAGGTTTTTTGCAGGGCGATGGTTGGTCAAGAGGACAATTGTGTCATCAACATCTCTTCAATGAATGCTTTTACGCCGTTAACAAAAATTCCGGCCTATAGCGGTGCTAAAGCCGCCGTCAGCAACTTCACCCAGTGGCTGGCGGTGCATATGTCAAAAGTCGGCATCCGGGTGAATGCCATTGCACCAGGTTTTTTCCTGACAAACCAGAACAGATCCCTTCTGGTCAACGATGATGGCAGTTTTAAACCGCGAGCGGAAAAAATCTTGGGGCAAACCCCCATGGGTCGTTTTGGTGAACCGGAAGAGCTTCTCGGGACCCTGCTCTGGCTGGTGGATTCTCGCTCTTCCGGATTTGTTAACGGCGTCGTTATTCCTGTGGACGGCGGATTCTCCGCATATTCCGGAGTCTAGGAGGCTTACATCATGGCATTAGAAGAATCTTTTCGCTGGTACGGACCGAATGACACGGTCTCGTTGGAATACATCAAACAAACAGGCGCGACAGCGGTCATTACCAGTTTGCACCAGATCCCATACGGTGAAGCTTGGCCTTATGAAAGCATTATGGAACGCAAGACCATGGTTGAAGCCGCTGGCCTCCGCTGGGCTGCCGTGGAATCGGTTCCGGTCCACGAGGATATTAAAACACGAACCGGAAACTACCAGCAGTATATTGAAAATTACAAAATCAGCCTTGCAAACCTGGGAAAAGCAGGCGTGGATGTTGTTATTTACAACTTCATGCCAGTCCTGGATTGGGTGCGAACCGATCTGGCCCACAAACTGGAAGACGGAACGGAATGCCTTTATTTTGACCCCGTTCAATTCGCTGCTTTTGAAATCTATCTGCTGAAGCGGGAAGGTGCCGAGGCAGATTATTCCGCCGAACAGCTGGATAAGGCGAAACAGTTTATCAACAGCCTTTCGGATGAGGAAAAGAAAACCTTTGAACGAAACCTGATTGATGTCTTCCCCGGGACCAAGATGGGATTGGATATCCAGGATGTCCGGGATATGCTGGCAAAATACAAGAACATCAACCGGGAAAAGTTGAAAGAACATTTCAAGCTTTTTCTGGAAGAGGTCATTCCCGTTGCGTCCCAGTCCGGGGTACGGCTTGCCGTGCATCCTGATGATCCACCATGGAACATCATGGGGCTTCCGCGTATTGTCAGTTGCGAGGAAGATATTCGTGATCTGTTGGCGATGGTCGATGATCCTGCCAACGGCCTGGCCTTCTGCACGGGAAGTTACAGCCCCCGGGCGGATAACAATTTACCTGAGATGATCAGGAAATTCGGACACAGGATTAATGTTGCCCACCTGCGCAGTACCCAGCGCAACCCCGATGGCAGTTTTTATGAGGCAAATCACCTGGAAGGGTCTGTCGATATGTATAGTGTCGTCAAGGCTCTGCTGGAAGAGATGGCGGTTAGGAAAAAGGCCGGAAGGAAGGATTGGCGACTGACATATCGTCCTGATCATGGGCACACGATGATGGATGATCTGGCCAAACCCCCGATTGACAATCCCGGATACACAGCCATCGGACGAATGAGAGGGCTTGCTGAAATCCGAGGTTTGGAGCTTGGAATTCTTCGCTCTACTCCCACGTTGGCAGATTTGGACGATTAACAATCTATTGCAAAACACAGCCCGAACCGTATTATGTTCAACCGGGATATCAATATCCCGGTTGAACATAAACTCCGCAACAAAGGAGCTCTCCCCTGAAGCAGAATATTCATCGAAAATATCAGCTCATTATTGCTGATATTCACGAACAGATTTCCACTAAAAAAATCCTTCCCGGCAATGCTCTGCCATCAATTTCAGAGCTAAGCCGTAGCTATGGAGTCGCACGGGAAACGGTGGTCAAAGCCTATCGTATTTTAAAGCAATCCGGGCTTATCGATTCTGTTCCAGGAAAAGGTTTCTTCCTCATTTCCGATCAGTTGAATGAAGCACCCCGCGTATTTCTTGTTCTGAACAGTTTTAATCCCTATATGCAGGTCCTCTACAACTCCTTTTCCAAAGCGCTGGATCCTGGAGTTCGCGTAGATATCTATTTCCATCATCACAATATCGATGTTTTTCACAACCTTATTCAATCTTATAGCGGCCGCTATTCGCACTACATTATCAAGCCTTTTGTTCATAGTGAAGTTCCCGGACTTTTGCAAGAGCTTGATCCATCAAAACTGCTGCTGCTGGACAGAAGTGAATATAACGACCTGGCCAAAAATTATCTTTGCCAGGACTTTCGGAACGGGTTTGTTGCTTCTTTAGCAGAAGCCCTCCCCCGCCTCCGCACTTACCGTGGATTCGAGCTTATCAGGTCTGATAAGAACCTCCATCCAGCAGCTTCATTTGAAGCTTTTCGCAATTTCCTGGACAGAGAACAGCTTTCAGGGGGAATTCTCGATAGATTTTCATCTAACGATATCCGCAAAAAACATGCATATCTGGTTATGACCGATGAAGATTTGGTCAATCTCCTGACCTTGGCCAAAAAGAGGTCCTGGGTTCCGGGAAGGGATATCGGCATCATTTCATATAATGATTCTCCGCTTCTGGAATTTATTGCAGGAGGGATCACCAGCCTGTCCGTCAATTTCATGCGCATGGGAGAATTAGCTGCGGATTTCATACAGTCAGGCAAGCCCCGCCAAACGATCATGCAACCCGATCTGCTACTCCGTAGCAGCCTCTAAATTCGAATTGAGTCTTACCTTTTTCCACATTTGCCGTCCCACATTCAAAATGACCTGTGTTCACTCGCTCACTTAAGGGCCACCGTTTGCGGATTCGGCTGGCTATCGTTTGTGAACCGTCAAATACACTGGTTAATTTGTCAATTTTGGGACATGAAAGAATGGCGCTGGTCTAAGCGACGCAACGCTATTGAGCCGGTGATTGTCCACATGAAGAACGATAACCGGATGGATCGAAACTATCTCCGAGGAACCGACGGCGACAAGGTAAATGTCATCTTGGCGGCTTGCGGATTCAACTTAAGAAAGCTCTTACGGGCTATCTTTTGGCTAATTTTCAAAGATCTCATCCGCTGCAAGCTTTTGCAGCAGGGGCGTAAAGCCCATACATGGCTATGGCCACTGCCGTTTAATAAACTAACACCGATGCCAACCTGCCTGTTTTGTATTCACTGACGGGCTGATTTCGATTTTTTCAGGACCGCCTAAATTAACCTATTCATCCTGGCCCTGCGACTAGTTTCCTCGCTTAACAGCGGCATTGGCCACCCTGAAGTGACTTGTCAGCCATTAAGTTAATGAACAAAAATAAACCAATTAAGGAATTAACTGTTTGTTTTAACTGCTTTATTAATGAGGCGCAGCGCAGGTTCCCATAAAAACATAATCGCAATCAGAATAAAAATAATCAGCGAGATCGGCCGGGAAATGAAGGGGAGAAAATTCCCGTCGGTTTTTATCAGCCCCACCCGCAGGTTCTCTTCGATCATGGGCCCGAGAATCAATCCCAAAATCATGGGGGGAAGAGGGATTTCCACTTTCTCCATAACGAATCCAAGAATGCCGAAGACCACGACAACACCGATATCAAAAATGCTGTTGCGTATGGCGAAAGAGCCGACGACGGAAAAAAGGATGATCCCGGCATAGACAATATTTTTGGAGAACTTGAAAATCTGGGTGTAGGCTTTGATTCCAAGGTAGCCGATGATCAAAAGGAAAAACTGGGAGAGAAGGCCCACTGAAAAAATCTGGTTGACCAGGAACCGTTCCCCTTCAAAGATCAGGGGGCCCGGTTTCAGGCCGTACATGAGCATGGCCCCCAGAACGATAGAGGTGATCGTGTCCCCGGGAATTCCAAACACCAGGGCTGGAATCCAGGAGCCACCCAGGGCCGCATTGTTTGCACTGGTCGGGGCAATGACTCCCTCAATACTGCCGCTGCCGAATTCCTCGCTTCTTTTGGAGGTTTTTTTCGCAACTCCGTAGGAGACCCAGGCTGCAATGTCCGCCCCGGCGCCAGGGAGCGCTCCGATCACGTTTCCAATCACTGAGGACTGCAAAATCAGCCTGGTATTGCTTCTGAGGTGTTTCCAGATGATACCCGGAGATATCCTGATCTTTTCTCCGATAGTTGCGGAGGACATATCTGCCGCGGTTAAAATGGAACGGAATACTTCTGAAATTCCAAAAAGACCGATCATAACGGGGATAAATCCGATGCCGCCCATGAGTTCGCTGTTGCCGAAGGCGAACCGGGGGTATCCGGTGGTAATGTCGATGCCGATGGTGGATATCAAAACTCCCAGGACGATTGAAATAACCCCCTTTATTTTCGATCCTTTCGAAATCACAGCACTCATGGAAAGGCCTAGAACGCCCAACCAGAAATATTCAAAATGAGTGAATTTGAGGGCGAAATTGGCCAGAAGGGGCGATATGAATATCAGGATGAGGATTCCTATGGTTCCGCCGATGGCAGAGCAGACCAGGTCCAGGGTTATGGCAATGGAGCCCTCTCCTTTTCGAGATAATTCATACCCGTCAAGCACTGCCGCACCGGAGGCCGGGGTTCCGGGTACCCGCAGAAAGGTCGCAGGGATGTCACCGGCGAAGATCGAAGTAAAACTGACTCCGATGATCATGGCGAGGCCGGCGATGGGGGGCATATGATAAGTGATCGGAATAATCAGCGCCACCGCCATTGTGGCCGTGAGTCCCGGGATGCCTCCGACAAAAATTCCCAGGGCCATGGCTAGGAGCCAGGGAAATAATACGTCAAAATGCAGTACACTTAATAATGCATCCATACATTCAAAGCTCCCTTAGAAGAGTATTCCCGGAGGCAGTCGGGTGGTAAAAATTTCCACAAAGATCAGATAAATAATGCCAAGAAAGACAAAAGATGTGAGCAGGTTTTTCCACCAGACAATTTTCATCCTCCAAAGCACTACAAAGAGAAAGATGAAGGATGTTGAAAAAAATCCAAGTTTATTTAGAAATATAATATAGAGAAACAGCAATCCGATTATCAGCAAAATTGTGATGGCTTTTGGGTTCTTGAGGTCATGCCACAGCCGGGATGCGCCATAGGCGGAAATTTTATTGTCTGCCTTGAAGCCGATAATAATTTCAGCCAGCCCGAGTCCGAGCAGAGCGATTGAAAGCAGATTGGGGAAAAACGCCGGCCCGGTCAGCTGCATGCTGCTGGCTGCGCCCTTGGGGAATGTCCTGGTGAGCAGGAGGACAATGATGCCGATAGCGATACAGACAGCGCCTATAATGTGTTCGGTATTGATCCGTTTCAAGTTCACTCCCCTTGGCACATAAGCAGGAAGGCCGGAGACTGGTTTACAGTCTCCGGACCTGAATAATGATCTGTTTGCTATTTGGGAATCAGTTTCCGTAACCGGAAAGTTTGAAAATTCCGGCCAGTCCTGCGAACTGCTCCTGCATAAAATTGGCAAAATCATCTCCGACCCGAACCTTGATTCCGAACCCAGCATCGTTCATGAAGTTGATAAACTGTTCGCTTTCCACGACGTTTTTCATGGCATCCTGCAGCACTTTTACCACCTCATCCGGGGTCTCGGCGGGAACAGCGAAACCTCTCCACGTACCATAAGACCAGTCGATCCCCTGTTCTTTCAGGGTGGGAATATTATCGAACTGAGGGTTCCGTTTGTCTGCCATGATGGCAAGGGTTTTCAGTTTTCCGGCTTCCACCTGCGAAGCGACCTCGGGGTAGGAACAGGTAATAACATCCACGTGTTTTCCCAGGAGCTCGGTAATAGCAGGAGCTGCCCCTTTGGACGGAACGTATTTAACCTTGTTCGGGGCTATGCCATACTTATTGAGCATGGCGATCCGGGAAAGATCCCAGACCGTTCCTATCCCGCTGCCCGAGAAGACAAACGTCCCTGCCGGCTGACTTTTGATAGCATCCAGGAGTTCTTTCACCGTGTTGTAGGGGGCGTCGGCGGATACGGTTACGGCTGAGGCATCCTGGTTGAATTGGAGTACCGGTTTGAAGTCGGCAGGAGTAAGATCCGAGTATCCAAGATATTTGAGAGTGTTGACTTCAAAGGTCAGATTCCCGATGGTGTAACCGTCGGGTGCTGCGTTGGCCGCCGCATTGTGACCCACTGCGCCAGCGCCGCCGGTCTGATTAACGACCTGAACCGGCTGCCCTAGCTCTGCGGACAACAGTTCAGCTACGAATCTGGCGGTTCTGTCCGTTCCGCCTCCGGCGGACCAAGGGCAGATGATGGTCAGCGGTTTTTCTGGAAATGCAGAGACGCCTTGCTTTGCGCTGGCAACTGATGAGCCACATACCGTAATTAGAACCAACAGTGTTACCAAAAGTTCTTTCATAAGCCTCTCCTTGTTATGTTGTCCGGCTTTGCTGGTTGTGCAATGACTCTGGCGCCGGTCAGTTATTCGAGAACTTCTCGTTTTACCGGATTGATCAGTCTGTAGCCGATCCCTTCAATTTCCACTTCAACCACATCACCTTCTTTGAGGGACTGGACATGCGACGGGGTCCCGGTGGAAATAATATCACCCGGATACAGGGTTCTTCCCTTTGAAAAGAAAGCAACGATGTAAGCACAGCTGAAAATAAACTCCGCCGTACGGCCTTCCTGCACTTGCTCTCCATTTAGAAAAGTCCTGATCACCGTATTCTCCGGATCGATATCGGTATCGATCACCGGACCGAAAGAGGTGAACGTGTCAAAACTTTTGCTGTAGGTAACCAGAGTGGAGGTGTAGCTCATCTCCCGCTCGGTAACATCGTTCAGCGGCGTGACGCCGAGAATATGCTGCAACGCTTCGGCTTCGGCGATATTTTTTATTTTATTTTTAATAACGATCCCCATTTCTCCTTCGTAATCGGTTCGGGTGGAAACATGAGGGATGACGATGGCTTCGCCTGTAGGGATCACTGCGGAAACCGGTTTCAGAAAATTGGCCGGCTGCAGTGGGGTCGGCAAGCCTAATTCTGCGACATGGTCCGCAAAATTCAGGCCGACGCAATAGAGATTGACAGGAGTACAGGGAGTGAGGAATTTTACATCTTCCGGGGCGTATTTTTCACCGGTCAAGGCATGATCGCCAAAAATGGAACCTTGAATCCTGGTGACCAATCCGTTTTCCAAAGATCCATAAGATTCCCGGCCGGATTTATCCAGAAAGCGAACGTATTGCATTTTTCCTCCTTGTTAAAATTCGAGATAATCCAAGGACCTCAGTTCCTTTCGGATCGCTTCCACTTCCTCGGGAGTGGCCGGAACGAAAGGCCGCCGGGGATAGGCTTTGATAATCCCCCGGATTTCAAGCATAGCGTATACAGCCAGCTGAGTGGACCGGGCCAAGTACATGATGTCTCTGAGTTTATTGATATGAAACTGGGTTTCCCGGCAGGCATTAAAATCCCCGCGCATCCCCTCCTCGTACATTTTCCTGTTGATTTCGGGGAAGGCATTGGCCAGCCCGGGGATAAATGCCCGGCATCCCAGAACGCAAGCCGACACAAACATTGCTTCGGTTCCCAGAACTACGTCAAAATGATCGTCTTGCAGGATCCTGTGATACGAAGCATGGGTGAGGATATCGAAAGTGGCATCTTTCACCCCTGCCAGTCCTGCCTTTTTAAGCTTTTTTATCGTTTGCAGAGAGATCTGATATCCTTGAAACCCGGGATTGTTGTAGAGATAAACGGGGATGTCCGCCGCGTCGATAAGGGCTTTGTAAAAATCCAGTAGATCGTCTTCATTGTGGCTGAAATAGTAGGGTCCCACAGCGGCGACGGCCGCGGCTCCTGCTTTTTCGGCATGGCAGGTCAACTCTACCGAATCCCGGTTATTCGTCGTCCCAACCATAGGGATAACAGGGATGCGACCGGCAGCGGTTCTTATTGAAATTTCCAGGACTTCCTTTCTTTCATCCAGATCCATCATAGGACCGGCGCCGTAGGAACCGGTGATAAACAGTCCGTCCACATTGCTGCTCAAGAAATCGATCAATGTTGTTAAACTGGCTTTATCCAGATCGCCGTTTTCCTTGAATGGCGTCAGCATAGGCGGGACAACCCCCTTCATCTTAAACATATTCAGCTCCTTTTGATTTTTACTCTTCGAGGATTCCCGCTTCACGAGCGATAAAAAGCGCCCCCCGAATATTCAGCTGGTCGATAACAGCGATATCACTGATTGATGATATCGGGCTTTTCCAGCCCATTTTTTTTTGCAGCAGGTACTCGTAAATCCGGCAACGGGACGGGATTCCTACCAGGATGATTTCAGTGCCCCCCGGAATTCCCAGGCTTTCCAGCCGGTTGATCGAAAGGACATCGTCCGCCGCCAGGGCCGCTTCTATAAACAGCTTTCGTTCATACCATTCGGATTTGATAAGAACATCCATGAACCGGCTCATGACGAAGGTTCTCAACAGACCGGATTCCCGAACGCAGCCAAAAGAGGTGTCGACGATACGTTGGTCGAAGTAACCTTGCGGTTCCGGGCTCTCCCCGGGATCGGATTCTTTTACGGATTTTCCTATGGAGGTTTCTTTTTTAATCGCCTCATAAACCTGGCCCGAAAGGGAGGTGATGCTGCCCAGGATTTTTCCATTTTCATCAATAGGGATGAATTTAGTGTGGGAAGAGAGCATGACAAATATTTTCGGCCTTCTTTCTCCATAGGACTTGAGAATCCCGGCCGCTTGTGTTTCTTCTCCCCGCATGAAATCCAGATTATTAATATCTTCAATTTGTACTTTTTCGGTGTTGAATTGATTCTTGATTCCGGGAATGAAATAAATTGGGAGCGGAACCGGAAAAATATTTATATCCTCCACTTTGACCAGATGATCAGCCAAGTCCCTGACTCCAGCAGGAGCCCAAAGATGGGGGATTTCCAGCAGTCCGATTTCGGATGTGATCATGCCGGCGGAAATAGCGTATTTTATATCTGAAAGCCCAAAACCCGCCGACGTCAATGCGTCGTACAGCGCTTCTTTTAATCCTTCCTTGAGTAAATCCCGGCTTCCTGTAATGGAAGTGTCTCTCACCCCAACTTTACGGGCCCCTTTCCCAAAGATTTTCCCTTCTTTGTTGATGATATAGACCCGGGTATTGGTGGTGCCGCAGTCAATTGATGCAATATGCACTTTTCCTCCAAAATAGAAAAAATTATCCTTCATGGACAAAAATCAATAAATAATAAAAATTATTTCTTTTTGAGCTCAAAAATATCACCTTCGGCTTCTTTGTCAAGGCAAATAGAAGAAATTATTTTTATTTACATGGGAGTGTGAGCCCGCTAAAATAGAAATAATTTCTAATTTAGAGGAGAAAAGATGCACGAAAACAAACCGGTTCTCACCGCTATCAATGCAAGAATTGAGGATATGACGAAGATGCAGGTCAAAATTGCCCGTTATGTTCAGAAGAATCCTCATAAAGTTGTAAAGCTGTCGATATCAGACTTCGCCGCTGTAACCGGTTCCAAGAGTGAATCGGCCATCGTACGGTTCTACAGGGTTCTCGGTTTTTCCGGGTACCATGAATTTAAAGTGGCCCTGGCTACGGAGATTGCAGGAAAATCTTACTATCATAGCTACTCGGAACTGACCGACAACGATACGGTCCATGATATAAAAGAAAAAATTTTTAACGGATTAATAAAAACCCTCCATGAAAACTACACTCTGCTCTCGGACGAGTTGCTGGAGGCAGCAACGGATCTTATGTTCAAAGCCAAACGTATCTTCTTCCTCGGCTACGGTCAGTCAGGCAATCTCTGTAGCAACGCGGCTTTCAAATTTATGCGCTTGGGGTACGAGTGCTATTACCATCCAGACAGTCATCACAATTCGATCCACCTGGTAGAGCCCCACGAGGGGGATCTTATTTTTTGTATTTCCTTTTCTGGCCTCTCGAAAGATGTGGTAATCCCTGCCAAAGAAAGCAAACCCGTGGCAAAAATCATAGCTTTGACAGAGTCCTGCAAATCTCCACTGGGGCAAATAGCCGATATTTGTTTTCCGACCCATACCGAGGAGTTGAACTATAGAACCGATGTCATGATGGCCAGACATGTGCAAAGCATGATCATAGATATGCTATATATTGCCGTCACGGTCAGGAAGGGCGAAGAGGCTAAAGACAGGATGGCAAAAAGCCGCCAGACTCTATCCTACCTAAAATATTAGAAAAGCTGAAAAAGACCAGGATTCGATATTTTGATCGACTACTAAAGTTTAAAAAATACTCTATCGCGGCAACGCATTGCTACGTCCCCGGGGAGACGGCCTGACACAGGGTGCTGTTGCTTCAAGTATTGGTTTTGATGGATGCGGATGGATTTGAAACGAAGCAGGACTCAAGCAGCAAAGGCTGGCACTCTGCTCTGTCGTTTGGCTGATGACTGGGAAGAAAACCCTGACCAATGACCGCCAGCAGATCCGCAGAAAAAAGCCCCCTGCAACAAGATGTTGCAGGGGGCTTTGCGATTTCACCAGCCGGAACGGTTAAAAATAAAGTTTTGTCGAAGCCTTATTTTTCAGCGCACCATGCAGGGTTTTTTACTGTCGAATTCCCAGTTGGGAATTAGATACTGCATGCTGGTCGCGTCGTTTCGAGCCCCGGCAGGAAGTTTCTTATAGACCTCATGGGCTTTCATGACTGCATCCATATTTACTTCAAGTCCAAGCCCGGGAGTATTGCTGACCTGAATTTTCCCATCGACAATCTGATAAGGATTATTGGTCAAATACTGACCGTCCTGCCAGATCCAGTGGGTATCCATGGCGGTGATATTTCCGGGAGCGGCGGCCGCGCACTGGGTAAATATCGCCAGAGAAATGTCAAAATGGTTATTGGAATGCGACCCCCAGGTCAGACCCCAGTCATTGAGAACCTGGGCAATCCGCACCGAGCCGGACATGGTCCAGAAGTGGGGATCAGCGAGCACGATGTCAATCGATTTGGCGCAGATGGCATGATAGAACTGCTTCCAGTCGGTTGCGATCATATTGGTCGCGGTCGGAATGCCGGTGCGCATCTTGAATTCGGCCATGGTTTCGCGGCCGGAATAACCTGCTTCAGTACCGCAGGGGTCTTCGGCATAGGTTAAGCCGCGACCGTCACAGAGGGCAATCGCTTCATCAAGCTTCCAAGCCCCGTTCGGGTCGATATTGATCCGCGCATCCGGAAAGGTCTTGACCAACAGATCGATGGCCTTCATCTCTTCGGCCCCGTCCAGAACACCGCCTTTGAGTTTGAAGTCTTTGAACCCATAGACCTCTTTCAACGCTTGGGCCTGCTCGACAATGGACTCAGGGGTCATAAAGGGATTGCGGCGAATTTTGAACCAGGGGTTGGAGCTGTCGCTCTCATCAATATAGGGCAGATCGGTTTTTCTTTTGTCTTCCTGATAAAAGAGGTAGCCCAGCACAACAACTTCATCACGCTGCTTACCGTCGCCCAGAAGATCACAGACCGGGACACCGAGAAACTGGCCCCAAAGATCCAGCATTGCACATTCTATTGCTGTTTCCGCATGAACAACGTCAGCCAGCTTGGACAGGGAGAGGTTCTGCAGTCCCTCGCTCCCCTTGGTCGCCAGATTATGTTTATCACTAAGCTTCTTAATGACCGAACGATAGGCACTGATCTTCTGCCCGACAACATAGGGTTTGGCTTCTGCCAATGATTTGGTGATGGCTTCACCACCGTGAACCTCTCCCAGCCCGGTATTGCCGGAGGAATCTTTAAGAATCACGATGTTCCTGGTGAAGAAAGGACCATGCGCCCCGCTCAGGGACAGCAGCATACTATCATTGCCTGCCACCGGAATGACCTGCATCTCGGTAATAACAGGAAGAGTCTCTTTAACAGTCATCAATTTTCAACTCCTTGAGCAAGTTTTTTCTTGGCAGCCCGATGATTATTGACAATGGTCATAATCAAAGAACCCAGGGTCAGGGCCAGGAACGTCGCACTGATTGGATGGGTAAAAACATCCAGCCAGTTCCCGTTGGAGTACTCAAGGCCCCGCCGCAGGTTCAGCTCCAGAGAACCCTCAAGGATAAAGCCAAGGATAAATGGTGGTGCCGGGATGCCGAAGCGTTGCATCATCAGACCAATGAAGCCGAACAGCAGCAGCCCCCACATATCAAAGACACGATTGCTGAGTGCGTAGGCACCAATGGAACAAAGGACGACAATGAGTGGAATCAGAATATGATTGGGAACCTTGAGAATTTTGACGAACATTCTCATCCCCGACCACATCAATACAGCCATAAAAATGGTTCCCAGCACCATGGCCGCAAAGACGCTATACACAACCGGACCGTTCTGCTGGAAAAGCAGCGGCCCTGGCTGCATCCCGTGAAGCATGAATCCACCGAGCAAAATTGCGGTTGCACCGTCTCCGGGGATACCAAGGGTCAGGAGCGGAATCATGGCGCCACCGATAGAAGCATTGTTGCTGGATTCCGAAGCAATAATTCCGTCAGGGATTCCGGTGCCATATTTTTCCGGATGCTTACTGGCGTTCTTTGCCATCGAATAGGCGATGATGTTACTTGTGGAGCCACCGATTCCGGGAAGAATCCCGATGCCGAGACCGAGCAGAGAACTTCTGAGCAGATTAAACCAGTTTCCTTTCAGATCGCGCAGCCCGAAACCGAGGCCTTTCATTTTATATTCCAGCACTTTTACCTCTTGTTCTTTTGCGGACGCCGCCAGGAGAACTTCCCTGATGGCATAAAGACCGACCAGAACAACAAGCAAATGAAAACCGCTCGACAGCTGAAGAGATCCGAATGTGAACCTTGGCGTACCATCCGTCGGAGAGAGCCCGACAGTGGCGATCATCATGCCGAACATGGCACTCAACAGACCCTTAACGACGGATTTTTCAGTCAGCGAAGCAATCAGAGTAAGGGCAAAGAAGGTGACCGAAAAATATTCCCAGGGACCGAATTTCAAAGTGAGGATTGCCAGCATCGGTGCAGCAAAGATCATCACGGCAACACCAAGCATCGTCCCTATCAGGGAGGCGAATACAGCGATACCGAGGGCTTTTCCAGCCTCACCATTACGTGCCATCGGCGCACCGTCGAAGGTTGTCGCAATGGACGCCGGCGTCCCGGGCATATTCAGGAGAATCGCAGAGATAAGGCCGCCGGAGATACCGCCGATGTATATCGCGGTGAGCATCGCCAAGCCGACATGGCTGGACATGACATAGGTCACCGGCAAGAACATGGAAAGACCGGCGACGGTGGTAAGGCCGGGAAGAGCGCCGAAGACAATTCCGACCATAACCCCGACGAAAATCATGGTTATACACGTGGGATCCGTGAAAACCGATGCAAAACCAACTGATAGCATATGAAACATAGAATGATTCTCCTAACCTAATATTCCACTGGGGAGAACTAAAGTGAGATATTTTGTAAAGATAAAATAGATAAAGATAGAGACCCCGACAGAAAAAAGGACAATGAAGAGAATCCACTTTTTCCTTTCATCTTTATTGACTAGAAGAAATGATTCTGCCATCAGGAAAAAGATACTGGAAAGAATAAATCCCAAAGGCTGATAGAGAGCAGTGTAGACAGCAAGAAATATCAAAGAAAGAATCAGCTTTATCGGCATCACACTGTTAATGCGACTTACGATCGTTCCTTTCGATTCCGGGGTAGCAGTAGTTTCTTTCTGATCGCCTGCCTGAGTACTGTCGGCCCCACTTTTTTTCAGTATTTTCTTTAGTTTTCGTTCTTTAAGACAAACTTGCCCCATATAAGTAATACTAAGAATGATAGTGAGTATTCCTAAAAGCTCGGGAACGGAACGGGAATCAAGGCCTCTATTTCCAAAAGGCGTAAATGTTGAGATTTTTGATGCTCCAACCATATATGCTATGGCAAATATGAAAAAGAAGACCCCAACCCCGATCTCTTTTTTTGAATCACTGCTCATCTCGAGTTTCTCCAATTATTTTGTTTCCATCCGGAAACGGCTTTTTTCCACTGTAGCAGCGTCAATCTACAGGCTTACTTGTGCGGTGTAACGGTGTACGCCTCCGCGCAAACCCTTGATGTCCTTGGCACAACGGGAAACTCTCGTTTCCAATCTAAAAACTTAATTATTGCCATCCAGTTTTTTCGGATGACAACTATTTAGATATTATGTATTGGCCTGAAGACGACTCTTCAGGCCAATACTGCTTGCAAAATACCTTTTGTAGCTGATTACTTACCCTGCAGGGTATCCTTGATAGCCATCAGCTCATCCCGTTGTTTATACCAGTGGGCATTGGTGTCTTTGACATTCATCCAGGTTGGGGGCTGATAGTTTGCCTTCATCTCTGCACGGTAAGATTGGTTATTGTTGATGATTTCACCGGCAGCACTACACAATTTTTCAACTTTCTGCGGATCGGTTCCTTTCGGGAAAATCAGAGTATTCATGTAGTCATAACCCACATTCACGCCGACTTCACGAAGGGTTTTTACATCAGGAATCAGATCAGATCTGCTGTCACTGACGCTGCCCAGAATTTTGAGTGTGCCGTCATTAACATAGGGCTCGATCATGTTGTAGTTGAGTGGAACGATATCTGCGTGCCCGCCAAGAACAACCTGCAGCCGCTCTCCTGAACCGCCTGAAGATACGACATTCAGTTTTGCTCCGGCTTTCAACAGGCCGATTGCGGTCCACATCGTTGTTGCACCAGTGTTGGCGGTAAACTTGACTTCGCCTGGATGCTGTTTGGTATAGGCAATCATTTCCGGGATATTGTTGAAGGGTGCTTTAGTCAAGGCGACCAGGACTTCAGGAGCTGACTTTGAGATAACGCAGCCAAGCTCGAAATCCTTAATACCGTAATCAGCCATACCGGCTGCTTCAGCAATATTGAGTGAAAGCTGATGGACCAGAACGGTATACCCATCAGGCTTTGCGTTTTTAACCTGGGCTGCCCCAATAGTTCCACCACTACCGGGAACGTTTGTCACCACGACGGGAACGCCGATAAGGTCAGGCAGATACTTTGCCAAGGCACGTGCATTAAAGTCGGAGTTACCGCCGGCGCCATAAGGAACGATCAGGTTAATAGCCTTGGTCGGCCAATCAGCAGCAAAAGCCTGTCCGGCCATGGCTACCAGACAAAAAAGAACGATGAATCCCTTCTTCATAAAACCTCCCTGTTTGTTGTTTCTGGTTATCTAAGCTCTCTCCGCCGACGCCGTAAAATGACGCAAACGAAGTCTACCCTGGCTGCATCACAACGTGAAGGAGCCAGACAAGAACGATAATTTTCCAAAAGTCAGGCCATGCCTATACACAGGTCCTCTTGCGCGGAGGCCTGCCTCGACCGACTTTTTATTTGTCGTGAGATTCGTTCCAACAGGCACCTATCTTGTCTCCCATACAGTCAACAAAATCGGTGCCCCCTTTTTCCAGATGAGCCAAACGTAATAGCGACCAGCCCAACAAACGACTGTCCCGAATGGCGCTAGTTTAAGCAACTTTGCAGTAAACTCGGGACTGTCCCCAGGGTCATCGGGGGCTGTCCCAAGAGTTTGCGAGCCATGAAACTGTCGCGGTTAACACCGCAAAGACTTGGGACAGCCCCCGTGCGGGGACAGTCTCGGTTTTGCTGCTAGCGACTCTTAAACTAGTTTTCATCCGGAAACGGCCCTTTTCCGCTGCGCCGGTGTCAATCTGCGGGTTTTCTTGTCACAACGAAAAATTGCTCGTTTCCAATCTGAAAACTTAGCCGTTGCCCTTCGGAGTTTCCGGATGGCAACTAAACTAGCACCATCCACGACTGTCCCCTTAATTTCAAAGAGCATCCCCAAAACCGGAATTGACTGAATGGTAACGCTACCAATTTTTTCCGTCAAGAGGTTTCTTCAACAAAAAGATGACAATATCTGTCCCGCAGCTAAACTTCTCAAGGCATTCTTCCTTTACCATGAAACAACCACCGCAAAGTCCCACCAGAAAGCCCCCCTTCTTTCCAGAGTTTCGTTACCAATGACAAGGTCGACATCCAGTAAAGAAAGTCCCGCAAGACCTCCGGTTCACAGCAATTGACCGAAGTTCCAGCGTTGTGACTTCCCAGCCTGACTGGCTGATTCTGACCACGCAATAACGCCAGAGAGACAAACTGAAACGCTCAGAGGCAAATAAATACCTATTTTTATTAGTAAATATCAGATCCTTATCACAACTTTCGGAGTGCAGCTACCTGCAGCGAGGAATCTTCCCTTGAGAATTGAAATAGCCACTTTCGAGCACCAATAACGACGATTCACCTACCCAATTCGAAACCTGAACGGTCACCAAAAACCACAGCTTAACCCGCAGGCAAACCTTTGCGTTTCTGCACAGGGGAAAAGGACCAATCACGACAACGACAGATGAGTCCAGCCGATAAAGAGTAAAGAAATAAGCAATACTCAACTTGAAAAACCGATTGACTTTATGAATGAAAACGTTACCATCCATAGAGGGATCTGGCTCTGTTCCTTCAAATCTTCAAAGAGTCGTGCAAACGGCCAAGTATCGCAAGCACAGGCACAGAACATGAAGACCCCGCTCTTCAGCGGGCCTGAAAGTAGAGTCAAGTCGATCCTAAAACCTTTGAAGACAGATAGATACCGGCTGTCCTGTACAGTCTTACTGCGACAGAAAAACGATAGATATTGGCAGCTTTAAGAGGCATGTGCTAATTTCAAAATCAGTTCACGAGAACTCCAAACCCAGCTTTCGCTACCGGAACAAGGAATCTTCATAACGCATCAACTCAACGGATCTCATTATGTCTCGCAAGAGAAAAGACCTCAGCAAAGATGCCGACACAGCAAACCGCTTAGAAGACAAGCAGATGGGCAGTGTAACCCTAAGTGACGTCGCCAGGCTTGCCGGAGTCGGCACAACCACGGTATCCCGGGCGATCAATAATCCGGATCAGGTCGCACCGAAAACGCTGGAAAAGGTCAATCAGGCTATTACTCTCACTGGCTATGTCCCCAATTTGATTGCCGGCGCCCTGGCCTCGCGCAAAAGCCATCTGGTTGCCGCCTTTATTCCGTCTGTTGCCAATACCGTCTACGCCGAAACCATCAGGTATTTCAGCCGCACTTTGCGAAATTCCGGCTACCAGGTCCTACTCGGGGAAACCGACTACCAGGAAGAACAGGAAGAATCGCTGGTCCGCACCATTCTCAGTCGTAAACCGGATGGAATTTTCTTTATCGGTATCAACCACACCCAGGCCTGCCGCCGCCAACTCCTGGTTGCCAATATCCCTGTCGTAGAAACCTGGGACATGACAACCACTCCCCTGGATCTAATCGTCGGCTTTTCCCATGAAGCGGTCGGCAAAACAACCGCCGACTTTCTGCTGCAACGGGGTATTCAGGAATTCGCCAGCATCTGGGCACTGGATAGCCGGGCCCAACTCAGGCGTAAAAGTTTTCTTGAAACCTTACAAAGGCAGGGAATCGAGAAATCTTTCGTCTTTGACGTTGAGACCCCAACCAACTTCGGCCAAGGGCGTGAGGGTTTTAAACATTTACTCGCAGAGGGGTTCAAGGGCGGAGCAGTTGTCTGCAGTTCCGACACTATCGCCCACGGGGTTCTGGCTGAGGCTCTTTCGCAGGGCATAAGAATCCCCGAGGATCTTGCGGTAGTCGGCTTTGGCGACCAATCTTTCTCCCCCTTTACCAATCCGCCATTAACCACGGTCCGCTTTGATAGAAAACGGATTGGCCAATGTGCCGCCGAAGTGCTGTTGGCAAGGATCAATGGTGAAGAGGTTCCCGAACCGATCATCGATGTCGGTTTCGAGATTATTGAGCGGAAGACGACCTAAAAAGAAAGGGCTGCAAGATCAATGTCTTGCAGCCCTTTCTTTTGACCAATTGTGGCGCAGCCGGGTCAGAACGGTAATGTTGAGCAAAAATTTGTAAACGAAAATTTTCTCCATATTGGCGAGATGAGCCCGAAGAAGGTATTTTGCCCGACAGACAATGAATACCCGCCCGGGGAGTATTGGCCAGAATACCTGGCACGCTGTTTTTTGTAAAAAATCGCATCTGACCTGACAGACATTGTCAGTTTTTATGAAGCTCAACAGTGGCTGATGCTCGTTTCAGATTTCCTTAGATACGGTGAACGCGGGATTTGACAGGATATTTAAAACTGATGTTATCTGACCCTTGTCAAAATCTCATCAATCCTGAGTTTTGAACTCCTCCCCTCCCTCTCAGAATCACTGAGTTTTCCAAGCTCGAGCAATTGTAAAAATCTGCAATAAAGCAAGTATTTGACATTCTGCAAAACATGCCCTGTCATTTCTTGACATTCAACTTGAACCTGTACCTGGAAAAATCCATTTCAATTTGTCACAGAGCACTAAAAGGCAGATAGTTTAGTTGTCCTCCGGAAACACTGGATGGCAATCATCAAGTTTTCAGATTGGAAACGAGCAGTTTCCCGTTGTGGCAAAGACATCAAGGGCTTGCACGGAGGCGTACACCGTTACGCCGCACAAGTAAGCCTGCAGATTGACGCAGCTACAGCGGAAAGAAGCCGTTTCCGGATGGAAACTAGTTTAGGGTGTAACAACGTCACTGCCCCGGTGATTTGGTAACTGTCAAAAAAAGTTTTATTTCTAAGTATGATGATTTTGCAAAAGATGAATCTAACAATAACAGTATCTTAATTTATATTCATACGATGAAAAAATGGAGGTCTGATATGGGAAACCCGTAAGAAACGTAAAAAAGCTATTGACCAGAAACATTGTTTAACGATATTTATATTGCGAAAAGTTTTTCGCATTCCGAAAATGGAGACAGGCAATGACAACTAAAAAATCTCTCGCAGGTGACATCACGGATGCCAAAAAACTGGACAAGAAAAGCACGGTAGGCTCCCTCGCAAAAGGCTTCAAAGTGCTCGAAGCTTTTTCCACCGGATATCAGCAGATGACCATCAGCGATGTCAGCAAGGTAACGGGACTCGATGCCGGCACTGTATTTCGTAACCTCAATACCCTGGTCGATCTCGGTTATCTGAAGAAGGATGCCGACGCAAAGCTCTTCAGGCTGACGTTTAAGGTTCTTGACCTTGGCTTTCATGCCATCGGTCGCAGTGACGTGCGGGATCTGGTTTTACCGGTCCTGCGCGGCATGGTTGCCCATGTTGGAGAAGCGGCCAGTTTCGGGGTTCTGGAAGGTGCGGACATCCTCTACCTGGAACGCGTTCGAGGGGGAGTAGCCCGACTTGGGGTCGACATTCGGGTCGGGACCAGAGTCCCTGCTTACACAAGTACGATCGGCCAAGCATTACTGGCTTTTTTACCTGACCGGGATCAGGACATCGTTCTGCATAAACTGAAGACCCAAAGCGATGTCGGAGTTGTGGATGTTCCGGAAGCGGAAATTCTGAATTCACTCAAGCAGATCAGAAAAGACGGGTATGCCTTAAGGGCGTCCTATTTTAACAGCAGTTTACATGTTCTTGCCGTCCCCGTTCTGGATCGGGATGGCTACCCCCTCGCCTCTATCAGCGTTGTGGCTCCCTCAATTCGCATCAGTCAGGATGACATGCTGGCTATGGCCCTGGAACCTGCGAGGAGCGCCGCTGCAGAGATATCAAAAGCAGTGAGGGCAAGCGGAAGTGTTTCGTCTGTTCTCACAAAAACCTAAACACACTCGTAGGAATGGAAGGAGAGTAAGATGAGCAACATCGATTTAAGAGGTCTTGTCCCCGCACCGGTAACCCCCTTTACCCGTGATGGTGCTGTTGATCACGATGCGATTCAACGCCTGGGAGCCTGGTTGGGCGGCTTTGAGGATGTCAAGGGTCTGGTTGTTCTCGGTCACGCCGGCGAGGGAACCTTCTTAACTGCCGACGAACAGGCTTCTGTCATCAAGAGTTTCAAAGAGTCCGTTGATGGCAGAATTCCAATCATTGCCGGGATCACTCTTGAAGGGACTGCGGTTGCTTGTGCTGAAGCAAAGCGTGCTGTTGCCGCCGGTGCTTCTGCAGGTCTGCTCTATCCTTCCCATGGTTGGCTTCGCTTTGGTTATCAGCAGGGTGCGCCGCAGGATCGTTATCGCCAGGTCTTTGAAGAAAGCGGACTGCCACTGATCCTGTTCCAGTATCCGGACGTGACCAAAGCCACTTACAACCTTGATACCCTGCTCGAAATTTCGGCTCAACCCGGCGTATTCGCCATGAAGAACGGTGTCCGCAATATGCGTCGCTGGGATGTTGAGATTCCGATTATCCGTCGCGAGCGTCCCGATCTGCAGATTCTGACCTGCCATGACGAGTATCTGCTGCATACCATGTTCGATGTTGATGGTGCTCTGGTTGGTTACGGCGGCCTGGCCCCCGAGCCGTTGATTGAACTGATCAAGGCTGGTAAAGCCAAGGATTACAAAAAAGCCCGTGAAATTCACGACCAACTGATGCCGGTCACCAGGTCTGTTTATCACCGCGGTTCCCACATGGAAGGCACCGTCGCCCTGAAGTGGGGCCTGGTTGCTCGGGGCATTCTGGAGCACGCTACTGTGCGCCCGCCGCTGCTGCCGCTGTGCGAAGGCGCTGACAAAGAGATCGCTGACGCCTTGCGTTCTGCCGGCCTGGTTAAATAAAAAAACGTTTAAGCAAGGCTGTTATCAGGTTATTTTTTGATGACAGAGGGTCAAACCATCGCGGCAGATTGCCGTAGCGATCTGCCGCCACCATTCATAGAGAGGGGCAATGATGCAAAACTCAAGGATAAGGTTGTTGTGGCTTGGCGTTATTCTTCTCGGTAGTTTGATTTCTGCTCCTGTTCAGGCTGAAACTCTTCGCATCGGCGCCATGCCAGTCGGGTCCGGCTGGTATGTAGCTGCGGCAACAATGGAAAAAACTCTGGAAACTGTCCTTCCCGGGATGGACTTTGAGGTTGTCGCTCGTGGCGGCGGGGTTTCCAATCCCCTGGTTGTACAACAGGGTAAGGCCCAGATTGCTATTTCGAACGTAGCGACCTCCCTGTGGGCCAGCAAAGGCCAATTGCTCTATAATGGCAAACCTGCCCCAGATATTCGGGCTTTGGTGGGAGGACTCAACCCGGTGTTCATCGGGGCGATTGCCAGCAAATCCTATCTTGAAAAAAATGGGTTTACCACGCTCAAGGAGATCCTTGAATCCGGGAAACCTGTCAACATCATGATGAAACCACCGGGATCATTCATCCCGCCAGCAGTAGATATCGTGCTCAAGGCTCATGGCACCTCTCGCGAAAAAATCGAAGCCGATGGTGGCAAAATTTATCAAGTCGCGCCGGCACAGATGTCATCAATGATTCGTGATGGGCGTGTGGATCTCTATTTCGACAGCGTTCTGCGCGGGCATCCAACGATTCAGGAAATCTCTTTGACCGGCGGCGTGACCTTTCTCGACCTGTCCGATGAAGCGACAAAGGCGCTATCGGAATACGGCATCAGAAAAGCCAACATCCCGCAATGGTTTGAAGCCCAATCCGGTCCGACCGTTGGTGGCGACTTCGGTACCCAGATTATCGTCAACAAGAGCATGTCTGATGATGATGCATATAAGCTGACCAAGGCCATTGTGGAAAACATGGATAAGATGGCGGTTGATTATCCTGCCTGGAAAGCTTTTGTTCCGGAAAAAGCAGGTTTGCCCGAAAACAACGGCATCCCCCTGCACCCCGGAGCAGTTCGTTACTACAAGGAAAAAGGATGGCTGTGAAATGAATGACACCGGGCCTGTGTCTGCAGCAGGCCCAGTACTGCTCTAAAGAATCGGAAGGTCAGGAGAGATCGTATGGAAGTCACGTTCATGAAAGCCCTTATTCATCCCATCACCTGGATTTCATTGGGTTTGATAACTTTTCAATACTGGATTCTGTTTAGCCCGCAGCAACCTCATCTGGAACGTCCTGTTCATCTTGTTGCCGCGCTCTTCCTGACCTTTTTAGCGGTTCCATTAAAGCAGGGCCGCCTGCCACGCTTTTTATGTTGGGGGATTGATGCCGTATGCCTGGTGAGCACGCTCCTGGTGGGGGCTTACTATTGGCTGTCGATGACACGACTGGAAACCCGAATCGAGAGCATTTCTGACATCTACTGGTTTGACATTGCCGTGGCCTGGCTTCTGGTGGTGTTGCTTATCGAAGGTGTCCGCCGAACGGTTGGCAACATTCTGGTGGTTGTTATTGTTGTGTTTCTACTGTACGGCGGATTTGGTTATCTTCTGCCGGGCGAGTTCGGCTTCAGCGGTTTGCCCCTGCCCGATTATTCAGAAATTCTGGCCATGACGACCAGCGGTATTCTTGGCGTGACGACAGCAACTTCCGTCAATTTTATCTTTTATTTTATTGTTTTTGGCGCGGTCTACAGTTGTGTCGGTGGCGGCCAGTTGTTCATTGATCTGGCCATGCGCATGGTCGGAAAAACCTGTGGCGGCGGGGCCAAAGTTGCCATTGTCGGTTCGAGTCTGATGGGAACAATCTCGGGAAGTGCGGTAGCCAATGTGACGGCGACCGGTGTTTTTACCATTCCCCTGATGCGTAAAACCGGCATGACCGGAGAAAGAGCTGCGGCGACAGAAGCGATTGCTTCGACCGGCGGCCAGTTGATGCCACCGATCATGGGAATTGCGGCCTTTGTCATGGCGGAACTTCTGGTCATCCCCTATTCAAAAATAGCCTTGGCCGGCATCTTTCCGGCGCTGGCCTACTATTTAGCGCTGTTTGTTTCGGCGGATCTGGGTGCACGCAGGGACGGCGTCGGAACACTGAGCGACAAGGATCTGGAGGCGGTCCCTCCCATGCTCCCCAGAATACACATGCTGGCACCGCCGCTGATTCTGGTTCTGTTCCTGGTGCTCGGATATTCGGCTCAGATCGCCGTTGTTTATGCCACGATTTCCTGCTTCTTCGTCCCTTATCTGCGCAAGGAGACTCGCTTTTCCCTCTATGAACTGCCGCAAATGATCATGGATACCGGCAAGCAAGTTGCCGTTATCGCGGTACCAATTGCTGCGATTGGTATCGTTATCGCGGTAGCTATTCAGTCGAACCTGGCGCTTAAGTTCTCGTCCAGTCTGATCTCTGCCAGCGGGTCGTCCTATGTGATTTCCCTGATCTTCGTCATCCTTGGCTGTATCGTCATGGGCATGGGGCTACCGACGGTTGCGGCCTATATTATCGGTGCGATTCTCTATGTTCCGGCTTTGCAGAAACTGGGTATCGGTGATCTTCAGGCGCACTTTTTCGTGATGTACTACTGTGTCTTGTCGATGGTAACCCCACCGGTATCGCTGGCGTCGTTTGCCGCTGCCGGTGTCGCAAAAACTGATGCAATGAAGACCAGTATCGTGTCGTTCTGGATGTGCTCAGCAGCATTTCTGATACCATTTGCGTTTATTTCCGACAAAGCCCTGCTGTTTGTCGGAACCTTCTCTGAAATTGCCATCGCCGGTGCCGGCTTGGTCGTCTCGACCATCTTCTGGGCAATTGCTGTAAATGGCTACATTTTGCGCCCGCTGAATATTGTTGAACGGATCGTGCTGTTACTCAGTGCCGGAGCGGCGATCGTCAGCCCGACCGGCAGTTTGGCTTGGGACATTGGAATGGTTGTCAGCGTTGCCTATTTCATCTTCCACGTGGTGACCAAAAAGAAGGCAAATGACGAGTACGCCGTCAATCAGCTGCAGGAAAAAAATGGTTCCTGAAAGGAAATTTCCGCTCGGAAATTTCGGTTCAGTCATAAAGCCTTGGAGTGTCACTCTCCAAGGCTTTGTCATATGTGGTTAAAAAGAAAGGAATATTATGACGCCAATGAATTACGGAATGGTTGAACATGTGGCCTACCAGGTCTCTGACATCAACTGGCATACAAACTTTTTTCAAACCGTCTTCGGCATGAAGATCAGCAAAATCAAAGGAGATCAGGATGCTCCCGAAATAGTCTGGCTGTCTGGCGGGATACAGCTTATCTCTGTCGCCAAAACACCTGAAAAAATGAGTGACCATATCGGGATGGTGGTTGCTGACCTTGAAGCGACGTTAACTCTCGTCAAAAAGCTACCAGACGTACACCCTGCACAGGGGAAGGATCAGAACTGGATTATCCTTCCGGATGGGGCTGTGCTTGAACTCATTCAAGGCAATCGTGAGGCAATGAACAGATTGCGTGAAAGCCCATTGAGATAATTCTGCCATAACACAATAACTTGAACTGATTAACATCATTTCAGGGTGAAGAGGAATCAGGTCAGGGTTACAGAAAACAACGTAAAAAAAATCCCCAATCGCCTGAATTAACAGGGGTTGGGGCTTTTTATTCTACTGTTTTGAGGTTGCTTAACCCTAAAACGGAATCTCATCATCCGGGTTAAAAACCGGATCTTCGAAACTGCTCTCCTGCGAACCGCCGTAACCACCCTGGCCGGAGGATTTTTTATTGTCGTAGCCGCCACCACCCTGACCGCTTTGACTGCTGCCGCCGCCGTAGCCGCTCTGACCGCCACCCTGGCTATCGTCGCGGCTACCGAGCATCTGCATCTGATCCACAACGATTTCCGTGATGTAGCGTTTGTTGCCATCGCGATCATCGTAGGAGCGGGTCTGGATTTTCCCTTCGATGTAAATTTGCTTACCTTTATGAAGGTATTTTCCGCAAATTTCCGCCAGTTGCCGCCAGGCGACGATGTTGTGCCACTCGGTCTTATCCTGGCGATTGCCATCACGATCCTTGTAGCGTTCCGTGGTTGCCAGCGAGAATGTCGCAACTGCGGTTCCGGACGGCGTGTAGCGTAATTCGGGATCTTTTCCGAGATTTCCAACCAGAATGACTTTATTGACCGACATGTTACCTCCGCATAAAAAGAATGTTAATTGCCAAAACCTAATGTCGCCCGACAGAAAAAAGAGTCTCTGGCTTAAAACACTTTTGGCAATTTACCAGCCGCATTTTCACAACAACTAGACTTTGATATTTATTTCGAACTGGTTATCTTACACATTTTTCAAAATTATCGAAAGTCCGTTTCCTCGAAGGCACTCCATCCGGATAATCAGTCCCCATTCATCGCTGGCCAGTGAACACCCGATCAGCTCCGGGAGAGGCATCAGCAGGCTGTTGAAAAACAGCCTGTCGGGCATTAAATGTCCCAAATTGGCCAGTTTGCATGAAGGGCAGAACTCAAAGATCCTTGTCTGACTCCGTTTCAGCGGCGGCCGAGGAGCCGGAGGAGACCGTCAAGTGCGGTGTAGGGGTGTGGCGGGCAACCGGGGATATACAGGTCAACCGGCAGCAGGTCGCCGACACCACCATGTGTTTCGGTGCTGGTTATGAACGGGCCACCGCCTATGGCGCAGGCCCCGGAGGCGATCACCAGTTTCGGTTCAGGTACCGCCGCATAGGTGTCCAGCAGAGCACTGCGCATATTTTCAGTCACCGGACCGGTAATCAGGAGCCCGTCCGCATGACGCGGTGAGGCAACAAACTGGATGCCGAAACGACCCAGGTCAAAAACCAATGTGCCGAGCACGTTCAGGTCGGCTTCGCAGGCGTTACAACCTCCTGCCGAGACCTGTCGCAGCTTCAAAGAACGTCCGAACAGTCTTTTCATCTGGCCATCGAGTGCGCTCGCCAAGCGATGCCCTGTCTCATTGGTCAACAGGTCATCGCGATTGGACGCAGCCAGGCGATAGTCATTTGTGAAGCAGATTGCGCCGTGCGGGCAGACTGTGCAGTCAGCGCAGAACAGGCAACGCCCCAGGTCCAGATGCGGTTTGCCGTCGATCAGTTGGACCGCAGAAAACGGACAGGCGCTCAGACATTGCTCGCACCCGGACTGGCAGAGACCCGGCTGGATATGCGGTGCACCACGAAAACGTGCGGGCAGCACCGGCTCCTCTTTCGGAAATTTACCGGTCCGGTGCCCCTGGCGCAGGCGTTCACGGATAATCGTCAGCATAAATGTTTCTCCTAAAGATCAAACCCGCAATAGGACAGGTTGAAACTTTTGTTGCAAAGCGGAAAATCTGAAATCTGTTGTCCACGCAGTGCCAAAGCGAGTCCGCTCCAATTATGAAAGGAGGGATCGACAATCTTGTAGCGCTTGATCTGTCCTGTCGCGCTGGTGATCGCCGTATGGACGATCTCGCCACGCCATCCTTCACACAACGAGACGGCAAGACAATCACCGGCCAGCCCCCCCAGAGGGGAGGCCACCGGTCCCTCGGGCAACTGGCGGATCAGTTGTCCAAGCAGTTTCAGCGAAGCAAAAATCTCTCGCCGGCGGACATGGCCTCGAGCGAAAACGTCACCGTCGATTTCGATCACCGGAGCATCGAAACCTTCTTCCCAGACCCCGAAAGGGTGGTGAAGGCGGGCGTCGCGGACAAGACCGCAGGCACGTGCGGCAACCCCGACCAGCCCGAGAGCTTCGGCGTCTTCAATCTTGACCTTGCCGGTTCCCTCAAAACGGGCCAATACCGAGGGGGAATCAAAGCACAGATCAATGGCCCCACGGGTTTCCCCCTCGAGAGTTTTCAACCGGTCAAGGAGGTATTGAGAAAGCTTGCTGTCAAGATCAAAACCGACTCCTCCGGGTCGAACCAGGCCTCGACCAAAGCGGCTGCCACAGAGTTCTGCTGTCAGATTCAAATAATCACCACGCAACCGGCCACAAAAGGAAGCGGTCGGCAAGAACCCGACGTCGCCAGCCAATGCACCGATATCTCCGACATGGTTGGCCAGCCGTTCAAGTTCGAGAGCAATGGCACGGATGGCATAGGCACGGGGAGGTGCATCGGTAGCCGCCAGGCTTTCAAGGATTTGGGCATAAGCGGTCATATGCCCAATGGTTGTGTCTCCGGCGGATGTTTCTATCTGGTAGCTGCTGGCGGGGTGTGGCCCGCCGCTGAGCAATTGCTCGATGCCACGGTGCTGGTAGCCCAGGGAAATCTCCAGATGCATGACCTCTTCACCGTGACACTGAAAACGGAAGTGCCCGGGCTCGATCACTCCGGCATGCACCGGACCGACTGCCACTTCGTGAATTTCTTCCCCCTCAACCCGGTAGAAATCCATGTCCCCGGGAACAGGGTGTTTGGCCGTGTCCCGGCCCCAGATATCGCTGGTGTCGGCCCAGCTGTTGTGGAAGCGCACCGGTTTGAGCCAGGGATGCCCCTCTGGCCGTAATCCGAATTGTTCAGCAAGTTCCCGTTCGAACAGGTGCAACTGAGGAAGCTGAGGCGTCAACGAGGGGAAGCGATCCTTGACGCTGGTACGCAGCACTGCAAACTCCCCTTTCCAGTCATGGGCGAGGATGGCATAAAGTTCGACCCCCTCGGCGCCCGGGCAACCGAAATAACTGGCGACTCGGCCAGCGGCGGCAATTTCCTCCAGGAGCGATGTGGAAAATTCACCAAAATCGAGTAGCGGGATGTCTACCAGCGGGATCGATAATCCATGCCGAAAGCGAAACAGCTTCGAACTGTTCATGGTTTCACCTCCAGCAGGGCGGCGGCGGCATGCAGAGTCTGTTGTAGAGACTCGGGAAGATAGAGCCCAAGACAGAGGACTATGAGCAGAAAACCCAATGGAGAGACCACTAGCAGAAAACTGTCCTTGAATGCAGATTCAAGCTTGACCGGCGCTCCCTGAGTGGCAGGCAATGCGGTTCCGCCCATGCCGATAAAGACCGCGGCCAGCAACAACAACATCAATAGTCCGACCCAAAGCTGGCCAGTTCCAAAAATACTCCGCAGAATCGTAAACTCACTCATAAAGAGGCCGAAGGGCGGAGAGCCGGTGATGGCCAGGAAACCAGCCAGGAACAAGGTTCCTGAGATAGGGAGGGTCGCGATCGCGCCATGCACCTCGGAGAGTCGTTTGCTGGCATAAGCACGGTGAATGTTACCGACCGAAAGGAACAGACAACCTTTGGTCAGGGCGTTGTTGACCAGGTGCAGCATAGCGCCGAAGGTTGCCAGTCCTCCAATGCCGACCCCAATGGCCAGGATCCCCATATGCTCCACCGAGGAGTAGGCAAGCAGCCGCTTGAGGTCGGGTTGCCGGACCATGAAAATCGCCGCCAGCGCCATCGACAAAAGCCCCATCCCCAACAGCGCCTGACGAGCCATCGCTCCATCTCCGGCAGCCGTCATCAGTTGAACCGCGCGGAGTATGGCGAGAAAGGCGACGCTGGTCAAACCGCCGGCAAGCAGGGCGCCGACCAATCCGGGCGCTTCACCATAGGCATCCGGTTTCCAGGAATGCAGCGGTGCCAGTCCCATTTTGGTGCCGAATCCGACCAGAAGAAAGATGAAGCCGGCATGCAGCCAGGGGCGCGAGAGGCTGGTCGCTCCTAGGAGCAGAGAGTCGAATTGCAGGCTGATCGGTGTCCCCTCGCCAACCAGCGCCGCATAAGCGATAAACAGCATGCCGAGCATGGCCAGACCGATTCCGACCGAGCAGAGCAGCAGGTACTTCCAGGTTGCCTCAAGCGAAAGGCGGTTGCGATTGTAATAAATCAATGGAGCGCTGGTAATGGTCGTCGCTTCAACCGCCATCCACAACAGGCCGAGGTGGCGGGAAGAAATGGCCAGGGTCATGGCGGAAAGAAAGACCAGCAGGCAGGGGACAATGACCTTGTTGCCTCGCTCCCGGCACAGACTCAGATAACCAACCGCGTAAATCGAGCAGCCGAAGAAGAGCAGGCTGGTCACGATCAAGACCAACTTTGCCAAGGCATCGAGTCCAATCCATGGCCCAGTCACAAGGGTGCCGCTCACGAGAAAACCCGCCAGCAGAAGATGGAAACCTCCGCAAATGGGCAAGATCCATGAGCGAACCTGATACCAGGGGAGCAGTAAGGAAAGAGCGGCTCCCAGCAGAGGCAAAAGAATAATGGTCAGGAGCATGGGTTATTCCTTCAGTGCCGTGAGGCGTTCGGTATTGATCGTTGAAAATTCTCGGCTGATCTGATTGATGACAATCCCCATCACGAAAATGCCCACCAGCAGGTCAAGCAGAATTCCTGCTTCGACCGTCAATGGCATCGCCTCCGACAACAACACGGCAAAGATGAAAATCCCGTTCTCGAGGATCAGGTAGCCGAGCACCTGGGTCAGCGCCTTGCGGCGGGTGATCAACAACAGAAATCCGCTGAACATGGTTGCCAGAGCGGTCGGCACAAACAATCCCCCGTGGTGTTCTGCCGCGAGGGGCAGAAAATCAGAGAAAATGAAAGCCCCGGCCGTTGTCAGGGCGCCCAGAATCAAAGTTGCAACAAACCCGATATAGGGTTCCATCTCACGGCGGATGCGGACCTCGCGGATCGCCCGCAGCAACAGCCAGGGGATGAAGACGCCCTTGAAGCAGAACGCCCCGAGCCCGAGCATGACCGAATGGCCGGATAGCCCATGAACTGCGACTGGCAGCAGGGCCAGCAGGGCTCCCTGCAAGGCGACAGCACGGATACAGGCAACCAGTCGGGCACTGCCAAGCGAGAAAAAATTGATCAAAATTACGGTCAGAAGGAGCAAATTGGTCATCGCATTTCCCTATCTCAAAACCAGAACCAGGGCAAAAACAGACAGCAGGGTCGTCCCGACCAGCACTTGCGGAACCCGAGGAAGACGCAGGCGGGCCATGGTCGACTCGACAACGCCGATCAAGACCGCCAGGCCGATCAATCCACCGAGAAAAACCAGCAGGTCGAGTGGTATTGAGCCGGTCTGAAACGGCAAAGCGATACGAACCAGCAACCCACCAAGAACCATCAGTTTCATGGCCGCACCATAAAGAATCATGCCGAAGGCCGGCCCGCTGTGATCGAGAACCATGACTTCGTGGATCATGGTCAGCTCCAGATGGGTGTTGGGGTCGTCGAAGGGAATACGCGAGTTTTCCACCAGCAAGACCACGAACAGGCAAACCAGAATAAGCCCCAGTGACGCGCCGGCATCACTGTGCCACTGATCGAACAATTGGGGGCCAAGCAGACTGTTCAGGGTCAATTTCTCGGCTCCACGGGCCAGAACCAGCAGGCCAAACAGCAAAGTTGGCTCAGCCAGGCAGGAAAAGGTCACCTCGCGTACCGCTCCCATACCCTCAAAGCTAGAACCCGTATCAAGCGCCGCAGCTGCAGTGAAAAAACGCGCCAGGCCGAACAGGTAGACGAACAGAATCAGGTCTCCGGTAAAGGAGATCGGCGCAGCCAGTCCCCCGAACGGAATCAGCAGAGAAGCCAACAGGGGCACCACCAGCCCGACCACAGGTCCGGCAAGAAACACCCAGGTCGTGGTACGGCTGAAGACGAATCCCTTGCGCCAGAGCCGCGCCAGATCATAGTAGGGTTGCAGCAATGGTGGACCGACCCGACCGGCAAACAGCGCCTTGGTTTTATTGATCACGCCAAGCGGCAGAGGAGCAAAAACAAGCAGGATGCAAATATGTAATACGATCCGACTAATCATCAATGTTCCTTTCAGTACACCACCAGGATCAAAAGGATAACCAGGGTCAATACGACGTAAAGCAGGTAAATGGCGGCAACGCCGTTTTGAATGACCCGGCGCAGCCGGGTAAACAACCACGCCAGACCGGAGAAGGTCGGCGTCAGCCCTCGGTCAAGAACTAAATCCGGGGTGTGGCTGGAAAAATTTTCGCTCTTCGGGAACAGACCATCGACCTGACCACCCTGCCGATGACTCCACAGGCCGAAACGGAACAGCCGCACCAGGCTGTCAGCAAAGGAACTTGCCGTGTATTGCATACGTGCCGTGGGGAAAGGAAAACCACATCCCCAGGTGCCAAGATCACGAGGTGCCGATGCACTTCGGCGCTGCACCTGCCAACCGGTCAAGCCCAGCAACCCCAACAGCAGCCATCCGGCAAGACTGATCATGCTCAAGGGGGCCAGATCACCCCCCAGAGACAATGTTGGCGTGATTTCAAACCAGTTGCCAACGGCCTGTTCCAGGATCGAGTGCAAACTGAATGGCAACAGCCCTATCCAGATGCAGGCGAGCAGGAGCACGGCCATCGGCCAAAGCATCGTGTGCGGTGCTTCATGTGCCTGCGCTGAGGCCTCGGTGCGCGCTGTCCCGAGGAAGCACACCCCGAAAACCTTGACAAAACAGGCCAGCGCCAATCCTCCGATCAGGGCCAACGATGGCGCTGCCAGCAAAGCGACCGATAGGGGTGACGAGGTTGATTTCAGTGTCTGAAAAATCCCGAGGTAAATCAGCCACTCGCTGACAAATCCGTTGAATGGGGGTAGTCCGCTGATCGCAACCGCGCCACCGAGAAAAAACAGTCCGGTCCAGCGCTGGCGTTTCAGAAGACCGCCGAAATGGTCCAGGTCGCGACTCCCAACCGCGTGAATAACCGAACCGGCCGCCATGAACAGGAGCGATTTAAACAATCCGTGGTTGATCACGTGGAGCAGGCAGCCGGAGAGTCCGAGCAGAACCAGTGCAGGTTCCCCATAGCTGCGTCCGAGTAGCGCCAGACCTAATCCCAGGGCGATAATACCGATATTCTCGACGCTATGGTAAGCGAGCAGCCGCTTGATATCGTGCTGGGCAATTGCCAACGCTACGCCGAGGATTCCGGACACTGCTCCCAGAGCAAGGATAGTCCAGCCCCACCAGACCGGGATCTCGGCAAAAAAGGAGGTCAGGCGGACCAATCCGTAGATTCCGGTCTTGATCATCACGCCTGAAAGTAACGCCGAGGCATGACTGGGGGCGGCGGCATGGGCACCGGGCAACCAGATGTGCAGGGGCATCAGTCCGGCCTTCATGCCAAAGCCAAGCAGCCCCAGCAGAAAGATCAGACTGCTGCCCGCCCCTGTCAGGCTGCCGGCCATTGGAAAGGCTCCTGATCCAGAAACTTGGTTTATCATGGCAAAAAGGCCAAACAGCGCCAAGGTTCCGGTATGGGTCGCTATCAAATAGATAAAACCGGCCTTGCGGACATCCTCTTTGTGATCCTCGGTGGTGATCAGGAAATACCCGGAAAGGGCCATGAGCTCCCACGCCAAAAGGAACAGGACACTGTTGCGGGCCAGCAGCAGCAGAATCATCGCCCCGCTGATCAGACCGTAGAAAAGACCCAGCTTGGGGGCATTTTCTGGATGTTCCGCACTCGGCCAGTAGCGAAGGCCATAGATTGCTCCACTGACGACCACCAGCAACAGGGGGGCAATGAAGACAGCCGAAAGAGCGTCCAGTCCCAGCTCAAACCGTCCCGCCGGAACAGACCAATCAAGCCCGAAAGACAATCCCGACTGAGCAACAGCCATTGCCAGCGGCCAGGCACAGAGCAACGCACCAATCACAATCTGGGCGCAGAAGATCCGTTCCCGGACCCGTGGACGACTCACCGCCAGACAAAAAAAACCTGCCGTGGTGATCAGGAAGATTCCAACAAGTAGCAACCAAACCATCATCCGCCTCCTCGACTGGTCCATACCGTCCAGGCCAACAAGAGCGTGCTGGCGGCGAACATATACAGCAGATAAATCCCCAACTGCCCCTGCTGTAGCCGGCGGAGCCGTTGACAACGGTCGGCCAGCCAGATAAACAGTGGCTGCCATTGGTAGGTCAGAAAAGTGTCACGCGATGTTTGTTGCATGTGGGATGGCCCAGGGAAGAGTCCGGAAACATTCGCAACTTTAATATCCGGTTGAAGCGGTCTGGGCAAAATTCGACGAAAAGCAAGTTCGGAAAAAGCTTCGCCGGTATAAGACATACGGGTGGTCGGAAATTGAAAGCCACATCCCCAGGTCGCCTGGACGGCTGCTCCCCGGCGGTTGCGCAGACGGCCTAAAAACAGAGCTGCAACAAGGAAAACCAGAACCAACGCGCTACTGAACCGGCCTATGCTGGTCAGCGCGTCAGGAAGAACCAGGCTGACGGGTTGCCCCGAAATCTGGGTGAGCGGGCCGTTCAGGAGCCCGACGACATATTGGGGAAAAAGGCCGATCAACAGACAAGCCGTCAGCAACACCGCCATCGGTATCAGCATCAGCGGGCCGGCTTCATGCGCCTGGCAAGCAACCTGGGAACGGGGTTCCCCCAAAAGACAAATGCCAACCAGACGCGTAAAAGTCACCAGAGCAAGGGTTCCGACGATCCCCAGCAGCCCGATAAGAAGCAGCGCGCTCAACCCGGAAATCCCTGAGCCGGCAATACCTCCCTGCAATAGACCGAGATAAATCAGCCATTCACTCACCAGACCGTTGAATGGGGGGAGCGCGCTGATCGCCAGGCTGCCACCGATCCACAACAATCCCGTGAAAGGCATACGCTTGAGCAGCCCGCCCATCAAGTTCATGTTGCGCGTCCCTGTGGCATGAAGCAGACTGCCAGCCCCGAGAAACATGAGTCCTTTGAACAAGGCATGGTTCCAGATATGCAGCAAAGCACCTGCAAAAGCCAGCAATGCAATGGCCTGATGTCCCTGGGCTTTCGCGACGAAACCAAACCCGAGCCCAAGCAGGATAATACCAACATTTTCGATGGTCGAATAAGCAAGACTCCGTTTGATATCACGCTGCAGGCAGGCCATGGCGATGCCATACAGGGCCCCGGCGATCCCCAACCCGGCAATGACCCAGCCCCACCAGGCAGGAGTTGGAGGCAGCATACTGAGAACACGCAGGATGCCGTAAATGCCGGTTTTGACCAGCGCTCCTGACATCAATGCTGAAACATGGCTTGGAGCCGCCGGGTGAGCGTCTGGCAGCCAGATATGGACGGGCAAAAGTCCGGACTTGACCCCAAACCCAAACAGTGCCAACAGAAACAGGAGACTGGCACTGGGCAGGGGCACCCTTGCCAGCGGAGCAAAATCGCTGAAGTTATAACTTTGGCTGATGGTTCCCGCCTGCAGAAAAAAGGCAAACAGCAGCATCAATCCACAGTGGGCCGCCAGCAGGTAGAGCCAGGCAGCCTTGCGCACGGGCTCCTGATGGTGATCCCAGGCAACCAGCAAAAAGGACGTCAGGGTCATGATCTCCCAAGCGACCAGAAAGAGCAGGACATTGGCGGCTAAAACCACCAGCAGCATGGCAGCAAACATAAGAAGATAGAGGCACCAGTGTATCGCCAATGAACGAGGTGTCCCCTTTGGGGAAAGATAACCGACACCGTAAATCGCACAGCAGATGCCGAGCAGAGCTATGGGCAGCAGAAAACAGGCACTTAACGGGTCAAGTTGGAGAGCAAGTGATCCTGCTGGGACTCCCCAGTCCGTTGACCAATTCTGCAGGCCTCCACGCGAAAGACCCTGCAATGCGGCAACAACCGTCAGCAGGCCTGCGGAACTGGCCCCGAAGACTCCTGTCCAGGACGCTAACCTGGGATGTCGCCCGGTCAACAGTGAAAGGCCGGCCATCAGGGCAAGAATCAAAAAGGCTGTTTGAAGCAGAATCATAACCTGGGGTCCTCAGCAGGGGAAAAATCCCCCAGCGACCAAGCGGCAGATTTTTGATTTGCCACCTCCGCCAGTCGTCATAGGCCATTCCGGCGCGCAGACATCCGCACGCCGGGAAAAACAAGGCCGGTCTATTAAAATTTGTAAAACAGTCTTCAGGGTGCAAACCGCCGAAGAAAAAACACCCGGGCAGGTGGCGAAGCAAAACAAGTTTGCAGAATACCCGACAGCGATACGGCAACATCTAACACGGCTGTTCCTGGACAACGGTCAATTTGTTTTTATCAAGCGTGCAGGGCATCGCGTGTATCAACCTTCTTTAACGGTTTCAAGGCCAGGTCCTGTTCTTCGACAAGGCAAGCTTCCGCTTCTTTCAGACCCGAGTAAAGTTGTTCGCGGCTGGCTTGATGAATCAACAAATTTTGGAACTGCTGATTCCGCAGCACAAACGTCAATTTTGACAGAAGATACAGGTGTTCCCGCAGGTTTTCGGCGATGATAACAAAGAGAGAATGCGTCAACTGTCCATCAAAAGCGGCGAAGCCAACCGGTTTTTCAAGAAAGAATAGCGAGACGGTTGACCGGCCGACAAAAGGTAGCCCCGGACTGCGCGGATGGGGTGCCGCAACCCCATTGCCAAGAGCTGTAGAGGCAAGTTTTTCACGTGCAATCAGTGATTTTGTCAATTCCTGCCGATTGATTTCGTCTGCAAGGCGCAGCCCGGCCACCGCCCCTGCGAGGACCTCGTCGCGCGAATTCCCTTCGAGGCGATAGTGGATGCCTCCAGCTTCAAGGGCTGAAAATAAATTGGGAAGGGCTGTGCCCTGAGGTTCGGCTTCATCAAGAGCATCGGTGGTCACACCGATACGGTGCGACATTGCCCATTCCAATAATTCAGCAGTATTGAAACGATAGCTTCCGTTCAATTTGTAAGCCGGGAGCACACCGGATTTCAGCCATCGATAGATGGTTTTCTCCGAAACGGACAGAATCCTGGAGGCATCCTTGACTGCTACATTCATTTAACCCCCACTAGGAGCATCACTCTTTACCTATGGACATTTTTGGACATTACTCTCTCGTGGAGATTATTGTCAACAGGGAAAGTATGGAGAAACGGATATGTCAGAAGTCCGGGAAAGGTCCTGAAAAATGGCTTTCCCCCCAGGTGGAATCACAAACTCGACCTTCTCATGGCAGTCAGTTCAGTTGACATTAGTATATGTGCATTGCTAATGTCTTAGCCTGTCCACAACCAGTGACATTTTTCCAAGGGGCTCCATGAATACTTCCGTCAAAGACGCTGCCAGGCTTTTAAGTGTCTCAGAGAAAACGATTTATCGCTGGATCAAGCAAGAGGTCATGCCCGTTTACAGGGTTCATGAGCAATATCGCTTTAACCGCTCGGAATTATTGGAATGGGCGACTTCAAGAAGAATGGGGATTGCGGCTGAAGCTTTTCTTGAGCCGGATACGGATGACTCCCCATTGCCAACATTGATCGAATCTTTGGAATCTGGCGGAGTCGTTTATCGGCTGGACGGAACCTCTCGCCATGAAGTCCTGACAAAACTTGTTGACGAGTTAAGACTGCCGGATGAAGTTGACCGGGATTATTTGCTGAAGGTACTTAAAGCGCGTGAAAAGCTCGCATCAACCGGAATCGGTGATGGTATCGCCATCCCCCACCCGCGTAATCCTGTCTTACTGCACGTCACGAAACCCAGTGTTACCCTGGCGTTTTTGGAAAATCCTGTGGATTTTCATGCTCTGGATAAAAAACCGGTTCACACGTTGTTTTGTATGATTTCACCGACACTACGTGCGCATCTTCATCTGCTGTCAAAACTCAGCTTTGCACTACGAGATCCGGGTTTCAGGGCAGCAATAGACAATCAGGGCAGTCGAGATGAAATCTTTTCTGCTTTAAGGAAACTCAACGAAACGTTACTTGGTTGATATTGCGAAAAACGAAGGCATTCGACATGCGCCTTCATCCCTCCCAACATGATTCTAGAATCCCCCTGGTTAGAGAATTGCCATCCGGAAACACTGGATGGCAAGAATTAAGTTTTCAGATTGGAAACGAGCAGTTTTCCGTTATGGCAAGGGCACCAAGGGCTTGCGCGGAGGCGTACACCGTTACGCCGCACCAGTAAGTCTGCAGATTGACGCGGCTAAAGCGGAAAAAAGCCGTTTCCGGATGGAAACGAGATAACCCGACCACGTTTAGATTTATTTCGTGCTGCGCTTGGAATTTAATCCTACTTTGATTTTATCGGACATGGGGTGAAAGCTAAAGAGCGTTATTTGCAATGGCGGTTCTGCGACAGGCTTGATCCCTGCCTTCTCCCGGCTCCGACCGGAATCGGCAACCGGGAGAAGGCGAAAGGTTAACGTTTGACTTCGACCTTGGCGAGTTTTTCGTAATAGCTGATCAACGCAGCATGATCGAGGTGATCCAGACCCTCAACTTTCATGGCCTGCATCATCTCCAAAACGGCAGCGGTCAACGGCAGCGGGACCCCTATGTCATGGGAGGTTTGCAGAACATTTCCAAGATCCTTCATGTGATGATAAATGCGCATTCCGGGGTTGAAATTGCGCTCCATGACCATCGGGGCCTTAGCATCCAGCACCGCACTGCCGGCCAGGCCACCACGGATCGCTTGGTAGACCAGCTCAGGTTCAACCCCGGCCTTGGTCGCCAGGACCAGCGCTTCGGACATGGCGGCAATATTCAGGGCAACGATAATCTGATTGGCCAGTTTGGTAATATTTCCAGCACCGATGGAGCCGGTATGAACAACGGAGGCGGCCATATCTTTCAAAATGCCATAGCACTTGTCAAAGACTTCTTTCTTGCCTCCGACCATGATAGACAGCGTACCGTCAATAGCTTTCGGCTCGCCGCCACTGACCGGAGCATCAAGCATGTCGACATCTTTCTTGGCCAGTTCTGTCGCAACTTTTTTACTCACTGCCGGCGCAATTGAAGTCATGTCAATGACAATACTGCCCGCTTTTACACCATCAATGATGCCGTCCGTCCCTAAGACCACGGTCTCGACATCCGGCGAATTCCGCAGCATAACAATAATGATATCAGTGTCCTGGGCGACAGCTTTGGGGGTCATGACCACTTTCGCCCCCATCGCCACCAGTTCGTCGGTCTTGTCGACGTCAAGATCCATAACAACCAGTTTATGACCGGCTTTCATCAGGTTTTTGCACATGGGCTTGCCCATGATTCCCAGTCCGATAAATCCAATTCTCATCGATTCTTTCTCCTGTTCTTTAAAATTCCCCTTTGTAGATTCTGTCCAGTCTACACAATTTCCCTCAAGATACCTAGCGGGCTGTTGAAAAAACAGCCTGTTTAGCCCATGGCTGGGCGATCAAAATCAATAGAAATTCCACAACTTTATTGATTTTGTAAAGTGGGTGGGGAAATCGCACCGTTCCCCATCGTGCTTGAAAAGTCTCAGGATGGACTTTTTCAACAACCTGTAAGAGCTGACATAAAAACCTCATCAGGCTATACAGGATAAGCTTGGTAAAAACAAATCAAAATCAAGAAAAACCATGATTTAGGTGCAGGTAAAACTTCGGCAGCAGCGACAGCAGGACTGACGTACCCGGCGCAGAAAAACCTTTTCCCTTGCTCAAAAAGAAAGCAATACGCAGGGTCTGTAGAGCAAGAATCCCCGACACAGATCATCGCTATCGGCGGCAAAAGCAGAACGGCCAAAAACTCACCCCAAGAGACAGGCCACTCGTCAATTTCATCCTACCTTTGCCTCAGCAAAACAGCTAAGATAGTTTCCAGCTGGAAACGGCTTTTTCCCGCTATAGCAGCGTCAATCTGCAGGCTTACTTGTGCGGCGTAACGGTGTATGCCTCCGCGCAAACCATTGATTTCCTTGCTACAACGGAAAACTGCTCGTTTCCAATCTGAAAACTAATTAAGTTTCCAGATGACAACGAAGATAACAAATTGCTTTAACAGGCTCGGCCGCGACCCGGCCGCGACCAGCGACATCAATTGACACCGATCTCAGGAGAAACCAATGCCAGGCCTGTTTTCTCAAGCCAACCTTGGACGCCTTGTCGCTCCCAACCGAATTGTCCGCTCCGCCACCCACGAAGGGATGGCTGACAGCGCAGGCCATCCTCGCCCCGAACTGTTCCAACTGCTGAGCGAACTGGCCCGTGGAGGTACCGGCACAATCATCTCCGGTCATGCTTTCGTTCTACCTGAAGGTCGTGCCAGTCGCTGGCAACTGGGCCTGGCCGAAGATGCTCAGCTGGCCGGGGTCCGACAAATGGCTGCAGCAGTTCACAGCTCGCCCACCACCCGTTTTATCCTCCAGCTTGCCCATGCCGGAGCAAGAGCGGACATTCCGCTCCTTGACCTTCCGGCCAAAGGGCCGTCCACCGGTGCCTGCGGGGTTGCCGATGCTCCGGCGATGGACGAAGAGGATATCGCGCGGACAATTTCCGGCTTCGTCAGCGCGGCCAAACGCGCCCAGCAGGCGGGTTGTGACGGGATACAGATTCATGCCGCCCATGGCTACCTGCTCTCAACTTTTCTCTCGCCCCTGTTTAATCGCCGGACCGATGACTGGGGCGGCAGCACAGCCAAGCGTGCCAGAATAGTCCTCGACATCGTCAGCGGAATCCGCCAAGTTACCGGAGAACAATTTCCGATTCTGATAAAGATGAATGCTGCGGATTTTGTTGACGGAGGACTGCAGCCCTCGGAAATGATCGAAATCGCCGGAATGCTGAAACAGGCAGGTCTTGACGCCGTGGAAATGAGCGGAGGAACCCCGTTGTCCGGGAAACGAAATCCGATTCGGGTCGGAGACGATTCCGTCTGGTACCGGGATGCGGCAGAACAATTTAAGAAAAAACTCGCTCTTCCGTTGATCCTGGTCGGAGGAATCCGTCGTGCGGCCAGCGCAGAAGAACTACTCAATCAGGGAATCTGCGATGCCGTTGCCTTGAGCCGGCCCCTGATCAGGCAACCGGACCTGCCTGACATCTGGCGCAATGATGCGGCCCGCAACGCAGATTGTATTTCATGCAACCGCTGCATGGTGCCAATGAGAAATGGCGAGGGGCTGTATTGTCCGATCCTGCCAAAGGCCGAAGTTTAACATCGCTATTGATTTTGAACCTCTCCATGGGCTCAGCAATAACCGCCGTCGGTTACGGAGGGGAAATCCACTGATCAAAAACAGGACAGGTTCATGATAAAGCTCTGGTTGTCTCCCTCTCGACAATACTGAACCCGACATCGATAATATTTTGCTGAACAGGCTTGCCTTCAATTCGTTCGAGAAGGACATCTGCGGCCCGGCGCCCGATTTCGGCCCGATCAAATCGGACCGTGCTCAAACTGGGGCAAGTATATGCCGCGTACGGCTGGTCACCAAAACCGATAATCGCCAGATTTTCCGGGACGGCAATTCCACGGGAACGAGCTTCTTCCAGCCCGCCTTGAGCCAAAGTATCTGAACTGAAAAAGACCGCGCCATCACGAAACCCATTGTCCAGTAAATGGGCCAACCCGACTCGCCCCAATCTGAAATTTGTCGGGACGGGGACTGGGCTGATGGCGACATCTATACCAAGTTTTCTCAATTCATCAACAAAACCTTTTTCTCTGATAGTGGCACGCTGATCTGCAGCTGAAACAATACCTATTCTCTGGTATTTCTTCTCGTACAAGAACCTGGCAACGGCACGACCGACCTGTTCATGAGAGAACCCCACGATAACATCCAGTGGCGTCGGGGTCAGATCCCAGGTTTCAACGACCGGGATGTCGGCAGTCAGCAGAATTTTTCGACACGAGGCAGAATGATTGATACCGGTCAGAAAAACACCATCGGGGCGACGGCTCAAAATCGCGGAAATCAACTTTTCTTCGCGCAGTTCGTCATATCCTGACTCACCGAGCAGAACCTGATAACCGAAATCCAGCAGCCGCTCAGTGAAAAATTGGATTGTCTCGGCATAAACGGAGTTGGAAATTGACGGAATGATGGCGGCGATCAAACGGCTGCGACGGGACGCCAGCCCTCCGGCCAGCAGATTGGGCACGTAGCCGGTCCGTTCGATAGCCTGCTGCACCCGCTCCAGAGTTTTAGCGGCGACCTTGCCTGGATGATTGAGGACCCGCGAAACAGTTATCGGTGAAACCCCTGCCAATTTGGCGACATCATCCAAAGTCACGCTTCCCGTAGAGCGGCGTGAGCTTAACGATCCATCGACGGTTGAGGAGCTTGGCGAACGTCCATTCTCCTTGAGATGACTATTTTTACTGATCGACATAAATAAATCAGTTTCCTTCTTAAGTAGATTTGATATGCACTGATATTAACAAGACTTTGCCGATAAGAAAAGAAAACAGCAAAGAATCGCATATGGTGACGCTACCATCTAAGATTGTCAAGACAATCGCCCTATCCACGCCAGAAAATGATCGTTTATCCATCCCCTAATATAGAGCAAATCACTAAAAAAAATAACGACTTAATTCAACACAACAGATTTATTAGAGATTTATTCGACAATTGCCTGTCTCTTTGAAAAAAACATTGACAGCAACACAATGACAGCGCTATCATGTCGCAGCATTCAAGAAGATTTTCTCACAATTAACAGGGTTCAATTCTCATAATTAACCTATCGATTTCATAGGAGGCTCATTTGGAAAACGCAGATCCAGGCGCAAAGTCACCGGTTATTTCCGAGTTGCAGGTCATCCCCGTTGCCGGTCATGACAGCATGTTGCTCAACCTCAGTGGCGCGCACGGTCCATTTTTCACCCGTAATCTGGTCATTCTCAAAGATAGCGCCGGCAATACCGGAGTGGGTGAAGTCCCCGGTGGCGAAGGTATCCGCCAGACCTTGGAAGATGCCCGCCCGCTGGTCGTCGGCCAGCCCATTGGCCGCTATAACAACATTCTCAACAGTGTCCGCAAACAGTTTGCTGATCGTGATGTCGCCGGCCGCGGCCTGCAAACCTTTGACCTGCGTATTGCCATCCATGCGGTGACCGCTCTGGAAGCAGCCCTGCTTGATCTGCTCGGCCAATTCCTCGATGTCCCCGTTGCCGCACTGCTCGGCGAAGGACAGCAGCGTGACAGCGTGGAAATGCTCGGTTACCTGTTCTATGTCGGTGATCGCAACAAAACCGACCTGCCCTACCTGTCCGACCCGAATGCGGCCAGCGACTGGTTTCGCGTTCGCCATGAAGAAGCATTGACCCCGGAAGCCATTGTTCGCCTGGCCGAGGCCGCTCATGAGCGTTACGGCTTTAACGACTTCAAACTCAAAGGCGGTGTTCTGGCTGGCGCCGAAGAGATCGAAGCGATCAAAGCATTGGCGAAACGGTTCCCGGAAGCCCGGATCACTCTCGATCCCAATGGCGGCTGGTTGCTGAAAGAAGCCATCGAGCTCTGTAAAGACATGCACGGCATTATGGCTTACGCCGAAGACCCCTGTGGCGCCGAAGGCGGGTATTCCGGCCGCGAAATCATGGCCGAATTCCGGCGCGCCACCGGGCTGCCGACTGCGACCAACATGATCGCTACGGACTGGCGGCAGATGGGTCACACCATCCAGCTACAATCCGTTGACATCCCATTGGCCGACCCGCACTTCTGGACCATGCAGGGCTCCGTCCGCGTTGCCCAGATGTGCCATGAATGGGGCCTGACCTGGGGTTCTCACTCCAACAATCACTTTGACATTTCCCTGGCCATGTTCACCCATTGTGCGGCGGCTGCCCCGGGCAATATCACCGCGATCGATACCCACTGGATCTGGCAGGATGGTCAATATCTGACGAAAAACCCGTTCCAGATCGTTAACGGCCATGTTAAGGTTCCGGAAAAAGCCGGTCTGGGGGTTGAATTGGACATGGATGCCATCATGAAGGCCCATGAACTTTACCTGAGCAAAGGGCTGGGCAGTCGCGATGACGCTGTTGCCATGCAGTACCTAATCCCGAACTGGACTTTTGACAACAAAAAACCCTGCCTGGTTCGTTAACCAAACCAAGGAGACAACCAGATGGACACCAATTTTATCAAGGGGGTGATTCCCCCGATCGTCACCCCGACCGACGCCCAGGACCGGGTCAACGAGCCGGTCCAGCGTCAGATCGTCGACCATATCATCAAAGGCGGCATCCACGGCATCCTGGCCATGGGCAGCAACGGCGAGTTTTACGGGCTTGATCCCGAGCAGCAGGAACGCGCCACCCGCATCGTCGTCGATCAGGCCGCAGGACGGGTCCCGGTCTACTTCGGCATCGGCAATATCACCACCCGCGAGTGTGTCGCCTGGGCCAAAAAAGCCGAAGCCATGAAGGTCGACGCCATCAGCGTGCTGCACCCCATGTTCATCGGTCCCAACGACGATGAAATGTACCATCACTTCAAAACCGTGGCCGAAGCCACCAGCCTGCCGGTGCTGCTCTACAACAACCCCGACCGGATGCGTTGCGGGATCTCCGCCGGGCTGCTCGAACGACTCAGCGAGGTGCCCAACATCGTCGGCGTCAAAGAGAGCAGCGGCGACATGACCCTGACCGCCGAATTCATCCGCCGCACCCGCAACAAAGGCAAGGACTTCAAGGTCATTGCCGGGCGCGATATCCTGATTCTGAGCACCCTCGCCTACGGCGGGGTCGGGACCGTGGCCTCCTCGGCCAACATCGTCCCGGAACTGGTGGTCTCCATCTACGACAAATTCATGGCCGGTGACCTGGCCGGCGCCCTGGAAGCCCAGTACCAGCTGGCCCCGATGCGGATGGCCTACGGCCTGTCCAGCTTCCCGGTGGTGACCAAGGACTACATGCGCCTGCTCGGCTTTGACATGGGCGAGCCGATTCTGCCCAACACCCGCAGCACCCCGGCGGTGCTGGCCGCCCTGCAGCAGCACCTGGACAACCTGGGCGCCAGGAAGCTGGTCTGAAAACGACCGGCAGCAAACCGAAACTCAACAGGAAAGACAAGGAGAGATAGCATGCAAATCGGATTTATCGGACTCGGCATCATGGGCAAACCCATGAGCAAAAACCTGCTCAAAGCCGGCTACAACCTGGTGGTCTGCGACCTCAACACCGCCGCTGTCGACGAAGTCGTCGCCGCCGGTGCGACCAGTGCCCCCAGCGCCAAAGCCGTGGCCGAGCAAAGCGACGTGATCATCACCATGCTGCCCAACTCACCGCAGGTCAAAACCGTGGTGCTGGGCGAAGGTGGCGTGATCGAAGGCGCCAAGCCGGGCAGTGTCGTCATCGACATGAGCTCCATCGCCCCGCTGGCCAGTCGCGAAGTGGCCGCAGCCCTGGCCAAAAAAGATGTCGACATGCTCGACGCCCCGGTCTCCGGTGGCGAACCCAAAGCCATTGACGGCACCCTGTCGGTCATGGTCGGTGGCGAAAAAGAAACCTTTGACAAATACTACGACATCATGAAAGCCATGGCCGGCTCCGTGGTCTACACCGGCAAGATCGGCGCCGGCAACGTCACCAAACTGGCCAATCAGATGATCGTGGCGCTGAACATCGCCGCCATGAGCGAAGCCCTGGTGCTGGCCACCAAAGCCGGGGTTGAGCCCGATCTGGTTTATCAAGCCATCCGTGGCGGCCTGGCCGGCAGCACGGTGCTGGATGCCAAAGCCCCGCTGGTCATGGATCGCAAATTCGATCCCGGCTTCCGCATCAACCTGCACATTAAAGACCTGGCCAATGCTCTGGATACCGCCCATGAAGTCGGGGTTCCGGTGCAGTTGACCTCGGCAGTGATGGAAATGATGCAGGCCATGAAAGTGGACGGCATGGACGGCCTCGATCACGGCGCCCTGATCCGTCATTACGAAAAACTCGCCAAAGTCGAAGTCAAACGCTAACCAGCGGGTTGTTTCGTTGCAATGCACCAAGGGGGGCCTGCGCCAAGCAGCGCCTCCCTGTTTCATATCCGCTATTGGCCAGAAAAGATCGCCGCAGTTTTCACGTTCACAATCTAATTGAGCGAGCTGAGACAATGAAAATCATCATCGCCCCTGATTCCTTCAAAGAGAGCCTGTCCTCGCAGGACGTCGCCAGCGCGATCGAAGCCGGCTTTCGCGACATCTTTCCTCACGCCGAGTATCTGAAACTGCCCATCGCCGACGGTGGCGAAGGCACCGTGGCCGCCCTGGTCGCGGCCACCGACGGCGAGCTGGTCAAGCTGAGCGTCACCGGCCCGCTGGGCGATCAGGTCCAGTCCTTTTACGGCCGCAGCGGTGACAATGGCACCGCGGTGATCGAAATGGCCGCCGCCAGCGGCCTCGATCTGGTCCCACCGGCCCGGCGCAACCCCTTGCGGACCACCAGCTTTGGGACCGGTGAACTGATCCGCCATGCCCTTGACCAGGGTTTGCGCGATTTCATTATCGGTATCGGCGGCAGCGCCACCAATGACGGCGGTGCCGGGATGCTGCAGGCTCTGGGAGCCCGCCTTCTCGATGCCAATGAACAACAGATCGGTTATGGCGGCGGCAGTCTCGCCGACCTGGCGCGGATCGATGTCAGCGAACTGGACGAACGGCTCAAAGACTGCCGGATTCAGGTGGCCTGCGATGTCGACAACCCCCTGACCGGCCCGCGTGGAGCTTCGGCCGTGTTCGGCCCGCAGAAAGGCGCGACCCCGGCCATGGTTGAACAGCTCGACCGCAACCTGGGACATTTTGCCGCACTGATCCGCCGCGATCTGAACCGGGACATTGAACAGCGGGCCGGAGCCGGTGCGGCTGGAGGCATGGGCGCCGCCCTGCTCGGCTTTATGCAAGCCGAGCTGCGTCCCGGGGTGGAGATCGTCATCGAAGCGATCGGCTTGGCCGAAGCCGTGGTGGATGCCGACCTGGTGATTACCGGGGAAGGGCGCATCGACGGGCAGACCGTTTACGGCAAGGCGCCGATCGGGGTGGCCAAGGTTGCGGCGCAGCGGCAGATCCCGGTGCTCGGTTTTGCCGGCTGCCTGGGTGATGGAGCGGAAGCGGTTCTGGAGCACGGCATCAGCGCCCTGTTCAGCATTGTGACCGGTCCCCTGCAGTCTGGAGGAGGCTCTGGCCAATGCCCGAACCAACCTGCGCATCACCGCCAGAAATGTTGCCGCTGTCATTCAGTTGCAGATATCCTGACTCCGCTTGCCAAAAACATGACAAGACATTTCAGCTACTTCCATAACATACTAATTTAAATAATTATTTTTGTCATAGATTGATACAAATCAGTATCAATCTATGACGTTATTAAAAATTTCAAAAGCAGCTCCAGAAATTTATTGACAACCAAAAATGACAGCGCTACCATAGCCACGTTTCAATCTGATGCCTTTGAGTACAACAACCCCTTACACTCAACGAAGAGAGGAGTAGATCATGAAAAGGATATTGCTGAGCTTAGCATTAACTGCCTTCATTCTCGCCCCGGTCGCGAACGGATTTGCTGCAAGCAAACCGATTAGTGGCAATCTGAGAATCGTCATCGGTTCCAAATCAACTGGCGGCGATACCTACCAGAATTCAAGTATCGTTGCAGCTCAACTCGCCAAAAAACTCGACATCAATGTCAAAGTCGATGCCGTCGGTGCAAGCAGTGCCTTCAAAGCCCTTGAACGCAGTGGCGCCAGAGGCAATACCATTATGATTTTCCATGATCAATCATACCTTGGCTATCTTTACGGTGTTGCCGGCTACGACAACATTTTTGAAAAATATACCGTTGGGCCGACCATCGCCATCAACCCGGGCAACGCTTACCTGGTCCCCAAAAAATCCCCGTATAAAACCATCGAAGACATCATTGAAGCCTGCGGTAACGGAACCAAAGTCCGCGTCGCCATTCAGCCCGGCGGGGTTTCCGAAATCGGCTTCAGTGCCCTGAAAAACGCCATCAAACTGAAATATCCGGGCCAGGAAGACAACCTCGTGGCAGTCAATACCGGTTCCCAGGCCGACAAAAACCAACTGCTGTTCGACGGTCAGGCCGATTTGATCAACGGTTCGGTCCAGGCCAATGAACAATACACCCGGCTGCCCGCTGACGATCAGAAAGCCATGCGTTTTGTCTGGCTGACTGCTCGGCAAAAAACCATCCAACAGGCACACCCGGAAGGTCTGGGCCAAACCAGCCGCGATGATCTGCTGAAATTTGTTGATCCCACGGTTTCTGTTCCGTTTGATAAAAATTCCAACTTCACCTTCGATAAAGAATTCTTCTTTCTCTACAACAAAGACATGAACCCGGCGATTGTCGCTGCTCTTGACAAAGCCCTCACCGAAATCTATGCCGAAGGAAAAATTCAGGAAATCCAGAAAAAATCTTTCTTCATTCCGGATTTCATGCCCTCGAAAGAAGCTCAATGGTATCTGAAAGACAAAATGGATCGCTACGAAATGATCATCAAAGCCATTAAGCATTAACTGATCTATAGCTCACCCTGACGGCGCTATCCGGTAGGTCCGGATCAGCGCCGTCAGTTTATAAGATTTGCAACACCTTTCATTTTATTCTGTCAGTTCAAGAGGTTATTAGGATGGAAACTGAGTCATCGTCGCTGTTTAAGGTCGCAATTGACTTCAACCAATCCCAGCTGTTTTTCCCGAGAATCGTACTTTGGGTCATGGTCGTCCTTCTGGCGCTTATTTTCCTCGTCTACGGCATCCCCTATCTGCGGGCCGTCGCCAAGGGAGAAAAAAAGCCCTCCTTTTCAATGCGCCATATGGACAAATTAAGATTTTTCGGCACCCTGGTGCTGACAATCGTCTATTTCCTGTTGATGGACTATGTCGGCGAGTTCTTCCCGAACATGGGGCTTGGATTCCTGTTCATGTCCATTCCCTTCATGTTTCTGCTGTCGATGCTTTATGTTCACGATCTTGACCGCAAAAAGTTCCTGGCCATCACTCTGAACGCCCTGATTTCACCGACACTGGCGTGGTATATCCTGGCCAACTTATTCAACATCACGCTGCCTTGAAGTAGATAAAGGACAGATTGTCATGCATTTTCTCGTAGATCTTACCCCGACGTTTTTCATGCTGGTCCCCCTGGGCGTCGTCATCGGCATCATCTTCGGCGCAATTCCAGGAATGACCGCGACCATGGCCGTTGCCGTCTGCCTGCCACTGACCTACTCCCTCAACCTGACTGAAGGACTCGCCCTGCTGCTGGGACTGTATGTCGGTGGGATTTCCGGCGGCCTGGTTCCGGCCATTCTGCTTAACCTGCCGGGAACACCCTCATCGATTACCACCACCTTCGACGGCTACCCCATGACCCAAAAAGGAGAAGGGGAAAAGGCTTCTTAAAATAGGAATCGTCTCCTCCCTGTTCGGTGGTCTGTTCAGTGCCGCGATTCTGTTCTACTTCGCCCCGGCTTTGGCTGATATCGCGATCAAATTTTCCTATATTGAAAAATTTCTGATTATCTTCCTGGCTTTGACGGTTATCGCCTCGCTGTCAAAAAATGTCCTGGTTGGAATTTTCAGCGGTGTACTGGGTGTCTGGATCAGTCTGATCGGAACCTATGACATATCCGTCGGCGGGAATGGCAAAGTCCGTCTGATGTTCGATTTCATGGTCCCCTATCTGGAGGAGGGATTTTCCCTGCTCCCGGTGCTGATCGGCCTGTTCGGGCTGGCCACAATCCTCGAAGAAGCCGAAAAAGGCATTCGGGAGGAATCCCTGCGCACCGATTCCAGCCTGACCACCAGGAAGAGCTTCTCCTTCGGCGTTTTTAAAGGACAATTCATTAAATCTGTTCCGTTCTTCTGCCATCGGCACCTTTGTCGGGATGCTCCCCGGAGTCGGCGGTAGTGCGGCTTCGGTCCTGTCTTATACCCAGGCGAAAAACTTTTCCAAGCATCCGGAACTGATGGGAACAGGTGCCGTAGAAGGGGTGGTGTCTTCAGAATCGGCCAACAACGGTCTGACCGGCGGGGCTCTGATCCCGCTGCTGTCCCTCGGCATCCCCGGCGACAGTACCACCGCGGTGTTGATCGGCGCCTTTACCCTACAGGGGATTCAGGTCGGGCCGCTCTTCATCGGCGACAACATGGACACCTGGTACACCATGATGGTGGCCCTGCTTGTTGCCAATCTGGTGATGTTCCTGGTCATGTTCTTCGCCATCAAATATATCGCGAAGGTGATCACCGTCCCGAAATACATCCTCTATCCGATTATCATCATGATGTGCGTGGTCGGTGCTTACGCCATCAACTACGGGGTTATGTTCGATGTCTGGACCTTGCTGCTGTTCGGGGTCTTCGGCTATCTGGCAACGAAAATCGGCATAGAAGTGGCGCCGCTCATCATCGGCTTCATTCTGGGTAAATCTGCTGAAGTCTATTTCGTCAAGAGCCTTGAATCCTTCGGCACTCTGACCATCTTCTTCACCAAAAGCCCCATCGCCATGTTCCTGTGGGTACTGATCTTCATCTCGATAAGCTATTCCGTCTATACAATGGTTAAGGCCCATCGGATGAAGAACGGACATAAATAAGCCAAGGCATTAAAAGGATAACTCCGCTATGAGCTCAACCAATGTCAGAAAAAGTATTAAGATCAACCCGCAGGACAATGTTGCCGTCGCCGTCACCGGCGGCGGTTTGCAAGCAGGAACCTGCATCGAAGATGGTACGTTGCTGCTCGAGGATGTCCCCCAGGGCCACAAGATAGCTCTTTGCCATATCCCCGCAGGCAGTCCGATCACCCGCTACGGTGAAACCATCGGCTATGCCGAACAGGATATCCCCCGTGGCAGCTGGATCCACGAAGCATTGGTCAGGATGCCGACCGCGCCGGCCCTTGCCGACATGGAAGTCGCGACCAGACCGGCTCCCCAGCTTGAGCCCCTGGAAGGACTATACCTTTGAAGGGTATCGTAATCCGGACGGCAGCGTTGGAACCAAAAACATTCTTGGCATCAGCACCAGCGTGCAATGTGTCGCCGGAATAGCTGACTTCGTGGTCCGCAAGATCAAACAGGAATTGCTGCCCAACTACCCGAATGTGGACGACGTGGTGGCGTTGAACCATTCCTACGGGTGCGGTGTCGCCATCAATGCCCCGGCAGCGATCATCCCCATCCGCACCCTGCAGAACCTGACCTTGAACCCCAACCTGGGGGGCGAGGTCATGGTATTAGGCCTGGGTTGTGAAAAACTGGACCCCAGGCGGCTGGTTCCCGCCAACTTTTTATCCGGCGCCAATGACCAGCAGCCGGAGGCCATTCTGGAGATCCAGGATGAAGCTTTCCAGGGTTTTTCAGCCATGGTCGACGGTATTATGGCAATGGCTGATAAAAAACTGCACAATCTCAACCAGCGGCAGCGCGAAACCTGTCCGGTCTCCGACCTGGTGGTCGGTATGCAATGCGGCGGCAGTGACGCGCTTTCCGGCATTACCGCCAATCCCGCAGTCGGCTTTGCCGCAGACCTGATTGTGCGTGCAGGGGGGACGGCGATCTTCTCAGAGGTCACCGAGGTGCGCGACGCCGTCTACATGCTAACCCCACGCGCCGTAGACCAGGAAATCGGTCAGGCCATGATCCGTGAAATGGCCTGGTATGATCGCTACCTTGAACTGGGCGACGTGGATCGGAGTGCCAACACCACCCCCGGCAATAAAGCCGGCGGGCTGGCGAACATCGTGGAAAAGTCTCTCGGCTCCATCATCAAGTCCGGGACCAGCCCGATTGTCGATGTCCTTGCCCCCGGAGAACGCTTACGCAAAAAAGGTCTTGTTTTCGTGGCAACACCGGCCAGTGATTTCATTTGCGGCACGCTACAATTGGCCGCCGGGATCAATATGCAGGTTTTCACCACCGGCCGCGGCACCCCCTATGGGCTGGCCATGGCGCCGGTCGTCAAGGTCGCCAGCCGGACCGCGCTCTGCAACCGCTGGTACGATCTGATCGATATCAATGCCGGCCGGATTGCCAGCGGTGAGGCCAGCATCGAAGACATCGGCTGGGAAATCTTCCACTTCATCATTGCTGTGGCCAGCGGCCGTAAGCAGGTTGCCGCCGACAAACTCGGTATACACAATGACCTGGTCCTGTTCAACCCGGCCCCGGTGACCTGAGCCGTTTCGCGCCCCTGTGCAGCCATTGCACTAGGAACGATAACCGGCTCTTTTCACGCGCCGGAGAAAAACTAAACCACTATGCACTAAATCTGCATAGGTTTTGACGGGACTGAAAGTTCCTAAAATTGCTCCCTCTTCCTTCGTGGGAGGGGGTTGGGGGGAGGGGGAAAACAGGTCGGCATTTCCACCCCCATCCTAACCTTCCCCCATCAAAGGGGAAGGATTCAATTCATAAAACCTGAAAGTTCCATAGCTTTAAACTAGCGCACGGGAGCAGTCCTGACGTGCGCTCTTGCTTATTTTTCTCATAGTATGTATAGATACTATTCATACTATGACTAAACGTTCCTTGCGGCGCGACCTGTCTCTGATAAATTCAGTCCTGTTTTGTACTGACAGCGAACTTTTCACCTGATTGCAAGCTGCAGAATTGACTCCGGGATCAAAAGACCGGCCACCAGCTCTGCCAACGACGGGTTGCAGGATCATCACCATGGCATCTTCCAATGCAGCAGTCCAAAAAATTATCCAGCATATCCCCCTGCCCAGGATGATCAGGGTCCGCCAGAAGTTCTGCCAGGAGCACATTACCGATATCCCGGCGGCCCTGCATCAGCAACTCGGCATGCGCAATCTATCCGCCGGAATTGCCCCCGGCGCCACCATCGCCATCACTGCAGGCAGTCGCGGCATCGCCAACTTGCCCGTGATCCTGCGCGAACTGGTCGGCTGGGTCAGAACGCATGGCGGCCAGCCGTTCATCGTTCCAACCATGGGCAGTCATGGCGGAGCCACTGCCGAGGGGCAGGCCGGGGTGCTCCACGAGTTGGGCATCACGGAAGAAACGCTCGGCGCCCCGATTCGGGCGACCATGGAGGTGGTCAGAATCGACACCACCCCGAACGGGCTACCGGTCCATATCGATCGTTTCGCCCAGGAAGCCGATGGCATCATTGTTGTCGGCCGCATCAAGCAGCACACCTCGTTTCGCGCGCCCATCGAAAGCGGCCTGGCCAAAATGATCGCAGTCGGACTCGGCAAACGCGACGGCGCGGAGATCTGCCATGCCGCTGGAGTGCCGAATGTTCCCGTACGGGTCAGGGAGATCGCTGAAACCGCATTACAGCGGGCGAACATTCTATTTGCCGTCGGCATTCTGGAAAACGCCTATGACGAGACCTTCCGGATCGCCGCTATCCCCGCCGAACAGATCCTGAATGAGGAACCGGCCCTGCTCGATATCAGCCGCGAACATATGCCGCAGATCCTGTTTGACCGCTGCGATGTCCTGGTGGTCGATGAAGCCGGTAAAAACATTGCCGGTACCGGCATGGATCCGAATGTCATCCGCCGCAACTATGTCGACACCTTTGCCATGCCTCCCCTGGCCCAACGCCTGGCCTTACTCAGCCTGAGCCAAGAAAGTCATGGCAACGCCAACGGCATGACCAATGCCGATGTCTGCACCAGACGCTTTTTCAACCAGATCGATTTTTTCGAGACCTATCCGAACCCACTGACCAACGGCATGCTGCAATCCTGCAAGATCCCCCTGGTCATGGAGAATGACAAGTTGGCCATTCAGGCGGCGATCAAAGGCTGCTTCGGCATCGGCCATAACGATGTCCGCCTGATTCGGATCAAAAATACCCTGCAGATCGGGGAGATCCTGATCTCTGAAAACCTGTTGCCCGAAGCCAGAAACAATCCGCGCATCGATATTATCGGCATGGCGGAAGAACTGACTTTCGATGCTCAGGGAAACCTGCTTTAGTCTGCCAGAGGAAACTCTTCGTGAAAGATCAATTATACGACGTGGTTATTATCGGTGCCGGCGTGATCGGTTCGGCCGTCGCCCGGGAGCTGTCCCGCTACCGCCTGCGCATCGCCGTGCTGGAAAAAGAGCTGGATGTCGCCTGCGGCAATTCCAGCCGCAACACCGGGGTGCTGCACGGCGGCTTTACCTATCGACCCGGCTCCCTCAAGGCTGAATGTGCAGTCGAAGGCAATCGCGAGTTCGACCAGGTCGCCAAGGAACTGGATGTCCCTTTTAAACGTTCCGGCAAGGTCGTGGTCGGCTTCAACGACGAAGACATGCGGAATATTCTTAAGTTCAAACAGATCGGTGAAACCAACGGGGTCCGCGGCCTGGAGATTATTGACAAGGACCGCCTTTACCGGATCGATGCCAGCGCTGGCGGCGAGTTCGCCATGTACAGCCCGGATTCCGGGATTCTCAATCCGATGCAGTACACCATCGCATTGGCCGAAAACGCTCCACGCCAATGGCGCGGATTTTTTCTTTGCCAGCGAAGTCACCGCCATCGACAACAGCGCCTGTCACTACCGGATCAGTGCCGGAGACAAGACCTTCTCCGCCGCTGGGTCATCAACTGTGCGGGGATGAATTGTGTCGCCATTTCCGAAATGCTCGGCATCAGCGGTCATCAGGTCAAAGGGTTCAAGGGGGAATATTTTGTCCTTGATAAAAAAGCCGGCCAGTATCTGAACATCCCGGTCTATCCGGCCCCCAATGCCAAGGGCGGCTTCTCCACCCATGCCACTCCCACCATCGACGGCAATGTGCTGATCGGCCCGGATTCCTATCTCACCGACGATCCGGATGACTTTGCCGCCACCCGGGAACACATGCAGGGCCTGATTGAAGACGGCGCAAAAATGTTCAAGCATATCAAGCGCGATTTCTTCATTCGCAACTTCGCCGGAACCCGCTGGAAAAGGGTGGATCCCGTCACCGGAGAGATCCTGGATTTCCTGATTGAAACCAGATCCGACAAACCGGGCATTGTCAATCTGATCGGGATCGAATCGCCCGGCCTGACCTGTGCCTTGCCCATTGCTCGCCGGGTGGTCGGCAAGATCCGCGACCGGGAGCAACTGGCCTCCAACCCATCCTTCACCCCGGTCCGCCGTGGGATACCCCCCTTTGCCGGGCATACCGCGTGAACGCCAGCAGGCATTGATCAGCGCGGACCCGAACTACGGTGAGATTGTCTGCCGCTGCGAAACCATTACCAAAGCCGAAATCCTCCGCGCTATCAACAACCCCCTCGGCGTGGTCACCGTGACCGGGATTAAAAACCGGACCCGGGCCACCATGGGCCGTTGTCAGGGCGGTTATTGCGAAACCCGCATCGCCGCATTGATTCAGGAAACCCTGGGGAGCAAAGAGACGGAGATCCGTTACCAGCATGCCGGTTCCTACCTGTTCACCGGCAAAGTACGGGAGGGCGATCATGCAGCATAAACAGGTGATCATCATCGGCGGTGGGCCGGCCGGACTGGCGGCAGCGTTAGAGCTTTACCACAACGGCGTTACCGATATCCTGATTCTGGAACGGGAAAAACACTTGGGCGGGATTCTGCGCCAATGTATCCATGACGGCTTCGGCCTGCTCCGCTTCAAGGAATCCCTCAGCGGCCCGGAATACGCCCAGCGCTTTATCGACGAAATCGACCGCTTACACATCCCTTACCTGACCGATGTCACAGTGCTTGATATCACCGCCGATAAAAAAGTGCTCGCCGTTTCCAAACAGGGGCTGCTCGAATTTCAGGCTGAGGCACTGGCCCTGACCATGGGCTGCCGGGAACGCACCCGCGGAGCCATCAGCATTCCGGGCACCCGGCCGGCCGGTATTTACACCGCCGGAGTCGCCCAGTCCTACATTAACCTGGCGAATACCATGCCAGGCAAGAACGTGGTGATCCTCGGTTCCGGCGATATCGGCCTGATCATGGCCCGGCGGCTGACCCTGGAAGGAGCGCAGGTCAAAGCGGTTTTCGAACTCCAGCCCTATCCGAGCGGCCTGCCGCGCAACATCGCCCAGTGCCTCAACGATTACGATATCCCTCTGTTTCTCAGTCATACTGTCATCGATATCAAAGGCCGCTCCCGCCTTGAAGGGGTCACGGTCGCTGCTGTCGATGAAAATTTTGCTCCGATCCCCGGGACCGAAACAGACTATGACTGCGATACCCTGATCCTTTCGGTCGGCCTGATCCCCGAAAACGAGCTGTCTTTGCAAGCCGGTGTGGAACTCGATCAAAGGACCAAAGGCGCTCTGGTCGATGACAGTTATCAGACCAGCAGACCGGGAATTTTTGTCGCGGGCAATGTCCTCCAGGTCCACGATCTGGTCGATTTCGTCTCTGCCGAAGCCGAAAAAATGGCGCTGGGGATCGTCGCCTATCTGCACAGTGACAGCTCGCAGAGGGCTCACCTGACCATTCGCGGCGACGCTTCCATCACCCATACCGTTCCCCAGCGCGTCAGCGGCAAGAAGGATTTCACTCTCTCTCTGCGCCCCAGCCGGCCTGTCCAAAATTGTGCAGTGCAGATCTGCCAGAATGAACGGGTTATCGCAACGCAGACCTTCCGCAAGGTCCTGCCCGCGGAAATGATTCAGATTCCGGTCGCAGCCAACCTGCTGGCGGAAGCTGGCGACCTGGAAGTGAGGATAGCATGCTGAAAAAGTATACCTGCATTATCTGCCCGATCGGTTGTGATATCGAGGCGACTGTCGAACAGGATCGGATTGTCGCCATCACCGGCAATAGCTGCCCTAAAGGGATCGACTACGTCAGCCAGGAGCTGGCCAATCCCCTGCGCAACATTGCCACCTCGGTATTGATCCAAAACGGCGACCTTCCCCTGGTCAGCGTCCGCCTCGACCGGCCGATTCCCAAAGCCGAGATTTTTCCGGCCATGACCGAGATCAAGCAGTTGTGCGTCACCGCCCCGGTGCAGATCGGTCAGGTTCTGCTGCAGAATGTCGCCGGAACCGGCGCGAACCTGCTCGTCACCAAACCAGTCCGGGCAACTGGCTGAATCCGCATTACCACGCTCAAGAATTCCCACAGCAAGACCGTTTTCTGCCCCCTCGGTTCTCCTCCTGTCTGCTCATGGCTCTTTGCCTGCGGCCCTGGCTGCTTTCCGCGCTCCGCCTGCGGGCCTTTCGCCAGCGGGCACCGGAACCTGGCCAGAGCAAAGCAGAAGCCGGGGAACGAGCAAATAATTTGACGAAATCGCATATAACTCCTTATTATGATATGTTTATATTTTTCGGAGGGCATGCCGTGCTGCGCGCTTGTTTTTATTACCTGCTATTTTTCCCCTGGACCTTTGTCTCGATTCTCCTGGCATTACTCAGTGCGCGACTGGGCGGGCCGAACGCCGCCCACCGGGTCGGCATCATCTGGGGCCGGTCCTGTTTGCGGCTGGCCGGGCTGAAACTCACCGTGACCGGCACGGAAAACATCCCGCCCACGGGCCCGGCCATTTACGTGTCCAATCACCAGAGCAATTTCGATATCCCGATTTTTTATGCCGGCCTGCCGATACAGTTTCGCTGGCTGGCCAAGCAGGAACTGTTTAAAGTTCCGCTCTTCGGCACAGCCATGAAATACTGCGGCTATATCCCCATCGATCGTTCCAATCGGCGCAAAGCCATGGAAAGCATCAACCTCGCGGCTCAGCGAATCAAGGACGGCGCATCCGTGATCATTTTCCCCGAAGGAACCCGCACCGCGGACGGTCGTTTACAGGAGTTTAAAAAGGGAGCCCTGATCCTGGCGGCTAAAGCCCGGGTTCCCGTGGTTCCGGTTACCATCAAGGGGAGCTTCCGGGTGCAGTCCAAAGACAGTCTGAAAATAACCCCCGGCCCGCTGGAGCTGATCATCTCTCCGCCCCTGGCGACCGAACATTTGCACAACCGGGACATCGATCCGCTGACCCGGCAGATTCATGATTGCATTGCCGCCAACCTGCAAGGAGCTCAGTAAAATGAATGAATCATCCGGCGAGCAATTACGCCTGCTCCCCTTTGGCGGTCTCGGCGAGATCGGCATGAACATGTTGGGGATCGAATATGGTGGCAAAATTCTGATCATCGATTGCGGGCTGATGTTTCCGGAAGCCTACATGTTCGGTATTGACCTGGTCCTGCCCGACGTCAGCATGCTGGAAACCCGCCATGACGATATCATCGGCCTGGTCCTGACCCATGGTCATGAGGATCATATCGGGGCAATCCCCTTTCTCTGGCAACAGCTCGGCAGACCGGTGATTTACGGCACCGGGCTGACTCTGGGGCTGCTCCGCGGCAAACTCAAGGAATTCGATCTGGACGGCAAAGTCCCCATGGAACAGATCAGGCCGCGCCAGAAAGTTGCCCTCAAGCCCTTCGACATCGAACCGTACCGGGCTGCCCACTCCATTGTCGACGGCGTCGGCCTGATCGTGCGGACCCCCATTGGCACCCTGGTCCATACCGGCGATTTCAAGATCGATCCGACCCCGGTGGACGGTGAGAATACCGACCTGGCCAAGCTCGCCGAAGCCGGTGAGGAAGGAGTCCTGCTGCTGCTGGCCGATTCGACCAATGTTGAAAACGAAGGCATCACCCTGTCTGAAAAGACCGTCGGCAAAGTCCTCGACGACCTTATCCCCCGGTGTCAGCGGCGGGTCATTGTCGCGACCTTTTCTTCAAATATTCACCGGATCCAGCAGATCGCCGATGCGGCTTTACTGGCCGGTCGCAAAATCCTCGTCAACGGCCGGAGCATGGTCGGTAACATCGCCATCGCCCGACAGTTGGGGTACCTGAAAATTGCCGAGGAACAGTTCATCGACCTGCGCGATCTGCGTGAGTTGCCCCCGGAGCAGGTCCTGATCATCACCACCGGCAGCCAAGGGGAACCACTCAGCGCGCTGATGCGGATCGCCACCGGCGACCATAAACAGATCGAACTGGAGAAGGGCGATACGGTCATCCTTTCCTCCAAATTCATCCCCGGCAATGAAAAAGCGATCAGCGACCTGATCAACAATCTCTACCGCCGCGGCGCTGAAGTCTTTTATGAGAAAACCAGCGAAATTCATGTCTCGGGCCATGCCGGCCAGGAAGAATTGAAGCTGATTCACAGCCTGGTCAAACCAAAGTTTTTCGTGCCGGTGCATGGTGAATACCGCCACCTGGTCAAACACTGCCAGCTTGCCGTCGAAATGGGGATGCCGTCGGAAAACACCCTGGTTCTGGAAAACGGGCAAAGTCTGGAGCTGACCCCGGCAGGGATGCAGTTGGGCGAGCCCTTTGAAAGCGGCCGGGTCTTTGTCGACGGCAAAGGGGTCGGCGATGTCGGCACCATGGAACTGCGCGATCGCCGCCACCTCGCCCATCATGGCGTGGTCATTGTCATGCTCGCCATCAACCAATCGACCGGCACCATTGTGCAGGGTCCGGAGATTTTCACCAAAGGGTTTGTTCCGGAAGAAAACGGCGAAAGCAGTGAACTGTTGGACGAGGCCAGACAGGTCGTCTGTGACCTGCTCGGAGAATACAGCCTGGAGATGCTCAGCGACTGGGAAGAGCTGCGCGTCGAGGTCCGCAAGGCCCTGCGCCGCCTGTTCAACCGGCAGATTGCCCGCCGCCCCTTGATTTTGCCACTGATTCTGGAGTTATAAACGCTTCAAGAGTGAGGGCCTGAAGGCAAAGCAAGCGGACCGCCCGACCCGGCCGAACAAGCGAAGGGGCACCCCCTGCTTGAAAAAGAACGGTTTAATCTTTATTGTATGCTGGTCAGTGCTGCTATTATCATCCATGCTCTGCTCTGACATTATCTGTCACAACAGGGGAGTATGTTTCCAGAAATGAAAAGCAACGCCTATGAGTAAAGAAAGAGTCATGAACAAAGACATCCCGGAAGTCTCGACAGCAAGTCGTATGCAGAAGGAAATTCTCGGCCTGGTCTGGCTGGCCCTGGGCATTTTTCTGCTGATTTGCCTGCTCAGCTACAGCAACGACGATCCGTCATTCAACAACAATCTCAACCCGGAGCGGATTCATAACCTGATTGGCGTATTCGGCGCCCATCTGGCGGATTTACTTTACCAGGCCTTCGGACTGACCGCCCTGCTCTGGCCCCTGGGCTGTCTACACCTGGCGTGGCGCTGGTTGAAATTCAGGGAAGTTCATTTCCGCACGACCAGGCTCATTGCCTTCCTGCTGCTGCAGATCTCCCTGGGCGGACTGCTGGCTCTCGAGCTGTCTTCTGTCTCCATCTTCGGCAGCCGGATCAATGAAGCCGGCGGCGCCATCGGCCGGGTACTGGTTCAACTGCTTTCCCGTTATCTCAACCTGGGCGGAGCCGCTATCGTCCTGATCGTCTTCTTCCTGGTGGCGTTGATCCTCTCAACCCGCTTTTCCCTGGTGCTGTTCATCGACGGGATTCTGGAGCGCTTCGGCCGACGTCTCGAACTGCGTCGCGAAGCCAGCAAAGCCCGCGCTGATCTGCGCCAGAAAGAGAAGAAGCTGATCGAAATCAAGGCCCCGTCCATCAGCACACCGGAACCGCGGCGTCTCATTGAGCCAAAACCCCAGAAAAGTAAAAAGCAAAGCCGGACCCAGAAAGAGGAAGAAAACCAGGTTGCATTTTCCTTTCTGGAACCGAGCGGAACCTACCATCGACCGGGGATTGCCCTGCTGGAACATGACGGCGGAGAACAAAAGCCCATCGACCGCGAAAGCCTGACCATGGCCGCCCGGATGCTGGAAAAGAAACTCCTTGATTTCGGCGTCGAAGGGGACGTGGTCGAAGTCAAACCCGGCCCGGTGGTCACCATGTATGAATTCGCCCCGGCACCCGGGGTCAAGGTCAACAAAATCTCCAACCTGCAGGATGACCTGGCCATGGCCCTGCAAGCGGTCTCGATCCGGATTGTGGCGCCGATCCCCGGCCGCGGCGTGGTCGGTATCGAAATCCCCAACAAGGACCGCGAAACCGTCTACCTCAAGGAAATCATCGATTCGGAAGCCTTTCAGCGCAACGGCGGGAGACTGCCCATGGCGCTGGGCAAGGACATCTTTGGTCAAGTGGTTGTTTCGGACCTGGCCAAGATGCCGCACCTTCTTGTGGCCGGCTCAACCGGCAGCGGGAAATCCGTGTCCATCAACACCATGATCCTTTCGCTGCTGTATCGTGGAACCCCGGACGACGTGCGGCTGATCATGATCGATCCGAAGATGCTCGAGCTGTCCATCTACGAAGGTATCCCACACCTGCTTCTGCCGGTGGTGACCAATCCGAAAAAAGCCGCCCTGGCCCTGGCCTGGGCGGTTCGGGAAATGGAACGCCGCTACCAGCTCATGGCCGACAAAGGGGTGCGGAATATCGATGGCTACAATCGCAAGCTCGCCAAAGAGCTGAAAGAGGCCGAAAACCTTCCTCCGGAACCGGACCCGACCGAGGACATACTGGAACCGGGCCTGGAAGACATGGTCATTCCCGAAGCGGAACAGGAACTCGACCATGGTCACCTGCCCTTTATCGTCGTCATTGTCGACGAGTTGGCCGACCTGATGATGGTCGCCGGCCGGGAGATCGAAGAATCTATCGCCCGCCTGGCCCAAATGGCCCGGGCTGCCGGCATCCACCTGATCCTGGCCACCCAGCGACCCAGCGTCGATGTCATTACCGGTCTGATCAAAGCCAACTTCCCGACCCGGATCTCGTTCAAGGTCTTCTCGCGCACCGATTCGCGCACCATCCTCGACTCCATGGGGGCCGAAGCCCTGCTCGGCATGGGCGACATGCTCTTTCTACCGCCGGGGGTCGGCTACCTGCAGCGCGTCCACGGTGCTTTTGTTTCAGAACTGGAAGTCCAGCGGGTGGTCGACTTTCTCTCCAAACAGGGGCAACCGGAATACGACAAATCGATTCTCCAGGCGCCACCCGCCGCAAACGGTGCCGATGGCGAAGAGGAAGAGTATGACGAACGCTGGGACGAAGCTCTGAAAATCGTCACCGACACTCGCCAGGCTTCCATTTCCATGCTTCAGCGCCGCCTGCGGGTCGGTTACAACCGGGCCGCCCGGATGATCGAGCGCATGGAGACCGAAGGGATTGTCGGCCCTTCGGACGGCAGTGGCAAGCCCCGCGAAGTCCTGGCCAGAAAAATGGAATGACCCAGACCTCAGCCCGGAAAGCAGAAGCTTCCGGGCTGTTTTTTCAGCCTCCCGCAACAAAAACCCCGTATTCAACTGTCCATCGTTCATTCGTTTGCTGACTCTGTTAATCAATTCACGCCAGCAATTATCCGTCGCTCGGCTCAGCTTCGTTCTCTTCAAAGTTGACAAAAAAGTTATATTTTTCAGCTGGTTGAAAATTACTTTTTGGTTAGATTTCTATTGCATCAGCCCTGTGTCTGATATACCCTCACCAACTATGTGATTTTATCTTCCATATATAAAGATGATCCAATGCACCATATCCAGGCCGGGTTCCGGCTTTGCTTATTGATCAATTGCAAGATCACCGTTTGCCGCCGCTTTGGGATTGTTTGAAGATCCTTGATGACTGCAACTTTTAACTGTATGGGAGAACCATGATGAGGAAACTCACTGGAATGCTGTTCGCTTGCCTGCTGCCCCTGCTCTGGGTCGGTAACGCATCTGCCACCGACCACTCTTTCATCGAAGGTCCGCTGAACAGCGGTCCGGAGGTGACCAAAACCTGTCTTGAATGCCATCAGGACGCAGCTGATCACATCATGAAAACCAGCCATTGGACCTGGAGTCTGGATCAGAATATCGATGGCAAAACGGTCAACCGCGGTAAGATCAATGCCATTAACAATTTCTGCGTCGCCGTTAAATCCAATGAACCGCGCTGTACCAGTTGTCATATCGGTTATGGCTGGAAGGACAGCAGTTTCGATTTGACCGATTCCTCCAAAGTTGACTGCCTGGTCTGTCATGACAGCACCGGAAGCTATAAGAAAACCCCGACGGATGCCGGGCTTCCCGCCGGGGAAGTCGATCTGCTTTATGTCGCCCGTAATGTCGGCAAGACCTCGCGCCAGACCTGTGGCACCTGTCACTTCTTTGGCGGCGGCGGCGATGCCGTCAAACACGGGGATCTCGATTCCAGCATCGATTTCCCCACCCGCGACATCGATGTCCACATGGCCGCTGACGGCAATAACTTCACCTGCGCCGGCTGTCATGAAACAAAGAGCCACAACATCAGCGGCCATGCCATGGTGGTCTCCCCCAAAGGACAGAACCATATCGGCTGCACCAATTGTCATGGCGACAAGGTCCACAGTGAATCAATCCTCAATCAGCATCTCGATACGGTTGCCTGCCAGACCTGCCATATCCCGACCTTTGCCAAAGAGGTTCCAACCAAAACCTCCTGGGACTGGTCCACGGCCGGCCAGGATATCAAAGGCGAAAAAGACCAGTACGGCAAACCGACCTATATGAAGAAAAAGGGCTCCTTCACCTGGGGCAAAAATATCGTCCCGACCTATGCCTGGTATAACGGCAGTGCCGGCGCCTATCAGTTCGGCGACAAGATCAATCCCGCCACCATAACGGCGCTGAACTATCCCATTGGCGAGCGAAGCGACCTGCAGGCCAAGATTTACCCGTTCAAGATCCACACGGGGAAACAGATCTACGACACGAAAAACATGTACTTTATTCCGCCCAAAGTGTTTGGCAAGGGCGGCTACTGGAAGACCTTCGACTGGAAGCAGGCGGCTGAGCTGGGAGCCAAGGCCAATGGTCTGAAGTTCAGCGGAGAATATGGGTTTGCCCCGACTATCATGTACTGGCGCATCAACCACATGGTCTCCCCCGCGGCCCAGGCTCTTGACTGCCTCGATTGCCACGGCGACAACGGTCGCCTTGACTGGGGCAAGCTCGGCTACCAGGGAGATCCGCTGCAGGACCCCGAATTTGCCCGAACCCGGTAAATCCAACCCCGCACTGGGATAATGTCTTTGCCGGACATTGTCCGCAACCTTGCAGGAGCACCCTGACGTTGGCAGGGTGCTCCTCTTTATTTAGCTGTCATCCGGAAACGGCTTTTTCCCGCTGTGGCAGCGTCAATCTGCAGGCTTACTTCTGCGGTGTAACGGTGTATGTATCCGCGTAAACCATTGGTTTTCTTGCCACAACGGAAAACTCCTCGTTTCCAATCTGAAAACTTAATGATTGCCATCCAGTGTTTCCGGATGACAACCATTTAAAGCGCTCCGGAAGCCCCGGCCCCAAATAGCCCTTGTCGAAGCAGCATGGGATCGCTATCATGGCTGCTCCAACTTGAACCCAGCGAAACAGCATTCCGGAACACAGACAGATGAGCGCAACCAAGACCAACACCACCAACCAAGGGACCCTGATCCCGGAAGGAAGCTACGACCTGCGCATCATGCAGGCATTGCGGCGGGTCATCCGCGCCATCGACCTGCATTCGCACAAGCTGACCACCCAGTACAAAATTACCGGTCCCCAGTTGAGTTGCCTGACCGCCATCAGGGATGACGGCCCCATGACCAGCGCGAATCTGGCTAAAAAAGTTTATCTCAGCCCCAGTACGGTTGTTGGGATCATCGACCGCCTTGAAGAAAAGAACCTGGTCACCCGTAATCGCGATAGCAAGGATCGCCGCCAGGTGCATATCGCCATCACCCCGAGCGGAGCGGAGCTCATCGAAGCGGCCCCGTCCATGCTGCAGGAGACCCTCTCTGCTGCCCTGGGGGAGCTTTCTGAAATAGAGCAGGTCTCCATCACCCTCGCTCTTGAAAAGCTGGTCGATCTTATGGAGGCCCGTCATATCGGTGCGGCGCCGGTCCTGGAAACAGGCCCATTGACCGACAGATCGTCCTGATTTCCCGTCCATCCTGCTCTTTTGTACTCCCCTCCCCGGCCCCCAAAGCCGGCTCTCCACCTCGGTAACTCTCTCGATTCTTCCAACTAGGTTCTTCCTTTTTCCCGCTTGAACAACTCCCGGCACAGCTGCTTCTCTGCACAACTTGACAGCTTGGTTTGATTACACTACAATCGTTCGCATTCAAATCATTTTATTGCGAATATTTTTACCATCAATTTATTTCTACACAAACCATCGCTAACGAAAGACGAAGAAATGAGGCTCTTCTAAATACTAATCATGCCCCCGGTATGGCTACCGCCCGTCCCCGGCCGCACGCACCATTGCGGCGTCAACAGATTCAATGTCACCGATGTTCACAGCCAGCGACAGACGAGCAACCTTGTCTGCCGTTGCCCTGAGGACTCTGTGCAGGAGCTGAAAAGTAACCAATCATGACTCATTTTTCCAATACCCAACAGAAAATAGCCGAGCATTTAAGCAGCGAAGACTGCTTTGTCGCATCCAAATGGACCGACTGGCACTGGCAACTGAAACATTCCATCACTAGGGTCGAAACCTTTGAAACATTGCTGAATATCAGCCTTGATCCGCTGGAACGCAGAAAGGTCGCCTTGACCTTGAAAAAATTTCCGCTGCGGGTCACGCCCTATTATCTGTCTCTTATTGACCGTAATGATTTCCGCAACGACCCGGTCTTCCGCCAGGCGTTCCCCGATCCCCAGGAGCTGGAAATCGATAAATGCGACATGGCCGATCCCCTTGCGGAAGATAAAGACAGCCCCGCCCCGGGCATTACTCACCGCTACCCGGACCGGGTTCTGTTCCATGTCAGCAATGTCTGCGCCATGTATTGCCGCCACTGCACTCGCAAACGCAAGGTCGGCGATGTCGACTCGATCCCGGACCGGGAGCAGCTGCGCGCCGGCCTCGAATACATTAAAAATGCTCCTGAGGTGCGCGATGTACTGCTCTCCGGCGGCGATCCGCTGATGCTTAACGACGCCTATCTGGACTGGATTCTGACTGAGCTGCGCAAGATCGAACATGTTCAGGTGATTCGCATCGGCTCAAGAATGCCAGTGGTGCTGCCCTACCGGATCACCGATGAACTGGTTGCCATGCTGAAAAAACACCACCCGGTCTGGCTGAACACCCATTTCAATCACCCCCGGGAGATGACCAAATCATCACGGCTGGCCCTGCGCAAGCTGGCAGATGCCGGAATTCCCCTTGGCAACCAGTCGGTGCTGCTGGCCGGGGTCAACGATTGCCAGCGGATTATCAAATCGCTGGTCCATAAACTGGTCGCCAACCGGGTCCGCCCTTACTACCTTTATCAATGCGACCTCTCCGAAGGACTCTCGCACTTCCGCACTCCGGTGGGAAAAGGAATCGAAATCATGGAAGGGCTGATCGGCCATACCAGCGGGTTTTCGGTGCCGACCTATGTCATCGATGCCCCCGGCGGCGGCGGTAAAATCCCCTTGAATCCCAACTATCTGATCTCACTGTCGACCAACAAGGTCGTGCTGCGCAATTACGAAGGGGTGATCACCACCTACCAGGAACCGAGTAGCTACGAAACCAAGTTCTGCGATCGCAACTGCGAACGCTGTGATCTGCAATTGAAGCTTGATGAGGGGCAGGAAAAAGACGCCACCGGCATTGAAAAACTGCTTTCAGACTTTGACGAGGCTATCAGTCTGACCCCGGCCGGAAATCAGAGATTGGAGCGCCGTGATGAGTCATGACCGTATTGAGCAGATTGGCAGTTCCGAAATTCAGCATGGCCCGGCCAGCAACCGGGTTTACCTGATGAAGCTCGACCGCCGCGATTTCCCCGAAATCGTTTCGGAAATCGCCGACCTGGCTAATCAAAACGACTATTCGAAAGCCTTTGTCAAGGTTCCGGCCTATGCCAGGGCCGGGTTTGAACAGCACGGCTACCGGGTTGAAGCCAAAATTCCCGGTTTCTACCGGGGCAGGGATGACGCCTATTTCATGGCCCGCTATTTTGACCCGAACCGCAGCAAAGACCCGGCCGCAGAACAGCTCCGCCAGGTCCTCACTACCGCCCGGCACAAGGCTGGTACCGCGATTGGCGTAGCCTTACCGCCGGACTGCGACTGCCGCCCAACAACACCCGCAGACAGTGAAGAGATGGCGCAGCTCTACCGTAAGGTGTTTGCCAGCTATCCTTTCGCCATTCACAATCCGGACTATCTTGCCGACACCATGGCTGCAAATCTGTGCTACATCGGTATCTGGCAGGCCGGTCAGCTGCTGGCCCTAGCCTCTGCTGAAATGGATAAACAAGGGAGCAATGCCGAATTGACTGATTTTGCAACCCTCCCCGAGTGGCGCGGCTGCGGGCTGGCCAACTATCTTCTCCAACGGCTGGAACAAGAGATGGCACAGATCGGGATCACCACGTGTTACACCATTGCCCGGGCAACATCCTACGGAATGAATATCTGCTTTGCCGCAAACGGCTATCGTTTCAGCGGCACTCTGATCAAAAACACCCAGATATCCGGCGGCCTGGAAAGCATGAATGTCTGGTACAAGCATTTACCCTGACCAATAACCCGACAGAGACGGAGAACATTCTATGGAAATCCGAGTTTTTGATGGTGACATCAACAAAGCCGTCAAAGTCTTGAAACGGAAACTGCAGCAAGACGGTCTGTTCAGAGAGATACGTAATCGCAAATTTTATGAAAAGCCCAGCATCAAACGCCGCCGTAAGGCCAAAGAATCGCAGCGCCGCCTGCGCAAGAAGATGAAAAAGCTGGCTGGTCGCTGACCCTTGCCGGCAAGCAGCTTTAAACTTCCCCGAAATAAAGTAAAATAATGTTTTACTTTTGTTGCAAAACTTACCTGCTCTGCTAGAAATCAATCTAGCATCTATAAAAGTGGATGTTACGACTAAATTTTCTCCCAGTTCATCTCCCTGCAAAACAATTGCTTTTGCACTGTTTTTTGTTGGTTTTCAGGAGTTTCCAATCCAGGAGCCCTGAAGTTGCAACTAACTGGAAAAAGGAGGTCTTTTATGGTGAAGAAAATTGGCGGTCTCTTCCTCGGGGCGTTGCTGATCGCAGCACTGGCCGGCCCGGCCTTTGCGGAGCTCACCCCAAAGCAGCAGTTAGGCAAAACCCTTTATTTCGATGAGATGCTCTCCTGGAATGCCAATCAGGCCTGTGCCAGCTGCCACTTTCCACCAGGCTTTGCCGATCCGCGTAATGCTGCCGACCCGGTCAATGCACCCGTTTCGGAAGGCTCTGTGCCAGGTCTTTTTGGTGGCAGAAATGCGCCGAGTTCCGCGTATGCAGCGTTCAGCCCATTTTTCCATTGGGATGCCGTCAATGGCTTGTTTGTCGGCGGACAGTTTTGGGACGGTCGCGAGAACAACCTGACAGGGCAGGCGATGGGGCCGTTTTTGAACCCGGTGGAAATGGCCATGCCGGATAAGGCAAGTGTCTTGCAAGCGTTGACCAGCCATCCCAATTTGGCGACAGTCAACCCCAACGCCGCCGTTTATCAAACCGGCTTCCTGACCGTCTTCGGAGTGGACCTCAGCACCCTTGATCCGACCAATCACATTGAAGTGGACGCCGTTTATGAGATGCTGGCCGACGCCATTGCCGCTTTTGAAAAATCCTACGAACTCAATCAATTCACATCGAAATACGACGCCTGGCTGGCCGGCCTGTACGTGATGACCAAACAGGAAGAAAAAGGGCTGAAAATTTTTAACGGCAAAGCAAAGTGTAACCTCTGCCATCTCAGTACGCCAACATTGGCGCCGGATGGCATCACGCCGCAGCCGCCGCTCTTCACCGATTTTACTTACGACAACCTGGGTCTCCCGAAAAATCCGCTGCTGGCCGCCAACCCCACCGATTACGGCTTGGGCGGGCTGCCGGATATTGCCGCTTATGATCCGCTCACCATGGCGGATGGCGCTGTTGTTTCCGCGACAAATGCCGGCAAGTTCAAAGTCATGACCCTCCGCAATATCGCGCTGACTGCGCCCTATGGCCACAACGGCTATTTTGCGACGTTGAAAGACATCATCCACTTCTATAATACAGCCGGAATGCCGGGAATGTGGCCCCCTCCGGAAGTCGCCCTGAATGTCAATCGGGCGGAGTTGGGCGATCTGCGCTTAACCGATGATCAGGAGAATGATCTCGTGGCGTTTTTGCAAACCTTAAGCGACGGCTTTCTGCCGGCACCATTGACGGATCCGGTGCCCTATCCGCCGTTCCCGTAACCTGGAAATAATCGTAGCTTTGAATGCCCCGGCCGCAACCGGGGCATTCCTTTGGAGCGGAAAAAGCTCGGTGCGGCTCACCTCGTCAGCAGTGGCACCCCGGTCAAAACTCCGTGCAGCCAGACCACAAACAAAGCGTAAATGGCCACCCCGGCCAGCACACTGAAGGCATCGTTCATTTTGCGGGGTGGCGCGCGGCAGCGGCCGTTGGGTCCGGCGGTTCATGGAACGAAGATCAAGCCAGGCCCAGACCAGGAAAGCGCCAAACAGCAGCAGGTCGGCACTGCTGCCGTTGGCCAACAGGTGAGCAGCAGCCCAAAGCAGCGTTGCCAGCAACATCGGGTGCCCGACCCGCTGGCGGATCCGGCCCGGGAAATAGGCGGCCAGGAGCAAAGGAAAAACCGGCAGTAGCAGGACCATGGCCAGATGTCGCAACCAGGGCAACGGGACATAAACCGCGGCCGCGCCGGGCCGGGCGGCCGCATAGCCGAGGACGATGAGGACCAGGCCGACCAGACTGAGCAGGGAATAGAGCCCTTTCCATGGCCATTCCCCCAGGCGAACAGCAACATTGTTTCGCCAGGGTTCGTTGATAATTGAAACACTGTGGACGGCGAAAAAGATCACCAATCCGGCAAGCAAAATCCCCATGGGTAGCCCTCTTTCCGTTGACAGGTTGTTGTTGGTCAGTGTTCGAAACGTTGCAGCGGCAATTCCGTCACCCCGTGGTTGGCCCGGCCCTTGACATCGACAATGTCCCATTCGGCCCGCAGCAGCGTGCCTTCGGGATAAGCACGGGGATGTTCAGGATGCACCACCACCGCCATATCGAACGCCGAAATAAAATACTCCCCTGCCACTTTTTCTCCGTTCACCTTGAACAGGGCGAAATGCCTGACCTTGACGGGTCGATCAAAACTGACGCTAAGCTCCGTGCTGTAAGCGGCGCCGGGTTCCCACATCCCGCCGATCAGCAGCACCGTTGGCGGCTTAACCGGAACGATCCGCCCCGGAACATGGCGAAACCCTTCCGGTGGCATCCCAGCCGCGGGTTTGCCGTTGAGCAGGATACGCACAGCGCTCAACTCTGGAAATTGCATGGCTGTTTCCGTCAGCATGGCGAAGAGCGCGGCCTGCTCCTCTCTCGGCAGGGTCCGCTCCGTGGTGATGCTGAGGGTCACAACAGCAGCGGTCTTTGCCCCCACGCCGATGGAGACTCCGTCAAGAGCAGGCTGGTATAACGGGCTGTCCGGCGGCAGGATCATGTCCTTGCCGCTCAGCCGCCCGATAATCTGCCGGAGCTGGTCTTTTTCATCATAAAGAAAAAACGGCAGTGCACTAACGCGGCCGGGGTCGCTACGCAACGGCAGATAGCCGACCCGAGCCAAAGCCCGGCCTGTTTCCACGGCTGGCGGGGGACCAAAATTATCCAGGTAAGCCTGGTCGGCCTCGACACTTCCGACCGCATATGCTTCGCCCTGCTGCTGCCAGCCAGGCGAAATCAGCAAACCCATCAGGACAACAGCCAGGGTAACGGAATATCTCATTGCGTGCTCCTCAATGAAAAGGCGTTCTTATGCTCTACTATATCACACCGGCGGCCCAATCACGGACAGCAGGGCTCGCTTGCGGCAAAGTCTCCTTGACTTGAGCTCTCCGCTGTGTTCAATATGAACGACTAAAGAACTTTATGAACATTTTACAAATACTGAACATATTATCCCCATACTGAGGTCACGATGCCACGAAAACCACTTCTTGAAGACGATCAAATCATTCGCAGCAGCGTCAAAGCGATGCAGGGGATTCCTGGCACCAAAATCGAATTTATGCTCCAGAAAATCGGCGGTCCTTTTGCCGGAGCCTTCCGTCTATCCGGCCCCTGGGGTGAGCGCTATTACTATCTGAAGGTCGTCCCCAAACTGACCCCGGTCCTGGCCGACCTGGTGGTCCACCAACTCAAAACCACCCCGGCTCCGCAGAACGCCTTTCCCCTGTTGGTCAGCCACTATATCGCTCCGAAAATCGCCGCGAACTTGAAAGCCAAAGGGATCGAATATGCCGACTGTGCAGGCAACCTGTTTTTGAACCAGATGCCTTTGTACATCCATATCGGCGGACAGAAACACGCACCCAAGGCGCCGGGAGCCGATCGCCTGTTCCGGTCGGCCGGGCTCAAACTGGTTTATCTGCTGCTGCGCAACCGCCGCTCGGTAACCGCCACTTACCGGATGCTGGCCGACGACGCCGGGATCGCCCTGGGTGCCATAGGCAGCCTGTTCAGCGAGCTGGAAAAGCGCGGAAACCTGGCCCTGGCTGAAAACGGCGAGCGCTTTCTCGATCATATTGAGGAACTGCTGCACCGCTGGCAGCTCGGCTACCTGGAGACCCTGCGTCCCAAGCTGCTGCTGCAGCGTTGCCGACAGAGTCCAGGCTTTTCCATCAGCCAGATCGCGGAGCAGTTGAAGCAGTTAAAGGGAGGCGACCAGATCCTGATCGGGGGCGAACTGGGGGCCTCGCTGCTGACCAGCGGCTTCAAACCGCAGGGGCGGTCCTCTATCTGGCCCCGGATATCCAGTTGAAAACCATGCTGCAACTACACCTGACGCCGGACCCGAACGGAGAGATTACCCTGTTGCAGCCCTTTGGACAACAATGCCACTGGAGCGGCTGGCAACCGGACGGACTGACTCTGGCCGATCCGCTACTAACTTTTGCCGAACTCAAAGGCGGCGCTACGGATCAGGTTGCCGAAAAAATCTATCGGCAATATCTGCGGCCACGCTTCGAGGGCTGATATGGACCGTCTGCGAGAGCTGCTGCAGCGTATCGACGGGAAAGGCTATCCGCACTACAAACAGTTGACGGGCCGTTACGATTTCCGGTCTTTCCTGCTGATCATTGATCATGTTCAGGGCGACCCGTTTGCCCAGCCGTCGCGGATCAGTATCCGCCTGCGCAGTGAGCAGCATGGCATCCCCGACCATTTTCATGACAGCAGGATCAGGCAGACCGCAGTCGAGGACTGGCTGGCCCGCGCGACCCATGCCGCCATTGGCCGGCTGGTCAAAGGCCAGCGTGGCACTGGGCTGAGCGGCGCTCTGGCCATTGCGGTTAACGGGCAGAAAGTGCTGCGCCGCAACGCGCTGCTGATCGACCCGGAGGGGTTGGAAGCCCGCCTGCTGTTCGCCCTGCCGGCAGCCGGGCGAAAGATTCTCGCTGCGGAAGCGGCGGAAATGTTTTTTAAGGAACTGCCGACGGTGGTGCAAAGCGGCCTGTGCTGGCTGAAGAAAGATCTACAGCCTTTACAGCACCATATCGAGCAGGTTGAAGATCAGGACGCCCTGCGCAACCAGCTGACGGAGCGGGCAGCGGTGGCCTTTATTGCCGACGGGGCAATCCTGCCACGCCGCAGCGGGATCGACGACCGACCGCTGGCCCAGGCGGTGCCGTTCCAGTCGCCGCCCGAACTCCGCCAGACCCTGACCCTGCCGCACCAGGGAGCGGTCAGCGGCATGCTGATACCAGCCGGGGTCACGGTCATTGTCGGCGGCGGGTTCCACGGCAAATCCACACTTTTGCAAGCCCTTGAGCACGGGGTCTACAACCATCGTCCAGGCGATGGCCGGGAACGGGTTGCAACCCTGGAATCTGCCGTCAAGATCCGCGCCGAAGACCACCGGTCAATTGAACAGGTGGACATCAGCCCGTTTATCAACAACCTGCCGGGAGCCCGGCAAACCAACTGTTTTTCTACCACCAATGCCAGCGGCAGCACTTCACAGGCGGCCAATATCATTGAAGCCCTGGAGTGCGGCTGTCAATGCCTGCTCATCGACGAAGACACCTCCGCAACCAATTTCATGCTCCGCGACCAGCGGATGCAGCAGCTGGTGCCGGCGCCCCAGGAACCAATCACGCCTTTTCTGTTCCGGGTGCGGGAGCTGTATCGGAAGCATGGGATTTCCACTATCATTGTGACCGGTGGCTGCGGCGATTACCTGGCGGTCGCGGACCAGGTCCTGATGCTCACGGAGTACCGCGTCCGCGATGTGACGGCCCAAGCCCGGATGTTGGCCGACCAGGGGGAACTTCCGGCCCTGCACAACCAGCCGTTTTTCAACGGTCCAGTGCGGCGGATCAAGCTGGCAACTGCGCCGCTGCCACGCCAACCCCGCTGCAAGATTCAGGTGCGCGAACAGCGGCTGCTCGAATACGGCCGGCGGCGCATCGATCTGAGCCTGGTCGAGCAACTCATCGATGCCGGTCAGACCGAGGCCATCGGTCATTTACTGGCCTGGAGTCACAGCTATCAGCCGGATCAGCCAGCCGGCCTGGTGGCAACCCTTAGGGAGGCCCTGGCCGTCATTGCCCGGCAGGGTCTGGATACCGTCCTGCCCTGGAAAGCCGGACATCTGGCCATGCCACGGCTCTACGAACTGGTTGCGGCGGCCAATCGATTGCGCCAAGACCCCCAAATTGGTTGAAATTTACCGAAAAACCGAATCAAGGCTTGTCCTCAATATGTGAAACTGTTAAACAAATAGGCGAAATTATTTCATCTGTCAGACTCCTCGCCATGAACTTGCAGCAAGATTTGGATTGAAAATCATGCCCGTTGTTCCAGGGATTCTCAAGATACTCGAAAAAACCGGCTTTCGCCTGCTGATTCTTGCCGTTCTGGTCGGAATCGTGGCTGGAACCGGTGCCCTTGCCTTTTATTTTGCCACCAACGGCGTCGAACACCTGATGCTCGGCCAGCTCGGGAACTTCCATCCCCCCCTTGAAGGCCGCCCGGAAAGTTCCTTTACCCAGTTCATCAACCAGCTCAGCATGCCGTTCCGCTGGTGTCTGTTCCTGATCCCCGCCCTGGGCGGAATCATTTCCGGCTGGCTGGTCTATACCTATGCACCGGAAGCCGAGGGGCACGGCACCGACGGCGCCATCGAAGCGTTTCATCGTAAAGGGGGAACCATCCGCGGCCGGGTTCCCATCATCAAAACTGTGGCCTCCATCGTCACCATCGGGACCGGAGGTTCCGCCGGGCGTGAGGGTCCCATCGCCCAGATCGGCGCCGGTTTCGGCTCCTTTGTCGCCACCAAACTCGGACTCTCGGTCCGGGATCGCCGGATCTTGCTGATCGCCGGGATGGCCGGCGGCATCGGGGCAACTTTCCGCTCTCCCTTAGGCGGCGCCCTGTTCGCGGTTGAGGTCCTCTATCGAGACCCGGAATTCGAACATGAAGGACTGATTCCGTCCATTATTTCCTCGATTATCGCCTATTCCCTGTTCGGTGCGGTCACCGGCTGGAAGCCGTTGCTGACGACCCCGGCCTTCCGTTTTGAAAAACCGGGCGAGCTCCTGCTCTATCTGGCTCTGGGAGTTGTCTGCGCACTCTGCGGGGTGGTTTATGTCAAAACCTTCTACGGCATCCGCGATGGCTTCCGCCGGCTGCCGGTCCCGAACTGGATCAAGCCTGCCATCGGTGGCCTGGGGCTTGGTATCCTGGCCATGTTCGTGCCCCAGGTTCTCGGCTCCGGCTACGGCTGGGTTCAGGCAGCCCTGTATGGCAAGGTCGCCCTCTGGGTTATGCTGGTCATCGCACTTGCAAAGATCCTTGCCACCAGCCTGACCATCTCTTCCGGCGGCTCCGGCGGCGTCTTCGCGCCCAGCCTGGTAATCGGTGCCATGCTCGGTGGGACCTTCGGCGCCACCGCAGAAATCCTCTTCCCGGCCCTGACCCAGGACCCGCGCGCTTACGTCCTGGTCGGCATGGCCGGATTTTTCGCCGGGGTTGCCAATGCCCCGGTGGCCACCCTGATCATGGTCAGTGAACTGACCGGCAATTACAGCCTGCTCGCCCCGTTGATGCTGGTCTGCGTTGTGGCCATGCTGGTCATGCGGAAGAACACCATCTATGAAAAGCAGGTCGCCAACCGCTTTGAATCACCAGCCCATCTGGGTGATTTCGTTATCGACATCCTGGAGGGGATTAAAGTCGGGGACCTGGCCAAAAAAGGGCGTAAAGCGACACAGATTCCGGAAAGCATGCCCCTGCCCGAAATACTCAACCGGATCGCCACGGCCAAAACGGCTTACTACCCGGTGATCGATGACAACGGGCTGATGACCGGCATCTTCTCCATCAATGATATCCGCCGCATTCTTAATGAGGACATTCCGCCGACCTTGGTCATTGCCAGCGACATTGCCACCCGTAGCGTTATTTCGGCCACCCCCGATGAATACCTGACCAGTGTCATGAAAAAACTGACCGACCGTAACCTGGACGAGATTCCGGTGGTTGATCAGAATGTTCCGCAAAAGGTTTTATTCATGCTCTCCCGCCGTACCCTGCTGGCCCATTACGCGGAACAGATGGAAAAGACCAAGGAGGTCTACAAGGAATAAATGGCGTCTCCAGCCCATCTGCTTGCCGTTGATCTCGGTCTGCATACCGGCTTGGCGCTGTTCAGTGCCGAGCCGCAGTTGCTCTGGTACCGGTCCCATCACCTGCCCAACCCGCAAAAATTAAAAAAAATGATTGCCTCCTTGTTGCGCCAGAGCCCGCAACCGGCCTATATCTACATTGAAGGGGGCGGACAACTGGCTGAACTCTGGAGCAAAGAAGCGGCCCGCCTCGCCATTCCCATCAAACAGATTCAAGCGGAGCAATGGCGCCGGCAGTTGTTTTTTGACCGCCAGCATGCCAACGGCCCTCTCGCCAAAAGGGAAGCGGACGGCCTGGCCCGCCAGGTCATTGACCGCCTCGGCATCAAACAGCCGACCGGCCTGCGGCACGATACCGCTGAAGCCATCCTGATCGGCCTGTATGGGCTGCTGGAACTCAACTGGCTGGCGGCCTGGCCGCCTGGGCCGGGAAGACCGTCCGACCAGCCCGGCAGCTGACTTGCACAGGAGGAAACCATACCTGAGTATGATTTTATTATCATCGGTGGTGGAATTATCGGTCGGGCTACGGCGCGGCAGCTGCAAAAGGAATTTCACGACGCAAAAATCGCCATTCTTGAAAAAGAAACTCTGCTGGCAATGCACCCTCCCGACCGCGACCTCAGCCATGCCCATCGCCCGGCATATTTGTGAGCAGTTCAAGACCCCTTAAAACGTTAAAAAATATAAATGAACATTGACAAATAACCATTTTCATTCTATGCTGGCTCTTGCAAGCTGGGGTTTGTTCCGGCCGCATTTTGAAAAGGTCCTCTATGGAACCTTTTCAACTCTCTGCAAAAGGAGGCAGTTATGCCTATCTCAGTGAATAGTAACCTCTCGGCCCTGGACGCCTTGGCCAACAAGCAGAACGTTACCGCCAACAACATTGCCAACAGCGCCAGCAAAGAATTCAAAAAATCGACTGCCGAACTGGAAGCGGGCCCGAACGGCTCCGTGACATCACGGGTTCAACCGGTCTCTACCCCGGGAACCATGCTGATCAATGAAGATGGTTCGGTTCAGGAAATGTCCAATGTCGATCTGGGTGAAGAACTGACCGATATGATCGGAACTAAACAGGCTTACCAAGCCAACCTGAAAGCCTTTAAAACCAGCGACGGCATGGAAAAAAGCGTTCTTGACCTGATCGGTTAAGAACCCAGGGGCTTCATTCCGACGATTCAGAAAAGAGGCTTCCGCAACACGACGGAGGCCTCTTTTATTTTTTCAAAATAATTAGATAGTTGCCATCCGGAAACTCCGAAGGGTAACGGCTAAGTTTTCAGATTGGAAACGAGCAATTTTTCGTTGTGGCAAGGAAATCAAAGGGTTGAGCGGAGGCGTAGTCCTTTACGCCGCATAAGAAAACCCGCAGATTGACGCCGCCACAGCGGAAAAGAGCCGTTGCCGGATGAAAACTAGATAATGTTCCACGGAGCGCCCATAACAGCGCGGTATTTTCCTTTTTTTTCTGTTCATCTGCCCATCTCAGCATTGTTTAAGAGTGAATTTAGCAAAAACCGCTTTTAAAATAAAAATATTAATCTTGACTAATTTCCATGAGAAACGTAATCTTACAAGAATCTAATATTTTCTCTAACTAACTATACTTTACCCCTTGAAGGAGTTTGGTTGAATGAAAAACCTGAAAATCGGTATCAAAATCTGGTTGCTGGTCATCATCATTTCCTTGTTTGCCTGTATCAGTATCATCAGCGGGCGAAAGGCGCTCAATATTGTTAAAGAAGAAGCGTTGATCCAGGTTGATCAGGTCATGAGCCAGGGTTATAAAGACCAGATCGAATCACTGACCGACAGTACCGCTTTAGCCATGGGTGCGGCGATTGAAGGTGAGACCGACCAGGACGTCATTCTTGCCAAACTCAGGCAGCTGAACAACCCGATCCGTTTTCTGGACAACAAATCCGGGTATTTCTTTATCTACGACCAGAAGGGAGTCTGCATGTCACTCCCCCCTAAGCAGGAACTACAAGGCAAAAGCCTGATCGATATGAAGGATGAAAATGGTCTTTATCTGGTTAAAGAGTTGCTCAAAGCCGCCCAAAACGGTGGAGGTTTCGTCAACTACGTCTGGCCGAAACCACCGAGCAATGAGGTCAAAGCAAAGCTCAGCTATGCCCGGCTGATACCGGGAACCGACTTCATGATCGGCACCGGCATCTACACCGATGACATCGACACTCAGAAAACAGCGCTGGTCAATCTGATGAACCAAAAAATCAAGCCGGTTCTGTTCTGGAGTGGTGCCATCTTGGTTCTCTTTTTCCTGGTGTTGGTGGTTCCCATGGTCATCGTCCTGATTCGCCAACTGGTCAAGCCACTGCAACAACTGCAGGTGATTGCCCATGACCTTCAGCAGGGCAAACTGGCCCAGCGCCTGCAATGGGATAGCAAGGACGAAATCGGTGAGCTGTCCAATTCTCTGAACTCCATGGCAGCCCATCTTAACGGTTATGCCGAGCAGACCAAAAAGATCGCCGACGGTGACCTGACCGCCGAGATCATTCCGGCGTCAAACGAAGATATTCTCGGCAATGCGTTGCTGCAGATGACCACCGAACTGCGCGAGCTGGTGCAGCAGATCCAGACGGCCAGTGACCAGATCACCTCCGGCAGCCAGCAGGTTGCCGACTCCAGCCAGATGCTCTCCCAGGGCGCCACCCAAGCGGCTGCAGCCGTGGAAGAGATCAGCAGTTCCATGAACGAAATCGGTTCCCAAACCCAGCAAAGTGCTGATAATGCCAACCAGGCCAATAAACTGTCCACCATCGCCAAACAATCGGCGGAAACCGGCAGTCATAAAATGACCAACATGATTGCCGCCATGAGCGATATCAACAGCTCGGCCCAGGATATCAGCAAAATCATCAAGGTCATCGACGAGATCGCCTTCCAGACCAACCTGCTGGCCCTCAATGCCGCGGTCGAAGCGGCCCGGGCCGGGCAGCACGGCAAAGGCTTTGCCGTGGTCGCCGAAGAAGTGCGCAATTTGGCCGCCCGCAGTGCCAAAGCGGCCGAGGAAACCACCCAGATGATCGAAAGCTCGGTGGAAAAATCGAAGAACGGCACCCAGATTGCCGAAGAAACATCTTCGGCCCTCGCCGAAATCGTCACCAACATCTCCAAGGTCAGCGACCTGGTGGAAGAGATCGCCGCAGCCACCACGGAACAGGCCCAGGGAATCAGCCAGATCAACCAGGGCTTAAGCCAGATCGACCAAAGTATTCAGCAGAACACCGCATCGTCGGAAGAGAGCGCGGCCACCAGCGAAGAGCTTTCGAGCCAGGCCAATTACTTACGGGAGATGCTCTATCGTTTCAAGATCGATGAGAGTGATCAAAAACGCATAGGCTAGTTTCTGTCCCCCACCGGAGTTTCCGGATGGAAACTAGGCTAACCAGAAAAAAAGCAAAATTGATCCAAATAACAAGGCGGCTACGAAAGACTTCGGGCCGCCTTCTTATTCACTAATCTGCCTAGAGCCCACGACAACCTGTGTAGCAATAGATCATTTTTTCGGCGCATCGATGGACAGGCCAAGAATCCGGCTAATCTGGGCTAACCCCCAACCGGTCTCTTGCCGCCACTGATTGTAGGCCTGCTGGACTTTCTGGAGAGCCCCTTTGCTGGTCGGCGGTTTGTCAATAATACCGGCCTCAATCAAAGCATAAACGCCATCCCGCGAAAGAACAAAACCGTCCTTGCCGACGAACCTCAGAAAGTACTGAGCAGTCATTCCGCCAAGACGAGCTCCATGCGTCCCCAGATAAGCGAGCAAACCGATATAATCTTCACTCGGCCACTCGGCGACAACGCTCCCAAAACTTCCGTATTTCTTGCGGACTTCGTTGATCATGACCGCATTTTGCGGGACCGTCAGGATTTTTTGCCGATTACGCACAATCCGGGTATCAACACAGAGCGCATCCTCGTCGTCCGGAGACATAAAGGCACAACGACCGACATCGAACCCCCAGAAAGCCTCCTCAAAACCGGGCCACTTTTTATCAATCACCTTCCAGGCGAATCCTGCTTTGAAAATCGCCTTCGTCATTTCAGATAGATAGCGATCATCACCAAGCGTCGCCAGATGCTGCGGACTTTTGATGTTATCTGGCAACAATGCACGCAAAGCCTCTTCGCCCCCTTTGCGCTCGGCAGCTCTTTGATAGATCTGTTGAAAACGTTGCATCGAAGGCTCCTGAAATCTGAAGATGGGAGTGTGACCGACCTCATCGCCGCCAAGTCTTTTCAATATACAACATTTTTGAGCCGGGTGAATCGCCCCGGAATTATCGAAGCCTCCAAGTTTTACGAGGATGGGGGGACTTAAAATCATCCACCGTCCTAGTCCCTGACAAGGGCGTGGGGCGGTTTGAATCAAACGAAAACTATCTCAGCCAGCCCTGCTCAAAGTTTGTCTCATCGTGGGGATCTCCCAAAATGCGACTTCAACTATCAGAAATTACGTCACTGAAAATAGTCATTTTATGTTCAAAAACCCTGGGGCATAGGTTATAAATCACAAGTCTCTGGCACTTAGCACTTATGAAGTTTAATCTCTGTTCAACTTATAATATTTCTGAGGCTCTGACCGCTTTTCTGACAGGTCCTTTTTATCTGGAGCAATAAATCCGATGCTCGTCAAAATAATCATTATCTTTGCAGGTATCTTGATCCTCAACAGGTTCGGCCTTCATCTGGCCGTGTCACTTCTGGCTGGCTCCATATCTCTGGGAATATGGACGGGAATGTCACCAATGGAGTTATTGACCTGCCTGTATGAGAGCACTATCAACTATCAAACACTGAGTCTTGCTTTGATTGTATGGCTTATCATGGCGATGAGCGTCATCATGGAAAAAAGCGGACACATGAAGAGACTCGTCAGCAGTTTTACCAACCTGACCAAGGACGCCAGAGTCGTAGGCACTGTTATGTCAGCCCTCATAGGCCTTTTGCCCATGCCGGGAGGTGCGCTCTTCTCTGCACCGCTGGTGGGGGAAGCCCTCTCCAGGGTGAATGCAAGCCCTGAACACAAAACTGCCCTGAATTACTGGTTCAGACATATATGGGAATACTGGTGGCCGCTGTATCCAGGCGTCATCCTGGCCATAGCCTTGCTCAATACTCAGACATGGCGTTACATGATGTTCGCGGCCCCATTGACTCTTCTTTCGGTCGCGGCAGGCTACTTATTTATCATAAGGCCCATGGGAACGACTGGCTCCAACTCTGAGAGCCAGATTTCATGGCAAGGAATCAAGGAATTTATCTATGAAATGATGCCGATCACTATCATCATTTCATCCATCTTCATCATAACCGGGCTGTCCGCGATACTGACCCTGATCAAGCCGGATTTCAGCATTCCATCCCTTGTTTCCGTCATTGTCGGAATTTCAGGAGCAATCGCCTGGGTCTGCCGCTCAAACAGGATTGCACCATCAGGCCTTCTTTCAGCGACCCTCGGCAAGTCAAATCTCACAATGATTTTTCTCATCGTATCCATAATGCTTTTAAAAGGTGTCATGACAGACTCGGGAGCCGTTCAGGGCATAAGAGACGAGCTTATGACATACGGGATACCGCCAATTCTCCTCATTCTGATCATGCCCTTCTTTTCCGGTTTTATCCTGGGAATCGCAGTTGGTTTTGTGGGAGCATCCTTTCCGCTTATTGTTCCGCTCATCCCGGCCCATGATACTTTCACCTATCTCTTGTACGCAGCGCTTGCTTATACTTTCGGATACATGGGGATGATGCTGTCGCCGGTCCATCTCTGCTTTCTTGTGACAAGGGATTATTTCAAGGCAGGGATAGGCGGCAGTTATGGCTATGTCGTTAAGACTTCGATGACAGTTCTTCTCTGTGCCACCCTGCTGTTCTTTGTCGCAAATTTTCTACACGGATTTTTTATCAGCTGAGAATGAAGACAATAACTGTCGCAAGCTTATGGAATTCTGGCTTTTGATAAGAGCTGGAACCAGTCCCCTCCAAATGGAGACCGGAGTGAATGTGGCTGAAAAGCACTGCAATACGAGAACGGCCCACGAGGGTCATTGGTGTTCTATAGAGGATCAATTCCTGGACAAATAAATCACCAACATCCCGGCCAGCATCGCCATAAAAGTATTCCGGGTTCGCCACATGACAAGTGCGGTAAGCCCTCCAGCCAATATCCCCCAGACTCCCTCGGAAACCAATCCGGGAATAATCAGTGAAAACAATAAGGCTCCAGGCAACGCATCCATCCCTTGACGGAAGCGACCAGTTTTCGGAAAACGTGACGCCAGCAGCAGCCCGCCGAAGCGAAGGGAATAGGTTGCAACTGCGGCCAGACCAACCGCCACCAGGACCTGTAAATCAATGGCTGACGTCATGGGCGTTCTCCTTTTCGACTCCAGCTTCAACCGGAGCTTTCACCATGGCCGCAATCGCTCCCCCCAACCCTCCGATGACGATGTACCATTTGCCCGGCAGAAAATGATATGACAGCAGCGCCATTCCGCCAGAAACGAGCCACGGAACAATGTCCGCTTTCCCTCGCCAAAGACTAACAGCCAAGGCTGTAAAGACCGCAGGGAACGCAAAATCAAGGGCATACTTTTCCGGGGCACTGATTAAACCGCCGCTGAGCAAACCCGCAACACTCCCAAAGCTCCAAGAGAGATAAAGAAACACGCCGCCGCCGAACAGAAACCAGGAGGTCGCTCGTCCGTAACGCTGCTCCCGCATGGTTACCGCCCAGTTCTCATCGGCCACTAGATGCATCATACAAGCTTTGTGCAACATACTTTTCCCGGTAAAAAGCGGCTCCAGGGAAGCGCCGATCAGCAAATAACGCAAGTTGATAACCAGCGCGGTGAGCGCCATTGCAATAATCGGCAAATGCTCCGACCACATATCAACCATGACAAACTGGGCAGCGCCGGCAAAAACGGTCGAGTTCATGAACATCAGGTCCACCCAGCTCAGCCCCTTTTGGGATGCGAGCACCCCGAAGACACTTCCGTAAGCCATGGCGCTGGCCGCAACCGGTCCGTTGGCTCGCACCCCTCTGAAGAATTCAGATGCCATAATTCGTATCCCATTCGTCAAGGCAGATTATTCTCAGGGGAAGATAGCAGCTGACGCAAATCGATGACAGTTGCAAATGTGGTATTATCTGGCAGGTACAGATTTGACCCGCTTATCCCACGAAGCAACACACATCAATCAGGGAAACTTTTTGTCTCAACGCTCTCTGTAGGACGGTGGGGGTTTAGCTTTTCCTACAGACTCGTTAAGCTTCAACAAAGAATCGAAATGAACATGTCCTTCTCAATTGATAAAGAGTCATGCAATAAAGCCTTAGAAGATGCTGGTGCAAGAAAAGTGGCCCTTGTTCACCATCTGAAAATTAAGGATCCGAATGGCTATAGCACGTGGTTGAATGAGAGCAAAAATAGCTTCAACAGTCAAAGGCTGTTTCGAGTTAAGGCTGACCCTGTTGCGCGAGAAGGGATGTTGATAGATGAAATTGTGATTGATGAATTTCCATTGACTCAAAAGGCTTTTGACTTTATGTCAGCCTTCGATGGAGCATTAAATCAGGCCTGCTCCGAGCATACCGTTCTTGTAATTATGCCGGAGCCATCGATTACTTTTCATGTCGTTAAATGTATCTCATGGTTCGCCCGGTTGTTCAAAGGTGTGACCGACAAAGACATTCCTACGGCAGCGTGGAGAGCTGAGAATATTGCTGTCTGGCCCGATGATAATCAAATGACAGTAGCAAGAGCCCAAGATCTTGACGAGCCTCTTTTTGTCTACAATTTGAACAAATACAAACCGAATGCCGAGTATAAGGATTCTTACCAAGGCGTTAAAAAAATCAGCGGCAAGGAAGCCTATGACCGCTACTCCAAGATTGCGGGATTTGAGTTGTTGCGTAGAGGTGCATACCCGGTTTACGGTGGAAAGCCTATCTGCTTATTCGGCAGTCACAGGGATTGTATGTTAGCAGACCGCTGGGATCATTTCATATTTGTTCGCTATCCTCAGCGGCGCAACCTTCTGGCTACGATTGAAAGCGATGAATTTCACAAAGGTGAAGTCCACCGCAACGCAGGATTGGAACGAGTCGCAATTTTTATGGCAAAAAAAACCTAGTGCTGCAAAAAAACTCCTCCACGAGGTTAAAAACTGGCACGGCTGATGCTTAGCATGATGCAATAAGGAGAAGACGGTGCTAAAGCCCGTAATACAGGAAGAAACGACAGGCTGCGGAATTGCGTCAGTGGCCAATATTCTGGGTAAAACCTACGCTGAAATGAAAGCCATAGCGAACGCGATGGGTATCTACGCCGAAGATAAATCTCTTTGGTCTGATACCCAATATGTCAGGGAGATGCTGTCCAGTGCAGGAGTCGAGACATCTCCCACTGAACACCCTTTTGAATCATGGGACGTTCTGCCTGATCTGGCACTCCTGGCCATCAAGCACCATCAGGAAGATGGCAAAAACTTCTGGCATTGGGTTGTTTTTAAACGCCTGAATGGCCAAGAATTTGTTTTAGATTCGGCAAGCTATCTGCCATCCAACCTGCGGACAGACTTTGATGAAATGCAACCAAAGTGGTCCATTGAGGTCACGAAGGTATGACAAGTCGTTCGAAGAGCCAGGGATAACTCCGAATGGCGCTCGTTTAAGAGTCGCTGGCAGCAAAACCGGGACTGTCCCCGCACGGGGGGCTGTCCCAGGTCTTTGCGGTGCAAACCTCTACAGTTTCATGGCCCACAAACTCTTGGGACAGCCCCCGATGACCCTGGGGACAGTCCCGAGTTTACTGCAAAGTTGCCTAAACTAGCGCCAATCGGGATAACTCCCGTATTGCAGAGTCGCCCCTCCCCGACAGCCTCTTTAACAGCAACCACATAGCCAAACTGAACCAATAAGAAAAGCGGCCGGGAAATCCCGGCCGCTTTTTGTCAGTAAATGACGTAAATATTAAGCAGTGTTACATGGCCGCTTTACGTGCTGCATCAAGCCAACTGTTCCACTCGTCCTGATGCGCCGAAATCCATTCCTGAGCGTGACGTTCGATATCCTTCTGCGACTTTTCACCATTTTCCATTTTTGCATTCTGTGCATTGATATCGCCCAGCGGTAGGCTGAACAGCTCAAAAAACTTCTTGGCCGCCGGATTTTTGCTCAGGAATTTTTTGTTGGCAACAATGCGGATATCACTAGCCACAAAACCGGCTTTGAGAGGATCGGTCACAGCACCTTTAACACCGCTGACCGTCATATGAGCCACAGCAGATTTTTGAGCTTCAGTTGGGATAATTTCGGGGACATTGATCCACATCACGTCTTTACCCGGCTTCAGCTTAAAAATGGTCCAGTTGGGAGCCCAGGTGTAGAAAAACACCGGCTCACCCGATTTATAGCGGGCCAGGGCATCTGCCATACTGGCCGAGTAACCAGCCTTGATCGGATTGATGTAGTCATCCAGATTGTACACTTTGAAGTGATGGGTAATCACTTTCTCACAGCCCCAGCCCGGAGGGCAGGCGGTAAGATCAGCTTTGCCATCGCCGTTAGCGTCGAAGGCCTTCATGACTTCAGGACGCTTAAAATCATCCAGCGATTTAATGTTGTACTTTTCAACATCCCGCTTGGACACCAGGTAACCCTGCAACCCACCTGCTTTTACCACATAACCAATCTTTTCTAGACGATCGGCTCCACTCTTAGGAATCTGGCTATTATGCATCGGGAACCAGCCATTGGTCCAGTAATCGACATCGCCCAGCACCACCGATTGATAGAACAGCGGGTTCTGCAATTCTTTCGGTGCGGCCACATTGTAACCAAGTTCTTTCAGGCCGGCCCGAACAATCGCCTCTTGAAAATATCCGGTGTTCCAGGTGGCCCGGGCAGGTTGAACCTTAACCCCTTGTCCCGGCTTGTCGGTTGCGGCAAAAGCTGGAAATGATAATGACAACATCAGTAATACCAATAACATGCGTTTCATTGTCTGTCTCCTTCATAAACGTTGTGGGTGAATTAGGATTTTTTCGCGAACCCTTGGGTGATCCGGTCAAGAACCATGGCCAGCAAAACGATGGACAAGCCACCGATAGTGGCCAGGCCGATTTCCAAGGTGTTCAGCCCCTGCACGACCGGATTACCGAGCCCGCCGGCGCCGATCAGCGCGGCAATAACGACCATGGACAGAGCCATCATCAGGGTTTGATTGAGACCGGCCATGATCGACGGCAGTGCCAACGGAACCTGGACTTTACGCAAGACCTGCCCCGAAGTGGCCCCGAAGGCCAAGGCGGCTTCGATCAATTCGGGGTGGACCTGGCGGATGCCGAGGCTGGTCAGGCGGATGATAGGCGGCAGTGAAAAAACGATGGTGGCGAGAATCCCCGAGACCGTGCCGATGCTGAACAACATGACCACCGGCACCAGATAGACAAAGGCCGGTGTGGTCTGCATGGCATCCAGACAGGGACGCAGATACATCTCGAACCGGTCGCTACGCCCGGACATGATCCCCAGTGGAATGCCGACCAAGGCACAGAAAAATACCGAGCTGATCACCATGGCCAGGGTCGTCATGGTTTCATCCCAGAGCCCCAGATAGCCGACCAGCAAAAAGGTCAGGACGGTGAAGACCGTGACCCTCTTCCCGGCAAAGCGCCAGGCGGCCGCAGCAAAAAGGAGGATAATGACCACCGGCGGCAGGGTATTGAAGAACCACTCCAAGCCGTTCAGGCTGAACTCAATCGGCACCTTCAGCAGCTGAAAGATATGGCGATAGTTCAGCACCAGCCAGTCAACGCCATGCTGAACCCACTGGTCCAGGGGGATCAATTGTTCATCAAAATTAAAAATTCTCATTGTGCACCTTCGCTTTATTCGTTCGCGGTTGCTTCGGAAGCAACCTCAATCGGTTCATTGTTGTCGTTACGCTGCAGGGTTCGCAAAAAGAGGTTTTTCGAGACAGCCCCGACATATTCACCAGCATCATTGAGGATCGGCAGAGCCCAGGGATGCTGAGTGACTTGCGGCAGGATATCCTGCATGGAATCCCCGGCCAGAGCCGAGGTCACATCCTCCAGGTAAGCTGAACTCAAAATCTGCCTACGCTCCGGCTGATCGATCAGTTCGCGAAGTGAATCGGTTGACACCACCCCCTGGAAGCGACGATTACTGTCCAGCACGTAACCGAAATCGCGGTCATTCTTGATCAGCCGCTGCAACGCCGCGCGCGGGCTGTTCCCTTCGGTGATCACAATGGTGACCTGGGTATCGCTGGCGATATCACCGGCGGTGAGGATGTTGGTGGGATCGACCCCACGGAAAAAGGCGCGGACATAGTCGTCGGCGGGATTCTGGAGAATATCCTCCGGTGTGCCGACCTGAACCACCCGGCCACCTTCCATAATGGCGATCCGATCCCCGATCCGCATCGCTTCGTCGAGATCATGGGAGATAAAGACAATGGTGCGTTTGGCCTTGGCTTGCAGCTTTAACAGCTCATCCTGCATTTCGGTTCTGATCAGTGGATCAAGGGCCGAGAAAGCTTCATCCATGAGCAGGATATCCGGGTCTACGGCCAACCCCCGCGCCAGCCCGACGCGCTGCTGCATTCCACCGGACAGCTCCCCCGGCATACTTTCGGCCCAGGCCTCCAGACCGACCTGTTCCAGCGCCTGCAGGGCCCGTGCTTCGCGGGTCTCCTTGTCGACACCGTCCATTTCCAACCCAAAAGCGGCGTTCTGCAGAACAGTCATATGGGGCATCAGGGCAAAGGACTGGAAAACCATACTCATTTTTTTGCGCCGGGTTTTAACCAGCTCATCATTGGTCATGGCGGTCAGATCCTCGCCATCGATGAAAACCTTGCCCGTGGTTGGTTCGATCAGCCGGTTGATCATCCGCACCATGGTCGATTTGCCGGAGCCGGAAAGCCCCATAATGACAAAAATTTCCCCTGTATAAATGTTGAAGCTGGCATCCTGCACACCGACCGTGGTTTCGGTTTTTTCGAAAATTTCGGCTTTCTCCAGCCCCTGTTCAAGCATCTTCATGGCTTGTTTGGGCTGCGGTCCAAAAATTTTATAAAGACTCCGGACCTCGATTTTAACTTTCTTACTCATTCTTTCTCCTTTATTTTCAGCAACTTCTCCAATTGCGAACAAAAACAAAAAAACGTTCTATGCGCTGAAAAATCCGGGGCACGACCACAAAGGAAAAAAGGAATTCATCGGCTTTACAGCCGGGACCCAAACAACAACATATTTTGTTTTTAAAAAGGACAGAGCAACCCGCAACCCGAACCTGCAGGAACTGCAGAATCCAAGTGCTGCTCTGAAAGGAAAAAAGATCTGCGAAGCATCACACAGGGCAACGTTCTTAACGATCTTTTTGCGGGAATAGACGGGGCACCCTGGCGGGGTGGCGTCTAATACTAGAACTTATTGATATTAACACATTTTGGGAAAAGGTCAAACCCCGGCGCCAGAAACGGCAGAGCGAGTCATCAGGCCTGATCTGTGAGCAGCTTCTTCAGCCGCCGAAAGACCTCCCGGGACGCGCGCCGGTCATCGTTCTGGTGAACCGAGCGCGCCAGCCTGGAGAGCGCCTTGATTTCACTTGGCGGCACCAGTCCGGCCAATTCATCGACCGCTTCGGCAAAGCTGCTTTCCTGGCACAAGCGATCGCGCAAAGATTCCAGCTGATGGAACTGTTTCTTTTCCTGACGCCCAACCTGATCCAGCTGTTGCAATTGTCCCAGCAGGTCATCAAGAACTTCGTCCTGCTTGCGCAGCACCCCGGCCAGGTGTTTGAGCTGGCGACGATAGGAACTGCGCCCCTGGGTGGCCCGCGCCAGGTTGATCTCCCGCACCAGGGCCTCCGGCAACACCAGCTGACTCAGCTGATTATCCGCCATTTTGGTCAATTGCTCCGCGACCAGTTCCACCTGCTTGGCCTGTTGCTTTTTCTTGGTTTTACTCAAAACCTCTTCTGCCGGCTCGTTACGCTCTGCCATCATCGCTCCTTAATGTCCCTGATCCCCCGAAGGTCTGCAGAAACTACTCCGAATAGACCGGACAGGTCAACCTTTGCGCGCACCCGGGCCGATTCATCCGGGCAAGCGCTTCGGTTTGCAATGAAAAATGCGGCTTCGGCTTTGGTAAAGATGAATATTTTGCTATGCTATTGCGGTTAAGTAACCGGGAAAGGATAGTCATGAACTACGGTATCGATCGCAAACGCGCCCTTGAACTGCTCAAGCAATATCTGACCAACCCGAACCTGCTGAAGCACAGCCTGGCCAGTGAGGCGGTGATGCGCAGCCTGGCCCGCCATTTTGGCGAAGATGAAGAGTTATGGGGCCTGACCGGCCTACTCCATGATCTGGATGTGGAGCTGACCCTGGACGATCTTTCCCGGCATACGCATGAAACGGTCAGGATTCTGCGCGCCGAAGGCGTGGCCGAAGAGATTCTCGAAGCCATCCGCATGCACAATGAACATGCCCACAACGACCGGCGCAGCCAGCGCTTTCATCACGCCCTGGCTGCCGGTGAGACCATTACCGGGCTGATCATCGCTACGGCGCTGGTCTACCCCGATAAAAAGCTGGCCAGCGTTAAACCGAAATCGGTTCGTAAACGTTATAAAGAAAAGCAATTCGCGGCCGGTGCGAATCGCGCTATCATTGCCGAATGCGAACAACTCGGCCTGGCAGTCCCCGAATTCTGTGATCTTTGCCTGACAGCGATGCAGGGAATTGCTGCGGAACTGGACCTTTAGGTCGCCCCACGGAGCCCTATGAATCAGAAAGAACTCACCCGCCTGCTGGAATCCCTGGTGGCCGGTCAGGTTAGTGTCGGGGACACCGTCGACCGCCTGAAACAGCTGCCCTTTGAGGACCTCGGCATTGCCCAGATCGACCATCACCGCGAATTACGCCAAGGGGTCCCGGAAGTCATCCTAGGCGAAAGCAAGAGCCTTGAGCAGTTGAACATTATTCTCGGCGCCATGGCCAAAAAGGAGCGCAACATCCTGGTCACCCGGCTGGACAGTGAAAAAGCCACCGCTTTGTGCAATCATTTCCCGGAAGGGGAATACGACAGCGTGGCCCGCACCTTCTGCCTGGTCAAGCAGAAAATCGCCGTCAGCGGCCAGGGCAAGATCCTGGTCATCTGCGCCGGGACCTCGGACCTGCCGGTGGCCCGGGAAGCCGTCATTACCGCTCAAATGCTCGGCAATGAGGTCGAGGAACTGATCGACGTCGGCGTGGCCGGGATCCATCGTTTGCTGGCCCGTCAGGACCAACTGCGCTCGGCGGCAGTGCTTATCGTTGTGGCCGGCATGGAAGGAGCCCTGCCCTCGGTCATCGGCGGGCTGGTTGAAAAACCGGTCATTGCGGTGCCGACTTCGGTTGGCTATGGAGCGGCCTTTGCCGGCGTCGCAGCGCTGCTGGGCATGTTGAATTCCTGCGCCAGCGGTGTGACCGTGGTCAATATTGATAATGGCTTCGGAGCCGCATTTGCAGCGAACCGGATTAACCGCAAAACATCATGAACATCCCACACCCTTAAAAGGTCACCATGAAAACGCTCTATCTTGATTCCTTTTCCGGTATTTCCGGAGACATGTTTCTGGGTCTGATGCTCGATTTCGGCCTGGACCCCGACCAACTCAGGCAGGAACTTGCCAAGTTACCGATCTCCGGCTTTGAGCTGAAAATTTCCCGCGAACAGCGCCACGGCATCGAAGGCTGCCGCTGCCAGGTCATCTGCGCGGAAACTCATCATCATCGCCATTGGAGTGATATCGATCAGCTGCTGGCGGCCAGTACCCTGGCCGCACCGATCAGCCAACTGGCGCGCAAGTTCTTCCGCCGCCTGGGTGAGGCCGAGGCCAAAGTTCACGGGATCGCCATCGACCAGGTCCATTTTCACGAAGTCGGGGCGATCGACGCCATTGTCGATCTGACCGGCGCAGCCATTGCCCTGCATTTGCTGGGCATCACCAGCGTTCGCTGCGCCCCGTTGCCGCTGTCACGCGGCATGTCCCGCTGCGCCCATGGCGCGCTGCCACTACCCGCCCCCGCAACCCTGGAGATCCTCCGTGGCAAACCGGTTTACGACAGCGGGATTGGCCAGGAGCTGGTCACACCGACCGGTGCAACCATCGCCGCCGAGATCGCCGAGTTTGGCCCCCTGCCCGCCTTGCCCCTCGGAGCGACGGCCTACGGGGTCGGCGGTTGGGAGCTGGAAGATCGCCCCAACCTGCTGCGCGGCATCCTCTTTGAAAACGTCGCTGCCCTGCCCGAGCAGGACAGCGTCCAGGTCCTGGAAACCCATATTGATGACAGCACTCCGGAAGTCCTCGGCAATCTGTTGGAACAACTGCTCGCGGCCGGCGCGCTGGATGCCGGTTATTCGCCGCTGCAGATGAAGAAAAACCGCCCGGGCAACCTGCTGACCGTGGTCTGTCGGCCACCTCAGGCCGAGCAGCTGGCCCAGTTGATCATGAGGGAAAGCAGTGCTATCGGGGTACGCGGCTCCCTGCAGCAACGCTACCGGCTCAACCGCCGCAGCAGCACCGTGCAGACGGAACTGGGCCAGGCGCGGGTCAAACTGCTCTTTTCCGGGACACAATTTCTGCGCCTGACCGCTGAATATGATGACTGCCGGGAGCTGGCGCGGCAAAGCGGCCAACCGCTCCAGCAGGTTTACCGCATCGTCGAAGAGACCGCCTATGCCAAACTCGATCTGAACGCGCCGGGAGACGGCCATGAGTGAACCGTCCCCAAGCAACCGCAAAACGCCCTGGCTGACCCTGTTTTTGGCCAGCAACGCCGGCCTTGGCTATGCCCCGGTGGCATCCGGCACCTTCGGCACCCTGCTGGGAATCCCCTGTTACTATCTTATCTCCCGGCTCAATGCGCCACTCCAGGCCCTGGCGCTGCTGGCCGTCATTCTGCTGAGCTGCAAAATCTGCGATCTGGCGGGGAAACACTACCAGGAGCCGGACGATGGCCGCATCGTCATTGACGAACTGGCCGGATACCTGGTCACCACCGCATTTTTGCCTTTCAGCTGGGGGATTGCCATAGCCGGGTTCTTCTGCTTCCGCCTGTTCGATATCTACAAGCCGTTTCCGGCCAGCTGGTTCGACCGGGAGTGGAAAAACGGCCTCGGGGTCACCCTGGACGATGTCGTGGCCGGCATCTACGCCCTCATTTTACTGCGCCTCGGCCTGGCCCTGTTCGGCTGAGCGGTCAGGAGTCCACCATGTCCAATTTCGATATTGCCGTACTGACCACCGGGGACGAGCTGCTCAACGGCGAATTGACCGACACCAATACCAGCACCATCGCCGAAATCCTCTCCCGCTGCGGCTATCGGCTGCGCTGCAGCCTGGCGGTTCCGGACCAGGAAAAAGAGATCATGGCGGCCCTCAATTATCTCGCCGCTCATGTCCGTTTTGTCATTGTCACCGGCGGGCTCGGTTCAACCCGGGATGACCTCACCGCCCGCGCCGCGGCCCGCACCTTTCAGCAGGCCCTGGTCATCAATGAAGAGGCGATGGCCATGATCCGCGACTGGTTCGCCCGGCGCAACCGCACCATGGAACCGAGCAACGAGCGCCAGGCGCTGCTGCCGCAACAGGCCGTACCGCTGACCAATAGCCTCGGCACCGCCCCCGGCTTCCGGCTGCGGCACGGTCAGTGCGAGCTGTTTTTCCTGCCCGGGGTGCCGACGGAGATGAAGGCCATGTTTGAACGGGAAGTCCTGCCCCTGCTGCAGCAGGAGATCCCGCAGAGCAACCCGCTCCAGCAACGCACCTTCAAGCTGTTCGGCCTGCCCGAGCCGCGGGTCAACCGGCTGATTCCTTACCGTGAACTGCCGGAAGGGGTGGAGGTTGCCTTCGGCCTGGAATTTCCGCTGGTCCTGTTGAAGCTGAAAGCCTATGGCGAGGATGGCGCACAAAAACTCGACCAGGCCGAAGCGCTGCTGCTGAAAAGCCTCGGCAATCACCTGCTCGCCCGCAACGAGGAGACTCCGGCTGGCAACGTCGGCAAGCTGCTGATTCAGGCGGGGCTGACCCTGTCCTTGGCCGAATCCTGTACCGGCGGTCTGCTGGCCAGCCTGCTGACCAGCGAAGCGGGGGCCTCGGCGTTTCTTGAGCGCGGCGGTGTGACCTATGCCAACTCGGCCAAAATGGCCTGGCTCGGCGTTCCGGAGCAGGTTCTGCAACAGTACGGAGCGGTCAGCGAGCAGTGCGCCCGGGCCATGGCCGGCGGCTTAAGGCGGAGCAGCAGAACCGACATTACCCTGGCCATTACCGGGATTGCCGGTCCGGATGGCGGCAGCCCGGACAAACCGGTCGGAACCGTGTTTCTGGCCCTGGCCGGCGGGGAAGGGATTCATGTCAAGCGCTATCATTTCAGCGGGGATCGGGGGCAGGTTCAGAAAATGAGTGCCTACATGGCGCTGGAATGGCTGCGCCGCTATGCTTTACAGCAACTGAATCCGGCCCCCCCGGCGGCTGCAGAATAACCACTCGACAGCTGTTTGAAAAACCTTTAATCTCTGGCTTTAAGCAAGAAGGCCGGCTGAGCTCCGGAGAACGCCCAAAAAACGTCCGCTGTGTCTTTTTATGTCACAGCAAAAGAGGACAATATGGGGAGTGCAGGAATGTTAAGTCAAAACGCCAAACCCACTGGAGGAAAACATGTCAGATGAAAACCGCAACCGCGCCTTGGAACTTGCCATGGGCCAGATTGAAAAACAGTTCGGCAAGGGCAGCATTATGCGCCTGGGCTCAGACTACCAGGTTCCGGCTGTGGAGACCATTTCGACCGGCGCACTCAGCCTTGACCTGGCGCTCGGGGTCGGTGGCGTTCCCAAAGGCCGGATCATAGAAATTTTCGGGCCGGAGTCTTCGGGGAAAACCACCCTGGCCTTGCATATCGTTGCCGAAGTTCAGAAAAAAGGCGGGGTTGCCGCATTCGTCGATGCCGAACATGCCCTGGATATCCAATATGCCCAACACCTCGGCGTCAAAGCCGACGACCTGCTGGTCAGCCAGCCAGACACTGGCGAACAGGCTCTGGAAATCACCGAGATGCTGGTGCGCAGCGGCGCTATTGACGTGCTGGTGGTCGACTCGGTCGCCGCGTTGACCCCGCGCGCTGAAATCGAAGGAGAAATGGGCGACTCCCACATGGGACTGCAGGCCCGACTCATGTCCCAGGCACTGCGCAAACTGACCGGCATCGTCAGTAAATCGCACTGCAGCATTATTTTTATCAACCAGATCCGCATGAAAATCGGCGTCATGTTCGGCAACCCGGAAACCACCACCGGCGGCAATGCGCTCAAATTTTATGCGTCGGTCAGACTCGATATCCGCCGCATCGCTTCCCTCAAACAGGGCCAGGACGTGGTCGGTGGCAGAACCCGGGTCAAAGTTGTCAAAAACAAGGTCGCTCCACCGTTTAAACAGGCTGAATTTGATATTATGTATGGTGTTGGCATATCCCGCGAAGGAGATGTTCTCGACCTCGGGGTTGATAACGACCTGGTCGAAAAAAGCGGCTCATGGTTCTCCTATAAAGGGGAACGGGTCGGCCAGGGGCGTGAAAACGCCAAACAATACCTCAAAGAGCATCCGGAAATGACCGATGAGATCGAAGCCTCGCTGCGGGAACTCTACGGCATCGGAGAAGGAAAACCGGTGGTCTCGTCTGCTGCGGAAGACTGAGAGGAATATAGGAGTTGTAGAACCCGGATTGCTGCCGAGCCTGCGCCGAAACGATGGCGGGAGTTTGTAGCAAGTCGTAAGTTATCACTAACCTCTGAATTGAAAAGTTAAACAGGGTGGGGCTATGAATCTGAACGACATACTGGCAATGGCACTGAAGTCGAACACCTCGGATATCCATATCAAGGCCGGTCTTCCACCGGTGTTCAGGATCGACGGCAACCTGCGACCGCTGCCCAAGGCCCCACGCCTGACCTCAGAGGCGGTGCGCAGCATGTGCGAAGCCCTCATGAACGACCGCCAGCGCGCCAAGTTCGAGGAATACTGTGAGGTCGACCTTGCCTACGGGGTGCCGGGACTCGGCCGTTTCCGGGTCAACGTGTTCATGCAGCGCAACTCGGTTTCAGCGGTTTTCCGGGCGATTCCGTTCAAGGTTGCCACCCTTGATGATCTGACCATGCCTGCGGTGCTGAAAAAGATTGCCCAGGAGCAGCGCGGCCTGGTGCTGGTCACCGGCGCGACCGGAACCGGCAAATCGACCACCCTGGCGGCGATGATCGATCATATCAATAGTAACCGCACGGCCCACATCGTCACGGTTGAGGATCCCATCGAATACCTCCATCGTGATCGTAAATGCATCATCAACCAGCGCGAAGTCGGCTTCGACACTGTTGGCTTTGCTCCGGCCCTGAAAAGCGCTCTGCGCCAGGATCCGGATGTCATTCTGGTCGGCGAAATGCGCGACCTGGAAACCGCCGAAACAGCGCTGGCTGCTGCCGAGACCGGGCATCTGGTCCTGTCGACCCTGCACACCATCGATGCCCCGGAAACCATCTCGCGAATCATCTCCATGTTTCCCCCGCACCAGCAGCGGCATATTCGCTTGCAGCTCGCCAATGTCCTCAAGGGGGTCATTTCCCAACGGCTGATTCCGCGCATCGAAGGCCAGGGACGGGTTGCCGCGGTCGAAGTCATGATTTCCACCGCCCGGGTCCGTGAACTGATCGATGACCGCGAGAAGACCTCACAACTGCGCGATGCCATTGCCCAGGGCTATACCACCTACGGCATGCAGACCTTTGACCAGGCACTGATGGATCTGGTCAAACGGAAGGTCATCAGCTATGAGGAGGCGCTACGGCAAAGCTCCAATCCGGACGACTTCAAACTCAAGTTCTCCGGCATCGATTCAACCTCCGACACCTCCTGGAGCGATTTTGAGCGCGGCAAGGAAGAGGAAGGGAAGCACACCGAGCACCAAGCAGAGCCGGACAAGGATGACCAGGTCGAAATCGAACGCTTCTGATCCGTTCGTTAGCGCGGTCCGGATACTCTCCGGCCGGGATATGAGCGAAGCCGAATTGCGCCAAAAACTGGCCCGGTTCGGCTTTTCCGTTGCGGCTATCGACCAGGCCATCGACAAATGCCTGGACTACGATTATCTCAACGACCGACGCTATGCGTTAGCGCGGACACGCAGCCTGGTTCGCAGCGGCAAAGGGGTCGGCCGGAAAATTCTCCTCGACCTCAAGCAGCGCGGCATTCCGGAAGCCCTTGCCCAGGAAGCCTGGGAAACCGTCAGCGCGGAGTTGCCGCCGGAAACCATCCTCCGGGAACTACTCGGCAGGCGCTTTGCCGATTTCGACTATGCGCAGGCCAGTGACCGCGAACGCCGCCGGGTGGTCGGCTATTTGCAACGCCGCGGTTTCCCCCTTGAGCTGATCTTTGCCGTCCTGCGCGACGGCGATTGGTCCTGAAGCCCGCCCCATGCGCACAGGCTGTTATAAACCGTCTGTCGAGCCCAGAGATAGACGTCTTTAACACCCGGCTAAAAATCCGCCAGTAGCTCTTCACTGGTCACCAGTTTGGCAAAGACACTGCCGAGGGCGGCGAGAAAGGCCTGCTGAACCGCCGCTGCCGGAACCGTCTCCCCGGACAACGCAACCAGGTCACGGGTCGCACAGGCATCGCTGATCAGGGTACAGGAGAAGCCAAAATCAAACGCCGCCCGCACCGTCGAATCGATGCACATATGGGTCATGGCCCCGCAGACAAACAATTTTTCCGCAGCCAAGGCCTGCAGGCGTTCCAACAAAGCGGTGTCCCGAAAACCGTTCGGATAGTTTTTGGTGAGCACCGGTTCCGTTGGCAGCGGTTTGAGACTGTCATGGATCTCCATTCCGCTGGTCCCGGGCAGGAAAAAAGTGGCTCCGGGGCGGTTGGAGATATGCTGGATATGGATGACCGGCCAGCCCTGGTCGCGCCAATACTTCAGCACCTTGGCCGCCCGGACCGCCGCCGCGTCAATGCCGATCAGCTCCATGGTCCCGCCGGGAAAATAATCGTTCTGCAGGTCAATCAACACAAGGACCGGATTCATCATAACAGCTCCTCTCTGGTAAACAGTTGCACAACGGCCTGCCAAGGCCATGGCTGGGCCGGCAAAGACACTGCCGCTCAGTGCCCTGCTGAAAGTCGGTAAAAACGCTTTTCTCGATTTCTCTCGATGGTTACAGGGCTGGCGCTTTTGGGCCGGGCCTGCGCCGCACCAAAAAATAACCCGCAACAGCCAGCACCGTCACAATCACCCACAGCGGTGAATGGCAGAAGACCACCACAAAAAAACAACCCAACGCAGCAGCGGTCAGCCGGACCCAGCGGCAAGCAATCAGCCCGTACGCGGCCAGCAGCCCGATGGTCGCATTGGCGAGAAAAAATCCGTCGGCAAAGGCCACCAGTTGCTCAATTCCGACCCAGCCGGCCTCAACCAGTCCCAAGGTGGCTAAATGCGCGATGGTCAGCAACGTCAGGGCATAAACGGGAGCCCCCGTGCTGCTGCGCCGGGCCAGCAACACCGGCAACCAACCTTCCGCCGCCAATGCCGCTATCAGCCGAGCGACACCGCCGACAAACAGCAGGCAGGTGGTGGTGCAAAGCGCCAGAGTCAGCCCGCCCATGAGCAGACCGCTGGCTCCACCGTAGAGAGGGACGATAATCCGGGTCACCTGCCCGGTCTGGGGATAAATTCCGGGGTCGCCATATTGCACTGCGGCAGCGACAATCAGGCTGATCACGCCGATGACTGCCGCCGAGCTTTTGACGGCAACCATGATCGTCCGCTGCGGATGACGCACCTCACCGCTGTAATTGCCGATCACTTCCCATCCGACAATGGTCCAGAACAATAATAACAGAGCATAGCCGAAGGCCGGCGGATCAAAGGAGGACAAGACTGCCAACGGAGCCCGGTGCATCAGCAGGGTATCCAGACCGCCGGTCACCAGGATCAGCGCGGCCAGCGACGAACAGACCAGGCCGATGCGGCTGATATGGCGTAGTTCGCGTAACAGCAAGACCGCACAGATCAGCAGCAGGCCTCCGGCAATCCAGTTGGTATGGGGACTGCCCGGACACAGGTAGGTGGCCGCCGTCAGCATCACCGCAACCGGGCCGAACAGCACCGCACCAGTCAGGTACAGGGAGGTCAGCAGCTTGACCCGCTCACCGAAGGCAACGCCAATGGCGGTGGTCACGCCGGCCGGGCCGGGATAAAGCAGGCTCAACCGGCCGAACACCAGCGCGAAACCGAATCCCGCCAGGATGATCAACAGCCAGGCCAGCAGGGCCCAGTCTCCGGCGGTTCGGTAGGCCAGCGGCGGCAGAATGATAATCCCCGAACCCAGAATCGGCCCAATGATCAATCCACTTAACAGAACCGGCCCGAGCTGGGGGGTAGGTTGGCTCGCCATCAGCAGGAATCTCCTTCGGAATTTTGGAACAACGAAAAGCTTGCTCTTGCCCTGAAAATAGACTTAAAGTACATGAATCACTCTAAATTTCCAGCGCAAAAAAATGAAGGAAGCGTTCGTTAAAATCGAACAGGATATGGAACTCAACCAGCTAAAATCCTTTGTCCGGATCGTCGAAACCGGCAATTTACGTAAAGCTGCGGACGCGCTCTTCATCAGTCAGTCCGCCCTGTCCCACCAGATCAAGGTCCTGGAAGATCGGCTTGCTCTGCAACTATTCATCCGCACCTCAGAGGGCATGGAACTCACTGAACAGGGGCGGATTCTCTACTCCCATGCCATGGCCATCCTCAGCCAGGTTGATACCTTTCAGGAAAAGGCCCGGCAGTTAAGCGGCCGCACTACCCGGGCATTTAAAATCGGTATCAACACCCATGGCAAATTTCTCCAGGTCAGCCGGTTGAGCCGGGTCCTGAAAAACCACTTTCCCCGTAGTGAGTTTTTCTTCGTCTCCAGTCAGACCATCCACACCACAGCCATGCTGCGCGATAAACTGATCGATATCGGCTTTTTCTTCGGTGATAACCAGGCTCCGGACATCTCCACCCACCTGATCAGTCAGTGTCGGCTGCGCATCGTCATCCCCAACCAGCTGTTAAAGCCGGGAACAGGTTCCCTGGACTGGCCGTTGCTGGCGCAGCTGCCGTGGATCTGGTCGGTCTACGATTGCCCGTTTTACGGCACAGTTTTGCGCCGCATGGCGGAAGAGCAGTTGACCCCGAACCACGCTATCGACGCCATGGACGAAAGCGTCATCAAAGAGCTGATCATTGATGGCCAAGGGGTCGGAATCCTGCGTGAAGACGACGCCCGTGACGTCAGTTCCCAGGCCGACGTGACCATCTGGGAGCAGGAAAGCTTCCTGGTGCCGCTCCAGATCGGCATGTTAAAAAGCAATCGTTCCCAGGCGATGTTTCGGAAAACGACCGAGCTCATCGAACAGCTCTGGCGCTGAGGTTTTCCGCAGGCGGTGGAGACCGGGACAAAACCCTTTTCAATCCGCGCTATTTCGATTATCATCCCTCATTCAGCTGCGACTTATGGGTTGGCATCCGGAGTTTCCGGATGCCAACCCATAAGTTTTCAGATTGGAAACGAGCAATTTTTCGTTGCGGCAAGGAAATCAAGGGCTTATGCGGAGGCGTAGTTCTTTACGCCGCACAACATAAGCCCACAGGTTGACACCGCCATGGCGGAAAAGGGCCGTTTCAGGACGACAACTAATTCAGTTAAGAATCGCGATATAAATCAGTAACAGAAAGGTCCCTGGCAATGCTCACCGGTAATGAAATTCGTGCCCGTTTTCTAAAGTTTTTTGAACAGCGAGACCACAGGATTGTGCCCTCCTCCTCCCTGGTTCCCCACAACGACCCCACCCTGCTGTTTACCAACGCCGGGATGAACCAGTTCAAGGACTGCTTTCTGGGCGCGGAAAAACGCGACTACGTCCGTGCCACCACCTCGCAGAAATGCGTTCGCGCCGGCGGCAAGCACAACGACCTGGAAAATGTCGGCCGCACCGCACGCCACCACACCTTCTTTGAAATGCTCGGCAACTTCTCCTTCGGCGACTACTTCAAAAAGGAAGCCATCGCCTTTGCCTGGGAGTTTCTCACCGTCGATCTCGGCCTCGACAAATCCAGACTTTACGTCTCCGTTTATACCGACGACGATGAAGCGGCCGACATCTGGCATCATCAGGAAGGGATTCCGCGGGAGCGCATTTTCCGCTTCGAGGAAGACAATTTCTGGCAGATGGGCGACACCGGCCCCTGCGGCCCCTGTTCGGAGATTTTCTATGACAACGGCCCTGAGCTGAGCTGCGGATCCCCGGACTGTACGGTCGGCTGCGACTGCGACCGCTATATGGAGATCTGGAATAATGTCTTCATGCAGTTCGATCGCCAGGACGACGGCACCCTGATCCCCCTGCCCCGCCCCGCGGTCGATACCGGCATGGGTCTGGAGCGGATCACCACGGTCATGCAGGGCGTGCTCTCCAATTACGACACCGACCTGCTGCGCAACATCATCAGCTATATCGAGCAGTTGGCCGGCAAGACCTACGGCAAGAATGATGAAGACGATGTCTCCATGCGGGTCATGGCCGATCACAGTCGGGCAACCGCTTATCTTATTGCCGATGGAGTGCTGCCCAGCAACGAGGGGCGCGGCTATGTCCTGCGGCGGATCATGCGGCGCGCCATGCGCCACGCCAAGATGCTCGGGTTTGAAGACCCGGTGCTGTTCAAGACCAGCGTTTTTGTGCTCGAATCCATGGCCAGCGCTTATCCCGAGGAAGCCGGCCGTAAGGAGTTTGTCGCCAAGGTGGTCCAGAATGAAGAAGAACGTTTTATCCAGACCCTCGGCAACGGCCTGCGTATTCTCCAGGACGAAATCGCCGGGCTGGCCGCTGCCGGCCAGCAGGTCATCCCCGGGGAAACGGTCTTCAAACTCTATGACACCTACGGCTTCCCCCTTGATCTGACCGCCGACATCGTCGAAAAAGACGGCTATCGCCTTGACGAAGAAGGCTTCGAACGCTGCATGGAAGCGCAGCGCGCCAAGGCCCGCGAGCATTGGAAAGGCTCCGGGGAAGAAGCCATCTCCGGAATTTACAAACAACTGGTTGACCAGGGAGTGCGCAGCGAATTCAGCGGCTACCTGAAACTGACCGATCAGGGCCAAGTCCTCGCCCTGCTCCGCCAGGGGCAACCGGTGACTGAAGCGGCCTGCGGGGAAACCGTGGAAGTCATCACTTCGGCCACCCCCTGTTACGGTGAATCGGGCGGCCAGGTCGGCGATACCGGCCAAATAGAGACCGCGGCGGCAAAACTGACCATCATCGACACCAAGAAACCGCTGCCCGACCTGTATGTTCACCTCTGCGAGGTGGTCACCGGCGCCATCAAGACCGGCGACCAGGCCACCATCAGCGTCGACGCGGAACGCCGTCAGCGGATTGTCATCAATCACACCGCGACTCACCTGCTGCAGGCTGCCCTGCAGAACCAGCTCGGCGATCACATCAAGCAGGCCGGTTCTTTGGTCACCCCGGAACGGTTGCGTTTTGACTTCACCCATTTTTCCCCGGTGTCAGCCGCAGAGCTGAGCCAGATCGAGGCCGAAGTCAACCGGCAGATTCGTGTCAACGCCCAGGTCAACACAGAGCAGATGTCCGCCGACGACGCAAAAAAAGCCGGCGCCATGGCCCTGTTCGGTGAAAAATACGGCACCGAGGTCAGAGTGATCTCGGTCGGCGATTACAGTATGGAATTATGCGGCGGAACCCACGCCCAGGCCGCCGGGGATATCGGGCTGTTTAAAATCCTCAGCGAAGGCGGGATCGCCGCCGGCGTCCGCCGGATTGAAGCGGTCACCGGCCAGGCAGCCCTCGACCTGGTGCAGCAGCAGCAGAAAACCCTGCTGCATCTCGCCGAAATGGTCAAAAGTGATCCCCAGCAACTGGAAACACGCCTTGGCAAACTGCTTGAACATCAACGGGAACTGGAAAAAGAACTGGAACAACTGCAGGCCAAGATCAATGCCGAGCGGAGCGGGGAGCTGATCGATCAGGCCCAACTGGTCGGCGACATCAAGCTGCTGGCCGTCAAGGTTCCCGGCAGTGACGGCAAGGGACTGCGGGAATTTTCCGACCAACTGCGCGATAAGCTCGGTTCCGGAGTGCTGGTGCTGGTCTCCGATGCCGGGGACAAAGTCGCGCTGCTGGTGGCAGTGACCAAAGACCTGACCGGTCGGGTCAAAGCCGGTGACCTGATTCGACCGCTGGCGGAAATTGTCGGCGGCCGTGGTGGCGGCCGGCCGGAGCTGGCCCAGGCCGGCGGCCCGGACACCGCCAAGATAGAGGCCCTGCTTCAGGCGGCTCCGGAACAACTCAAAAAAATGCTGGCTTGAACATCCCCTGTTGGCAACGGCACCGCTTTGCAGCCTGGCTGCAAAGCGGTGTTTTTTTAAAATGATTCGTCCCCGGCAACAAATATTCAACCAGCTTGTTATACTGTCTTTCATCGTGCTGTTTCCGCAGAAATCCCCCACTCTCAATGCTTTCAACCGGCCGGATGGTTCCCGTGCAAAGCATATGACAAAGGGCGGCGGGCGATAACAAACTGGTGAAAAAGTCAAGAAGCACAAGGAGTGGTCGGCAAAAACAATGCTCCGCCACGGCAAGTTGTTGTTTTTGTGAGGTTGGGAAAATCGATGTTTTCCTACCGGGCTTGAAAAAGTCGCCGGATGAACTTTTTCAATAACCTAGTCGAGTTGGACTGATGGATACTGCATTTGGCAAAAAAGACCACAAGAGCCTGCTGATCGTCGATGATGAGCCGATCATCCGCGAACTCTGTGCCAGCGCTTTGTATACCTACCATATCCTGTTGGCGGAAAACGGTCTGGAAGCGTTAAAAATTCTCGAAAACTCCGAAGTGGATGTCGTTCTCAGCGATGTCATCATGCCGGGACTCGGCGGACTGGAGCTGCTGCAGCGGATCAAACAGCAGCGCCCCGACCTGGCGGTCATCCTGATGACCGGCTATTCTGACAAAGAGCTGATTCTGGACGCGCTCAAAGCCGGTGCCGACGACTTCATCAACAAGCCGATCAATATCCTTCAACTCAGCACCACGGTCAGTAAGGTCTTGGAAAAACAGGAGATTCGCGAAGAGTTGGCCGCTCTGAAGCGGACCGACAAGCTGAAAAGCGATTTCCTCGGGCTGATTTCCCATAAGTTGAAAACCCCGGCTACGGCCATATCCCTGTTCATCCAGAATATCGCCGACGGCATCGAAAGCCCCAATGACGCGGATTTTCAACAGATGGTCAGCATGGTCCAGGTCGAGACGGTTCATCTCGAACAGCTGATCCAGGATCTGCTCTATTTCAGTGAAGCGACCTTGACCGACGAAGACCTGCCGCTGGAAAAACTCGATTTGCGAAAAATTGCCGATCAGGTCGCTCTGGCTCTGGGACCGGCCGCGGCGGGCCGCCATATCGCATTTCACATCAACCTGGAGAGCCTTCCGGACAAACCGGTGCTACTCAATCCGCAACGCATCAACTTCGCTATTCGTGCGCTGCTCGACAATGCCATCAAGTTTACCCCGGATGGCGGCTCCATCTCCTTGACCGGCGAGGTGGCAGGTGATCGCATCATTCTCCGTATCAAGGATACCGGCATCGGCATTCCCCAAAAGGAATTAACCAAAATTTTCAACAAATTCTACCAGGTTGACCCGGAGCATACCGGCCAGGTCAGAGGGTTTGGCCTGGGGCTCTATTATGCTCGTGATTTTATTCGCAGCATGAACGGACAGCTTTATATTGACAGTCAAGCGCAACAGGGAACAACCGCGACCATTGCCTTCCCCTTACCGGCCTAGTGTCCCATACGGTTAGTTCGCTACCCCAATTCCAGACCTTTTTGCCACTGTCTACGTTCGGCCTGCCCGGCCCGGTCTGCCCCGGGGTTTTATCCGGCGGCCCAAATGAGCCAACCACACCAGACAGGAGGCATTTCCTGGCGAACAAAATTTACAAATCACCCCAAAACCTCGCTTTAAGCTCTTTTTTATACCTCCTTTTTTATGTTATCTTTCGTCTTTCCACCAACCGGGCAAAGCGCCCGAACACTGCGGAGAAAACCATTGTTTAAAGGAACCACGATCTGTTGCGTCAGACATAACGGTAAAGTCGCCCTGGCTGGTGACGGTCAGGTCAGCCTCGGCAATACGGTCATGAAACATGGCGCCCGTAAAATCCGCCGGCTCTATCAGGACCGCATCCTGGCAGGGTTCGCCGGCAGCACTGCGGATGCCTTTACTCTGTTCGAAAAGTTTGAAGCCAAGCTGCAGGAGTTTCGCGGTAACCTGCCGCGGGCAGCCGTGGCTTTGGCCAAGGACTGGCGAACCGATCGGGTCCTGCGCCGTCTGGAAGCCCTGCTGATTGTGGCTGATGCTGAAGCGACTCTGGTGATTTCAGGAGCCGGTGACGTCATCGAACCGGATGACGGAGTCGCCGCTATCGGTTCAGGCGGCAGTTTTGCCTTGGCTGCAGCGCGCGCCCTGGTTGAGAATTCCGAGCTGAGTGCCGACCAGATCGTCGAGAAAGCGCTGCACATCGCCGCTGATATCTGTATCTATACCAATGACCGTATTGCTGTTGAGGTTCTTGCGTGACAAATTTCACCCCGAGAGAAATCGTTTCCGAACTGGATCGCTATATTATCGGCCAGAATGACGCCAAACGCGCCGTTGCTGTCGCCTTGCGTAACCGTTGGCGGCGCCAGCAGGTCCCGGCCGAGCTGCGCGACGAGATCGCCCCGAAAAACATCATCATGATCGGTCCGACCGGGGTCGGCAAAACCGAAATCGCCCGGCGGCTGGCCAAACTGGCCCAGGCTCCCTTTATCAAGGTCGAAGCCAGCAAATTTACCGAGGTCGGCTATGTCGGCCGTGATGTCGAAAGCATGGTCCGTGACCTGCTCGAGCTGGCCATCAACATGGTCAAAGAGGAAGAAACCCGGAAAATGCGCATCAAAGCCGAGGCCAACGCAGAAGAGAAACTGCTTGACCTGTTGCTGCCCGGGGAAACCGACCGCTCTCCCGACAAACAGGAACAGCGCCAGCATACCCGCGACCGGCTTCGCAAACTGCTGCGCATGGGCGAACTGGATGAGCGCTTTGTGGAGATCGAAACCCAGGTCAGCAGCATTCCGACCATGGGTGTCTTCAGCCCGCAGGGCAATGAAGAGCTGGGGATGAACATCAAGGAGATGTTCGGTAACCTGCTGCCTAAAAACACCAAGCGCAAGCGGGTCAAAGTCAGCGAGGCCCGGCAGCTGCTTATTGAAGAAGAAGCCGAGAAACTCATCGACATGGAAAACGTGACCACCCTGGCCCGGGAACGTACCGAGCAGAACGGGATCATTTTTATCGACGAGATCGACAAGATCGCCAGTCGTGAAGGGGTTCACGGTCCGGAAGTCTCCCGCGAAGGCGTGCAGCGGGACATCCTGCCCATTGTCGAAGGGAGTACGGTCAACACCAAGCATGGCGCGGTCAAAACCGACCACATCCTGTTCGTTGCGGCCGGGGCCTTTCATATCGCCAAACCCGCGGATCTGATTCCGGAATTGCAAGGACGGTTCCCGATCCGGGTCGAACTGGACAGCCTTGGCGAGGACGATTTTTATCGTATCCTGACCGAACCAAAAAACGCCCTGATCCGACAGTACAAAGAGCTGATGAAGACCGAAGGGATCAGCCTCGCATTTGACGACGAAGCGATCCGGGAAATCGCCAGGATGGCCAAAATGGTCAACGACCGGACCGAGAATATCGGTGCCCGACGCCTCCACACGATCATGGAAAAACTCCTCGAAGAGCTGTCTTTTTCGGCGCCTGAGCTGTCTCAGGAGGATATCCGGATCAGCGCCGAGGAGGTCCGACGACGATTGTCGGAGATCAGCAAGGACGAAGATCTGTCGCGTTATATTCTTTAATTCTGTCTGCCGGGTTCAACACCTTCAGCGCGGACCGGAACCTGCCCTATGGGGTCAGAGCAAACCGGGACTCCAGCGCAAAGCCTGCTGAATCTTGACAGATATTCAAGCGCCCGCCTTCGGCCACGGCCAATGAGTCCGCCGAAAGGGTGCATACAGGATCTGAGCTATGCAGGAATTGATTGGAAAAGCCAATGTACTGATGGAGGCGCTCCCCTGGATCAAGCGTTTCTACGGTAAGACCATCGTTATCAAATACGGCGGCAACGCCATGGTCGATGAAAAACTCAAGGAGGGGTTCGCCCGCGATATCATTCTGATGAAATATATCGGGCTCAACCCGGTGGTCGTCCACGGCGGCGGACCGCAGATCGGCAAAGTGCTCGACGCCATGAAGATTGAGAGCCGCTTTGTCCAGGGGATGCGGGTCACCGACAGCGCCACCATGGATGTGGTGGAGATGGTGCTCGGCGGTAAAGTCAACAAAGAGATCGTCGCCAACATCAACCGCTATGGCGGCAAAGCGGTCGGGATCACCGGCAAGGACGGAGGCCTGATTCGCGCCCGCAAACTGGAAATGACCGCCATCAATCCGGAGACATTGACCCCGGAAATTATCGATATCGGTATGGTCGGCGAGGTTGAAGCCGTCGATCCCAATATCATTAACGCCCTGGAGAAAAGCAACTTCATTCCGGTGATCGCTCCTATCGGCAGCGGCCTGAACGGGGAAACGTTCAACATCAACGCCGACCTGGTCGCAGGCAAGATCGCCGGAGCGCTGGAAGCGGAAAAGCTGATCCTTTTGACCGATATCGAAGGGGTTAAAGACAAAGAGGGCAAGCTGATTTCGACCATCGATATTCAACGGGTTCCCGACCTGATCAACAACGGCACCATTTCCGGCGGCATGATCCCCAAAGTGAACTGCTGCGTGGATGCCGTGGAAGAAGGGGTCGCAAAAACCCATATCATCGACGGGCGGATGGAGCATGCCTGCCTGCTGGAAATTTTTACCGACAAAGGCATCGGTACGGCCGTAGCGAGGTACAACGGATGAAGACGTCACAAGCATGGATCGATCGGGGCCTCGCCCATGTCGCCAAAACCTACGGCCGGTATCCGATCGTCGCCGCCAGCGGTGCAGGTTGCTGGCTGACCGACATCGATGGTAACCGCTACCTCGATTTTCTCGCCGGGGTCGCGGTCAACAACCTGGGACACTGCCACCCGGCCGTGGTCAAGGCGCTGCAGGAACAGGCCGCCACCCTGATTCACTGTTCCAATTATTACCATATCCCAAGTCAGATCGAACTGGCCGAGTTGCTCTGTGCCAACTCCTTTGGCGACCGGGTGTTCTTCTGCAACTCGGGAGCCGAGGCCAATGAAGCGGCTATCAAACTGACTCGCAAATACTGTGCGGAAAAATATGCCGGCCAGCGCTTTGAAATCCTCACCGCCAAGGCCTCTTTTCACGGCCGCACCCTGGGCACCCTGAGCGCCACCGGCCAGGAAAAAATCCAGCATGGGTTCAGCCCGCTGAGCCCGGGTTTCAAATACATCCCCTACGGGGACCTGGACGCGCTGAAGGCGGCCGTCAGCCCACAAACCGCCGCGGTCATGCTCGAACCGATTCAGGGGGAAGGCGGTGTCAATGTCCCGTCGGCCGGTTATTTAAAAGCGGTCCGGGAATTCTGCGATGAGCACGAACTGCTCTTGATCTTCGACGAAATCCAGGTCGGCCTGGGGCGGACCGGAACCCTCTTTGCCTACCAGCAGGAAGGGATCGAACCGGATATTCTGACCCTCGCCAAGGCCCTCGCCGGCGGCCCGCCCATCGGCGCCATGATTGCCCGCAATCCCTATATCGATGTCCTCGGGCCGGGGACGCACGGCTCGACCTTCGGCGGCAATCCGCTGGTCACCGCCGCAGCCGTCGCCACCATGAAAGTCCTGCTCGAAGGCAGTGTGCTCGCCAACTGTGTGGCCATGGGCGAATACCTGCGCGGCAAGCTGGAACTGCTTAAGGATAAGTACCCCTTTATTACTGAAGTGCGTGGCCGTGGCCTGATTCTGGGCATGCAACTGACCATCGAAGGTGGCGACATTGTTAAAACCGCGCTGGAGCGCGGCCTGTTGCTCAACTGTACGGTCGGCACAGTCCTGCGCTTTGTGCCACCGCTTATCGTGACCAGCGCTGAAATCGATCAGATGATCACTACTCTCGACGGTATTTTAGCTGAATTCTAAATGGCTGCAGCGCCCGGGAAGAGCCTTTCCCGGGCGCTGCAAGTCCGTATCAGGAGACATAAAATGAACAAAGACTTTCTGTCCATTTCCGATTGGTCCGTGGAAGACCTGGAAGGGATCTTCACCCTGACCGCCGAACTGAAGCAGAAGCAGAAGGAAGGGACCCCGCACCGGCTTCTCGAAGGCCAGACCCTGGGGATGATTTTCGAAAAAAGCTCGACCAGAACCCGGATTTCCTTTGAAGTCGGCATGTATCAGCTGGGCGGGCACGCCCTGTTCCTGCATTCCGGCAACACCCAGATGGGCCGCGGGGAACCCATCAAGGATACCGCCAGGGTCATGGCGCGCTACTGTGACGGAATCATGATCCGGACCTTTTCCCATGCCGTGGTCGAAGAGTTTGCCCAGCACAGCTATGTGCCCATCGTCAACGGGCTGACCGATCTCTGTCATCCCTGCCAGGTCATGGCTGACCTGTTCACCGTCATCGAGCACAAACAGGACTATCGCAACCTCAAATACTGCTGGATCGGCGACGGCAACAACATGGCGAACAGCTGGATCAACGCCGCTGCGACCTTTGGCTTTGAGCTGCGGGTGGCGACACCGGCTAACTATCAGCCCAACGCCGAAGTGATTGCCAAGGCCCGTCAGGCCGGGGTCAAACTGCTGCTCACCGCAGATCCGCGCGAAGCGGCAGCCGGCGCGGACGTCCTGAACACCGACGTCTGGGCCAGCATGGGACAGGAAGCCGAACAGCAGGAGCGCGAACAGGCCTTCACTGGATTCCAGATCAACAGCGACCTGCTGCAACTGGCCGCTCCGGAAGCCGTGGTCATGCACTGCCTGCCGGCTCACCGCGACGAAGAGATCACCGATGAGGTCATGGAAGGCCCGCAGTCGATCATTTTCGATGAAGCGGAAAACCGCCTGCATGTCCAAAAAGCGATCCTGGCCACCCTGATGGCACGCTAAAATGCTGATTTCCTGCCCTTGGTGCGGATTTTCCAAGACCGTCGCCGAACAGCAAATCCCCGCGGGAGTCTCTCGGGTGACCTGTCCCAAATGCGGGCAGGGGTTTCCGCTCCCAAGCCAGGAAGACGCTGCTCCGGTCCAGAGTACCACCGGCGGGCAGGAGGAGCAGCCGGTCCGTGAAACGCGCACTGCAGCCGAGGCACTCCCCAAGGCCGGTTTCTGGATCCGCCTAGTTGCCGCGGTTGTCGATATGATCATTGTGTTTACCCTGCAGTTTGTGCTCGGAGCGGTGCTGGCCTTTGCCGGCATCGTCTCCCTGGGCTTCAGCGAAGGGAGCGTCGGCAGCCTGACCGTGCTGGTGCAAATTTTCAGTTATGCCCTGAGCTTCGCCTATTACATCGTCTTTACCGGTTATGGCGGCCAAACCCCTGGGAAAATGGCCCTGCGCATCAAGGTGATCAGACGCAACGGCAGCCAGATCGGTTTCGGCCGGGCTGCGTTCCGGGAGATTCCGGCCAAATTCATCGCCGCCATCATCTTCGGGATCGGCTATTTGATGGTCGCATTTGACGAGCAGAAGCAGGGCCTGCATGATCGCATGGCAGATACCTATGTCATCAAACTGTAAAATGGTCTCTATTCATCGGAATATTTTCTAGAATGATTTAAAATTGAGGAGCGAACCCGGCCAGAAGTTAGAAGCTTCGCCAAATCGGCCACCGGAAAAGTTCAGGAGTCGGTGCTGTTCGCTCTAACCACCAAGGAGCTTAGCAATGAGTAAACAAGGACAAGTCAAAAAAGCGGTACTCGCCTATTCCGGCGGGCTGGATACATCGATCATCCTCAAGTGGTTGATCGAGGAATACGGTTGTGAAGTGGTCGCCTTTTCCGCCGACCTCGGTCAGGGTGAAGAACTGGATCATATTCCGGAAAAAGCCAAACAGACCGGGGCAAGTGCCTGCCACATCCTCGATCTGAAGGAAGAATTCGCTCGTGATTTCGTGTTCCCCATGTTCCGGGCCAATGCCATTTACGAGGGCCGCTATTTTCTCGGCACCTCCATCGCCCGGCCGCTGATCTCCAAGGCACAGATGGAAATCGCCGCCAAGGAAGGAGCTGACGCGGTCTCCCATGGCGCCACCGGGAAAGGCAACGACCAGGTTCGGTTCGAAATCTCCTATTATCATTTCGATCCTTCGGTCAAGGTCATCGCGCCCTGGCGGGAATGGGACCTGAACAGCGCTCCGCTCTGGAAGCCTATGCCAAGAAACACGGTATCCCGGTGCCGACCAGCAAAAAGTTCCCCTGGAGTTCCGACCGGAACCTGCTCCATATTTCCTTTGAAGGGGATGTCCTGGAAAATCCCTGGACCGAAGCTCCCAAAGAGATGTATGTGCTGACCGTCGCTCCGGAAGACGCGCCTGATCAGCCGGAATACGTCGAAATCGAGTTCGAAAAAGGGGACGCGGTCGCCATCAACGGCGAGCGGCTGTCACCGGCTCAGTTGATGCTGAAACTGAATGAACTGGGCGGTAAGCACGGCATCGGCCGGGTCGATCTGATGGAAAACCGCTATGTCGGCATGAAGAGCCGCGGTGTCTATGAAACCCCCGGCGGCACCATCCTCGAAGAAGCCCACCGGGCCGTCGAATCGATCACCATGGACCGCGAGGTCATGCACCTGCGCGATTCGCTGATTCCGCGTTACGCGGATATGGTTTACAACGGTTACTGGTTCGCTCCCGAGCGGATCGCCCTGCAGGCCCTTATCGACCAGACCCAGCAAACTGTCAACGGTAAAGCCCGGATCAAGCTTCTACAAGGGCCATTGCCGGGTGGTCGGCCGTGACTCCGCCACTGACAGCCTGTTCAATGTCGATTTCGCCACCTTCGAAGCCGATGAGGTGTACAACCAGGCGGATGCGGAAGGTTTTATCAAACTGAATGCCCTGCGTTTGCGCATTGCCGCCATGCAGCGCCTGGCCCAAAAATAATGACCTCCTGCACCGGTCGGGGCGCAACGATTTTTGCGCCCCGCCTGGTGCGGACAGTACTACCGGAGCCGGAGGGTTCCCAACGGAGAAGAAATGAGCAGTAAATTGTGGGGCGGTCGTTTCACCCAACCGACCGATAAGTTTGTCGAAGAATTCACCGCTTCGATCGAGTTCGACCAGCGCCTGTACCGTTATGATATCGCGGGCTCCAAAGCCCATGCTGAAATGCTTGGCCGGCAAGGGATCATCGAACCGGACGCAGCAGCACAGATCATTGCCGGCCTCGACGCTATTCTGGCCGACATCGAAGCCGGGAAAATCGAATTTTCCGTAGCCCTCGAAGATATCCACATGAATATCGAAGCCCGACTGATTGATCGGATCGGCGCGGTCGGCGGCAAGCTCCACACCGGCCGCAGCCGCAACGACCAGGTCGCCGTTGATATCCGGCTCTACCTGCGCGATGAGATCGATATCGTGCTCGGATTTTTGGCCCGGTTGGAAGCTGCCCTGGTGGCCCAGGCGGAACAGAATCTCGATGTTATCATGCCGGGCTATACCCATCTGCAGACCGCCCAGCCGGTACTGTTCAGTCATCATATGCTGGCCTACCGGGAAATGATTGCTCGCGACATCAGCCGCCTGCAGGACCTGCGCGTTCGTTTCAATGTCATGCCCCTCGGCGCCGGAGCCCTGGCTGGAACCACCTTCCCCATTGACCGCGAATGGGTTGCGGAAAGCTCGGTTTCACCGGCGTGACCCGCAACAGCCTCGACAGCGTCTCGGATCGCGATTTCGCTATTGAATTCTGCAGTTTTGGCGGGATTCTGATGATGCACCTATCGCGCCTGTCCGAAGAGCTGATCCTCTGGTCGAGCGCCGATTTCAATTTCATCGAACTGTCCGATGCCTTTTGCACCGGCAGCTCGATCATGCCACAAAAGAAAAACCCGGATGTTCCCGAACTGGTCAGAGGGAAAACCGGGCGCGTCTACGGCAACCTGATGGCGCTGCTAACCCTGATGAAATCCCTGCCGCTGGCCTACAACAAGGACATGCAGGAAGATAAGGAACCGCTCTTCGATACCATCGACACCATCAAGGGGAGCGTAAAGGTTTTTGCCGACATGATCGCCCAGATGAAAGTCAAAGCGGACAACATGCGCATCGCCGCGGCGCGTGGTTTTTCCACCGCCACCGATGTCGCCGACTATTGTGTCCGTAAAGGCCTACCCTTTCGCCAGGCCCATGAAGTGGTCGGCAAAACCGTCCGTTACTGCGTTGAGACCGGCAAGGACATTCCTGAACTCAGCCTGGCTGAATTCAGGGAATTTTCCGCGCTGATCGATGAGGACATTTACGATTACGTCACCCTCGAAGCCTCGGTCAATGCCCGTAAAGCGACCGGCGGAACGGCTCGCGAAGCGGTCGAGCGGGAACTGGCTCGACTCAAGGACGCTTGAAATGATGCCGTTCAATAAAAAATTCCTGCTGTTGCTGGCCGTCACTTTCGCGCTGGCGGCCTGCGGCAGAAAAGGCCCGGTCCGTCCGCTCCATGGCAGTGCCCCGGACAGCAGTGTATACTCGACTGCAAACCCGCCACAGGACTGTTGTAACTGACTGTTTTCAAAGTCTTTCCAAGGCTCTCCAGAGGAGCAGAGCTTTACTTTCAGTGGGTGGTATGTTAACAATTACAGTTTATCCAACTGCCCTAAAGGGAGGAAAAAATGTTTCACGGATCCATGGTGGCCCTGATCACCCCCTTCAATGGAGAGGGACAATTTGATGAGGACAGCTACCGCCAACTGATTGAGTTCCAGATCGAAAACGGAACCGATGTCATCGTTCCCTGCGGTACAACCGGGGAATCGGCGACCCTCAATACGAAGAACACAACCAGGTCATTAAAGCCTGTATCGAACAAGTCAACAAACGGATTCAGGTGGTCGCCGGGACCGGTTCAAATTCAACCGCCGAAGCTATCGAGATCTCGCGCCACGCCAAAGAGCTGGGAGCGGACGGCCTGCTGCTGGTGGCCCCGTATTATAATAAGCCGTCTCAGGAAGGGTTGTATCAGCATTTCAAAGCCCTCGCTGAAAATGTCGCCCTGCCGCAGATTCTCTATAACGTCCCCGGCCGAACCGGCACTAACATGAGCGCAGCCACGACCATTCGCTTGGCTGAATTCGCTAATATTGTCGGCATAAAGAAGCCTCCGGGGATCTGACCCAAGCCAGCGAAATCATCGCCCGGGCCGGTGATAAAATTGCGGTGATCTCCGGGGATGACTTCCTGACCCTGCCGATGATGGCCTGCGGTGCAAAGGCGTGATCTCGGTCACCGCCAACATCATGCCGGCCCAGGTCAAAGCCATGGTCCAGGCGGTTTTTGACAAACCGCTGGGAGGACGCCCGCCAACTGCACCTGGAGTTGCTTGATGTCCACCAGGCGATGTTTGTGGAATCGAACCCGGTGCCGGTCAAAACCGCGGCTGGCCTGCTCGGGCAGTGTCGCCCCGATGTTCGTCTGCCCCTGTTCAGCCTGCAGCAAAGTTCCCTGGATAAACTTCAGGCCGTTCTGCGCAAGCATGAGCTGATCTGAGCAGCGGGCAGCAGAAGGGGAAAAACGCCCTGCTGCCCCTGCCAATAAATTGTTGTTGAAGGAAGAAAAATGATGAAAGTTGCGATAGTTGGCGCGGCCGGCCGGATGGGCGGCCGCCTGATTCATGCGGTCGGAGAAGCGGAAGGTCTTGAGCTGGTCGGTGCAACCGAACGCAGCGGACATCCGCAGCTTGGGATGGATGCCGGCCTGGTAGCCGGGGCAGGTGAGCTTGGTGTCACCATCAGCGCCGACCTGGCCGCAGTTATGGAACAGGCCGATGTGCTCATCGACTTCACCTTTCCGGAAGTAACCCTGCAAAACCATGGAGGTCTGCGCCCGGTTGGGTAAAATGATCGTCAGCGGCTCCACCGGCTTCACCCCCGACCAGAAAGCCCGGGTTGCACAATATGCCGAACAGATCCCGGTGATTCTTGCGCCGAACATGAGCGTCGGCGTCAACGCCTGTTTCAAGCTGCTGAAAGAGGCCGCCAGGATTCTGGGGGATGATTTCGATGTCGAAATCGTCGAACTGCACCATAACAAGAAAAAAGACTCCCCGTCCGGCACCGCCGTGCGCATGGGCGAGGTGGTCGCCGAAACCCTGGGCCGGGATTACAACCAAGTGGCCAATTACCACCGGGAAGGGATGTGCGGCGCACGCAGCAAGGACGAAATCGGCATGCAGACCGTGCGCGGCGGCGATATTGTCGGCGAGCACACCGTCTATTTCATCGGCATGGGTGAACGCATCGAAATCAGCCACCGCGCCATGAGCCGGGACATGTTCGCCCGCGGCGCAGCCCGGGCCTGCCAATGGTTACAGGGCAAAGGACCAGGGCTCTACGACATGCAGGATGTTTTGGAATTGAACTGATTTATTCGGTCTGCCGCTACGGAGTCACACAATGAAACAACGACTGCTGCTAGTGTTCCTGATCATGCTGCTGGTGCTGTTGGCCGGCTGTGAAACCTTCCGCGGCCTGGGCAAGGACATGGAAAAGGCCGGCGAATGGGTGCAGGAAAAAGCCCAGTAACCCGATCACATTGAAACAAGGCGGTTTGCTGCAACAAGCCGCCTTTAGCTTATCTGTTTATTTGACCAATCAGGAGATTCATCAATCATGGCACTTATCAACGAAAATTATCTGAAACTCAAAGCAGGTTACCTGTTTCCGGAAATTGCCCGTCGGGTACGCGAATTCAGCAGCGCCAACCCCGCCGCCAAGGTCATCCGCCTCGGTATCGGCGATGTCACCCAGCCCCTGGCCCCGGCGGTCCTGAAAGCCTTTCACGAGGCCGTGGACGACCTGGGGACGACTGAAAATTTCGCTGGTTACGGCCCGGAACAGGGCTATGACTGGCTCTCCGAAGTGCTCATCGAAAAATGCTTCAAACCGCTGGGTGTCGAACTGAAGACCCATGAGATCTTCATTTCCGACGGTTCCAAGTGCGACTGCGCCAACATGCTCGATATTTTTGCCCTCGATAACAAAGTGGCCATCGGCGATCCGGTCTACCCGGTCTACAACGATACCAACGTCATGGTTGGCCGGACCGGTGAAGCCGATGAAAAGGGCTACTACAAGGGGGTCGTTTACATGCCCTTCACCGAGGAGAACAACTTCGTGCCCGAGTTGCCCAAGGAAAAGGTGGATATCATCTACCTCTGTTTCCCCAACAATCCGACCGGCACCGTGGCCAGCAAGGACGAGTTGAAAAAATGGGTTGACTATGCCAACGCCAACGATGCGGTGATTTTCTTTGACGCCGCCTATGAAGCATTCATCACCACGCCGGGCATTCCCCACTCCATTTACGAGATCGAAGGGGCCAAAAGCTGCGCCATCGAATTCCGCTCCTTTTCCAAAACCGCTGGTTTCACCGGCGTGCGCTGCGGGACTGGTGGTGATTCCGGATGAGTTGAAAGGGACCAAAAAGAACGGCGAAAAACATCCCCTCAACAAACTCTGGCTGCGCCGCATGACCACCAAATTCAACGGCACATCCTACCCGGTTCAGAGAGCCGCGGCAGCGGTCTATTCTGAGGAAGGCTGGCAGCAAACCAGGGAGATCATCGATTACTATATGGAAAACGCGCGGATTATCCGCGAGGGTCTGGCCGAAGCCGGTATCACCTGCTACGGCGGGGTCGATTCTCCCTACATCTGGCTGAAAACCCCGCAGGGCCTGAGCAGCTGGGATTTCTTCGACAAGCTGCTCAGCGAATGTCACGTGGTCGGCACCCCGGGTAGCGGCTTCGGTCCAAGTGGCGAAGGCTATTTCCGACTTTCGGCTTTCGGCGACCGGGACAATATCAAAACCGCTGTGGAGCGTATCAAAAATAAATGGGGTAACTGATCTTTTCTTATCATTTCCTGACGGGAGAACTGTGATGCACGAAAAAAGCATTGACCTGTTAAACAAAGCTGTCGCTGACGAAATCACCGCTTTACATCAGTATATGTACTTTCATTTTCATTGCGACGACCAGGGGTTCGACCTGCTGGCTGACCTGTTCAAAAGAACCGCTATCGAGGAAATGATTCATGTCGAGCAACTGGCCGAAAGAATTCTGTTCCTGAACGGCGAAGTGGAAATGAAGGCATCCGCCGAGGTCAAGAAAGTGACCGAGGTGGAAGAGATGCTGGCCATGGCCAAGAGCATGGAGGAACAGAGCGCCCTCGACTACAACCGCTGGGCCAACGAATGCAGCGCCAATGCCGATTCCGTGTCCAAGACACTTTTTGAAAAGCTGGTTGTCGATGAGGAACGTCATTACGACCAGTATGACGATGAGATTGAAAACCTCAACCGCTTCGGCAAAGAGTACCTGGCCCTGCAATCCATCGAACGCAGTAAGTCCCGCCGCGGCATGGGCGGACCGGGAGCAGCATAACCAGCTGCTTGCCGTGCAGAACAAAAAGGGCGACCGTTTGGGCCGCCCTTTTTTATATCAAATTGTCCAACCGCTGCCGAGTTAACCTGAACTCGCAGCGACATTATGATCTGGAGAACAAGCTGATGATGAACCTGAAACCCGAAGTTGTTGCGCAACTGGAACGCGTGCTCGGCTCAGTGGAAATGCTGCTGCCAAAAGCGTCCAAACCCATCGACTGGTCCACCTGCTATGCGGCCAACTGGCGCCGACATTCTTTCTCCGGTTACCTGGAGCCGGTCAAGGTAACCGATAACACCCGCCTGGAAGAACTCCTGGGGGTCGATAAACAGAAAGAGATCATGATCAACAATACCCGCCAGTTTCTGCAGAGGTTGCCAGCCAACAACGCCCTGCTCTGGGGCTCGCGCGGCACCGGCAAGTCCTCGCTGGTCAAAGCCCTGCTCAACGAATTTGCCGGCCAGGGGCTGCGCATTGTCCAGGTGGAGAAGGAAGATCTTATCTACATCTCGGAAATTTTTGCCGCAGTGGAAGAACAACCCTACCGGTTTATTATGCTTTGCGACGACCTGACCTTTGAAGTCGGCGAGCTGTCCTATAAAATGCTCAAAAGCGCGCTGGACGGTTCGGTCTATTCGGCGCCGGAAAATGTGCTGATCTATGTGACCTCAAACCGGCGCTACCTGCTCCCGGAATACGAAGGGGATCACCTCGGCGGAAAATACGTTAAGGGGGAACTGCAGCAGAGTGAAATTCAGGAAGAGAAAAGCTCGCTGTCGGACCGCTTCGGTCTTTGGGTCGCGTTTCATGTTTTTTCCCAGGATCGCTATCTGGAAGCGGTCAAGCTCTGTATCGACCGCTGGAGCAAACAGCTCGGTCAGGAGATCCCCTGGGATAAGGAGTTGGAACAGGCTGCCATCAAGTGGACTCATGAAAAGACCAAACGCTGCGGACGGACCGCCTATCAATTTTCCAAAAATTGGGTCGGCAGATACCTGCTGAAATAAGCTTTCCCAGACAGCACTGGCCTCCACTGTCGTCATTCCAGCGGCACGCCGGAGTAAAAATGCCGGCACGGCTTGTATTCAGCAGAAGACTCATCTACCCTTTAACAAGCTGGGCAGAGATCCCATTGACGAAACCCGGAAAAACCGCAAGCAGGTGTTGCGGTTTTTCATATTGGCGCATTCATCTGCCAGACGGAAGGTTTTCAGCAGCGCCCGTATAATTACCGTTCGGAGCACCCATCACGATGCTGCATGAACAGTTGGCCTTTATTATTGCGGTGACCCTTGCTGCCTGCATAGCCTGTCAGTGGATCGCCTGGCGTGTCCGCCTGCCGGCCATTATCTTCCTGCTGTTCACGGGAATTCTGGCCGGCCCGGTCTTCGGCATCCTCAACCCCGAACAGGTCCTCGGCGAACTGTTCTTTCCTTTTGTCTCCATGTCGGTAGCAATCATTCTGTTTGAAGGCAGCCTGACCCTGAATTTTCGGGAAATCAGCGGCCTGCAGAGCGTGGTTCGCAACATGGTATCTTTCGGCATGCTGGTCACCTGGCTCATCACCGCGGTGGCGGCGCACTATGCCATTGGACTGTCCTGGCAGATCGCCCTGCTGTTCGGCGCCATCACTGTGGTCAGCGGCCCGACCGTGATCGCCCCGCTCATGCGCACCGTGCGTCCGACCCCGGCGGTTGCCAACATTCTGCGCTGGGAAGGGATTGTCATCGATCCCATCGGGGCATCGCTGGCCGTGCTGATTTATGAATTCATCATCTCCGGCGGGGGCCAGAACGGCATCGGCCATACCCTGTTGACCTTCGCTAAACTGCTGAGCGTCGGGGGACTCATCGGCGCCGGCAGCGGCTTCCTGTTCGGGCTTTCCATCAAGCGCCATTGGTTACCGGAGTTTCTGCACAATGTCAGCGCATTGACCCTGGTTATTGTCACCTTCAACTTCTCTAACCTGCTGCAACCGGAGTCCGGCCTGGTCACTGTAACGGTGATGGGGATCCTGCTCGCCAATATGCGGGATGTCGATATGGGCGAAATCCTTAACTTCAAGGAAAGCGTCAGTGTCCTGCTGATCTCGCTGCTGTTCATCATGCTCGCAGCCCGACTGGACATCAATGCCTTGCTCGACCTCGGCTGGCGTACCGTGTTTCTGTTCTTAGCCATCCAGTTTCTGGCCCGGCCGCTGAACGTCATGGTCTCCGCAAGCCGTTCCAGGCTGTCCTGGCCGGAACGCAACCTGCTCGCCTGGATCGCCCCGCGAGGAATCGTTGCCGCGGCCATCTCTGCGCTGTTTGCCGTGCAATTGACCAGAAGCGGCTACGCCGATGCCGCCCTGCTGGTCCCCCTGACCTTTTTCGTGATCATTGCCACCGTGGTGATCCAGAGCCTCACTGCCCGTCCCCTCGCCCGCTGGCTGGGCGTGGCCGAACCGGACCCGAAAGGTTTTCTGATCATCGGCGCCAATCTGGTCGCCCGAGCCATCGCCAAAGCCCTGACCCAAAGCGGGGTTCAAGCCCTGCTGGCCGACACCAATTGGGACAACATCTCCAAAGCCAAAGCCGCTGAGCTGAAAACCTATTTCGGCAGTCCTCTTTCCGATCATGCCGAACGCCATCTGAACATGGCTGGCATCGGTCGCGTGTTGGCCCTGGCTCCGTCAGAAAACATCAATGTTTCAGCGCTGATGCATTTCCGGATGTACTTTGATCGGCAACACCTGTTTATCCTCCAGACCAGGCATCAAGAAGGCCTCCCGGAACGCGTCCAGTTGCCGAAAAGAACCCAGGGGAGAACCCTGTTCGGCACTCAGGTGACCTTCTCCACAATATTTGCCAATCTGGAGCAGGGCGGGAAGATCCATACCACCAGATTGACCGAACAGTTCACCTTCAAACATTTTATGGAAAAACATCAGCAGCGGGCTCTCCCCCTGTTCGCCGTTGATGAGACGAATACCATTCATGTTTTTTGTTGTAACCAGCAGCAATTCAGCCCCAAACCGAAGTGGTCTGTCATCTATATGCTAAGCGCTCAGGCCGAGGAGGTCCGGGAGGAAGAAGCCATCGTTGAACAGCTGCCCCTTCGGTGATTTTCCGCCAGGGTTGAAATCCCCGTTTTTTGCGATAAGGTTCGGCTATGGCCAACTCTTCGGTGACCGCATCTCGCCATGCTGTACCCGCTTACCCTTTATTGGACAGCCGCCCAGGCTGCTGCATCCCGGCAGAGATCTTTTCCCGGGGAATCAACGCCAGAAGATATACGCTCAAACCTGATACCTGAAGGGTTTCATAGCTCAGGCAGTCACTTTCGCGATCGTCCGAAGCAGTGTGTGTGGCTTCGTTTTCCCCATCAGACAAGGGAGGAGAGCATGAAGAAAGTGTTCGTGGTCGGGACATGCGATACCAAGTACCAAGAGCTGGCATATGTCCGCGACATCATTAACAAGCAGAATTTGCCGACCGTTCTCGTCCATATCGGCAGCAGACCAGCCACCGGAGCAGTTGATGTGGATCATCACGCGGTTGCCGCCTGTCACCCGCAAGGCGGTGACTTCCTCGAAGATATCGAAGATCGGGGGAAGTTTGTCGAACTCATGGCCCAGGCTTTTGCGCAATATATCACCAGCAACCTGGCCGAGGTCGCCGGCATCATCAGCCTGGGCGGCTCCGGCGGCACCAGCTTGGCCACCGAGGGGATGCGCGCCCTGCCCATCGGCGTCCCCAAAATCATGGTCTCCACCGTCGCCTCCGGCAATGTCGCGCCCTATGTGGGTCCCAACGATATCGCCATGATGTACTCGGTCACCGATGTCGCCGGCATCAACAATATTTCCGCTCGGGTCCTCGGCAACGCCGCCAACGCCATCGCCGGGATGGTCAAATTTGAGCTGCCCAGCCAAAGCGGGATCAAACCGGCCATCGGCATGACTATGTTCGGCGTCACCACCCCCTGCGTGGACGCCGTCCGCAGTCGGCTCGAAGACCAATACGAATGCCTGGTCTTTCACGCCACCGGAACCGGCGGCCAGTCCATGGAAAAACTCCTCGATTCGGGCATGCTCAAGGCGGTCATCGACATTTCCACCACGGAAGTCTGCGACCTGCTGATGGGCGGGGTGATGAGTGCCGGGGAAGACCGACTGGGCGCGGTCATCCGTAGCGGGCTCCCCTATGTTGGCTCGGTGGGCGCACTGGATATGGTCAACTTCGGGGCCAAGGATACGGTTCCGGACAAATATCGCGACCGCAACCTGTATGTGCACAACCCGCAGGTCACCCTGATGCGGACCACCGCTGAAGAAAATCGGCAAATGGGCATCTGGATCGCAGAAAAGCTGAACCGCTGCCCGGGGCCGGTGCGCTTCCTGTTGCCGTTAAAAGGGGTGTCGATGATCGATGCCGCCGGGCAGCCTTTCTTCGATCCGGAAGCGGATCAGGCACTGTTTGCGGCCCTGGAAAAGACCTTCCGCCAGACCGATAGCCATCAGCTGCTCAAGTACAACTATCATATCAACGATCCGGAGTTTGCCGAAGCCGTGTTGCAGGCTTTTCATGACCTCGTCTGACCCGGGAACATGACACGCACTTATCAGTAAAGGATATCACCATGAAAAAATTCACCAGAAGCGAACTGATGAGAAAATTCCAGCAGATGTGCAAAGAAAAAACCCCGATCATCGGGGGCGGCGCTGGGACCGGGATTTCCGCCAAATGGGAGGAAGCGGGCGGCATCGACCTGATCGTGATCTATAACTCCGGCCGCTATCGCATGGCCGGTCGCGGATCCCTGGCCGGACTGATGGCCTACGGCAACGCCAACCAGATTGTAACCGAGATGGCCTACGAGGTCATTCCCGTGGTTAAAAACACCCCGGTTCTGGCCGGCATCAACGGCACCGATCCGTTCGTCATCTGGGATGAATTCTTTGCCCGGCTGGAACAGCTCGGCTTTGCCGGGGTGCAAAATTTTCCGACCGTCGGGCTGATCGACGGAGTATTCCGCGCCAATCTGGAAGAAACCAACATGGGCTACGATCTGGAGGTCGAGGCGATCCATCAGGCCCACCAGCGCGACCTGCTCACCACGCCCTATGTTTTCAGCGCCGAGGATGCCCGCAAGATGACCGAGGCCGGTGCCGACATCATCGTCGCCCACATGGGTCTGACAACCAAAGGCTCGATTGGGGCGAAAACTTCAAAAACCCTGGATGACTGTATCGAACTGATCCAGGAATGGGCTGCCGCCGCCCGTGAAGTGCGGGAGGATGTCATCGTCCTCTGCCACGGCGGTCCTATTGCCATGCCTGAAGATGCCCAGTATGTCCTGCAGCGTACCGAAGGTATCAACGGTTTCTATGGTGCCAGCAGTATGGAAAGACTGCCCACCGAGTTGGCCATCAAAGCCCAGATCGAGGATTTCAAAAAACTGACCTTTTAATTTTTAATGATTGATCCCCAAGGAGACGGCTATGCCTTATGTCTATGAAAGTGGCATCATCAGTGCCCCGCGCCAGCAGGTTTGGGAACATATCCGCAATTTCAACGCCCTGCCGAAATGGCATCCGGCCATCGCGACCAGTCAGCTCGAAGGGAGCACCGGAGTTGGGGTGGTGAGACATTTTTTTCTGGTTGGCGGTGGCGAATTGCGGGAAAAACTGCTGGGCCTGTCTGATCAGGAATGCAGCTGCAGCTATACCATTATTGAATCTCCGATGCCATTGACCAATTACCTGGCAACGCTCAAACTTTACCCGATTACAACCACGCAAGAGACATTCATGGAGTGGTATGCGTACTTCGATGCAACAGATCTGGCGAGCGCAGCAGAAACCGTCCAAACGGTTCACAATGTGTTCGCCAGCGGTATTGAGAGTTTGCGAAAATTCTATTCTGCTTAACAAGGCATTGTTTCTATTCAGCTGTAAGAACCACGGGCACTTCGCCTGCGGTTTTTACAGCTGCGCCCCTCGTTGCTGAGCACAGCTTACATCCGACGATTATTTCACCACTTTTTTCATGGTTTTTGTTGAGCATGCGAACTTACTGAGCTACAATTCTCTAATCATTGTCAAATAACCCTGTATAATTCCACAAAAAAACCAACTTACTACCTCCGCAAACAGGTTGGCATGCAGATCAGACCCGACTTACTGAATGAAATGATCACCGCGCTCCCGGATCCGGTCTTTATTCTGAGTGAAAGCGGACGCTATGTCGGGGTTGCCGGAGGCAGGGATCCGCATCATTATCATGACGGCTCCAGATTGGTCGGACTGTCTCTGTACGATGTGCTGCCCAAAGAAAAAGCGGACTGGTTTATCAACCAAATCAACCATGCCCTGACCAAACAGGAGCTGTGCATTGTGGAATATGGGCTAGCCGCCCTGGATGTCAAACAGCTTGATCCTGCGACCGGGCCGGGCGGTGAAATCTGGTTTGAAGGACGGATCCAACCACTCAGGAAAACCTGCGATGATGAACGGGCCGTGGTCTGGGTCGCCCGCAATATCACTCAACGCCACAAACTGGAGGAAAAACTTCGCCGGCTGAGTGAAATCGACCCGCTGACGGAAATCGCCAACCGGCGCAAATTCCTGAACGAACTGCATGACCTGTATGCCGAATTCAAACGGTACGGCCATCCGACGGCAATGCTGATGTTCGACATCGATCATTTCAAAAGCATCAATGACAGTTTCGGCCACATGGCAGGCGATCAGGTCCTGTTCAGGATTTCCAGGATCGCCGAAGAACACCTCCGCCAGGTCGATCTGCTCTGCCGTTTTGGTGGCGAGGAATTCGCGGTGCTGTTGCCACATACCGACACCGCAGGAGCGCAAATGATCGCCGAACGACTACGCGAAGCGATTGCCAAGCATGTCTTCAACCTGTCCAAGGATGGCATCAAGGTGACCATCAGCACCGGCCTCAGCCAGCTCATGACAAGCGACCAGACCTCGAGTGAGGTTATTAAGCGCGCCGACGATGCCCTGTATTGCGCTAAAAATTCAGGTCGAAACTGTGTTGTCAGCGCCTGAGCAGAGCTGAGGACGCTACCTCAAGGCAGGGAAGCCTCGTAGGGCGCGGACTGACTGCCGTCAGGGTTACTCACCTGAAAAACAATCCGCATATCCTGATTAACCGCCGGATAGCGATTATAGATCAGGGTGTTGCAGTCCTGGAAAACAACATTGCCGGAAAAACTCCGGTTTCCCCCAGGCCCGCGGGATTCGGTATTCCCCTGATTGGGAATAAAGCGTTGCCGAGGGGGCAGGTCGGCAAAACCGCCGGGGTATTCCTTGATCAGCAGCATCGAGCGGGGCGAAAAATTTTTGCCGCTGATCACCACTTGATAATAATTCACAAAATCATTTCCCGCGCTAACACTCTCGATTTCCGGCTGGTTACTGATTTTCAGGTTATGAGGCAGTGACCTCTTCCCGTCCGGGTTGACGATCTGGACTCCATAACTGCCCGCGCTGCTGGCCGGTGGGACGAAACTCAGGGAAGAAGCATCCTCGCGGTCAAAAGGAACCACAGCGCCGGCGAAAAGTAATTGGGCGTGATTCTGAATGTTCTCGCCGCGAATGACAACCTGGCGGTTCTCGGGTAAGGCACATTCGTCCAGGCTCTGTGGAGATAATGAACTGATCACGGGTGGAGGAAGTTCAATCCGCAGGCTGAAGGTTTGCCGGGAAACGGTCTTGCCGTCCCGGAGAAACAGTGGATATTCGCCGACGGCAAGCTCCGGGACAAGAAACACCAGCTGGCGTGAGCTAACCCTGCGGGCAGGGATTTGGCGCCCGGCCAGATCAACCACGACCGCATCACCAAAGGGACCACCGATAATGGTGACCGGAGAACCGGCAAAAGCGACATCCGGATAGACAGACGTTATCTCCACCGCAAATGCGGAAAGTGAAAAGGTACACTGCATCAGGACAATCAAAAGAGTAAGGCCTGCTCGTTTCATCTGCATATCCTTATGGATAAAAAAATCAGCTGGGCGGCAAAAAAATCCCTGCCACGTTCCTGTCTTTCCTTGGCAATTATAGCAGATTCAACAATTTTCCACGCCTGGCGGCAATGCGGGTGGCTCCAGCTCAGTTTACCTGGCAGCGCTGTGGGCAATTGAAGACAATCGGTAACGACAGCGCGAATTAATCTCATCCGCTGCCGTGCTCAACCGGATAATCTATTTTGCTTATCCTCATTCTGCCCTTGCTGCCACTGAAATACATGATCTAGTTTCCATCCGGAAACGGTTCTTTTCCGCCGTAGCGGCGTCAATGTTCGGTCTTTCTAGCGCGGCGCGTGAAGAGCGCCACTCCCGCCCCATAGAAAAACTGTTCTCGGCCCCAACAACCGGCGCCAGTCACCCACATATGACAACCACTTATTCCTGGGAAAAGACCTCTCAGTATCCTCCTCAGCAAGCATCCCCTGCTTGCCCCTGCAAGGCCACCAGCAAGTGCTAGACTTGACAGTGGCGCATTATACAATCGTCACAAAGGAGGAAAACCATGATCAGCACGACATTATTCCCAGGAAGATATGTTCAAGGTTCAGGAGCCCTGGCCCGCCTCGGGCAGGAAGTTTCGCGGTTCGGGCAAAGCTGCTTCATTGTTTGTGATCCGTTTGTTCATGACCGGCTGCTCCCGGATTTTTTGCCGGAGACGGAAAAACAAGTGAAGGTCACTCTGGAAAAATTCACCGGGGAATGCTCGGATGAAGAAATTGTCCGGCTCGCCGCTATCGCCGCAGATGCGCAATGCGAAGTCGTGGTCGGCATTGGCGGCGGCAAATCCCTGGATACGGCGAAGGCGCTGGCCCATCAGCTGAAAAAGCCGGTGGCGATCGTTCCGACCATCGCTTCGACGGATGCGCCTTGCAGCGCTCTGGCCGTCATCTATACACGGGAAGGCGCATTTAAACGTTATCTGCTGTTGCCGAAAAACCCGGACCTGGTCCTGGTTGACAGCGGAGTCGTGGCCCGCTCGCCGGCGCGCTTTGTCATTTCAGGGATGGGCGATGCCCTGGCTACCTGGTTTGAAGCGGAGTCTTGCCAAAAAAAATATGCTGGAAACATGAGTGGAGATAAGGGATCAATGACCGCCTTCAGCCTGGCCGAGCTCTGCTTCAACACCCTCATGGAGTATGGCGAGCAAGCGGTCATTGCCTGCACTGCCCAGGCCGTGACTCCGGCGCTGGAAAGAATCATCGAAGCCAATACTCTGCTCAGCGGGTTGGGCTTTGAAAGCGGCGGCCTGGCGGCGGCCCACGCCATTCACAACGGTCTGACCGTGCTGCCGGGAACCCATCAGTATTTCCACGGCGAGAAAGTTGCCATCGGCACCCTGACCTCACTGATTTTAACGGACAAACCGGCGGCAACCATTGAGCGGGTCTTCAGCTTCTGCGAACGGATCGGCCTGCCGACAACCCTGGCCGAAATCGGCCTGGCCGGGGTGACCGACGCAGCACTGCAACAGGCCGCCGAAGCGGCCTGTGCCGAGGGGGAAACGATCCACAACGAACCGATCCCGGTCACCGCAGCCATGGTGGTTGCTGCGCTGAAGGCTGCTGATGCCTACGGCCGGAAACGAAAAAATCAGTAGTGGCCGCAGGCTGCTTTCACAACTAAAACAGGCATTCAATGACTTTGAATGCCTGTTTTCAGATCCTGTCTATGGATTTATTTATTTGCTTTTTTTGACCCTGAACCCTGATTTTTCAAGGGCAGCCGCCAAATCGGTTTTGCCCGCGGAGGACTGCTTGGCCTTTTGCTTTTTCGGAGCGGCTGCCGGTCCGCCTTTTTTCATCTCCGTCCCCGCCGGCTTGGCTTCCCCACTACGCATGGTCAGGGAAATCCGCTTGCGCTGCAGATCGACTTCAAGCACCCGCACCTGAACCTGCTGACCGACCTTGACCACATCATTGGGATCTTTAACAAAACGATCTGCCAGCTGACTGACATGCACCAACCCGTCCTGGTGAACGCCGATATCGACAAAAGCGCCAAAGGCCGCGACATTGGTGACCACTCCGTTCAGGGTCATCCCCTCCTTGAGGTCTTTGACCTCGGTCACGTCCTCGCGGAAACTGGTCGAAACAAAGCTGTCACGCGGGTCACGGCCCGGCTTTTTCAATTCGGCTATAATGTCGCGCAAGGTCGGCAGACCGACGTCAGCGGCAATGTAACGCTGCAGATCAATGCGCTCCAGCAAACCGGGCTCGGCAATCAATTTTGCCAGATCGACACCGGCATCCGTTGCCATCCGCTCCACCAGGCTATAACGTTCGGGGTGAACCGCGGTATTGTCCAAAGGCACCTCGCCATTGCGAATCCGCAAAAATCCAGCGGCCTGCTCAAAAGCCTTCTGCCCGAAACGGGGGACCTCCAGCAGCTGCTTGCGGCGGACAAAACCACCATTGCTGTCACGATGTTTGACAATGCCCTTGGCCAGGGACTCGCCTATGCCGGAAACAAAACTGAGCAGCGCCCAGCTGGCGGTATTGAGATCGACCCCGACATAGTTGACACAGGACTCGACCACTTCGTCGAGGGATTTCTTCAAGGCCGACTGATTGACATCGTGTTGATACTGGCCGACACCGATACTTTTGGGATCGACCTTAACCAGCTCAGCCAGCGGATCCTGCAGGCGACGGGCGATGGAAATAGCGCCGCGGACGGTCAGGTCGAGATCCGGAAATTCCTCGCGAGCGATATCGGAGGCGGAATAGACACTGGCCCCGGCCTCACTGACCATGACCACGGGCAGCGACTTGTCGGCCTCTTTCAGAACCATGCGGACAAATTGGTCCATTTCCCTGCTGGCGGTGCCGTTACCAATGGCGATCATTTCGATCCGGTGCTGGTCGATCAGCCGCAGCAGTTCCTGCCGGGCGGCGTCGACCCGCCCGCCACCGGTATGGGGATAGATGGTGACATGATCGAGAAAGCGGCCGGTGCCGTCAACCGCTGCCAGTTTGGAGCCGGTCCGCAGCCCCGGGTCCACTCCGAGCACCCGGTGGCTTCCGGCAGGGGCTGCAAGCAACAAGTTCCGCAGATTTTCAGCAAAAACCTTGATGGCATCCTCATCGGCATTCTGCTTGGCCTTGAGGCGCAACTCAACTTCGATGGAAGGGAACAGCAGGCGGTTATAGGCGTCGGCAATGACCTCTTTGAACCAAGTTCCGAAGGGGTTGCCCTGCGGAATCAGCAAACGCCCCAACCGCTGCATGATTTCGGTTTCCGGTGCTTCGACCTGGAGACGCAGAAACTCTTCTTTTTCGCCGCGCCGCATAGCCAGCATGCGGTGGGAAGGGATCTGCTTCAGCGGCTCACTGAATTCATAATACATTTCAAATTTACTGACCGCCCCCTCTTTGCCACGGGCCGGCTGAGAACGGAAAATACCTTCCTCCCAGGTCAGCTCACGGACAACAGCCCGCGTTTCCGCCGTATCGGCAAACCTTTCGGCAAGGATGAAGCCGGCACCCAGCAGGGCCGCGGCCGGGTCTGCAACACCCCGCTCCGCATCAACAAAAGCCTGGGCCAGGGTCGCAAGATCAGGTTCCGCGGTAACCGCCTGCAGGATCTGCTGAGCCAGCGGCTCCAGCCCCTGCTCTTTGGCAATGGTTGCTTTGGTGCGACGTTTCGGCTTAAAGGGCAGGTAAAGATCCTCTAGCTCGGTCTTCTGCCGGCACTTGAGAATTTTGCCCTTGAGCTCAGCGGTCAGTTTACCTTGCTCGTCGATCGATTTCAGAATCGTCTGGCGGCGCTCGTCCAGCTCCTTGAAGTAGGCCAGTCGCTCCTGCAACAGACGCACCTGAACTTCATCCAACTCGCCGGTGGCTTCTTTACGATAACGGGCAATAAACGGAACCGTTGCGCCTTCTTCAAGCAGCGCGACGGTCTGCTTGACCTGAAACGGCTGCAGGCCGGTTTCTTCCACCAGCAACGCCGGAATATCAAAGCTTTCGATCTGATTCATCATCTTCCATAACCTGTCAAATATAGATATTTTTCGCTCTCTTCCAGAACCAAAGGATGCGGATGTTACCATGCTGTCGAAGATTTGCAAAGCTCTCTTGGCGGCCGCGGCCGTGGCCAAAGTTCCGGCCAAGAGACCGGAAGACGGGCCGCTGAAACCATGTGCGGTCCCTTGCCATCAGCTGCAGGTTGCTAAACTAGCTGCCATCCGGAAACTCCGAAGGACAACGGCGAAGTTTTCAGATTGGAAACGAGCAATTTTTCGTTGTGGCATGGACATCAAGGGCTTGCGCGGAGACGTACACCGTTACGCCGCACAAGTAAGCCTGCAGATTGACACCGCCACAGCGGAAAAGCGCCGATTCCGGATGAAAACTAAACTATTAATTTTGAACATTGACCACAACCGCAACAAAGAGGATAATTGCAAAGAGGGTTGGGTTTGCGAAAGCTCGGCTCTTATTGGCCCGGTGTCACCCCCCTCCGACATCGGGCCTCTTTTTTGTGCGGCGCCATCCATTTGCCGCAGACCTGTTCTTCCACTCTTTTTTCAGCTTGTTCAGCCATTAAAGAAAGTTCTTTCTCTCCAAATCTCCCCATTCGAGTGTTAAACTAGGTGTCATCCGGAAACACTGGATGGCAATCATTAAGTTTTCAGATTGGAACCGAGCAGTTTTCCGTTGTGGCAAGGAAATCAAGGGCTTGCGCGGAGACGTACACCGTTACGCCGCACAAGCAAGTCTGCAGATTGACGCTGCTACAGCGGAAAAAGCCGTTTCCGGATGGAAACTAAACTAGTTGTCATCCGGAAACTCCGGATGACAAGAATTTAGTTTTCAGATTGGAAACGAGCAGTTTTCCGTTGTAGCAAGGAAATCAAGGGCTTGCGCGGAGACGTACACCGTTACGCCGCACAAGCAAGTCTGCAGATTGACGCTGCTACAGCGGAAAAAGCCGTTTCCGGATGGAAACTAAACTAGTTGTCATCCGGAAACTCCGGATGACAAGAATTTAGTTTTCAGATTGGAAACGAGCAGTTTTCCGTTGTAGCAAGGAAATCAAGGGCTTGCGCGGAGGCGTACACCGCTACGCCGCACAAGCAAGCCTGCAGATTGACGCTGCTACAGCGGGAAAAAGCCGTTTCCGGATGGAAACTAAACTAGCAGCAGCGATCCGGGACAGAGAACCGGTTGTTCGACGGCTTAACTAAATACTGCCAGCTTGGCATGCAATGTTTGCCCTCCCATGGCAAGGAGATCATTTTTTATGAGGAGTTCCGCGCACAGAAAGCATTTTACCGCCGGCACCATTACCCTGTTTTTCTTCATCCTCAGCTGTGGTTGGGCTTTGCTGTCCGACCAGTTATTCGCCGTTCTGCTGAATAAGCCGAACCTGGTGTCCAATTCGATCAATCTTGGCCACTGGTTTTTCATTGTCATCTCGACAATTCTGCTTTTCTGGATGTTGACCTATTGGGAAACCGCCATCGAAGAGACCCAGAAAACCCTGCAGCGGGTCAACCGCTCACTACGCAGCATCAGTGAATGCTCGCGCGCTATCACCCGCATCGAAGACGAGGAAAAACTGATGCAGGAGATCTGCCGGATCTGTGTGGAAGTCGGCGGCCACAGCATGGCCTGGGTGGCTTTCAAGCAGAACAACCCGGAGAAAAGTCTCCGCTCGGCGGCCCATTGGGGCGCCGACACCGACTATCTGGATAATCTCCAGGCCAGCTGGGCACCGGAGACCGATATCGGACTGGGCCCGGCCGGAACCTGCATCAGGACCGGGGAAGCCGTTATCTTTAACAATTTAGCGGCCGAGGCCCGTTTTGCGCCGTGGCTCAACAGGGTCAAAAAATATGGCTATGCGTCCTGTATTGCCCTGCCCTTGCACAATGGCACGGAAGTATTCGGAGCATTGGTGATTTTCAACGATCAGGTGGATACCTTCGTCAGGCAGCGGGTCGAGATTTTGGCGGAACTGGCCGAAGATCTCTCCTTCGGCATCAGAACCCTGCGCATGCGCCGGGAACATCGGCAGGAAACCGAAGAACGGCTGATGTTGGCGACGGTTGTGGACCAGACGTCAGACGGCATTATTACCTTTGACGTCAACGGGGTCATCCAGTATGTCAATCCAAGCTTTGTTAAGCTGTGCGGGGTCCCGGAACAGGAAAGCCTGGGCGTGCGGTTGAATGATTTTGAATGCCCCAGGCGCAACCCCGAATTCCATCAGGCCATCCTCAAAGTGTTTGCCGAAAACAAAAGCCTGTCCGGACACTTCATCAACAAGCGCAGGGACGGCACCAGCTATGACATCGATGCGCGAATCGCACCGGTTTTTGATGTGAAAGGCGAAGTGATCCGTTATGTCGCAACGGTCAGGGATGTCAGCCAGGAGGTGGTATTACAAAGGCAATTGCGCCAGGCCCAGAAGATGGAAGCCCTGGCCACACTGTCCGGAGGAATAGCCCATGATTTCAATAATATCCTGGCGATTATCATCACTAACATCGAAATCGCCCTGGAAGACCTGGAACCGGAAAGCCCCCTGCAGCCGTTCCTGGAGCTGGTCTTGAAGGCCGGGCTGCGCGGAAAAAAACTGGTCAAGCAGTTTCTCACCTTCAGCCGGCAGAGTGAACAGCCCAAGAAACCGATTCAACTCGGTCAGGTTATTGCGGAAAGCCTGACCATGCTGCGGGCGACGCTGCCCTCCACCATCGAACTGCGCAAGAATATCGATGACAAATCCGGCTGGATTTCCGCCGACCCCACCCAGATTCACCAGGTCATCATGAACCTGTGCACCAATGCCGCCGATGCAATGAAGCAGAAAGGTGGAGTGTTGGACATCAGTCTGGGCAAAGCGGTCCTCGGCGAAGATGAGGTGCGGAACTACCCTGGTTTGGCGGCGGGGAGCTACCTCAAACTGGTGATCGCCGATACCGGTCACGGGATGAGCCGAGATATCCTGGAACGGATTTTCGATCCCTTCTTCACCACCAAGACCCTCGGCAGCGGAACCGGGCTGGGCCTATCCATTGCCCACGGCATCATCAAAAACCATGGCGGCTCTATTGCAGCCAACAGTATTGTCGACACCGGCACCACTTTTGTCATTCTGCTGCCGGAAATCAGCCGCCAGGAGCCGCAGGCATGCACGAATACAACCCCGGCAGAGGTTGCTCATCAGGAAAGAATTTTGTTTGTCGATGATGAAAAGGATTATGCCAGCGGGATGAAAATGGCCCTGGAGCGACACGGCTATCAGGTCACCATCGAAACAGACAGCAACAAAACCCTGGAGCGCTTCAAAACTCAGCCGGATCGCTTTGACCTGGTCATCACCGATCAGACCATGCCGCACCTGACCGGAGTCATGCTGGCAGAAAAGCTCCTCGCCATAAGGCCTGATATGCCGATCATTCTCTGCTCCGGTTCTTCGCCGGAAATGGATGCCGCAGTGCACCCGGACAACATCAGCGCCATCGGCATTCGCCGGGTCCTGACCAAACCGGTGGAAAGAAAAGACATCTTGCTGGCCATCGAAAATGTCTTGAGCCCGGCAGGGGCACCAACGCCCGACCCATGTACCGAAACGGGAAACAGACCAGCCCATTGAAACAAGGCCCCGGCCAAGGCAAGGCAAAAGCGCAGGACTGGCCCGGGATAGTTTAGAAGGGTCAAGACCACCGGAGCCGTAAAGAGCGCAAAATTTACGCTCTCCGCAAGCCTGCGGTGACAATGCCGGCACCGATCAGGGCACTGCCGCCACAGCGATTGAACCACCGCCGCACGCGCCCCCGCTGCATGGCCAGGCTGAGCCGCTCGGCAAAGATCGCATACAGGGCGGCATTGACTACCGCAAGGACCAGGAAAGTGGCACCCAGGGTTAAAAACTGCAGGGACACCGGCCGGTCGACATGCACAAACTGCGGCATAAAGGCGACAAAAAAAGCGATACTCTTCGGATTGAGGGCGGTCACCACAAAAGAATCCCTGAGATGGCTGCGTTTTGCAACCTGGGCGCCAGGATTGTGCAGGGGTTGGGACTGAGGATTCAGCATCCATAGTTTGAGGCCGAGGAAGATAAGATAGCCGGCCCCGACCCATTTAAACAGGGTGAATAAAGCCGCCGAGGTCGCCATCAGGGCACCGAGTCCCAGCAGGGACAGAGTCATGGCGACAAAATCCCCGAGCAAAACCCCGGTAACCAACGGAATCACCGAGGGGCGGCCATGGGCGACGACCTGACTGACCACCAGAATAATCGTCGGTCCCGGAATGACCAGGATCACCGTCGAAGCGACAACAAACGCGAACCAGACCTGAAAATCCGGCATGGGCTTTTCCTCCTTTTTCAAGCCCGTCCATGGGCTCGGCAGGCTGTTTCCAACAGCCTGTCAGGACAATACAACTGTGATGTCCGGGCAACTCACCATTCGTCCGCAAACGCTTCCAATCATGCACCTTTCCCCGAATTGGTACAAACATTCAGTTGCCATCCAAGCGGATATTTTGTAGTTTGATTCATTCATCAGCAACGGTTCCAGCACACTGTAAACCATTGAAAGTGAGGTCCTATGCCAGCCTATCGTTCACACACCAGCACCCATGGCCGCAACATGGCCGGGGCGCGTTCGCTATGGCGTGCAACGGGGATGAAAGACAACGATTTCGGCAAACCGATAATCGCGGTGGTCAACTCTTTTGTCGAATTTGTTCCCGGCCATGTCCATCTGAAAGATCTCGGCCAGCTCGTCGCCCGTGAAATCGAAGCGGCAGGCGGTGTGGCCAAGGAATTCAATACTATCGCCATCGACGACGGAATTGCCATGGGTCACGGCGGCATGCTCTACTCCCTGCCTTCCCGGGATCTGATCGCCGACAGTGTCGAATATATGGTCAATGCCCACTGTGCGGATGCCATGGTCTGCATCTCCAACTGTGACAAAATCACCCCCGGTATGCTCATGGCGGCCATGCGGCTCAATATTCCCGCCATCTTTGTCTCCGGCGGACCGATGGAAGCCGGCAAGGCGAACGTCAGCGGAAAAGACCTGAAACTCGACCTGATCCAGGCCATGGTCAAAGGAGCCGATCCGACCGTATCCGATGAGGAATCGGCCCAGATTGAACGCTCGGCCTGCCCGACCTGCGGTTCGTGCTCCGGCATGTTTACCGCCAACTCCATGAATTGCCTCAACGAAGCCATCGGTCTGGCCTTACCGGGTAATGGGACCGTGGTAGCCACCCATGCCGACCGTAAAAACCTGTTCCTCAAAGCCGGAAACCTGATTGTCGAGCTCTGCAAACGTTACTATGAGCAGGAAGATGCGAGCGTTCTGCCACGCAGCATCGCTTCCTTCAAAGCTTTTGAAAACGCCATGCGCCTCGATATCGCCATGGGCGGCTCCACCAACACGGTCCTCCACCTGTTGGCCATTGCCCAGGAAGCCGGGGTCGATTTCACAATGGAAGACATGAATCGCTTGTCCCTGTCCACCCCCTGCATCTGCAAAGTCGCACCTGCGGTCGGCGATGTGTTCATCGAGGATGTCCATCGTGCCGGCGGCATCATGGGGATTCTTGGCGAACTGGACCGTGCCGGACTGATCCATCGCGAGGTACCGACTGTTCACAGCACCACCCTGGGTGCTGCGCTGGAGCAGTGGGATGTCATCCGCAGCCAGGACGAAAAAACCCGGGAATTTTATCGCGCCGCACCCGGCAATGTGCCGTCCCTGGAAGCCTTTTCTCAGCAGCAGCGCTTTAAGAATCTCGACACCGATCGCAGCAAAGGAGTCATCCGCTCCTTCGACCACGCCTTTACCAAGGAAGGCGGCCTGGCCATTCTCTACGGCAACCTGGCGCCAAACGGCTGTGTTGTTAAAACCGCCGGGGTCGACGAGAGCTGCTGGACTTTCACGGGCCCAGCGGTGCTGTTCGAATCCCAGGAAGACGCAGTCGAGGGAATCCTCGGCGGCAAGGTCAAAAAGGGCGACGTGGTAGTGATCCGTTACGAAGGCCCCCGCGGTGGGCCAGGCATGCAGGAAATGCTTTATCCCACCTCATACCTGAAATCCATGGGACTGGGCAAAGATTGCGCCCTGATCACCGATGGACGCTTCTCGGGTGGGACCTCAGGGCTCTCAATCGGCCATGTCAGCCCGGAAGCCGCCTCAAAAGGAAATATCGGGCTGGTCAGAGCCGGGGATACCATCGAAATCGACATCCCCAAGCGCAGCATCCGGATTGCCATTGCCGATAGCGAACTCGAAACCAGAAGAGGCGCCATGGAAGCCAAAGGAGACGCAGCCTGGCTGCCGGAATCCCGTGATCGGCAGGTGAGCAAATCACTTCAGGCCTACGGCCTGCTGGCCCAAAGCGCCGACAAAGGGGCCGTACGCGACCTGAGCCTGGTGCGCAAGGTCTAAGCTTTCAGCTACCAAACAAGAGCCTCAGGCAGCCCGGAGCCCGCAAGGGAAACCTCCGGGCTGCCTGCAGTATCCGGAGCAGACACAGTCAGGTCACGGCTTCCGGGGCGTCGAATCAGTCACGCTGGGGCAATTTCCAGACGTGATAGCCGTCCTCCTCATCACCAATAAACGACCCCTCATACCCGAACGTATAGGCAACGGCCGAGGCGGGCAGAGTAAACTCCCCTTTAATCCTGGTTTCATCCTCCAGTCCATGGGTCAACGTCCTGCCGACATCCCGATAAGCCACAACCCGGTTCGCTGCATCCAGCAGGAAGAACTTCAACTTCATGTCATAAACCCGCTTGTAAACAAATCTGGGACTATTGGCAAAAGTAAAGCTTCCGCTCAGCGCCAAACGATCCCCCTGTCTGGCCAGAGCATAATCCACACGCAGATACAGATCCTGCCAATGCAGGCCGCTTTCATCTGTTGCCGGAATCCTGGAAATGGTTCCCCCGCTAGCCCGGGCGCCGAGATAATAATCCGTTGTGGTTTGACAACCCGCCAATGCTACCACGACAAAAAACAAGGCGATTTTCAAAAATTTGCTTGCCATTTTTTATCTCCATCTGCAAAGAGAGTTATTTTTCCAAGAAATTATACTATATGAATACAACAAATAACAGTCAGGCTGCATATCCCTCCAGCGTTCGAGAAGATTGCGAATCCACAATAGAATATCCATAAGCCCAAATGGCTTATCAAGCCAGCTGAGCCAAGATATTTTATGCTATGCTAAACTCTGCGAAAGCGAAAAAGCGAAAGGGCATGGGCATGAAAAAAGTCGGCATCTTCCTGCTCGGATTGTTGGCGTTGATCTACCTGCTGAACCCAACGGCCGGAATTTTTGAGATTATACCGGATAATCTACCGCTGGTGGGAAACCTGGATGAGGCGGCTGCGGCCACACTGCTGCTGATGTGCCTGCGCTATTTCGGACTGGATCTGACTGAGTTTTTTTCGCCGGACAAACCTGGCCGTTAAGGAACGCGCAAACAGCTAGTTGTCATCCGGAAACACTGGATGGCAATAATCAAGTTTTCAGATTGGAAACGAGCAGTTTTCCGTTGTGGCAAGGACATCAAGGGCTTGCACGGAGGCGTACATCGTTACGCCGCACAAGTAAGCCTGCAGATTGACGCGGCTACAGCGAAAAAAAGCCATTTCCGGATGAAAACCAACTAAGAAACACAGCCGGCAACCACCATGCTGCGTTCAATGCTTATTGGCACCGTTCCCCCAAACCCGGCTGGCCTGCGCTGCGATCCATTCGGGATCGCGGAAAACCACCTTGATCAATTTTGCATGCCTTAAATCAAGGGTTTTTCTCCCCGCTTCAAAAAACCTGACATTGACTTTGCCATTTTTGGAGTGTGCCTGAATGATGCCCGGTCCCCACTCGGGCTTGCCGAGGATTCGCACCCGATCACCCTGAAAATAATCCATTCATTTCCTCCGTGAATCTTTTTCCCCTCCCTGAAGCAAGCATTTATCCGTGCCTGCGGTCATCCTGCCCTCTGGGCCTGGCGGTTTTTGCTGTGCTCAGGCCGCTGACGCAACCGACCGCCCCTTTAATGAATAGCTCCTCCAGGCCTGAAGTCAAATAAAAAATTCATAATTTTCTTCTATTTTTTCACTATTTAGCCTCATCAGGCGGACAAACTTCCATGTTCACACCGGTCGCTGCAGAAGATTTGTGGAGGTAGAACCTGGGGACAGTCAGAGCAGAATCCAATAATTTTCCACAGGGAGTAAAATCGCCCGAATGCTTTTATACAGCTTCCCCGGAGGTTCCATTGCTGTCTGCATTGAGATCAGAAATGGAGTATAATTTAGGTGTTTGAGTTGTGTATTCCGGACGCTTTGACCACCCTGACCTGGAAGGAGGTTTCACTCATGTTGCCCCTTTACAAAAAAATCCTCGTCACCACCGACTTCACCCCTAATTCCGATAATGCTTTCAGGCATGCCGTCATGCTGGCGCGGCAGAATAATTCCGAAATCCACCTGCTCCATGTTATCCAGCAGGTCGATTCATCCATGCGCAGTTATCTGACCTCGGTTATGGGGGAGAACCGTCTGGAGGAATTCGAGCGAACCAATATTCAAAAAGCCACTGAAGAACTCAAAAGAGAGCTTGATCTGTTTGCCCAAAAAGAACTGACCGACTATCCGGACGATTTAGCCCGCTTTGCCGGTGCCATGGTGGTTACCGGTCATGCCGTCGTCAAAATTCTGGAAACAGCCGATGAGCTGGAGGCCGATGTCATTGTCATGGGAACCCATGGCAAAGGTCCCCTGGAACATACCTTCCTTGGCAGTGTCACCGAGAAGGTTCTCAGGAAATGCCGCCGCCCGGTATTCGTCATCCCGCTGCAGGCCTGAAATGAATTAAGAAGAATAACCCCGGGGCGTCACCAGCGCGTGCCCCGGGCAGTTAAGGCCCCAGCGCTTCACTTTGGAAATTGAAATGATAAACCCGATAAGAACTGCCGTCCTGGAGCAGGCTGAGGGTAATCGTGGCGGGGCCGCGGGAGAAAAAGCCCTCAACCAGGTAAGTAACGACCACTTTTTCCCGCTCCGGGTCCGATCCAGCAGTCGCTTTGTGTTTGAAGCTGGGAACCCCCATAGATTCCAGGGTCCCAAGCCGGGAGAGGGAGGCCATCAGGCGCACTAAATCAGCCCGATCGGTTTGCCGCAGAATGTCCGGAGCGATGATCTGGTCAAGAAGATCCGGATCCCAGCTGGTGATTTTGGGGAGCACCTCATAGATATAGGGCACTGCGGTGCTGTTGAAGTGTGAGGCCTGAATGTGGCGATAAATGAAAAACGTTCCGATGCCACAACAAAAAACCACAACGATATAGACAAGAAATGTTTTCATAGCCGGACCTTTCTGAAGCTCTGACCATATAGCTTCTGCATTTCATTCCTGGCCGTGCCGGGGTGCCTCACAAGCATAAACAGCTTTGCATGAAAAGACCATTCGGCCGACCCGATTTGATCACAACAAACGTCCAAACAAATCAAAACACCTCTGTCCGTCTTTAGTTCATTGAAGGGGACATCAACTTTATTCAAAAACCATTTACGTTACGCGGGCTGGCCGTTAAAGTCAGGGAGGCAATTGACGGGCCGACAGAAGGGGCAAAACTTGAAAAGCTCAGAAGTTGAAGCGTAAACCGAAAAACAGGTTGTGGGTTGCGTATTCAGCTTTCAAGCCATCGAAATTAGGATCTTCGGTGGCGAAATAACGATATTGAACGTCAATACTCAGGCGATCATTCACTGCAAAGCTACCTCCGGCCGCGATCTGGTAGGCAAAAACCGTATCATCTTCCGTACCAACCAGATCGATATCCGCCTCAATATCGGCAACCCCGGCACCAACCCCGATGAACGGCCTGAATGGCCCGGCATTGAGAAAATCGTAATAAGCATTGCCCATCAGCGAAATGGTTTTCAGGTTACCGCCGATCCGAGTGGCCCCGTACCCATCCACGGCGATCCGGTTCAGATCGTTGACCCGATAGCCCAATTCCATCTCAACGCGCATGCCGTTGCCCAAAGCGTCTCCCAACGCGCCGGTCGCAGCAAAACCGTCATCAAAACTCATTTCGCCACTGTCGTTGCCATCGTTAACGCTGGAATCTTCCACGCCAACAACACCCATGTTTCCGGAATAATACAGATCCGCAAAAACTGGGGAGACCCAGCCACACAGCACCAGAAACAGAATCAGACTCATGTAGGCTAATCGAAACAATTAATTATCCACCACATTAATATAAGGGGAGTTGGCAAAATAGAGTTACCGGGTTGTCCTTTGCAAAAGGTTTGCCAACAAAAATCAGAAGGTAACTCTTTGAAATAACTTGAGCCCAAAAATCAACTTCCCATGGCTGTGGCTGATAAACCATGCCCTCAATGGAAAAAAAGCCACACATTGGGCACAAAAGCAGCTTTGGTCTCCCCTCCCTTAGTAAGGCCCAACCATCACAGATGTAAAATTTGTCTCTTTTTAGATTTGACAAAACTAACTATCTGCCATATCCTTTAAAATGTTTTAAAAACAGGCAGATAAGCATTAAAAAAATTCAACGCAATTTGGCAAAGGAGCCTTTGCGACCGGATTTCATTCGGTCTGCGAGGCTTTTTTTGTTTCAGTTAAAGCGAAACAAAAAAAGCTCGTCCCGGTAAACGATCTCCCGCAAGGGGATTTTTGCCAGCCGGCAACCCTTGAAAAAAGGGAGGGGGGATAAATCAGTGCGGCCCTGCAGGCCAGCCTTCCACATCAGGACCAACACGATCACCGAGGTTCCAACATGAACTCACATAGCGCCCTTGATTATCATTGGGTCATTATCAGCGCGTTCCTGGTTTTTATGATGCAGCTTGGCTTTGCCATGGTTGAAACCGGCTGCGTTCGCTCCAAAAACACCATCAATGTCGCCATGAAAAATCTGGCGGACGCCACCTTCGGCTTTATTTTTTTCTGGCTGATCGGCTTTGGGCTGATGTTTGGGCACGACCACGGCGGCATGTTCGGGACGTCCCTATTCATGATCGACGGCAAAGACAACGCGGTCACCAGCTTTTTCTTTTTTCAGGCCATGTTTGCCACTACGGCGGCCACCATTGTTTCCGGTGCCGTGGCCGAAAGAATGAAATTCAACGGTTATGTTCTGTCAGCAATCTTCATCACCACCATTATCTATCCTCTTTTCGGGCACTGGGCGTGGAGCGAAGAAGGTTGGCTCAAAGAACTCGGCTTTGTCGATTTCGCAGGTTCTACGGTCGTCCACTCCATAGGTGCCTGGGTCGGCCTGGCCGGGGCCATCGTTCTCGGCCCGAGATTAGGCAAATTCCACGCCGGCACAACCAGATACTTTGCCCCCGGCAATCATAATTTCATTGTCTTCGGAGTCTTTGTCCTCTGGTTTGCCTGGTTCGGCTTCAACGCCGGCAGCCTGTTGTCCTTCGGACCCGAGGTTTCCTCGATCCTGCTGAATACGTTGCTGTCCGCTGCGGCAGGCGGGATGAGTGCGTTTTTGCTCAGCCTCTTTCTGCACCGGATGGTCGGTGTCGAACTGTTCAGTTTCGGAATTGTTGCCGGGCTGGTTGGAGTGACGGCGGGTTGTGCCCAGTTCACCACCCAGCAATCGTTCCTGGTCGGCTTTATTTCCGCCTTGATCATGTTTTTGGCTGAACGCCTGATGCTCGCCTTGCGCATCGATGATCCACTCAGTGTTGTGGCGGTTCATGGCTGTGCAGGGATCTGGGGGACTTTGGCCGTGGGCCTGTTCGGCCTGGTTCCGGCAGGACTGACCCGCTGGCAATTTTTAGGGGTCCAGGCGACCGGTGTCATCGCTGCGTTCGGGCTTGCTTTTCCCGGCGGTCTGCTGCTGTTTGCATTGCTTCGCCTGACCAGGACCCTGCGCGTTTCCAAACGCGATGAAATCCTTGGCCTGAATGTCACTGAGCATCAGGCGCGCTTGCCCTGGGTGGAAACCATCGAAAGCATCATCCGGATTATGCGCAGCGGTACCCTGCATAAGAAAATCTATGAAGAGCGCGGTACCGAAGTCGGCATTGTTGCCCGCTTTTTCAATTACCTGCTCGATCGCCTGCATGACAAACAGGTTGAATTGGTAGCATCCAACAAAAGCCTGCGCACGCAAATCAATATCGATACCCTGACCAGGGTCTTCAACCGACGCGGTTTACTGGAAAACATCAAACTCTGGACCGGCAGCGGCAAGGACTTCTCCATCATCATCGTTGATATTGACCACTTCAAAAAAGTTAACGATAGCTACGGGCACAGTGTCGGCGACTCGGTTTTGCAGGAGATGGCCCTGTTGATCAAGAGCCTGGTGCGTAGTCAGGATGTTTTCGGGCGCTGGGGAGGCGAAGAATTTGTCCTGCTTGCAGAAACCAGCGAGGCTGAGCTGGCCTGGAAAATTGCGGAGAAATTAAGAACAAGTGTTGAGGCCCACCACTTTGCAACGGTCTCTTCCATCACCTGTTCTTTCGGGGTCTGTTGCCCGGAGCAGCCGGCTACTCCGTTTGAAACCCTTTTTGAAGCAGCCGACCAGGCCCTGTATCAGGCCAAGGACAAAGGCCGCAACCAGGTTGTCATTAACCCGCCATGCCTGCATGCAGCGGCATCAGAGGTCGCCTGACCCGGCCCTTTTGCCAGGCAAAAGTCGGAAGGTCGCTATGCGGCCGGTTCGGTTTATTGACGGACCAACCTGAGGTTGGCGATACGGGTTTCGAAGTTGGAGCGAAACGGGTTGATGTCAAGGCCGCCACGCCGGGTATACCGGGCATAAACGGTCAGTTTGTCGGGCTGGCAGTAACGCATCAAATCGACAAAAATCCGTTCGACGCACTGTTCATGAAACTCATTGTGCTGACGAAAGGAAATCAGATAGCGCAACAGGGCTTCCCGATTGATCCGACCACCCTGATAACGAATCAGCACACTGCCCCAATCCGGCTGGCTGGTCACCAGACAATTGCTTTTCAGCAGGTGGCTGTGCAGATCCTCACTGACCTGCCGGGCCGGGTCGCTGGCAGATTCCAGTAGGGCCGGATTCAAGGAGTAATCCTCAATGTCGATATCGAGGTCATCAAGACACTCTCCGGGAAACGACTGAATCTCCTCGGTCACAAACTGGTGGCTTTCGATCAGTCGCACCCGGACCTTCCCACCGGCTGCAGCCGACAGGTCCGTACTGATCCGTTCGGCGACCTGATCACTGTCGCTGAACCGGGTCTGGTTGAATGAATTGAGATAAAGCTTGAAGGACTTGGACTCGATCAACTGAGCGGTTTCACAGGGGATATGAAACTCGCCCATCGCCACAACCGGCTTCCCTCTCCGATTCAGCCAGGACAATTCATAGGCATTCCAGATATCATAGCCGACGAACGGCAGCTTCCCGGTAATCCCGATCACATCACGTTTGACCTGACGCGGGAAAGGGCACAGTAAAGTCGGGTCGTATTCCGCTTTATAAACGGTACTTTTCCCTAGGGGAAGGTTGTGCTCAAAATGGGACATAACCGCCTCGCCATAAAAAATGATTACCAATTCAGGTAAATAACTGGTAGAATTTTCCACTTATCCGGCCAGGAATCCTGGCCGCTTCAGGCAGCATAAGTTGTTTTTTTTTACCCGTCAACATGGAGAACATTTATGAAAGTCGGATTAGTCGGTTGGCGTGGCATGGTCGGTTCCGTGCTGATGCAACGAATGGTCGAAGAGAATGATCTCGCCGGGGTCCGGCCGGTCTTTTTCTCGACTTCACAAGCCGGTCAGGAAGCTCCCGATTTCGGTCAGGGTCCAAGTGTCCTTGAAGATGCCGTCAATATTGAAAAGCTCGCCGAGCAGGATGTCATTATCACCTGCCAGGGCGGTGATTACACGAAAGAAGTTCATCCCAAACTGCGTCAGCAAGGCTGGAACGGTTACTGGATCGACGCGGCCTCTTCATTACGGATGGACGATAATGCCGTCATCATCCTGGATCCTATTAACCGCGACGTGATCGACAAAGCCCTGGCCACAGGGGGAAAAGATTTCATCGGCGGCAACTGTACCGTCAGTCTGATGCTGATGGGCATCGGCGGGCTGTTCAAGGCCGGGCTGGTTGAATGGGTCAGTTCCATGACCTATCAGGCGGCTTCCGGAGCCGGGGCACCCAACATGCGTGAACTGCTGGCACAGATGGGCGTGCTCAGCGATTGCGTCAATGAAGAACTGAAAACTCCGGGCTCGACAATTCTCGATATCGACCGGAAGGTCACCGAAACCCTGCGCAGCGAAGGGTTCCCGACCTCCGAATTTGGCTATCCGCTGGCTGGCAGCGTACTGCCCTGGATCGACCGGGAAGTCGAAGACGGTCAAAGCCGGGAAGAGTGGAAAGGGATTGCCGAGACCAATAAGATTCTGGCCACTGCACAGCAGATCCCGATTGACGGCATCTGTGTCCGGGTCGGTGCTATGCGCTGCCATAGCCAGGCATTGACCATCAAACTGACCAAAGACGTTCCCATCGCGGATATCGAAACGATCATCGCAGAAGCGAACCCATGGGTCAAACTGATCCCCAATACCAAAGCCGCCTCCCTGGAAGGGCTGACCCCAGCTGCGGTTTCAGGAACCCTCTCTGTTCCGGTCGGGCGGGTTCGCAAAATGAAGATGGGTCCGGAGTACCTGTCGGTCTTCACCTGCGGTGACCAGTTACTTTGGGGTGCCGCGGAACCACTGCGAAGGATGCTGAATATCCTTAAAGAAAGCTGATCCCGGGAAAGAACCGAGGCTTATCAAACAAAAACGCCTTTGATCAATTGATCAAAGGCGTTTTTGTTCACCGTGTCTCTTTCTTGGTCCACAAGCCCAAATAGGCTCTCCCATGCTGCAACAGCAAGGGGTCGTGAAAAAAACTCTCTCTTTCACGATAGCTGTATATAAATAACTGCGGGTAAAAAAGGAGGTGTTTTGACCCGCAGGAGTATTTGCTAGTGGCGCCCGGGAGTCCAGCGCCCGGGCGCGCATATTGTTATGGGAAAACAAGGGTCTCGTCGTTATAGAATTCGCCGAACAGTTCCTCATCCGACGGACGATCCTCGGGAATCGGCCGGCTCACCCAGGTCACGTTCATATAGTGTTTCAGATGCACGTTTTCGTTGGTGATGTTGCCGCCCCAGACACCGCACCCCATGGAAGAGGTCATCGGCATACCGTTGGTCAACGAACCGGAGTTGGCTTTGGATTGCGGCTGACGCACCATGATCCGGCTCACCGGCATGGCCAGGGCGTGCATATGAATGTGCTCGTCGTTAAAGCTGTAGATGCCGCAAGAGTGGCCGCGTCCGCCGACTTTGTAGATTTCCTGCAGCCGCTCAATCGCCTTGTCATAGGTTCCGCTGTATTTGAAAACACCGATGATCGGCGCCATCTTCTCTTTACACCAGGGATATTCAGGACCGATGTTGTCCTCTTCGCAGAGCAGCATGCAGCGGTCTTCAGGTATGCTGAAACCGGCTTTTTCAGCAATCGACTGGGGGGAGCAAGCGATCGTGTCAATGGTCCGATGCAATTCATCATCCCACAACACTTTGGTCAGGTTGGCTTTCTCTTCGGCGTTACAGAGATAGCCGCCTTCCGCTTGCAACGCGGTCAGCATATCGGCGTAAACACTGTCGTGAATCATCAGGTTGCCGTCGGCAGAGCAGCCCGAGCCGTAGTCGGCGGTCTTGCTTAAACGGACGTTCATGGCCGCAGTCTTGACGTCCTGGGCGGTGGTCTCATCAAAACACATGGTGGCGTTACCGGCACCGACCCCGTAGGCGGGCTTGCCCGAGCTGTAGGCGGCCTTGACCATAGCCGGTCCACCCGTGGCGATGGACAGATCGGCCTGGCTCATCAGGTACTGGGAAGACGGAATGCTCGGCTGGTCGATACACAGAAACAGGTCTTCCGGCAGGCCGACCTTTTTCAGCGCGGCGCGCATCACGGCAATGGTCTCGAAGGTGGTCTGCTTGCTGCGCGGATGCGGCGCAAAGATCGTCGCATTACGAGCTTTCAAAGAATAAAGACCGTTGGTCGGCGGAGTCAGGGCCGGGTTGGTCGTCGGAATCAGACAGGCGACCACCCCGACCGGCTTGCCGTATTTGACAATCCCTTTTTCCGGGATCTCTTCAATGATGCCGACACTCTTCTCGCGCAGGCAGTCGCGCAGGATGCCGATGATCTTGGCCCGTTTGTAGGGCCGGCCGGCGCGATCGCCGAGACCGCTTTCATCGACCCCCATCTGGGCCAGACGAGTGAAGGTCTTTTCGTTGGCGGCGGCCCAGGCAACGGCCTGAACGGCCCGGTCAACGGTCTCCTGATCAAGGTTCTCGATCTGGGCCTGGGCGGCCCGGGCGCGTACGAACAGCGCGTCAACTTTTTGTTTTTCTTCTGCGGTAAGGACTTTAGGTGCTTTGGCCATGGGTTGGTCTCCTTATAAAAGACTCAATGGATTTGCTCAACAGAACTTTTTACAAACAGCCTGGTCGTCATGATCACGCAGCTGGTTGCGTTAAGGAGACGTTAGTACAGGACAAACTTAAAGTAAAATTTATAATTCTTTAGATGATATCAAGTTTTTCTTAAGGATTGCAGTTTTGCAGCATCTTTTCAAACACCAGGCGCACCAGGCGCTGCCGGGGATGCTGACGTTTCTGATACAGCCCGATCCGCCGGAATAGCTGCGGCGAACCGAAGGGAATCATGGTGTAAAGCGCGCGAGCCGCGGCCAGACGCTCGGCGCTGAACGAGACAATAGTCATGCCCAGCCCCTGGGCAACCATACTCAAAGCCGCTTCGCAGGAATCGAACTCCATCACGTCCTGCACTTCGATGCCACTTTTGAGCAGATAATCATCCACGATCCGCCCAGCCCAGGCCGTACGATCAAAACGGATAAAGGCAAACTTTCGAAACAGCTCTTCCTGGGCCAACACCGGGGTCCCTTGAGGCGCCACGATATAAAAATATTCGGTCGCGATTTCCGTCCACTGGCAGTCCGCTGGAATGCTTTTGACCGGTTCGGTGAGCAGCGCCCCGTCCAGTTCGTCCTCTTCGACCCGCCGAGCCAACTCCGCGGACAAGCTGCAGAACAACCGGACCTTCAGGTGTTGATAATTGTTTTTCAGCTGCGCCAGCACAGCGGGCAAAGGGCCGGTGACAACCGTGGGGATGGCCCCCAGGAACACCTCTCCTTCAATCGCCCCCTGCGGATTCAGTTCTTCCCGGAGCCCGTCATAAAGCCCGAGGATCTGTTCGGCCCGCGCCACGACCAACCGACCGCTGGCATTGAGTTTGGGCTTCCGACCAGCCCGGTTAAACAATTCGACTCCCAGGTCTTCTTCCAGATTTTTAATCTGCAGGCTCACCGCCGCCTGGGTCAGCCCAAGCTGGTCTGCGGCAGCCACAAAGCTGCCCTTACGGGAAATCGCGATCAACGTACGCAGGGAACGCAAAGACATGGTTTACATCTCCAGGGAAAGAGCATTAATGAGATACTCCCCCATTTTGCCTCTCAACCGTGGAGATGACAACAAGTCATTCTGGCTATTCCGCGAGGGCTGACTGCGTTTTTTCCAAAAAGGTATAACTTCTCTGCAGCTGGCGCCGATCCTGAACATTCCTCTCAACTAATGGATAGGGCAATGTCTTTGCAGATCCAACAAAAACTGCCTGCTTTCGTCAGGCAGACCTGTGGTTTCTTTTTTTCCGTAAGATCGGTGCAAAAATCGTTATCATTGTCGTAGTAATGATGATCCAGGAGATAACACTCGAAAATAAATAACCAAAATCACCGCCAGAGATCAGCAGTGCACGCCGCAGCGATTCTTCGGCCATTGGCCCTAGGATAACGGCCAGGACCGCCGGAGTGGTCGGAATGGACAGCTTTTCCATGCCAAAGCCCAGAAAACCGAAGCTCAACATGAGAAAAACATCAAACATATTGTTATGAATGGCATAGGCGCCGATCAGGGTCATGCAGAGGATTATCGGCGCCAGCAGCAATGGCGGAACTTTAAGGACATTGATAAAAGCTTTAGCCCCGAGACGACCGATAATGAAAAGAATCGCCGAGCTGATCAGCATGGCGAGCATGAAGCCATAAACAATTGTCGTATTTTTTTCGAACAGTTCAGGTCCGGGTTGCAGGCCATGAACCAACATGGCCCCCAGAATGACCGCAGCCACGGCACTCCCCGGAATACCCAGGGTCAGGGCGGGAATCAGGGTGGCTGAAGTGTCAGCGTTATTGGCCGATTCGGCGGCCGCTACCCCTTCCGGAGCACCTTTGCCGTAGCGGTCCGGGTTCTTGTCGACCCGGCGTTGTTCATTCCATGCCAACAAAGCGGCAACATTCCCCCCCAAGGCAGGAATAATCCCAATAATAATCCCAATGATGGATGATTTGATCCACACTGGAATCAGTGCAGACCAACGGAACCCGCTCGGGCGCTCATCTTTTGGCAGTCCCCCGGTATCACGTGTGATACCGGAAACAGCCAGATCAATAGCCGGGGGGATAGCATAAAGGCCGGTCAGCATAATGACAATATGGATCCCTCCCAGCAGATTCAGGTTATCAAAAGCGAAACGCTCTGCCCCGCTCAACGGGTCAATGCCAACCATACCGGCCACCAGGCCAAAGCAGGCGCTTAGGAAACCTTTAACCGGGCTGTCACTGAGCAGAACAACAATCGTTGTCATACCGAAAACAGCCAGCCAGAAGTAATCAGCCGGGCTGAACTTCAGAGCCAGATCAGCCAAAGGCGGGGCAAGGGCGATAAGTGCCAGTGCACTGAGGGCACTACCAAAAGTCGAGGAAACCAGAGAGATATTCAGCGCTAACCGCCCCTGCCCCTGCTGGGACATCGGATAACCGTCAAAGACCGTGGCTATCCCGGCCGGCGTTCCAGGGATTCTTAATAAAATGGCAGGGATAGAGCTGCCGTACATAGACCCGTTATAGATTCCGGCAATCATGCCCAGGGCAACCAGGGGGGCCATGGCAAAGGTCAGCGGGATTAAAACGGCAATGGCCATGGTCGCGGAAAGCCCCGGCAGGGCACCAACGGTAATCCCGATAACCACCCCCAGCACCATCGACGCAACGACCAGCGGTGCAAAGACATGCGGCAAAGCGGCAAAAACGTGATTCAAGATATCCATTATAAAAGACCCTTTAAGCTAAAAATAAGTTCCGGTGGCAAGGGTGTTTTCAACAGCAGATTAAAAACAATATTGAGGACAACCAAAAACACCACTGCAGTAGGAATAGAGACCTTCCAATGGCGGTAACCAAGAATGGCGGCGGCAAAAGGGATCAGGAATAAAGTCGACGAATAAAACCCGATCGTACCAAAGCAAATTGCATACAGGATGGCTGTAGCGGAAAAGAGCAAAAACCGCTTCGCTTCGCGCCGCTGCACAGATAATTTTTCGGGGCGACGGCGTAAGGAAAAAAGCGATTGTCCTATCCAGACAACGGCTAACAAAATTGAAAAAAATAGCACCGCGACAGGAACATAACCTGATTCTCCCGGGTAATTTAGGGCATCGGTCACCCCCAGAATACTTGCCAAGACAACAATCAGGGCCACAGCTATTTCGATATATTGTTTAGGCATCAAACAACTCCGGATAATATAAGGCCAATGTCTGTCCCCGGAATTAACTCCGGGGACAGACAAGATTGAGATGACAGCCTGTTATTTAGCCCATGGCGTGGTATCCCATACGGTTTGCAGCTCGGTCTGCAGATCATGAAGGGACTTGCTGTAGTCATCAGCATTGAGATAGGAAAGAGGCAGGTTCAGCTTTTGTGCTTTTTCCTGAAATTCAGGATCTTCGACAGCTTTTTTAACCGCCTCACTCAAAATCATCAGGATTTCTTTCGGGGTGCCGCCCGGAGCCCCCAGGCCTCGGGTCGCCCCGAACACAACCGGGTAGCCCTGCTCGGTAAACGTTGGAACATTTGGTGCTATATCCCAACGTTTTGTCCCCATATGGCCAAGGATATGGAGCTTGCCTTCTTTCTGATAAGGCAAACTGCCGCTTAAATTCATGCTGCCCACCATGATGTGTCCGCCCAGAAGTGCGGCACGGACATCAGCCTCGCCGGGAAACGGAATATGCCGCATTTCGATGCCCGCTTTACGCATAAAGGCCAGGACGGCCAAGTGATCGTCCGAACCGACACCGGATGAGCCATACGTGACCTTGCCCGGATTGGCTTTGGCATAAGCAATCAGATCGGCAAGGTTTTTTATGTCGCTATCACTGCGCACGCTGATTGCACTCGGATCATCGACGATATTGGCAATAGGGGCCATATTTTCCAGGGAAAAACGTGTTTTGCGTTGAATGGGAATGGAGACAAATGTCGGAGTATTGGTAAAACCAATGGTATATCCATCAGGTTGGGAGTGGACCAGTTCCGTAAAACCAACTTCACCTCCGGCCCCGGGTTTATTGATCACGGCAATGGCCTGCCCCAGGTACTTTTCCAGATAAGGAGCCAAAGTACGGGCCGCGACATCGGTTCCACCTCCAGCACTGTAAGCCACGATCATATTGAGAGGCCGTTCCGGATAGGCCGCTTGCGCTGGAGCGGTCAAGAAACCCACTGTCATCAGCAAACCAACAAATAGCAACAGTCTTTTCGGTGTCATCATTAACTCCTTATTTAAAAAAGTAGATAATTAGCGGGACAAAACACATTCTTGCCCCGGGCCAAAAACAGCAGCATTACCAATAAGACAAGGCCCCTTCAAACATCTTCCACATATCGTCTTTACTGATCGCCCTGCCGGCGTTATCGACAACCCGCCGTTGCGGCCAACCTTTTTCTGTCAGCGCATCAAGATCGGCAGCGGTATAGCCCAGCGCCGACAAACCGTTAGGGGCACCAACCTTTTTCATCAGTTCAATAACTCCGTTGGCAAGATAGTCACCGGCATCCTGTGTCACCTCTGCTGTTGGCAGACCAAGAGCCTGAGCGGCCTCAAGGTAACGTTGCGGACAAATCGATCCCATATAGCGAAACACGGATGGCGAATTGACGATAACCGCAAAACCGTGCGGCACCATGGCATGATCGCGGGGCCAGCCTTCGGCATAGTAATCCCTGACCAACCCGGAAACCGCATAGGACATTCCATGAGGCAGATTGCAACCGGCGGTGCGAAAACCGATGCCACCCAGCAAACCGGCAAACGCCATTTTCTCACGGGCAACGAAATTGTCCGGATCAAATACCGCTGTCACCAGATGGCGTCCGATCAGGCGAATCGCTTCAAGGCAATTGATATCACTAAAGGGATTGGAACCCTGAATAACCGGACGTTCAGTCGGATCCGACGGTGCTGTCCGGCTGGTAAAGGGTCTGGCTGTATAGGACTCCACCGCATGGCTGAAAACATCCATCCCATTGGCAGCGGCCACTTGGGGTGGCAGGGTTTTCAATGCTTCCGGATCGATAATTCCCAAACTCGGCTTAATGGCACGATTGGAAATACCGGCCTTCGTCCCTAACTCAAGAAAATTGAAAATTGCCACGTTGGTACATTCGCTCGACGTCCCGAAAGTAGTCGGACAAGCGATATGCGGTTTGAGCGGACCTGGGACCGGCAGAGCCTTCCCCAAAGGCTTATTGACATAGTCAAGAAAGTCGGCAGGCGGATAGGTGGAATAAAGACTGACCGCCTTGCAGGTATCCATAACCGAACCGCCACCGACGCTGACAAAGCCATCAAAATTGTCACTTTCGGCAAAACGGATAGCGGCCTTAAGCGAACGATCGCTGGGCTCGACCTCAACGCCATCAAAAACAGCAACACTGATTCCCTTGTCACGTAAAGACTTGACCACCGTCTCAACTGCGGGAAGCTTGACCAGGCGCGGATCGGTATACAGTGCGACCCGGCTCATGCCTAAAACCCTGGCGTGGGCACCGACTTCAGCTAAAGCACCGGTTCCAAAAACTTCCTTATTGCCATCCAGAACCAGGGCGTATTCCCCCTGATAGGGCTCTGCAAAATAATTTTCTGTTGTCATCACGGTTTGACCTCGATTATTCGTAGTTAAGTCATATTCAGGACTTAATGCCTGAATAGATGGATTAAAAGCCTGCCCTTAATAACCTCTCCTATGGATATTCAGGGACGTTAACTCCGGCTTCGCGATAATATCTGGCGGCCCCCGGATGAATCGGCAAAAGAATCCCTTCGAGAGCATTTTCCAAGGTTATGGCTCCAGTCGCTTTATGGATATCGGCGAGTTGCGGCAGATTTTCAAACAGGCACTTGGTAATGGTATAGACTTCGCTTTCGGTCAAGCGGTTAGAGGCGACCAGAATATTTTGATAAGCCATCGTCTCCACATCGCTGTTTTGCCCCCGATAGGTTCCCGCCTTAATAATGTAGCGATGCCATAACTCATATTTATTATTTATTTTTTTCAGCTGTTCATCGGTCACATTCAGTAAGGTGACCCTATCACCTGCCGTAGCAAATAGTTGTGCTACTGCGGCGACCGGTAAGCCAGCGGTTAAAGCGGCACCAGCGATCTTCTTATTAATAATCGCCTCAACGGCGGGGTTGTATCCCAGGTATTCAGCATCGAAATCCTGTCCTTTGATTATGCCCAAGGCATCAAAAATCACCTGTGCTGAACCAATGGTGCCGCTGTCGCGTTTGCCTATGGAAAATTTTCCGGACAGGTTTTTCAAATCGCTGAAATCTCCCTTTTTGACATATTCATTACGAATCACATAATGCTCGACGTTGTTCCAGAGCATGGATATGGCGGCCATGTTTTTCATGGCATGTCCTTGATAAACTCCCATGCCCCGATAAGCCTGCACCGCATACAAGCCCGACAGTAACGCCAGGTCGCATTCCCCCTCTTCCAAAAGACGCACATTTTCGCCTGATCCGGCGGTATTGATGGCAGTAACAACAAGATTCGAACTTTTTGCCAGCTTCGCACTTAGTAATGAAGACACGGCAACTCCGACGGGATAATAGGTTCCCCCGGTATTGGCTGTTGCCAAAACGAGCGATTTAGCATTAACGGCAGGTGGGGATTGCGCAACGAGAATAGTCAGCGTCAGAACCAGCTTGAGCACTTTCAACAGGCGATGACTGGACATTTGTTCCTCCTTTGGAACATGAGAGGTTTCTCGCCAACCGTTACCGGAATCAAAGCAAAAGCGATGCCAAAAAAAACGGCTTTCTATTCGCGAATTTTGGCGGGCCGAGGCGTCTTTTCGTCTTGCCCGGAAATGATTGTGAGCGGAAACCGCTCATGTATGTTCGGAATGCGCTCAGATTAGCGAATAATGCTATCAGCAATAACCAGAAGGGAAAACGGCACTTGAACCCGGAGCTGACGGGCAGTATGCATATTGAGAACAACCATGAAAAAATCAAGATCACGGCTAGGAATCTGGTCGGGAGGCACCCCTGCCAGAGCCTGTTGGGCGTTAAGCGCAGCCAGGCGGCCGATGCGGTATTTATCTGGAACCAGGCCGAGTAACGCGCCTTTATTGCTTACCAAAGACATATCTGCAGTCAAAGTCGGGATACGGGCTTCATTCAACTGGCTGATAATACGCTCCCCATATTTTTCAAACAGCGGAGCATTGGTGATATAAACTGCGTCAAGAGCGGCCAGAACCGCCGGAGAAACGGTCAGGTTTTCATCGGTTGCCGTCAAGCAGATTTCATGCAGTTGGTAGTGCAGAAAAGGCTGCAGACGCCGAAGTTCCTGAACCTGCTGTTGAGAATCCGGATTATTCAACTGACAGAGAACTCCCAAATTGCGAAAATCCCGAATTCTTTTGAGTGCTTTTAACTGATTAAGCAATGGCACCCTGTTGCTGATACCGGTGGCATTGTTTTCCGACGCGTTCCAACTGGCGATCAGCCCTTCTTCAACAGGAGCCTGCACCATGGTAAAAATGATGGGATGGTCCTTGACCACGTGCAGCAGATACCGCGTCAGAGCGGAACCGGACACATAATAAAGGTCGTGATGCCGTTCTTGCGCAGCGGCCCAGAAATAGGGCAGCAGGGTTTCATCCCCCGCTAAATTATAGACATAAAAACGCGCGTCAGGAAAAGCCCTCTGCAACCCCTCCCGGAAACCCTTTTCGGATAGACCGTCGCTCAGCAATTCAAACATGGCAACACTGGGAAAAGGTCTTGCGGCGGCTAAAATTTTTCCGGGGTGGAATATGAAAATCAGCAAAACCAGAACCGCAAACTTACGAGCCATCATCCCCGCCACCTGTCAGATTGAGTTTCTGCAGCTTTCTTTTGAACGCATGCCTGCTGATGCCCAAAAATTCTGCTGCAAGTGTTTTTTTCCCCTGCGCATTTGCCAATGCTTCAAGAACCAGTTGTCGCTCCAACGACAACAGATGATCGTCAATATTGAAACCATGACCGTGGGCATGATTGACTGGATTATCGCTATACACGATTTCGGCCGGTAACTGTTCCACCGGAACCACCTGGCTAGGGCACAAGATCACCAGCCGCTCGATAATGTTTTTTAACTCGCGGATATTGCCCGGCCACGAATAAGCCATAAAAGCATCCTCGGTTGCCGGCGCCAGCTGCTTGCGTGGCTGCCCCAGACGCTGGGAAAACAGACCAAGGAAGTACTCGGCCAGGGTCAGGACATCTTCCCCTCGTTCCCGCAATGGCGGCAGGTGAACCGGTATAACATTGAGACGGTAATATAGATCCTCACGAAATTTGCGCTGTTTGACCTGCTCGGACAGATTACGGTTGGTCGCAGCAATGATACGGGCGTTAACCTGTAGATCAACAGTGCCACCAACGCGACGAAACGACTTTTTTTCAAGGAAACGCAACAGCTTGGCTTGCAGATGCAGTGGCATTTCACCGATCTCGTCCAAAAACAAGGTTCCGTTCTGAGCCAGCTCGACAAGGCCTTTCTTGCGTGTCTGGGCATCGGTGAACGCACCCTTTTCATGCCCGAACAACTCGCTCTCCAGCAAATTTTCCGGGATGGCCGCACAATTGACTTCGGCGAAAGCCTGCTCCTGGCGGTCACTAAGCCGGTGCAAGGCCCCGGCGACCAGCTCTTTACCTGTCCCACTTTCGCCGGTCACCAGCACCGCGCTATCTCCAGCTTTCGCCACCAGACGGATCCGCTCGAAGACATTGCCCATCGCCGGACACTGCCCAACCATGCCTTCCAGGCCGCTGGCACTTTCCCGGCGTTCGCGCAAAAACGCTACTTCCTCCTTCAGTTTCTGCTGCTCCAGAGCCTTGTTGACCAGCAGGGTAATTTCATCCAGTTCAAAGGGCTTGTTGACATAATGGAATGCCCCCCGTTTAACCGCTTCCACTACCGTCGCCGTATCACCATGAGCCGTCATCATGACGACCATGACCTCCGGCAACTGTTTTTTTATTTCCTGCAGGACATCAAGGCCGCTGTAATCAGGAAGACGCAAGTCAAGCAGCAGCACATCCGGCGGATTGGCCTCGGCTGCCGCCAATGCGGCTGTTCCGGTTAGCGCAATCGCAACCTGGTGCCCTTCGTCCTGAAACAACATGGCCAAGGATTGGGCCAGGACTTTTTCATCGTCGGCAATAAGAATGTGAGCCATAAGCGTCAGTTCTCCTGTGTCGGGTCCGGGAAATACAACTCGAATTTGGTCCCGCAATTGACCTGACTTGTCACATGCCAATGAATGTTGTTCTGCTTCATCAGAGAATGAACAACGGAAAGCCCCAGGCCTGTGCCGCTGGGGCGGGTCGTGAAAAAGGGATCGAAAATCCGGTCCAGATGCTCCCTGGCGATACCGCACCCGGAATCACTGACAGCAAGGGTCACCTGGCCGTCGTCATGCCGCAACATAATTTTGACTTCACCACCATCAACCATCGACTGCGCGGCGTTGAGAATCAGGTTCAGCAGAATCTGCTGCACTTGCCCGGAATCAGTCAGGACGGCAGGAACGGAATGGACTTCGGTAGCAATACGCACATTCTGTTTATCCAACGCTTTACTGACCATTTTGACGGTCTCCGCAATAACCTCGCTAAGAGCTACCGGCTGAAGTGCCGCTTCCCCGGGCTTGGCGAAATCAAGCAGGTGCTTTACAATCTGATCAAGGCGATCAATTTCAACGTTTATCCCCTGCGCCAGAGATTCGACTTCGTTGGAAAGGGCCTTGCGCTCCATCAATTGAGCACAACTTTTAATACCGGCCAGCGGATTTCTGACTTCATGGGCAATTCCTGCGGCCATAATGCCCAGGGAGGCCAGCCGATCGACCTGGATAATCTGCCGCTCACGGGCTTTGAGGCGGCCAGCCATTGCATTGTATTCTTCTCCCAGCCTGCGCAGTTCTCCCTCGCCCCGAATAGTGATGCGGTGATCCAGATTCCCGGTACTGAATTCCTGGGCGCCACGCATCAACTGGGCGATGGGATCGGTAATCCGCCGCACCAGATAAAACGTGATTAATAACGCCATCACCGCAACCGACACGGAAAAAGCCAGGCTGCTGAACTTCAATTTGGTAATGCTACCCAGCAGGGCCTGCTCCGGCATAACCAGGCCAATCGTCCAATTCAGATCAGCGACTCTGGCCCAGTAGAATCTGTTTTCACCTAATTGGGAACTTTTCTCGGCAACCGTTTTAACAGCTTCTCTGGCAATGATCTCTTTAAGATTCCGGGACAGGGATGCCGAGCCGATAACCTGCTCCAAGCCGTGATCATAGACAAAACCAACAGTCCCCGGCACCGGGGTCAGCTCCTCAATATACTTGGTTAAAGAATCCAGCTTGACGTAAAAAACCAGATGCCCGACCGGTTTAAGGGAATCCTCAAAATCGAAAACCCTTTTGCTGAACAGTAATAAGGGGCCTTCAGGGTGATCAAGCTGCACGCCCGAGGTAAAACTGTTGTCAACAGCACTCTTAAACAAGCGGAACGGATCTGGAATGGCCGCATTCCGCCCACGGGCGGTATTGTCATCGGGGACCGTCAGAATCAGCTCACCATCAAAAGAGATAAGACTGATGCGGGCGTAAATCGGATTCTGGGTTTTATAACGCAACAACTTCTGTTCGACAGTGGCCAAACGCTGCCCGAAGTTGAATTGCAAAAACGCCAACTGGATAAAAGGATAGTTCGCCAACAAATCAAGATCTTTATAGATATTAGCAAGTTGCTGATTGATCTGGCTGGCGGTTTTTTCCGTCAGATTGGTCATTTGCTGGCTGGACAGATTCTCCAGACTGACAGCTCCTACATAAGAAGAATGATAGCTCATCAACAGCAACGGAGCTAATCCGAGCAGAAGATAAATGATGATGAATTTGGAACGGATTCCTCGAAATAAATAGCGCATATTTTTTAGATCAAAGCAAAAATAAAGCCAAATTTAAAATCTGCCCGGTGAAAAACTCCTATTCGGCGTCCGATTTTCCGTTCCGGGCTGATCCGCACATAAAAAATCCCAGACTGCGGAAAACAGATCATCTCTGCACAATAGGGCAAAAATAATTCTGCTGAACTAAATTATTTAAAAAAAATGCCGAAAAGGTCTCAGGAGGATTAAGATGAGCACTATGAAGAAAGACGTTATTAAATTGCTGGTGCTGATTTTCATTGTCGGTCTGCTTATCGTTGGGATCTACACAGTGGGGAAAAGTGTCGACAACCAGGCAAAATACCGTCACCCCATTACCCGACCAGGAGCACATTGGTAAGCATGGCCTCCGTTCAGCACAACCTTCTTTCGGGTCCCGGATAGACGGGCTGACCCGTTTTACGAATCGGGTCTCTCCCGACAGAGACCCAGCCGTTGGTGCGCTCAAAGGAAGCTACCTGGCCAGCCTCAAGCAGGGTTGTCAGTAAAACCGGGCTAACCCGATCCCTGATGCCGTTTTTATAAATCACATTGATCTTGCCGCCGTGCCGGAACAAAGCCATAGACACCCCCATTGCGATAGCTTCTCGTGCAGCCCCTTTCTGGCAGTATAACATCTTTTGCTCATTATAAATGGGAGTGGGTCGCGGACGGGTCAGCAGACTCAGTGCTTCGTCAGCTCGGTGGCTATCGCCTCCATGACCCGTTCGACGATCAGGACATGGGTCTCTTTCTTATCTTCCAGTTCGAACAGATCGGCAACGTCGAGGGGTTGACCGAAACTGATGCTCCCCTGCTGCCCGGTCTTTAAAAATTTCCAGCGGTTGATCCCTTTAAGAGCCGTGGGGATGACCACCGGCCGATGTTCATAAATCAACTTACCAACGCCTCTGTTGCCCCGACCCAGGGCACCATCCTTATGCCGGGTCCCTTCCGGGAACAGCATCACTTTTTCACTACTGAGCAGTGTTCCCAATTTCTTCCCGGCCCGCACATCCCGCCCCCGTTTGACCGGAAAGGCTCCCCAGGAACTAAAAATGGCTCCGAGCAGGCGGTTTTTGAACAACTCTTCCTTTGCCGGGGCCCAGACCATCTGCAAAGGAAAAGATTTTTGCACGGCGGCGGGAATAAAAACCGTGTCGTAACCGGAAATATGATTGGCCAGCAACAGGACCCCGCCCTGCGCCGGAATATTTTCGACCCCATGAATCCGAAACTTGTTGAGCACACAAGCATAAAAAGCAATTCCGCTACTGCAGATGGTAACCCACAATCGCCTCAGAACAGATACTTTCACATCACCACTCCTGTTGAAATCATTGACATGGCACCAAATTGGCAATTGATTTTTCTTTGTATAAATCCTTGCAGCAACCCTGCATATCCCGCATTATGATCTACTTTAGCAGATACTGTCATGAATTAAATGTCACCATCAGAACCAAGGAACGGATTATGAGTTGGTTATCAGGTATTATCGGCGGCGGTCTCGGGGCCATGATTGCCGGGCCGTTTGGCGCCATCATCGGCGCGGCAATCGGTGCCAGCATGGGGAACACACAGACCCTACCAGGACGTAGCGGCCACGGCGTCGGTGGCTTCAACCAGGCCCAGCAGCGCCAGGCCATTTTCTTTACAGCCGCTTTTTCCATGGTCGGCAAACTCGCCAAAGCCGACGGCCGGGTCTGCCCTGATGAAATTGCCGCCATTGAAAAAATCTCCAAGGAAGCCCTTGGTCTTGATCCGCAAACCCGGGCTTACGCCATCAACGTTTTCACTCAGGCTAAAGACAGCCCACAGAGCTTCGCCGACTACGCCCGCCAGTTCGGCCAGCTGTTTTCCCACGAGCAGCAGCTGTGCAGTTTCATGATGAGCTTTCTGTTCGAAGTCGCCATGGCTGACGGTAACCTGCACCCGCAGGAAGAAATCATGCTGCAGGAAGCCAAAAACGCTTTTCGCATTCCGGAAAGCATGTATCAGTCGCTGTACGGCCGCTATGTCGGCCGCCAGCAGACCAGTGCGGTCAGTCTGGCGAAACACTATGAAATCCTCGGTGTCGCTGAAGATGCGACTACTGCCGAAATCAAACAGGCCTACCGCCAGAAGGCCACCGAATTCCACCCTGACAAGATCGAAGGGAAAGGACTGCCGCCCGAATTCATTAAATTTGCCAATGACCGGCTGGCTGAAATCAATGAATCTTATGATACTATTATGAAAACCAGAAAATAGCTGCCGGCCGGGCATTGAATAAAGGTCGGCCGCTTCAGCCACAACCGCTGCCAGAGGAAAGGATCGTCATGCCTGAACTGACCAGCTCCCCGGCGTGGTGCGCTCTTGAGGATCATTTTCGCACCATTGAAAAGCTGCATATGCGTCAATTGTTCGCCGAGGACCCGCAGCGTTTCGAAACCTTTTCCCTGCAGTTTGAAGACATCCTGTTCGACTATTCCAAGCACCGCATTACCACTGAAACCATCGCCAAGCTCTGTGCCCTGGCCGAGCAGGCCGGGCTCAAAGCCAAAATTGAGGCGATGTTCAGCGGAGCCAAGATCAATACCACCGAACAGCGCGCCGTTCTTCATGTCGCCTTGCGCAATCGCAGCAACCGGCCGATCAAAGTGGATGGGCAGGATGTTATGCCGCAGGTCAATGCGGTCCTTGAAAAAATGCGCAGCTTCTGCGCCCGGGTGCGTAACGGTGACTGGCGCGGGGACACCGGTGAACAGATCACCGACATTGTCAATATCGGTATCGGCGGTTCCGACCTCGGCCCGCTGATGGTCACCGAAGCCCTCAAACCTTACGGCCATGAGCGCCTCAAGGTTCATTTCGTCTCTAATGTCGATGCCACTCATCTGACTGAGACCTTAAAAAAACTGACTCCGGAGACCACCCTCTTCCTCGTCGCCTCAAAAACCTTCACGACCCAGGAAACCATGGCCAACGCGCACTCGGCGCGCAATTGGCTGATCAGCAATGGTCGGGATGAACAAGCTGTTGCCAAGCATTTCGCCGCCCTGTCGACCAACCGCGCTGCGGTTAGCGCCTTTGGAATCGATCCGGCCAACATGTTCGAATTCTGGGACTGGGTCGGCGGTCGCTATTCCCTGTGGTCGGCCATCGGGTTATCTATCGCGCTGTTTATCGGCATGGAGCGCTTTGAAGAATTACTGGCCGGGGCCCATCGGGTTGACGAACATTTCCGCACCGCCCCGTTGGAAAAAAACATTCCGGTCCTAATGGGGCTGCTGGGGATCTGGTACAACAACTTCTTCGGTGCGGACTCCCATGTGATCCTCCCCTATGATCAGTATCTGCACCGTTTTCCCGCCTATTTTCAGCAGGGCGACATGGAAAGCAACGGTAAACGAATCAGCAAAGCAGGCCGCCAGGTCGACTATTCGACCGGCCCGATTATCTGGGGCGAACCCGGCACTAACGGCCAGCATGCCTTTTATCAGCTGATTCACCAGGGAACCAAGCTGGTCCCGGCGGACTTTCTGGCCCCCATCGAAAGTCACAATCCCCTTGGTGATCACCATCAGCTGCTGCTCTCCAACTTTTTCGCCCAGCCTGAAGCATTGATGAAGGGAAAAACCGCCCAGGAAGTCAGAACTGAACTGGATCAGGAGGGCATGGACCAAGCACGGATCGAAGCGCTCCTGCCCCATAAAGTCTTTCCCGGCAACCGGCCCAGCAGCTCCTTCCTGTTCAAAAAGCTCACCCCGGCGACCCTCGGCTCCCTGATCGCTTTTTATGAGCACAAGATCTTTACCCAAGGCGCAATCTGGGATCTCAACTCGTTCGATCAGTGGGGTGTCGAACTCGGCAAGCAGCTGGCCAAGAAGATTTTGCCGGAGCTGAGTCAGCAGGCCGCCGTAACCAGCCATGACAGTTCGACCAACGGACTGATGAACTACTATCGGAGCCACCACACGGCGAAGTAAGCAGAATCCTGGCGGTGGACGATTATCCCACCACCGCTTTTCCGCAGTCTTGAAAAAGATTTTCATTTTTGTGACTCACGTCACAGATTTCCCTTCTCCGATCAGACATTATGAGAACAACACTGCACCAAGGCACTCTGCCGTCTCTCCCTGTGCAGGCCGGCAGAGTGCCGGGAAGCTCAAGCCTATCAGGCTGTTGATGGTATTTAAACGGAGAGACTCCACCGGATAAGACCGAATTTCCGCAAACCGGAGCTGACCATGCTGACATTGTTGCTGCTTCTGCTGCTGATCGGGGCAGTCTGTTTTTCCTTCCGCAAGGACACCCAAACCGGGGGTTGTAGTTGCGACGGCGCTCACTGCCAAGCGGATCCAAAACCGGCAGACAATCATTCAGCCCCTGTATAGGCAAAGCGACACCTTTACCATAAAAGATCCTTGCAATAATATATTACCTAAATAGTTATAATTACTTTGACTTTTTTTATTGACAACGATTATCAACATCAATACCTTTGAAAACCGTTATCAATATCGACCAGGAGAAAAAACATGCCAAACCGATTAGGACACCTCGCTGTCGGAGATCATGCCGTCGTCAGCGGATTCGAAAAGGGAGCCAGAGAGTATCGGGCCAAACTTCTGGCCATGGGTTTGACCAAGGGGATTAAGTTTCAAGTGATGCGCGTTGCCCCCCTGGGCGACCCGATTGAAATCAGTGTCCGGGGATTTTCCCTCAGCCTGCGGCGGGAAGAGGCCAATGCGGTTTTGGTTGAAAGGGGTGAGCAGTCATGAATAATCTGAGAATAGCCATCGCCGGTAACCCCAATTGTGGCAAGACCACCCTGTTTAACGAATTGACCGGCGCGCATCAGATGGTCGGCAACTGGCCAGGGGTCACTGTCGACCGCAAAACCGGGACCTATGCTTATGCCGGTCACGATTTCGATGTCGTCGACATCCCCGGCATCTATGCGCTGTCCGCCTATTCCACCGATGAAAAAGTGGCCCGCGACTATTTGATTTCCAAGGATGCCGATCTCATTGTCAACATTGTCGATGCCTCCAATATCGAACGTAACCTGTACCTGACCACCCAACTCCTCGAGTTGAAAATCCCGTTGCTGATTGCGGTCAACAAAATCGACGTCGCCCGGGCCAGAAACATAGACATCGACACCAAAGAGCTATCACAGCGCCTGGGTGTTCCCGTGGTACCGATTTCCGCATCAAAAAAACAAGGGTTGGAAATCCTCAAGGAAGCCATCCACGATTATGCGGAAACATCCCAACCACCCAAAACCGGGGTCGTCTACCCGGTGACAATCCAGGAATCGGCCAATCGCATTGCCGCAGCGGTCACGGAACTGGCAGCTTTTTACAAGGTTCCCGCCAACTGGCTGGCCATCAAACTCTTGGAAGAGGACAGTGAATTAGCTGCCCGGCTGAATCCGGCCCAGAAAGAACTGCTGCAGCGGGAACAGCAACAGCTTGAAGAGCAATTGGTCGAGGACGTCGATATTGCCATTGCTGACACCCGCTACGGGTTCATCAACTGGCTGACCGAAGGATGCGTCCAACACAGCACCAAGATCGGCCAGAACATGACCGAGAAAATTGACCGGGTCGTGCTCAACCGGGTGCTGGGACTGCCCATTTTCCTGCTGATGATGTACCTGACCTTCATGTTTACCATCAATGTCGGGGGTGCTTTTATCGATTTCTTCGATATTGCTGCCGGTGCTCTGTTTGTCGACGGGATGGGGCATCTGCTGGCCGCCGTTCATTCCCCGGACTGGTTGATCGGCCTGGTGGCGACAGGGATCGGTGGCGGGATTCAGACCGTGGCGACCTTCATTCCCCCCATCGCCTTCATGTTCCTGGCCTTGGCCATTCTGGAAGGATCGGGCTATATGGCTCGGGCTGCCTTTGTCATGGACCGCATCATGCGCATGCTCGGTCTGCCGGGTAAGGCCTTTGTCCCGATGCTGGTCGGTTTCGGCTGCAACGTGCCGGCCATCATGGCCACCCGGACCCTGGAAAACCAGCGCGATCGGACCCTGACCATCATGATGAATCCGTTCATGAGCTGCGGCGCCCGGTTGCCGGTCTATGCTCTGTTTGCCGCAGCATTCTTCCCCACCGGCGGTCAGAACATGGTGTTCCTACTGTATCTGGCCGGCATCGGTTTCGCTGTCCTGACCGGGCTGATCCTCAAGCATACCCTGCTCAAAGGGAAGATCACCCCCTTTGTCATGGAACTGCCCCCCTATCATGTTCCGACCGTGAAATCCGTGCTGCTGCGAACCTATGACCGGCTCAAATCCTTTATGTTCAAAGCCACCCGGATCATTATCCCCATGGTCGCTCTGCTCGCCCTGCTCAACACCATGGCGGTCGATGGCACTATCGGCCATGACGACACCAACGAATCTATTCTGTCCTCGGTCAGCCGCACCGTCACGCCGCTGTTTGCGCCCATGGGCATCTCCCAGGACAACTGGCCGGCAACCGTCGGGATCTTCACCGGGATCTTTGCCAAGGAAGCGGTGGTCGGAACGCTGGATGCCATCTACCTGCAGAACGAAACGCAAGCAGACCAGGCCGCCCAGGCAGCCGGGGAAGCTCCGGTAGAAGAGGCCGCATTCAGCCTGACTGCTGCCTTGCAGGAAGCGTTTGCCACAATTCCGGACAACTTGGCCGGAGTTGCTGGCACCCTGAGTGACCCCCTTGGCCTGAATATCGGCGATACCGACTCCATTGAACTTGCAGCTGAAGAGCAGGCGGTCAGTGCCGGGACCTTCGGTGCCATGGGCCATCTCTTCGACGGGAAAATCGGCGCCATTGCCTACCTGCTGTTCATCCTGATGTATTTTCCCTGCGTCGCAGCCATGGCTGCAGTCTACCGTGAGGTCAACTTCCGCTGGACCGCGTTTGTGGCAACCTGGACCACCGGGCTGGCCTATATTTCCGCGACCTCTTTTTACCAGATCGCAACCTTTGCCCGTCACCCAATGTTCTCCGGCTTCTGGTTGCTCGGCTGCGCCCTGTTCTGCCTCATCGTCATCATGGTAATGCGGTCGATGGGCAAGGAAAAGGCCCCGGCAGGACTGGCGATACCGGCCAAAAGTTAATACAGCTCAGGCGGGCTGTTTTTCAACCGCCCGCCTGAGCCCATGGATGGGCAAACAGAATCAATGACGATTTTCAAAAGCATTGATTGTGTAAGGTGGAAGAAATTGCACGGCTCTCCACCGAGCTTGAAAAAGGCCAAGATGGGCTTTTTCAACAACCTGATTGAGGAGAAAACGATGACCCCAAGCGAAGTCAAACGCTATTTAAGTGAGCGTAAAATAGCCCCGTTAAACGATATTGCCCTGCACTTTGACATGCAGCCGGATGCGGTCCGCGGCCTGCTCGAACACTGGATCCGCAAAGGCAAGGTCCGCCTGATCGCCGAGGAAGGTTGCGAAGGCTCCTGCTGCGGCAACTGTAGCGAACAACACAGCAAAGAAATTTATCAATGGGTCTAAACCCAACAGGGCTAGTGTCCTGTGAATTTTGGCCGGGATTTTTTCTGTCCGACTCAGCACCCGTAGCGACGCCATTGGTTGGCGACGGGTTCTATAGCTTTCTGTAACAAGATCCGCTTTACCTTGACAAATAGGGCCGTTGTTTTGTATGAACCAGGCTAACAATTATTCATAGGATCCATCGGTGCCCTTCGGGGCCGAACAGGGAAGAGGGGTGCAAATCCCCCGCGGACCCGCCGCTGTAAGTGACGACGACGAGGCAAAAGACCACTGGCAGAACCTGCCGGGAAGGTTGCCTCGGAGGATGACTCACGAGCCAGAAGACCTGCCGAAACGGATATACTGCCGACTTACTCCTCGGGCTATGGGAGGGCAGCAATACTCAGGACTTAAATACGGCAAGTCCCCATATCCATTTGCGGATATGGGGACTTTTTTTATGCTGTTCAACCGGCCAAACCGGGTGAACAGTCAATTTTTTTTACTGGAGGAACATCATGCACACCCTCATAACCAGATCTTTTCCAATTCTGCTATTCAGCTTTTGCCTACTCTGGTCATCCACAGGCTGGGCCATGACCCGCACCCTGCAAACCGATCCAGCCATAGTCCTGGTTGCTTTCGGCACCACCACCAAAGCACGGGTGACCTACGATATTTTTGAGCAGCAGCTTCGCAAGAAACTCCCCGAGCAGTATCGCTCGTACGCTATCGAATGGGCATTTACTTCGGAAATCGTCCGCGAGCGTGCCAACCGGGCCTTTGCCGAACAGGGCCAGAGCAAACGTTTTTTAAGCCTGCCTCAGGTTCTGGCCAATCTGGAAAACGGAGGATATCGGAAAGTGGTCATCCAGCCCCTGCATATTTTCCCGGGACAGGAATATATGGATGTCCAAAAGATTATTGCTGCTTTCGAACAGATCGGTCTGCGCATTGAATCCGGAGGCGCCCTGATGCACGAATGGCCCTGGGTCCATGAAACTCTGGCTGCGTTGGAACCCTACTTTCTCGCCCCTGGAGAAGGTTGCAATATTCTCACCGCCCACGGCACTCCGGAAACCTTTGCCGGATCCAATTCCGCTTATCTAGGACTGGAAAAATATCTGGTCGCGCACTACCAGAATGTCTTCGTCGGTTGCGTGGAGGGGATTCTGCCCCGCGAACAGGCCATGCAGCAGGTTCGCAGTTGCCCGACCAACAAAGTGCGGCTGATCCCGTTCATGTATGTGGCCGGGGATCACATCATGAACGATATCATGGGCAAAGAAGCCGATGAGGACGGCAATCTTTCCTGGGCGATGGAGTTGCAAAAAAATAAATTTAACGTCGATATCCCCACGGTTTCCTATCAGGGGGAGACCTACTTCAAGGGGCTGGGCTTCTATCCGGAGATCAATCAGCGCTTTATTGAGCAGATTTTGGAAAACATTGAAAAACTGGGAAAACTCTGAGGTGAGAGTTAACTGATTGTTTTTGAGGAGGGGAAATCGCGAGTCCCCTCCTCACTTGGGAAATCTCAGGAGAAACCTGCTTCAACAGCCTGTTCGAGCCTGTCGAGATTGATTATTTAGCCTGCAAGCCACCGATCAAACCACGGATCGAGGCCTGCAGATCTGCAGGCAGCAGGATCGTCTTGGCATTCGGACTGGTGGCGGATTGCTGGATGGCTTTGATATAACTTTCCCCGAGCAGATAGCCGATAGCAATCTCCTCATGGCCGGTCCCGGCCGATTCAAGAACCAATTGCAGCGCTTTTTTGGATGCTTCGGCCTGTACCTCTTTGGCTTTGGCATCACGTTCCGCTGCGGCCAGACGGCCATCCGCTTCCAGAATTGCGGCTTCCTTATCCCCTTCGGCACGGGTCACCGTTGCCCGCCGTTGCCGTTCGGCTGCAGCCTGGGCTTCCATAGCCTGCTGCATGGTGTCGGACGGATTGATGTCCTGAATTTCCACCCCGCGCAGGGTGATGCCCCAGTCGGCCAGGTCGTCAGAGATCCCCAGCTTAAGTTTAGCCTTGATCTGATCCCGGGAACTCAGGGCATCATCCAGTTTCATTTCCCCGATAATAGAGCGCAGAGTGGTCTGGACCAGATTCTGGATGGCCAGATGGTAATTTTCAATCCCGTAAACCGCCTTTTCAGGGGAAATCACATTGATAAACGCCACGGCATTGACCTGCAGGACCGCATTATCCAGAGAAATACACTCCTGGCGGGAGGTGTCGATGATCTGGTCTTTGGTGGTGACCTTGTAAGCAACCGTGTCAATGTAGGGGATAATAATATTCAACCCCGGATTAAGGGTTTTCAGATATTTACCCAGGCGCTGCACGACAAATTTTGAACCTTGCGGAACCAGGCGCACCCCCAGAGAAATGGTGATGATCACCAGGACCGCAAAAACCACAACCAGTATCAATGCTGCCATCAAGAACTCCTTATTAACTCTAAAAAAGGTTATTTTTCATCGCCTTGGCCGGCCTCGCCAACGGAACCGATCGGTTCCACCAGCAGAGCATTGCCAAGAACATCTTTCACCATGACCGAATCGCCTTCGCGCAATGGCGCCTGAGCCAAACAGGGCCAGGTATCGGCCCCCAGTAACGGGACGGTAAAACGAACTTCGCCCCGCCGCTCCTGGCTGGGCACCTTAATGACAATGCCACGCTCCCCGACCACGGCCTCGCGCGAGAGACCCGCTTTGGTCCGGTCAATGGCTCGGGGCCTGATCCATTTAAACCAGGCCAAGGTAAACAGAATCGACAGCACCACCCAGAAGAACAGCGCTCCGGCCAGCGGCAGGGCCACTCCAAGCAGACTCAGCAGGCCCATGGCCAAGGCCGCCAGACCAAACCAGAAGACCGTGAACGAAGGGATGAAGATTTCCGCAATCATCAGAACCATCCCGAACACCAGCCAATGCCAATACAGAATCTGCCAATCCATTGCCACTCCTTCGTTCTGAAAATCCACAATTCGGGTGACCGGCCAGCGGCAACTCGATACAAAAAAAAACCGCTGTCCCCCGGAAAGTTTGCCGAAACAGCGGTCACCAGCATAACCGGCTCCCCCATGCGGTTAGCAATCAACTGAAAGAATTTACCCTATTTTCCCCACCCCGTCAAAGAAGCATAGAAAAATACTCCCACAAGTATTGCCGGAATGATCCTGCCTCCGGTATGACGGGGAAGGTCCCAACCATAGACTGGTCATATCTTGAATTTCAAACCATTTGGGGGCCAACCCCTCTTTTAACCACAATAATGCCTTTTCAAGACGAGGGCTGTCGGCAACGACAGTGCGCACAGTTGGCCTTGCACCAACAACGACCGGCCTCAGCGGCATTCTTGCCCATGAGTTTCACCAGCCCCTGTTCCATATCGCTCCAGGCCCGCCGACAATAGACCGCCGGCAGACAGCGCTCCTTGATCTGCTGCTTGACCTTTTTCGCCATATTATGATTGAGAAAATCGGTACAGCAGATGACCAGATCGGTCTTCTGAGGGATAATACATTTCGAGCAACGACTGTTGCGCGCCGACCAGTGCATAATTTGACTGGCCCCCCCACTCCTTCAATTTCGGTTCAAAAGCCTTTATCCGATCAGCGCCAACAATCAATACCGTCATCCCACCCTCCTGTCTGGCTACAATCACAGTGCCGCTCTGCCCGCGTCAGGAGGGCAGAGCGGTCATTCATTGCCGATTATCCGGCCAATTCAGCGGTCAGTTGCGCGCACCAGCCTTTGATTCGCTCATCACTCAGCTGGCCCTGATTCTCTTCGTCCAGAGCCAGGCCGCAGAAATGGTCGCCATCCAACGCGGCCGAGGCGAGGCAATCATAGTCCTGAGCCGGCCAGGCCCCGACCAGGCGGGCACCAGCGGCTTGAGCAGCCTGGCACAATGCCCCCATGGCGTCCACAAAAGTGTCCGGATAGCCAGACTGGTCACCCAGGCCAAAGACGGCAACCGGCTTGCCGCTGAGCTCACTGACACGTAACTGATCAATTGCGGTATCCCAGTCATCCTGCAGATCACCGAGCCCCCAGGTTGAACTACCGAGAATCAGCAGGTCATAATCGGTAAAAAGGTCACTGCCGTCTGCGACCGACATCACATCAGCCTGCGGAAAATAAGCAGCCATTTTATGGGCGGCCTGCTCGGTATTGCCGGTGGTGCTTCCGTAAAAAATGCCAACCTTCATCTTCGACTCCTTTATGGTTGAAAAGATAAATTAGTTTTGAAATTCATTTTTCATGTTACTGCAATTCGCAAGATCTTGTTGTGACCCAGATCACTCTTGGAAAGAATTTTTCAGACGAGCTGATAGGTGAAGAGGTGGTGGGAAAGAAGGGCGAGACGCGCTATCCGCCAACCGGCTACAGACAGCTGCACTTGCAGTCGTCTTCGTCCAGCACTGCCTCCAGCCTGTTGAGTTCGGAAATTTTGACCAGCCCGCGCTGATAAGAGATACAACGCCTGTCGACCAGCCGTTGCAGGCAACGGGAAAGGGTTTCCCGAGCCACGCCGAGCTCCTGAGCTGTCACATTGATCGGTCGCAGATCAACAACAGTCTTGCCGCATTGCGAACAGCAATGGCCGTTTCTGATTTTTATGCAGTAGGTAGGCGACGACCTTGACATCGGCCTTGCAACAACGGGACAGCGTGCGCAGTTCGCGTTCACGAGTCACCTGCGAAGCCATCTGCGCCAGCAGGTTATTGTAGATCTGGGCATTGCCGCGCATGAAGGTCCGAAAATAGTCCTGCCCCCAGGAAAGAATCTGTGTTGTCCCGGCACTGACCCCTTCGCTGTGGCAGGAAAAGCCGGAAATCACCGACGACAGACAGAAAAACTCCCCAGGGCCGACGCGCTGCAACAGACATTCCTGGCCATCGGGAGTCAGCTGGATCATCTTGACTTCCCCGCTCAGCACGAAAAACAACCGCTGGGACAGCTCTTCGGCGGGAATCCGCCCAAACCGCCCCTTGAGCACCCGATGACGACCAGCCTCGGCAAAAGCGCTGACCTCTGCTGCGCTGACTCCGGCCAGCAAGGGAGCTGCGGACAGCATGGCGATGTCCTGGTTGTTCATATCAAGCAGCCACCAGCAGGTCCCGGGGACAACAGCCCGAAACCAGGCGGGCGGTCACATTGGACCGCTCAGTACAAAAACGCCGGTACAGATCCAGGCTGCGCCGCGGCGGTCCGTAAACCCGCCACAAACAGCGCCCTTGCCAGGGCTTTTCCCGGCCATCTATGAACCCTTTGATATCCTTGGCCGGATAGCCCAGGAAAAAACCGACCTCATCTGGAGAGCTGCTGACCTGAAACCGTTGCTGCAGATGCAGCAGGCTGCTCTGCACGGTTAATGGCCGGGGATAACCGCAGCGCTCCAGAAAAGCCTGCATGGTCCGCCCGGAAAGCCGCGCTTGCAGCAAATCGGGCCGATACAACAGCAGCAACAGGCCGTCATTATCATCGCGCAGGGGAAGCGCCGCCAGGACTGACTTTTTCAGCAAAGCCGCGCCATATTCCTGCCAGAGCGGATACATGGCTCGGCCACAGGGCAGGGTTCGCTTAACCATGCGAATCAGGTTGGCGGGTTTGACCCCGGCCAGAACTTCTGCCGCAGAGGAAACCAGGAAGGCCGCCAGGCATTCCTGTGGAGCGGGATAGAACCCGACCAGATCGACCCAGGTCAGATCCCGCCCGATTCGTTGCAGCGGGCAATTCGACTGCTGACAGCAGCCGGAGCCGCCAGGACTATTGTTGTGTTGTAATCCAGCGTTCATTCAGCTCACCAAGTTTGCAATAATGACCGGAAAAGTTGCGGGCATTTTCAAGAAATTGAAATTCATTATCATAAGTTATGCAACCTTGCCAACAGAGTCAACACATTTAATCTTTCTCCACCTGCTAAAACGGGAACGGGACAAACCATTCCTGCCCTGTCCCTGTGACTATGCGAGGTCGGGAAAACCATAACCCCGACCTCGCTGCAGCAACCTGCTTTTGCTTTTCAGCACCCGCTCTGGAATAGCAGGGTATTGAAAAACGTCTTCGAGGCAGAAAGTACAAGGCAAAAATTGCCGAAGAAGCGCAGTTTACATCCAGTAAATGAGCATTTTGAGGCTATTTTTAACGCAGTAATTGCAACGCAGATAGTTTTTCAACAGCCTGACAGGGGTCAGAACTCCACGGCCAACTGGCAGATGACGGCGTCGGCCGACTCACCACTGCCACCATCAGCCTGATCATAATCCTCATCGTGAGAGATCTCGAGGGCAACACCCAGCCCCGGAGCGATCTCATAGCTCAGCGCCGCCATCACCCGCAGTTCGGGCAAGCCCAGAAACGCCGCTTCGTCCGTCCCCTGATAAGCCACTGCCAGCACAGTAGGCTGACCGGAAAGAGCAAAGTTGTAATCGAGCTCAAGGTTCCAGGCCGCCGGCTCATCATCTGCGACAGCGAGGTAGTCGTTATCCAAGGCCGCCAGATATTCCCCGATCAGAGTCACTTCAGCAACGCTAACCACCACACTGGCCGTCACCCCGGCACTGTAATCATCAATCAGGTCAATTCCCTCGTCGGCCAGATAATCGGAAAACCCTCCTGAAGATGTCAGGTTGCTGATATAGCCCAGCGACAGATCGGCGGTTACGACACGGCCTTCAAAAACATAGCCGGCCTTGAATCCGTAAGCGTCCAGCATGTCGTCATCCTCGCTATCACCAACAGCACTGTTAAAGACATAGACCGAACCGTAAAAGCCTCCGCCGGCAACATCGACCGCCACGGCCCCTTCCCGGGTCTCGCCCAATTCCAAGGTCAGCGGATCGCTGACCATCGCGGTTTCAAAAACCCCAAACGGCACATACAGCTTACCGGCGCTAACAGAGAAGCCCGACTGCTCAAGATTGCCGAGTACGATCCCCCCTTCATCGATGAACACCCCTTCCCCGCCATCTTCTTCCCACTTGGCCAAGGCAAAAGCAGAGGCAAAGCTGGTCAGCTCGACCTCAAGGCCCAACTCGACATTGGTCAGGTCGACATCACTCTCCTTGGCATCGTCAAAACCGGAGCGGTATCCGGCTTCGACCTCAATCACCCCGGAAAGATCAACCTTGTTGAAAAAACTGTGCTGCAGAGAATCTTCCAATGCCGCCACTCGATTCGACAGCAGCTCATCTTCCGCTGCCGCATTCGTGGTCAACAGCAACAACACCCCCAGCATAAAAACGACTGAAAAACGCATAAAATACCCTTCCTCTTGAAATGGATTCGATGACATCCAGGCCCCTGACCGGCAGGCAGGACCCCGGCAATTTGGCGCCACAACCGCTCCAGGAAGCGGCCAGACAAGACCAGCCAACCGGTCACAGACTGCTCTAAAAATTAGCGATGAGATGGCGGAAATTTAGGTCAAGAGAGGAGGAGGGTCTGTGACCTGAATCACAATCAGAGTAGAAAATGATATTCATGATCATTTTATGGTATTCTCAGGGCGCAGATCCCGAGAACGTGGTCAACCAGGCCGCCCCGCGAAGAGAGCGAAGGACTACAAAACGGAATTGACCACTCAGAGCGGGCTGAGAAAGTTCTCTGGAGCCAAGAGGCAGTGAGACAGAAGCAGGGGCGGCTTGGAATGCTGCCAGCGACTCTTAAACGAGCGCCATTCGGAACAACATCCCATTCACCCAGCCCCCCGCCTGTTCCTTTTCCCCCTTTAACAAAGGGGGATTTGGGCTTTTCTGCCAGACCAAACTCGACAGTTAATCAACCAAAGAAATCCTCGGGCCGCGACTCCGCGATTTTGATTTCAAGATTGTGTCGTCGGAATTACCAGGGTAGCTGTTTCACCCCCATCCCGGCCTTCCCCCATCAAGGGGGAAGGAGCAGGATACGGGCATCATCATAAGGTTCGTTGGCAATGTGGTTGTTCGTCAAGTACGGGACAACATCGAATGGCGCTAGTTTACTGCAAAGTTGCTTAAACTGGGGCCATTTGGGACCGCTTGTTACGCGTTGATTTTGTAAAAGCGGGGCAATGGAGATTTCCCTTCAGCAGGTTGTTGAAAAGTCCATCCATGGGCTCGGCAGGCTGTTTTTCCACAGCCCCTCAGGACAGATTGACCAAACGCCCCGGCCGAATCATGCCCCCGACCTCGGCACCAGGCTGGTCGAAGGGACGGGCAAGCCGACACCAGGAGCAGGATTCGTTGGGTCCCGGAAAGACCTCCAGATAACTGTTGAAAAACCAAAGTAACAGGCCAAGCATGCCGAGCATGATCAATCTGCGCAGCCAGGCACGTTTGCGACTCGGCGGAGATTCAAGGTAACATTGTTTTTCGCTGCAATCATCAACCTCAGTCCTGCTGTCTTTTTTTTGCATGTCCCATTCCCCTTTGCGCTGCCAAACGCCCTTCGCCGGGCGCGGCGGCAGCCCAAACTGAAAATGTGATGGTTATCGGGTTACAGGTATTAAAATTAATGAGAGTCGCTCCCACTCGAGACCCTGTTGAGGAAGCGCCTTTTTGCTATACAGCAGATCGGGTTTCTGCTACAGGAAATAACAATAAACCCATCCCGAGAGCCAAGACAATGCTGTTGCGAAAAAATTCGGACCTGCTGCCGATTATCCTGAATACGATTCTTGTGCTTTCGGCTCTTTATGCTCCGCAGCCGCTTTTGCCGGTATTAAGCCGGGAATTTGCAGTCAGTCGTGAGGCCGCGGCAGCCTTGACAACGGTCACCTTTATCCCCCTGGCGCTGGCCCCCCTGGCTTACGGCTATCTGCTCGAAACGGTCTCCCCGGTGCGGGTTTTAAAATGGGCCGTTCCCCTGCTGGCGATTTCGGAACTGTTTTTTGCCGCCACCCACAGCTTTTCCGTGCTGATTCTGATCCGCCTGCTCCAAGGGCTGCTGGTGCCGGCGATCCTGACCTCGCTGATGACCTACCTGTCCGGGCGATCCTCAGCGGATACCGTGCAGCGAGTCATGGCGATTTACATCGCGGCAACCATCTTCGGGGGGTTCGCCGGGCGCGCGACCTCGGGCCTGATCGCCAACCTGTTCGGCTGGAGGTTCAGCTTTATCGTGCTGGCTGCCAGTCTGTTGCTCGGCTTTGCGACCCTCTTCACGCTCCCGGCGGGCGCGCCTCCGAAACTGGTCCGGCCGCAGCCGCAAGCGCTGCTTAATGTGCTGCGCAAACCCGGATTTCTACCCATCTACCTGGCCGTCTTTTGTCTGTTCCTGATTTTCGCTGCGGTCATGAATTTCCTGCCTTTCCGGCTCACCGAACTCAGCTCCCAGGCGGATGAATTGAGAATCGGCCTGATGTATTCAGGTTATATGATGGGGATTGTCACCTCCCTCGGCGCACCGCGCTTTGTCGCCTGGATCAAGGGCGAGATCAGAACCGTCAAAATCGGCCTGGTCTGTCTGGGCTGCACGCTGCTCGGCCTGGGCAGCGCCCAGATCTGGCTGCTGTTCACCATGATGTTTCTTTTTTGTGGCGCCATGTTCCTGGTTCACTCCACGGCATCCGGCCTGGTCAATCAGCTGGCCGGGCAGGAGTACCGCGGGCTGACCAACGGACTTTATGTCGCTTTTTATTACTCCGGCGGCAGTGTCGGTTCCTTTGCACCCGGAATTGTTTATCGCCATTTCGGGTGGAGCGGGTTTCTGCTGTCGCTGGCCGTTGTCTGTATCCTGGGATTTCTCTGCATTAGCAGAGTTCAGTCCCGCTAGAAAGGTATTTTTATGGTTTTACCCGGTTATCGCTATAATTTTAAAATTGCTCGCATTGATACCCGCGGGGCCTGGTTGGCAACTCCGGGACCTGAGCTCCTGGTTCCCAGCCGGGAATGCCCCCGGGAGCTTGCGCCTGGCATGGACCTGGCGGTCTTTGTCTATCTTGATCGCAACAATCAATTGGCGGCGACCACCCACATGCCTCTGGCTCAGGTCGGCGAATTCGCCCAATTGCAAGCGCGCAGCAGCGGCCCCCATGGAACCTTTCTCGCTTGGGGACTGGACAAGGACCTGCTCGCCCCGTTCAGCGAACAGGCCCGGAAAATGCTCGATGGACGACAGTACCTGGTGCGCATTTGCCTGGATGACCAGAACCGGCCGATTGCCTCTAGCCGCCTGGAGAAGTTTCTGGTCAAAGAGAATCGGGACCTGCAACCGGGTGACGAAGTGGAGGTGCTGATCTGGGCCTTCACCGATCTTGGCGCCAAAGTCATCGTCAACCATACCTACGAGGCGTTACTCTACCGCAATGATATTCCGACCGGGATGAAGACAGGGGACCGGACCACCGGTTACGTGGCCAGGATTCGGGGGGACAATCGCATCGACATTTCCCTGCGACGCACCGGGAAAGAAGGGATAGACGATGCCAGCGCAACGATTATGGAGGCCCTGGCCGCCACGGGCTCCCTGCCGCTTCATGACCAGAGTCCGCCGGAACTGATTAAAAACCGGCTGGGAATGAGCAAGAAAGCGTTTAAGAAAGCCGTTGGCGGGCTCTACAAGCAGGGGCTGATCGAGCTGACCCACCAAGGCATCAAGTTGCGCCGGAAATAACCTTCGACCGGTTATTGGTTCATGCAAACACGGGCGGGAATGTGGCAGTTTTCCGCCCGCGCCATTTAATTAGTTTCCATCAGGAAACGGCTTTTTTACGGCTGCTAGCGGGCATTCAATGCAGCGCTGATCTCCTCCGGCAGTTCGGGCCGACCCTGGGCATTAACGGCGGTTCCGGTCACCCTGGCTTTGAGAACCAATTTTTTTTCCGGCAGCAAATAGATGTCCTGGATAAAGCAGTAGCGCAGCGGCGAAACTTTCTCCAGAATCACCCCGACCATGAAACGGTCACCGCTCTGCAGGGATCGCTTGTAATCCAGCTCGGCCCGAATAACCACCAGGCTGATGCCGCGACCGACAAAATCGGCAAAGTTCAGCCCCAGTTCCTCTTTGAGAAATTGATGCCGCGAGTGCTCCAGATAGTTGAGATAAACAGCGTTGTTGACATGCCCCTGCATGTCGCATTCGTAATCCCTGACGGAAAATTCCAATTGAAACCGGTAGTCTTTCATCAACCTCTCCCGTGACAATGGTGCTGAATGGATGCTGAATACTAGCATGAAGTACCGTGTTGCTGGTAACAATCGACAGCGCAATCCTCCCCGGCAAGATCGCAAACCGAAAGGCCCGGCACCGGCTCAGTCCGGCAAACGGCCCGGAATCATTCCCGATCATCCTGGGAACAATTCAATTTTCAAATATTCCAGTTAAAAATAGTGCTTTATTCTTGACAGTAAAAGTAGAGATTCATATAGTGCAAACAAGCATATTAAGGAGACGATAAAATGAAGCTATCGACCAAAAGTCGCTACGGTGTCCGTGCCATGTTTGATATGGCTTATCATGCCGGAAACCTGCCTGCACAAATCAAGGATATCTCCAGACGACAAAATATTTCCCCCCGCTATCTTGAACAGATTTTTCAGGACTTGAAGAAAGCCGGCCTGCTCAAAAGCAGGCGTGGTCCGCAAGGCGGGTACAGCCTGGCCCGGTCCGCCGACAAGATCACGGTCAAGGAAATTGTCCTGGCTGCAGAGGGCGAACTCCTGCTGGTCAACTGCATTAAAGGCCTGCGCAAGGACGGCGAATCGCCCCCGGTCTGCGAATTCGACAATCAGTGTCTGACCCAGCACATCTGGGCTGAAGGGAGTCGGATCCTCGGCGATTATTTTGAGTCCATCACCTTGAAGGACCTTTGCGATAAGGGGCAGGAAATGGGCCTGGAAAAAGAGCTGGATCACCGGTTCATGTATTTCATTTGACCGCTTCGCCAATGACCCTGGAGCAGAAGTACCAACGTCTGCAGGAGCTGTTGCGCAACCTCGGATCGGTTGCCGTCGCCTATTCAGGCGGGGTTGATTCTACATTTCTCCTCAAGGTGGCAACGCTAACCCTGGGAGCGGACAAAGTTCTTGCCCTGACCGCGACGGCACCGGTCATTCCTGCCTTTGAGGTCGAGCAAAGCTGCAAGCTGGCAGCTGAATTCGGGGTTCGCCATCGTCTCATTGAGAATCCGGCCCTTGACGAACCCGAGTTTGTCAACAACCCTCCGGAACGCTGCTATCTGTGCAAGTTTAATATCTTCAGCAAGTTCCAGGCAGAACTACAGAATGAAGAGCTTGCGGCGCTGGCGGATGGATCGAACCTGGACGATCTGAGTGATTTCCGTCCCGGCCAGCAGGCCCTGACCGAATTGGGGGTGCGCTCACCTTTGCTGGAAGCCGGCCTCACGAAACAGGACATCCGCGATCTGAGCCGGCAACTGCAGCTGCCAACCTGGGATATGCAGCCCCTGGCCTGCCTCGCGACCCGTTTTCCCTATGGAACGGCCATTACCCTGGAAAAGCTGGAGCAGGTCGAACGTTGCGAAAGCTGGCTCAGGGAACAGGGGTTCAAAAACTATCGGGTCCGCTGCCATGACCGCCTGGCCCGCATTGAAGTTGCCCCGGCCGATCTCACCCGGCTGGTTGACAGTGCCTTGCGCAGCGCAGTTGTCGAGCGATTCAAAGCAAACGGTTTTGACTATGTCACCCTGGACCTGCAAGGCTTCCGAAGCGGCAGCATGAACGAGGCCCTCGATCTGAGCTAGTTTTCATCCGGAAACGGCCCTTTTCAGTTATGGCGGTGTCAATCTGCGGGTTTTCTTGTGCGGCACGCCTCCGCGCAACCCCTTGATTTCCTTGCCACAACGAAAAACTGCTCGTTTCCAATCTGAAAATTTAGCCGTTGCCCTTCGGAGTTTCCGGATGGCAACGAGCTAGCCTTGCGCAAATGACTCCGGCGGAACACCGCACCGGAGTGACAACATCTCCTATATTTGTTATGTTCTGAACCCGGCGGAATCCTTTCCAACCATCCCTTGCAGGAGGAACCATGCCGAAAAGCGGAGCTTTGATTGCGGTCAGTTTTGTTGGCGGTCTGCTGGGCGGACTGGCCAAAAGCCTGTTCCTCTGGGGGGGACGCATTGGGGTATCCTGAAGTTGTTGAACGTCAGGCTGTCCCAATCCCTGGACTTACCGGCCCTCTATCCGGCCATGTTCTTCGGCGGACTCTGGGGGCTGTTGTACTTCCTCACCATCGGCACCCCCCGGCAACGCTGCCGCTGGGTTCGTAAAGGGCTCTGGTTTTCCCTGATTCCGTCGCTGGTGGCACTGTTCTACCTCTACCCTTACGTCTATCATCGCGGTATTGCCGGCCTTAACCTCGGGCTACTGACGCCGCTGGTGATCATTCTCAGCAACCTGGTCTGGGGTTTTTTCACCGGCTTCTTTACCCGATTTTTCTGGGGCCGCTGACATGCGTACGCTGGGCGCGACCATCCTGCTCCTGCTGTTTGCCGCGCTGGTTCATGGCGCCGACCTCACCGGCCGGGTCAGCTGGGTTTACGATGGTGACACCCTCCTGGTTGAGCCGATCGGCAAAGTCAGACTGATCGGAATCGACACCCCCGAGTATCAAGATTCTTCACGCGACCGTTTTTACGCGCGACGATTTCATATTCCCGTGGAAAAACTCCGCCGCATTGCCGGGCAGGCCAAAAAATTCGGAATCGAAACGGTCAAAGGAAAAAAGGTCCGGCTGGAGGTAGCGGCAGAACGCTATGACAAATATGGTAGAACACTGGCCTACGTCTACCTTGAAGACGGGAAAATGATCAATCAGCTGCTGCTCAAAAAAGGACTTGCGACAGTCTTTCGCCGCTACAATTTCAAGGCAAAAACAAACTTTTTTAAAAATCGAGCAACAAGCTCGCACCGCCGGGGTCGGGCTCTGGGCACCCTGACCGCGGTGCTGCCGGTTCAGTGCTGATCCTGCCCAGCAGTCAGATAGGCGTAGACCAGTTCATCCAGACTTAATTCGGCATGCTGCTTCGGTTTCTGGAACTTATCAACAATCGGTTCTTCGACAATCCTGACCGGTTCAGGCTCAGGCGCGGGGAGTGGCTCTGCCGTTCCACCTTCTCTGGCGACCGGTGCTGTAGTGGCAGGCTCTGCCGGAGCGGGCTGCTGCTTTTCCTGCGCCTGGCCAAGGGAGATCCCCAAGGCCACAATGCGCTCATCAAATTCACCGGAGGTCAAGCGCCGCAACATCCCCTTATGCTGCTCCTTGGCCAGGTCTTCGATCACCAGCTCAAGCTTATCCACCTTGATAATATCGGCATAGACCGTCTTTTGCGAAGAGATGATGGTTCCGTTGTGATAGAGCAAAGTTACCAGCTGAGGGTTTTTAACCCCGCTGTCCTCGGTTTGCACATGGAAACCGGTTCCCCGGTAAGTGATATTGTGATTAAACCCGACAATCATGCGACATCTCCCAAACGAGCGAACCATCCAGCCGAACGCGCCCTCTCATCCTCTGCGAACCTGCGCTGCCAATCATACCAGACCGCAGCTGCTGCTCTTCGGTTGCCAAGGCCAATTACTGCGCCTTACCTTTGCTGCTCTCGGCATCCTGAATCAACTGGTCGATACTTAATTCCCCCTTCTCGGCAGCATCCTTACCCGGCGCTGGCGTCTCGCCACCGAGTTCAGGCGGCTGACCGAAACTAAAATCAGCATAAACGGGTTGATCGATCCGCACATGCCCTTTTAAGGTCTGCCGGATCTGACCATCAACAAGAATCTGCAATTGCCGCAAATAGGGAAAATTTTCATTCAGGCTGTTGGCCAGGCTGTACACCGTGAGCAGCTCAGTCAGACTACCGCCGGGATGGAGATCAACCAGCTGGCGAGAAAAATCAACCCGGACCAGATCATTTTCGATCCCGACGTCAAGGACTTTGGTCTCTTTGGGGAGAACGGCAATCCCGCCCTGCCGGGGACCAGTGATCAGCTCCTGGATCAACCCGCGGACACAGTCACTTTCAAGCTCACACCCGGCAATGTTCCGGTATTCCGGGACCAGGTACGCCCCGGAAGAGTCGGTAAAGTAGAGCAGCACCTCGCGCCCGGGAAGCTCTTCCTGGACGGCCACCTTCACCTCTTGCTGTTTTTTGCCGGGCTGCTGCAGCAGCCAGCTGATCCCATAGCCAGCCAGAATACCAATCAGCAGGACTCCCAGCAGGCTTAATACAAACTTTTTCATTTGCTCCTCAACCTATCTGCACCTGTTCCACTTTTGTCAATTGAGCTCCCAGAAAAGCGCGTCCCACGGCCTCGAAACGGGTTGGTACATCCGTCACGAAAAAAGCCCTGTTGCCACCATGAGCGGGATGCGCCAGCCCCTGCTCGCGAAACAGCTGCTGCACCAGCTTCGCGGTCTCCTCGGCCGAGTCGACCAGCGTGACCTCGGGCCCGAGAACCTTGCCGAGGGTATTGCGCAACAGGGGATAGTGCGTACAACCCAGGACCAGGGTGTCGATGCGCGCCTGAATCAACGGCTGCAGATACTCCACAGCGGTCAACCGGGCGATTTCATGTTCGGCCCCAGCCCTCTTCAGCCAGGGGCACAAACAACGGACAGGCCGCGGAAAAAATTTCCGCATCCGGAACCAGGGCCTTGATCGCCTCGGGATAGCGGCCGCTGTTGATGGTTCCTTCGGTACCGATCACCCCGATCCGCCGATTGCGGCTGCTGGCAGCGCGCCGGGCGCCCGGCTCAATCACACCGATCACCGGCAGTTTGAAGCGCTCACGTAAAGCGGGCAAGGCAACGGCAGAAGCCGTATTACATGCGACGACCAGCAGCTTGACCCCCTGATCAACCAGAAATTCGGCCGCTTCCAGAGCATAACGCTGGACGGTTTTGACACTTTTGGTTCCATAGGGAACCCGGGCCGTGTCCCCGAGATAGATGAGATTTTCTCCTGGCAGTAATGCGGCTATTTCCTTGAAAACAGTCAGACCACCGACACCGGAATCAAAAATACCGATGGCTCGATAACGCACGAAAACTCCTGTAAAAAACAAACGACAAAAAAGTCGGAAAATATCCCTTGCAAAAACTTGATCATCGTAGAGAAGGCCTGAGCCAAAGTCAAGATTTACGGGCTTTTATGACTTTCCCCACTGTGGACAATCTGCTAGTATCTTGCCCAGCCGGTTCTCCGGCTACAGATCCAAATCCCCCGCGAGGAGATCGTATGAGCTGGGCCACCGTCAAAGAGTATCTCGACCTGTTCCGTACCGACCAGGTGATGCAGCAGTTGCAAGACTGGAACGTCGGCAACCTGAGTACGGATCCCTGGTTTTTGGGCGGCTTCGCCGTTGCCATTTTGTTTACCTACTTCATGGGCTGGCGCACCATCTCCGCGTTTCTGGTCGGCCTGGGCGGTTTTGCCCTGGCCTTGTCCTGGACGGTCAGCAAAGGAACCGGGGTCTCAGGAATCGAAAGCGGCGGGCTCTATGTCATCGTTGGCGGCGGTGCCGTGGTCGTCGCCCTGTTCATCTACATTCTTTTTATCAAAACCGATTAACAGCATAGCAGCCCCTTGGGGCATCATCATTTAGAATCAGGAGAAAGCCATGAAAAAACGGGATATCATCTTGCTGGTGGGAGCCGCTATCATCATCGGCGTTCTCTGGATGGCTCCGGAGGAGAGCACCAAGCGAGTTCCAAAGGATGAAATTCATTCACGTTTTTACGATATCGTGAAAAATGACGGCAAAAAAGCCGCGGAAAAATTTTGTGAGGATTGCCACAATCCAAACGATGTCCCGCTGCCGCAAGACCATCCGGCCAAATTCCGCTGCCTGTTCTGCCATAAGGTCATTGAGTAACCATCCTAAAAAAAGCCACACCCGAGGACAGAGGTCTACCAACAGAATCAGCCACAGTCGCAAGCGACCGTGGCTGATTATTTGGCAACATCTGTGCTCAGATTCCGCGAACCTTGACCTGAGCGACATAGCTCCGGGCCTGCTCGGCCAGGGCTTCCAGTTGCGCCGCCGGGTAAGGATCCAGCCTCTGCCAGTCCGCACTCATGGCATGAGCAGCAACATATTGCTGCAGGACCCACAACGGCGCACCGCGCAGCAACTCCCCGATGGCAGCGATCTCGGCAGCTCCGACCAACTGCGGAATGCAGGTGGTCCGATACTCGACGCTGACCGGGGCGGTTGCCAGCAGAGCCACGGTTTCGGCCAGAGCGCCACTGTCCACCGGCCCGGTATGGAGTTCTGCGTAACGGGCCTGGTGAGGTTTTGATATCAATGGCCAAGGAGTCGACCAAGCCCCTGCTCCAACAACGCGGCGATCACTTTGGGAGCAAGACCGTTACTGTCGACTTTGACGGCCAGGCCCAAGGCCTTGAGCTGGGTTAAAAAATGCCGGCAGACCAGCATCGATGGTCGGCTCTCCGGCCCGACACCACAACTCCATCGACAAAACCCCCTCGTTTTTTCAGGTCTGCCAGCAACTCTTCCACGGGAATATCCGGATAGTCATCCGGATTCAGAACCAGACCGCCGTTATGGCAAAAGGGGCAGGTCAGGGTTGCAGCTCCCGGTAAAGACCAGGGACGCGACCCGCCCCGGGAAATCGAGCAGGCTGGTTCCCTGAAAACCTTTGATTCGGATCGTTTTCAGCGCTGTTGCTCCTTGGTGGTCACAACATATTCAGAGCGTTCTTTAAATTCTTCCTTCTTCCCTTTGTTCCATTGCTGGACTGGTCGGAAAAATCCACAAACTCTTGAATAAACTTCAGTTTTTTCATCACATTTGGTTCCCATCAAACTCTCTCCTAAGCAAATAAAGTCGTGTATTATGGTCAGGCGGCTTTCCCTTCCTGATGATGAGGACAGGAGAAATGCTCGCCGGAGATATAGCCGTGCCACCGGGCAGATAGTAAATGTCGGGACTGAGGGTAAAATATGGTAAATGGAAATTTTCGGCGATGCGCTTGAACCAGCAGGCGGGCGCTACGCCAGTCTTCCAGCCGTTCCCCCAGAAAGCCGTGAAAAACGGTTCCGCCGGTATAGCGGGTCTGCATCGTGTCCTGGTGGGTCAGGGCTTCGAAAATATCCTCGGTTATCCCCACCGGCAGTTGGGTCGAGTTGGTATAATAGGGCTCGTCCTGGCCCGCGCAGATGATATCCGCATAGCGTTTTCGGTCACTGCTGGCCAACCGGAAGCTGGTCCCTTCGGCCGGGGTTGCCTCCAGGTTGTAAAGGTGGCCGGTCTCGTCCTGAAACACTTCCAGCTGCTTGCGCATGAATTCGAGGGTGTCCTGCGCCAGCGCCTTGCCTGCGTCACTCTCAATGCCGCTGCCGACCAGGTTGAGGCAGGCTTCATGCATCCCGATCAGACCGATGGTCGAGAAATGATTATCCCAGTAGTTGCCGCTGCGCTCGCGGATTGAAGCGAGATAGAACTTGCTGAACGGGTACAGGCCATCCTCGGTAAAGCGCTCCAGCTGCTTGCGTTTGATTTCCCAGGGACTGATAGGCAAGCTTCATCAGCCGGCTGATCCGCTCGAAAGAACTCGGCCTTGCTGTTAGCCAGGTAGGCCGCGCGCGGGCAAATTGATGGTGACCACCCCGATCGATCCGGTCATCGGATTGGAGCCGAACAGCCCCCCGCCCCGTCGGCGCAGCTCACGGTTATCCAACCGCAGCGACAGCACATGGAGCGCGCATCCTCCGGGTCCATGTCGGAATTGACGAAATTGCTGAAATAAGGAATCCCGTATTTGGCGGTCATCTCCCAGACCGGCTGCAAGCGATCGCTCTCCCAGTCGAGGTCGCGGGTAATGTTGTAGGTCGGAATGGGGAATGAAAAGATCCGGCCGGAGGAATCCCCCTGCATCATCACTTCGCAGAAGGCCCGGTTGAAGATGTCCATCCTCCTCCTGGAACTCACCGTAACTACGGTCCATTAGCTGCCCGCCGATCACCACTGCCTCTTTGGCCATGTTGGCCGGCACCATCATATCCATGGTGATATTGGTAAAGGGGGTCTGGAAACCGACCCGGGTCGGCACGTTCATATTGAAGACAAATTCCTGCAGCGACTGTTTGACCTCTTGATAGGTCAACCGGTCATAGGCGATGAACGGCGCCAGCAGGGTATCGAAATTGGCAAAGGCCTGGGCTCCGGCCGCTTCCCCCTGCAGGGTATAGAAGAAATTGACCGGCCTGCCCGAGAGCAGTACGGAAATGCTTCGGCGGCGCACTCTGCACCTTGCCGTAAGCACCGGTAAAGCCTTTCAGGAGCAGGTCCTTGAGATCCCAGCCGCAGCAATACACCGAAAGCATGCCGAGATCGTGGATGTGATAATCCCCGCGCCGGTGAGCGTCGGCAATATCATCCGGATAGATCTTATTCAGCCAGTAGTTACTGGTAATATTGGCCGCGATATGATTATTCAATCCCTGCAGCGAGTAGCCCATATTGGCATTCTCGTTGACCCGCCAGTCTTCCCTCACCAGGTAGGAATCAATGGCATCAATGGAGGTCTGCATGAACTCACGGGTCCGGCGCAGGGTTTCATGCTGCTTGCGATAGAGGATAAAAGCCTTGGCGGTCTGGGGCATGGCCGTTTTCAATGAGGATTTTTTCGACCAGGTCCTGAACATTTTCCACGGTCGGCGCCTGGCCGCCCTTGTAGAGCACGGACAAGATCCCCGCTCACCTGGCGGGTGATATCGCCGCTTTGGTGAAATCCGTTCCACCTACGGCCTCAACCGCCTTGATAATCGCCCGGGCGATTTTATCTTCTTCAAAGGGAACCAGTCGACCATCGCGCTTACGGATAAATTCAAGCATTTAAAACCTCTCCCCGCCATAACAGCGGGTTGTTCCAGTTGATTGCAGCAGAGATATTTCAATAAGTAGAAAGGGTGCTACCAAACCAAAATACGTCATGCAGACACTAGCATAAGTCCCTGGGCAACCCAACCCCAAAAACCACTACATCTAGCTATTTTTTTCTGGGAAGCTACTACATGTTGTCAATCTTCTGTGCGTAACCTGTGGATAAATATTGATAAGTAGCAGCGATTGCAAAGGTTTTCCCAACCGACTTAAGAACAGTCAGCAGCGTCCTTCAAATGACCGTCGGGGCCAGGAAGCGCTCGCTGAGCAAAGCATTGAAACGCTCGACAGTAACAGCCCGTTTCAACTTACCCAGGTCGCGCTGGAGAGGCGGGTCGGGGATAAAATTCAGCACATCCTTGAGCTTCATCAAGGCCTGTCGCTCCCCGCAAAACTTGATCAGATAGCGCGGCAGCAGGTCGGTAATAAAGGCATACAGTTCCAGACGCCGCTGCCCTTCATCGACGCAGTCCGGTTCCTGCCCGCGAATCCGCTTAAACAACAAAGGATCGGCGAGTGGCTCCGCGACCGAGCATCAGCCCGGCAACACCGGCCTGTTGCAGCAGCCGAGCTTGTCCGGCCGTGCAGATATCGCCGTTGGCGATCAACGGCAGGGTGGTGCGCTGAACCGCCCTCGGCAGTCAGCTCATGGTCTGCGACCCCGGCATACTTCTGCACGACAGTGCGCGGGTGCAGGATCAGAAAATCGACACCGCTATCGGCAAAGACCGGGCAGTAAATCGAACAGCTGCCGCGGATCATCATAGCCGGCCCGACATTTGACCGAAAAGCTGCCCGTGATCACCGCTCTCAGCTCAGCAAGCAGTCCGGCCAGCGCCAGGGGATTTTTCAGCAGTTCGCCGCCGGTCGCGCCGGTGGTCATGCGACCGTAGGGGACAGCCCAGATTCAGGTTAAGATAACAACAGCCCGCCCGCCTGAAACCCGCTGGGCCGCTTCGGCCAGGGCCGCCCGGAGCGTTGCCGATCAACTGGACAACCAGCGGCGTGGCCTGCCGATGCGCCTTGATTTCAGCCAGATCGGCCTTGGCGATACGTTTACTCGCGACTGGCTGTTGACGCGGACAAACTCGGTAAAGAGGACATCCGGGCCATAGCGCTCTATGAAACACTGGCGCAACGCCTCATTGGTCAGCCCCTGCATCGGGGCCAGCATCAGCGGGACTTCCGACGGCTGCCAGGGCAAAGTATTCATCGGCCGGCCTCCCGGATCAATCGCCGCAACAGCCCCTCCAGACCGTTGACCTTGATTTCATAAATTTCCCAGCAGCTGCTGCCCGAGCAGACCCCTCAGGGAGTTGCTGCTTGACCAGCCAGATCACATAGGGTTCCGGCAGATCGACCAGATAGCGACCGGCGTATTTACCATAGGGCATGACCCGCCAGCGCCAGCTGGCGTAGATGTTGCGGATCGGGGAGACTGTCTATTGCCATTGAGCAGACCTTTGCGTATTTGCGGAAGCGTTTATTAGCATAAACCGAAAAGAATGTCCTCGTCGATAACGTAAAAAAAGATCCAAATTTCTTCAGAGTTGCTATACAATAATGTGATTTTTCTTATACAAATGACTCAAAGTGCAAGGAATCAGATGCGTTTTTTCACGCGAATGGGAACCTCTCCCTGGCTGCTGTTGCCGGCCCTGGGCCTGCTTCTCCTCCGCCGCGTCTTTACTTGAGAGCGGCATTCTGCAGCCCCTGGAATACCCGGTTTATGATGGCCTGCTGACCCCTGCGTCCGGCCCTGAGCCAGGAGCGGGTAACCCTGATCGCCATCGATCAACGCAGCCGCAGGGATTTCGCCGGCGATCTTGAGGCACCGGAAACTCTGGCTGCCATGCTCCGCCAGGTGCAACGGCTGGGAGCGGCAGGAACAGGTCTGCTGCAACCGCTGCCGGTTAACCCTGACCAGGGCAAGCCGGTTGTTGAATGCCCATCGACCCGAGCAAAGTGGTCCTAACCCTCGCCGCGTCCCGGCAACCAACCTCGCAGCAGAGCAAACCGCCCGCAGCTTTGACCATTCCGGACATCCCGTCCACGGCAGTTTCCCATCACCAGCCAGCCTATTTGCAAAATCCGCTGGCACCCTGGCGGCAACAACGGCCGCAGTCCGGAGGATTCCAGCTCCCCCGCGCTGGCGCACTGGCTGCAGCCGGCCGCGCCGGTCACCTGCTCTTTTCCCCGGATTGTGACGGCCGGGTCCGCAACCTGGCCCTGCTCAACCCCCTGGTCTGGCCGGTTGCTGCCGGCGCTGCCGTTGCAGTTGGCCCTGCAGGCCGCACACCTGAATAGTGACCAGTTGCAGCACCCGCCCAGCGTAGCGAACGGGGCGCTGACCGCTGTCGGCATTCAGATTCCCGTGCACGGCTTTTTCCGCTCCCTGCTTGATTTTTCCGGCCAGCACCGCCCCTTTCAAACGGTCAGCGCCAGTGACCTGCTGGCCAATCGCCTGTCGGCAAACAGCCTGCAGGGGCGCACCGTCCTGATCGGCCCGACCGATGGTTTCGGCGACCGCCAGCGTGTCCCCGGCTTCGGAACCGTCAGCACCAGTGAACTGGCGGCCTGGGCCCACGGCAACCCTGCTTGCCCGGCAGTCCGCTGCAGCGGGCCGCCCTGGGGCCTGGCTGGCCGAAGCCGGTGTACAGCTCTATTTCATCCTGTTGCTGCTGTTGTTGATCCCGCGCCTGTCCCTGCGGGCCGGGAGCATTACCCTGGCATTGTTCCTGAGCGGCTGGGTCCTGTTTGCGGCCTGTGCCCTGGTCTTTGCCGGCATATGGCTGAAAATCATCCCCGCTGTTCTTTTCTGCAGCGGCGGCTTTCTGCTGCTGCGCAGACAGCACGGGCTGACCGAGCTGGATCACCATCGCCAGGAAAGCACCCGGCTGCTCGCGCAACGTTTCCAGGAGCAGGGGCTCCTTGATCTGGCGCTCGAAAAGGCCCTTCTGCTCAAACCCGGAGCCAAGGCCAACCGTGAGATCATTTACACCATCGGCCTTGAATGTGAACGCAAACGCAGCCCGCAAAACGCCGCGACAGCCTATCGTCACCCTCCTTCAGGGGGGACGTTTTTCGCGATTGCGCCGGCCGCCTGAAACAACTCGACCATGATAACGGTACGGTCACGCTGGCCAGGGTCGATGCCACCCTGGTTCTTGAAAAACCGGGAGAAAAGCCCACCCTGGGCCGCTATCGCCATTGAACAAGAGCTGGGACAGGGAGCCATGGGCGTGGTCTATCTCGGCATCGACCCCAAAATCAATCGCCAGGTCGCCATCAAAACCCTGCCCTACCAGAACATTGAGCCGAACCTGTTGAGCAGTGTCAAAGAGCGATTTTTTTCGTGAGGCGGAAGCCATCGGCCAGCTGAACCACCCGAACCTGGTCGCGATCTACGACATCGGCGAAGAGAAGGACCCTGGCTTTTCTGGCCATGGAACGGCTCACCGGCAAAGATCTGAGCCACTACTGCACGACCGGCAAACTGCTGCCGGTCCCGGAGGTCGTCGACATTGTCGCCCAGGTGGCAAGCGGTCTCGCCTGTGCCCATGAGCAGGGGATCGTTCACCGGGATATCAAACCGGCCAATCTGTTCCTGCAGGACAACGGCCAGGTCAAGGTGACCGACTTCGGCATAGCCCGTTTCACCGCGGCTTCGGCAACGGAAACCGGCGTCGTGCTCGGCACCCCCAACTACATGTCCCCGGAACAGATCGCCGGCAAAAAAGTCGACGGCCGCTCAGACCTGTTCTCCCTGGGTGTCGTTATGTACGAATTACTCAGCGGCAGCAAACCTTTTCAGGGTGACAACATCACCACTTTGATGTTCAATATTACCCACGGCAATTATCCGCCACTGCGGGAAGTCCGCCCCAAACTCCCGGCGGCCATCTATCCGCTGGTGAGCAAACTAATGCAGAAAAATCTCACCCGGCGCTTTAAAACAGCGGCCGCACTTTACCAGGAACTGGACGAATTGCGAAAGGAGCTGGGACAGGGATGAAGCTGGAAGCTTGTGGAAAAACGGATACCGGCCTGCAACGCAGCAACAACGAGGACAGTTTCCATATCGACCCTGGCCAACGGTCTGTTTATTGTTGCGGACGGAATGGGCGGGCATGCGGCCGGCGAAGTGGCCAGTCGCCTGGCCATCGAAACGGTCTGCACCGCCCTGGCCAAAAGGAATGCCGCGGACCTGAACCTGTGGCTCGGCAAAGCGATGCGCGCCGCCAATGCCGAAATCCGCCAGGCCGCGGAGGTCAATCCCGCCTGGCATAAGATGGGAACCACCCTGACGATTCTGGCCCTGAGCGACAACCAGGCCAGGCTCGCCCATATCGGCGACAGTCGCCTCTACCGCCTTCGCAACAAAGAACTCCAACAATTCAGCGAAGACCATTCCCTGGTTGCGGAGCAACTGCGCATGGGGATCGTCACCGCCGAGGATGCCCGCCGCTCCAACCTTGGCAATCTGCTGACCCAGGCGGTCGGCATTACGACGGAACTGGATATCTGCAAAAAAACCATCCCGCTCTTCGGCCCGGGATCGACTGCTGCTGTGCAGCGACGGGCTGACCACGATGCTGGAAGACGCCGAGATTGCCCTTTGTTTGAGTCAGGGCACCCCGGCCCAGGCCTGTGCCGGTTTAATTGAGAAAGCCCTGGCTGCCGGCGGACTGGACAACGTTACGGTGGTGGTGGTGGATATTATTGAACTGGATGAATCGACAACATAGGTGCCTGGCAATTAAGACAGGCCTTCACCCGAAATGAAAAGGGAGCCAATCATGCTCAAAATCGAGTTGACCTATCAGGGCGCTGTGCTCGAAACCTTTACCACCGACAGCGGTAAGATCCAGGTCGGGCGCAACCAGCAGAACGATATCCAGATCGACAGCCTGGCCGTTTCCGGCCGGCATGCGCTGATCAGAAAAGTCATGAATACCTATGTCATCGAAGATCTCGGCAGCACCAACGGCACCTTTGTCAATGAAAGAAAAATCGACAAGTACGAACTGCTTGACGGCGATGAGATCATCATCGGCAAACACAGCCTGATTTTTCACTACCTGGGCGCAAACGCCCCCAAAGCCAACAACCTTGACCAAACCATGATCCTCGACACCAGACGGCAGAAAGAGTTGCTCAACAAGAATCGCGGTTGAGCGGCAGCCGGTAGCGCTCTACTCTTTGACTGCGGTCAGGATATAGACGGGGGTCATAGGCTTCGAACATCTTATAATTCGAATGAGGACGGGTTCTGGCAATATTGACCGTGACCACTTCGACCAGGTAGCCGGCGTTGCCGAAAAATTCATTGGCCGAGGTCAGGGTATCCAGCGTGATGGCATTGAGCACAATCCGCCCGCCGCTACCGAGGCGCTGGTCAACGACTTCCAGAATGTCCCACAACCGGCCGCCGCTGCCACCGATAAAAACCCGGTCCGGGTCAGGCAGTTCGTCGAGGCAATCAGGCGCATCCCCTTCGATCAGCGCGACGTTGCGGGTGTTGAACTTCTGCAGGTTTTCCTTGATGAACTGGCGGCATTCCTCATTGCGCTCGATGGCAAAAATTCGCCCGTTCGGGAGCAGGTGATCGGCTTCGACACAGATCGAACCGGACCCGGCGCCGATATCCCAGAGGCACATGTCATGGCGCAGTTTCAATTTGGCCAGGGTTACCACCCGGACCTCTTCCTTGGTGATCAGCTTTTTGATACTGACAAATTCATCATCCGGGATACCGAGGGTCGGCACATACTGCTGTGCATCCGCTTCATACTCTTTGATGAGGATCAGCAGGTTCAGCGGTGCAACGTCCAGTTCGAGCAGACCGCGGATATCTGTGACCCGGATCTTCTCTTCCGGAGTCCCCAGGTTCTCACACAAAAACGCCTTGTAGCCGCTGCGTTGCCGACTGAGCAGTTCCCGCCCGATCATTCCCGGGGTATTGATACTGTCGGTGAGGACCGCGGCCTTATCGTTGGCAACGATGCGATCAACCACCTCTTTCAGTTCCCGGGCCTGGGCAGAGACAAAAATCGTGTCATCCCAGGGTTCGCGGATCTTGGCAAAGGCATATTGAACCGAGGTGACATTCGGCAAAAACTCAATCAGTTCATCGGTCAGGTTGCGCAGCAGATAGCGGCCGACCCCGAAGAAGAGCGGATCTCCGGAGGACAGGACCACGGCCCGCCCCGCAAAATCGCTCAGCCGGGACACCATTTCGGCCCGGGTCTCATTTTCAATGAGCACTTTTTCCCCGCCATAATCCGGAAACAGCTCCAGCAGCCGAGCCGAGCCGAACAGCAGTTCACTCTGTTCGATCAGCTCCAACGCCCGGGGGGTAAACCCTTCCTGCCCGGCTATTCCAGCTCCGATAACATGAATCGATTTCATTGTTTGCTCCCTTGAGGCAACCCTGGCACAATCAGCCCGCAACGACCGGTCCCGAGCAGGCGATGAAGAAGAACCGCTATGGTAACCGGTTCAGTCCGAAAACAAAACCATTCTTAAACAGTCAACCGGGTTCCCGTTCAGCCGTTCAGGCGTTTGACGACCGCGATACCGTCCGTGAAATAATCGATAATGTTGTGGCAGCCGTAATCCTGTTCGATATGGAACAGTCGCTCCAGGGAAGCCCCGATGGCATCCAGGAGAATGACCCGGTTGACGCCGCCATGCGCGACGAGCACGATCTCGCCGCCGACATGGGCATTGATGATTTCTTTGACCGCCGGCCGGATCCGCTCCGCCATCTGCAGCATGCTCTCCCCCCCCGGGGGAGCCACATTGACGATATCGTTGAGGCGGGCCTGCCACAACTCCGGGTATTCCTGTTGCAGCTGCTCCCAGGTGCGCCCTTCCCAGTCGCCGATGTGCAGTTCCCGCAGATCCTCGCGATACAGCGGCGCAAGGTTCTGCAACAGCGCGATCTGATCTGCGGCCACCCGGCACCGATACAGGTCGCTGGAATAAATGGCACTCAATTTATGATATTGAAACCGTCCGGCAAAAGCGGCTGACTGTTGCCTGCCCAGATCGGTCAGGCGCACGTCACCCTGGCCGTTGTAGCGTTTTTCCTGGTAACCCTCAACCTGTCCGTGGCGCAACAGGTGCAGTCTGGTTGCCTTCATGCTGATTCTCCTTTGTTGCTCCAGCAGTCTGCCCCGCGCGGCGTCGCCCGACTGACCGCGGCACCGCGATCAGGACTCACGGCTATCCTCCGGTCCGGTCAGGGCCAGGGCTTCCTCAATCCGCTCCCAGATGTCCTCCCGGCCCTCCCGGGTCTGCGCCGAAAACAGCGAGAACGCATCGAGGGGCAGCCCGGTCTCCCGGGCGATCACCCGCACCTGTTTGTCACGCTGCGACCGATTAACCTTGTCCAGTTTGGTGACGACCGGAATCGTCGGCACCCCGAACTCCTCCAGCCAGTCAAGCAGTTGGAGGTCTTCCTGCCCCGGCACCCGGCGGATATCCATGATAAAGACCACTGCCTGCAGGTTTTCCCGCAGTTCCAGATAAGAACGAATCATCGGGCCCCACTCTTTTTTAACCGCCAGGGGGACTTTGGCAAAGCCGTAGCCGGGCAGATCGACCAGGGAAAACAGATTGTTCACGTTAAAAAAATTCAACAGCTGGGTCCGCCCCGGGGTCGAAGAAGTCCGCACCAGATTGCGACGATTCAGCAGAACATTGATCAGGGAGCTTTTGCCGACATTGCTGCGCCCGGCAAAGGCGACCTCCGGCAGCTCGCTCTCTGGATAATGCGCTGCCCTGGCGGCACTCTTGATAAATTCAGTGGAAAAAATTTTCATGGTCTGCTTTCTACACTCATAAAGTTGTTGCAAAATCCACCTGCGACGCGTTTCGGCACGGCGGACAAAATCAATCCGTTGCCGACTCCTGAACAACATAACATAGCAGGCCGGCATAAAGCTGTCGATAACAGAAGATCTTCCGCAGGGTCCAATCGCCTGTCAGACGGCGGATTATGCGCCTGGCCGTTATTTTTAGTGATCTTGGCCGCCGGCTTCTGTTAATATATGTAGAATTGTATTTATTTGCGTAGTCGTCCTTACAGAACTTGACAGCTGCGGGTCAAACCAGCGAAACATCAGCTTCGTTCAAGGAGAATTGTCATGCTCAACCAGAAACTCGTCAGTGCTATCAACGATCAGATTCAATATGAGATTTATTCAGCTTTGACCTACAAAGCCATGCAGGCATATTTCGAAGCGGAAGACCTTCCCGGCATGGCCAACTGGATGGACGTTCAATTCCAGGAAGAAATGGCTCATGCGGAAAAAATGTTCCAGTTTGTCTGCGAAACCGGCGGCCGGGTGCAACTGCAGCAGATCGATGCCCCGCGCAACGAATACGCGTCTCCGCTGGAGGCCTTTGAAGCGTCCCTCGAACACGAACAGTCGGTGACCGCCAGAATCAATAACCTGATGGACCTTGCCCAACAGGAGAAAGACCATGCCGCGCAGATTTTTCTGCAGTGGTTTATCACCGAACAGATTGAAGAAGAAGCCAGTGTCAACCTCATCATTGCCAAGTTGAAAAGAGTTAAAGAGGACGGCCGCGGGCTGATGATGATCGATCAGGAACTCGCCAGCCGGACCTTTACCCCGATTGCTGCAGCTGAGTGATCAGCTGAATTCATTACCTTTCAATCAACGAGAGAAGGAGGAACAATCTGATGCTGAACGAGACCGAAGTCAACAAGGCTCTGGCCAGCTCGGTGCAAACCGAAAAAAATGCCATGAACTTTTACCAAATAGCTGCCAAAGAAATGAAAGACCCGGACGCTATCAAGACCTTCGAACTGCTGGCCCGCGAAGAACGTGACCATGCCAAGCATTTTTTTGATAAATGCCTGTGTGAAGACCTTCTCCCGCCGTTTGATGAATTTATTGAAGCGCCCCCGGAAAAATCCAGCGAATGGCTGTCCGATCTGGACAAAGCCCTGCTGGAAAACTTTAACGATCGCAAAGCCATGGAACTGGCCATGGACAAGGAACAAAAACTGGCGGAAAGTCTGCGCGCCATGGCCGCCAAAATCGCCGACCCGGAGGTCAAAGCGGTTTTTGAGGAGAATGCGGTCTCAACCGAACACCATTATGCACTCATTGAATCCGAATATGCCCGCCTGATGGGAATGGTTCACGAAACCGATATCGATACCTTCGTCAGAGAATAAAACGCTTCTCTCAGTTCACTGGAAAAAGCCGGGTCAGTCTTGATCCGGCTTTTTTTATTGCAGCAAGTGGATTCAACCATCCCTTGCATGTAAATTCGGACAGATGTTACAGACTATTCCCCAGACAGGGACGAAACCGAATGGCGCTCGTTTAAGAGTCGCTGGCAGCAAAACCGGGACTGTCCCCGCACGGGGGCTGTCCCAGGGCTTTGCGGTGTTAACCGCGACAGTTTCATGGCTCGCAAACTCTTGGGACAGCCCCCGATGACCCTGGGGACAGTCCCGAGTTTACTGCAACGTTGCTTAAACTAGCACCATTCGGGACTAAACCACTATGCACTGAAAGTCCATAATTTTGAACTAGCGTACCGGAACAATAAATTTCTTTTTTTGAGGAGTCGCAAAAATGCTTAGCAATGAATTGGCGCCACCACTTCTGCAACTTGATCACCTCGTCGTGGCGGCAGCAACTCTGACCGCCGGGGTGGACTATCTGGAATCCCGCCTGGGCGTCTCTCTCACAGCCGGTGGCCAGCATGTCGCCATGGGCACCCATAACGCACTGCTTAAGTTGGACGGATCCACCTACCTGGAAGTGATCGCCATCGACCCGAGCCTGCCTGCACCACAACGCAAACGCTGGTTTGGGATGGATACCGAGGAACAGCAGGCCGCCCTTTCCGTGCGCCCGCGGCTGATCCACTGGGTCTGCCGAACGGAACAACTCGACAGCCTGCAGCAGCGTTACCCAGGCCAGTTCGGACGCGCCTTACACATGTCCCGCAACCAGTTACACTGGTCCCTGACCGTTCCGGATGACGGGTCGCTGCCTGCCGCAGGGATCTTGCCGTCGTTGATTCAATGGCCGCACGGTCAGCACCCCACGACCAATCTGCCGGAGCGCAACTGTCGCCTGCGCCAGCTGGAGGCTGGGTCGCCCAACCCGGAAACCCTCAGTTCACTGCTCGACGAATTGGGGATCGCCCAGCTCATCGACCTGAGCAAGGCGCCCCGCCCCCGCCTCTGCGCCCGGATCGAAACCCCCGCCGGCATAACGACACTTGACTGAGGCAAGACAGCGCCCCAAATAAAAGAAATGGAAACCTATTTGATACAGGATGTTATATATTGACTCAAAACAACAGTTGACAGAGTATAACCGCTTAGCTGTTTTTCCAATTAATGTCACCCGCCGAATGGAGGATTTGAATGAAATTGATTGGATTGATCGTGCGTTTGATCGACGGGCTGAACACCCGGGTCGGGCATTTTACATCCTGGTTAAGCACACTGCTGGTCGTGGTCGTCTGCTACGATGTTTTCACCCGCTATTTCCTGCGTAAAAGCAGCGTGGCCGTACAGGAACTGGAATGGCATATCTTTGCCGTGCTGTTCCTGATCGCGGCGGCCTACACCCTGAAAGAGGACAGTCACGTCCGCGTTGACGTCTTTTACACCCTGTTGCCGCCGCGCGGCCAAGCCCTGATCAACCTGTTCGGCTGCATTGTGTTTCTGATTCCGTTCTCCCTGCTGGTAATCTGGACCAGCCAGGGCTTTATCAGCATGAGCTGGACCATTCAGGAAACCAGCCCCGATCCTGGTGGCCTGCCCTATCGCTATCTGCTCAAATCCATGATCCCGGCCGGCTTCGTCCTGGTCCTTCTACAAGGGATTTCCCTGGCGTTGCGCTCCTTCTGCACCCTGATCGGCAAGCCCCTTGTCGATCCCCGCACCACTAAAAACGAGGAGCAACAGCATGCCTGAATACATGTCCATAGTCCTGTTTATTGTCGTCTTTGCCCTGCTCCTGCTCGGCTTCCCCGTCGCCTTCACCCTGGGCGGAGTATCGCTGATCTTCGGATATTTCACCTTCGGCATGAATTTTTTCCAGCTGCTGCCATTGCGCATCTGGGGCACCATGACCAACTATGTTCTGATCGCGGTTCCGCTCTTTGTTTACATGGGGCTGATGCTGGAAAAATCGGGGCTGGCCGAAGAACTCCTTGAAACCATGGCCATGCTGTTCGGTAAATTACGCGGTGGCCTGGCCATCTCGGTCATCGTGGTCGGGGCCGTTCTGGCCGCCTCCACCGGCATTGTCGGGGCAACCGTGGTCACCATGGGCCTGTTGTCATTACCGACTATGATCAAGCGGGGCTATTCCCCGGAGCTGTCCACCGGGACGATCTGTGCCGCCGGAACCCTGGGCCAGATCATCCCCCCCCAGTATTGTCCTGGTTCTGCTCGGCAGCGTACTCAATATCTCCATCGGCGATATGTTTGTCGGTGCGGTCATCCCGGGCCTGGTTCTGGTCGGCCTTTATGTCGTCTGGATCATCATCGTGGCTACATTCCGCCCCGAATCGGCTCCGGCCATGCCCGCTGATGAGCTTGCCGAATTTCGGGCCTCGGGGATGTATCGGCGGATTGTCCGGGCTTTTCTGCTCCCCTTCTTTCTGATTCTTGCCGTCCTTGGTTCCATTTTTGCCGGCATCGCCTCCCCCACGGAAGCCGCCGCCGTCGGAGCCCTGGGCGCAACCCTGCTCACCGTATGGCAAAAAAAGTTCAGCATGCAGACATTGCGTGAAGTCATGCGCGGAACCACCACCCTGACCTGCATGGTGTTTATTCTGCTGGTCGGCGCCACCGCCTTCGGCCTCGTGTTCCGCGGCATGGGAGGAGATCACTACATCACCAGGCTGATCATGGATGCCGGCCTTGAGGCCCATCACTTCCTGTTTATTGTCATGCTGGTGATCTTCATTGCCGGTTTCTTCATCGACTTTATCGAAATCACCTTTATCATTGTTCCGGTGGTGGCACCGATCTTTCAAAAGATGGGCGTTGATCTACTCTGGGTCGGCATTCTCATCGCCCTGAACCTGCAGACGTCCTTCCTGACTCCGCCATTCGGTTTCAGCCTGTTCTATCTGAAAGGGGGGTCGCCCCCTCGTCCATCACCACGACGCATATCTACAAAGGGATTATTCCGTTCATTGCGATTCAGATCCTCTGTATTGTCATTGTGGTGTTCTGGCCGGAAGCCGTCACCTGGCTACCGAAATACCTCTCCAAGCACCCTTGATGAGTGGACTGAGAAGCCCCCGAAACCAAAATAAAAGCCCGCTCCAAGCGGGCTTTTCAGCCTGCCAGGGAAAGTCGCAAGGACCTTCCCTGGCATTGTTTTGCGTAACCGAATGTGTTTAATCAAAGAGTGAATAATAGGCCGCCTCAGAGACTTTGCCCCAGACCTGATAGTCCTTCTGGAACTTGCTGAAACTGTCGTAGACCTTCTTGCTCATCGGGTCCTTGTCCACCACTTCCTGAAGCACCTCAGCGGAATACTGGCGCAGTTGCTTGACCACGTCGTCCGGGAACTTCTTCAGCTGCACCCCTTCCTCCTTGATCATCTTCTGCAGATAGAAATTATTCTTGGCTTCCGACTCGCAGAGCATCCACAGGTTGGCCGACATCGCTGCCGTCTTGACGATCTGCTGGAGATCCTTGGGCAATTCTTCAAAAGCGCTCTTGTTGACGAAGGACTCAAGCACGGTGCCCGGCTCATGCCAGCCCGGGTAATAGTAGTATTTGGCGACCTTGTAGAAACCCATCTTATAATCATTATAGGGGCCGACCCACTCGGTCGCGTCGATAACTCCCCGCTCCAGATTGGTATAAATCTCCCCACCAGCGGAAAGCACTGCCGTGCCCCCGGCCTTGGCCAGGACTTTTCCACCCAATCCGGGGATGCGCATTTTCAGGCCCTTGAAATCATCAATGGTCTTGATTTCCCGGTTGAACCAGCCACCCATCTGCACGCCGGTATTTCCCGCCGGCATCGGCACCAGGTTGAATTTGCCATAGAGCTCTTCCCACAGCTCCATGCCCCCACCGCTGTACAGCCAGGCGTTCATGCCCTGAGCATTCAGACCAAAGGGAACCGCCGCGAAAAATTGTGCGGCCGGAGCTTTTCCGGCCCAGTAATAGGCGGCACCGTGACCCATTTGCACCATTCCCCTGACTGACCGCATCAAAGGCCTGTAACGGCGGAACCAGTTCTCCACCGCCGTAAACCTGGACATTAAGCCGGCCACCGGACATCACTCCGATCATTTCCGCCAACTTATCCGCACCCTCACCCAAAATCGGAAAATGCGGCGGCCACGTGGTCACCCATCTTCCAATTGTAGGTTTTTTCAGCGCGAACAATGGCCGGTGCGCCAATGGTCGTTGCGGTTGCAGCCACCGCCGTAGCTGTCGTCGCCTTTTTGAGAAAATCGCGCCGGTTGTTTTTTTCCATGGACACCTCCCTGAGAGCAAAACGAGTTAAAAGGCCGTTCGCAAAAGAATATAACTCTGTTATGCTCGTTGTCAAACCCGGAAGGTCAAGAATCGATATTTTTCTGGCGAGGCCAGGTCGACGACAAAGGTAGCGCCGCCTCCCGGAGTTTCTTCGATCCAGGCATTCCCCCCGTAAACCCTGGCGATTTTGGCCACTGTCGCCAGCCCGATCCCGGTCCCGGTTGAGGCTTGGCTGCTGCGGCCGCGCTTAAACGGCTCAAACACCATTTCACGTTCATCTACATCAATCCCCGGACCATGATTCAGTGACCCGGTATTGGACCCGATCCGGCAACCCCTGCCCGCTGACTTCAATCTGTGGATGGTGATGAGCGGCATACTTGAGGGCATTGGACAAAAGATTACGAAACAGGTTGGCCAATAAGGGTTCCGGCAACCGGATGGCGGGGAGAGGCGAGATGCGGATCCGAGCCTGCTTTTCAAGGATTTTGTCAGCCAACTCCAGCACCACATCTTCAGCAACAACCGTTGCATCAATGGGGGTGGCAGGCAGTTTCAACTGTCCTACCCGCGATAAGGACAACAGGTCCTCAAGCAGAGCCTTCATCTTCCCGGCGGTTTTCTGGATCTCGGAGACGCAGGTCCGTCCGACCTCATCCAGCTGATCGGCATAGCGTTCGGCGAGCAGGTCGGCAAACCCGATCAACGGCGTCAGCGGTGAGCGCAGGGTCATGGGAAACTGTTGAAACAAAAGCGTCCAACTCACGGTTAGTCTGGTGGAGCTGGCGTTGCACCTCCAACCGCCCGGTGATATCGCGGCACACCCCGAGTTTCTGGATCGGATTTTCTTTGAGCGGATGTGGCGAATGAATGACTTCATAACTGCGCCCCGGTTGCGGGGCAACACCTTTTCCTGCCTGACCACCTTCCCGGCCAGCACTTCCGCCATCGGGCAATCATGACAACCCTCGTCTTCGCCATAAATGGCTTGGGAACAGTAGTGCCCGGTGATATCGCCGAAAATGTCCTTCATCGCTCGATTGATGAAAATAAATTTTAAAGTCCAGGTCACAGATATAGACCGGGTCGGTCATCCCATCGAGAACAGACCTTAACGCCGCTTTCTCCACCTCGAGCTGGCCGGTACGTTCCGCCACAGCCTGGCGCAGGAATGATTCATGCTCCTTGAGCCGGGTAATTTCAATAAACGCCTCGATCCCGCCGATGATCTTGCCGCTTTTATCGCGCAGCATATCGACTTTTTTGGACAGCACGACTTTGCGCCCGTGTTTATGCCGGAAGGAGCAGGTCAGGCCGATTTCCGGAATGGTGAAGCCTTCGGCAAACAGACCGCAGCTCTGTCCGCAGGGTTCACCATCCAGAAAAGAGCAGTCCTGACCGACCGCCTCGGCAGCGGAAAAACCTGTGATTCTCTCAGCTTCGGAATTCCAGTAGATGATTTTACGGTCGCTATCAACCAGGAACAGACCGGTAGGTATGGTCTGGAGAAGTTTTTCGAGCGGATATTCTGCGAGCAGCCGGTATACAGCAGAGTTCATGACACCCCCGTTGTGGAAACTCTGTGAGCGCTATACCTACTATATCATCGCCATTAGGCTCGCGGCAGGAAAATCTTTCAGGCGGCCCGCCCGATGACCGCCACAGAGACCTGTTTCGCACCACCGCTCAGCAAAACCCGGCTGCAGTGTTCCACTGTCGCGCCGGTGGTCATGACATCATCGACGAGCAGGACGTCAAGGCCATCAACCCGTTCGGCAAGGCTGAATGCGCCGGCCAGATTCGCTTCCCGCTGGCGAGCGCTCAACTGATGCTGCGCCGCAGTTCGCCGGGTTTTCAACAGCAGGGTCTCGTGGAGGGGACATTTTCTGAGCCGGGCCAGTTCCCGGGCCAGCAGCAGGGATTGATTATAGCTGCGCTGTTGCAGATCCCGCACATGGATGGGAACCGGGACGATCAGATCAACGGCGGGGGGAGGAACCAGATGATCATTGAGCAGCCTGGCAAGGGGCCGATCAAGACTGATGTGCTGATTGAATTTAAAAGACTGCACCGCCCGCTGCAGACTCTGTTCATAGAGTCCGACCGCAAAAACCCCGCTGAATGTCGGGGGAGTTTGCAGGCAGCGCCCACACAGGTGACCGCTCTGGCTTACCCCGCGAAAAGGCTGCAGGCAACGCGGACAGTGCGCCCGGGGCAAGGGCACAATCCAGCCCGGCAGGCGCTGCAGAAAATATCCGTTTCGCCGCCGGGGAGGGTCTTTTTACAAAGGGGGCAGGCCGGCGGGAAAACCAGCTTGAACAGCCTAACAAACGCGTGCCGCGCCAGCTGGTACCCCCCCTGCCCCATAACGCTTCGTCAATCCGCGATAAGCGACTTTCCGGTCATCGCAGCAGGCTGCTCCAGACCGAGCAGCTGCAGAATCGTCGGCGCGAGATCAGCCAGGATCCCGTCGCGCACGGCCGCATTCTGATGTTCCGGGTCGATCAGAATAAAGGGAACCAGATTACTGGTGTGGGCCGTGTGCGGCTGACCGTTGGCACCAAGCATCTGCTCACAGTTGCCGTGATCAGCGGTCACCAGCAGCTTGCCGCCGGCATTGAGAACCGCGTCAACAACCCGGCCGAGGCAGCTGTCAACCGTTTCGACAGCCTTGACCGCAGCAGCCAGAACTCCGGTGTGACCAACCATATCGCAGTTGGCAAAGTTCAGGATGATCAGCTGATAGGTCTCCGTCTCAATCCGCCTGACCACTTCATTCCGTTACTTCCAAGGCACTCATGGATGGTTTCTGATCGTAGGTCGCCACATCTTTCGGCGATGGGATCAGGACCCGGTCTTCACCGGCCCAGGCAACTTCCTGGCCACCGTTAAAGAAGAAGGTCACATGGGCATATTTTTCGGTTTCGGCAATCCGCAACTGTTTCAGCCCGGCATTGGAAACGACCTCAGCCAGAATGTCCGGATAGGTCTCCGAAGGGAAGGCAATCGGCACATGAAAGGTTTCATCATATTCGGTCAGGGTCACAAACCCGGTCAGTTCTGGCACCTTTTTACGGGTTAAAACCGTTGAAATCAGGTAGAATCAGTGCTCTGGTCATCTCCCGGGCGCGGTCAGCACGAAAATTGAAGAAGATGATGCCATCGCCGTCATCGATGGTCCCCGGCTGGTCGCCGATGACACTGGGAGCGACAAACTCATCGGTTTCCCCGGCAGCATAAGCAGCACTGATTGCCTCGTTGGAGGAACCTGCCTGCCGCCCGGTCCCGGAGGTCATCGCCAGATAAGCTTTTTCGACACGATCCCAGCGATTGTCGCGATCCATGGCCCCAGTAGCGCCCGCTGATCGTCGCAATCCGGCCAAGACCGATCGCACTCAGCTCGGTTTCCAGTTCCTGCAGATAATCGACGCCGGACTGCGGCGGGCGTATCGCGTCCATCCATAAAGGCATGAACACAGACATCCTTGACCCCGAGCTGTTTGGCCAACCGAACCAGGGCATAGATATGACTATTATGCGAATGCACTCCACCGTCCGAAAGCAGGCCGAGCAGGTTGCAGTTTGCTGGCCCCGGCGGCAACCTTTTCACAGATGGCGCGCAGGGCCGGATTCTCGAAAAAAGAACCGTCTTCAATGGCCAGGCTGATCCGGCTCAGATCCTGGTAAATAATCCGCCCGGCCCCGATGTTCATATGGCCGACCTCGGAGTTGCCCATCTGCCCATCCGGCAGACCGACACTGCTGCCGGAAGCCGACAGGCGGCTGGTCGGCCACTCCTGGCGGAGACCGTCCATGACCGGGCGTTGCGGCCTGACAGGCGGCATTATAATCACATTTATCACTCAGTCCCCAGCCATCAAGGATAACCAGGGCAACAGGACCTTTCGACATTACTACTCCTCTCGAGCGCCGTGCGGGATCATTTTGGGACGATCGACCGGCTGCGCTTCTTCAATCTGTTTTCGTTCCGGCAACACCAACGAATCCCAGCTTTTGCATTCCGGGCAGCGGCTGAACCATTCGTTGAACTTTGCGCCACAGTCTTCACAGACAAAACCAAGGTTCAGATGACTGTCGATACCTAGGGCTTTCTGATATTCACTGACGGCGTCTTCCACATTATTACGCCGCCGCTGGGCTTCGGCAAGTAGCAGATGCAATTTCGTGAAATCGATCCCTTGTGATTCCAGATCGGTCAGGTGCTCCAACGCCTCATCGACCATCTCCAGGCGCAGGCAGAGCCGAGCCAGATAGAGCCGCAGCAACAGGTCTTCAGTGTCGACCTGCATCTGACTGCGATAAAAAGCCAGCAACGCCGCAGGATCTTCGGCATGGATATAAAGATCTTCCAGGCGGGCCAGAAAAACACTCTTTTTGAGCGCTTTGTAGCCATCCTGATAAACCTTGGCGGCATCGACATTGCGGTCGGATTGCCGGTAGGCATCGCCCAGGGTGACCCGGGCCGGGGTGAAGCTTGGGTTCTGCTTGATAATATCCCGACAGACTTCAATAGCCTGTTCGATTTCTCCAGCTTCAAGCTGTTTGCGCGCCACCTCATAACGTAACTGATAGAGCATCTGCTTCTCCTGGTCGGCTTTCGGACCGGAAGAAGATGCCTTGAGGATCCGTTTCTGCAGCGTCAGGGCGTCATCCCAGCCGCCCAGATCCATCTGGATGTCACGCAAAGCCCGCATCGCCTTGCGATTGTCATTGTCGCTGGCGAGCAACTCCTTGTAAATCCCCATCGCCTCTTCGCGGCGCCCCGCTTCTTCCAGAGTGGCCGCCAGTTTGAACAGGACCTCGATACCTTTTGGGTCCAGCTTGCGCGCCTTTTGCAGCAGTTCAATGGCTTCCTGCAGGTTACCTTCCTGCTGGGCGACGCTGGCCAGGGCCAGATAACCGTCAACCCGTTTCGGATCGCGATCGATGACCTTCTGCAACAGGCTGCGGGCCTTTTTCATATCGCCGGATAACAGGCGGCCAACCCCGTTGCGATAAACCGCACTGATCTCTTCGGATTTTTTCTGCTGGCGGCCGCCCTTCCAATTGCGGAACGACATCAGGAAAGCGCTGAAGATATGGACGCCGTTGCCGATCAGCAAACCGAGCAGCAACACACAAATCAGCATGATCGCAGTGGGCAGGGTATAGCTCTGATCACTGGTCAGAAAGACCGTGACTTCGCCAGGATTGATTCCCCAGAAATAGAGGAATGCAAGGGCAAAAAGGATAAAAACAAGCATGAACAGAGCAATGAGGATCATGGTCATCTCCAGACTGACCCGGTACAGGGGCAACAGAGGTTATTATTCACCGAATTTTTCAACTTCGATTTTACAATCAATACAATAGCGCGAGAACGGTCGAACCTCCATCCGGCGCGGGGAAATTTCCTCTTCACAGCGGGCACAGAGACCATAGACCCCTTTTTTCATCCGCTCCAGGGCCGCATCGATATCCCTGACCCGCGCCCGTTGAGTCGCACTGAGGTTCATCAATACTTCCTGATTATAGCTGTTTGAGGACATATCTCCAATGTCCGGAACCCCGTCTTTCCCTAATGACTGCGAAGCAGCATAGGCACGTTCGGATTCCTGTAACACCTCGTCCCGCATCTGCAGCAAATGAGCTTTGATTTCTGCCAGTTTTTCAGCGTCCATACGTCTTAACAACCTCCGGCGTTCACACTAGAAAATTAGCGATTATGATAAGGTTCATTCCTGATGATTGTGCAACTTCTGTAGAGTTGTTCGAGTAAAAATATCCGTGCCATCTGATGAGTGAACGTCATGCTGGACAGGGCCAGAATCTCGTCCGCCCGCTGCCGGACGGCCGGGTCGAGGCCATAAGGTCCGCCAATGACCAGAGCCCAGTCACGCCCTCCCTGCACCATCTCCCGGCTCAACATCTCGGCCAGCTGTTCCGAACTGTGCTGACGACCGCGCTCGTCCAGGACGATCAGGTACGATTGGGCGGGTACTTTGGCCAGAATCCGCTCCCCTTCCCGCTTGACCAAGCCGGCCGGGTCGTTTTTACGCCCCCCCTTTTCCTCTTTAAGCTCGGTCACTTCAAAAGGAAAATAACGTTGCAGGCGAGCCTCATAATCCTCTGCGGCGGCGCGCTGCCACGCTTCGCTCAGCTTACCGACGCAGATCAGCTGCAGTTTCATGAGCAGGTATCCGCCGGCTCAGGAGCCGGTGTCGGCCAGTTCAACCTCGGGAGCTTCACTCCAGAGGCCCTCAAGATCGTAAAATTCGCGGACCGGCTTTTGAAACACATGAATCATAACCTCGCCGTAATCGAGCAGCACCCAGCGACCCTGGTCCATCCCTTCGATAGCCAGCGGCAGCACATCATGATGCTGTTTGAATTCTCCCTTGATATGCTCGGCAATAGCCTGAACCTGCCGGTCGGAACGCCCGGAGATCAACAGAAGAAAATCTGTCAGGGAAGACAGATCCTTGACATCGAACAGTTTGAGATCGAAACCTTTTTTATCAAGGGCGTACGTTACGGCGGAAAGAGCTGTTTCTTTTGCTTGCAAAGCGTTATCCGTTCCTATTGAAGATAAAGCCCGTGGGCTTTGATGTACTGGGCAACCGTTGCCGGCACCATGCCGGAAACGTCCCTGCCTTCCGCCACCAGTCGACGGACTTCGGTCGAAGAGATGTCCCGGCAGGTATGGGTCACGGCAAAGACCGAAAACCCCGTATTACAGCGGAGTTTTTTGAATTCGGCATCATAGCAGAAGCGATCTGCGATAGCAACCGGCAGCAATTCCTGCAGGGTGCCGGTGTAGCCGGGCCGGGCCGTGACCACGATATGCGCGAACTCAAACAAGCGCGGATAATCTTTCCAGAGGCCGATCTCCTGAAACGAGTCGAGCCCCATGATGAAAAAAAATTCGTCCTCCGGATAACGCCGGGTCAGTTCCTGTAACGTTTCCACCGAGTAACTCTTCCCCCCCCGCTCTCCTTCTATGGCGCAGGTCCGAAAACTTTCGCGCCCCGCCAAGGCCGCCTGGACCATGGCCAACCGGTGCGCAAAGGAGATGTCTTCAGCCAGCTGTTTATGCGGCGGCCGCCACGTCGGAATCAGCCAAACCTCATCCAACAGGCAGAATTTTCGGACCTCTTCGGCAATGTGCAGATGGCCGCAATGAACCGGATTGAAAGTGCCGCCGAGCAAACCGATGCGCATGGAAACTCCATCATAACAGAATTCGGCTGACGAATTCAGCGCAGCCCCTGATCAACGAGTTTCTGTCTGGAAACCGCCCTTTTCCGCAATCCCGGCGTCAATCTACGCATTTGATTGTGCGGCGTAAAGCACTACACCTCCGCACAAATGCTTGATTTTCTTGACCTTGCGAAAAATTTCTGGTTTCCAGATCAGAAACGTTACAGTACCCCACCGGAGTTTTCAGATTGGAAACGAGAAGTTTTTTCCTTGTGGCAAGTAAGTCCGCTGATTGACGCCGCTACAACGAAAAAAAGCCGTTTCCGGATGAAAACCAACTAGCGGGTTCAGTCCCGCACCTGGCCATCACCAAACACGACAAACTTCCGGGTGGTCAGATCTTCAAGCCCCATGGGACCGAAGGAATGCAGCTTGGTGGTGGAAATCCCGATCTCGGCACCCAGCCCCAGCTGGTTGCCGTCGGAGAAGCGCGATGAGGCATTGACCATGACCACGCTTGAATTGATTTCCCGCAGAAACCGCTGTGACAACCGATAGTCGTTGGTCACGATCACCTCGGTATGCAATGACCCGTAAGTCTGAATATGTTCCCTGGCCTGTTCGTAACCGGTGACGATCCGAATCGCCAGGATCAGGTCAAGATACTCGGCGGCCCAGTCGTCCTCAGTCGCGGGGAGCAAATCCGGCAGCAGCTTGCGGGCCTCCGCGCAGCCGCGCAGTTCAACCCCGGCGTTGCGTAACGCCGCGGCCACCGCAGGCAGAAAATCGGCCGCCACATCCTGATGGATGAGCAGGGTCTCCATGGCATTGCAGACCCCGGGGCGCTGCACCTTGGCGTTCAAGCAGATCGCTTCGGCCATCTGCAGATCAGCCGCGGCATCAACATAGGTATGACAGACCCCTTTGTAATGTTTGATCACCGGAATCCGGGAATTTTCCGAAACAAACCGGATCAACCCTTCCCCGCCACGCGGGATAATCAGGTCGATGTGATCTTCAAGCTTAAGCAGCTCCGTCACTGCCGCCCGATCGCTGGTCGTCACCACCTGCAGGGCGCCGGTCGGCAGGTCGAGCTCGGCCATGGCCTGCTGCAGGATACTGCCGATGGCCCGATTGGAATGCAATGCTTCGGACCCGCCACGCAGGATCGCCGCATTGCCACTTTTCAGACACAGCCCAGCCGCATCGGCGGTGACGTTGGGACGCGACTCGTAAATAATGCCGATCACCCCCAGCGGAATCCGCTGCCGGCCGACCTTGATCCCGTTGGGGCGCAGCCACATGCTGGTCACTTCGCCGACCGGGTCGGGCAGCGCTGCCACTTCCCGCAGCCCGTCAGCCATCCCCTTGATCCGCTCCGGGGTCAGAGTCAGTCGGTCGAGCATGGCCTCAGCCATGCCGTTGGCGCGAGCCCGCTCCAGGTCTTCCCGGTTATGCTGCTGAAGCTCGTCGACGCAGGCCTCAAGAGCCGCGGCCATGTTGAGCAACAGCCGGTTTTTGACATCCGTCGACAGGTTCGCCATGACTCGCGAGGCCTGCTGCGCAGCCACAGCGCAGGTCAACATATCTTCACGCACCCCCATCAATCGACCTCCTCTTCCTCATCCTGGGTCAGCACCAGATCATCACGGCAGACAACCTCGTCCCGATATTTGTAGCCAAGAATTTTTTCAATTTCCGCGCACTGCTTGCCCATGATCTGAAGGACTTCGGTCAGCGAATAGCTGATCACACCCCGGGCAAACTCATGCCCGTCCCGATCACACAGCCGCACCGCATCGCCCCGTTCGAAACCGCCGTCGACGCCGCAGATACCGGACGGCAACAGACTCTTCCCGTGCTTGACCACCGCGGTCTGGCCACCTTCATCAATGAGCAGTTTGCCGCGCGGCTTCTTGGAGAAGGCGATCCAGTGCTTCTTGGCGGTCAGTTTAGACTGTGCTGGCAGGACATAGGTACCGACATCCTCACCGTCAAAGATCCGCGCCAGGATATGCTTGCTGCGACCATTGACGATCAACGTCCCGACCCCGCTCAAAGCCGCTTTTTTGGCCGCCTTCAACTTTGTTCCCATGCCGCCGGTGCCAAGCACGCCGCGGGATTTTCCACCCAGCGCCTCGATGGCCGGGGTGACCCGCTCAACAACGGGGATCAGCTCAGCATCGGGATGGGAGGTCGGATCCTTGTCAAACAGGCCGTCGACATCAGAAAGGATAATCAGCAGATCGGCTTCAACCAGATTGGTGACCAGCGCGGACAAATTGTCATTGTCGCCGAAGCGGATCTCTTCAACCACCACCGTATCGTTTTCATTAACAATGGGGGTCACGCCGTATTCGAGCAGGGTCATGACCGTGTTGCGCGCATTCAGGTAACGGCGCCGATTGGATAGGTCATCGCGGGTCAGCAGCACCTGGGCGACATTATAATTGTGATCCTGAAAGGTCTCCCGGTAGCCGCGAATAATTCGTGTCTGGCCGATGGCTGCCGCCGCCTGTTTTTGCGGAATGGTCTGCGGTCGGCCGACGATTCCGAGCAGCCCCTTGCCGGCCGCGACTGCACCGGACGACACCATGACCACTTCCAGACCACGATCGAGCAGGTGACAGACATCGGCGGACAGCGCCGCAACCCGTTCGGTTTCCAGCCCGGCGGCATTGGAAATCACCCCGCTACCGATTTTAACCACGACGCGCTTGACATGAGACAGCAGGGCGTTGCGCATGACGCCTCTGGCTGCAATTTCCTGATCCATGGCTTTCATTCTACTTCTTCACCCGCTTGTCTCAGCTCATCCAGCATAGTTCCGACCGCCCGGACCAGCTCCTTCAGTCCTTCCCCGGTCACCGCAGAAATGGCATGCACCGGAAAACCGAGGGACTCAAAATGCTCCCGCAGCTGCTCCGCCTGCTCGCGCACCTCCGGAATATCGATCTTGGTCAGCACCACCAGTTGCGGCTTGCTGGCCAGCTCTTCAGCGTACCCCTTCAGCTCATTATTGATCATCTGAAAATTGTCGAAGGGATCGCCCTCCTGCATGCATGACAGGTCAACCAAATGCAAAAACAGATCGGTCCGTTCCACATGGCGCAGAAACCTGATACCCAGCCCGTGACCTTCACTCGCTCCGGCAATCAGCCCGGGAATATCGGCCAGAACCATGGTCTTGAAGTTCCCGTAGCGCACCACACCCAGGTTAGGAACCAGGGTGGTAAACGGATAATCGGCAATTTTCGGTTTGGCCGCAGAAACCGCGGAGATCAAGGTTGACTTACCGGCGTTGGGCAAACCGACCAGACCGACATCGGCCAGTAGTTTAAGCTCCAGCCGCAGGGATCTGGCTTCGCCGGCAATCCCAGGCTGGGCATGGCGCGGCGCACGGTTGGTACTGGTGGCAAAGCGGGCATTGCCACGGCCGCCCTGGCCGCCAGGCAGAAACAGCAGCGGCTTGCCGGTCTCGGTCAGATCAGCGAGCAGCTCTCCGCTCTCGTCATCATAAACCAGGGTGCCGGGCGGAACTCTCAGTTCAAGGGATTCGCCGTTTTTGCCATGCATGTTCTTACCCAGGCCGGGCGCGCCATTCTGAGCCTTGTAATGATGCATGTAGCGATAATCGAGCAAGGTCGACAGCGCCTCATCGACCACAAAGTAGACGCTCCCTCCTTTGCCACCGTCGCCACCGTCCGGGCCGCCTTTGGGAATAAATTTTTCACGCCGAAAAGAAACGCAGCCGCGGCCGCCGTCTCCCGCCTTGACTTCAATTCTAACCTGATCGACAAACTTCATAGGTATCAGTATCTTTCCAACCCTTAGCGGGCAACAACCTGATGATTCAAGGGCAGGCAGGACTCGTTGGCTCCTGGTCTGCCACGTTTTGCAACAATGCCGGCTGGCTTCCGGCGACTGACAACAGGGAACAAACCCTCATTCTCAACCACCCCAAAGCTCACGCGGTCATCTGAGCGTACCTTGATTGCCAGCCTTTTTCAATCTATCCGGCAGAAAAGTAAAAACCCGGTCACTGACAGCGCAGCACCGGGTTCTTACGAGTGGTTCATGAACAACAGAGATCAGGCGGAATAAACACTGATCTGTTTGCGTCCCTTCGCCTTGGTTTCAAACTTGACAACACCGTCGACCAGTGCGAACAGGGTATAATCCTTGCCGCAACCAACGTTGTTCCCGGGGTGGAAAGTGGTGCCGCGCTGGCGGACCAGAATCGACCCTGCGGACACTTCCTGTCCACCAAACCGTTTGACACCGAGGCGCTTACCGGCACTATCACGACCATTCCTGGAACTACCAGCAGCCTTCTTATGAGCCATGAGTCGCCTCCTTAAGCTTCGATTGCCGCGACTTGAAGTCGGGTAATAGGTTGACGGTGGCCGTATTTTTTACGGTTACCTCCACGTCGCTTGGATTTAAAGACCAGAATTTTCTTGTCTTTTTCCTGCGCAACGATCCGTGCCTTAACCTTGGCACCTGGTACGAGAGGTGTTCCGATTTTAACCTCTGCGCCACCGACCATGAGGACTTGATCGAGCTCGATGGTTTCACCCACCGCGCCATCGATCATCTCGACCTTAAACAGGTCGCCTTCGGAAACTTTGTACTGTTTTCCTCCGGTCTTGATCACCGCATACATTGTCAATCTTCTCCTATCTCAACTTAAAAGATCGCAGACGCAGGTATTGCGCTGCAAACGCGAACTATAGCGATGCCCATGGAGGCTGTCAAGCAAAAATCCCCTTCTGCTTATTTGCTTTCGCCAGCTTTTGCAATCGCAACAACGGGCCAAAAGCACGGCCAGCTAATGCGACTGCAAAAACTGCTCAAGCGCTTCGAACGCTTTACAGCCATACACCACCGAGGGACCACCGCCCATTAATACGGCCATACCGATACTCTCCAGCACCTCATCCCTGCTCGCACCTGCCTGCAGGGCATCATGAACATGAAAAGAGATGCAACCGTCGCAACGAACGGTAATCGCAATGGCCAACGCCATCAGCTCCTTGGTCCTGGCGCTTAAAGCACCGTCATGGCAGGCTGCCTTGTGCAATTGGGAGAACCCCGCCATGGGTCCGGGAAGAGCCTGCCCAAGATCCCCCATCAACCTTTGCAGTTCCTTGAAATAGCCGACATAGTCCTGTTCCATTGCCATCGCGCCGCTCCTTGTGCAAAGCAATCCCAGGGTAACGACCCTGGCCGAAAACGCCGAAACCCGGCGGTCGCTAAAAGCATATCGCGGAAGCAAGGTTCGGCAAGGCAACAACGGCTGGAACGAGCGGTTTACCCCCGCGCCAGCGGGGAACATCAATCGGCTCAACTCATCCATTCTTTTCAAAACCAATGATCTTAATCTCTTCACCAAGGAACAGGCGAAGGATCAACAACAGCCCTGCAGCAATCTCAACGCTGCAACCTGTTGAGCAGCTTTTGCAGCCGGTCGGCGAGGGCCGGGTCGGTTTTGGCTTTGAGTTGCAGACGCCGGACTGCGGAACTCAGGGAGGAGACATCGCGGCCGAGGCGGTCGGCGAGGGTGGTCAGGGTGGCGCAGCCGGTTTCCAGGTAGAGCCAGGCCCAACAGGCCCGGGCATCAGCGCAGGCGCGGTTTTTGCCGGGCGCGACCAGTTCCTGCTCGGTCAGGCGAAAGCGCTCCTGGATCAACCGGTCGACCCGCTCGGCGCCGATTTTGGGACGGTATTTCTGTCGCGACAGCTTCATCACCCCGCGGACGAAATCCTCTTCGCCCAGGATGCGCGGATCATAGCTTCCCGCCGGTTGAAAAATCGCTGGTCTCCGCCGGAGTCAGGCCCTCATTGACATAGGCGTGGAATTTCATCAGTGCGCGGATGCCGGTGTCCTCAATGCCGAGGAAGGTCCGGTCACGACTCAGCCAGGGGACGGTTTCGCGGCCGCAAAAGGCGCGATGGCTGCTCCAGGGGTAATGTATGGGATCTACGGCGAGTTTTTCCCGGAGCGGATTGACGTGCAGATCGCGGACCAACGGCAGCAGGTACTGTTCCGGGTCGATGAGGATCGCTTTGTAGCGGCCCTGAAAGAGATGGCCGATCTGGCCGTGCCAGTCGTTGAACCAGCGGGTGTAGCGGAACCCGAGCTGCTGCATGATGCGCGCCAGGGGCACTTCGTCGACTTCGACCACCAGCCGCAGACGGTCCGCCAGCAGGCAGTAGGCATGGACCCGATGGCCGAATTTTTCGATCCCTTCCTGAATCAGCAGCAGAAAACGGGTCCGGTCGATATCGTCGGTAAACACCTGCTGCCGGGCGTTCCCCTGCAGGGTCACATGATAGACGGCTCCGGGGAAATGCAGTCGCGGTTTACGCGCCATAACGCCCTCCTCAATTAAAAGCCTGCCCCCAGGGGAAACGGACAGAACGGTTGAAATAAGGCATTTTTAAACGAAAAGCTGACTGAGGCAAGAAAATTCAGGAAAAGGTAAGGGATAGCGCCCGGGAAGAAAACCGCGCGGCGGTCCTTCTTCCCGGTGGGTTTGGCAATAGCTCAACCGACGGCGATTTCGTACTGCTCGATATGAAATCCGGGGCGCGGGTTGATGGTCACAGCCCGGCCGTACGCTTGCTCAACCTCGTCCAGCCCGCCGCGTTCTTCGTCGATGAGCAGCCCGGCGATTTCCGGATGAGCCAGCAAAGTGACCCGGCCGGCCGGCAAGTCGGTCATTTCACGATGCAGTTCGCGCAGAATCTCGTAAATAACCGTCAGCTTGCCTTTGACGTACCCCTTCCCCTCACAATAGGGACAGGGTTCACAGAGGGTGCGGCCGATGCTTTCGCGCACCCGCTTGCGGGTCATTTCCACCAGGCCAAGCTCGGAAATCTTCAGGATATTGGTTTTGTTCTTGTCGCTTTTCAGGGCTTCTTCCAGGGCGGCATGGACTTTTTCCCGGTGGGCTTCCTTTTCCATATCGATGAAATCGATGATGATCAGCCCGCCGATATTGCGCAGCCGGAGCTGAAAGGCGATCTCCTTGACCGCTTCCAGGTTGGTCTTGAGAATGGTGTCTTCTAGGTTATGCTTGCCGACATAGCGGCCGGTGTTAACGTCGATGGCGGTCAGGGCTTCGGTCTGTTCGATGATGATGGAACCGCCGCTTTTCAGCCAGACCTTGCGCCCCAGGGCGCGGGAGATCTCGACTTCGAGGCCGTAGGCGTCGAACACCGGTTCTTCCCCCTTATACAGTTCAATACAATAATTCAGTCGCGGCATGAAGGTGCGCAAAAAGCGCACGATCTTGTTGTACTCCTCGAAATCATCGACCACAATCTTGTGCACGTCCTCGGTCAGGATATCGCGCAAAACCTTGCTGGTCACGTCGAGATCGGAATGAATCAGGCTGGGCGCTTTGACTTCGTCGAGACCACGGCTTAAATTCTCCCAAAGCCCGACCAGGAACTCCATATCGTGGCGCAGGTCGGCCTCGCTTTTGCCTTCGGAAACCGTCCGCACAATAAAGCCCGTACCGGGCTGACGGATATCTTCCACGATCAGCCGCAGCCGGTCACGCTCTTCTTCGCTCTCGATCCGCCGCGAGATCCCGACATGATCAACCGTCGGCATATAGACCAGATGCCGGCCGGGCAAGGAAATGTGCGAGGTAATGCGCGCCCCTTTGGTGCCGATGGGCTCTTTGGAGATTTGCACCAGCAGCTCCTGCCCCTCTTTGAGCAGATCCTCAATCGGCGGCAGATGAGGCAGTTCGGCCTCCTCGGCCTGGTCGTGGGGATGCTCTTCCCCCTCGATGGTGCGTTCGACCTGTTCCATCTCGTCGAACACATCGGCGACATAGAGGAAGGCGGCCTTTTCCAGGCCGATATCGACAAAGGCCGCCTGCATGCCGGGCAGCACCCGAATCACCTTGCCTTTATAGATATTACCGACAATCCCCCGTTCCTTCTCCCGTTCGATATAAAGCTCCGCGATATGCCCCCCTTCGAGCAAGGCGACACGGGTCTCATGGGAGGTGGTACTGATGACCAGCTCCTTTGTCATATCCGACTCCTGTATTCATAAATATATAAAAAGAAAATAAGCTATTCGATTCGAGCGCTGCAGGCGTTAGCCAGCGGGCAACCCGCCGGGACGGTGTTTGTGCCGACCGCCGCAAACCTGCTTGAAGGGCGAAGCATGCGCCCCGGCCTTAAGCGGAAGACGGGCAAACCAGCGCAGGCCCCTGCTCGGACAGACAACCTCCGGCAGGGCTCACGACAGCCGTTGCACCGCAGGCCGTTTTGCGCAATCAATAACGTTGCAAGCTTGTTTCAGACTGCTATTGTACTTACCGCAATCTGATTTGCCAACTACTTGAGAATAATTCCTGTTTTCCGGACCCCTGAACGGCGGACCGTTTCGACATCCTGCTCGAACAACCAGGCGGCAATCTGCAGCGGGCTGCCTTTGCGCAGTTCTATGAGCAGGTTATCCTCAACCAGTTGCAGGTTCTGCACATCCGGCCGCAGATCCAACTGTTCGACCTTCCCTTTTTTGAGCCTTGTTGCCGGAACTTCCGTAGCGGACAAAAACTCTGCGATCCGCCCCGCCAGGGTTGTCCGGAGCGCTGTGGGCACCGGCACCAGGTAACTGCTGGCAGCAATGGCCGCCGAGGGGGAGAGGGCCTTCCAGGCAATCTCTTCGGCCTGGTGAACCGTAAAACCTTCCGGCAGCTGCTGATTCAGCTCATCCACCAGCTGCTCCAGGGGAACCGGGTAATGCAATTCCAGATCAACCAGTTCGGCGTCACTGGCCACTCCCATGGGCAAGGCCTCCAGAAAGGAGATCTTGGGTGAGGGATGAAATCCTTGCGAAAAGCGCACCGGAATCCCGGCCCGGCGGACCGCTCGGTGGAACATTTTCAGGTATTCCAGATGCGCGACCATCCGCGCCCGGCCCAGCTTACTCAGGGTCAGCCTGACCCGGGTCGGTTGCTCCGCCGGCGCACTTGCTGCCGCCGCGGTCTGCGCTGGCACCGGCTTCCGGGCTGCTGCTTTGTGCGGGTCGAGCAAGCGCATGCGCAGGTTTTCAAAATCACAGACCCCGCAGCTATGGCAGGCGCCGTTACGGCAATCGACAGTGGCGGCTTCGGCAAGGGCTTTCTCCAGCTCCTGCCAGAAGAAGTCTTTGCTCACCCCGCAGTCGATATGATCCCAGGGCAAAATTTCGTCGCGTTCCCTGGCGCGCAGGTACCAGGCCGGATCGATTCCGCAATCGGCAAAGGCCTGCTGCCAGCGCGCAAAATCGAAATGTTCACGCCAGCCGTCAAACCGGCAGCCCAGCGCCACGGCCCGGGCCAGGACAGCGCCGAGACGGCGGTCGCCGCGGGCGAACACCCCTTCCAGAAAAGACAGCTGGGCTTCGTGATATTTGAAACGCAGCTTGCTCTTGCGCAAACCGTCGCGAAGCAGCTGCTGCTTACGCAGGGTCTCTTCGACACCGATCTGCGCCTGCCACTGGAAAGGTGTGTGGGGTTTGGGCACAAAGGTCGAGACCGCGACATTGACGTCATTCCCCCCGGTCCCCCTGCCGCTCTTTTTCACCTGCCAGGCCAGGGAGATCAATGCTTCGAGATCGGCATCGGTCTCCGTCGGCAGACCCATCATGAAATAGAGCTTGATCAGCCGCCAGCCGAGCCGGTAGGCATTGCCGGTGGCGGTGAGCAGATCCGCTTCGCTGATCCCCTTGTTGATCACCCGCCGCAACCGTTCGCTGCCGGCTTCGGGCGCCAGGGTAAAGCCGGTCTTGCGCACCCGCTTAATCTCTTCCATCAGTTCCGGGGTCAGGGAACCGACCCGCAGGCTGGGCAGTGACACCGCGACCTGCTCGTCGGCATGCTCTTCCATCAATTCTTTGAGCAACGGCTCAATGCAACTGTAATCCCCGGTCGACAGAGACAACAAGGAAATTTCTTCAAACCCTGAATTGGCAAGGCTCTGTTTGATCAGGTCCTTGATAGTAGCGGGATCCCGCTCCCGGACCGGGCGGTAGATATAGCCGGCCTGACAGAAACGGCAGCCCCGGGTACAGCCCCGGGCGATCTCAAGGGCAACCCGGTTATGCACCGTCTGCATGAACGGCACAATGGGCCGGGTCGGAAAGGGAGCGCTGTCAAGATCGGCCAGAAAACGCCGACGGACCTGTTCATAACCCGGTCGCAACGGCTGGATTTTGGCAACCCGGCCGTCGTGATGATAAGCGACGTCGAAAAAACCTGGCACGTAAAAGCCTTCATGACCGGCCAGGGCGGCGAGCAGCCGCTTCCGCTCCCAGCCTTCGGCCTTGGCCTGGCGGACCAGCCGGACCAGCTCGACCACGGCTTCTTCACCATCACCGATCAGGGCGACATCAAAAAAGTCGGCCAGCGGCTCAGGATTGTAGGCACAGGGTCCGCCAACCACCACCAACGGCGCATCAGCGGCGCGCTGCTGCCGGTTCAATGGCAGCCCGGCCAGATCGAGCATGGCCAGCAGGTTCGTATAGCTGAGCTCGTACTGGAGGGTGAAGCCGATGATATCGAAGTCCGCCAAAGGGCGTACCGTTTCCAGGGTACAGAGGGGCTGGCCATCGGCCCGCAGACGTTCTTCCATGTCCGGCCAGGGCGCATAGACCCGCTCCGCCGCAACCCATTCAAGCCGGTTGAGGATATTGTAAAGAATCGGGAAGCCGATATGGCTCATGCCGACTTCATAGACATCGGGAAAAGCAAGCGCGATCCGCACCTCGATGCCGGCGTCCGCTTTAACAATACTGCCCAGTTCTCCGCCCAGATAGCGGCTGGGCCGACTGACCTGGGTCAATGCTACGGATTGATATTTTTCTGACACCGCTTCTGATCCTTTTATCGCCAGTGATTGATAGCAATCACGGTTTTATCACCTGAACGTTCGCCCGGCCGGCAAAACAACCGGCGCCCGGTTCCCCCGCCTGTTCACGAGCGCATGCAAAACATTTTCGCAAAAGGCGGTAAAGTATCACCCTTGCCCCGCCAAAACAAGCGCCATTGCGTCAAGGATACGAGCAGAAACAGGTTGCTGTCCAGCGCTGCACCAGCTTTCCTCTGCAGATTCTTCAGCACCAGGCAGTTTTGCCAAACGCTCATTGATATGAAACCCGATCTTCATTTAGAATTGAGGCTGATGTGCTGCAAGCACAGCGCTTGCCATGGGATGAATCATCAAATTAAGGACGGGAGAAAGCAGCTCAGCTATTGCGGCGTCAATCCATCCTCCTTGCCGGTATCCTTCTCCTGTTCTGGCATGCCGATCTCCTGGCCGCCACCGGGGAACGCTGTCCGCTCCCGCCGCAGGTTATCGTGCTGGACGCGGACTCGGCAGCAGTGAGCGAAATCTGCTCCGCAGCAGACCAGGCCATCGCCTTCCTGGCCAAATTCGACTTATCTCCGCAGCGGGATATCGTTCTTGAGATCACCAATCAACAGATCGACAGCCACGGTTATTCGGCCTTCGGCAGTTACGACAGTCGCAGCGACAGGATTCAGCTGATGTCCTATGCAGCCATCATGGCCTCAAACGCAGCGCCGACCATGTATGGGGAACCCTTTGACCGGGTCCATTATGCCGGCGCCATTGCTCATGAAACAGCTCATGCCGTGGTTCAGCACAACCTGGCGGTAAAATTGATCGGCACCTCGGCCCAGGAATATCTGGCCCATGCCACCCAGCTGGCGGTCCTCCCCGCCCAACGTCGCCAGGCCATCATCGCCGGACTGGGGGTCGGCGCCTGGGAATCGGGCGATCTGATCAGCGATGCTTACATGGCCATGGAACCGGGCAAATTTGCCGTCAAGTCCTACCTGCACCTACTATCGTTAAAAAATCCGCAGCCGTTTATTCATATTCTCCTGAACAGTAAATGGTTTTACGTTTCGGTCCCGTAAACGGGCCTGAAACGTGGCGGGATGGGCTTTCCAACACTGGTCAATGCCCTTTGCCCAGCCACAGGTCGGCGTCATAAAACTGCTCACGAAGGCGTTCTTCAGGGTATTGCTCCCAAAATCGCTCTTTGGAAAAATCGAATTTGTAGCGCTGGACATAGGCCATGATCACTTTATAGGCAGCATTGACGCGGCGGATCTTTTCTTCATCGGAACCGGCTCCCCGGTCGGGATGATAGCGCAGGACCAGTTCGCGGTGGCGCAGGCGGATGTCCTGCAGGGTCGCCTGTTCGGAGAGATCGAATTCAGCTAGGGCGGCTTGTAACTCAGCATAGGTCATGGGCTCTCCCGTTGGTTGCCTGATCCGGTTCTGGCAGCCGCTTGGCAACGGCCTGCCGGGCATGGCTCAAAATATAACAGAGCCGCAGCGCCCTGAACAGAGCCGCACCCGTCCCTGGCCCTGAGTCCTGCTTTAAAATTGACAGGTTGTCGTCATTCGGCATAGCATGCGGCATTTTCTAAATAGTTGCCATCCGGAAACTCCGGTGGGGTACTGTAACGTTTCTGATCTGGAAACCAGAATTTTTTCGCAAGGTCAAGAAAATCAAGCATTTGTGCGGAGGTGTAGTGCTTTACGCCGCACAATCAAATGCGTAGATTGACGCCGAGATTGCGAAAAAGGGCGGTTTCCGGACAGAAACTAAATAGTTGCCATCCGGAAACTCCGCAGGGCAACGGCTAAGCTTTCAGATTGGAAACGAGAATTTTTTCGTTGCGGCAAGGAAATCAAGGGGTTGCGCGGAGGCGTAGTCCTTTACGCCGCACAAGAAAACCCGCAGGTTGACACCGCCACAGCGGAAAAGGGCCGTTTCCGGATGAAAACTAAATAGCGCCAGAGGAGACCCCGTGGCCCGCCAGAAAACCATTTACACGTGCCAGCAATGCGGCTTTCAAAGCCCCAAATGGATGGGGCGCTGCCCGGACTGCCAGCAGTGGAACAGCCTGGTCGAAGAACATCCGCTGCCGACCTCCGGCAACAGCCGCAGCCTGGCCGAACCGGGCAAGCCGCTGAAGCTCTCCGAAGTGAGCGGCCGCGAGGAAGACCGGCTCAGCTCCGGGCTGGCCGAGTTCGACCGAACCCTGGGCGGCGGCGTGGTGCCCGGCTCGCTGATCCTGGTCGGGGGAGACCCCGGCATCGGCAAATCCACCCTGCTGTTGCAGGCGTTTGCGCAACTCGCCCAAAATGGGACCGCCCTCTATGTCACCGCAGAAGAATCGGCCCGTCAGGTTAAATTACGTGCCGAACGTCTGGGGGTCAAAGCCGATAATCTCTACCTGCTGGCCGAAACCTCCCTGGCCCAGATCAAGCAGCGTATCAAGGAGCTGCAGCCGGCGTTCCTGGTTATCGATTCCATTCAGACGATTTTTTGCGACAGCCTCGATTCGGCACCGGGCAGCGTCAGTCAGGTCCGGGAGTGTACCGGCCAGCTGATGATCCAGGCCAAGGGCGACGGCTTGCCGACCTTCCTGGTCGGCCATGTCACCAAGGACGGCTCCATTGCCGGACCACGGGTGCTCGAACACATGGTCGACACCGTCCTCTATTTTGAAGGCAGCGGCGGCCACCCTTACCGGATTCTGCGGGCCGTGAAAAACCGCTTCGGCTCAACCAATGAAATCGGTGTGTTTGAAATGCAGGAGCAGGGCTTGCGCGAGGTCGGCAATCCGTCGGAACTGTTCCTGGCCGAGCGCCCCGAACAAACTGCCGGCAGCGCGGTTGTCGCGGCCCTGGAGGGGAGCCGGCCGATTCTGGTTGAGCTGCAGGCGCTGGTATCGGGCAGCTCCTTCGGCACCCCCCAGCGCACCGCCATCGGCATCGACCATAAACGGGTGGCGCTGCTGGTCGCGATCCTCGAAAAGAAGGTGGAGTTGTCCCTGGCCGGGCAGGATATCTTTCTCAATGTCGCCGGCGGGGTCAGGCTGGATGAACCGGCCGTCGATCTGGCGGCCATCGCCGCATTGGCCTCAAGTCATCTGAACCGGGTTATCAACCCCCATACGGTGATGTTCGGCGAAGTCGGCCTGACCGGCGAGGTCAGAGCGGTTTCTCAGCCGGAGTTGAGGGTCAAGGAAGCGGCCCGACTCGGCTTTACCCACTGCATTCTTCCCCAGGGCAATCTGAAGAATATCGACGTCCCGAAATCGATTGAGCTGATCGGAGTCAGTCACGCCAGTCAGGCTCTGGAGCATATTTTTATTTAGTTTCTGTCCGGAAACCGCCCTTTTCCGCAATCTCGGCGTCAATCTACGCATTTGATTGTGCGGCGTAAAGTACTACACCTCCGCACAAATGCTTGATTTCCTTGACCTTGCGAAAAATTCCTGGTTTCCAGATCAGAAACGTTACAGTACCCACCGGAGTTTCCGGATGGAAAGTATTTAGTTTCGATCCGGGAACCGCCTTTAATTTTGAATCCTCGGCCAGGAGCCCGGCAAGCTGTTTTGCAACCGCCTGCGAGAAATGCGCATCCGGGAGTTGGCAAAATCCCCGAGACCTGATAAATTCACTTGCTATAAGAAATTCTAACGGGTGAAAACCTGCGGAAAGGATGCCTCGCTGCCTTTGCAGCCGGCAATTAAATGCATGGAATCAATCAGTTTCAGAATTCGGAAAACCTTTCTGATCCCGTTGGGGCTGGTGGTGCTGTTGAGTTTCATACTGCTTGGCAGTGCCTGGTACTTGCGGCTCCCGACGGCAAAAATGGTTATTCTGGCTGCTTTTCTGCTCCCGGCCTGTATTATTTTTGCCGAAAGTTTGCGGCGCACCGTTATCCTGGGACAGGAATCGATCCAGGTCAAAAAACTTTTGCGCTGCAAAACGCTGAACTTTGCGGAGTTGACCTCCGTTGATATAATCCAGGTTCGCAAACGCGCTTTTTTGAGCCTGAGCAGCGAAAACGACTTTCTCATTATTTCCAACAGCTATGAAAATTTCGGTGCCCTTCTGCAACAACTGCTGAGGGCTCTTCCGGATTCGGTTATTAGCACTGAGACCAGACGTTTGGCGGAGAATCCGCCGCAAAAAGGCAGCGATATTTTTTCAGCCTGGCTTGCAGTTGCAGTTCTGGCTTTGATCATCTACGTTCAACTCAGGGATCTTTTTTGACTCTGTAAAGGCTGACAGACTTCAGGCCTGGAAGGATAGGAGCTATGGATAAAAAGACGTTAGCTGAATTCAAGGATTTGTTGATGGGCCAATTAGCTTCCCTGCGCCAGGAGGCGGGCCGGACCGTTTCAGAGATGACCGAGGAAAATTCCAATTTTCCCGATCCGACCGATCGGGCATCCCTGGAGTCGGACCGTAACTTTGAACTGCGCATCAGAGACCGCGAGCGCAAACTGATCAATAAAATTCGCCAAGCGCTGGATCGGATCGAAGATGGGACCTTTGGCCTCTGTGAGAGCTGCGAAGAAGAGATCGGTGCGGAACGGCTGAGGGCGCGGCCGGTCACCACTCTGTGTATCGATTGCAAAACCGAGCAGGAACGCCAGGAAAAAATCGGTTGACCAGAACGGGACAGAGCTAAGTTGCGCTCAGTTCATGGTTCAGGCATCACTGCCAGCGCGACCATTTTTCATCGGCCAGGGAGCCCTTCTTTCCTGGCCGTGATAAGATCCGGCATTGCGGTAATCTCGCAACCGGGCATTCTTACGAACAATTTCGACCCATCCTTCCGCCCGCTTGAAGCGCATGATCTTCTCGGTCGCAATCAGGACATCAAGAACATCGTTGCTGACTTTACCTGCGGTGCCATCCAGATACACGACTTCAATCCTGTTATCTTGCAACATAAGCCCCCTGTTGGTCAGCAATACCTACCCCGTTTCACAATCGGGAAATTCTCCACTCATTAATTTTCACTTTAGCAGACTGGCCATGTGGAGAAAAGAGTCGCCCCCCGTGCCCGAGCAATCAGCAAAGACAATGAACTTTGATTGTTTTTTCCCTCCATCCGGTGTATCTTTGTCAGCCTTACGAGAAAACTCGGGATCTTTGGTGAAAGGTTCCGCACCAGGTTGAAGACTAAAGCCACACAGGTTTTGAGGAGGATTTTATGTTTGGGTTGGGAACACAGGAATTACTGATCATTCTGGTTCTGGTCATGATCGTTTTCGGGGCAGGCAAACTTCCCCAGGTCGGCGGCGCACTGGGTAAAGGCCTGCGCAACTTCAAAAAAGGCATGAACGACAACGATGAAGAGATTGAAGAGGGCGAAATCACCAAGCTCTCTGACAACAGCAAAGACGATACGGACAACAATAAAGGCAAGTCCTGAACGATCCTGCAGTAAAAACAAAACCAACTGATCCCGGGCCGCCTTTACAAACGCGGCGAGGTCAATCACCCGGACGATGAATCATGGCAGGCAGGTGGTCTCTTAGCTATTACAACGGCCCCGGCCTGCTCATCATCAGCGCTACCAATCTGACAGCGATATTGAAAAGGCCTGTTACAAATCCATTACCGTACACGACTCCCCCTGGAAAATGTCACAGAATAAGCCCGGTCAGGCAGGTGGACTGGTCCCCTCATAGCTAGTTTTCATCCGGAAACCGACCTCTTCCGCAATCTCGGCGTCAATCTACGCATTTGATTGTGCGGCGTAAAGCACTACGCCTCCGCACAAATGCTTGATTTCCTTGACCTTGCGAAAAATTTCTGGCTTCCAGATCAGAAACGTTACAGTACCCCACCGGAGTTTCCGGATGGAAACTAGCTCCGGCCCAACGCCTCTTTTGCCTGGATTCAATCCCCCTTCCCGCCAACCACTTCTGCGATTGAACAGAGAGTCAGGCCTGTGCTAGATTGCCGCGATAGCCGCACAAAACGATAATGTTTTTTGGGAGAACAAAGATGAGTAAAGCACTAGGATTAATGTCCGGCGGCCTGGACAGTACTCTCGCCGCAATGACCTTGATGCGGCAAGGGGTCGAGGTCACGGGCATTTCTTTCGTCACCCCGTTTTTCAATGCTGAAAAAGCCCGCCAGGCAGCAGAGCTGATCGGTTTCGAGCTGATTATCGAAGATATCAGCGATATTCACCTGCAAGTGGTCAAAACGCCTCGCTACGGCTACGGCAGGAACATGAACCCCTGTATCGACTGCCATGCCCTGATGTTCCGCCTGGCTGGCGAACGGATGCAGCAGGGCGGCTACGACTTTCTCTTTTCCGGAGAAGTACTCGGGCAACGGCCCATGAGTCAAAACGCCAATGCCCTGCGCTCGGTGGCTAACCTCTCCAGCTATGCGGAACGGGTCCTGCGCCCATTGAGCGCCAAACTACTCCCGGAAACCCCAATGGAACGGGAAGGACTGGTCGACCGGGAGCAACTGCTGGATATCCAGGGCCGATCGCGCAAACGGCAGCAGGCACTGGCTAAAGAATGGGGCTATCACAATTACCCGCCTTCGGCCGGCGGCTGCCTGCTGACGGAAGAGGGTTTTTCCAACCAGCTGCGCGATCTGCTTGAACATGATCCCACGGCAACGGTCAACGATGTCGAGCTACTGAAAGCCGGCCGCCAGTTTCGGCTGACGGAAACGGTCAAGCTGATTCTGGGGCGTAATCAGGCGGACAATGACCGCCTGCAGGAGTTGGCCAAACCTGAGCACATCAAACTGCGCTGCAAAGATTTCAGCGGCCCTCTCGGCCTGGTCAGCGGTCCGGCGGACAGTGCAGCACTGAGTACGGCAGCGGCCATTGTGGCCTCTTACGGAAAAGGCAAGGAGGAAAGCAGCGTTGCCGTCCTCTGCCTGACGGATGTCGGCGAAGAGGTTCTGCTGGTCAAACCGCTCCCCCGGGAACAATCTCAGCTGTATATACTGTACTAAGCGACGCGGCCCCCGCAAGACAAGGGACGCCGCAGCAGCAATCCGCATTGTCCCCGGGCTCACAATGTGCCCCAATTCCAATCATTCGATAAAAAAAGCCCTGTCGGAATTCTCCGACAGGGCTTTGAGGTTCAGGCGTTAACCGGCTGAATTACATCATGCCGCCCATGCCACCCATGCCACCCATGCCGCCAGGCATTGCCGGTGCAGCATTTTCTTCCGGCTTGTCAGCGATCATGGCTTCGGTGGTCAGCATCAGACCGGCAACCGAAGCAGCGTTTTGCAGGGCACTGCGGGTCACCTTGGTCGGATCGATAATCCCGGCCTTGAGCATGTCGCAGTATTCGTCAGATGCAGCGTTGAAGCCGAAAGCTTTTTCGCCATTGAGCACCTTGTCGGCAACGATAGCGCCTTCGACACCGGCATTCTTGGCAATCTGACGCAGCGGAGCTTCGAGAGCACGCAGCACCAGCTGTACACCGAATTGCTGCTCGCCTGGGAGGTCGAGCTTTTTGACTGCCGGCAGGCAACGAATCAGGGCAACACCGCCACCAGGGACGATGCCTTCTTCCACTGCGGCGCGGGTTGCATGCAGGGCATCTTCAACCCGGGCTTTTTTCTCTTTCATTTCGGTTTCAGTTGCAGCACCGACTTTAACCACGGCAACGCCGCCGACCAGTTTAGCAAGACGCTCTTGCAGTTTTTCACGATCGTAATCGCTGCTGGTTTCTTCGATCTGGCCACGAATCACTTTAACCCGGCCTTCGATGGCAACTTCGTCACCGGCACCGTCGATGATGGTGGTGTTTTCTTTGTCAACGACAACGCGCTTTGCAGTTCCGAGCATATCGATGGTTGCGTTCTCCAGTTTGAAGCCGACTTCCTCAGAAATCACCTGGCCACCGGTGAGAACGGCGATATCTTCGAGCATTGCTTTGCGACGATCACCGAAGCCGGGAGCTTTAACGGCGCAAACGTTGATGGTCCCACGCAGTTTGTTGACAACCAGGGTTGCCAGCGCTTCACCATCGACATCTTCGGAGATGATCATCAGCGGACGGCCCTGCTTGGCGACCGGTTCAAGCACGGGCAGCAGGTCTTTCATGGTGCTGATTTTCTTGTCGTAGATAAGAATCAACGGATCGTCGAGAGCGCATTCCATCCGCTCTGCATCGGACACGAAGTAGGGTGACAGGTAACCGCGGTCAAACTGCATCCCTTCAACGGTTTCAAGAGAGGTTTCCATCGATTTGGCTTCTTCGACGGTGATAACCCCTTCTTTGCCGACTTTTTCCATTGCTTCGGCAATAATGTTACCGATGGTTTCGTCGCTGTTGGCGGAGATGGTGCCGACCTGAGCGATCTCTTTGTGATCCTGGACAGGATTTGACAGACCTTGCAGGGCCTCAACCGCAGCAACCACAGCTTTGTCGATTCCGCGCTTGATTTCCATCGGGCTATGGCCGGCAGTGACCAGTTTAACGCCTTCCTGATAAATGGCTTGGGCCAGAACAGTTGCCGTGGTGGTGCCGTCACCGGCGACATCGGACGTTTTGGAAGCAACTTCTTTAACCAGTTGAGCACCCATGTTTTCGAACTTGTCTTCCAGTTCGATTTCCTTGGCGACGGTGACGCCGTCTTTGGTGATCAGGGGAGCACCGAACGATTTTTCAATAACAACATTCCGGCCCTTGGGACCCAGGGTCACTTTGACCGCATCCGCGAGGGTATTGACGCCGTCAAGAATCTTGGCGCGTGCATCTTGGGAAAATAAAATCTCTTTTGCCATGGTATTTAAATCCTCCGTTTTCTTATGACGGTTCTGATTCGGTTAAATATCTGTCTGATCTTTTATTGATTTGAGCCGGGTCGCCAGCGCTGCCGCAGACCCTAATCGACAGAAATTAAATATTATTCTACGATTCCGAGAATATCGTCTTCACGCATGATCAGATATTCTTTGCCGTCGATCTTGATTTCGCTGCCGGCGTATTTGCCGAACAGAACGCGGTCGCCCTCTTTGACATCCAGGGGCAGGACCTTACCTTCAGCGGTGACTTTGCCTTTTCCTGCGGCGATCACTTTACCTTCCTGGGGCTTTTCTTTGGATACGGTGTCGGGAATAATGATACCACCTGCGGTTTTGGTCTCTTCTTCAACACGCTCCACGATAATACGATCTTGCAACGGTCTAATGTTCATCCTGAATTTCTCCTTTCACTTACATTAATGTGGCCAATGGCCGCTATAGTTTTCAATCGAACGACAAGCACCCGGGCAAAGCTGCCTGAGGGCTGACATCGCTACGAGCCGGTTGCCTCAACCCGTTGTTAGCACTCAGGCCATTCGAGTGCTAACAACGGGTAATAATAATCGCCACGCCAATATTGTCAAGCGATTTTTTATCTGCCAACACACCGCTCCCATAAAAAGAAAATCTCCCCGCCGGGCCGGCATTTTCATTCTCCGAACCGGCGCTTCGAGAGCACTCCAAAACCACCCAAAATAAAGATAATCAGCCGCTCTGGGCAACGTTGCCACCGGCCTGCATATTTATGGTGTCCAACCTGTTGTTTTGGGGACGTCTCCGAATGGCGCTCGTTTAAGCAACTTTGCAGTAAACTCGGGACTGTCCCCAGGGTCATCGGGAGCTGTCCCAAGAGTTTGCGAGCCATGCAACTGGAGCGGTTAGCACAGCAAAGACCTGGGACAGCCCCCCCATGCTGGGACAGTCCCGGTTTTGCTGTGGGCAGAGTTGCCAATTGCCTGCTTATTTGTCGTGGGCAACCTGTCGTTTTGGGGACGGCTCCGTCCACCCCACGCTCCGCGCCGAGCATCGTTCACACCAGTCGATCAAGCAGGCGGAGTTGGAATTATTTCAAGTACGACTTAAGAAAAGGATGGCCACCTTGCTTCACCAAATCGCCCGACCCAGGCTGGCCCAAGGATACCCACCGCCCGCTCCGCGCTTCCCGGTGGTTCCCTCAAGGCACAAAGGTCCGAACTTGCTGCAAGGCCCTATTTTTAATAATGATAAAATTATTGCGATTGACTTTTGATCCCATGTTCGCTATAGCATCAATAAACAAAACACCTTTTTATTTTTAAAAATTCGAGCAGGTTCACTAATGGAATTCAATATCGGTCAGAAAATAAAAGGGTTACGCAAAATGCGCAAATTAACCCTTCAGGACGTCGCCAACGAAACCGGATTTTCCCCGGCACTTATCTCTCAGATTGAAAATAACAACGTCTCTCCACCCATTGCGACCCTCTCTAAAATTGCCCGTTTTTTTGACGTAAAAATGAGTTATTTTTTTGAGGAAGGAGAAGGAAATACCCGCTACGAAATCGTACGGCGCGAGGAGCGGCGCGTGGTCAGCAGGGTCATCTCCAAAGACGGCACCAGGCATGGGTACACTTACGAAGCCCTCTCCTTTCGAAAAAAGAATAAAAAAATGGAACCGTTTCTGCTCACGGTCACCGAACGGGCCAAGGAAGAGACCCTATACAATCACGAAGGTGAAGAATTCCTGCTGATCCTGAAAGGAACCGCCGAAATCATCCTGGATGATGAGCGCTTTACCCTTGCCGAAGGGGACGCCGTCTATTTTGATTCAACCGTAAAACACCGGCTGCTACTCAAAGAAGGAGCTACAGTCGAAGTCCTGGCAGTTGTCACACGCTGAAAAAAAATTGTGACCGGCATAATTCAGGAACTGACCGGCATTCATAAAATAATCAGTTTGCGTATATAATCCCGCCAGTGTTTTTATCCGCTTGTCAACCTGCGTTGTAACAGAAGACTTAAAGAAGAAGGGCATTGATATCATGAGCAGTTTTGAAAAGAAGACTCTCGCCGACTGGGAAGCACAGGCGAAAAAAGAGAAGAAAACAGACGATCTTTCCAACTTCAAATGGGACACCCCGGAAGGCATTACCGTCAAGCCACTGTACACGGCGGCTGACATTGCCGAACTCGGAACTGCCGACACCCTCCCGGGGCTGGCTCCGTTCGTCCGTGGACCAATGGCAACCATGTATGCCGGGCGGCCCTGGACGGTTCGGCAATATGCCGGTTTCTCAACAGCCGAGGAGTCCAACGCCTTTTATAAACGTAACCTCGCGGCAGGGCAGCAGGGCCTTTCGGTCGCCTTCGACCTGGCAACCCACCGCGGTTACGACTCTGACCATCCCCGCGTTGTCGGTGATGTCGGCAAAGCCGGAGTCGCAATTGATTCCGTTGAAGATATGAAAATCCTTTTCGACGGCATCCCCCTCGACAAAGTCTCCGTCTCCATGACCATGAACGGCGCAGTTTTGCCAATCATGGCAAACTATATCGTTGCCGCCGAAGAACAAGGCGTCAGCCAGGAAAAACTGGCCGGAACCATCCAGAACGACATCCTCAAGGAGTTCATGGTCCGCAATACCTATATTTATCCGCCGGCACCCTCGATGCGCATTATCGGCGATATCATCGAATACACCAGCAAAAATATGCCGCGCTTCAACTCGATTTCAATCTCCGGCTACCATATCCAGGAAGCTGGCGCCAATGCCGCGTTGGAGTTGGCCTTCACGCTGGCCGACGGTCTTGAATATGCCAAGGCAGCCATCGCCAAAGGACTGGACATCGATGCGTTCGCCCCGCGCCTGTCCTTCTTCTTCGCCATCGGTATGAACTTTTTTATGGAAGTCTCGAAACTGCGGGCAGCCAGGTTCCTGTGGGCCAAACTGATGGCTCAGTTCAGCCCCAAGAACCCCAAATCGTCGATGCTGCGGACCCATTGCCAGACCTCTGGCTGGTCGCTGACCGAACAGGATCCCTACAACAACGTCATCCGCACCACCATCGAGGCCATGGCTGCAGTCCTTGGCGGAACCCAGTCGCTGCACACCAACGCCCTGGATGAAGCCATTGCCCTGCCAACCGACCACAGTGCCCGGATCGCCCGGAACACTCAGTTGGTGATCCAGGAAGAAACCGGGATCTGCAACGTTATTGACCCCCTCGGCGGTTCCTACTATGTTGAGTCCCTGACCAATTCCCTCATTGAGGAAGCACAGAAAATCCTTGATGAAATCGAAGAACTGGGCGGGATGACCAAGGCCATTGAATCGGGCATGCCCAAACTGCGGATCGAGGAATCGGCTGCCAAAAAACAGGCCGCCATCGACAGCGGCCGCGATGTCATTGTCGGGGTCAATAAATATAAGTTGGACAAGGAAGACCCGATTGAAGTCCTCGATATCGACAACAGTGCGGTTCGCCGCTCCCAGATCGCCCGCCTGGAAAAAATGCGGGCAACCCGTGATGAAGCCGCCTGTCAGCAGGCCCTTGACGCACTGACCGCAGCCTGCGAAAGTGGACAGGAAAACCTGCTTGAACTGAGCGTCGCCGCTGCCCGGCTGAGAGCCTCTGTGGGAGAGATTTCCGATGCCATGGAAAAGGTTTTCGGTCGCCACCGGGCGGAAATCAAACTGGTTTCAGGAGCATATGGATCGGTTGTGAGTGAAGATAGTGACTTTGCCGAATTGAAAAAACGGGTCGATGCCTTTGCCGCCAAAGAAGGTCGTCGCCCCCGGATTCTCATCGCCAAAATGGGCCAGGACGGCCATGATCGCGGTGCCAAAGTGGTTGCCACCGCTTACGCCGACGCCGGCTTTGACGTCGATGTCAGCCCGCTCTTTATGACCCCGGAAGAAACCGCCAAGATGGCCGTTGAAAATGACGTCCATGTGGTCGGTGTTTCGAGCTTGGCCGCGGGCCACAAGACCCTGGTCCCGCAACTGGTTGAAGAGCTCAAAAAACTCGAAGCCGAGGACATTGCCGTGGTTTGCGGCGGAGTTATCCCCCACCAGGACTACGATGCACTGTACGCAGCCGGAGCCAGCAAAATCTTTGGCCCTGGCACCTCGATCGTCTACTCGGCCGGACAGACCCTGGATGCGATTGAAGGAAAATAAACGCAGGGTTTGCAGGAATATGCCATAGAAGGAAGATCCAGAAGCCGGAATTTATTATTCGTCAGAACAAGGATTCCGGCTTCTGTTTTCTCCTCGGTACACATATCTTAACGGGTTCATATTTTGTCTGATATTAGTCAATTAGCAGCGGGCGTTCGTTCCGGCAACATGCGCGCCCTGGCCAAGGCCATCACCCTGATCGAAAGCCGTCATCCGGAACACGGAATGAAAGCGGCCGAACTGATCGATGAATTGATGCCGGATACTGGTCATTCTATCCGAATCGGCATCTCCGGAGTCCCGGGCGTCGGCAAAAGCACCTTCATTGAAGCGTTTGGAATGAACCTGATCAAGCAGGATCACAAAATCGCGATCCTCGCCGTTGATCCGTCATCCCAACTGTCCGGCGGCTCCATCCTCGGCGACAAAACCCGCATGGAAGAGCTGGCCCGGGAGAAAAACGCTTTTATCCGCCCCTCACCCTCCGGTGACACCTTGGGCGGGGTGGCACGAAAAACCCGGGAAACAATGCTGTTGTGCGAGGCCGCCGGTTACGATGTCATTGTCATCGAAACGGTCGGTGTGGGCCAATCAGAAATAACCGTCGCCTCCATGGTCGATTTCTTCCTGCTCCTGCAACTGGCCAACGCCGGTGATGAATTGCAGGGAATCAAAAAAGGCGTCATGGAAATTGCCGATGCCATCGTCATCAATAAAGCGGAAGGCGACAATCGACCTCGCGCTGAACTCGCCCGCCGCCAGTATGCCAATGCCCTGCATCTGCTCAAACCCAAAAGCGGTCATTGGCAGGTTCCCGCCATGCTCTGCAGTGCCCTGCACAATCAGGGCATCCATGAAATATGGGAAATGATCAATAAATTCGTTGCCACCATGCAGGAGCATGGGGAATTCGAAACCAAGCGCAGCCTGCAGGCCAATGACTGGATGTGGGCACTGGTCATGGACGGATTGAAAGATCTGTTCCGCAACGATAAAAACGTCGCTGGCATGCTCGACCGGGTGCAGACCGGAGTCGCCACCGGGACAACATCCCCCAGCGTAGCAGCCCGCCGGTTGATAGAAGCATTTAAAAGACATTAAAAACGGACCCGGGATCTGTTGATCTTGGCCCTTAACACTGAATTCATATCCATTTATTACTCGCTTTGGAGCTTTACAATGACTAAAAAAATCAACCATATCGGCATTGCCGTTAATGATCTCGAAGCCGCAATCCCTTACTATCGCGACCAGCTTAAGATGACTTTTGAAGGGACCGAAGTCGTCGAAGAGCAAAAAGTCAAAGTCGCTTTTCTCCTTGTCGGAGAGAGCCGTATCGAGCTTCTGGAACCGACCGCGGCCGACTCACCGGTTGCCAAATTCCTGGAAAAAAACGGTCAGGGAGTCCATCATGTGGCCTATGAAGTTGCTGACATTGAGGCAGCGCTGGCCGATCTGAAAGAGCAGGGAGTCCGCCTGATCGATGAAAAACCCCGGCTCGGAGCACACGGAAGTCTCATTGCCTTTCTCCACCCCAAAGCAACCGGCGGCGTACTAACCGAGATCTGTCAGCCTCAACACTGATCGTTCTGCAAAATTCATCATACCCGGGTGACGTCTCACCCGGGTATGATGTCCCAAGCGCCCTTCCACCAGGCCAAAACAGCTTGCTCTTTTTCGGCAGTCCAGTGGCGGCTCCCCAGAACTTAATTCCCAATACGTCAAGCACTCTCCGCAGTGCACTCCTTGCCACAGCTATCTTTTCTTATTCTTTAGCAATTTTTTATTTGACTATGCAGAGCAAAGAAATATACTGATTTCGGCTTGAAAACTGATTGTTGAAATGACCAGCCCGGTTCTGCCGTTCCAAGGTTGATGCAAATGCCCGGAAGGCAAAAAATCATCATATTAGTTATGCACTTGCTGCTGCTATTGCCGTCATTGGCTCTGGCCTTGCAGCAAGGTGATCAATTTCCTGCATTGACAGGCAAATTGTTATCCGGTGGTAATTTTGAGTTCAAGCAATTGGAGGGGAAACCAATTCTTATAAAGATCGGGACAACCTGGTGTCCTGCCTGTGAAGAGCAGAGTGCAGACATAAAGAAACTCGATACATTTCTTGACCAGCATCAGATTCAGTACGTGGAGGTTTTCGTACAGGAATCCGCGACAACAGTTGAACGTTTTCTCACTCATCAAAAATACCGCAGTCCTGATGTGGCTGTTCTCGATTCCGGGACGATTGCCAGGAAATTGAATATTTACACGATTCCACGCGTTATTCTGGTCAACAAAGATTTTCGGGTCGCCAGAGATGGTGCCCCGTTGGACGAAAAAGCGTTGAAAAACCAGTTGCAACAGATGCTAACAGGAAAATAACACACAGGGATAAATGTCCTGTGCTATGACATCAGTCCGGCTGGCTTCATGATTTCAAGATGGTGCCGCAAGAGGACAGATATATAGTTTGGTTGTGGCAAAGAGCCAACACACAAGTGTTGCAGCAAAACAACATAATAAAATTGAATAGCTACTGTTTTATCTGCAATCAATGTAAAAAAAGCTGTTTTTCAACCACTTGAGACTTTCATAATAAAACAGTTTTTCTTGGCATAATCCGTGCTTCGCATCTGTATATTGATTTGCGGTCAGATTGATTGTTCGCTTGATCAGGAGTTATTGAAATTGCCGAAAATTATTGCGACAGCCCTGTTGGTGATACTTGCCCTCACCGTCGCCGGATGTGCAAAAAAAGTTGAACCCATCAGGGTCAAGTGCCCTGCATGCGGATATGAATTTGATGTCCAGCCGGAAGGCTGAGCTTGTCTTTATTGCAGAACACAGCAAATGAAAATTAAAGGATGTCTTGAGCAGACGTGAATTTAATTTTCACACGCCGAATGGTTCGGCAAATTTTCTTACCTAGGAGGTAACAAAAAATGAGCAGATTTCTGAAAATCATGATCGTCCTGCTGACGATCGCTGCTGTAGCAACACCTGTTATGGCAGAAGACCGCCTGAGCCTGGGCGGTGAAATGCGTGTCCGTGGTTGGTACCTGGATGACGAGCGCGCCAGCGAAGACTACACCAGCAGTTTCATGGATCAGCGCCTGCGTATCGGCGGTAAATTCAACATTGCAGAAGGCGTCAGCGTCACCTTCCGTTTTGATGAAACTGAATCCGCTTGGGGTGATCAAGCCGGTTACGGTTCTGGCCGTTTCGTTGATGGCACTGATCGTCCGATGCAGTGGGACCGCGCTCATCTTGACATCACCAAAGGGATGTTCCACCTGCGTGCAGGTCAGCAGTTTGTTGGTTTTGGTAACAGCGCATTTGATGCCCAAGACAACGGTTTGACTCTTGACATCAAAGGTGCCGTGCCGGTCACCCTGTTCTGGATGATCAACGACAACAACTGGAGCGAAATCAACACCAAAACCGTCTACAGCTCAAAAGCTAACTACAACTCTGACGATTACTACTTTGGTGCAAAAGCCGGCTTCAAAGCTGATACTGCTGCGGTTGAAGGCTACTTGGCAGGACAAACCGGTAATGGCGAAAAAGTTTATGTTGTCGGTGCTAACGGCAAATTTGACCTGAGTGCTGTTAAACTCGAAGCCGAATTCGAATACTTCACCGGTGACGCTGCTGAAAATGTTGATGCTATCGGTACCCAACTGTTTGTTGACGCTTCCGTTGCTGCATCTGAAGCTTTCACCGTTGGTGGCCAACTCTACTATGCTCTTGGCACCGACAAAGCTGACGAGGCTCAATACTACTGCCTCGGTAACGAATTCGGTGGTTGGGATTCCATGTTCATCCTCGGCACCGGTCTGGACAACGAAAAAGCCGGCATGGGCCGTCCTTGGGACCTGGGTAGTGCTCTTGGCTACACCGGCAACACCGGTATCATGGCTGTCCGTGGCTACGCAAGCTTCAAAGCCAGCGATGACATGACCCTGTCTGGTTCACTTGCTTACGCCGAGCCGGAAGAAGACAGCAACACCGCTCTTGACTCTGCAATCCTGGTCGCTCTTGGCATGAAATACAATGTCATGGCTAACACCTCCCTCGGCGTTCAGGTTGAGTACAAAGATATCTCTGCTGATGCTACCACCACCAAGCCGTCTGATCCGTCGGTCCTGACCGCCGGCGCAGGCCTGTTCGTTAACTTCTAATTTTCATTTAGAAGATTGACTTTAAAAGCCCGCTACCCTGGTAGCGGGCTTTTTATTTAAAATTGAACACATACGCGCCCCTTCACCATGCTCATGTTATTCAACTTCCTGTCATTGCCTCCCCTGACCTTTCAGTTCCATTTTTATCGCAAGACAAATGAACACGACCTGAGACTCAAAAGTTTTAACAGGATATCTCTTTCATCCCCTTTACTGTTGATATATGATCACGTTATTTTGGTCGCTGCGAATTTGGTCGAGGGGCAGAGTTCTCCCCTCCAATCCTTTGAAAGTATAGAATTCAGAGGTTCTCTTTTCAGGACGGAACAATCATGAAGCGTATTCTTATTTATTTTTCAGCCCTCATTCTGATTGGCGTGTCAACCACAGCCAGCTTCGCCGAAATCCCGCAACAGATCAAACAGGACTTTGCTCCTTTGGCAGGAGTGATCATCATGCCTATCGGCGATGAATATCTGATTGACCTGGACCTGACCAGTGGCATTCAGCAAGGTGACATTCTGACTCTGATCAGCGAAGGAGAAAAAGTTATTCATCCGGTCACCAAAGAAATCCTCGGCACATTGGATGTCGCTCAAGGCTTTCTGCAGGTCACCCGGGTCAAGTCCGGTTATTCCTATGCCAAACTGCTGAGTTCGCAAACTCCGCCGCACAAAGGAGACCAGGTTAAAAGGTTTGAACAGGTCCCGTCCCGAATCACCGACTCAGTACCGGAACAATTGCGCAAAGAACTTGAAAATGGTCTCCCGCAACTGAATTGGCTGGGAGATACCGACACCACCCAACCGATATTGATCTTCTCAATGACGGGGAATACCCTGGTCGTCAGCGATAACAAAGACATTTCGCTGAAACGCTATCAGTACACAGGCGGAAGCTTGTCAGCGGTGACCGCAACCCCTTCAAGCCAAAACGCGAATGACCCGTTTTCCCTGAATGCCCCCCGCCAGGAAAAGAAGTCACTTCTCAACCAGGCGGTTGGCAATATTTTCGGCAGCGTTGGACTTGATGAACGGGATGCACGGCTAGAGGCTCCTGGAATCATTCGCAGCAAGCAAAATAAAGCTGCCGTCTGGATGGGGCCGAACCTGGACGGTACACCGGTCGGCATTACCGTTGCGGACTTCGACCATGACGGCAAAATGGAAACCGCGATAGCCCTTGAATCCGAACTGTTGATCGCGAGAATCTCCCAGGGTGAATTTCAACAACTTGCGACCATCGACATTCCCACCGGGATAAAATTGTTAAGTGTTGACAGTTTGGACCTGAACCACGACGGCTTCCCGGAAATTTTCCTGAGCGGCATCAGTGGCGCCGAGGTCAACTCCCAAATCGTTGAATTTAAAAACGGAACCTACGAAAGAACCGGTACCGGTATCCGCTGGTTCTTACGGGTTGTCGATATCCCGGATAAAGGGCCGGTTCTCGCCGGCCAACTCTTTGGTGACTGGGAAAATCCGTTTTCCACCCCGGTGGTCGAGTTGCAATACCAAGATGGCTCATTGGCGGCCCAAGGGCCGCTCAATGTGCCTAAAAATATCAATGTTTTCAGTTTTGCACCCTTTACCGGAACAGATAACAAGGAACTGTTCGCCTATGTTTCAACCAGCGATTTCCTGAACATTTCAACCATTAAGGGAGATAATCTCTGGGAATCGAGCGAAAATTTCGGTGGTTCCGAGACCAGATTTTATCCTGCTCAGAAACAAAACAACACTGAACTTATAACGCCAACCTATATCCAGAAACGCATTCTGCTGCTTCCGTCCGGGGAATTATTGACCGCACAAAATGAAGGACCGCGGATATTTAAAGGTTACCGTAATTTTGATAAAAGCCGGGTTGTTGCCCTGCAATGGAACGGCTTTGCCCCTCAGGAAACCTGGCGGACTTCGGATCAAAACGGCTACCTGGCCGACTTTTCAGTCGCAGACGCAGATAATGACGGCCAGCCAGAAATCGTCATGATGATGTCATTCAAGCAAGGTTCCCTGTTTCAAAAAGGCCGCTCGACCGTGGTCATTTATGAATTCAATGAATAACGGCCAAGCGCATTCAAAACTCCCCTTCTCCTGATTATTTTTGAGCTGAGTTCTCTGCCGGTTCCGATGAAATCGGCAGAGAACTTTTTCAGTGACAGACATCTAACGAATTTATGAATATTTTTTCTCTTCATCAGGCCTCCCTTGCCTTCGGCGGTCCCAAACTTCTTGATCAGGTCAGCCTGCAGGTTGCTGCCGGCGAGCGGATCTGTCTATTGGGGCGTAACGGAGCCGGCAAATCAAGCTTGCTCCACCTGATCAACGGCGATGTTCCGCCGGATAGCGGTGATATCATCAGGTCCCAGGGCCTGCAAACCGCTTATGTTCCTCAGGAGTTTCCGGACGACTGGAGCGGGAAGGTTCGCGACTATCTTCGGCTGCAGGGTGATTCAGGGATAAAGGATTCTCTGGCAGCCGAGGTCAAAATTGATCAGGCACTCAGTCTGCTTGAACTGGATGGAGAAGCCGAGGTGTCCGCTCTTTCCGGCGGCCAGAAACGGCGTGTCCTGTTGGCTGCGGCCATGAGTCTGGATCCGGAACTGATCCTGCTCGACGAACCGACCAACCACCTGGATATCGATGCAATCCGCTGGCTCGAGGTTTTCCTGCTCAAGATCAGGAAAACCTTAATCTTCATCAGTCACGACCGAGCCTTTTCCCGCAGACTGGCCAGCCGGATCCTGGAACTGGATCGTGGTCAGCTGCACGATTATCATTGCGATTACGCCACCTACCTGGAACGCCGCCAGGACGTCCTCCATGCAGAGGAAAAATCCTGGGCCCGGTTTGACCAGAAGCTTGCCGAAGAGGAAATCTGGATTCGCAGAGGGATTAAAGCCCGCCGCACCAGGAACATGGGGCGGGTGCGCGACCTGCAAAAAATGCGCGAGGAAAGACGCCAGCGCCGGGAGCGCACCGGCAAGGTCAAATTACAGCTGGAAGAAGCTCCGCGCAGTGGCCAACTGGTTCTTGAAGCCAAAGAACTCACCTTCGCTTATGCCGAGCAACCGATCATCAACGGATTAAACCTGCGGGTCATGCGTGGTGACCGGCTGGGCCTGATCGGTCCCAACGGCAGCGGGAAGACCACCCTGCTCAAGCTGATAGCCGCAGAACTGCAACCGACCTCCGGTAGTTTGCGTCACGGAACCAATCTGCAGATCGCCTACTTTGACCAGTTGCGCAATCAACTCGACGAAGACGCAACGGTCAAGCAGAACATCGCCGACGATCATGACCAGGTGATCATCAACGGGCAGACGCGCCATATTTACGGTTACCTGCAGGACTTCCTGTTCACCCCGGAACGCGCACGCACCCCGGTCCGGGTCCTCTCCGGCGGGGAAAAAAATCGTCTGTTGCTGGCCAAACTTTTTACCCAGCCGGCCAATCTGCTGATCCTTGACGAACCGACCAATGATCTGGACATGGAGACCCTCGATCTACTGGAAGAGCTGTTGCACGATTTCAAGGGGACCGTCCTGCTGGTCAGCCATGATCGCAGCTTTCTCGACAACATTGTCACCAGTTCGCTGATTTTTTCCGGCCAGGGAGAGGTTGAGGAATTTATCGGCAGCTATGACGATTGGCTCGCTCTGCAGCAACCTGCCGCTGATGCCAAAAAAGAGAAAAAAGCCAAACCCGCCCCACGCCAGGAGCGGCCGCGCAAATTAAGCTTCAAAGAAAAAAGGGAACTGGAAGAACTGCCGGAGCGGATTGATCGATTGGAAACCGACCAACAACAGCTCCATGAACAGTTAGCCGATTCGAACCTTTACAAAGGGAATAACGGCAGCAAAATCATCCAATTGCAGGAACAGCTGGCGACAACGGAAACACAGTTGGCCGAAGCTTACCGCCGCTGGGAAGAACTCGATCAAATTCCGGAATAGTCTCCCCGGGCGAGAGTTTGAATATACAGCACTCAGCGGCTGATTAAACTCAGGCTGCCGGGTTCAGTTCGGCGCCGCAATATTTGCAGAATCTGGCTTGGTTGTCGTGCCCTTCGGCTCCACATTCCGGGCAGACCTGGGTCGAAATATTCTGTTTGAAGACCATCTCCGAGGTCACGATACCGGTCGGGATCGCAATGATCCCGTAACCCACGATCATGATGATCGAGGCAATCGCCTGGCCGAACCCGGTCTGCGGGGAAATGTCGCCATAGCCGACAGTGGTCATGGTCACGATCGCCCAGTAAATCGAGCGCGGGATACTGCTGAAACCATGCTCCGGCCCTTCGACGATATACATAATGGCCCCGAAGATAATCATCAGCAGCGATACCGAAAACAGGAATACCAGGATTTTCCGTCGGCTGGCCCACAGGGCCCGCTGCAGATAATTGGACTCCCCGACATACTGCACCAGCTTCAACACCCGGAAAACCCGTAGCAAGCGCAGGATTCTGATCACCAGGAAAAACTTCCCGCTGGGTAAAAAAAGGCTGACATAGGACGGCAGGATCGACAGCAGATCGACAACACCGAAAAAACTTCCCGCATAGCGCAACGGCCGCCCGATACAGGCCAGGCGCAGGAGATATTCCAGGGTAAACAGAAGGGTGAAAAACCATTCGCAATAGTGGAAAAGACGCCCGTAGACAAGGTGCAGGGTCGCAATACTGTCCAGCATGACGATCAGCACACTGGCAATAATGCTCAGAATCAGCACGACATCGAAAAGTTTTCCCGCCGGGGTGTCTGCCTCAAAGATGATTTCATGCAAGCGGTGACGCAGGTTCTGAATCACTGGTGATTTGAGTTCAGACATCCAATCTCCCTCACGCTTCAGCACCCAAAATCGATTTGCGGCCCTTGCCAACCCGGTCGGGACAACGGCAGCATCCCGGCCGGACTCAATCATAGTTTAGTTTCCATCTGGAAACGAGCAGTTTTCCGTTGTAGCAAGGACATCAAGGGGTTGCGCGGAGGCGTACACCGTTACACAAGTAAGCCTGCAGATCGACGCTGCTACAGCGGAAAAAAGCCGTTTCCTATCTGAAAACTTAATGATTGCCATCCAGTGTTTCCAGATGACAACAAGTTTAGCAAAAATCAGGGCAACGCCTCAGCAAGCAGATCAAGGATATGCACGGCCTGCTGCTGTCCACCGGCGTGATTGATGCTGTCCTGCAGTTGCATGATGCACCCCGGACAGTCAGTGGCTACCAGACCGGCACCACTCTGGGCGATATGGGCAGCCTTTTTGGCCCCAATCTGCTTGCTGGTCTCGTAGTGGTAAACCGAGTAGGTCCCGCCCAGCCCGCAGCAACTGCCGGCACCCTCCATCTCGACATAGTCGACCTGGGGCAAAGCCTTGAGGATCGTCCGCGGCTCCTGGGTGATGCCATGGTTACGCAGATGGCAGGGATCGTGATAGGTGACCTTGAGCGGCTGTGCGGCTTTGGGCAACTCGGCAAGTTTTTCCGGCAGCCCCTGCTCGACCAGAAGCACGAAAATGTCGCGGACCTTGTCCTTGTAGGCTTCAAACTCGCTGCCCATGTTCGGGTAGATCTGGGTCAGCCCGGAATGACAGGACGCGCAGGCGGTAACGATGTAGTCATACTGATGTTTTTGCAGCATGGCCAGGTTGTCGGAAGCGAGCTGTTCAACGGTGGCCGTGGCTCCGGCGGAGACCGCGGGCAGGCCGCAGCAGCTCTGGTCTTTGGGGATAATGACGGTGATCCCGAGGAACTGCAGGGCCTTGAGCATGGCTTCGCCGCTGTCCGGATACATGTAGTTGATGCCGCAGCCGGTAAAAAACAGCACCGTGGCCTGCCCGGCCCGGCCGGGAATCACTTCGGGATGGCGCTCACGAAACGGTTTGCTGGTGAGCGGCGGCAAGGTTCGGTCGGAACTGATAAAGGGGGCGGGAAAGCGCAACCGCAGCCCGCTCTGTTCGGGAACCTTTTTGAACAGCAGTTTGGAGAAGGCGCCGCCGCCTTTGGCGAGCAGGTTCATCAGCCCCTGGTGCTTGAGCACCGTGGCCACCCCCTTGCCGAAGGTGGACAGCCCCTGCCGTTTGGCGATCTCACGCCGGGTGGCGGCGACGATCTCTTCGGTATGGACCTTGTTGGGGCATTGGCTGTAGCAGCTGCCGCAGAGCAGGCACTGGGACATGTCGAGCAAAAAGCGCTCTTCAAGATCGACCTGCTCCTTGAGCAGGGCATCGGCCAGGGCGATCTTGCCGCGGGCCACCCGCCCTTCCTGTTTGTCGGCACCGAAGGCCGGACAGTGGGCGCGACAGCCGCCGCATTTAACACAAAGTTCGATCTGCTCACGCAGTTCGCTAAGATCTTTCAGTTTGGCCATGATCGCACCGCCTCAGGACTGCGCGGGGGCAAGGGCCCGGTCGCTGGGGAACATCTTGCCCGGATTGAGGATGTTGTTGGGATCAAGAGCGCGCTTGATGGTCTTCATGTAGTCGATCCCAGCGCTGCTCAGCTCCATAGTGATAAAGGGGGCTTTCATGATCCCGACGCCGTGTTCGCCGCTCATGGTCCCGCCCAACTCGAGCGCTCCGGCAAAGACTTCGGCGATGGCTTTTTCGGCCTTCTCGCTCTGGCCGGGGACTTTGCTGTCGATCATGATGTTGACATGGATGTTGCCATCGCCGGCATGGCCGAAGTTGACAATGGGAATATCATAGCGGTCGGAGATTTGATCGATCTTGCGGATCATCTCCGGGACCTTGGAGCGTGGCACGCAGATGTCTTCATTGAATTTGTCGGGGTTGACCCGGCGCAGCGAGGCCGACACCGAGCGGCGGATCTGCCAGAGGGCTTCGCTTTGTTCCGGGGTTTCAGCGATGCGGGTTTCAACGACCCCGAGGGGTTTGATAATGGCGGCGATCTTGGCCGCCTGCTTGTCGAGAAACTCGCGGTCGCCGTCGACTTCGATGATCAGCACGGCGTTGGCCCCGTCGGGGACTTGCAGGTCGGTGGCCTTGCGCACGCAGTCAAGGGTCCGCCCGTCCATGAATTCGAGGGTGGCGGGAATGATCTTTCCACGGATGATGGCGGAGACCGCCCGGGCCGCGCCGTCGATGGAGTCGAACAGCACCAGCATGGTCTTTTTGGCTTCGGGTTTGGGAAGCAGTTTGATGATGATCTTGGTGATCACCGCCAGGGTCCCTTCGCTGCCACAGATCAACTTGGTCAGGTCGTAACCGACCACCCCTTTCATGGTCGGACCGCCGGTCTTGATGATGTCGCCGGTCGGGGTGACAATCTCCAGACCGATGATGTAATCCTTGGTGACGCCGTATTTGACGCAGCGCGGACCGCCAGCGCATTCAGCGACGTTGCCGCCCAGGGTCGAGACCTTGAGGGAGGCCGGGTCGGGGGGATAGAACAGACCGACCTTTTCGACCGCCTGTTGAAACTGTTCGGTGACCACACCGGGTTCAACGGTGGCGACCAGGTTCTCTTCATCAATCTCGAGGATCTTGTCGAGTCGTGACAGCCCCAGCACGATACCACCGGATACCGGCAGACTGCCGCCGGTAAAACCGCTGCCGGCCCCACGCGGGAAGACCGGAATCCGCGCGCTGTTGGCCAGTTTCATGATGGCGCTGATCTCTTCAGGGCTCCCCGGATGAACCACCACGTCCGGACGATACTGGCGCTGGGTCGCATCGTAGGAATAACAGATCAGATCGGCGGTCGCCGTGGTGACATGGTCTTTTCCGCAGATCTCTTCAAGATTTTTCAAGATCGATTGTTCAAGCATTGTAACGAGTCCTTTTTTCACTGCTCCTGCAAAAATTTAAGGCACGCAGACGATCACGTGACCGACATCGCGTGCCCTTATCTTACCGCGCGGCTATTATTGAGTAAATGAGCCGTAAAGTCTACCAAGGTATCGCAAAAAACCGGCCTGGTCTCCTGCTTAAACAGCCGCCGAAAAATTATTCTGCGCAGAGGCCACTACTTTCCCTTACCGAACCAGCCGCTTTTTTCCACAAAAACTTCAGTCCGGTTGCGCCCCTTCTTCTTGGCTGCATAGAGCGCCCTATCGGCCCGTTCGATCAGTTCACTTTTTTTGAGTGGCTTGTCCTGCAACGGAAAAACAGCGACCCCAAAGCTACAGGAGACCCGGTATTCGTCACCATCATATTCAAAACTGTGCTGTTCGATCGCGCTACGGATTTTCTCCGCCACGGTCAGGGCATCGGCCAAACCGGTTTCGGGCAGGACAAACACAAATTCCTCCCCTCCATAACGGGCGAGCAGATCATATTCCCGAATAATATCACGACACAGAGCAGCAACTTCCTTGAGCACATAATCTCCGGCCTGATGTCCATAAAAATCATTAAATTTCTTAAAGTTATCAACGTCAGCCAGAATCAGGCTGAGTTCATTTTCCAGGCGCAGTGACCTGCTGATTTCCCGATCGAGAAATTCCTGAAAATAGCGATGATTGTAAACCTCGGTCAGACCGTCAAGGTTGGCAATCTCTTCAAGATAGCCATTTTTTTCCGCCAGTTCAGCGGCCAGTTTTTCCAATTGCATCTTGGCCTGAACCAACTCCCGGTTCATTTGTTCATAACTCATATTGAGCAGACTGAGCTCAATATTGGCCTGCTGCAACAGTTCGGGGATTGAGGCGGTGCCGGCGATTTTGATCCCAAAATATTCAGCGGCCTTGGCGACTTCGACGTTGGCCTGGGCAAGGATATCGTCAATGGTCTTGATGTCCAGCCGGAACATTTTCTGGGCTCGTTCTCGAAATGGGGCATGATAACTAATCGGCTTGCCGGAATACATGATATTGGCCAGCAAGGCAGCCAGGTGGACTACCTGCACCACGGTTTTCAGGTTGCGATCCGTACCCGGGTACTGTTCCGGGTGATGATGATAAATAATCGGAATTGAAAGAGCCTCGGGAAAATTCCAATGTTTGGCCGCTTCCCCGCCGATATAGGCATGGGTCACGCCTAAGGTTTCCTCCTCCAGTTCCAGCAGCCTGCTTTCCATTCCGTCCGCTTCACTCAGCAAGCGATCATAGGTATCCTGGTAAGCGCAGGCCAAGATCAGTTTGCCCAGATTCTGTAGCAGGCTGACGGTAAACGCTTCTTCCGGATCCTGATCGGAAACCTTCGACATGATCAGTTTGGAGGCGACCGCTGCAGCCAGGGACTCTTCCCAGAAATCCTCATAGCTGAAACCGCCCCCGTGGCGGGGTCGTTCCATATTAAGGAAAGAAAAGGACAACACCAGACTGCGCACGGCATTGGTGCCGAGAATGGCGACCGCCTGCTGAATGGTGCCGACCTCATTGGGGAAATTGTAAAATGCCGAATTGACGACTTTGAGAATTTTGGTTGAGAGAGAGACATCCTGAGCAATCAGCTTGGAGATATCATAAATTGTCGTTTCTTCTTTCCCGGTAATATTGATCAGCTTGGAGGCAACCGTTGACAAAGTCGGCAAGGCACCCGCATCGATCACGTACTGAAGGGCTTTCTCTTTGCTCTGCATCTGCGCTATCCCTGTCTTCAGTTTTCATTTAATGAGTTTTCATCCGGAAACGGCTTTTTTCCGCTGTAGCAGCGTCAATCTGCAGGCTTACTTGTGCGGCGTAACGGTGTACGCCTCCGCACAAATGCTTGATTTCCTTGACCTTGCGAAAAATTTCTGGTTTCCAGATCAGAAACGTTACAGTACCCCACCGGAGTTTCCGGATGGAAACTAATTAATTGCTCGGACTCGTAACCGGACGGATCATATCACTTTTGACATCGAATTGAACAGACACAAGAAACCGATCTTGTCATCTTTTCCGCCTCCCAAACCATCAAGACCTTGCGCTGCTCCTGATGACGGAACCGCGCAAGTGCTCTCCGCGTTCACAAAGCTCCCTCGCCAAGCGGGCTTGCGCTCGCGGCTGAAGAGCTCCAGATGCTTTAAATCACCGGCTTCGTCACGCTTCCAAGGATCTTGTTGCAGCAGGGTAAAAAGCTGTGATATGAAAAGAACCTTAAGTTTTTCACGCCTTTTGCACAGGAGAATTGCATACCATGGAACTGAAAGTCCTGCCTGTCCCTGCTTTGAAACCTAAAGTCACCGACGAAAGCCAGCTGGTTTTCGGAAAACAGTTTTCCGATCGCATGTTTATTATGGAATACGATGCCGGTCAGGGTTGGCACTCGGCCCGCATCCAGCCTTATGGCCCGTTCAGTATTGATCCCGCTGCCATGGTTTTGCACTACTCCCAGGAAATTTTCGAGGGACTGAAAGCGTTTCGCCGCCCCGATGGCAGCATCGCCATGTTCCGCCCCGCAGACAATGTGGCCCGCTTCAACCGCAGTGCGGAGCGCCTCTGCATGCCCCAGGTCGATGAAAAATTCTTCCTTGATGCCATGATCCAGCTGCTGCGCCTTGAAGCGGACTGGGTACCGCATAATATCGGCACCAGCCTCTATATCAGGCCGACCATGATTGCCACGGAAGCCATGCTGGGAGTCCGCCCGGCCAATAAATACCTTTGCTATATCATCCTCAGCCCGGTCGGCGCTTATTATAAAGGCGGTATCGCTCCGGTCAAAATCTGGATTTCCGACTTCTATGTCCGCGCTGCCGAAGGCGGCACCGGCGAAGCCAAGACCGGTGGCAATTACGCGGCCAGCCTCTATGCCGCCAAGCAGGCTTCGGAACAGGGCTACGATCAGGTCCTCTGGCTGGACGCCAAGGAAAAACGCTTTGTCGAGGAAGTCGGCAGCATGAACATGCTGTTTCTCTATGATGGCAAGATCGTCACCTCTCCGCTGCACGGCACCGTCCTGGACGGCATCACCAGACGCTCGTCCCTGACCCTGTTGCAGGAAATGGGGTATGAGATCGAAGAACGCGCCCTCAGCGTCGATGAAGTCATGGAAGGAGCGCGTAGCGGTCGGCTCCAGGAGGCCTTCGGCACCGGCACCGCAGTGGTTATCTCACCGGTCGGCTCCTTCTGCTATCAGGACGAATGTGTCCAGCTCGGCGACGGCAAACCCGGCGAACTGACCATGAAACTGTATGACAAACTGACTGGAATTCAGTACGGCCGCGAACCCGACAACCATAACTGGATCACCTTGCTGTAAAAACATCCACTGCTCTCTGCCGGCAACTCAGTCGGCAGGGAGCAGTCAATCCACCCCCTGCAAGCGTTCCAGCAGCCGCAACTGCGCGGCCGGGGTCGCAGGTGCGGCACAGCCCCCCCAGGCGAGCAGCGCTGCCACGATCTCGACAGGGTCAACGCTGGGGGCTCCATCCACCCGGGTTAACAGCTGGCGGGTGCGCAGTGCGTCGAACCAGCCATGAAAAGCCCGCAGCCGCTGCTGAGCGGAACAATGATTGTGCTGCAGCTTCGTCCAGACCGTTGCGAACCCCGCCTCGGCCAGATACCCGGCGAGTTCGACAGAAAGCTGTTCGACTTGCAGACAGATCACCTGAGCCGGGACGTCAATGTTCTCCCTCGCCAACGTCAGCCAGCGCTGCAACAGGGCAAACCCTTCCTTGCCGATAAACCGATAACCGCGGCGACCGTCCTCAACCTGCTCACGCAGAGTCCGGCCTGTGCCGAAGGGGACCCGCTCGGAATAGCGCGGAGCAGGGCGCACAACGGTGCCGGCAACAAAGTCCACCCTGTCGATCTTGGCCAGCCGCTGCAGAAAGTAAAAATCCTCCGCCGCGAGCCGCCGATTCATCCCACCGGCCGCAACATACGCAGCCGCCCGGCAACACAGCGCGCTGCCGATACTGTGATAAGCATAGGGAGAACCCGCCACCTGCAACCCAAACAGATAGCTGCGCAGGTACAGTTCATAATCACGAATAGCCAGCTCCCGTTCTGGAGAGGAGGCCGCCTGATGACGAAACGGAATCACCGCGCCGGCAGCCTTGCTCCTGGCAAAATGCCCAAAGACAGCCCTCAGGTAGTTTTCCTCCACCAGGGTGTCGGCATCCAGGGAAATAAACAACGGATCATTGTGCCAGTCCAGATACTCCAGCCCGAGATCAAAACCGATCTTGCGCGCCAGCCCAACCCCTTCCCCGGCCGGCAGCTCCAGGCCCGCGCTCGCAGCATCGACCCAGGCCAGATTCAATCCCGAACGGGAACAGGATTGCAGCCTGCGCAGCAGCTGTTGATTGTCCTCTTTGGCAGCAGCAGCGGCAGTCGCATGATTATTGACCACGACCAGCAGCAGGGTCTGCCCAAGCAGAGCGGCGGCATTGCGGGCCAAACTGGCCAGAGTCAACGGCAACTGTTCCTGCTCGGCCAGGGCCGGAATCACCAGCAGGGCCTTGAAATCACGTCGGTTGACTCCGCTGATGGTCCAGGGAGCGGTGATCGCCCGGGAGCGGAGATATTTGTCGAGAGCTTTACCGTTCACGGGTCCGGCCACGAACTACTCCCCATGCTGAACTCCAGCCCCGGTAATGTCTCCCGGCAGCAACAGCTGATGTCGATCAACGATTGTGCAGAGTTCTTCGAAAGGCTCCCCCTGCCCGTCCAGCCAGTGAATGACTACTCCGTTTTTCTCCATCCGGCGAAAAAAGGTTTCCTGGCGTTTGGCAAACTTGCCGATGGCGATGCTCAACTTCTGCACCATATCGTCGTAGGCCATTTGCCCTTGTAGATACTGGGCAATAAAGCGGTATTCGAGGCCATAAAACTCCAGCTGAGCCCAGGGCACTCCCTGCTCATACAGCTGCTGCACCTCTGCGACCATCCCTTCTTTAAGACGCTGCCGCAACCGCTCGCCAATCCGCTTACGCAGGACCTCCCGCGGCCAGCGCAGCCCGAACACCAGGGGCTCCAGGGGGGGCGGCGCGGTAAGGCCTTCTGCAGCAGTCTGTTCACCAACAGCTATTTCAATGGCCCGGACCAGCCGTGCCCGTTCAAGCAGATCGGTGACATTGTGCTGTTCAGGCTTCAGCTGCAGCAACCGCTGCTGCAGCTCTGCATCGTTCAAGGATGCTAACTCCGCCCTTAAGACCTGATTCTCCGGAACTTCAATGAGGCGATAGCCGCGCAGAACCGCATCAAGATAAAGCCCGGTCCCGCCGCAGACCAGGGGCAGACGTTGACGGGTCCAGATATCTTCAACAGTGGCAAAACATTCCCGCTGAAAGCGGAACAGATTGTACTCCGAGCCGGGCTCGGCAATATCGATGAGATGGTACAGAATCTCGCCGTACTCGGCGAGATCCTTGCCGGTCCCCAGATCCATGCCCCGATAAACCTGGCGCGAGTCTGCGGAGATGATTTCGCCCCGGAATCTGGCGGCCGCCTGCACCGCCAGCGCGGTCTTTCCCCCAGCAGTCGCACCGAGAATCACCAATAGATTGAATTTTGCTTGCTCTGTCATCACCCTTTCTTCCCGCCCTTTGCACAGCGTTAATCAACTTCGCTTTGTCAAAAGACTTTTGCCTTACCCTCTGATCTGTTATAGTCCGGTAGCTTTTCAGTGCCCTCCGGAACCGGTCCCCGGCAGTTTTCCCGAGGCATCTTATGATTCGTCCGGACCTGACGAGGCATCATTTTTCCCCGGACGGAATTCCGGCAAAAAATATCAAGAGGTCCGGTTATTGGTCTTCAGATCGGCTGTAAGTTTCATGAAAGAAAAAAATCCTGTTATCCTGAGTCGCGATCAACACCCCATTTCCCGCAAACAGATCGATCCCGACTGCCTGAAAGTTCTCTACCGACTGCACCGCCACGGGCACAAGGCCTATCTGGTCGGGGGCAGTGTCCGTGATTTGCTCCTTGGCCGTCAACCGAAAGATTTCGACATCGGCACCGACGCCACCCCCAGTCAGGTGCGCAAACTGTTTCGCAACTGCTTCCTGGTCGGCAGACGCTTCCGCCTGGCCCATATTCGCTTCAGTGGCAACAAGGTCATTGAAGTTGCGACATTTCGTCGTGAGCCTGATGCGGACGAACTGCCGGACGATCCGGACGAACACTTTCATTTTGTCCAGAATGTCTTCGGCACGGCCTGCGAAGATGCCCATCGGCGCGACTTTACCATCAATGCCCTGTTCTACAATATCGCTGATTTCTCGGTCATCGATTATGTCAACGGCCTGGAGGACCTGTTCAACAAACAGCTCCGGGTCATTGGCGACCCGCTGGTCCGTTTTGTCGAAGATCCGGTCAGAATGCTGCGCGCCCTTGAATTTGCCGCCCGGCTCGACTTTTCCCTGGACGATAACATTCTGCAGGCCATCCACACACACAAAGCCTTGCTGGCAACCGCCGCACCGGCCCGGGTTCGTGAAGAAACCATGGAACTGTTCCGCCGGGGGATTGCGGGCAGGGTGCTGGAACAATGCCGTCAGTTAGGCCTGCTGCCACATCTGCTGGCCGGCTATCCAGGAACCGACGAGAGCATTGCGCTGCTTGAAAAAATCGACCAAAGAACTCGCAGCGGCACGGATATTCCGGAAAGCTTGAGCATTGCAGCCCTCTATTTGCGCCTGTTCATGGACAGCTGTCCGCCAACCACAGAGGTCAATCTGACCCAAGTCCTGCATAAAGCCAACGAGATCATCACTCCCCATTGCCGCTATTTCAGTATTGCCGGCGGCATCAGGCATGACGCCCGCGAGTTGCTGATCGGCTGTTTCCGCCTCGCCCGTGGCCGCGGTTTCCGTGGTGAAAAGCGCTTTTTGCAGAGCCCCCAGCTGCCGAAAATCCTTGAGCTGTTCCGGCTCTGGTCGGAAGTCCGACCACAGCTGACCCCCCTGCTTCAGGAATGGCGTCAGGCCAGCCACAACCACCAGACGCAAAGCCCCAAAAAGGCTCGGTCCGGCCAACGCCCGGCAAGAAGAAGATCGCGCCGGAAAAAAACCACCCCTGTCCATGAACCGTCCTAGTGTCCTGTGCGGTTAGTTCTATAGTCCAATTCTGGCCTTTTTTACTGCTGTCTACGTTCTCGCTTTTCGGCTTAGCCCAAGCCAGGCCTGTGGCGGCAGACCAAGTCAGCTAAACCGAACGGCCAGAACCGGCCTAAAGAACCAACCTCACGAGACATTAGCTGCACGGACGACATTTTCCTTTCACCCCGCAATCTCATTGCAACGCAGAGTTGAATGTTGAACAGGCCACTTGGCAAGAGCCGGCTCCAGCCAGGCCTGCGATAAGCCGCCCATTTCCATTTGCATAAGCAAAAAGAACAAGCTGCATGAAAACCTAGGACAACATGGAATGGCCTCATTTAAGAGGAGATGGCAGCAAAACCGGGACTGTCCCCGCACGGGGGCTGTCCCAGGTCTTTGCGGTGCGAACCGCGACAGTTTCATGGCTCGCAAACTCTTGGGACAGCCCCCGATGACCCTGGGGACAGTGCCGAGTTTACTGCAAAGTTGCTTAAACTAGCGCCATTCAGGACAACATGCCTTCATCCTTTTGGTGAAAGCCTTGAGGCGGGCAGGGGCAATTAACTCGCGAAAAATTAAGGCATTGTAATTTTTCGCGAACCTTGGTATCTTCCGACACATTGGGGATTAATAATTTTTTATCAACATCCTAATTCATTAAAATGAGGCCCACATGAAACTGAAGAGCATTCAGAGTAAGATTGGCGGTGCATTAATTCTTATCCTCCTGATTATCCTCGGAATCAGCTTTACCATAACAGCATTGCAGTCACGCAACTTACTCAGCCGGCAGGCTGACCAATCCACTGAAGCTCTTCACGACGTCAGCCTCGAACAGGGCCGAAGTATTTTTTCCAGCCTGGAAATCGGCACCAGAGGGTCTCTGGAACGTGGTGAAATGGATGTTTTCGACGAACTGGTCACCGGACTCGGCTCGGTCCCCGGAGTTCTGGAAGTCGGCCTGGCCGACCCACAGGGGAAAACCATCTATTCCAGCAAGAAAGATCAAATCGGTAAAAGCGAGCCCCATATCACCATCACCGACCCAAAAAAAGAAATCGATCTGGAGAAAGAATCTGCTACCTCCTTTTTCATGGCCCATAGTCACATGTTCCAGCAAAAATGCCTGGAATGCCATGACGGAGCCGTCCCCGGCACCCTGGCCGGAGTCCTCTACGTCGAATACAGCCTGGACAAACTCCGTCAGGAGAGGGCCCAGAATGAAGCAATCCTGGCCACCGCCAAATCCAAAAGCATCATTAGCACTGTCAGTATGGGCCTGCTCAGCCTGGTCGTCACCTGGCTGCTGCTTTTCTTCATGCTACGGAAAATGATCGTACGACCGCTGTCCGCCATCCAGACCGTGCTCACCGATATCGGTAACGGTCATCTCCAGCGCCGCCTCAAGATGACCCAGGCCGACGAGCTTGGTGCCACAGCGAGAACCCTTGATGATCTGGCCGACAGCCTGCAGAATGAAATCGTCGGCCCCCTGCAACAGCTGGCCAACGGCGATCTGACCTTTGACATCGTTCCCCATGATCAGGATGACCAATTGCGCCACAGTATCAAGAAACTGGGCGAGGACCTTAATGCCATGATTGCCGATATGCAGGCCGCCGGCGAACAGATCGACCAGGGCAGTTCCCAGGTCAGCGAGTCCGCTCAAATGCTTTCCGACGGCGCCGCCCAGTCAGCTGCTTCAGTCGAACAGATCAGCAGTTCCATGAATGAAATTGGCAGTCAGACCCAAACCAGTGCCGAGAACGCCCGCCAGGCCAACCAATTAGCGGTATCGGCCCAACAAGCCGCTGACACCGGCACCCAGCGCATGGAAGAAATGATCCAGGCCATGGGGCAGATTAATGAAGCCGGCCAAAACATCAGTAAAATTATCAAGGTCATCGATGAGATTGCTTTCCAGACCAATTTGCTCGCCCTGAACGCGGCAGTCGAAGCTGCCCGCGCAGGCCAGCACGGTAAAGGCTTTGCGGTAGTCGCCGAAGAGGTTCGCAACCTGGCCGCCCGCAGCGCCAAGGCCGCCCGAGAAACAGCTGAACTGATCGAAGGCTCGGTGACCAAAACGAGCAATGGAACTCAGATTGCCGAACGAACTGCAGGCGCTCTTGACGAAATTGTCGGCTCCATCGGCCAAGTGACCGATCTGATCTCGGAAATTGCTGCGGCCAGCAGTGAACAGGCACAAGGGATTGCCCAAGTCAACCAAGGCCTCCAGCAGATCGACCAGGTTATTCAACAGAATACCGCCAGCGCGGAAGAGAGCGCGGCAACCAGCGAAGAGCTGTCCAGTCAGGCCGCCGAACTGCGCAGCCAGCTCAGCCGCTTTATTATCAAAAAAACCGGCTTGCGGCAGGACTCCTCACGTAGTCCCAGACAGATTCCCAAACGCACCGGAACTCCTCCATCAAACTGGGGCGGAATACCGAGCACTCCGCGCACGGATAACGATCACCTCCTGCTGCAATGGAGTGACCGATTCAATACTGGCGTCCCCCTGATGGACAAACATCACCAGCGCCTGGTCGAACTGATCAATCAGCTATTCCAATGCATGCAGGATGGTGGCGACCGCATGCTGACAGCCCAGGTCGTTGATGAACTGGTCGACTATACCGTCATGCACTTTCGAGCCGAAGAAGAAGTCATGAAGAAAAATCGCTTCCCGAAGCTCGCCGAGCACCGGCAAAAGCACCAGGATTTTGTGCAGCAAGTCGGTCGTTTTGTCGAAAAAATCAAATCAGGCAGCCGCATTGCTCCAGCCGACGTCTACAGATTTCTCAAGAACTGGCTGGTCGAACATATTGAGCAGGAAGATCGTAACAGCTACGGAAATTTCCGTAAAACCCACTAAAATACCAGCGGTGTTTGCCTTTGCTCAGGAAACTCGAAAGAGGGAGATGTGGCGCCTTTTGTGAAAAATTTATAATTTTTTTCTAGCGCCGCCCATTTCCCCTTTGTTTTTATTTATTTGTTTTGTATAATTAACAATCGTTTGACAAAAGATATCTTAATGGCCAGATAAAATAATTGTGCGAAGGATCCGTGATGAGTATGCAAATTGATGATGACCAGATTGAAATCATACAGGAATTCGTAACTGAAAGCCGCGACATGATCGAGCAGCTGGAACCGGCCATCATCGAGCTAGGCCAGAACAGCGATCCTGAAACGATTAATGCTATTTTCCGCCTGTTCCACTCCATGAAAGGGAGTGCAGGCTTTCTGGAATTTGATCATTTGACGCGAGTTGCACACGCGGCAGAGAACCTGCTTGACCTGATCCGCAACAAAGAAATCGAACTGGTCCCGGATCATGTCAATCTCCTCTGTGCTTCCTGCGATTTTGCCAAAGAAGCCCTGGATATGATCGAAAGCGATTACAACGATGATTCCATGGTTTCCGCTGCCGATGACATTTCTGAGAAACTGCATCAGGCTATCGAACGAGGTAAAAATCCGGAATCCCAGGCCGCAGAGGAAGAGGCGCCCGCAGCACTACCCAGCCAAGCCTTGCCAGTGGACAACGCCGAGGCCGCCGGAGATGGGTTCCCACAGATGGAAATCACCGAAGAAATGCGGCTGAGCTTTGTTCAGGAAGGCAACGAACTGTTGCAAAACGCTGAACAAGGGCTGCTGCTCTGGAGTGAAAATCCTGAAGATAAAGATTCCCTGGGTGAAGTCTTCCGGCATATTCACAGTTTCAAGGGAAATTGCGGTTTCTTCGGTTTTTCCGATCTGGAAAAACTCAGCCATCAGATGGAAAATATCCTCGATCGAGCGAAATCCGGATCAAAACTGGCGGTCGATAATCCGGCGGATCAGTTGCTGGCCAGCCTCGATATTCTGCAGCAGGGCATCAACAATGTCTCGGAGGGGAAAACCGATTCCATCAACAACCTGCATGACCACATCGACGACCTCAATCGACTGGTCGCTCCCTTGTTGGGCGATTTCCTGGTCGAAGAGGGCGTCCTTGAAGAGGCTATTTCCACAGCTGTACAGACTCAGAAAAAACCGGTCGGTGAAATCCTCATCCAACAGGGCTCTGCGTCTAAGGAACAGATCGATACCGCGCTCAAGAAACAGCTGGATAATTTGAACAAGGCCAAAGCCGAAGTCAAACCGGCGGCCCGGACCAAAACCCCGGCGAAGCGCCAGGATATCAGGGTCGAACTGGGCAAACTCGATAACCTTATCAATCTGATCGGCGAGTTGGTCATTGCCGAGAATATGCTGATCCACAACCCGGACCTGAAAGGTCTCGAACTGGAAAACTTCAACAAAGCCGGACAGCACATGTCCAAGCTGGTTCGGGAACTCCAGGAAATGGCCATGACCATCCGCATGATTCCGGTCTCCGGCCTGTTCCGACGCATGATCCGACTGGTTCACGACATTTCCGTCAAAGCCGGAAAGAAGGTCGACCTGCAATTAATAGGCGAAGAAACCGAAATCGATAAGACGGTCATCGAAACCATTACCGACCCCTTGGTGCACCTGTTGCGCAACTCTTTGGATCACGGACTGGAAACACCGGCCGAGCGGGTTGCCGCCGGTAAAAACGAAAAAGGGACGGTACGCCTGTCGGCCCGCCATGAAGAAGGTGAGGTCTGGGTCACCATTGAAGACGACGGTCGCGGCCTCAACAGAGCAAAGATCCTTGAAAAAGCAATCAGCAAAGGATTGATCGAAGGGGACGGATCGGATCTGACCGAAAAACAGATCAACAATCTGATTTTCGCGCCGGGTTTCTCCACGGCCGCCCAAATTACCGATATTTCCGGCCGCGGCGTCGGCATGGATGTCGTTAAACGTAATCTTGAGAAAATCAAAGGGAAAATCGATGTCAGCACCACCCCCGGCAAAGGCACCCGCATTACTCTGCGCATCCCGCTGACTCTGGCCATCATCGACGGCATGATTGTCCGCGTCGGGACTACGACCTGCATCGTGCCCACCCTGTCCATTCTGGAAGCATATCGCCCGGAAATGGATCAGATCACCATCACGCCGGACGGGGCGGAACTGGCCCGGGTCAGGGAGAACTTTTTCCCGATTGTCCGCCTGCATGAGATTCTTGACAAAGAACCGGATTCCAGAAAGCTCTCCGACGGCATTCTGATTGTCCTGGAATACCTTGAGAACCGGTTTTGCCTGTTCATCGACGAGATCCTCGGCCAGCAGCAAACGGTCATCAAAGGACTGTCGGATTTCATCGGCACAGTCCCCGGCGTTTCCGGCTGTACCATCCTTGGCGACGGCGGGGTCAGCCTGATCCTCGATGTCGGCACCCTGGTCGAATCCGCCGACAGCAAAAAACTGGACTCCGAGGACGTTGAGTAACGCAAAAAATTTTCGACTTCCGCTTCACTATACAACAATAAGGAGAAGACCATGGCTGAAGACTTGACCATGACCAATCTGGACAACGAAGACACTCAGAAAGATAAGTATCTGACCTTTCACCTGGCCGGTGAGGATTACGGTATTGAAATCCGTTACGTCATAGAGATCATCGGCATTCAGAACATCACCGAAGTTCCGGACATGCCCTCCTTTATCCGCGGGGTCATCAACCTGCGCGGCAAAGTGATTCCGGTAATGGATGTTCGCGCCCGCTTTAACCTCAATGATCGCGACTATGACGACCGGACCTGCATCATCGTCGTCAACGTTGAAGGGACAGAGGTCGGCCTGGTGGTTGATGAAGTCAGTGAAGTTGCCGACATCCCGGAAAGCCAAGTGGAGCCGCCACCAAAAACCAGTAAAGACTCGGAAGGCAGCTATATTCAGGGAATGGGTAAAATCAACAACGACGTCAAAATCCTCCTCGATGTACACAAACTTTTATACAGTGGTGAAATGCAGGAACTGTCAGCGTCCCTTGATGAGCAATAACAGAGGCAGCGCATGATTGAGACAGCACCCAACCAGCAGCAGGGTGGCATGATGGCCATTTCCGATGCTGAATTTTCCCGTTTGCGCGATCTCATCCACAAGCGCTTCGGGATCAACCTGACCGAGCAGAAACGCTCCTTGCTGGTCGGACGCCTGCAAAAGCTGATGCGCAACCTGAATCTGGGCAACTTTTCGGATTACTATGACTATTTGAGTCATGACAAAACCGAGGCGGCTTTGGGTGAGCTGGTCGATCTTATTTCGACCAACCACACCTATTTCAATCGAGAAAAAGATCATTTCGACTTTTTTTCTCAAACCGCTTTACCAAAGGTGATTGAAAAACTGAAACGGGAAAAACGCAAGGATCTACGCATCTGGTGTGCGGGCTGCTCAACCGGAGAAGAGCCTTATACCCTGCTGATGCTGATGATGGAATATCTCGGCAACGATTACAGCGCATGGGATGCCGGGATCCTTGCCACCGACATTTCTGACCGGGCCCTGACCAGCGCCAGACGCGGTGTTTATGCTACCGACCGGGTTATGCAACTGCCGGAAACCTTGCGCAAAAAATATTTTACCCCGGCCGGGCCGAATGAAATGGCTGTTGTCGACAAGGTCAAAAGGGAAGCCACCTTCAGGCGTTTTAACCTGATGAATACCTCGTTTCCATTTAAAAAACCTTTCCAGATGATCTTCTGTCGCAACGTCATGATCTACTTTGATCAACCGACCCGGGAAGCCCTGGTCAACCGCTATCATCAGTTTACCGAACCGGGCGGTTACCTTTTTATCGGCCATTCCGAAACCCTTGGGCGAAGCCAGACTCTCTACCGTTATCTGAAACCTGCTCTCTACCAGAAAGGAGAATTCTGATGGCTCGTATGGTTCGCGTTCTGGTGGTAGACGATTCAGCTTTGGTGAGAAACATTCTAAGTCAGGGGCTGGCCTTGGATCCGGGCATCGAAGTTGTCGGGACGGCGTCCGATCCTTACATCGCCCGCGACAAGATTATCGAACTGCAACCTGATGTCCTCACCCTGGATGTGGAAATGCCCAGAATGGACGGCGTTGCCTTCTTGCGGAAACTGATGCCTCAGTACCCCATTCCGGTGGTCATGGTCAGTTCGCTGACCCAGCGTGGCAAACAAATCACCATGGAAGCGCTTGATGCCGGGGCGGTCGATTTTGTCGCCAAGCCGACCAGCAATGTCTCGGCAGGCCTCAACGCCATGCTTATGGAACTGCGCTCCAAGGTCAAAATTGCCTCCACGGCTAACGTGTCCCACTGGAAAGGAAAAAGACCGGTCATACCGCAAAAAGCAGTCGGTACCACATCGGCGGCACTGGCGGAATCAACTGACAAGGTTATCGCCATCGGTGCTTCGACCGGAGGAACCGAGGCCATTCGCAGGGTTATTGAGAATTTCCCGGCCTCAACCCCGGGCACTGTCATCGTGCAGCACATGCCCGGCGGGTTCACAAAAATGTTTTCCGACCGCCTCAACCAGCTCTGTCCGATGCAGGTAAAAGAAGCAGAGCATGGCGACCGGGTTCGGACCGGGCTGGTACTCATCGCCCCCGGCGGCCGCCAACTCGAAGTGGTGCGTTCGGGCGGCTTTTATGAAGTCCGCCTGGGAGGGGAAGAAAAGGTCAGCGGTCATTGTCCGTCCGTCGATGTCATGATGCATTCCGTTGCTAAACATGTCGGTGCCAACGCCATCGGCGCCATGCTAACCGGGATGGGTCAGGATGGTGCCATGGGAATGCTTGCCATGAAAGAGGCGGGTGCACGTTGTATCGCACAGGATGAAGCATCCTCCGTTGTGTTCGGGATGCCGAAAGTTGCTTATGAAAAGGGCGGGGCCGAACGGCTGGTCCCCCTGGAGAAGATTGCGTCATCTCTTCTCAGCTTGCTAATGGAGAAAAAATAAATGGGGCAGGTCATTTTAGGTGTCGGTGATTACGGCGCATCGAACACACCAGGAGACGATGTCAAAACATTTGCACTCGGTTCCTGTGTTTCTGTTATTTTTCTTGATCCGAAAACACGGACCGTCGGAATGGCCCATGTCGCCCTCCCCGATTCATCCATCAATAAGGCCAAGGCTACAGAAAAACCCGGTTATTTTGCGGACACCGCCATCCCGGCATTACTCGAGCTGATGAGCAAATTCGGTTGCGATAAACGCGGCAGGGGATTGGTGGTAAAATTGTGTGGCGGGGCCAACGTGATGGATACCAACGACACCTTCCAAATTGGCAAACGAAACGCACTGGCGATCAAAAAAGCCTTATGGGCTTATGGTATGGGAGCTGTTTCCGAGGATCTCGGAGGAAACTTCAGCCGCACAGTCACCATCTCTGTTTCTGCCGGGCAGGTTATCCTGAGTTCACCCGGAAAACCGAACTGGCAGTTATAGGAGGCGAATATGGTCAAGCAAATAAGCAGCGAAGAACTCCAGAAAATCGTCAGATCGGTCCCCATGCTTTCGGCCAGTGCCAGCCGGCTGTTACAGATTACCGCCAATCCGGATCACGACCTTCACGAAGTGGTCAGCCTGGTTAAAACTGATGCCAATCTCACCGCCAGAGTGCTGAAAGTCATCAACTCTGCGGCCTTTGGCATGATCAACAAAATTACCTCCATCGACCGGGCGGTCTCATTTTTGGGCGAACGGGTTATCGTCAGCATTGCCATTGGCGACTGCGCCGGCAACCTGCTTGAAAAAGAGCTGGTCGGCTATGCCGCAGCCAGCGGCGACCTCTGGAAACATGATCTGCGGGCCGCCATTGCAGCACGGGAAGTGGTCACCCAGGGCAAAGCAGAAATCCGCTCGGAATTGGCCTTTACGGCCGGTCTGTTGCATGATATCGGTAAAGCCCTGATCTCCGATTACCTCCAGGGAACGGCTCCGGAAGCCATTGAGCTGCTGACTGCAGAGGACAGTTTCGACTATCTTGAAGCGGAAAAAAAACTGATCGGTTTTGATCACACCATCGCCGGTTATGAATTGGCAAAATACTGGCAACTGCCGGAGGAACTGATCGAGGTCATTCGCTTTCACCATGAACCCGGCCGCGCCAGCGAAGAGTTCAAGCCGCTGGTCTACGCAGTTCATCTGGGGGACAGCATCGCTATGATGGGGGGGTTTGGGACCGGCTCCGACAGTATGCGCTACAAGCTTGATCCAGCCTATGCTCAGTATATCCAGATCACTCCCAATATTCTGGCGAGCATCATGTTGGCTGTCGACACCGAATTTACGAAACTCGAAGAGTCACTAAACGACCTGGGAGAATTTAACTCATGAAACGGATCATTATCGCGGACGACTCAGCCACCGCCCGTATGTTCATCAAGCGCTGCCTCCAGATAATCGGCCTGGGGGATGCCGAGATCATCGAGGTCGAACATGGCAAGGAAGCGCTGGAAGCAGCCAAAGCTAATCATGTCGATCTTTTACTGACCGATCTCAACATGCCGGTGATGGATGGGGAAACGCTGGTCAAATGGGTCAAGGCCAGTCCCAAGCTGTGCGAGCTGCCAGTCATCGTCATCACCAGTGCCGGGAATTCAGCAAAGGAAGCACAGCTGCTTGACCTGGGAGCCTACAAAGTCCTGAACAAACCGGTTTCGCCACCGGTGATGATGGATGCGTTGGCGGACTTTCTAGACTAGCCACGGATTGAGGAGAATCAATGGACACCCAAGGAAAATTTTATCAGGCAATGCATCAGGCGGTCAGCCAGACTCTTGAAAACATGGTTTTTCTGGAAGTCATGGCGCACCCCGATAAAACCTATTGCATGCCTGAAGACGAAACCGCCTGGACATCGTTGCTGATCAATGACCCGGTCCAGGGCGAACTGATCCTGGCAATGCCGCGCAACACCCTGGAAAAATTCACCGGGAATATTTTTGCCATGGCCGAGGACGAGCTGACGGACACCCAGAAAAATGACATTCTCAACGAATTGCTGAACACCATTGCCGGCCTGTTCATGACCAACCTGCTGGCCCATGATCAGCAATATAAATTGGGTTTACCGGCCATCGGTCATGGCAAATTTGGCCCAGCCGATGCCGACACCCTGGTTTGGAAGCTGATCACCAGCGACGATGACCCGTTGGAAATTCGCGCCGCCGGGGCGCCTTTGATTGCTTTACAAAACCAATAACCAACTGCCTCGACAGAAAACCTTTTTATACGTGACAGGAGAAAATAATGGGAAAAACTGTATTGATTGTCGATGATTCCAACACTATGCGCAAAATTGTTTCCCGGGCACTGCGTCAGGCAGGGATCGATTTCAGTACCATTCTCGAAGCCGGCGACGGCCAGGAAGCCCTTGACGTACTCAGCAGCAACAGCGTGGATGTCGTTTTGAGCGATATCAATATGCCCAACATGAACGGACTTGAGTTTCTCAAAGCCAAAGCCGAAAATGCGGCGATTAAAGATATCCCGGTGGTCATGATTTCAACCGAGACCGGTGCGGATATTATCAATGAGGCTAAATCATACGGGGCAAAAGGGGCCATTAAAAAGCCCTTCACCCCGGACCTGATCAACGAAACCCTGGGAGCCCTGCTCTAACCACAAGAATCCTCAGCCCCCGCAGCAGGGGGCTGAGACGAAGCCTTCGATATCCGTTTATGAGGAGCTATCCGTGAAACACGCAGAACACATTACAGCATCCACTCAGGAAATCTTTTCCAGCATGATTATGTTGGATGTGACCCCGGGAGAACCGTTTAAGCGCAAAAATGAAATGCTGAACAACAGCATCTCCGGCATCATCGGCTTGGCCGGAACCACCAAAGGGTTACTGGCCATCCATCTTCCCAACTCAACGGCATTAGCCGTCACCACTGCCTTTCTGGGCATGGATGTTGAGGAAATCGATGAAGACGTCAGGGATGCCATCGGCGAGCTCGCTAATATGCTGGGCGGCAGCCTGAAAGCTGTTCTCGATCCAAGCGGTAGCGACATCAAACTGTCGATGCCGTCGTCAGTGTACGGCGAAGAGTACGCGATTGACTGTCTGGCCGATGCTGAAATGGTGACGGTTCCTTTTGAATTCGATGGACACAGCTTCATGGTGGAACTGCAAATCCGTGCGGACAGCTGAGTTATCTTTCATTTCTGAGGAATCATTGTGGAATTTGCTAAAAAAATTACTGAAACAACCGAAGAGATCTTCAGTACAATGATCTTCATGGATTTGTCGGCCGACCCTCCCCTCGCCGAGGGGAAGCAGGTTCTCGGCTGTCATGTCTCAGCAATGATAGGACTGACCGGAGGCTTCTCAGCGATGCTGGGAATTCATTGCCCCGAAGCAGTCGGCCTGGGAATTACCGGGGCCATGCTCGGAATGGAGATTGAGGAGATTGACGCCGATGTCAAAGACGCTCTCGGTGAAATTGCCAACATGCTTGCCGGCGGGCTCAAAGAACGATTTGCCTCGGAAGACATTCCCCTTGAACTTGCTATTCCAACCGCGATTTCGGGCAAATCCTATACAATCTCGGCCCCCAAAGGGAGTAACCGGGTGATTGTGCCTTTCCAGGTTGCAGAAGGGCCCTTTTATATTGAGATCAAATACAATCTGAATTGATTGGGGGGTGTCCCTAACAACCACGGCACTCCCCACTGACAGCCGATTTCCAAGGTCAGATGGGGACCGGCTCCATGCGTGCACAAGAGGTTATTTTGGATCACCGCGCCATCATCGACGTCGTCTGCAAGTCAGGGCTGGAAAAACTTGCCGGCGAAATCAGCGCCTTGCTCGGGCAGGATCTGACCTGCTCGCAGATTCTTCTGGAGCTAACCAGCAAAGCCCGGCTGTTTAGTGATCCCTCACGGGAAAAGACCATCCTCGCCCACATGTCCGTCGGCGGGGACCGAGAAGGCCAATGCTATCTCCTGACCAGAGCTTCGACTGCCGCTGTTCTGGGCGGAACCCTGATCATGCTGCCTCAGGACATGATCGAGGAGCATGCGAAGTCAGGAACCCTGGACGGCGAACTCCAGGATGCCTACGGCGAAGTTGCCAACATCATCGCCGGCGTCTTTACCCAGGCGTTTGTTGATAAATATCCCAAACCCATCCGTTTTATTAAAAAAACCATCGAAGAGCTGACCCCGACCAAGGTCGACCCGGACGCTGACACGCCCTTCCCGCCCGGTAATTATTATCTCGCCAGTTGTCAGATGAGCATCGATGACCAGGACCTCGGGCCACTGGAATTTGTCGTTCCGGCAGCTATCTTCGACCTGGAGGAGAAGGCACCGGCCACCGCCCAGGCGGCTCCCGAGCAACCAGCACCAGCAGCCGTCGCCCCGGAACAACCCAAGCCGGTCGAGGATCCTAAGCCCGTGGCAACTCCTGGGGCTGAGCCACCGACGCCTCAAAAGCAGCCCAAGACTCCCTTTGTTGAAGCCAAAAAAATTGTCGATGTGGTCTTCAACGCAACCATCGGTCAGATCGGCGAGGAAATCGGCGCCTTACTCGGCCAATCCCTCAAGTGCGATGATGTCCAACTGGTGATGACCAGCAAGGCTGATTTTTTCTCTCAGCATTGCATGGAAAAATCGGTACTGACCCACCTCAAAGTGACCGGCGACAGAGAGGGCCTGGGATTTATGCTGACCCAGATCCCGGACGCGATCATCATGGGCGGCACTCTGATCATGCTGCCAGAAGATCAGATTGAGGAGCAGCAGCAAGCCGGCCAGTTTGACGGTGAGGTCGCTGATGCTTATGGAGAGATCGCAAACATCCTCTCCGGCAGCCTGACCCAGACATTTTTGGACCGATACCCCGGGCAGATCAGATTTATCAAGACCGACACGGAGGTCGTGGTTCCGACCAAAGTCGACAACACCTCAGCCGCGCCCTTCCCGGAAGGGAACTATTACCTGGCATCCTTCGCAATTCATATGGAGGATTACGAGCTGCATCGCATGCTGCTGATCTTTCCGGCAGAGGTCTTTCAGCTGGAGGGAACAACGGAAGCTCCTGCAGCGGTGCAACCCGCTACGACGACAGCCCCTGCTCCGGGCGAATGGGGCGGTCCGCCAGCGACGCCGGCAGCGCCGGACCAACAACAGCAACCACCAGCTGCCAGCCAGCCCGCGGCACCGGCCGTAACCGCGTCAACGCCCGCGGTCACTCCGATCGTCATGATTGTGAGCGATCAACAAAATGCCACTGCTCCTTTTGTCGACATCCTCTCTTCGGCCGGCTATGACTGCCGGGTGCTTTCGTTTCAGGACGAAGTCAAGGAGCTCTTTCAGCAGCACAATATTCTGGGGATTTTCCTGGTCATGGCCCAGGTCGGTGAAAAAGGGTTTGCCGCGGCAATCAAACTGCAGTCAGCGGGTCGCAGCCTGCCGCCGATTATTTTTGCCGGGCCGGAATGGACTCGCTCCGCAGTTCTGCGGGCGGTGAAATACGGAGCCAAAGACATCCTCATGACTCCGGCCAGTCATGAAGAGATTCGCGAAAAAGTCGATCGTCATCTTAAAAAAGCCAGCTGAGGCGATTCCGGTTGCCCCCAAGCAGGCCATTGGAACAGTGCGCAGAAACGCTTCCCGTTTCGCCCATCCGATTATTTCCTACCCCGGCAGATTCTTCTTTTTAATTTTTTCAATCAACGTGGTGCGTTTCAGATTGAGCAGGCGGGCCGCTTCTTTTTTGTTGCCGCCGGTGCGGCTGAGGGCCTCAAGAATCAGGCGGTCCTCAAACTCGCTGATCAGGCTGTTGAAATCGAGCCCGGCCGCGCACCATTCCACCTCGGGCGGGGCTATCGCAGCCACCTCTTCAGCAGCCTGCGGGACAGCAGCAACCGGTTCTAACGGTTCCAGCAATGCCCCTTCGCAACGGTATTTCTCCGGCAGTTCCTTCAAGGTAACTTTTTTGCCCCGATGGAGGATGACCAGACGCTGAATCAGATTTTCCAATTCCCGCACATTGCCCGGCCAGCCGTAAGATTGCAGGCTGCGCATGGCAATGGGATCGATGGTGGTTCTGCGATCGGTCTTTCGGCGGCTGAAGCGATCAATGAATTTTTCGATCAACAGGACAATGTCATCCCGTCGCTCACGCAACGGCGGAGCCTGCACCGGAATGACCGCCAGCCGGTAATAGAGATCTTCTCGAAAGCGGCCGTCAGCAACCAACCCTTCCAAGTTCTGATGTGTCGCAGCAATGACCCGAACATCAACCTTGCTGGGACGAACCCCGCCGACCTGCTCGACCTCGCGTTCCTGCAAAACCCGTAGCAGCTTCGCCTGCAGAGTGGGTTTCATATCACCGATTTCGTCAAGAAAGAGCGTCCCGCCATCAGCAAACTGAACCCGGCCGATTTTCGATTGTTGGGCGCCGGTGAAAGCCCCCTTAACATAGCCGAACAGCTCACTTTCCAATAATTCATCCGGAATGGCGGCACAGTTGACCGGTACGAAATGGCCTTCCTGGCGCGGGCTGTTTTCATGAATCGCCCTTGCAATCAGCTCCTTGCCGGTGCCACTCTCGCCCTGAATCAAAACCGTGCTGTCGCCCTCCTCAGCAACGCAGGAAATCAATTCGAACAGTTCCAACATCTGCGGCGACTGTCCAATCATCCCTCCGTATCCACTCGTTGTCATCATCTGCATGGCAGTCATTTTCCGTATTGCATGTGTAAAAAGAATAACTCATTCAAACAATGAGATAAAAATAATATATTAACTATAATGTGTCAATATTTAGACACATTATTCATCATTTTCCCTTCATTTTCTAACAGAAAGATAATCTCGCTCAGCAGATTCTAAGAAAAGTCGAAAATTTGACAAGTCATTGTCGCCATTCCAACCGCCACAAGCCGCAGGAAAGGCTGAGACGAAGACAAAACCTATTGCTTTATCGAAAATAAATATAAAAGAAAGCGCTGCCCGGGCAAAAGCGGTTGATTCTATCAGCCAGAAGTGAAATTAAGTATCCAAACGCCAACCAACCCGAGACCATCCTCCCTGCTCCTGCCTCCGCAAAAAAATTACAGCAAACAAAGGAAGCGGTCCAGAATGGCGCTCGTTGAAGCAACTTTGCAGTAAACTCGGAACTATCCCCAGGGTCATCGGGGGCTGTCCCAAGAGTTTGCGAGCCATGAAACTGTCGCGTTTAACACCGCAAAGACCTGGGACAGTCCCCGTGCGGGGACAGTCCCGGTTTTGCTGCCATCGACTCTTAAATTAGCGCCATTCGAAGCGGTCCCCGGCCTTTACCTTTTTTCATACCCGTCCGGATTATTGTGCTGCCAGTTCCAACTGTCCTGCATCATCTCATCCAGACCACGCTGTGCGCCCCAGCCCAACTCCTGATTTGCCAAACCCGGATCAGCCCAGCATTGGGCGATATCGCCCGGCCGACGCGGCGCAATCCGATAGGGGACAGCCCGTCCCGAGACCCGTTCAAAAGCGCGCACCATTTCCAGCACCGAATAGCCCGTGCCGGTGCCCAGATTATAGGTAAAGACACCGTTTTCAGTATTGATCCGCTGCAGGGCTTTTAAATGGCCAAGGGCCAGATCAACGACATGAATGTAATCCCTGACCCCGGTCCCATCCCGGGTGGGATAGTCATCGCCGAACACCGCCAGCTCCTGCAGCCGGCCGATGGCAACCTGAGCGATAAAGGGGAGCAGATTGTTGGGAATGCCTTTGGGATCTTCGCCGATGCGCCCTGACGAATGGGCTCCGATGGGGTTGAAATAGCGCAGCAGAACGATCCCCCAGCGTGGGTCCGAGGCCACCAGATCCCGCAGGATCTCTTCGATCATCAGCTTGGTCCGCCCATAGGGGTTGGTCGCAGAGGTCGGGAAATCCTCTTTGATGGGCACTGTCGCGGGATCACCGTAAACCGTCGCGGAAGAGCTGAATACCAGTTTAAAGACTTCGGCCCGGCGCATCTCTTCCAGCAGAACCAGGGTCCCGTTGACATTATTATCGTAATAGGCCAACGGAATCTGCGTTGACTCGCCGACCGCCTTAAGTCCTGCAAAATGGATCACTGCATCGATCCGCTGAGCGGCGAAAACCGCACGCAGCCCCTCGCGGTCACGAATATCAACCTGGACGAACACCGGCTTCCGCCCGCTAATTTCGTGAATGCGCTGCACGGCAACTGGAGAGGAATTGGCCAGGTTATCGATAATGACAACCTCCTGCCCCGCCTGAAGCAATTCAACTACGGTATGGGAGCCGATATAACCGGCACCTCCTGCTACCAATATAGCCATAAAACCCTCCTTGATCTTTACACCGATTGTCCTGAATGGTGCTAGTTTAAGCACTTTCGTAGCAAACTCGGGACTGTCCCAAGCCCTATCTGGGGCTGTCCCAGATGTTTGCGGTCCTTGGAACGCTGGCGGTTTGCACCGCAAAAGCCTGGGACAGCCCCCGTGCGGGGACAGTCCCGGTTTTGCTGCCAGCGACTCTTAAACTAACGTCATTCCCGATCATCCTCTGAAACTTGACATTGTCTATATTGACTGGATTGTCAATTGGCAAAAAAAGAGATCCTGAAAAATGCTTATTCGGCTACAGCCCTGACAATGAAAAAGGGATTCAGCAAGTTTTCCTTATTATACAGCAAAGGGGCCTCGTCGGGAGTCGCCACCGTTCCCCCGGCAGCAACGACGACCGCGTGGCCGGCAGCGGTGTCCCACTCCATGGTCGGTCCCAGGCGCGGATAGAGATCCGCTTTCCCTTCGGCAACCACACAAAGCTTCAACGAACTGCCCACCGGCAGAGCCTCCGCCACCTTGATATTCTCAAGAAAAGCGGCCAATTCGGGGGACGGGTGGGAGCGGCTCATGACCACGGTCAATCCCTGCCCGGGAGCAACCCGCCGCACTTGAATTTTCTGCGCTTCTTGCCCCTTGGATTTGACCCAGGCCCCTTCTCCGACCTCTCCCCAATAGAGTTTTTCCTGGGCCGGAACATAGACCACGCCAAGCACGGGGCGACCGTCTTCAATCAGCGCGATATTGACGGTAAATTCGCCATTTCTCTTGATGAACTCCTTGGTCCCATCCAAAGGATCGACCAACCAGAAGCGCTTCCAGCGGCGTCTTTGCGCAAAAGGAATATCCTTCCCCTCTTCGGAAAGGATCGGGATATCGGGATACAGTTCCGCCAGTCCGGCACAGATCACCTGGTGGGACGCCTTGTCGGCAGCAGTCAGTGGCGAGTTGTCCTCTTTATATTCCACCGCGACATCACCAGCATAGATGTCCATGATGGCAGTACCGGCCCGTTCGGCAAGTTGACAAACCTCTGCTATTGCTATATTCAAAACATACCTCCTTGAAGGTACTGAATTCATTACCAATCTACAAACTGAACGATGTGCATCCGCTCCGCTAGCATCACCTTAAAAATCGTTCAAACACCGTGAAGCGGCTTTCGTCGCTCGCATAAAACTACCATTCACTCCCTCGAAAAACAAAGAATTAGCGGCACGCCCTGCCCGAAAGGTGGCAATAACATTGCTAAGGCAGAGCCGGGCCATACCCGGAAGACGGCTTTACGGAGCATGGTCCTGCCCTCCGGCCCGTCTCAGCAATATAAAATAGAGCTTCCCTCTTCACTAGTTTTCATCCGGAAACGGCTTTTATCCGCTGTAGCAGCGTCAATCTGCAGGCTTACTTGTGCGACGGAACGGTGTACGCCTCCGCGCAAGCCATTGATGTCCTTGCCACAACGAAAAACTGCTCGTTTCCAATCTGAAAACTTAGTTATTGCCATCCGGTCTTTCCGGATGACAACTCACTAAGCTTTAGGCTAAGATGTTGCCATAAAACACCTTTCTACTCTGCCGAAGGAGGTTGCCATTGCTAAAAAGAGCCCTCTTTTTCCTGGCTGCACTGCTGATAGCGACTCTTCCCTACCTGGCAAGCGCTCAAGACGATACGCCAGTGGTTATGCGCATTGCCTTCACCATCTCGGCCACCCATAATACTCATTACTGGACTCCCCTTGAGGTCCTCAAAGAACAGGTCGAAAAGCAATCCAAAGGTCGGCTGAAAATCGAACTCCACCACCGAGAAAACTGGGAATCCACCCTTGAAACCATTCGCATGGTCCGTAACGGCGCTATCCAGGCCAACACATTTTCCGATGGTAACCTGGCCGCTGTTTATCCACCCATTCAGGTGTTTTCGATTCCTTACCTGTTTGCCAATCGGGAAATTGCCTGGGCCGTCCTGGACGGCCCGTTCGGCCAGAAATTGATCGAGGACATGGCCGCCAAAACCGGGTTGCGTCCGCTGTTCTGGATTGAGAATGGCGGCTTTCGAAATTTTTCCAACAATAAGCGCGCCATTCACTCACCTGCTGACATGAGCGGCTTGCGCATTCGCACCATGAACAGTCCCCTGCATGTCAAAATCGTCAACGATCTCGGCGCCAAGGGGGTGCCCATCAACTGGGGAAACGTTTACGAGGCTATCGAAGCAGGCATTGTGGATGGGCAGGAAAACTCCATCAGCACCTTTCTCATCCCCCATTTGGAAAAGGTTCAAAGCTATATCGTTCTCGACGGCCATGTCTACAGCATCTATACACTCCTGATGAACGACGCCTGGTACCAGGCGCTACCGGACGACCTGAAACGCATTATCCAGCGAGCCAAACGGCCCGCTGCCGTGGCCAACCGCGGCCTCTCCATCAGCAATGAAATATATAATCTCAATTATTTACAATCCCAAGGGGTTACCATTACGATTCCATCAGCAGAAGAAATGAAACTGTTCCGGGAAAAAACCCGCCCGCCCGCCATTCAATGGCTGAAGGAAAATATCGGCAAGGATTGGGTCGAGGGCGCTCTGCAGGCCACGGCCGAGGCCGAAAAGCAACTTGGCTACCAATAAGTTATTATTTGCCAGCCGACAGTCCTGGCAACAACTCAGCGACTGAGGCAACAGCCAACCGACAGGAGCGGAATGCCCCATGCTGAAACAAACTCTGCGTGCCAGCCAGAGCCTGCGGGTCAAAATCATGATCTTCATCGGCCTGATCATGTTTGCGACCATCGGGGTCAGCAGTTTTCTTTATATCAACAGTTTCCGCACCAATTATCTGGAAGCGATTGAATGGCGCTCCGTCTCCCTGGTGCAAAGCCTTTATGTCGATATCCAATCCAGCTACCAGTACTTCGGCAACCTTGCCGATCCACAGCTCCTTCTCCAATCGACCTATTTTCAGTGCAAAAGACTCTATGAGGCAAATCGGGGTATGGCTGTCGCTTTCGTCGCCATTCTCGACGAAAACGGGCTGATCATTTCCCACAATGACAAAAGCCGCTGGGGCTCCCGCCTTAACGATCCGGCTCTGCTCTCCGCACTGCAGTCCAGGCAGATAAAAACTGTCCTCGTCGGCCCGAATTACCACACTCTCATTCCCATCACCACTGAAGATGGTCACGTTCTGGGAGCCATTGATGTCGGCCTGCCCCAAAACGTCGTCACTCATAAAATTGAGGTCAGCATGCGTAGCGCAATTCTCATTTGCCTCGCCCTGTTCCTGGTGGTGTTCTTGCTGGTCTGGCTATTTATCAAGCAGGCGATTTACCGCCCAATCGCTCATCTCATCGAGGTCACCACCGATATCGCCAATGGCAACCTGACCCGCGAAATCGCGGGGGAAAAAGTCAAAGAATTCAAAGAACTGTCATGCAGCCTGACGCACATGCGCGATTCTATCCGGCAAAATATCAATGAAATCGAACAGAAAAACCAACAAGTCAAAGCCCTGATCGCATGCTCTCCGGTCGCCCTATTCAGCGTCGATGAGCATGGCGCAGTGGCCATTTGGACGGAATCCGCCGAGCGGTTGTTCGGCTGGCAGGCCGACGAGGTGACCGGGCAACCACTGCCCATTATTCCGGATTCGGCCCAGGATCGCTTTAACGAAGTCTTCGCCAGGGTCTGCCGAGGGGAGGTGATGCTGGGACAGGAGTTCCAGCAAAAACGTAAAAACGGCACCCTGTTTCATGCCTCCATGTCGTCTTCACCGATTCGCGACAGCAGCGGAGTCATTGTCGGAATCATGACTTCGGTCGAGGATATCAGCACCCGCATCGCCCAGGAGAAGGCCCACCAGGAGATGCAGGAGCAACTGCTCCAGGCCCAAAAAATGGAGTCTGTCGGTCGCCTGGCCGGCGGAGTGGCCCATGATTATAACAATATGCTCGGGGTTATTCTCGGCAGTGCCGAACTGGCGCTGATGAAAATGGAGGAATCGGACGCCAATCGCCACTATTTACAGGAAATTATCAATGCCGCCCAGCGCTCGGCGGATATCACTCGGCAACTCCTGGCCTTTGCCAGAAAGCAGACCATTGCCCCCGTGGCGCTGGACCTCAACGACTGTATCAGCAACATGCTGAAAATACTGCGCAGACTGATCGGAGAAAACATTGAGCTGGAATGGCTCCCGCAAAGCACATTGGGAATGGTCAAAATGGATGCAACCCAGATCGATCAGATTCTGGCCAACATCTGCATCAATGCTAAAGATGCCATGCCGACCGGAGGGAAAATCACTCTGCAGACCCGGTCGGTCAAAATCGATCAGGAATATTGCGACCGCCATCACGGTTTTCAACCGGGAGAGTTTATTTGCCTTAGCATCAGCGACAACGGACTTGGGATGGATCGGGAGACGAGGGAAAAGATATTTGAGCCCTTTTTTTCCACCAAAAAGATCAATGAAGGGACCGGACTGGGGCTGGCCACCGCTTACGGCATCATCAAACAGAACAATGGGTTTATCAATATTTACAGTGAACAAGGGATAGGCAGTACCTTCAACATCTATTTCCCTGAACACCACGGCGTCGCCCGGAAAAAAGAGGTTCACCCGCCGGCCGCAATCCCTTCCGGACACGGAGAACTGGTGCTGCTGGTCGAAGACGACAAAGCAATTCTGCAGATGTGCCAGCAGATCCTCGTCAGCCTGGGCTATCAGGTGATCTGTTCACAAAACGCCAATCAGGCTCTTGAGCTGGTCCGCAGCGGTCAGCTGGATATCCGCTTGCTGATTACCGATGTGATCCTTCCCGACCTGAACGGCCGAGAATTGTCACAACAGCTCAAACAGGTCTACCCGGAGTTGAAAATTCTCTATATGTCCGGCTATACCGCCAACGTCATTGCCCACAGTGGCGTATTGGATGAAGACGTTAACTTCATCCAGAAGCCCTTTTCCAAAAATGAACTGGCCGCAAAGGTTGCCGCAACGTTGGCAACTTCAACTTAAGGTGAAGCAAGAAGCTGATGACTCTCTGCCATAACCGGGTCAGCGTGTCTGGCCGGGGCGATCCCCCTTGAGAGCTACCTCGAAGGGTGAAATTAGAAAGAAAAAACGGGTAGCCAGCTTAAGCTAACCACCCGTTTTTATTATGGCGGAGAGGGGGAGATTCGCCCGCTACGGGTTTCGCTTCACGCTCAACCCTGCGTCGGCTCCCCTTCGTTCGCTGACGCGGCCATCCCTGGCCGCTTTTCTGACATTAAGTCAGCGCTCACTGCGCTTCGAATCTCCTGGACTGCTGATAACAAAAAAGCCCCTACCTTACGGCAGGAGCTATTTTTGTTATGGCGGAGAGGGGGAGATTCGAACTCCCCTGTCTCCGTATAGCTAAGAGCTTTAGGGCACCACTGACCAACATTCGCCCAACGACCAAGCTCACCGGCCAATGGAGCGCAGCGGAAAACCAGTCTGACAACATGCGTTTGTTATGCATTTTATCACTCTGCATCTTGAAGAGAATTTAGCTCAAATATCGAATCAGAAAGTCTTGTTCCTGCACCTACAACGCGAGCTAAAACTTTAAGCTGTTCCTGAACTACCTTACTTTTAGACGGTTCTGGATAGTTAAAAGTATGATCAATCTCGCCCCAAACCTCTTCAAACAAAGTGCGAACCTGAACTTCGCAGGTGATATTACTATCCTCCCTAGGTTTAAATACATAATGCACACTGGTGTAAAAACTTTCCTTCAGCTTGGGAGAAACCCCTAAAGCCTCGAATGTTTTTGAGTATTCTGGATCCCATGTATATGCTTTTGGTGGTTCAAAAAGGGCAAGCTCTCCAGAATCAACATATTTCATTAGAGCTTTATGAATAGCTTCAAACTGTCCAATATAAAGATGGAGTATTCGAATACCGCAAATATCAGTAACTCGATCTTTTATGTTGCCTTGTGTAATAGGTCCTTTCTGCTTATCTTTAGGCAACATTGAATCTTTGTGATTCTTCCTCTCAATTTTGCTTTTTAGGTGATCAAGGTCCTTGAATCTTGACTTATAGCTATGAACCAGCTTTTTTAGCTCAGGATCTCTGTTTATATAAGATAAAAACTTGTCATGGAGTAACTCATAAGAATGCATATCGTCCTTAATGAGTTTGATTGCATCATCTAGATTGATATCTTCCATATTAGAGTAACTCCAATCTTTCTACTACGTCCTCGGCAAGCTTCATGTAGCCCTTTCGAGTTTCGTAATAGCTACCCGCATTGCCCTTTATCGTATTTTTTTCCTCGCCTAAGTTTAGAAGGTCGGGAACCTCCCACATTGGGGCTTTATATTTTTGGGCCATTGTTGGAAGGGTTCCATGACCATGAATTACAGAGTTACCACCTATTGAACTGTCAAAATATTTATGACCATTGTTGAGCAAGCAATCAGCTGGAATAAAGTTTTTTATAGTTTGGGGGATTTTCTTTGCGTAGTTAAAATGGGCGAGGGCTATGTTTAGCTCGTTAGGTGCATCAGTCCTCTTTTTCGCATTGTAGACTGTGTACCCTAGGAGTTTTACAAATTTATTTGGAAAGTATTCTCGCTTGCTGTCTGATAGCAAGGAATACATGGTATTGAACTCCTTACTCCATACGGAAAGGGCATTACCAATATTTCTAATGCCGTAGTCAGAAAACATATCAGGGGCACAAGGAATAAGTATTGAGTCAGCGCTCGATATAATTACTTTGTTAAGAGACCCTAGACTAGGGGATGTGTCAATAAGTGTAACGTCATAGCCATATTTTTGAGCATAGTCATCACATATTTTTCTTACTGAAGTGACAATTCTTATTGCCTGTGGCTCACCGAGGAACGCTTCGCTCCAGTGCTTTGCCAATTTGTTTTCGAATAAGTGAAGGGTTAATCTCCCAGGTATTAAATCTAAATTGGTTCGTAGAGAAACAGGTGTAGACAATTCTTTTTCTTCTGATTCGCCGTCCTCGATTGGTTTTAACAGATAATGTATCGAATGATTAGCTTTTTGAAAGGTCTCAAACTGATCGCCACTAATTTTTGATTTGGCAGATTTGTAATCGCTAATATACTCGTCTTCTGAATTCCAAATTTCTTCTAAACGCTCTTCAGAAAGTCCATACAAAGTTAAATTAGACTGCGGATCAAGGTCGATAAGTAGAACCTTCTTTCCGTTTTCAGATAAAGCTGCACCTAAATGGTAGGTCAAAGTAGATTTACCAACTCCTCCCTTGTTGTTAAATACCGATATTATTTTCACCTATCCTCCTCCTTGAATTTTTTAGCTATCTGTGTAGTTTGATCAGTGCTTGCAATTGTATAACGTTCATGATAACCGGCGGCGACAAACTGCTTGTCAACCACCGCAATTTTAGGTTTTTCTTTTCAATTAAGCGCAGATGTATTTTCCGTCCGGTTAGTTTGTTAGGTTTCTTCTTGAATTTTTTTATAACGTTTTTCAAGGTTGTAATAAATATGACCATACTCTTTAAATTCTTCTTCGGTTATGGCTTTGTGAAATTCACTATCTAATTCGTCAAGTATATTTGAAAAAACACCACTAACCATTCCTGGGCAAATTTTTCTCAGATGTTTCATGAGGTTGCTGCTATTGTAATAGTGTTCTTGGCACCGAAAAAATATTTTATTGAGGTGATGGGTTGCAATGGCGAGATCGTTTGCAGTTTCCAAGTGTTCTTCAAGTGGCATTTCTTTGCTTTTTTTCATGTTTCTCTCCTTGTTTTCACTACACAATAAAATCAGTTTCCTCCAAGGTTGTTAAATACTTTCTAATGCTTTTACAAGTTTCGGTTTATACAGAACCGTATATACTCATTGAATGGTCATCAATTGGGCGTTTGCCGCCCTTCCCTCCGTTATTGAGAGCATAATTTTAGATATTATGCTTCCACCCCATTCTCTTAAGTTCTAAGCAGAGTTCAGCTTTGCAGAGTCTGATCCCTTCAGACCTGTGTTTCTTGATTTCTCTGCTGAATCTTGCAGGCCTTTCAGGGCAAAGTTTCTTGCGTCTTCCGATGCGGCATCATAAGAATTGATCAGCAATTGATGTTCTTCAGATAGTGAGGAGTTGCTGTTTTCGGTTAAAAACATTTTCCCCGTTCCATCAAGTAACCAATTTATATCAACCTGAAAAATTCGCTTTAGTGAGGACAATACCTCTCCACCGGGTATTTTTTTGCCTTTCTCAATTTCACTTACATAACCCGGCGAAATTGATAACGTTTCAGCAAATACCTTTTGGGTAAGGTTTTTTTCTTTCCTTATCAATTTGAAGCGACTTCCAATCACAAAACCTCTCTATAGCATTTTTTTCTTGAAAAAATTCACTATAGTGAATATAATCATTATCAAAAGGAACCAAACAAAACCAAAAAACAGTCAACACTCTAGCATAAAGGCCATTTCTGATGGACTCAAAAAATCTAACCCCTCAAAAAACCAGTGATCTTTGCACCGCTAGAGAACTCGCAGAACAAGTCTTCAGCTGTAGTTACTACACCTTTATTACGGAAATAAAGAATATTCAGGGGTTCCCTGTGGCGATCGGCCATCCGGGAAGAAAAGGGAAACTGCACTGGGTCAAAGATGAAGTGATCAACTGGCGGAACGAACATTACCGCCGTGAATGATAAGACAAAATTTGTGTTTTCCTGGTCTCTGGCAAGGTCAGGAAAAAGGGAGGGCCGGTGGTACTGGCATACCATCGGCCCAAGTAAAACTTTCGACTAAGAAAGGTTTGATCATGAGTTTATCAACAAGTTCCCCATCCGACAAGTCCAATCCGCCATCACCCCAATTCGTGCTGAATCCAACAGAGCTTGAAGAACGCGTCAATGGCTATCTCAAAGACATCAAAGAAGCCAATCTTCTTCACCATTCGCGCCTTCAAGCGCAAGTCTGGGGCCTCTTCGATGCCCTGCGCTGCCTTGAACATTGGTCTGCCAGCGAATTGATTACCTCCTATAGGAAATCATTGCAAGCAGCCCTAAACCAGCGCTTCGATGAACTGACCAGCAAGCCAGCATCGTCAAATCCAACGACCTAATTTCCGTCAATAAAAAATTACTGAGAGGTGCGGAACATCTGTTTTTTTAGATGTTCTCGGTCAGTCATTTTTTGTTGATCGGCGCACCCTCTCACCCTATCAGCAGGGCTTGGAGATATTTGGTTTTCAATAGCTCCAAACCCTGCCACCCGGCGAGGGGAATATTATGTCTTTATCGAACAAATCTGATTTAGCGTTAGCGGCCGGCTCCCGCAGGGCGAAAACGCCGCAGGCGGTTGAGTGCGCAGCAAGCCAGAGCGGCCCGCAGGGTAACGCCCATATTTCCACTCTTTGTGTCTCGATTCAGGACCGAGGATATCTCATCGAAAGCACATTCGACGGGTTCCTGCTGTCCAGTCCCGATCTTCCTTACCACAAAATAGCCAAAGTCAAATGTTCCGCTGTTTCCTATAGCCGATTCGTTCAACGCCTCCTCGATCAAGACTTCGTGGAGGTGCGGAAATGAAACTCCCCTCTTCAAAGGAATTCGATAACTACTGTAATTTGTTTTTTCAGGTCGCAGTGGTTCTTTGCGCTTTCTGTTTTGCTGCCCTTCTTTGCTCCTTATTTTTCCTCGGAACCTTGTCCCTTTGGCGGGATTTTCTTAACGGCGGGGGTTTTTTCTCATGAAAACACCCTCCAAAAACATGGCGCCCCCGTCTGATAACATGGGGGCGCAAAATACAGACCCCGATATAAAACCTTCGGAAAAACAGCGCATTTCGCTAGACTGGATTGAATTCACCGCACCGGCAGAATGGTTGTCAAACAACCAATACAAATCCCTGCAAACCTACCTGCAAATCCCCGGCGGAGTCTGGTCAGATGTCCCACGCGGTCGGCTCGGTTTTCCCTGTCAGAAAACCTATGGTGTCGATGACGACCTTGTCCGTGTCCTCTACGGTGCCGCTCCAGAAATGGGCGTTCATGTCGAAATCTCGGGTGGCTGTCTGCGGCGCGCAACAGGCGATATCCCCGCCTTCATGCACTGGCTCTACCACCACGGCATGAAAATTACCCGGCTTGATATCGCCATCGACGATTACACCGGCGACATAACCCCCGAAAAGCTCCTTCGCTACCTCAAAAACGGACTCGCCCTATCCATCTTCAAGACCTATCGCTTTATCGAGGCTGGCACAATCTCCGGAAAATACAAACGCTCTGTCGATATGGGCAAAACCCTCTATTTCGGCAGTCCAGCCTCAAGAACCCTGATCCGCGCCTATGACAAGGGCCGGGAACAAATCGCCGAATTCATCAAAAAAGGGCATGCCTGCTGCCCGATTCGCCCCTGGTTCCGCTTTGAAATCCAGCTGCGTTCCGACAATGCCCAAAACACCGCCGCAAAACTGCATGAAAGCAAATATGCCGACCTGGGCCAGGTCGCTTCATCCATCTTGGGAAAGTACATCAGAATCCTAAAAAAGCCCTCCCGCCAGGACAGTAATAAAAGCCGCTGGCCCCTGGCGGATTTCTATCAAAAATTCCTTGGCCGGATCGAGAAAATCAAGATTGCCACCGAAAAACCTAAGTTCGAGATCCCCCGAACCGTCAAATGGTTCAAGCATCAAATCGCGCCCAGTTTCGCAATCGTCCTCGATGTGCTCGGCCCAGAAAAAATGATGGAACTCTATAAGCTCGGCAAAGCCCGGCTTCAAGGAGATCGAAAGCTACAAGTCGATTTCGAACGCAGGGCACGCCAGGGCCGAAACGTCTGGTGCTACACCATATGATCACCGGTCAATGTGTCCTCTGCGACCGGCGCATCGTCGCCAAAACCATCAAGCAGTCCAAGGCTTACTACCTCGGCTTCTGGTACGGGCCGAACGGCACAGACCCATTCGCTGAAAGCCTCATGATCTGCCACCACTGCCAGGACAAGCCCAACTTTCCGCTGTGGGTCGAATTACTACAAAGCCATCTTTCACGGCTTTAAGGGGGATATGACATGCAAAAACCCAGGTTAACACAATGCCCTTTCTGCGGCGGCTGGGTCGAACAACCGTTAAGCGGTCGGCCACGTGTCTATCATGATCAGTGCCGCAAACTTAACCAGCTGCTCGGCTGGCTTGAGGATCTGATTATTTCGATCGAGCTGACAGAAGAAAAGAAACGAGTTCTTCGGTCTCGCCTTTGGTACACGGCTAATTTGTTGAATGGGAGGAAAAAACATGCAGACCGCAGCTAAAAAACAAGGTCATGCCAATCCGTTTCGCAATCCGAACGCCCTGACGGCCTATACAGATTCAATCCGCCTGAAAAGATCACAGCGGGACATGATCGATGATCTTTGCAGGGAATATGACGTTGAATTCGCGACCGTGGTTCGCACCTTAATCGATAAGGGGCTGGAATCCTTGTTTAATGACGTATCACAAGATGAACCACAAAAAATAATACATTCTGTCTGATTTCTTCTTGAAAGGCTCTCTGTATTGTCTCCTTAACGTCATAACGAACTTTCAAAAAAAAGGAGATACACAATGTTTTCAGTTCAAGTCGAAATGGTTGGTTCCGTACAGAACACCCCAAAAGGGTTTCTCGCTCAATACCTGCTTTCTGGGGCCGATGGCAAAAAGCACGTGATCAAAGCCTTTTCCAAGGATGCCAACAAGCTCCCGGCCGCTGGAAAGATCAACCTGCAGAACGATTTCTTCTTCGTCGCTTGAGTTTCGAAAGGCCTTGGCCCTCCGCGCAGCGGGGGGTTAAGGCCTTTTTCACATAGATTAGGGGTTTAGGTAATGGATGGTGATCAATTCTATGCGCTCTGGAATCTTATCTGGTGCATTGGCCTGGTGGTCTGCTTCGGCCTCGGCGCGTTTCATGGTCACCAAAGATAGTTTAACGGGGAGGTGATCAAACTGACGGCTGCAGACGTGGGGTGGATGATTTCAACGTTAATTGGTGCTTGGGGCTTGGGCTATTGCTTTGGGCGATTGTTCCTCGCATTCAAGCAATTCACGGACATTTCAATCAATTAAAACACGAAAGGATAATTCACATGTCGAAACGTATGATCAAAAAAATCTTGCTCGGCGGCGGATTCGTTCTCGCCGGTGCTCTTCCGGCCTTCGCCGAATTCACCATGCCCACCGAAGCAACCGGCGCTTTCACCGACCTGGTCACCGCGATCGGTGCCTTCGCTGCGCTGGCCTGGACCGTCGCCAACGCCTCGACCATCGCCAAAGCTGGCCTGCGGCTGTTCAAGTCGTTTGTCGGCAAATCGATTGGTTAAGGTTAAACCGGCAAAAGGGCAGGGCCTATGCTCTGCCCTTTTTTTTGAGGTGAGACGATGAAATCCTCCGTTTGTTCCCTGCTGTCTTTACTCCTGCTCTTCGTTCTTGTTGCTCCGGCCTGCGCCTATGATCATGAAAATGTGACTCTTTATGATTACGCCGGAACAACGGTTAAGGGCTGTTTTTCTTATGATGATAATTGGGTGTATGACTGGAAAACCAGCTCTGCGTCCCATACGCCTTTTTTTGATGGGACAACCATTAAAAAGGTCTCCAGCTATTACACCTATCATGTTGCTAATGGTGCCTGGGTTAAACATTCTTCTGAAGCCTGTGAACCTCCTGTCTGTGCCCATCAATACGAATGGCAGCCGACCGAGTCCCTTTCCATCATCAATGGCGGTGCCGAAGCCGTCTTGGCAGGTTATGCCTGTTTTGAGACAGCCTGTTCCCAGGAGTTTGTTGATTACACCCTTTGCCAAAATGATCCGACCCTGAACCATCCCGTTTTCAGCAATCATCAATGGGACCAGGACTATGAAGACGGCATCGACTGCGGCGGGGTGACCGGCTATTCCTGCGATTATGCTTGTGCTTCCGGCGATGACCTGACCACCGACATGGTCACCGGCAAGCAGTTGTGTATTTCCTATTCTTCCGCAAACCCTGCCGGTGTCTGTCCTGACGGGTTCAGCCGTGTGGAAGGATCAAATGATTGTACTTTTCGCTATGATGCCCGTGGTTATGATCCCGAGTTCCCGTCCAATTACCCGGATTTTACCGATATCCCCTCAGATACCCCGGCACCGATCGACAACACCCAGGAATCCAGCGCAACCACGGTTGAAAGTGAAACCACCACCAACCCTGACGGCTCGGTCACCCAGAAAACCACCGAAAACACCAAGGCCACCGATGCCAGCGGGACCACCACCGACACCACCAAAACCACGGAAACGACCACCAAACCGGATGGCACCAAAACCGAACAGGTGAGGACGGAAACCAAAATCACCACCTCGACCGGGGCCGATGGCAAAACCATCACCAAAACGACCACCAACGTCTATGCCGCTGACGGCACCTTGCTTTCCTCGACTTCGAATACCTCAACAGCGGCCAGCTCCAATGCCTCCGGCACCGGGTCCCCCACAAAACCAACGGCCATGAATGTTTCATTGGACCTGGGACCGGTCACCGAACGGATTGATAAAAGCAACTTAACTCTTGATGACATAAAAAAATTGTTATCAACAGATGATTTCAATCCGCAGGCCGATCTCGACAAATTGACCTCCGCAATCGATGACAGTTTGGATTCTTCAGGTGAATCAGTTATTGACTCAATGAGTGGGGCTGAATCTCCGGGCTTCAATAAAATGCCTTTTAACGAATCTTTATCCTCTGAGGTTGGCGGCTTGATTCCCGATTCCGGCACCTGCACCGATTTAACTTTCCCTTACACCTATCTCGGAGAAAATCGCCAGTTTGTCATTGAATGCGACAATTTTGAAACTTATCTCAAACCTATTTTGAAATGGGTTTTTTATGGTTTCACCGCTATCTACGTCTATTACTCCTTCACCGCTCCTGTCGGAGAAAATAAATGATTCTTGCTGCTCTTGGGACATTTCTCATTTCCGTTTTTATCAGCCTTGTTGGTTGGCTGGCAAAATTTGTCACGAAGAAAGTCGCGATTTATCTCGCTGCAACGGGGTCGATAATGGCCCTTTCCGCAGGATTTTATGCTGTTGGTTACGGGCTTATTTCCACGTTGCTTTCCTATACACCGTCTTATGTTGATCAGGCTCTCTCTTTGGTCATGCCCAACAATGTTGGCACTTGCTTTTCGGTTATTGTGTCAACCCGGGTTGCCCGTTGGGTTTATGTCTGGAACTATCAATACATTCAAATGAACGCTATGACCTAACGCCATGGCTGAATTCGTTGTCACCGGAAAAAAAGGGGCAGGCAAGGGTATTGTCTCCGTTGGTCAGATCCGCGATTACCTGCATAAACGCAATGTCATAGCCACCAATCATGACCTGTTCCTGCATCGTCTGATTGGGCCGTACTCGAAAGAATGCCGGGTGATCCGCATTCCCGATAAGCCGACCCTGCACGACCTGCGCTGTATCGGTGTTGGTAATCCCACCGTGCATTATGACTGCATTTCGGTCACCGATGCCGACGGCAAACACCTTTACTACGACTATATCGCCCACCAGGAACAGCCCGATTTTGATGAATCCAAGAACGGCTTGATGGTTCTCGATGAATTGGGCTCCTGGTTCAATGCCCGCGGCTTTGCCGATAAAGACCGCCAGCCATTGCTTGACTGGCTGATCCATTCCCGCAAACTCGGCTGGGACATCATCTATGAAATTCAGGATATCAGCATGATGGATAAGCAGGTCAGGGACGGTTTCGCCGAACATGTCGTTTATTGCCGCAGAACCGACCGGCTGCCGATTCCCCTGATCGGCTCAATTCTGCCGATCAAGCTGCCCCGAATTCACCTCGGCGTGGTTCTCTATGGCACCTCGGCCACCGCGCCCAAGGTGGATACCTGGCTGGTGCGTCCCAATGAAGTGAAGAGGGGTTATAACACCTTCCAGAAATTCACCGATCGCTATCAACACGGGGCTTTTTCCTATCTTCCCCCGTTTTACACCCACGGCAAATACAAGATGCCGCGTTGCTGGAGGTCACGCATGCGCTTAACAAAAATCGTCGCCCGGAAATGGTCCCGGCTGTTCTGTTTCCTGCTTGGCCTGCTGATCGTGCCGTTGATTGGTTCCATTGTCATTGCCTCGGCTCCCGCCGATCAGCAACCCGCCGTCAAACAGGTCCAGGCTGCGCCGGTTATCGATGAAACCGCCCTGGACTTCCTGCAGGGCTATGTCATTCAAGGTGTGGTCCGCCTGCCCGGCAAGTTGCCCATCATGCACCTGGTCAAAGATGAGGAATCGCCGGTCTATTCAACGGATTCCTTGATTGCCCAGGGCTGCAAGGTCGCTTTCGTTAACAACAATCAGATCGTCGTCACTAAGAATGGTGTTCATCATGAAATTTATCGCCGCTAGCTGCCTTGTTCTCCTGCTCTCGGTCAATGCCTATGCCCTGAATTTCCAAATCATCAAGGGGCCGCTCTCCGACTTTGCCGAATGGGTGTCCGAACAGACCGATGCCAATATCATCCTGGGCCGTGGTGTTGAAGGCAATATCAGCTTTTACACCCGCGACCTTGCCCCCGATCAGGTGCTCGACTTCTTCGATATGGTTATGGATGCCTATGACTATGACTGCATCCATGACGGCAATTCCGTTTCTGTGGTCACCCGCCGGGAACAGGAAGAACGGGACGGAGAACCACCAATCCCGACCATTGACGCCCGCCTGTATCACCTGGGCCATATCCTGAGTACCGACTGTCTCGATCAAGTCTCTTTTCTGGTGACGAATCTGTCCGATGACCGCACCAAATCAGCCGTAAAAACCGTGGTCGGCAATAACCTGCTGGTCCTGGCCTCAAAAGACATTCATCAAGTCGTTGGCTCTCTGCTTAACGACATGGACCAGGAAAAAAACACCCTGATTGTTGAAGCGATTATCTTCGAGTACCAGAAATCAAAAGTCGTCGATAAAGGCCTCGCCCTGAAAGTCGGCAAGTATTCCAATGGCGCTTTCTCTGCCTTCAATTCCTCCGACCTGGTTGACCTCGCATCCTTGCCGGCCGGTCTGGTCGCGTCCTTCATCAAGGCCGATTCCTTCGCCGGTCTGATTCGGGCTATTGAAACCAACGATCATTCCAAACTGCTCAGCACCCCGAAAATCCTTGTCGTTGATGGTGGATCAGGCCGGATCAGCGTCGGTCAAAACGTCCCCTTTGTCACCGGTTCAACCACCGATTCAGACGGCGAACCCTACCAGACCATTGAACGCAAAGACATTGGGACCATTCTCAGCATCACCCCGAAAGTCATTGGGCCCGATCTGATTCAACTGGCCGTGCTGCAGGAGTCGAGCAACGTCACGACCGAAACCTTCGCCTCGGACATCATCACCAATACCCGGTCCATTACCACCAATGTCCAGGTCAAGCCGGGGCAGGTGATCCAGCTCGGCGGCCTGGTCTCTTCCGATACCTCCGACACCGTGTCAAAAGTTCCCTTCTTCTCAAAAATCCCCCTGCTCGGTCGCCTGTTCCGCTCGACCTCCAACGATGACCGGCAGGTGGAATTAACCGTCTTTCTCAGAGTCAAATTCGTTTAGAAATGAGGTGCAATATGCTTGATAATCTACTGCTAATCACTCTTGGGGCCATCATGGGCTATGTCGTCTGTCTAACGCAAATAACGCTCGATCTGCAAAGACTCTTCGGCTGACATTTAGCAATATGCTCAGCTCAAAACTTCGTTGACATAACGCATCTCCCATGTACCCTATTTGCATGAAAGGAAACATCTACGCTGATAAATGCAGTTGCGGCGGTAAGATGACCCATAACGAACGCAAGCATAATTGCTTCTGTTCGGTCTGTGGTGCTCCCGCTGCAAAGGGGTACAAGGTTCGCTTTGGTCGTGAAATAACCAAACGTTTTGGTACCTATTCTGAAGCTGCTCAGTTCCTCTCTGGTCTTAGGTTTAAAGAGGCTGAGGGCACACTTGATGTGCGCGATTACAAAGCAGACAATCCGTTATCGCTTAAAATTCAAACAGCCCGCTGGTTAGTCATTAAAGAAAAAGAAGTCAGTCCAGAAACTTACCGAAAATATTATCGGTATATTAACCGGGCTGTTGCCTCTTGGGGGCGCGAGCGGAATGTTAAGACTATTAGTTTTGGCGATATTGAAGATTTTCTTTTTGATGAGTCAACTGCTCAAAACGATAAAACGAGGCACGATATCAGATCATGCTTGAACCATTTTTTTGAATGGTTATCAAAACGAGAGGGCGTTAAAAAGCCAGAGCTTCCGAAAATAAGTTTTGAACTTGGCTGGCGAGCGATTACCAATCTAGAGACACAGCAATCTATCATCGATGAGATTCATAAAATTGCACCTGCGAAAGTTGCTTTTGGCATTGAAATGTTAGCAACTTACACTTCTCTACGTCCTGATGACCTTCGGCGTGTTAAGGAAGGTGAATATTATGATGGCATTGTAACCTTTCATAACCCAACCAAGAAAAAGAATCAGTCAAAGGTTATTCGTTTATTGCCGGAACATGCCGAACGTTGGGAGTTTTTTCGTAGGAAATATTCTGCACTTCCTGGAATGTCCTTCTTCCGGCATCACAACCTACATGGAGTTAAAGAAAATACTCCATTCGGTGAAGCGGTTTTTTATAAGTGGTGGAAACGTGCATGTCAAAATCTTGGTATTGAGGGACTTGATTTATATGGTGGAACTCGCCACACAACAACAACAGCAATTGCTAAGATGGTTGACGAGCGCAGTGCAAAGAAAGCTTCCGGCCACATGACCAACAAAGCCTTTGAGCGTTACTGTCAGGCTGCCGACGAAACGGCCTTTCAAATGGCAAAAATAGTCAGGTCTCGTAGCCATAAAACTGACCAACATGTGACCAACATCAAAACAAAAGGGAAATAAGCTAAATAGCTAATTTCCCTTTGTTATTATGGCGGAGAGGGGGAGATTCGAACTCCCGGTGGCTTGCGCCACAACAGATTTCGAGTCTGTCACCTTCGGCCGCTCGGACACCTCTCCATATTTATTCTTGAACCAGCTTTCTTGCCTTATTCCGTGCCCGCAGGCGCTGAAAAAAACTTTTAAGCTGGGTTCTGCATTCTTGTTCCAGAACCCCTTCTTGCACCGCAACGCGATGGTTGAAGCGTTCATCTTCCGCCAGGTTGTAGATGGAACCGACGGCTCCGACCCGGGGATCCCGGCAGCCGAATACCAGGTTCGGAATCCGCGCCAGGATGATGGCGCCCATGCACATGACGCAGGGTTCCAGGGTCACGTACAGCGTGCAATCCAGTAACCGCCAGGAATCAAGCTTTTGCGCAGCCTGACGGATGGCGATCATTTCCGCATGAGTGGTCGGATCATTGCTGGTTTCGCGCAGATTATGGCCGCGGCCGACAATTTCGCCATTGTGCACGACAACAGCGCCGATCGGGACTTCATCCAGCTCTTCAGCCAGGGCAGCCTCATTGAGAGCCTGCTGCATAAAGTACCGGTCCTGCTCCTGCGTTGGGTTCATTGATCTTACCCTCTGGTGCCTCAATCGGGCAGGTTTGTGCTTCTATCATGAAAACGAATTTAATTCAAGCAGAATGACGCGCTTTGAGCAACCGTTGCGGCCAGTCGGTGCAAATGAAAAAAGCTCCGGCCGCCAGCAACTCCAGCGCCTGAGCCTCATCATTGACCGTCCAGGGATTAACCGGTATGCCGGCTGCACTCAGCTGGCGTACGAAGTCGGCATCAATTAAGCGCTGATCGGGATGGTAGGCGTCACAACCAAGCGCCCTTAAATAGTTCACCACCTCCGGCGGATGAGCCCCTTCCACCAGAGCCGCGGTCGCAAGATCGGGGGCCTGCTGACGGACCTGGCGCAGGTAGTCATGATTGAAGGAGGAGATCAGGACCAGCTCCTCGGTGCCGGTCTGGCGAAGCAGTTCGAGCACCGTTGCCACAATCCGGGCATCGGCCGCGGTGCCACGTTGATCCTTGAGCTCCAGATTGACCGGGAAATCATGCTGGCGGCAATAACGCAGGGCTTCATCCAGCCTCAATATGCGCTGCTGCGCAATCAGCAGTAGCGCTTTCTGAGGAACCTCGCCAGTTTGGATGGTGCCATACGGATCGGCGTGAATAAACCAGGAGCCGGAATCCAGAGTGGCCAACTCGGCCCAGCTGAATTCGGTCAACCGCAGTCCTGCTTTGCCACTGAAGGCGGCTCTGTCCAAGATATCGGTGGTGCGCACCAGGGTATCATCATGAAACAGGACGGCCACGCCATCGGCGGTCAATTGGACGTCGGTCTCCCAGAGTTCGGCACCACAGGTCCTGGCCTTGACCATGGCCAGAGAGGTATTTTCCGGGGCGATGGAACGGGCCCCGCGATGGGCACAGACCAGCCCCGGTGCGGAAAAATGTTGGAAAAACGGCTTTGGCATAAACCTTCCCTGAACGCTGTGCTGCCTGCCCTGCTGGCAAAATTTTCCTTTAAACTTTTCATCCTCCGGCTAAAGCATAACTGAACCGTCCAGGAAAAGAAAACGTGAAGCGTGGAGCGCTAAAAAATCCGCTGCTGCACACTTCACGTCTTGCTTTGCGCTATGCTCAGCGCCCCATCCAGCCGCCGTCCACGACCATGACTTCGCCGTGCATGTAATCCGTAGCGGCCGAGGCCAGGAACACCACGGGCCCGGCAAAATCTTCCGGGACGCCCCAGCGCCCGGCCGGAATCCGTTCCAGAATCGCCTTGCTGCGGGCCGGATCGTCCTGCAGGGCCTGGGTGTTGTCGGTTTTGATATAACCGGGGGCAACCGCGTTCACGTTCACCCCGCGCCCGGCCCATTCATTGGCCAGGGCTTTGGTCAGTTGGCCGATCCCACCCTTGCTGGCGGCATAGCCCGGCACCGTAATCCCACCCTGAAACGTGAGCAGAGAGGCGGTAAAAATAACCTTGCCGGAGCCGCGTTCGAGCATACCGCGACCGATTTCCTTGGAGAGGATAAACTGCGCGCTCAGATTGACCTCGATCACTTCGTCCCAGATTTCGTCCGGATGCTCTGCGGCCGGAGCACGCTTGATGGTGCCTGCATTGTTGACCAGGATATCGATGACCGGATGCTCCTTGGTGACCCGAGCGATAAAACCGCGCAATGCGCTACGGTCGCTGAAATCACAACGATAGCCGGCGAATTTACGCCCGCAAGCCTGGACCGCTTTTTCCACCTCGCTGCCGGCCTCTTCAAGAGAGGCACTGACGCCGATAATATCGGCGCCGGCCTCAGCCAAACCAACGGCCATGGCCTTGCCGATACCACGTTTGCAGCCGGTGACCAGAGCGGTTTTCCCGACCAGGGAAAATTTATCAACGATACTCATAGCATAACTCCTTCAGAAAAAATGGAATCACTGTGCAAGTTTCATAATACAAAACATGTTACAACTATTATGAAACCAAAAATTTTAAAAATTCTATCATGACTGGGGCAAAGATCCAGAGATTAAAATCTATATACCGACAAGTTAAGTAAAATATTTCTTTCTTGAGAAAACCATGGAGAGCTGTAAAAGGATAATTTTTGACGATGATTTAGTTTCATGATACAAAACTATCTATCGCATTTTAAAACTTATTGCTTTTTTCGTCATGGAGGATCGCATGCAATATCTGGAAGAGATGTTCAGCCTGAAGGGTCAGACCGCTATCGTCACCGGAGGCGCCGGAGCTATCGGCACCGTTATGTCCGCCGCCCTTCTGAAGGCTGGAGCCAATGTCATGATCTGGAGTCGGAGCCAGGAATCGATTGATGAGGCTGTCGCCAAACTCAGCACCAGCGAACAACCCACTGGGGAACTGTGCGGCGAACGCTGCGACACCGGCGATGAAAAAGCTGTAGCGACTGCCCTGCAGAATGCCATCGCCCGCTTTGGCAAAGTTGATATCCTGATCAACGGAGTCGGTGGCAACATGGGCAAATCGGCCTTTGTCGATGCCGACATGGTCACCTTTGAAAAAGTCCTCCACATGAACCTGGTCGCCGGACTGATGATCCCAACCAAGGTCGTGGCCGATTACTGGATCAAGTCCGGTATCCATGGCGCGGTCATCAACCTCACCTCCATGGCCTCCTACAATCCCCTCTCCGGCGTCTGGGCTTATGATGCCGCGAAGGCTGCAACCCTCAACCTGACCGTTGCCACCGCCAATGAGTTTGCCCAACATGGCATCCGGGTCAACGCCATTGCCCCGGGCTTTTTTATCGGTAAACAGAACAAAGCCCTGCTCATAGACCAGGAAACCGGCGAATACACTGCCCGCGGCAAAGCGGTGATCAACCACACCCCCTACGGCCGCTTCGGCGATGTCGAGGAACTGGCCGGGGCAACCCTGTTCTTGGCCAGCAACAAAGCGGCCGGCTTTGTCACCGGGGTCTCCATTCCGGTCGACGGCGGCTACCTGGCCCACAATATCTGAACCCAGCCGGCCGAGCCCGGGGCCAAGGGTGCAAAATCAAGAGTGGCTAAATAAAAGAGGGGCGACCGCTAAAGTCGCCCCTCTTTTCTGTTCAGATCTCGATAACCGCTTTGACCACGCCGGTTTCCGGCTTGGTCCAGCTTGCGAACTGATCGAGGGTTTCGTCGAATTGGCAACGATGGGTCACCATCGGCCCGACATTGACCTTCCCTGCTTCCATACACTCCATGACCCACTCGAAGTCTTCCTTGTTGGCATTACGGCTGGACAACAAGGTGGTCTCGCGTTTATGGAATTCCGGATCGGGAAAGGTGATATCCGCAGTCACCAGACTGACCAGGACATAGCGGCCGGTATGGGCCAGCAGCAGGAAGCCGTCCATCATCGCTTTGGGGTTACCGGTACAGTCGAAGATAACCGTGGGGGGAATCACCGTTGGTCAATTCAGCCAGACGGGCCTTGGGATCATCGACACCGATCTGGATGGTCTGGGTGAAGCCCAGGTCATTTTTGGCCACGGCCAGCCGCGTGGCGGAAACATCCATCACGATGACATCGCCGCCGACAGCGCGGGCAAACTGCATCAGTCCCAGGCCGATGGGACCGGCACCGACCACCAGGACCTTTTCGCCAGCCTGGATCTGTGCCCGCCGAACCGCATGGGCGCCGATGGCGCAGCACTCCACCAAGGCCAGTTGATCCGGGGTCAGGTTGCTGTTTTTGATCAGATTCTCGACCGGCACGGCCATGTATTCGCACATGCCGCCGTCGCTATGGACACCACGCAGGTTGATGTTGACGCAGCAGTTGGGCTTGCCGTTGCGACAGGCGATACAGGTTCCACAGCCAATCACCGGCACGATACAGACCTGATCACCGACCGCCAGCCCGGTCGTCCCTTCGGGCAGCTGTTCGACGATGGCGGCCAGTTCATGCCCGAGAACCCTGGGGTAGTTGAAAAAGGGCTGATTCCCGGCAAAAGCGTGAAGATCAGTTCCACAAATACCGACACGGGTGATGCGCACCAGGGCCTCTCCCTCTTTGGGGACAGGAACCGGCTGATCGCTCATGACAAATTTACCTGGTGTTTCACAGGTCAGTGTTTTCATTGTTTCCATATGATTTATCCTTCTACGGCGGCATGAACTCCCCACAGTATTGACAGCCGTCCAGCTGGCCAAGTTGGGGATGAAAAAACAGGGAGCCGCCGTAATTCAGCGGCCCCCTGGGCAGAACAAGTTGTCAATCGCTTATACCGATCGACATATTCAAGATCTTACTTCTGGTTATTCAAAATCATCTTGATCAAACCATTATGGTATTTTGCTTCGTATTCATCCTGCAGGTATTTGGTCTTTTCAATAAAAGGAGTGAGATCGGCGATATCATTGAACTGACACCAACCTTTGTCGGTCATTTCCTTGACCATCTTACCTTCGTTTTCAGCCCAGAGCTTACGCTCCAGCTTGCTGGCATCCCGAGCAACTTCCTTCAGGATAGCGAGGTTTTTCTCACCCAGTTTCTTGGCGGTGACTTTGCTCAAAGCGACCAGGTCAGGAGTCATCAGGTGTTTGGAGTAGGAGAAGTATTTGGACTGCTCATACAATTTGAGGGAGTACAGGGTCACTGGGCTGTTTTCCCAGCCGTCCAGAACGCCCTGCTGCAGCGCCGAGTAAACTTCGGACTGGCTCATCGGGGTAGCGATAGCGCCAAGAGCGTTAATGGCTTCGATAACGGTTTTAACACCGATAACGCGGATTTTCAGGCCCTTGAGGTCTTCCGGAGTGTTGATCGGATGCACGTTATTAATGAAGCTCCGGGCGCCGCCGTAGAAGTAGGTCAACGGAATGAACCCTTTTTTCTCCAGGGACTTGGCCAGGATGTCACCAGCTTCGCCTTGCAGGGAATCAAACAGACCGTCCTCTGACTTGAACAGGAAAGGCAGAGCAAGGATGTCCATTTCAGGGACATAAGAGGAGAAAGTCCCGGCAAACTGTTGGGCGATATCGATGGTCCCCAAAACAACGCCTTCAACCATCTCCTTGTTGCCGCCCAACTGGCTGTTGGGATAGACATCAAGTTTGACTTCACCATTGGTTCTTTTGGCGATTTCTGTGCTCATATAGCGCAGAGCCATGGTCATCGGATGATCTTCGCCAAGGGTGTTGGTAGCACGCAGTACGATCGGCGCAGCAAAGCCGGTACTTGCTACCATCAAAAGCAAAACGGTCAACACAATCAATCTTTTCATGGTCAAGCCTCCTTATCAGGGTTGGATGTAGCCCAGCATGGTTGGTATCCATGTGGAGAAAAACGGGAAAAAGATAACGAGCAGCAGTACGACAACCATGGCCGACAGGTACTTCCAGTAACAACCCATGACCTGGTTTAAAGTTATTCCGGAGATCCCCGATGCGACAAAGAGGGCGATACCGACAGGCGGAGTACACTGCCCGATCGCCATATTGACGATCATCGCCACACCAAAGTGGATCGGCTCAATACCTATTTTCATGACGATTGGCCAGACAATCGGCACCAGAATGATAATGATTGCTGAAGGGTCAAGAAAGGTCCCCATGACCAGGAACAGCGCATTCAGCATCAGCATGATAACCCACTTGGAGTCAGACAGGCCGACAACAAATGTTGCAATCTCGGTCGGGATGTTTTCAGCGGTCAGAATCCAGCCGAAACCTGAAGCAGCGGCCACGGTGAACACCACCACCCCAGTAGTAACCGCCGATTTCACAAAAATTCCGGGCAGATCCTTGAAGCTCAGTTCTTTATAGACGAAGAAACCGACGACAAAAGAGTAAAGGGCGGCAACGACCGACGCTTCCGTCGCGGTAAAGATCCCGCCGACAATCCCGCCGACAATGATAACCACGGTCAGGATAGCCAGAATCGAATCCATGCAGGATCGCACCAGCTCCTTAAAAGAAACCCGCTCTTCGGGCTCGATTTTGCGCACCTTGCAGTAAATGTAATTAACGATCATCAGGCCACCGCCCATGAGGATGCCCGGGATAACACCGCCCATGAACAGCCCGCCGATAGAGACGCCGGCGGTCACCCCGAGGATAATCATCGGGATGGAAGGAGGAATTATAATTCCGATGGAACCGGCAGTCGCCATAACCGAGGTCGCCATATCCGAGCCATAGCCTTTGCGCTTCATGGCCGGTATCAGCAGGCTGCCGACCGCTGCGGTATCAGCGGCAGCGGCCCCAGACAGTCCGGCAAAGAACATCGCCGCCGCGACACTGGTATTGGCAAGGCCACCACGAACATGGCCAATCAGTGCGGATGAAAAGGTCACCAGGCGGCGCGAAATCCCGCCCGACTCCATAAAACCGCCGGCCAGGATAAAGAAGGGAATGGCAATCAAATGGTAGTTACCACAAGAGCGGAACAGTTTCAGAATGATCGCTATGGAGTCGATATCGCTGGCGATAAACATGGCCAGCACCGTTGAGATAACCAGGCAAAAAGACACTGGCATCTGAACAATCAGAAAGATTACAAAAAATAAGAATAATGTTGTCGCCATCGATCATCCTCCCTTATTCGCTGACAGGCTGGAATGAACCGGTCAAAACCTTATCCGCAGTATGAACAAACATAAACGCAGCAGATACCGGTATTGACGCATAAGCCCATACCATTGAGAGGGGCAGGACATCCATGGTCTGAACAATATTAAGTTGAGCGAGAATAGTGCCTTTATAGGTCAGAAAGGCGGTAAACCAGAGCATCGTCAACCAGACGAGGTAAAGAACAATCTTGGCAAATTTCGGCGGGAAATGATGGATAAAAATATCAACATTGAAATGAGCCAGCTGATCTACGGCAAGACTGGCGCCAAGAAAGCTGGACCAGACAAACGCATAGGTCAGCAACTCTTCCGACCAGGAAATCGGCGCGTGAAGGATAAACCGCGCAAATATCTGCAGGCCTCCACAAAACAGCATTCCGACAAACAGGATGATCAGAGCCCATTTTTCAACCCATTTAATCATCCCATTAAGTCTGTCCCACATTGCTACAACATTTTGCATCTCATACAACTCCTTTATTCTGCTCTATTTTCCCTTGAAATCCATGAGCCTTTATTACGACATTGACAATGCAAATCCCTGGTCAGAGATAATTACTTGTGTTCAGTACTTACTGATCTCCTTTCAGATACTTATAAATACTGCCAACAACAGGGATGCCATCTCTCCGGTAGCGCTCTTCAAGCGCCAGCTCGATATCTCCCGGGACGAGGACTTTTTCAAACCCAGGTCCGGTCGGTTGAGCATGAAGCTGATCAACCATGGCATCCATCTGGCTCATAAAATGATCTGCTGATATATATGTGGCAGGATCAATCGCGATCACCGTACTTGCCAGTTTTCGTTTCTGTTCATATCCTTCATACATCGCCGCAATGTGGGGGCCGAACTGAGCCCCAAGCAAGATGCCGGTGAGGACATCCACGACCATGCCGATGCCATACCCTTTGTAGCCGCCAAGAGGGGTCAGTCCACGCACAAGATGTGGGTCGGTCGTCGGCGCACCGTCCTCGTTGAGCCCCCAAGTCTCTGGAATAGGCACATTTTTTTCTCGAGCATGCAAAACTTTACCATAGGCAACGTTACTCGTCGCCATATCCAGGATAACTGAAGGATTTTTTTTACAGGGGAAGCCAAAAGCGATAGGGTTCGTGCCGAAAAAAGGCTGGGCGCCGCCAAAAGGAGCGACACATTTATCGGTCTGAACGATGGCGATACCGATCATCCCGTTTTCGATCGCCTGGGTTACAAAGTAAGACAACGCCCCGCAATGACTGCTGTTCTCGACACCAACCATGGCGATGCCAGTCTCCTTCGCCATATCGATGGCATAGGTCATTGCCTCGTTGGTGGCCACATGTCCCATGCCATCATCAGCATCGAAAAGCCCGCACCCGCTGCGCAAGGTTTTGAATTTAAAATCAGGGTTGCCGTTCAGGCTGCCGGCTTTCAGCCTACGCACATAATGCTCTGTGCGAATAACGCCGTGCGAATGGACACCTCGTAAATCAGCATTGACCAGAACATCCGCCGTCAACTCGGCATGTTTGCTGTTCAGACCCGCATTGGCCAACTTTGTCGACACCAGGGAAAGGAGTTCTTCTGCCTTGACATAAACTTCCTTGTTTAATTCAGCCATCATGCATATCCTTTTTTTGCTGGCGGGACAATCTAGTTTCTCATTCGGAAACGACTCTTTTTCGTTGTAGCAGCGTCAATCGGTGGACTTGACTGTTCGGCGTAACGCTGTACGCCTCCGCACAAGCCCTTGATTTCCTTGCCACAACGAAAAACTACTCGTTTCCAATCTGAAAACTTAACTATTTCCATTCGGAGTTTCCGAATGAAACCAATCCAGGTTCATGCAAATCCCAGTTCACAACCATGTATCATTTTAGGCAAGACTTATGTTCCGCAATATAAAACTATGTTGCGAGTTTTTGTCAACATCTAATTCCACTTTGCGGCTGGTTCGATAAGCCAGCCATTCGTCAGACCATTTAAACAGTAAATTTTGAACGATATGTAACCCTTCTCCTTGCCAATTACCTGATTTTTAAATGATTCAGTTTGCAACAGTTTCTCTTGACAATAACTGCACTCAAAGTTTCATAATATAAAACTGGTTGCCAAATATTAGAAAAATGTGTTCATATTGCAGGGGGCGCTCCAGCGATCAGCGCCATTGCACAATTCACCCGAGCAAAGACTGCCGTTGCCCTTCGGCCGCAATGACTTCCCATGGCGCAAACAGGCCGGAAGGTGGACTCACGAAACAGTCCGTACCGAACGGCTCTTATGAGCGTCAGCTCAATCTTTCCGCAGGAGGATTCAACATTATGGAGATCAGATACGCGGTCCATCCGGAACAGGCCAAAACAATGGACACAGCAACACTACGCGAACACTTTCTTGTCAAAAATCTGTTCCTGCCCGACCAGCTCAAACTGGTCTACAGCTTCAATGACCGGCTGATTATCGGCGGTGCCTGCCCGATCACCCCCCTGCCCCTGAACGTTGATCAAAAAATCATCGGCAGCGCCTTTTTCCTGCAGCGCAGAGAGCTGGGGGTCATCAATGTCGGCGGTCCAGGCGTTATTTCCGTCGATGGAAAAAAGTTCGCCATTGATCCCAAAGACGGTCTCTATATCGGCATGGGGGCCAAGGAGATTGTCTTCTTCAGCGCTTCAGCCGATCAACCCGCGAAGTTCTACTTCAACTCGGTTCCCGCTCACGCCACCTACCCCACCACTCAGGCCCGGTTTGCCGATGCAAGCCCGGTTCAGTTGGGCGAAGCGGCCACCGGCAATCGCAGAACGATTCGGAAATATATTCATCCCGATGGCATCAAAAGCTGCCAGCTGGTCATGGGTATGACGTCGCTGGAGAGCGGCAGCGTCTGGAATACCATGCCGACCCATACCCACGAGCGGCGCATGGAGGCCTACTTCTACTTTGAAATGAACGCAGAACAGGCCGTGTTTCACCTGATGGGGCCACCCGACGAGACCCGTCATGTGATCTTGCGCAATGAAGAGGCGGTTATCTCCCCTTCCTGGTCGATCCATTCCGGGGTAGGCACCACCAATTATACCTTTATCTGGGGCATGGCCGGAGAGAATCAGCTGTTCGATGATATGGACCATGTGGCAATGAAAGATTTGCGCTGACCTGAACCGACCGGGCTCGTTTGCCCCTTGGTTCCGGAACATGGTCTGCACAGAAGCGATACTCGCTGAACAACCTGCTTGCGCAAAACGGGCAGAAGAATTCACATTCTGTATAGGCAGTGCGACAGAGGTTCCGAAATGGACGTGCTTTTTATCAGCCGAAGCGAAAAAAACCTTTTCCACACAGGAACGACGGATATTTTACCGCGGTTGACAAGAGAATTCCCAGATGAGATCCTTGTCGGTCATACACAAACAGTGTTAGATCAAAATAAAGGGTAACCAGATATGAGCGTTCAATCCATTGACCGTGCGTTCGATATCATCGAGCTTCTTTCCAGAGAATCCCGCAGCATCCCCATGACGGAAATCGGTCGCCGCCTGGACCTGCATAAAAGCACGGTCCACCGCTTGCTGGCGTCCCTGCGCAACCGCGGCTATGTCGAACAGGAAGCCGGGTCCGGCAATTACAAACTGGGGCTGGGTTTTGTCGAGTTAGCCAGCCTTTATCTGAACAGCCTGGAATTGAAGACCGAAGCCAGCCCATTTCTCAATGAGCTGGCAAGAGCGACCGGGCAGACGGTGTTTTTGGCCATCATGGATGGGACCGAGGTGGTCTACATCGACAAGGCCGAAGCCTACAACAGCTTGCGTCGCTACACCATCATCGGCAAACGGCTGCCCCTTTATGCAACCTCCCTGGGCAAGGCCATGCTCTCAGGCTGCAGCGACCGGGAGATTGAAGAACTTTATCCGGAGCGGAACCTGCCCATATTGACCAGCAAAACTTTGCCGACCTTCGACGCACTGATGACCGAAATCAGGCAGACCCGCGAACGCGGCTGGGCCATTGACGACGAGGAGCGGGAGCTCGGCACCCGCTGTATCGGCGCACCTATCTTCGATTATCGTGATCGGGTTATTGCTGCGGTCAGCGTTGCCTGGGATGTCAAAGTCAATCCGGAGTTAACCTGGAAGGATTACGCGAAACTGATTGTCAAAACAGCCGCGACCATTTCCGTGAAAATGGGCTGCAGCAAAGGTAAAATCAGGCAGTTAGCAGCCTCTTGAACACCGGACCGAAAACACTGCCTTTATCCTGAAGTTACCACCTGGATCGCGACCAATTCGATCCACTTCCCCATGGAGGACAATGCATGGAAGCACTTGAATTTAAAAACGGCGATCGCATTCCCGCGCTAGGCCTCGGCACCTGGAAATCAGCCCCCAACGAAGTCTACGGCGCGGTCAAAGAAGCCATTCGGATCGGCTACCGGCATATCGACTGTGCGCATATCTACGGTAACGAAGCGGAGGTCGGCAAAGCTCTGAGCGAAGCCTTTGCGGAAGGGGTTGTCAGCCGCGAAGACATGTGGATCACCTCCAAGCTGTGGAACAATGCTCACGCCCCGGAAGATGTCCGCCCGGCCCTGGAGACCACTCTCAAAAACCTGCAGCTGGATTACCTTGACCTCTACCTTATCCACTGGCCGGTCGCCATCAAAAAAGGACTATCGTTCCCCGCCACGGCCGAAGATTTAATTTCCCTGGACGAGATCCCTCTCGCCAGCACTTGGCAGACCATGGAAAAACTGGTCGAGGCCGGTCTCTGCCGCCATCTGGGCGTCTCCAACTTCAACATCCCGAAGCTGCAGGATCTGCTCACCAAAGCCAGCCTGAAACCGGAAATCAATCAGGTCGAAATTCACCCCTACCTGCAGCAACCGGAACTGTTCGCGTTCTGTAAGGAAAACGGAATCCTGCTGACCGCGTACTCGCCCCTGGGCTCACCGGACCGACCAGCCCGGATCAAGGAAGCCGACGAGCCGGTCCTGATGAAAGAACCGACCATTGTTGAAATTGCTGAAAAACACCAGGTATCACCAGCCCAGGTACTGATCCGCTGGGCCATGGACATGGGCACCATCGTCATCCCCAAATCGGTCAATCCGGAACGCCTCAAACAGAACCTGGCCGCCCCGCAAGTGACATTGACTCAGGACGACATGGCGCGCATCGCCAAACTCGACCGCAACCGGCGCTATTACACCGGTAACGCCTGGACCCTCCCCGGCAGCGCATACAGCTGGGAGTCCCTCTGGGAAAAATAACTGGCGGTGGGCAAACAACCTGCCGACGATTCTCTTCCCCGCACAAAAGGCCCGACCCAAGACGCTTTTGCCAATAAAAAGCATCCGGGCCGGGCCTTTGCCAATCCCGACCCGGCAATTCAAACAGATCGCTTTGTGTGGCGCGCAAAACAGGCCAACAGTGGCAAATGATCCGAGGCCAGCGCGGCCTGGGAATCGCGGCAGACCTGCTTGGAATGCAACCGTTGCCGCGGTTCGGCCAGAATCTGATCCAGACAGAGCAACGGCCAGCGTGCCGGGAAGGTGGCTGGTGAGCGCAGCCGGCCGAAATGCCGTTGCAGCCAACGCAGCGGCCGCCCCCACAACAGCCACTCATTGAAATCGCCCATCAGGAACAATGGTGTGGTTTCCGATCCAGACAAATGGGTAATCACCTTTTTAACCTGATAGCGCCGCTCCGCTGGCCGCAGGCCGAGGTGGGTCACTGCTGCCCGCACCCGCTCTCCCTGCCAGTCGAGGTCGGCCAGCAGCAGACCACGCGGTTCGTAATCCCGATAACTGATATCATAGCGCCGGACATCGAGAAGCGGCAGGTTGGTGAGCAGGGCGTTGCCGTAATCCCCCGTTTCTTTCAACATGGTCGGCCCGGGAATCACCGTAAAACCGGTCAATGATCCCAACAGATCAAGGTCGTCGCCCGCCGCGCGAGAATGATTGTCCACCTCCTGCAAACCGATCAGATCGACCTTCATTCGCGAGATGACCCCTGCCGTACGCCGCAGGTCACGCTCGCCATCCCGACCGATGCCCATATGAATATTCCAAGTCGCCAGCCGCAATGCCTGTTCGATCATTTCTGCTGAGCCTCCCGCTGCAGCAACAGGCGTCGGCCGCCATAAAAAACCAGACCGCCAAACAGCACTGCCAAACCGACCGGAATCAAGCTTCCCCAGGTCCATTCCGCCAGAGCCCGCTGCAACCCCTCCTCGAAAATCATGATCGCAAGAATGCCCGGACACATACCGATGGCTGTACCGAACAAAAAGGAGCGGGCGGAAATATGGCTGGCGCCAGCCACCATATTGACCACCGTAAAAGGAGCGATGGGCACAACCCGCACCAGAGCAACCGCCAGCCAGCCTTTTTGTGCCAGTTTGCGACTGAGCCGGTTTATTTTTTTCCCGGCCAGCTTGCGCACCGCGTTGCTCCCCAGCCAATGGCCGAGTAAATAACTCGCCATCCCGCCGACCAGGCTGCCGGAGAGGGCGAGGCCAAACCCCAGGTAAGGCCCGAAGCTCAGTGCCGTGGCCAGAATCAGCAGGTTGACCGGCACCATCAGACAACTGCCCAGCAGATAAAGGCTCAACACAATCGGGATGGCCAACGGGCTCTGCTGGACATTTTGCGCCGCGGCCACCAGACTGTCGACGCTAAGCCAGTGCCCCACCGGCGACCAGCGCCACAGCACCGCCAAAAGCAAAGCCAGCAGAATAACTGCTATGAATTGACGGGCTTTCTGGCGCGCATCACCGTTATTTTTTTCCCCGTTTTCGGCCCAGCCCAGATAAACCAACAGGGAATCAAACCCGATCGGCTGTTCCGGATCGGCAATCAGATCGGCCGGCAATGTCGCCAGCGCCGAGCTACTGTCTGCGGGTTCCAGTTTTTTCAGGGTCCGCGCCCCGTCACCGGGCAGCGCCAACAAGGCACTCAGCGACCCGTCGCGCTGCCACGCCTCGGCGACCGTGGCACAGGCCGTCCCCAGATGTTCAGCGAGCAACCGCTGGCGAAAAACCCTAATCCCCGCCGCGATCTTTGCATTCTCCCTACCGTCCAGGGCGATATTGCACTCCGTATCAAAGCCCATGGAACGATTGCTGATATTCGCCGAACCGACAGTCATAAGCACGTCGTCCACAATCATCAGCTTACTGTGGACAATGATAAACTCGGGATCCAGCTGTCGCCGGTCGGGGTAGCAGACCCGCAAGCGACCATGACAGTCAGCCTCATGCAAATGTTTCAGCAGCCGGTTGCGGAGCAGACCCATGGTCTCTTCTTCCAGCCAACCGGGACACTTTCTCGGCAGCACCAGCAGGATTTCCGGGCCGGTTTCCCGCTGCAAGGACGCGGCCAGGGCCTGGCCGATTACATGGGACGAAAAATACTGGTTTTCGATGTAGATCAGCGTCTTGGCCGCGGCGATCGCGGTCAGGTAAAATTGTTCAATCTCACGCACCTCCGTTGCCCCGTCATGTTCCGGTGCGGTGCGAAGAATGGTCAGGGGAATCTGTTCCAGATCGATACTGACCGATTCCGGCCAGGGGTCGCCGGCAACCTTTCCGGGCGGCGCCAAGCGGTCGCCGGTCGCCCTTTCCCAGCGTTGGCGGGCAATGTTGCCAAGGGCTGTTGCCGCCGCACCGCTCACGGCTACCTGCACGTCGTGGACCGGGCCGTAAGCCTTGCCGTTATCAACCCGCTGCGGATTCTCCGGCCGGTGCTCCGAAGTATCCCAGCGAAAACTCGCCAGGTCGAAACCACCGGTGAACGCAACCAGATCATCCACCACTACAATCTTCTGATGATGAGACGCCCCGACCGGGTGATTGTCATCAAGGGCAAAGCGGACCCGCTCGTGGGTCATCCAACCAAAGCTGAGCATGGTCCAGGCTTCACGCTCCAGCGAATAGAGCATGGAAAAATCCCACTCCAGGATATAAATATCCAGCTGCGGTTTCGTTCTGGCCAGGCCGTCAATAAAAGCGCCAAAGGACTCCTCAGCGACGGATTTGCCCCGCCGCAGCCGAATGCGGCTGTCGACATCCCAGCCGAGGATATAAATAGAGCGCTGTGCGGCCTCACACGCTTCGGCAACGGCCCGATAATAAGCCTCACCATCAATTAAAAACGCCAGTCTATCGGCGTCATAAATTTGCCCGCTCGGTTCTCGTGCAACTGAAATCATTGCCGCCAAAACCTCCTGGAAGAAAGTTTACGCCTAAAAATTTGCTGTTTTGAAAGAAAAATCCAAAAAACACGACATCTTTCTGGTAATAATCAATTTATCCCTTTTCTTGTATATTTTATCCGATTATAAATATATATACCAAATCGCATAAACGCTTTTCATCAGCCAGGACTGCTCAAGATCAGGATGTGAATATTTTTTATCTTCCTCAACTATAACCCCCTTTCCAAGGAGATGTTATGCCTTCACAAGAATTCAAGCCGGTCGAATTGGTCGAACTCCATGACAGTGGCGTGTGTCTTTCGCCGGAGCATAGCAGTGAGGTGCTCGGCTGGCGCGAGTTTAAAGAATATGAAGGTATCGGCTATTCCCTGGCCGGAGAAGATATCTGTCGAATCGCCCAGATCTTCGGGCTCGACCCACAACCGATTCTGGCTAAATCCATCAAAGGTGAAATTCAGCGCATTGATCCGGAGTGTCTGGAATTCAAAATTGTCAAGAGCAGGCAGGATCTCGGCCGCAAAACGGATTCCCGTCACTACGGCGCTATGGAGCGGATAAATAACATCTGGGCGCGGATCGACGGTCCGCAATTGCTCCAGCTCAAAGTCGAATTCATTCAGCTGGATGAAGAACGTAAAGAAACCACCGCGCTGAAAAAAATCACCTACAGCGGCAGCTATTCGGTCTGGTGGGCCTAACCGGTTGTTGAAAAAGTGCCCCCCGAGTCTTTTTCAAACCCGGTGGGGAAAGATCAAACCACCACGGCAGAAAAATTGGGAGGCGCATAGGTCAAGTTCAAACGCCGGCAGACATCAGCCAGCAGCCGGCGCCCTTCTTCACCCCGCCCCTGCCGGGTCAGCAGCCGGTTCAACGCTGTTGCGGCACGCAGTTCGTAGAGCAGGGCGGCCTGCCTGCGGCTGATCTGCAGCGCCTGCCGCAGACAGGCCTCAGCCGGTTCGGCATTGCTGGCGGACAACCGCTGCAAGCAGAGGCCTTTATGCCGATACAGCTCTGCTTCGGCATGATGATCATCCAGCTGCTCAATCAGCTCAAAAGCCCGCTCAATAACCGCTAATGCGTCCTCCGTCTGTCCCGCACAACGCAGACTATCCACTTGGTTTTCGAGGAAGATCACCGAGATTCCGCTCATCAGCGAAGCAACCTGTCCCAGGCTCCACTGGATATCCGTTAGACCATCGAGCTGCCCCAGCATGGTCTTGGCCCAGCCTTTCTCCACGGTCGCTCCCACCAGCCATAACGGGAAATCATGCTTTTGGGCCAGAGCAATGGTCCGCTCCGCCAGCTCAAGAGTTAACCTGGGCTGCCTGCGCATCCGCTGCAGAACCGTCAAGAACGTCAGAGCATAACCGAGACTGAAGGGATGACCACAGCGCTCGGCTTCGGCTACGGCCCGTTGCCCGACGGCCAGCGCCTGCCTGTGAAAACCAAGCACACAGAGGTTCCAGGACAGATATCCATTGCCGGTGGCAAAGGCGTTTTCCCCGTAACTGCTCTCCAGTTCAGTATGCCGTTCAGGCAGGTACTCCCGAAGCGATTTCTCCAGGCAGCGCCGCGATTCCAGGAATTCACCGCGCCAGAACTGGACATTTCCCAGAGCAAAGTACCCCTGTTGGCGAGCCAGCGGATCTTTCCCGTTCTGAACGATTTTGACCAGCCGCTTGGCCAAATGCAGGGAATGCCCCCAGTTGGCATGGGAACTGGCTCCGGCCCACAGCCCCCAGAGCGCCGGAAAACTCTGCTCCGGAAAATCCTTCTGCTCCCCCAGCTCAACCGCGCGCAAATATGCGGCAGCACCCTGGGGAGAAGCATAGCCTTCCGTGGCATAGGCCGACGCCCCCAGAGCAACCAGGAATTGCCATTCCCGGCGCATGCTTTGCTGCTCCGGTTCCAGCCGCGGCAGCAAAGCAAGCCCGGCATTAAAATGCCTGACCGCTTCCTGATGGGCATTGTGGGACTGAGCCTGCAACCCCGCCTGCAACCAACAGTTAATGGCCGGCTCAACCGCTCCGGCACTGGTCCAGTGATAGGCCAGCAATTCGGGTTGGACGCTGCCGATCTCCGAGTAGTCGGCAGTGAGAATCTCCGCAATCTGCAGGTGGGCGGCTTCTCGGTCGGTACGGGTCTGCGACAGATATGCCGCATCGCGAAACAGAGCATGCCGGAACTGCCAGCGGTCAGCCGCGAGGATGGTCACCAGACCAACCTGTTTTAACCGCAACAGAGCCGCGACCGTCTCTTCATCATCCAAAAGAGTTAATAATGCTACCAGCTGCGGGGGAAAGTCCCTGCCGATCGTTGCTGCCAGCTGAGCTAACCGCTTATCCTGGCCCAGGCGATCCAGTCTGGCGGCCAGCAGGTCATGCAAGCTGGCTGGCACCACGGGGTCATCCCTCTCAGTTGCACCTGCCGGCAACCGACTCAGCTCTTCGGCAAACAGAGGAACGCCATCCGCGCGGTCGACAATCTGTTGGCGCAATGGCAATCCGGTATCCGGCCCCACTGCGGCGACAATGGCAGCAATGTCCCGGTTCGACAATGGCCCGAGGCGGATGTTAGCAACGGTTGCGGACTGCCAGGGCGGAGCGAACTCCGGCCGGGCCGTGAGCAGCAAACAAACCCCGTTGGGAACACCCCGCTTCAGCAACAGCGCCAGGACCTCCAGTGTTGACGGGTCACTCCAATGAAGATCCTCGACAACGACCAGCACCAATCGCTGGCTGGCCAGCTTCGCCAGCAGGTCCAGCAGCAGGGTCAAAGTCAACTGCCGCCGTTGTGGTGCGGTGATACCCGAGGCCAGGTCCCGGCCGTTCAGCGGCACAGCCAGCAACTCGGCCGCCACACTCAAAACCCGACCGCTGTCCTCGGGGTATTGCACCGAGATCGCGTCCGCCAGCTTTGCCGAGCGGGCCGCCGCATCCTCGCCCGGCTGAAAACCGAGGCAGCGTTGAAGAAGATTGATAACCGGCTGAAAAGGAGATTGACTGAATTCAAAGGAACATCTCAAATCCAAGATCAGACAGTCCGTTGTCGGCAAAATTTCCCTGAAGCTGCTAAGCAATCGCGATTTACCGATCCCCGGCTCGCCCTGCACGAGCAACGCTTTTCCCGCCCCTTTGGTTACGGCAGCCCAGCACTCTTTCAGCGTGGCCAATTCCTGCTCGCGCCCGACCAGCGGCGGCATCCCGGCCAACCGGTCGAGATGGCTCTCACTGAAAGCGGCCCCAACAATCAGATAGCAGGGCTCATCAATCGCCCCCCCCGGAACCGGACGAGTTACCACCTCGCGACACTCAAAAAAATTCTGCACCCGTTCATAAACCGTTCGGCTGATAACAATATCTTTGTTCGCCGACAGATTGGCCAACTCCAGCACCCGCCCGGTTATCCTGCCGATCACATCCGGCTGCAACTTGTCCATAGCGCTCAGCACCAGCCCACTATGGATAGCGATATGCAGCCCAACCCCTGCCAAATCAAGATTTTTCAGGCGTAACGAAGCATTGACCGCCAACGCAGCCACATTTTCCCGGGCCTGCGGGAACCCGAAATAAGCCAGAACGCCAGCGCCGCTCATGTTTTCAACCAGATATCCGCCGCTGCGCTGGAGAACCTCTTTGCAGCGTTGCAAGGGCATTTTCAGCAGTTCATATTCTTCATCCGGATCTCCTGCCAGCAGCGGCAGCAAACGGCAATAACAGATGGTGACCTGCCGCCGTTCGAGACTTTGTGAAGGGAGTTCCGCAACGCTTTCAAGCGACGGAGCCGCAGGGGCAAGATAGGTGAGCAGCTCGCCGTTCTGAATATTCTGTGCCAGCTGCCGTGTCTTGTTTTCCGGCTGCACCCCAAGTTCTTCCTTCAGGGTTCGGCAGAACGCCTGATACCGATTCAGGGCAAACCCGCGCTGCCCGGACAATGCCGCCAGACGGATGACCTTGCGTACAGCTTCGTCGCTCCAGGGGGACAGTTCAGCAAAACGCTCCGCCGCCGCCAGCGCAGCGTCCAGTCGACCCTGATTTTCATAGCAGGAAGAAATCCGCTCCAGCAAAAACAGCGCCCGCTGCTCCAGTCTTTCCCGCTGGGCCTGCAGCCAACTGTCAAACTCCGGACTGCCTTCCAGCATGAGGTTTTCCAGGAAAGAACCGCGATAAAGATCGGCCTTGGCTTGCAGGACGGGCAGGCAAACAGCACAGTCGTCACTGTTGGTGAGGGTTTGACAGGCAGGAATTTCAACTAAAAAATCAGCCAGATCCGAAGAACAATGCCCAACAGCCTGATAACAAACTTCATTACGGGTCGTGATCAGGCAGGGCGGTTCAGCAGCTGCTCCCAAAGTTCTCTTCAACCCCAGCAGTACCTGCCTGAGGTTATTTCGGCCAGCCTCTTCAGACAGTTCCGGCCAGAAGAAATCGGCCAGCTTGCGCCGCGCCTGTGGCACCCCAGGGGTTGTTGCCAGATAGGCCAACAATGCCAGCCCCTTCTGCGGCAATGTCGCCTCCAGCCGCCGCCCATCACTCTCTACCGTAACGGATCCCAAAAAACGAAAAGAATATTGCTTGGTCGCAGGTTTCATCGGGTAAGAACTCTGTCAGGCATCAGGGAGGCATCAATTCATTACGAAACACTAACAAAGTAACTACAGAAAGAAAAGCTTTATTCCCTGACGACTATCAGGCTGTTTTCAAAAATTCTCAGTAAGAAAAAACACGGTCCGCCCTGGCGGCCAAGGATAAGGTCAGAAGGGGGAGAAGGATCGGAGTAATAAACTAACAAAAAAGCACTTAGCTAAACGTTAGCTAAGTGCTTTATTTTTAAGTGGCGCGCCACGAGAGATTCGAACTCCCGGCCTTCTGATCCGTAGTCAGACGCTCTATCCAGCTGAGCTAGTGGCGCGTATTGAAAGAGCAGCTTTATCGCTCACGCGGGAGAATTTGTCAACCTTTTTCTGTTGACACTGTCATGCGAGAACGATAATCGGGCTGAATAAAAATGGCGGAGAGGGAGGGATTCGAACCCTCGGTACGGTTACCCGTACCCACGCTTAGCAGGCGCGTACCATCGGCCTCTCGGTCACCTCTCCGCAACTTGTATATTAAGTTTTTTTCTGACTTACGTCAGCCCTTTTTTCGCTTTTACCCCCACAAACCCTCTACAGGTGGAGGAGGTAGGATTCGCCCACTTTGTCACCAGCATCGGGGTGGTTCCTGCCCGCTCTTCTGACATTAAGTCAGCGCTCGCTTCGAATCCTAAAAAGCATCCTTCTTTTTGTCAAGTGGCGGAGGAGGTAGGATTCGAACCCACGGAACTTTCGTTCAACGGTTTTCAAGACCGCCGCCTTAAGCCACTCGGCCACTCCTCCGTAGCCCTCGACAATAAATAAGCTTATCGAAAAACTTGGGGAATGTAACCAAAAACTTGGCAAAATGCAAGACCAAAGCACAAGTTTTTTCTATCGCATTATTTGGCTCACAGCCTCCCCGCAAAGCCTCTTTACCGAGGCTTGTCCAAACAGGGAGCCTGTATGCATAACACGACCTGCAGGATGAAAACAAGCACGGAAAATCATTCCCCCTAAATAGGGCAACCTATTGTAAATATTCAAAGGAGGGAGAGGGAATTATTATTAAGCAGCTCGCATCAAGCTCGTTGAGTTCAATACATTTTTTACCCCTTAGCAACATTAAAAAGTCTTGACTTAAAGAATAGCAAGATTTAACTTAAATAATTAAACAAAATAAATCCTTGCCAGGATTGATCGCTTCCCTCAGACTTTTCTCTATTATTATGGGCATCAGGATGATGGCTATGTCCAGTTCAATTCATCATCCAAAGGAGGACCCCCTCAATAAAATCATTCAATTGCATGCATTCTACATGGGTAGGGGCCTACCACTATCACTTCACTACCACCACCTGGAGGGTATCCAACAATGCAACTGTCATTCAAAAGGCTCAAGTTAGGAAAAAAAATCGGTTCGGGTTTCAGCCTGCTCCTTCTGCTGATGTGTGTCATGGGCTATTTGGCGGTCAGCAACATGCAGAAAGTGTCCCATCAATCCAAGCTGCTCGACCAGGAATATGTCCCATTGGTTGAATCCGCCAACCAAATTGAACGCAGCACATTCCAAACCACCGCCGCTATGCTCGACTATTCTTATAGCGCCAACCAGGCTGATATCGAGGCGGCCAAGAACTCAATCAAAGAGCTGCATAGTGCCCTCGAAAATTCCAGCCAGGTCGTTGACCATTCACAAAATCTCAACCATCTCACCGAAAGCATTAACAACAGCAAAAAACAGCTGGCTGATTTTGAAAGGCTGATTACTGAAGCACAAGAAAACACCGCGGCAATCGAGGCGACCAGAAAGCAGCTCACCAAAGCCGCTGGAACTTTCATGAAAAACAGCTTAGCGTACCGTTCTCAGCAGTGGGAAATTATTAATCAGGCGATGGCAAGCGGCACCGGAACAGAGCAGTTACAACGTGGCATTGGAAATATCGCTATTATTGATGATGTGATCACGGCTGGAACGGCCGTCCGGGTCGCTATTTTAAGGACCTTGGTCGAACGGAACCCACAACTGGTTGAGGACAAACAAAACGAATTCAAGACGATCGAAAAACTGGTGAGCAACCTTGCGGACACCGCCAACGATCCGCAGGTCAAAGTCATGCTGCAGGAAACATTAACCGCCGCCCAGGATTACCAACGATTAACCGGGGTCTATTTGAAATACTGGAAACAGAACATCGCCGGGACGAAAAAGCGTACGGACATCGGCAACGAGATTGTCTCTGAAGCCAGGGCCGGTTCACTCAGCGGCATTGAGCAGACCAAAACCATGACCCGGCATGCTGTTTCATTATTGGGTTCTGCAGACACAACTCTAAAAGTCGGCCTGCTGATATCTATTTTGCTTGGAATCGCTGTTTCCTGGTTGATTTCTCGCAGCATTACCAATCCGCTGCACCGTGCTTTTGCCGCTATTGCTCAGTATAGCAAAGGTGATACGCGCAATCAGAATCTGCCCATGGGTACTGCAATGAATTGCTCGAAGCTAACCAATTGCGGAAAAAAAGACTGCCGCAGCTATGGCCGCGAAGCCTATTGCTGGGTCGAATCGGGAAGCTTCAACCCCGCTCCTGATTGTCCCCAGATTCTCAATGGAAAAATCGCCGACTGTAAAGAATGTAAAGTCTACGGTGCCAAAGACGAAATCAGCGAACTCGGTTCGGTACTGGTCGGCATGGCCAAAAACCTGCAAGGCCGCAGTGAGTTAGCCGAAGCCATTGCCCAAGGAGACCTGACTGCCGAAGTCAACCTCGCTTCCCCCAACGATCAACTCGGCCAGGCACTTAAGAACATGCTGGTCGAGCTACGGGCCATGGTCGGCGGCATTCAATCCGCCGCAGAACAGATCGCCAGCGGTTCAACCCAGATTTCGGACAGTAGCCAGGCGTTGTCCCAAGGGGCTACGGAATCCGCCAGTTCACTGGAGGAGGTTACGGCATCCATGAATCTGATGGCGGGCCAGGTCCGTACCAACGCGGAAAACGCGACCAGCGCCAATAAGTTATCGGGCGAATCGAAGCTGGCCGCGGAAAACGGCGACCGGCAAATGGCCGATATGGTACAGGCGATGGAAGAGATCAACCAGGCCGGTCAGGATATCAGTAAGATTATCAAGGTGATTGACGAAATTGCCTTCCAGACCAACCTGCTGGCCCTCAATGCCGCAGTCGAAGCGGCCCGGGCCGGCCAGCATGGCAAAGGCTTTGCTGTGGTCGCTGAAGAGGTCCGTAACCTGGCCGCCCGTAGCGCCAAAGCAGCCCGGGAAACCGCCGAACTCATCGAGGGCTCGGTCGCTCTGACCAACAAGGGGAACCAACTGGCCCATCAAACGGCAACGGCGTTGAAGGAGATCATGACCGGTACCAACCAGGTCAATGACCTGCTCGAAGAAATCGCCGCTGCGTCCAATGAGCAGGCACAGGGGATCAGCCAGGTCACCAGCGGACTGGCCCAGATCGATCAAGTCACCCAGCAGAACACGGCCAGCGCGGAAGAGAGTGCCGCTGCAGCAGAAGAGCTTTCAGGCCAGGCGGTTCATTTACGCGAAATGCTGCAACGTTTCGTTATCGAAAAAGCGACCAGTCAAATCGCCCAGGACTGAGCAGGGCAGCCGGCTGCGCAGCAAAAAACCCCGACAAAGGAATATCCTTTGTCGGGGTTTTTATTGACTTCTTGCCCTGACCCGCGCAGATGGGGGTCGCTGTCGAATCAACGTTTGGTGATTTTTTCCAGCCCGCCCATGTACGGCCGCAAGACTTCCGGGACCACCACGGAACCGTCTTCCTGCTGATAGTTTTCAAGCACGGCCAGCAATGTCCGTCCAACCGCCAGCCCCGAGCCGTTCAGGGTATGGACCAGTTCCGCCTTCTTGCCACCTTCCCGTTTGAAGCGGATCGCCGCCCGCCGGGCCTGGAAATCACGGAAATTGGAGCAGGAAGAAATCTCCCGATAACAATCCTGCCCGGGCAGCCAGACCTCAATATCAAAAGTCCGCGCGGCAGAGAAACCGATATCCCCGGTACACAAATCAACCACCCGGTAAGGTAGCTTGAGCAGCTGCAGGACCTTCTCGGCATTGTTGAGCAGTTTTTCCAGCTCGGCATCCGAATCTTCAGGACGGGTAAATTTGACCAGTTCGACCTTATTAAACTGATGCTGGCGGATCAAACCGCGGGTATCTCGGCCATGCGAACCGGCCTCTTTGCGGAAGCAGGGCGTATAGGCCGTGTAGGCCAACGGCAGATCTTTTTCCTGAAGGATTTCGTCCCGATGAATGTTGGTCACCGGGACCTCTGCGGTCGGGATCAGAAACAGATCGACCTCCTCGGTGTGGAACAGATCACTCTCGAACTTGGGCAGCTGGCCGGTTCCGGTCATAGAAGCCCGATTGACCAGGAACGGCGGCAGGGTTTCCGTATAGCCGTGTTCACCGGTGTGCAGATCGAGCATAAAATTGATCAATGCCCGTTCCAGCCGGGCGCCGGCCCCGAAGTACAGGGCAAAACGGGCTCCGGACAGTTTGCCGGCCCGCTCGAAATCAAGAATCCCGAGATCTTCTCCGATATCCCAGTGTGCTTTGGCAGCAAAACTGAAGGTCGGCTTTTCACCCCAGCAGCGAATCTCGACATTGTCCTCTTCCGATTGCCCGACCGGGGTCTTTTCATGGGGAATATTCGGAATGCCCATGAGCAGCTCATTGAGTTGCTCCTCGACGCTCCGCAATTGATCGTCCAATTCCTTGATCCGCGAAGAAACCTCTTTCATGCGGACGATTTCATCCTGCACCTGGCTTTTGTCCTTGGTCTTCCCGATCAGGGCCGAGACCTTGTTTTTTTCGGCCTTGAGGGCCTCGGCTTCGCTCAACAGCTCGCGGCGCTGCTGGTCCAGACCACTGAAGGCGGACAGATCGATGGCGCCGCTACGGTTAGCCAAAGCCTTTGCTGCAGCGTCAAAATTTTCCCGCAGATATCTGATATCGAGCATGATTTATTCCTCCATGCGCTGGATTTGATGAATTCAAACGAAAATTGATACCACTTCTCCCCGCAAGGGTCAAGGATTGCAGGCTTTTCCAAAACCGTGGAGAAAAAGGAATTGATCCACACCAATCGTCAGACGAACTATAAAATTCCCAAGAGAGAATGATGTGCGTCAGCTGCTAGGCGTGGGGAAAATTCACCCGCAGGCGTAACGATAGCTACGTTGAGGACGGAATTTTCCCCACAACAACGCAGATGGCGTGCAGCATTCACTCTCTACTCCCATTGACCCACCATTCTTTGTCGTCATCAAACCACCACTTCGACGAATCAGTCTCCCAAATCTCTTCGGCCAGCTGTTTGGCGACCTCAGTCTTCAACCGCAGCTGTGAATAAGGATACCATTCATCGGCATAGCGATTGCCGAGATCCTTGCGTTCCTTCAGGGACAGGATCATCTCCAGTTGGTCGGCATCGTGGGCCAGCTGCGCCTCAGGGGTCTCGCGGGCAATATATTCCAGGGCCGTCTGCCGATAATCATCCCCAAAAGGGAGCTGACTCGCGAGATCTTCAATAGCCTTTTCCTCATCCACCCGGACATACTTCTTGTTGACATAGTTCATGTCGCCGGTGCGTGCTTCCGGAATATCGTGAAACAGGCAAAGCTGCAGGACCCTGGCCACATCAGCCTTGCCATCCAGCTGTGCCAGAGTATAGCCGATCATGGCGGTGCGAAAGCTGTGTTCGGCCACCGATTGGGCGCCGGAGCCGAGGAACTGAAACCCGGTCCGCGGCGTCCGTTTCAGCATGCCGACTTCAAACAGGAAATTTGCGATATTTTTCATCAATTCATTCTCCAAACCATCCCCGGGAAAGCCCCTGCCGGACGCCAATTCACCAACGCAAAGGCAGCAATCTACGCACGAAAATGGCGAACAGGCTATTAGCATAGACCTGTCGGCAGCCCTTTTCAACCACCGCCCTCAGCCATGCCAGACGAACACCACCCCGGTCAAGATCAACGTAGCCGAGGCCAGGCGGATGCGGCCGTAAGATTCGCGTAGAAAAATCAGCCCGATCAACACCCCGATCAGCAGACTAACCTGACGGACCGGCACGGCGTAACTCACCGGGGCCAGTTGCAGCCCCAGTCGAAAGGTCAGAAAGGAAGCGAATACCGTCGGCCCGGACCATAACACCAACGTGGGATTCCGCCGCAGTTCCTGGACCACCCGCCCCCGATAACAAGGTCGCAGCAGGTTCAGGGACATATAAACAACCATGAAAAAGACCAGCGTATAGGTAAATCGGTAGGCGGAATAGGTGTCGACTCCGGTCTTGTCGATAATCGCGCCGATGGAATAGGTAAAACCGGCCAGCAGCGCCGCCTGGACCGAGCGATTCCCCTGCTGAGTAAATGGTCGCAGCAATTCCTGCACGGACAGTGCGCGCAGTTGAACACAGTATGCGCCAAGGATAATGAGCAGGATCCCGAAAATCCCTGTCGCGGTCAATTGTTCGCCAAGAAACAGGACACCCCAGATCGGCACATACAGCATGGCAGTCTGGGCCAAAGGATAAGTCACGGACAGATCGCCTTCGCGGTAGGCAAAGCCGCCGAGCCAATGATACAGCACAAAACAGACTGCAGCACCCGCCGCAGTCATCAGGGAACGCGCTGAAAGAATTGGGTAAAACCCAAGCACCACAGTAGACAGAGACATCAAGCCCCAGGCCCAGAGGAACATCCACCAGATAAAAATAGTTTTGTCACCGCTCTTTTTGACCTGCAGATTCCACAGCGCATGCATCAAAGCGGATACAATAATCAGCAGTAAGGCTAAAGTTTGCATGGCCGGCATCATAGCGGATGGATCAGGCTATGGAAAGCGCCTTTGACAGTCGCCGGATCGAAGATATGCTTAACATAAGTGGCAAGCATATATGCCAAAGATGCCATATAAGATGGAAAGGAAACAGTATGACAGAGTTCAGGACTGAACAAGATTCCCTCGGCGCTATGCAGGTGCCTCAAGATGCCCTGTACGGGGCACAGACCGCCCGTGCTATCAATAATTTCCCGGTTTCGGGAATCCCCCTGCCCCGCCCCATGCTCCGTGCATTGGGCCTGCTCAAAAAACATGCCGCCGTCACCAACCGCGAATTGGAGCTGCTTTCCGGCGAGCTGGCTGAAGCCATCGGTAAGGCCGCCAGCGAAGTGATCGACGGCAAACTGGACGCTCAGTTCCCGGTCGATATCTTCCAGACCGGCTCGGGCACCAGCAGCAACATGAATGTCAATGAAGTGATCGCCAACCGTGCCGCCCAACTTCTTGGGCAACCCATCGGCAGCAAAACGGTTCATCCCAACGACCACGTCAATATGGGCCAGTCGAGCAACGATGTCTTCCCAAGCGCGATCCATATCGCTACGGCGGAACAGCTCCACAAGGCCTTGCTACCGGCGCTGGAACAGCTGTTCCGGCAACTGGACCAAAAAGCTGTCGACTTCAAGGATGTTCTAAAAATCGGCCGCACCCACCTGCAGGATGCCACTCCGGTTAAACTGGGCCAGGTCTTTTCCGGTTACGCCCGCCAAGTAGAGATGGCCCAGGAACGACTCGCCACCGCTTCGAGCGGACTCTACGAACTGCCCCTGGGCGGGACAGCAGTCGGTACCGGCATCAACACCCACCCCTCTTTCGCGGCCAAAACCATCGCCGCCATCGCCCGTGACACTTGCCTGCCATTTCGCGAAGCTGGCAATCACTTTGAAGCCCAGGGGGCCAAGGATGCCCTGGTCGCCACCAGCGGCTGTCTTAAGGGGTGTGCCGTCAGCCTGTTTAAAATTGCCAATGACATCCGGTTTCTGGCCAGTGGCCCGCGCTGCGGGATCGGTGAACTGGTGCTGCCTGCAGTCCAACCCGGCAGTTCCATCATGCCCGGCAAGATCAATCCGGTTATGGCCGAATCCCTGATGCAGGTCTGCGCCCAGGTATTCGGCAATGATGCCACTATTGCCCTGTCAGCGATGTCAGGAAATTTCGAGCTGAACGTGATGATGCCGGTCATCGCCTACAACATTCTGCAGAGCATTGAGCTGCTGAGTAACGGCATCAAGGTTTTTGAAGAAAAATGCCTGGCCGGTTTGCAGGCCGATGAGAAACGCTGCGAAGAATTGCTCGAAAAGAGTCTGGCCTTGGTCACCGCACTGGTCCCGGAGATCGGTTACGACCGCTCGGCGGAGCTGGCCAAAGAGGCGCACAAAACCGGAAAAACCCTGCGCGAGTTGGCTCTTTCCGACGGGGTCCCGGCGGATGTTCTCGACCGCTTGCTCGATCCGGCAACCATGACCGAGCCCAAAAGCTAACTCGTTGCCATCCTGAGACACTGGATGGCAATCATTAAGTTTTCAGGTTGGAAACGAGCAGTTTTCCGTTGTGGCAAGGACATCAAGGGCTTGCGCGGAGGCGTACACCGTTACGCCGCACAAGTAAGCCTGCAGATTGACGCTGCCACAGCGGAAAAAAGCCGTTTCCGGATGGAAACTAACTCTGTTTAAGCGTTTCATCCCGGCGGCACGTGGAAGTTTGTTCTATATAGGCCTGGGGCTTTTGACTTCCACCCCTTTTGCCGGTGCTGGAGCGAAACAGATTGGGGCCTAAATAAGCGAAGAATGTCCGGAATGGTACTAGTTTAAGAGTCGCTGGCAGCAAAACCGGGACTGTCCCCGCACGGGGACTGTCCCAGGTCTTTGCGGTGTTAACCGCGACAGTTTCATGGCTCGCAAACTCTTGGGACAGCCCCCGATGACCCTGGGGACAGTCCCGAGTTTACTGCAAAGTTGCTTAAACTAGCGTCATTCAGGAATGTCCGCGACCCGCCGGTTTCTGTTGTTAATCATTGAAGAGTTTTCTTATTGCAGAGGAAATCTAAACCTCTGAAATCAGAATCAAAGTCGCGGGGTCGCGGCCCCGCAGCCGCCCTTCTTTTTGTCCAGGCCCACAAAAAGAAGGCAAAAAATGGCCTTTTGATTGCTCGGGATTTTCGTTTGTTCCGGGAATGAAGCAGGGATGCATTGGTCGCTGATAGTTGGACAGGGTTGGTCACCGCTGCATTTATGCACGGAACATGGCCGCTACTGACCATATCGTCGTCGAATGCGCCTGAACGAGAAGCGAGGCTTCTCGTACTGGCGGAGGTTGGGGCTGCGGGATTGGCACGGTAGCTGAATTGATGCAGCTTTTGTCTTTTTGCTTCTGGAAGCACTGTTGCTATTCACATTGAAACGCAGAGCCAGTCTCTCCAGAGACTTCGTTGCCCCGTCAAAAGGCTTGCCTTTTTCGGGGCTCATGCTGCGCCGATTCGGTTCCCACATAGCCATGCTTCGGAGGTGTGAGAGGTCTCTGTTTCAATCCCAGGCCACGGAGCTACTCTCAGCGCACCCCATTGATAAAACACAACAGGGCCTCTCATCCCGCGAAATCAAAGAGTTTTTTTTGCCTCCTTTTTATTTGCGATCAAAAAAAAGGAGGTCGGCTGTCGGGCCGAGACCCGACGGTTTCTGTTGTTAATTAACGAGATGTTTCGATCTTGCAGTTAAATTTCAAGATCACAATCAAAGTCGCGGGGTCGCGGCCCCGCAGCCGCCCTTCTTTTTGTCCAGGCCCACAAAAAGAAGGCAAAAAATGGCCTTTTGATTGCTCGGGATTTTCGTTTGTTCTGGAAAGGGATCAGCGCTGCTCTGGTCGCTGATGGTTCGGCAGGGTTGGTTACCATTACATTTATGCACGGATCATGGCCGCTACCGACCGTATCGTCGTCGAATGCGCCCGACGAGAAGCTGCGCTTCTCATACTGGCGGACTGGGTAACTACTGCATTGGCTGGTCTGATGGCATTCGGTCCTTGGCTCCTTCCCCCTTTGATGGGGGAAGGTCTGGATGGGGGTGTTATCCCCCAATTTCACCGACAGCCAATACCCATGAGCAATAGCCAGCGTCCGCCAACTATTTCCTCAACACCTTCAGGATATCCGTCCCCAACTCCCGCACCTGCCATCGCTTCATCAACGGGATATCCTCCAACTCCGCAACCTGCTTGGGCCAGCGCTTGGCCAGCTCTTCAAGAATGGCGTTATTAATCAGCACGCCCGGATCCAGCTCAAGAGCTTCCGCTTTTTTCTTGCGCCAGTCCTTCAAGCGGTTAAAGCGCTGCTCCGCCTGAGGGTCTTTTTCCCGCCGCTGCATCCGCGGATAGTGGGGCAATTCGTTGTCAGGGACTTCAAGTCCCTGGGCCACGGCAAATACCAGCTTGCCGCCATAACGCTCGACCAAACGCGGAGCCAGGTCGGGAACAGCGGTCATCTCCTTACGTCCTTGCGGCATGACCCGGGCCAGTTCCAGCACCTGTTTATTCCCCAGCACCTTGTAAAGTGGGCAATCCCGACGCTGCGCTTCGCTATCCCTCCATTGCAGCAAACTTTCCAGAACCGCCAGCTGGCGGGGATTCAAGGTCCCGGCTCCCTTAAAACGCAGGAATTCCGGTCCTTCATGAACCGTAAAACGTACCTTTTCCAACAGCTGGAATTCTTCCTGAACCCATTCCAGGCGACCTTTTTCAATCAGTTTTTCTTCCAGAATCTCAACCAGCCGATGGAGGTAGAAGGTGTCCCCCGCCGCATAACGGATCATCTCGTCGGAGAGGGGACGCCGGGACCAATCGGCCCGCTGGTATTTTTTGTCCAGCTCCACGCCGAAATATTTTTTCAGCACATCGGCCAGCCCGAAGCGCTCTTCACCAAGAAACTGGCTGGAGATCATGGTATCGAACAAGCCACTGATCTCGATATCGAAATCCCGTGCCAGGCAACGGATATCATAGTCTGCGGCATGAAAGATCTTGCGGATAGCCGGATCAGCAAGGACCGGTTTTAACGGCGTCAACTCCGCATCGGCAAGGGGATCGACCAGAACCGTCTCATCCGGGGTGGAAAACTGCAGCAGGCAGACTTTCTCCAGATAGTTGTGCATCGAGTCAGCTTCCAGATCGACGGCGATAGCGGCATGTTGACGCAACCTTGTCGCCAGTTGAGCAATCTCTTCGGTGGTAGTCAGAATTGGCGGTAAAGACATTTAAACTCCGTGGTTCAGTAGTTTTCCGAGAACTTTCTTATGGGCGCCGTGCAAGGCCAGTTGCTGCAGTTCGGTTTGTCGAACCCAACAGCCGGCCGCATCGGCAATCAGCAGACGCTGTTCCGCCTGGACGAGAAAAATATAACTTCGCAGGCGGAAATGACTGTAAACATGCTGCACCTCGCCCAGCGGTTCGGCTTCGCCGACAACACCCAGATCCGCTTTGAACCAGGCCAGCTTGGCCTGGACATCTTCATCGGCAGCAAGACTGATACAGGGAAATTCCCAGAGTCCGCCGAGAAAACCATCAGTCAAGCGTCGCCGGACCAGAAATTGTTGATCTTCTTCCACCAACAATGTCAGTTCATGGCGGGTCGGGATCTGCTTGGTTTTCTGTTTAACGGGCAAGTCCTGTTCCAAGCCGAAACAACGGGCCTGGCACAGTTGCTCCAGCGGACATTCGGGGCACTGTGGTTGGCGGGGCGTACAGACGGTGGCACCCAGGTCCATGATCGCCTGGGTATAATCATGCACCTGCTCAGCCGGGGTCAGTAGCTCAGCCCAGGCCCAGAGCTGTTTCTCGGCCGCCGTTGAACGCGGTGGCTGATCAAAAGCGAACAACCGACAGAGCACCCGACGCACGTTGCCGTCAAGAATCGCTGCCCGGCATTCAAAAGCCAACGCGGCAATGGCCCCGGCCGTTGAGCGACCGATCCCGGGCAGTTGCTGCAACTGCTGCGGATCCGCCGGGAAACGCCCCTGATATTCTTCAACCAGGATCCGCGCCGTGGCATGCAGGTTGCGCGCTCGGGAATAATAGCCGAGCCCGGCCCAAAGATCGATCACCGCCTCAAGAGGCGCGGCCGCCAGCCGTTCAACCGTTGGGAAATTGTCCAGAAAACGCTGATAGTAACCGCGCACCGCGGCGACCGTGGTCTGCTGCAGCATGATCTCCGACAGCCAGATCCGATAAGGATCGCGGCTCTGCCGCCAGGGCAGGTCCCGCCCCTGGTGACGGTACCAATTGAGCAATTGCGCCACATACTGCTGAGGAGAAAAGGGCAGATCAGCCAATTTCCACCATTGCCGCCAAAGTGGTTTCCATCTCTTCGCGGGTTCCCATGGAAATTCTCATGCCGTGCTTAAGCAGCGGATCGGAAAAATAACGGACCAGGATTTTGCGGGCGTAGAGCTCGTCATAAACCCGTTGCCCGCAACGATCAGGCGGTTCAGCAAAGACAAAATTGGTGTGCGACGGTTCGATCCGATAACCGATCTTACGCAGTTCGGCGCAGAACCAGTCACGGGTTTCGCGCACCCGGTTGACAGTCATCTGCAGATAATCCTGATCCTTGAGGGCGGCCGTCGCTGCCACCAGGGCCAGGCGGTCGAGGTGATAGTGATCACGAATCTTGTCCAGGGCCTGAATAACCTCCGGCCGGGCCACCGCCAGACCAAGGCGCATCCCGGCCAGAGCATAGCTTTTGGAGAAGGTTCGGGTGACCACCACATTCTCGTGTTCTTTGACCAGATCCATAGCGCTGTGGTCGGCAAAATCGACATAAGCTTCATCAACGACCAGAACTCCCGAACAGCGGGTTGCGATATCCGCAATATAACTGTTGGAAAAGCGGAACCCCAACGGAGCATTGGGGCTGGTCAGAAAAAACAGCTTGCCCTCGTAGCTGGCCGGGAAATCAGCGATCTGCAAATCATCGGTCAGGCGAAGGTGCGCACCCGCGCGCCCTGGATATTGGCCAGGGTCAGGTAATAGGAATAGGACGGGTGGATATAGGCGATCTCCTCCCCTTCCCCCGGCAAAGGCCCGGATCAGGTTGTTGAGCAGTTCATCCGAACCGTTGGCCATAATCACCCAGGACGGATCGACCCGTAGAGCTCCGCAGCCGCACGCCGCGCTTCCTGCTGCCGGCATCGGATACTTGCGCAGGTTGGCACCATCATCCGCGACCTCGGCCAGGATCGCCTCGGCCACTTTGGGCGACGGCGGATAGGGGTTTTCATTGGTATTCAGCTTGATCCAACCACTCTCATCCGGCTGGAAGCCGGGCACATACCCCGCCATTTCGGCAATAATTTTTCGCATCGGCAACATTTGACTCGTCCTTCAACTTAAGAGGAGCATTAAAAACATTATTTTTACAGGTAGATATGCACTAACCGAAGCAGGCTCGTGTCTTAATATTCCTGCAGAAGCTGATATTCGGTGGTTCTGCGCGCGGGGATGAAACCGGCACCACGGACCAGTTCGACAATCTCGGCCTGGGACATGCGAAACGAGCAGCCCGCTGCGGCGACGACATTCTCCTCAAGCATGGTTCCGCCCATATCATTGGCCCCGAAAAACAGAGCGACCTGAGCCATCCGCGCTCCCTGAGTGACCCAGCTGGCCTGGATATTGTCCACATTATCCAGCACAATCCTGGATAACGCCAGCACTTTGAGGTACTCAACGCCGGTCGCAGTCGTCCCGCCCAGCTCGGTATTATCCGGCTGGAAGGTCCAGGGGATAAAAGCGGTAAAACCACCAGTCCGCTCCTGAATTTCCCGGATTCGAAACAGATGCTCGACAATATCGGCCGGCTGTTCGCGGCTGCCGAACATCATGGTGGCAGTGGTGCGCATGCCAAGCTTATGGGCCTCTTCCATGACCGCGGCCCATTGCTTCCAGCCGATCTTGTTGGGGGAGATTTCCTGGCGGACATCATCGACCAGAACTTCGGCCCCGCCCCCCGGCACCGAGGCCAGCCCGGCCTGTTGCAGTCGCCGCAGGCAGTCTGTCATGCTCAGCCCGGACAACCGGGCAATATGAGTGACTTCAGCCGGTGACAGGGAATGGATCTGGACCTGGGGAAAGCGCTCATGGAGCTGGCGGAACAGCTCTTCAAACCAGTCGATTTTCAGGGTCGGGTGCAAGCCGCCTTGCATCAGCAGCTGGTGCCACCGTGTTCAACCAGTTCCTGAACCTTGGCAAAGATCTCGGCATAACTGAGCAGGTAAGCGTCACGATCCCCTTCGCTGCGGTAAAAGGCACAGAATTTACACTTCGATTCACAGACATTGGAGTAATTGACGTTGCGGTCGACCACAAAGGTCACCCGGTTGTCGGGATGCTTGCGCCGGCGGATCGCGTCGGCCAGCTTGCCGAGGGAGAGCAAATCGGTGTCGGTCAACAACTGCAACGCGGCGCACGGTCAAGCTGAGCGCCGCCGACAACCGCTTGTACGAGGTCAGCCGGGCTCATGC
>CAXXJU010000019.1:0-9844 GCA_963668145.2 Geopsychrobacteraceae bacterium
CAACCCCACCGACATCTTCGCCCCGTTGCCCACCCTGACCACCTACAGCGAGTACAAGAACGGGGTGGACGCCATCCGGTTGACTCATCCCTTGGCCCAGGGCGGGGAGCTGGAGCTGATCGGGGTGGCCCATCACGACGGGCTGGACCAGGGCATCGGGGTGGTCCGGACCGCTCTCCAGTTCAGCGGTTGGAACATTTCCGCATACGGAGGATATTCCCTGGGCCGTCCCCACCCTGGCCCTGGCCCTTTCCGGCGACCTGGGCGAAACGGGCTGGTATGCCGAAGGACAGGGCCGGATGGGAGATTCCAGGATGTTCAGGGGGCTGCGCGGGCCTGGGACTACCGGTTCCCGTTCGACCTGGAAGTGGTGGCCGAGGTGTTGTTCCAGTCGGACGGGGCCGGGGATGAAAAGGGATACTCGCGCGTCCAGGCAAGCCGGAGCTTCCAAGAGGGCGAGATGTATTTGGCGGGCAGATGGTATGCGGCCCTGTATCTGGGCTACGAGATCACCCCGCTGATCAAGGGCGAGTTGACCTGGGTCCAGAACCTGGGTGACGGTTCGGCCGTCCTGTCCGGCGGGGTGAGCTGGGATCTGGCCCGACTGGATCCTGCTCCGGGCCGGGGTCCTGGCCGGGATCGGAAACCAAACCGCAATCACCCAGGGCGGAATCTCGCCGGGCACCGAGTTCGGGGATTACGGCACGGCCATGTATTTGGAGGCCAGGCTGACTTTCTGATCCTCCGGGTCAACCATACTTATCTTTTACTCCGCTTGCCTTTCTTGTCCGGGTGTGGTCTCGGTCAGCAGCAGGGAGCCAACCAGGGACCCGGCCGAGGCCACCAGGCAGAACAGCCACATGCTCTTGTACCCGGCCAGGGAATAGGCCCCCTCCACCTGTCCTCCCGCGCCCACCATGGCCCCGATGGCCACCTGGAACAGGGCCGCCCCCAAAAAGGGGAACAGGTTTACCAGGCCCCCACCGAGGTCCCGGCGATGTGCACCGGAAAGAGCTCCTTGCTCACCGAGGCGATGACCGGCGCAGTGCCGGCCCCGCAGATGCTCAACAAGAAGAAAAGCGCGTAGAGCATGAACAGGGGCTGGTGGTCCGGTCTGTGCCAGAACCAGCCGCACATGAGGGTCAGGACCAGGCAGCAGCCGATGAGGACCGGCTTGCGGCCGAAACGGTTGGCCAGGGTCGCGTTGATCAGCCCGCCCACCAGCCAGGGCCAGGGCGAACCCGCTCATGACCGTGCCGGCCTGGGCCTTGGTCATGCCGTAGACGTGCATCAGATAGGGGGCCGCCCCACAGCCCGGCCAGGGCAAAGGAGACCCCGGTGCCGCAAAAGGCGGTCAGGGCGATGGTCCAAAAACCCCAGGCCCTGACCACGGTCTTGATCCCCTGGACCAGGCCGATTCCTGGCCGAAGGGGAGGATTGACCTGCCGGAGCGACCTCTCCGGCAATGGGCGGCCAGCCCTTTTCCTGGGGCCGGGTTGCGGACGAACAGCCAGACCAGACCGGCCATGACCAGGGTGGCCCCGCCGATGACCACCAGGGTGGCCCGCCAGCCCAGGGACTCCGAGGCCAGGGCAAGGGGCGCCCCGGCCGAAAGGGCCCCTATGCCGCCCACGGCCTGGAACAGCCCGCCCATGATGATGAACCTTTTGGGCTCGAACCACTCGGCCAGCAGCTTGTAGTTGCAGAGACGAACACGGTGGAAAACGCCCAGTCCCACCAGGACCCGGCCCGCCATGGCCACGCCCAGGTTGGAGGCGGTTTCCCATGAGCACCGACCCAACCGCGGCCACCACGAATGAGGCGGACACGGTCTTGCGGGCCCCCCAGCTGTCGGCCAGCAGCCCCACCGGCAGTTGCATGGCCGCGTAGGAGTAAAAGTAGGCCGAACCCAGCAGGCCCAGGAGGGTCCCGCCCACGGAAAAGGCCTTTTGCATATCCAGGGCGATGACCGCCGGGCAGACCCGGTGGAAATAGACCAGGAAGTAGCACAGGAAGATGAGCAGGCAGACCAGGTAGCGGTATCGCCCGGCAGGGTTGGGGGCGGCCGGATGGTGGTTTGCGGGGGAAGCGGCTTGGGGGTGGGGCATGGTCCCTCTCTTGGTCTGCGCGCGTTGGATAAAACAGGAACAGCCGGGAAAGCCGTTGAACGGGATTATGGCACAATATCATCGCGAGGAGCCATAGCCAAAAACAATGTTAGGGGGTTTATTTTAAAAAGGGGAAGAAGACTGGGGAACTGGTATGGAAATCCCAAGAACATTGGTTGCTCAAGGGATCTCCATTCATCGCGTCCATCAACTCTCTGAGGACCCGATGGGCTCAGCCCTTTCCGGGTTGAGATTCCGCTTTCCCTGGCCAAGGCGGCCAATCCAAGCGGACGAAGCACTGCCCGGCGAGTATCAACAGGTTACGGTCAATAGGCCTGCCCGGCGGTTCGGACGGCCGGATTGCGCCTTTTGGGGGGACGGCTTGCCTGGGCCTTTTCGGGGGTCGGCGTCCTTCGAATTTGGGAAGGCGTCTGCGCTCGATGGGGGTCCCGAGAATCCGGTCTATGGCCCGGACCATTCCCGCGTCTTCCTTGGTGATCAGGGTAAAGGCGTCGCCGGTGCACGAGGCCCGGCCGGTCCTGCCGATCCGGTGGATGTAGGCCTCGGGCGTGGAGGGAATGTCGTAGTTGATGACGTGCGATATGGCCGAAACGTCGATCCCTCTGGCCGCGATATCGGTGGCCACCAGGACCCGGTAATCTCCCCGCTCTTAAAGCCGTCCAGCGCGGCCCGTCGTTTCCCCTGGGAAAGGTTTCCTTGGAGCGACGTGGAGCTGTAACCAGCCTTGGCCAGCTGCTCGCCGAGGCGCTTGGCGCGGTGCTTGGTCCTGGTGAATACCAGCACGGGGCCGGTGTCGTTTTGGCGGAGCAGTTCGATCAGCAGCCGGGTTTTTTGCTGCGGCGCCACCGGGTAAAGGGCGTGGCGGACCGTTTCGGCCGGCGCAGTCGTGCCGATTTTGATGGTGACCGGGTCGCTCAGCACTTCCTGGGCCAGGCCCCGGATCTGGTCCGGCATGGTGGCCGAGAAAAGCAGGGTCTGACGGGCCTGGGGGGTTTTCCCGACGATCTTGCGGATGTCCGGGAGAAAGCCCATGTCGAACATGTGGTCGGCCTCGTCCAGGACCAGAACCTCCAGCCAGCTGGAGAGGTTGACCGTTCCCTGTCCCAGGTGGTCCAGAAGCCTGCCCGGGCAGGCCACGACAATATCCACCCCTTGCCTGAGTTTTTTAATCTGGGGCTGCATGCCCACGCCGCCGTAAATGGAGACGCTCCGCAGACGGATTTTCTGGCCCAGCAGAATAAAGGACTGGTGGATCTGCTCGGCCAGCTCCCGGGTGGGGGCGATTACCAGGGCCCGGGGTTGTCCCCGCTTGCCCTTCATAAGCCGGTGAAGGATGGGCAGGGCAAACGCGGCTGTTTTCCCGGTCCCGGTCTGGGCCAGGCCCATGACGTCCCTGCCGCTCATGACCGGCGGGATGGCTTCATCCTGGATGGGGGTCGGGCTTGTATAACCCGCTGCCGTCACGCCGGCTGCGACGGCGGGGTGTAATGCGAATTGTTTAAAGGTCATTTTCTCTTCTTTCTCACTTGCCGAACAAAAAAAAAACTCCGGATGAATTCCGGAGCTTACTTTTGACTGTGGCAATCGTAGTTCAGGAACTTTTGCCGGACAAAGCCCGGCTCGACTTAACTGAAGATAACCTTTATGGAGCGAATGTCAATATTAATTATGAATATTCTTAAAAATGAGTTTTCTTCCACACGCGGCTTGTTTTTCCTCCTCCGGCGTTGGATGTCCAAATCTTTCCTCGACTTGGCCCAACCAGGCCTGTGTTTCGATTTGAACATCCGCCTTGAGGAGGAAAAACCGCTCGCAATTACGGAGAATTCATTTTGGGACAGTCTCTACGACAACCATGACGGTTTTGATTCGCAGGGAACGCCGTCGGTTTCAGTGAACCAGGCCAGGCTGTTCGCCTTGGCCTGGATGCATATGAATTTGATGGCACTATCATTATCCGCCTTAAAGCATCTTTCGGCGGCAGGATCTATACGGATGGCATTACCTCGCTCAACATTGAATTCTTGGCCGTCGATAAACAGTTGGCCTTTGCCTTCCAGGATAATGTACACTTCTTCATTCTCTTTATGTGAGTGAACAAAAGGTACGGAAACACCAGCCGGCAATTCATTTATTGAAATTTCCGTACCGGTGAGAGATAGTTTTTCATGAAGCGTAGCTCGTACAGCTTGCTCAATATCCTCAACCGAAGACAGTTTATAGTTTTTTCCCGATTTTTCCATTTTGTGCTCCTTATGGGTTTTCTTGGCTGGGAGGAAATAGGTTCCACCTGATATCAGCATGTTAATTATAATTACCCGGCATCCTCAATATGTGCCTGGTTGTATTTTCCTAATAGACCGTATTTCGTTTATATCTTTCGATCTTGGTAAAAACTTTATAGTTCGTGGCCGAACTATAAAGTTAAAAAAAATCAGCGCATGTTCTTTTCAATCTGCGCTAACAACTTCACAAGATGCTCCTTATCTTTGCCGGACATGTCCCCAAAAACTTTTTGTATTAATAATTCAGATATTTCTTCAAAATCGGATTTGATAGACCACCCTTTTTCGGTAAGTCCAATATGGAAGGAACGGCCGTCGTCCGGGGAGGCTTGCTTATATATATATCCGTGCCGTTCAAGGGTTTTCACTATGCCAGTCACAGTCGATTTCGCCCGGCCGCATTTTTGCACCAGAAATATTATAGGTACAGGCCCCTGCTGTTGAAATAAATACGCAAATACCACACCGTGAGCAGGGACAACTCCTTCTATTCCACGTGAATTGAGCTCACGTTCAATCAAAAAGTTGGCAGATTCTCGAATTCTGGAAATCCGATCAATGATTGATTTTTGTGATTCATCTTTCATGGTTCGAAATATAGTTCGACCACGAACCAAAGTCAATAAAAAATCTTCCCCCCGCCCAATAAATTTCTTCGCCAGCCTTTGATTGTTTGGATATTTATAGGAGCAGATTGAGGTTAAAATATTACATATGTTCATTAAAATGATTTAATTGGCGGTCCATCAAAATTTGGGGCGTGTTTTGACACTTACCGTTCCCAAATAGCGCGGCCGGTCAGATGACCGGCCGCGTTGTCCATCTCTCGGCGGGGTTGTCATCCCGCCGGGGTGTGTTCAGTCGGGTCTACTTCTCCCAGTAGGCGCCCTTGAACCAGGGGATCTGCCCGGCGATCATCTCCACGTGGAGGTCCTTGCTGTGGCCGGCCAGGGCCTTGAGGGTGTAGAAGGGCATCCAGTAAGCCTCATCGATCACCTTTTTCTGGACCTTTTTGAACAATTCCTTGCGCTTTTCCATGTCCAGGGTGGCCCCGGCCTCCTCCAGCCATTTGCCAAGTTCCTCGTCGCGGGTGTAGTCCTTGGTGCCGGAGGTGAACCAGGCGCTCAGGGTCACGTCCGCGTCCAGGATGGCGGTGATCCACTCGAAGTTGCCCACGCCGGTGATCTTGCCGGAGTTGCGGAGCTTGACCATGTGGCCCACGTTGCCGATGTAGTCTTTCAGGTTGACCTTGATGCCCACCTTTTCCAGATACCCGGCCGCGGCCTGGTTGGGGAAGTTCTGGTGGTTCACGTACTGCCACACGTCCAGCTCAAAGCCCTTTTCATAGCCCGCTTCCTTGAGCAGGGCCTTGGCCTTTTCCGGGTCGTAGGCATAGCCCTTGATGTCCGGATCATAGCCGAACATGAGGGGGTTGACCGGGGTGTTCACCACGGTGCCCATGTCCTTGAGCACGTTTTTCATGATCGCATCGCGGTCGATGGCGTGCCAGATGGCCTGGCGGACCCTCTTGTCCATGAGGGGGGTCTGGGAGGCCCGGCCGGAAGAGTCGAACTGCCAGAAGTTGACCTCTGCGGTGGGGGCGATCAAGGGCACGATCTTGTCCGAGCTTTTAAGGGAATCGATCATGTCGCTGGGGAAGCCCTCCGCGAAGTGAATCCCGCCGCTGATCAGTTCGGCCAGGCGGGTGGAGGCCTCCGGGATGATCCTGATCTTGATGTTCTCGATCTTGGCCACGTCCTTTTTCCAGTAATCCGGATTGCGGGTCATGACCAGTTCGGAGCCCCGGACCCATTTCACGAACTTGTAGGGGCCGGAACCCATGGGGTTTTCGGCCAGGCTCTCGAACCCGTTGGCCTTGGTGGAGATGGGGTCGTAGACATAGAGATTGTACAGCCGGTCCAGGACCAGGGCGTAAGGATCAGTGGTGATGATCCTGAAGGTCAGGTCGTCCACCACCTGGACCTCCTTGACCCACTTGAAGTGTCCGGCCTTGTTGGATTTACGCTCCGGGTCCAGAATCCCTTCCATGATGGTGAACCGCACGGCCTCGGCGTTGAGCGGGTTGCCGTTGTGGAACTTGATGCCCTTGTGGAGCTTGAACTCCCAGGTGGTGTCGTCGAGGGTCTTCCAAGACTCGGCCGCGCCAGGGATGATCTTGTTGGTCTTGGGGTCGCGCTCCACCAGGGAATCCCACATCAGGTAGCCGATGGTCCAGGAGATGCCGCTGCTGGTCTTGTAGTGGTCCAGGGTGCCGATCTTGCTCTGGTGGCCGTAGACCAGCGTGTCCGAAGCGGCCAGGCCCCGGGCCGGAGCGCCCAGCAGCATGAACAGGCAAAGCCCCAGGCACATCAGTGGGGCGAACAGGGTCAGCGATCTTGATTTCATTACGGTCCTCCGTTTTGGGTATTTCCGCGGCCCGAACCGGCCGTTGCTCCTTAACCAGGTATTGAAGAAAACCATCCAGGAACCCACCTGACAGGTTTGTTCCGATCAGCTGCCATGGGGGATGGTGGTCGGTACTGGAAGCAGACATGAGCCGACGATTATGAAGTTAACCTAAAAATTATCCCCGGCCAAGACTGAAATGGGGATAGAAGGGATATTGATAACAATCAGGGTTTGGGAACCGCGTCCGGCTTGGCAGACGTTTTTCGGACCAAAACCTCCCGGCCGGAACTCCGGCAAATAACTCCGGTAAGGGCGGAAATAAATCATCTTATAATTAACAACCTATTAATGAGATTTATGGCGCGGCCACGGGAGGCTTTTCAGCGGGCTTGATCCCCCGGACCGGCCATCGCGGCTGCCGGGAAAAGAGCCGGGGAGCGTGTTTCCCACGTGCTCCCCGGCCCGATTCCTTGGCAGTTTTTTTAAAGACACCCGGACCACAGGCTCAGGCCGCGCTCCCGGTCCTCCGCAGGACCCGGCCGGACCTGGCCCCGGTGGGCTTTTTGTCCCGAATGGCCGGAACCCCGGCCACGATCACGTGCTCCACCCCGGTGGGGTAGTGGAACGGGTCTCCATACTCGGCCTGGTCGATCACCGTGTCCGGGTCGAACACCACCAGGTCCGCGGCCACCCCGGGCTTGACCAGACCCCGGTCAATCAGGCCGAACCTCTGGGCTGTGCGGCCGGTCATCTTGCTGACGCCTTCTTCCAGGGAGAACAGCTGGTCGTCCCGGCAGTACTTGCCCAGGACCCGGGCAAAGGTCCCGAAGCCCCGGGGATGGGTGCTGCCCTGGGCCAGGGGCCCGGAATCGGGCAGGACCGAGGAGTCGGAGCCTATGACCACCAGGGGATGGGCCAGCCCCAGCCGGACGTTCTCCCTCGTCCATCATGAACTCGATCATGCCTGCGTCCAGGTCGGTCTCGATCAGGGCGTCGAAGACCCACTCCTCGCCGCTCTGGCCCGCCTGCGCGGCCAGGTCGGAGACCATCTTGCCCGCGTATTCCGGGCGGTTCCTGGCCCGGCTTATCATGACCCGGTCCCAGGTGGCGGAGGCGCAGAAACCCTCGGTGACCATGTCGCGGGCCAGGCGTTCCCTGGTGGGGCCGTGGTTCAGCCGCTCCAGGGTGGCCGCGTTGCCGCCTTCGTAGGCCCAGTTGGGCAGGGCTGCCTTCAGGTCGGTGTGGGCCGCGGTATAGGGATACATGTCCGCGGCCACGTCCAACCCCTGGGCCCGGGCCTGGCCGATGGTCTCCAGGGCGGCCTCCATCTTGGACCAGTTCCTGGGCCAGGCCGCCTTGAGGTGGCTGATCTGGACCTTGGCCCCGGTCTCCCGGCCGATGGTCAGGGCCTCCTGGATGGATTCCAGGAGCCGGTCGCCCTCGTCCCGGATGTGGCTGAAGTAGAACCCGCCTTGTTCACCCACCGGCCTGGTCACCTCGATCAGTTCGTCCGTGTGGGAATATACCCCGGGCGGATAGATCAACCCCGTGGAGATTCCCCAGGCCCCGGCGTCCATGGCCAGGGCCGCCTGGCGAGCCATCTCGTCCAGCTCGGCCCGGGTGGGTCTGCGGTCGGCAAAGCCCATGACCCCGGCCCGGATCACGCCCTGGCCCACCAGGGTGATGATGTTGCAGGCCGGGGCCAGCCGGTCCAGGTAATCCAGGTAGGAGCCGAAACCCGACCACTCCTCCCAGGGGGAGGGCGGCTTGCGGATTTTCAGGTAGTCGATTACCCGGTCCCTGGTTCCCTCCAGGAGGGGGGCCATGGATATGCCGCACTGGCCCACGACGACCGTGGTCACGCCCTGGCGCAGGGCCGAGTCCATGCTTGGGCAGGCCGAGACGCTGAAGTCGGCGTGGGAATGGGCGTCGATGAACCCCGGGGCCACCACCAGCCCGGCCGCGTCCATGGTTTCCTTGGCCTCGGCCCGGCCCAGGTCGCCCAGGTCCGCTATCCGGCCGTCCTGCACGGCCACGTCGGCCCTGGTCTCCGGGGCCCCGGAGCCGTCCAGGAGCCGGCCGTTTTTTATCAATAGATCGTACATGTTCCGTCCGCTGTTGGAGGGGTAAGGCGAATCACTCGGCCCGGAGCATAACCCATCTCCGGCAATGCGGTCAACCCGGCCCTGGGGCGGGAAAAAGGGGGCCGGGCCTGGCTGACCAGGACCCGGCCCAAGTTTTCCCGGAGGCTGAACTCCGGACGGAACCGGTTGAATTCTTTAGGCTTGGGCTTTGGCTTTGGGAGCCGCCTGGTCCGGTCCTCCGGCCGAGTCTCCCGCGCCCAGGGCCTTGGCCAGGCCGTGGATGTCTCCGCCTTCCAGGCCGATGTCCTTGAGCAGGGAATCCACCAGCGGGGCCTGGGCCCGGTAGCGCAGGGCGCTGTTGACCACGTTGTCGGCCAGGTTGCCCCCGCCGTTGTTGTCGGAGGAACCGCCGTGGCCGTTGACGCCCAAGCCTTCCACCTGGATGATCTTGATGCCTTCGATGGCCTCCATGGGCTTGACGCTCTCCCGGATGATCCGGTCCAGGTTCTCGATAATGGCGGTCTTGATGTTGTAGGCGATGACCTCGGGGGTGAGGATGTTCTGGGCCTCGTTAAGGGCCCTCTTGCCTGCGGCCTCCACGGCGTACCTGATCTCGGCCGCCTCGGCCTTGAGCCTCTCGGACTGGGCCTCGCCCGCGGCCAGGGTTTTCACGGCCTCGGCCTTGTCCTGGGCGGCCTGCTTCTCGGCCTCGGCCGAGACGGTGACCCCTATGGCCTGGCGCTGGGCCACTTTGGCCGCCTCGATCAGCTCGATGGCCTTCTTACGTTCCGCGATCTCGGTCTCCCGGGAGGTGGCCACCTTTTCCTCGGCCTTCACCGCCTCGGCCCTGGCCTTGTCCGCCTCGGCCTGGGACTTGGATTTCTCTTCCGATTTCTGGGCGATGGCGATGGCCCTGTCCTGGTCGGCCAGTTCGATG
>CAXXJU010000020.1:0-454193 GCA_963668145.2 Geopsychrobacteraceae bacterium
GGCCCGCCAGGTCCGGGGCGATTATGGCCTGGCAGGTAATGGTCACGAGATCGGCCGGGCTGTCATCAAACCCGTCATTGACCACCAGCTCGACCCGGTAAACGCCGGGCGAGTCGGCGACAAAGCTCGGGGTCGCGGATGTCGGGTCCGACAACACGGCCTGGCTGTTGTCGGGGCGGGCGGTCATCTCCCATTGGTACGTCAGGGTCTCGCCGTCCGCGTCCGAAGAGGCCGAACCGTCCAAATAAACGGTCTCCCCCCAATAAACGTCGCGGTCCGATCCGCCGGCCGCGATGGGAGCGTTGTTGCCCAGGGTGCGCACGGTCAGGGCCTGGTTATTGTTCTCGTTGGATTCCCGCTCGCGGCCGACGCCGGTCCCGTCGTCGTCCACCCGGGCGTACAGGGTCAATTGACCGTCAGGCGGATCCGCCCAGGTCAGGGCGACGTCCTCGTATTGACCGGGATAGAGCCGCGTTGTGGTCCGGACCGTGCCCAGCAGGATCCCGCCGTCCTCGGGATCGCCGTTGTAAAAGGACACGTTTACGCCGGCGGCAAGATGCAACCGGCCGCTGTTTCCGACCCGCGCGGTCAGATCCACGGAGGACGGGTATTCCGCCTGGTCCATGACCAGATGCGAGGCCGAGAGGTCCCGGCAGGCCAGGGCCTCGGAGGATGCGTTGCAACGATATGTATTGTGTGATTCCCAGGAATTGGGCTCGACCGCCGGAATGGTGGAATCGTCGTTGACGTTGGTGATGTGGTAGGCGTGCTGGTTCCAGATTTTCCGGGTGTTCACCCACGAGCCGTTGGCGTCGCCGAAGACGCTGATTCCCGGGTTCTCGCCGCTGACATAATAATCGTTGCCCGCAACGACAATTTCGGCGCTGTTGTCGTTGTCCACGTCCGCAATGATCGGATACTCGACGAGCGTGCCGCTGCCAATGCTGGTTTGAAAGAGTATCTCTCCATCAGAGCCCCTGAAAATTCTCAAGTAATTCTCATCCGCGAACACAACCTCGGCGGACCCGTCCCCCTTCAAAGTCAAAAACGGAAGCCCCGGTTACCCCCGAAACATCATAAATCGTTTTTTTCCACTTAAGGCTGCCGTCCGCCTCGAAGACGAAATAGTAGTACCTGCTAGCCACGCCGATTTCCGGTTCGCCGTCCCCGTCAAAATCAGCGATAGTAGGCGGCCCGCCGCCTTGAGACCCTAGCGAAACAGGCCCCCACTTGACCTCTCCATCATGTTCCAGTAAGTAAATTTTTCCGCCGCCGACATGAACCACCTCGGGGTAAGGATCATCGTCTAAATTGCCTATGGCGTTAAAATCAAGCCCTAAAGCCGTACTTCTCCAATACACATCTCCATTGGCCCGATAAGCGGTATTTCCGACCACGATCTCGGGAAGCCCTTGCAGGTCGAGGTTGGCCGCGCAGGCGATGCCGTCGTTGGTTGAATTGTCACCTACCCATTTTGTCGTTCCATTGCTATTAAATACATGATGGCCGATCAGGATCTCGGGTAAGCCATCGGCGTCGATATCGGCAATGGTAATGGCGGAACGACCAGGATTATAGACGGTTGTGGTTTCAGCGCTCTTCCATTTCAGTGAACCGTCGTTTTCGAATGCCAGAAGATTGAGAGTGTTTGTAAATACCAGGATTTCCGGCAGGCCGTCGCCGTCAATATCCCCAACCGCCGGCGAGAAACCCGGGCTGGCGACTTCACTGACGACGGTGAACAACTCGCCGCCGCCGTCGCCGCTAATGGCGCGTAACCGTGCATTATTATCGGCGTATACTCCGCTGAAAGTAATAAAAATGATATCAGGGATGTCTTCATTGTCAATCAGGCCGTCGCCGTTGTCGTCATTAAGATTGGCTGCTTTCGGAGTGCACATGACCTGGTTTGAGGCAGGAACAGTCTCACTACCGAACCAATTCCACTCCAGCACGGGATTGAATTCCCCGGCCGTCGGCGGGGTCTGCTCGCAGTCGGCCATGCTGTGGGCGACATTGTTGGTCTCGTCCGTTTCCGGGATTTGAACGGACGAATCGGCCATGACATGGATCAGGTTGTCCGCGAAGAGCATATTACCGCCGACCGGGATGGACAGGGTCTGCTCCTGACCCGAGGCCAGGCCGGATACGGTCTGGGCGCCGATAATCGCGTCCACGGCCGGATCAAAGACCCCGTCCGAGTTCCGGTCCTCGAAAACGGTCACGTCAAAGGACCGCCAGACGTCCGTGGCGCCCGTGTTTTTCAGATCAACGGAGACCAGGCCCGAAATCTCCAGGGAGCCGCCGTCAACAACCGCGCCCGACGCATCCACGCCCGCCGGGATCAGATCGGCCTGGCTGACATGGATGGTTACGGAATCCGTCGCCTCGCCGCCCGGGCCCGCGGCGGTTATGGTGTAAACCGCGGTTTGACCGGGCGAAACCTCGACCTCGCCCTCGTCCTCGACCACGCCCAGGCCGTTATCGATCTCAACCGTATCCGCATACAAGGCGGACCAGGTCAGGGTCGCGCTCTCGCCGAGCATTAAAACCGAGGGCTCGGCCGTGAGGGAGACCTGGGGCTTGTGAATGACCTGGATGGTCAGGGAGGCGGTCGTTGTCCCGCCGGGTCCGGCGGCGTCAATGGTGTAAACAGTTGTTTGGGAAGGAGAAACGGAGACTGCTCCGGCCGTGTCGGCCGCGCCGAGGTCGGGCGTGAAGCTGACGCTGTCCGCCCATTGCGATTCCCAAATCAGGGTCACGGACCGGCCGGCGATTATTTCCGAGGCGTCGGAGGTCAGGCTGACCAAGGGCCGGGGATAGGTCACATTGATGGTCGCGGACGTGCTCGCCGTTTCCACCGGCGCCCGTCGCGGTTATGGTGTACACGGTGGTTTCCTCGAGGGTTACCTCGACCGAGCCGGACGTTTCGACCGACCCGATTCCAGGCTCGATAACCACGGTCTCCGCGTCCGTGGACTCCCAGGTCAGGGTCGCGGACTGACCCGCTATTATGTCCGTCGCGTCAACGCTCAGGCTGACCGTGGGCTCGCGCGGGGGTCACGTTGATGGTTACGGACGCGCTGGCTGTTCCACCGGCGCCCGTCGCGGTTATGATGTACGTAACCGTTTCCTCGAGGGTTACCTCGACCGAGCCGGACGTTTCGACCGACCCGATTCCAGGCTCGATAACCACGGTCTCCGCATCCGTGGACTCCCAGGTCAGGGTCGCGGACTGGCCCGCTATTATGTCCGTCGCGTCGGACGACAGGCTGACCGTGGGCTCGCGCGGGGTTACGTTGATGGTTATGGACGCGCTGGCTGTTCCACCGGCGCCCGTCGCGGTTATGGTGTACACGGCCGTTTCCTCGAGGGCGACCTCGACCGAGCCGGACGTCTCGACCGACCCCGATTCCAGGCTCGATAACCACGGTCTCCGCGTCCGTGGACTCCCAGGTCAGGGTCGCGGACTGACCCGCTATTATGTCCGTCGAGTCGGCCGTCAGGCCGACCGTGGGCTCGCGCGGGGTCACGTTGATGGTCACGGACGCGCTCGCCGTCCCACCGGGGCCGGTCGCGGTTATGATGTACGTAACCGTTTCCTCGAGGGTTACCTCGACCGAGCCGGACGTCTCGACCGACCCGATTCCAGGCTCGATAACAACGGTCTCCGCGTCCGTGGATTCCCAGGTCAGGGTCGCGGACTGACCCGCTATTATGTCCGTCGAATCAACGCTCAGGCTGACCGTGGGCTCTCGCGGCGTCACGTTGATGGTTATGGACGCGCTGGCTGTTCCACCGGGACCCGTCGCGGTTATGGTGTACACGGTGGTTTCCTCGAGGGTTACCTCAATCGAGCCGGACGTTTCGACCGACCCGATTCCAGGCTCGATAACCACGGTCTCCGCGTCCGTGGACTCCCAGGTCAGGGTCGCGGACTGGCCCGCTATTATGTCCGTTGAGTCGACGCTCAGGCTGACCGTGGGCTCGCGCGGCGTCACGTTAATGGTTACGGACGCGCTGGCTGTTCCACCGGGGACCCGTCGCGGTTATGGTGTACACGGTGGTTTCCTCGAGGGTTACCTCGACCGAGCCGGACGTTTCGACCGACCCGATTCCAGGCTCGATAACAACGGTCTCCGCGTCCGTGGATTCCCAGGTCAGGGTCACGGACTGACCCGCTATTATGTCCGTCGCGTCAACGCTCAGGCTGACCGTGGGCGGGTCGACCTGGGTCTGGATTCGCCCGCAGATCCTGACGGCGTCTATATCAAACCCGTCCGCATGGGCGCCGTTCCGCCGCCTGGTCGATTCGGTTGCATCCACGATTTTAAACCGTTGTGCCGCAAATCCCGTCCACTTTAAATGGGTGACATTAGTTTCGCGACCGCATGGTCCGCACCGCCCGCATGGACCGGGGCCGCCCCCATCCCGGGCCCGGGTTCGGGCCCGGGTTCGGCCCCTTATTGGGCCCATGGGAACGCCCATGGTCGTCTTGTGGGGGAAAAACCGGGGGTCCTTGATTATCCGCCAGGCCCAGATAGACCCAGTCCGATCCGTCCCAGGCGTAAACCTCGGCCTTCTCCAGGCCGCCGGAGGCCTCACGGGTCGCCTCGTAAATGGAAATCCACCCGTCAACAATCGGCTGGGGGAACTCAAGAACCGCCCAGCCTCCAAGCCCAAGCGAGTAAAACGTCCCCTCCCCGGCGCCGCAATCAAGAGGCCCCAGCATTGATGACGGATTGCTGCGTACGGGAGGAACCGGCCGACCGTCCGCACGAACCCCTTGATGCACTTCGACGACCTCTTGCGTCCAATAACATCTCGGCAATTCCGCGGCCTCGTACATGGCGACGACCTCGGCCTGACTCAAGGCGCGGTCATAAATGGACAGATCGTCGATACGGCCCTGGAAAAAGGAGTTCGTTCCCTGGCTGTCGGCGCCGATGCAGGTCTGAACACCAGGCATGGCCGGCAATTGGAAATCCGAGCGTACGGAAAAAGGACCGCTCGCCCGGCCGTCCACATACATCCACAGGGCCCTGGCCGCGTGGTCATGGATAAATACAAGGTGATGCCACCTGTTTGGGGAGAGTTTTCCCATGTCGGCGCATTCGCGGCCAGGATGGGACTTGGGGATGACCCGCCGGTATCCCCTCATGCCCACGCCGCCGCAAGGCGCACCGTTATCCAACCCCAGGAACCAGAATTGATAGCCGCGCCGCCTGGAGATTATTTTCGCACTCTGCCCGGGGCGGTCGGTATTGATCCAGGCCGAAATGCTGAATGATCCGGTAAATCGAAGGTCCGGGTCGTCCGCGATCAGGATGCGGCCGTTTTTTACCGTTGAGGTCGGCGGCCTGGCCGAACAATCCGTCCTCGAAACGCACTCCGCCGAGAATCACCCCCGAGAGGCCGTGGCCTGAAGCATCCGAGGCGTCGCCGTCCAGGGGCCAGTACCCGATTGATCCGGACGCTGGCGCCCCCTGGGCGTACGCCCCGATCCAGGCGCCTGACAGAAAAGATATGGCGACAAGGATAAAAAAGAACGAAGATCGCCTTGGGCAAAACATGGATAAACAATTCCGAACGGTCCGCGACCTGATACCGATGCATAGTCCCCCCCATGTAAGACGCTTAAGCGGGCCGCCGCCCGCAACCTGGTTTCGTTATCACAAAGCGTTAATTTCGTCGGGTTTCGCTCCTCAATACAACCGATTCCCCACTATATGCAACCCATCATCCGGTGAACAAGGGTCGGCGAAACTAATCCTGAGAAGCTCCTGGCGGCATGCCTCGGGTTCTTCCACGGGTGCGCCGCGACGGGAGCGTCGGCTCCAACCGAATCTTTCAAAGTGGGGGGGGTAATGTTTTTGAATTCAAGGCCGGCCCGGCGGCATACCTTGCCGCGCAAAGCCATGCCGGAACGTTGCGAGGTTACCAGTTCGTAACCAGTTGATATGGTCGAATAGCGGCGCCGGCAACGTTTTACCGGCCGCTTGCCGCAAGTATTATAGGCGTTTCGATTATGTTGAAAAGGTGAAATAATGTCAAGGCCGGTTTGTGTTTTTTTATAAAACGACGTCGATTTTTAATGATTTAGGCAGTTTCTGTTGTTGGGTTACGCTGCGCTAACCCAACCTACATCCCTACATCCGACTTGAAGCGCATCCATTCACCAAAGGAAAGATTGTGAAGACGAAGGCGACGGATGCAATATTCCGGGGCGCGGCAGGTCGTATAATATGAAGAAAAGGAGAAAAAGGCATGTTATTACCCTGATAGTCAGAAAGAAGACGAAGCCGGGACGACGAGACCCCGGCATGCACTCTCAGGAAGTCAGACCAGAGCGGTCTCTATCTGCCGGCCATCCGGCGCAGAAAGGACTGTGCGCCGACGGGGAACGTCCGGATGATCCGATCCATGAGCCAGGCGTCCCGACCTATTATTATGCGCGGCTGATCATTTTTTATACCGGCTATAATCCTGGCCGCGGCCTTGGAAGGGCTGGTCCTGGCGAATTTTTCATCAAAATTGTCAATATTCTCCTCCCTGCTCCCGCCATGGAACGACTTATAGAAACGGGCGTTGCGAATGATATTGGTCTTCACGCCGCCAGGATGGACCACTGAAACCTTGACGCCTGTTTCGGCCAATTCAGCCCTAAGAGGACTCTGTGAAGCCTCGAACCGCGAATTTTGAGGAACAATAGTAAGACTGCCCGGGGACTCCCAGGAGCCCGAACAAGCTGGAGATATTGACAATATGGGCTTCTTCCACTTCCTGGAGGTAAGGCAGAAAAAACTTGCACCCGTAAACCACGCCCCAAAAATTTACATCCATCAGCCAGTCAAAATCGTCCAGGGCGCCGTTTTCGAACGTATCCACCACGGTCGCTCCGGCGTTGTTGATCAGAACATGAACGCGTTCGTGCTCGGAGACAACCCTCCTCGGGGAACTCCTCCATGCTCATTCGATGGGAAACGTCAATAAAATGGGTAGTAACCTTGCGGTCATTATGGGCGACGAGGCGGGCGGTTTCCATCAGGCCCTTCTCATTTATATCAGCCAAGGCCAGATCGCAGCCCTCCTCGGCCAACTGGATGCAGATTTCCCTGCCTATGCCCGATGCCGCTCCGGTAACGACGGCTACCCGGCCCTCCAGTTTTTTCCATATAAAACCCCTCTTGTCTAAGCCGACGCCTTGATGAGAAATATCCCTGAACTATGATTCCAACGCGGCGCGAAGGTCGGCGATCAAATCCTCGGTATCCTCCACCCCAGCTGAGAAACGAAGCAATGAATCAGATATTCCGACTTCTTCACGCTCTTTCGGCGACAGCTTGGCATGGGAGGTTAATGACGGGAAACAGACCAGGGATTCAACACCTCCCAGGCTCACGGCATGGCTGGAACAACCTCAATGCGTCGACGACTTTTTTGGCGTCCCGGCCGTCCCCGTCCAACTCAACCGAGAACATGCCGCCAAAACCGCGCATCTGTTTACTGGCCGTTTCATGGCCTGGATGGCCGGAAAGTCCGGGATAAAAAACATTCCTGACGCGGCCGTGGTCTTTAAGAAATTCACAAAGAGCCTTACCGTTGACATTGGACTGCCTTACTCTGAGTCCAAGCGTTTTCATACTTCTTTCGAGCAGATAGCATTCCTGCGGGGCAAGTACGAAGCCCATGTTCACCGCGGTTTCCATCATGGGGGACATTAGTTTCGTCGATGATACGAGCGCCCCGCAACAAAGATCGGAATGTCCTCCCAGATACTTGGTTCCGCTATGCAATACAACGTCGATACCCCAATCAAGCGGATTCTGGTTGATTGGGGAGGCGAAGGTGTTATCGATGATGCTGATCAGTCCATTTTTCCTGGCCAAAGCGGCCATGGCTTCAATATCAACGACTTTCAAAAGAGGATTGGTGGGCGTTTCAAACAACAGGGCCTTGGTGTTTTCTCTTATCAATGAGGCGAATTCCGCCGGAGTCCCCTCAACGGCCAGAGAATATTCAATACCGAATCGTTCCAGATGAGCCGCCGCGAAATGGGTAAGTTCCGCCGTAAACATCTCTCTGAATGATAATATGATCTCCCGCCCTCAAAAAAGAGACGACGGCCGTGGTCACGGCCGCCATTCCCGAGGACAGCACCAATCCGGCCTCCCCGTTCTCCAGCGCCGCGATTTTTTCAGCCGCGGCGGTCCTGGGTCGGGATATTGAAATACCTGGGGTAGCAGACCTCTCCGTCAGCGTCCAGACGATAAGAGGATGATGTGTAAATGGGCGTCGTTACACCGCCCACGGCGGGATCAAGGTAACCGCCGGCGTGAACGCACTTGGTCAACGGGCTCATTTTATCACTCATTTCATTCACCCCTCTCCTGCTCAATCAACCGGACGGTCTGTCGCCCGCTCCGCCCGATCTGTTATTCAGCCTTCTTTTTATCTTCCTGAGGAGCCTTTTCCGCATCTTCTTCGGAAGCGGCGGACTCCATGATCTCTATCTTGGATTTGTCGCGTACGTCCTTAAGAAAGGCGGGTGACTTTTTCGCGAATTTTTTCCTGCTTAAGGAATTCGCCCAGCCGGTCCTTGATATCCTCATAGGGGGTGATCGCCTCGGGTTTTTTGTCCTCAACCCTTGATAATATGGTAACCGAACCTGGTTTCCACCACGTCGCTGAGTTGCCCGGGCTCCAGTGCGAAAGCGGCGTCCTCGAAAGGCGTCACCATCTGGCCGCGACGGAAGAAACCGAGATCGCCGCCCCTGCTTTTGCTGGGTCCTTCGGAAGTCTCTTCCGCCAGCTTGGCGAAATCCTCTTTTTTAGCTCTCTCGGCAATGGCGTCGATCTTTTTACGCGCCTCGGCCTTTTTAGCGTCGTCGTCTTTAGGGTCGACCTTGATCAGGATATGGCGGGCCTTAACCTGCTCAGGCTGCTTGAAGCTCTCCCTGTTACGGTTGTAATGATCCTTTATATCGTCCTCGGCCACCGTGGTCGTATCCACGAATTCCTTCTCAACAAACTTCTGGATTCTAAGGCCGTTTTCGAAATCTTTTTTCAGGTCATCGACCGAAAGGTTCATGGCGGCCAGGGTTTCCTTGAATTTTTCTTCCGTGGGGAACCGTTTTTTAAGGTCCTCTATGCGATCATCCACTTCCTTGGCATCGACGGCGATGCCTTTTTTTATGGCCTCCTGCTCGAGCAAGGCTCTATTGATAAGGTTGTCCAGGGCCATCTGCTGAAGGTTGGGCAGGGCGGCGGATGAGGGAACATGACCGGATCTCCGGACCTGCTGTTCAATGCGGCTTATTTCAGCCTGAAGCTCGCCCTTAACAATCTTGGCGTCATTGACCAAGGCGATTGTAACATTGGAATCGTCAGTTTTGTCAGCGGCTTTGTCGCTCTGGCCCATGACGGGTACGGCGGCCAGCAGTACGGCCAGGAACAGGACCGGCAAGATGATAGCCATTGATTTATTAGTATGCAATTTCATTCCTCCCTTTGGAAGTCGCGGATCTCTGGCCGGCACGCATATATTCCTGTTTGGACCGAAAGAAAAATATGGTGAGGTCAGCATTGGATAAAACCGGCCCCTTGCCAGGGGCGATTATATTTTGCTCCATTTAATTAAAAATCCTTAAAAAGTCAAGGGCAAGGCCCGCTCGCGCCGATCACTCGGGCCCCTCCAGGCGAAAGTCTTTACTATTTTTCGAAGGCCTCAGCGCGAAATACAATGCCGCGCTGGCGGCCAGGAAAAACGCCAATAAAATACTTAATGAGGTAATAATGATTGTTACCAGACGCTTGCCGAAATTTTTGATCAGGGTAAGCGACGAATCATCGATGGAGGCGTCCTCGAGAAACACCCTGATGCGGAATTGCCCTTCGCGGGGTATATCAAATCGCATCAGGGAAAATCCGTGTCTTTTCGGAAAATCGTAACTTCCGGTGAACCCTGTGGACGTCATGGGCGCCAGGGCCCCAATAGCGTCCTCCAGCCTGACGTTAAGACGCGAGCTCAAAAACCCCCTGTCCGCATCGCTGAGCTTATACTCGGTCTCGAGAAACACCGTATAAACCCCGTTTCCGGGAGGGGTGAATTTTATATCGCCCGGTATTGGAACAGTGACGGCGTCAACCATTAAACCGTCCAGTCCATGGAAAAGCGCCAGGGCGAAGGCCCCGATCCCGACCAGCAGCAACGCCGCCGCGGGAATGAACGCCCCGGCTTTTTTGAACAGCACTCGTACACGCGACGGCCTGTCCTTGTCCAAATCTTTCCCCCTAAGGCTTTTAAACCGGTTGCATCAACGGCCGGCTGAATTCGCCGGAGGGCGCTCGGCGGCCTCCGGCGTCGTAATCCACTACGGCTTGACCGATGGAATGAGCATTTGGGGTTCTCCCAGCAGGAACTCCCCTTTTTGTATCCATTCCTTTAAAGTCTCGGCGATTTCAAGCGCCCTTTTGGTCGAGGACATGGGAACCGTATGTATCTCCATATCCCCAACCTTTATGGTTCCCGACTTCAACTCGGCGTAACTGACCTGGCCCAGGGTTTTACCGGTGGCCTTGGGATAATCCACCCCATAGTCGACGACCTGGGTGAAGATCTCCTCATCGGTCACGCCGACGTATCCGGCTATTTCCTCATTCAGGATAGGTATGGGGACGCCCAATCCGACGGCGAGGCTGCATCCGTATCCCAACATTGACACCCCGACCAGATACCTGGGATCCATGCCCTTAAGATCGCCCATGGTCATAAGGGTTCCGGCCGGTTTCAACGGAGTTCCGCCCTCAGCCCTTGGCGGATCCGGGTTATGCTGGGTTCCAGGCCCAATGATCCATCCCTGCCCGCCGCCCAGGAAAATTTTCGTCCCAAGCCCCATGGTGAGGAAGTACGGGTCGTTCATCAGTGGGGACAATTCTCCGGCGGAGCAGTAATTGGCGTTTCCAAACTTTGGTCTTAAGGGGCCCATGTAGGTGTATATGGTTTTTTTGGTTGAATTCACCGCGCAGTTATAATTCTGGTACCCGTTTCGCGGGTTGCAGAGTTTGGCGAAGGGCAGGTCGGCCAGGGTGACGTTTTTTTCAACCTGCTTGTTGGGGTAACAATCCGTGCCGTACGCCTGAGCTCTCAGTCTAACCTTTTTACCGGCCAACAGGTCTTGTAATACATGTCCCCCGCCGTATTTAAACTGTCCCGGATAAACGCTGTTCAACGGGTCGCCCTCGCTCGGCTCCGTGGCCCCTATGTAGAAATCAACGGCCGCGACCCCGCCGTAACAAGGCACATCGTTCATCCAGACTTTTGAGGCCTTGATCAACGGCTTGCTCTGGGTAAAGTTAAAAAAGGCCCCGGACGAACACATGGGTGCAAAGGTCCCGGTGGTCACCACGTCCACCTCCTGAGCGACGCTGACCGGGCCGTCCTTTTTAACCAGCTCAATGACTTCCCTGGCGGTCATGACGACCGCTCGGCCCTGTTTAATCTTTTCGTTAATATCCGAATATGTTTTATTCACTTTATAGTCTGATGACATTACAACACCTTTATCGCGCCGGTTGCAAATGGAAATCGCCTTTCCCGCAACTCCGGACAAGTTGAAAACCGGTTAATGAGAAACAACGCCGACAGGGCGGGAAGCCCCTTTGGGGATTATATTGACGCCCCCCAGGGGGGGCATTCGGGTCAGAAACATCCAGGCGCCCGCGCAGGGGCCGAAAGTGCATGGAAGGATAAAGAGACAGATGAGTGCTTTCCATGAGTCTTTGCTGAAAAACAGCCGGCGACAGATTTCAGATGCGCTCAATCCGGTTTCCGGAAGAAAGGTTGGATTAGACGCACATATGCTCGCCGGAGTTCGCTCCGTCAAAAACGCGCCTGATAACCTTTTTGGAAGCCTATTGAACATCCTTTATTTACTACCCCAGACTTGAGACAACCGAATAACCGGAGTTTTTCATCTTGTTGACAATAGGGGTAAGATCAGTTTTTTGCAACCTAAAAAGATGAACTTTCTGATCCTTCCGTATCTGCGTGGTGCTGACGCTTATTATACGGCCGCCGTTCTGCTGAATCAGTCTACAGACCTCCTCAAGCGCCTCGGGCCGTTCGGGCAGAATAACGTCAAACTCTTGACGACGACGATAAAAACCCCATCAACTCAATCAGGGCGGCCAGCATGTCGGCCACCGTCACGATGCCCAACAATGCGCTGTTATCATCCACCACGGGCAGACATCCGATCTTGTTGCGGTAAACCAGTCTGGCCGCATCCTCGAGCAGTCCGTCCGGACCGATTGTGATGGGATCGTTCACCATGAGGTCTTTAACGGATATATCCTCAAGCATGGCGGGGAATCGCGCCCCCCTGACGTCGCCCTCGGTCACCAGGCCGGTCAGTCTCCCGTCCTTTATAACCGGCAGATGACGGATATCGAAATTCCTTCATCAAAGCCACGGCGTCTTCGAGACTCGCGGATTCGGAGATGGTGACCACATCCTTGCTCATTATTTTTCGAACCATCATCAGACTTCACCCCGCCCAAGCGTTAAGACCAAAAAAGGCGCGGCTCTACGCCCCCTGCGATTCCATCGGCGCCAGCTAACAGATAACAATAATAGCGTCTTAGGGTAACATTTTTTTTTCATAAAGCACAAGTAAAACCTTTGCCCGCCCATTGAAAGGGAATCCGATAACAGCGGCGTAAGGCGAGGCTTGACGGGATTCGCCTTAATACCGGCCGGGGCAAAAGAAGGGTTCAAAAAGACCAGGGCCGCCTTGACAACCACCCTACGCTGAGGTACTTTGCCCCATGGTTAAACCTGCACTATTCGGTGACTCCACCGGAAAAAAACAGATAAAGAGGTGCTCCCGCCCATGAAAACAAAAATAATAATTGTGACCGGCGGGGTCCTGTCTTCCTTAGGCAAAGGACTGGCCGCGGCCTCCATCGGAGCCCTGATGGAAAGCCGGGGTCTGACCGTCACGCTTTTGAAACTGGACCCGTATATAAATGTAGATCCGGGGACCATGAATCCTTTTCAGCACGGTGAGGTGTTCGTAACCGACGATGGGGCCGAAACGGATCTGGATCTCGGACATTATGAAAGATTCACCAACGCGACCCTAGGTCAGAAAAACAACTTTACCAGCGGTCGCATCTACCACACGGTGATCACCAAGGAACGACGCGGCGACTACCTGGGAGGCACGGTCCAGGTGATTCCGCACGTGACCGATGAAATTAAGAACAATATCATCGCCGCGTCCGACGGGGTCGATGTGGCCATCGTTGAAATCGGCGGGACCGTGGGCGACATTGAGGGGCTGCCGTTTCTGGAGGCCATAAGGCAGTTGAGACTGGACCTCGGCCGTCAGAACGTCCTTTACATACACGTAACCCTGGTCCCTTACGTCAAAGCCTCCGGGGAAGTCAAAACCAAGCCGACTCAGCACTCGGTGGCCACCTTGAGAGGCATCGGAATCCAGCCGGATCTTATCCTGGGCCGGACGGAAAAGCCTCTTGACTCCGGCGTGAAGAAAAAAATATCCCTTTTCTGCAACGTCGAGCAAAACTCGGTTATCGAGGCGATCGACGTGGACTGCATTTACGAATGCCCCCTGAATTTCCACAAGGAGGGTCTGGACGAGCGCATCGTTCAACTTCTGAACATCTGGACCAGGGCCCCAAGGCTGGAGGCATGGGAGGGCTTCGTCAATAAGGTAAAGAAACTTAAGGATGAAGTAACAATCGGGATTGTGGGCAAATATGTCGATCTTCACGAATCGTACAAAAGTCTGACCGAGGCCTTGTTCCACGGCGGGGTCGCCAACAACGTCAAGGTTCGTCTCGAGTACGTGGATGCGGAGGAGGTGGACCAGACCTCGCTGAACAATATATTCGCCTCGCTTGACGGCATACTTGTACCCGGCGGATTCGGCTCCAGGGGAATCGAGGGCAAGATCGCCGCGGCCAATGCAGCCAGGGTCAACAAGACTCCGTACTTCGGAATATGTCTAGGCATGCAGGTGGCGGTGGTGGAATTCGCCCGCAACGTGGCCGGGCTGGAGGGCGCGCACAGCACCGAGCACGACCTGACCACCAAGCATCCCGTCATTTACCTGATGAAGGAATGGTTCGATTATCGCACCCAAAAAGTCGAACACAGGGATGAAAATTCCAACATGGGCGGAACAATGCGCCTGGGCGCCTACCCGTGCAAGTTGACGGCGGGCAGTAAGGCTCATGCGGCTTATAAACAGGAAGAAATCCTGGAGCGCCATCGTCACCGTTATGAATTCAACAATGACTACCGCGACGCACTGTTGGAAAAAGGCCTGGTGCTATCCGGACTTTCTCCCGACGAGGAGTTGGTTGAGATAGTCGAGTTGCCGGATCACCCGTGGTTCCTGGGGTGCCAGTTCCATCCCGAATTCAAGTCCCGCCCCATGAAACCCCACCCTCTGTTCCGTGACTTCATCAAGGCGGCGGTTGATTACAAGAAAGGCAAAAACAAGGGCTGAGAATGACCAGTCCGATAAGAATAGGAGACCTCAGCCTGGGCAAGGGAGCCCCACTGGTGATCCTTGCCGGGCCATGCGTTATCGAAGACCAGGACTCTCCAATAAGGCTGGCTTCCTTTTTAAAAAAGGAAGCCGAATCGTTGGGGCTCGGCTACGTTTTCAAGGCCTCCTATGACAAGGCGAACCGGACCAGCCTGGACTCCTTTCGAGGCCCCGGCCTGGAGGAAGGATTAAGGATTCTCGAAAGAGTCAAGCAGGAGACCGGCGCCTTGATAATGAGCGACATACATGAGGCCGAGGAAGCGAAGGCAGCCGCCGAGGTGGTCGACATAATACAGATCCCGGCGTTCCTTTGCCGCCAGACAAGTCTCCTCCAAGCGGCGGCGGCCTCTAAAAAGGCCGTAAATGTAAAAAAAGGACAATTCCTCGCTCCCTGGGACGTTCCCCATGTTTTTGAAAAAGATAACCGAGGCCGGCAACCACCGCGTAATGATCACCGAAAGAGGCGCATCCTTCGGGTACAACAACCTGGTGGTTGATATGCGTTCCCTGGTCATTATGAGGGAATTCGGCAGCCCGGTCATATTCGACGCCACCCATAGCGTCCAGACGCCCGGGGGAAAAGGCGGCAGTTCAGGAGGAGACAGAAACTTTATACCGTATCTCGCGCGCGCGGCCGCGGCTGTGGGCGTAGACGGCATTTTCATGGAAGTTCACCTCAATCCGGATGAAGCTCTGTGCGACGGCCCCAACTCGCTTCCAGCGGAGCTCTTCCCATCTCTTGTTAAGCGCCTGGCCGCAATAGACCGCCTGGTCAAATCGGAATAAGGAGCCTGACAAAATGAAACTCGACCAAAAGGTTTTTTCCGACCTGAAAATGGTCATTTTTGACGTGGACGGCATTCTAACCGACGGTCGCATCTATTACGATGACGGAAGGCAGGGAGTTCAAGGCCTTTAACTCCAAGGATGGTCTGGGTCTTCGGCTTCTTCAAAAAGCCGGATTTGAGGTCGTGTTTCTTACCGGCCGTTCCAGTCCTATCGTGGCCCGAAGGGCCGCGGAGTTAGGAATCGGGGAGGTTTTCCAGGGAGCTGGCGACAAGCTTGAAATCTTTAACAGGCTGCTGGAGCAAAAATCCCTCATGCCCCATGAAACCGCTTACGCCGGAGACGACCTTCCGGATCTGCCTGTTTTAAGAAGGGTCGGCCTGGCCATGACGGCCGCGGACGCGGGTTCCCGAGGTCAAGGCGGAGGCGGATTACGTTTCTCGCAATAAAGGCGGGAGAGGCGCGGCCAGAGAAATGGCCGACCTTATTCTCAGGGGCTCAGGTAGATGGCTGGAGGCCACAACTGAATACTACTGATTTAGGGGCGCCCGCAACCGTTTGTCGTGACAGGAAAAAATTTCTGATTTTCCTATAGGCATAAAAATTGCTTTACAGCATAGGCGCCGACCCTTATAATTTATTATAGAAAGTCGGCCTGTAGGCTGGAAAAATGTGAATATGGGTAAAATCAGAGTTATTTTGTTATTCGCTCTAATTTGTTTGATCACCGCATTCGTCGGCTTGCTATTTAGAAACGGTAAAAAGCGGTTATCAATTCGATTCAACGCCCAGTTTTTTTTCCAATGACGCTGATATGGTTATTAAAGGCGTTGACTTTACTGAAATGGCTCAAGGAATCAGGCAATGGACGGTCAAGGCCGAAACCCTGAGTTATTATAAAGCGACCAATCTTATGATTTTCGACAATGTATCCGTAACCTTTTTTTCCAGGGAGGGGGAATACCATCTGACCGGAAACACTGGTTATTATTATAAAAAGCTTAAAAAAATGAAAGTAATGGGAGAGGCTGAAGCCAAGGACTTCAGGGGCAACATCCTATCGGCGCCCGAGCTGATCTACGACGCCGAAGCCAAGCTTGTCTCAACTTCCGGCCCGTTCAAACTCACCGGCCCTCAATTGGAACTCGAGGGAAGCGGTCTGTCGATTTTTACCGAGGAAAAACGGTTATTGGTTTCCCATAAACCCCGTTTATTGATAAAGTCAGCCAAGAATTTAATGTGAGGCCTTACTCTGGATGAATAGGTTTGTTCCGGTATTGATAATGCTTTTGCTCCTGCCCGCGTCGGTGTGGGCTGGACCGAATGTCGCCAGGCCCAACCAAGCCCCGGGAAGCGAGGCTCGGACGGGCGACGCCGCTCCGCGCGGAGCCATCAGCATAACCGCCGATCAAATGGAATCCGTGGACCGGGAAAGAGTAGTTATTTTCACTGGAAATGTGGTGACCCGACAGGAGGAGCTGGTGGTGAACTGCGATAGAATGCGAGTTTACTATCAGGAATCCGGAGTATGGCCGGATGGTTCGGGAAAACCCTCGGGCTCGGAGAAAAAATCGGGCGAGCGAGAAACCCGGATAGACCGCCTGGTGGCGGAGGGCAATGTAAAAATCACCAAGGGGACGCAGGTGGCCCTGGCTGGAATGGCCGTTTATGAAGCCCGCAAGGACAAAAGAAAAATCATACTTACCGGACAACCGAGAGTCTGGAATGAAAATGATTTTTTGTCAGGAAAAAAAATCACATATTACCTGGATGAAAACAGGAGCGTGGTTGAGGGGGGCGAAAAGGAACGGGTCAACGCGATCTTCTATCAGGCCCCCTCGGATAACGCCGGACAAACTAGGGATGCAGGGAAAAGACAGGAGTAAACGAAAATGAATCCGTCGACAGTCTCTTCCCTCCCAAGCCCCGCCGCTATTATGTCCGAGGTCGCGGCGCCGCGCGACAATCTGGATATGGTGGACCTTATAAAACACTATGGTCGAAAACGAATCATAGACAGGGTGAACCTTCATCTGGAAAGCGGCGAAATAGTTGGATTGCTCGGCCCCAACGGAGCAGGTAAGACGACAACCTTTTATATGATTGTCGGATTAATCCGACCGGATGAGGGAGCGGTCCGCCTTAATGACCTCGATATCACCAGGATGCCGATGTTCAAACGGGCGAGACGGGGAATATGCTACCTTCCGCAGGAAGCCAGCGTTTTCAGAAAACTCACCGTTGAAGAAAACATTTTGGCCGTTCTGGAAACCTTGAAAATCAGCCGACGCGAAATGCATCGCAGGCTTGACGGATTGCTCAAGGAACTTGGCGTAGACCATCTGGCGAAAAACAAGGCTCATTCATTATCCGGCGGCGAACGCCGCCGAGTGGAAATAGCCCGGGCCCTAACCACATCCCCGGCCTTTATTCTGCTGGACGAACCTTTCGCCGGCATTGACCCCCTGGCTGTGATCGACATTCAGAACATAATCAGACAACTTAAGGACAGGGGCATCGGAATTCTGATCTCAGACCATAACGTAAGAGAAACGTTGGGGGTTTGCGATAGAGCCTACATCCTTAACCAGGGAGTGGTTCTTGAGGAAGGATCCCCGGAAACTATCGCCGCCAGTGAAACGGCGCGGAAATTTTACTTGGGAGAAGAATTCACCCTATAATTGCACCAAAGCGGGAAGACGATTGACCTATGGCCCTGGAACTAAAACAAAGTCTTAAGCTAACTCAACAATTGGTTATGACGCCGCAGTTGCAGCAGCCATCAAACTGTTGCAATTATCCAGGCTCGAGCTGGCGGAGGAGATTAGCCAGGAATTGGAAGAAAATCCGATTTTGGATTTTAGGGCTGTCGTCAGAGGAGCCGGAAGAAAGAAACGCCCTTGACAGAACCCAGGAAGAACCTCAGAAACCGGAAAATGAAATCTCGGAAGTAAAGGTTCAGGAACAAATCCGGGAAGATATGGACTGGGAAAATTTTCTCGGCGAATACAGCTCAACATCAAGCGCGCCCAACATGTTCGAGGCGCCCGAGGAAACGCCCAGTTATGAAAATTTCGTATCCGCCAAAACATCCCTGAGCGACCACCTGTTATGGCAATGGCGGTTACAGGAGACGACAGAGGTTTGAACAGCTGATAGGACTCCAGATTATTGGCAACCTTAACGCCGACGAATATCTTCAGGCCTCGGTGGAGGAAATCGCCGAGCTGGAGGATGTAGCCGTGGAGATGGTCGAGTCGGTATTGATCATGATCCAGGAACTGGATCCGGTTGGAATCGCGGCCAGGGATCTACGGGGAATGCCTGCTGATACAACTGGAGACGGTTGGATCTTGAAGACAGCCTGGCGGCCAAGATAGTCAGCAATCATCTCCACGACCTGGAGACCAAGAACTATCCCAAAATCGCCCGGGCCCTCTAAACCCACCAAAGAAAACATCTTTACGGCCGAGCAGGTGATAATTAAATCTGGAACCCAGGCCGGGACGCGGTTATTCCGCTGAAGATCCTCAATATATAAGCCCCGACGTATACGTGGACAAGGTGGGGACGAGTACGTAATCACCCTGAACGAAGACGGAACTGCCCAAGCTAAGAGTCAGCAATTATTATAAAGATATTCTCACAACCGGAGACGCGGTTACGCCTCAGGCGCGAGAATACATCCAAGGCAAACTTCGTTCGGCCATGTGGCTTATAAGGAGCATTCATCAAAGGCAGAGAACCATTTATCGGGTTACGGAGTCCATTGTCAAATTCCAGCGTGATTTTCTGGATCGCGGAGTTGAGTATCTCAAGCCCCTGGTATTGAGAGATGTGGCCGAGGATGTTGAGTTGCACGAATCAACCATCAGCCGCGTTACCACCAATAAATACGTCCATACGCCTCAAGGACTTTTTGAACTCAAGTTCTTTTTTGACAGCCCGATTAACAGATTCCACGGTGAATCCCTGGCCTCGGAAAGCGTCAAAAAACGGATTAAACAGATAATATCAGCGGAGGACCCCAAAAAGCCTTTATCGGATCAGCGAATCGTGGAAATTTTACGAGGGGCCAATATTGACATTGCCAGGAGAACAGTGGCTAAGTATAGAGAGATGTTGGGGATAGGCTCATCCAGTCGCCGGAAGAAATACTATTGACCATCGCCCTAAGGGGCGAAAAAACCATCCCAGGAGGGAATTTATGCAATTATCCGTGACGTTCAGACATGTTGAACCATCGGACGCATTGAAAGATTACTGCCGAGACAAGATTTCGCGGGTGGAGAAATACCTTGATTCAGCCGTTGAGGTCAACGTCGTCCTTTCAGTAGAAAAATTCAGGCATATAGCTGACGTTACAATTCTTTCGGATGGATTGAAGATCAACGGGCAGGAACAGACCGAAGATATGTATTCCGCCATCGACATGGTTGTCGATAAATTGGAAAGACAGATAAAACGGTATCGCCAAAAGCTAAAGGGGCGGACCAAATCAAATAAACGAGTCAAGGCGAAGGAAGTTCGCATCGACGTAATCTCGTCCGAAGACGACGAGTCTGAGGAGGCGCATCCCCGCGTGGTCAGGGCTCAGCAGATGTACGCCAAGCCAATGGATGTGGACGAGGCTGTCATGCAACTCGATCTGTCCTCGGAGACCTTTCTGGTTTTTACGAATTCAGAAACAGAGAAAATAAACGTTCTTTATAGACGGGACGATGGACATTATGGGTTAATAGAGCCCATGTCCGAATAAATAAAAATTCTGAACGCGTTGGATAGAACAAATGAAGTTGCTGGACATTCTGAATAAAGACGCTATCATCCCGGAGTTGACCTCACGCCACAAAAAAGGAGTTTTGGAAGAACTATGCCAACCCCTTACGCAACAGAAGAATGTGGACAAAGAGGCGCTCCTAAAAGTACTGTTGGAAAGAGAAAAGCTCGGCAGCACGGGAATTGGGGACGGAATCGCCATACCTCACGGTAAAAGCGATCGCATCACCGAGCTCTCCATTGCCTGTGGTCGAAGTAAGGAAGGCGTGGATTTCGAATCAATGGACGGCAAGCCAACGCATCTTTTTTTCCTGTTATTAGCGCCGGAAAATACGGCCGGCGTTCATTTAAAGGCTTTGGCCAAAATATCCCGCCTTCTTAAGGACCCGTCATTCAGGCAGGAGTTCATGTCCGCGTCCGGCGCGGAGGAAATCCTTGATCTGATTACGGCTCGGGACAGTGCATTTTAGAATAAACCACGATCCATGCCGGGACGTTCATTCGGACGTTCCGGCATTCCCAAGCAAGCTGAGTTTATAGATGGCTCATGATCCTCAATTAGGGCGAATCGTCATAATCACCGGCCTTTCCGGCTCCGGTAAATCAACCGCGCTGAACGCCCTTGAAGACAGCGGCTTTTTCTGTATTGACAACCTTCCTCTGCTCCTCTTGCCTAAATTTCTGGCTCTCCAAAGCGAATCCAGAATGGAAATGTTTAAACTCGGCCTGGTAACTGACCTGCGGGAAAAAGAATTCGTTAATAATTTCAGAGAAATTTATAATCAGATAAAATCCTGGAATTTTATGGTCGAGGTCATCTTTCTGGAAGCCTCGGATCAGGCTCTGCTTAACAGGTTTTCCGAGACCAGGCGGCGACACCCTCTTTCCCGGGACGGCGCCGTACTGGATGGCATACGCCTGGAACGGGAACAGATGCAGGACATCCGCGAGTTGGCCAATGAGATAATTGACACCTCCACATTCACAAGCCATCGATTAAGGGAGCTGATCACCAGAAAATTCTCTCAAGCCTCGCCAGAGGAATCCATCTCGGTGGAGCTGGTTTCATTTGGGTTTAAATACGGCCTCCCCCATGAGGCGGATATAGTCATGGACGTCCGTTTTTTACCCAATCCGTTTTACGTGACCGAGCTCAGAGAATTGAACGGATGCGATCCCAAGGTGGCCAACTATGTTCTGGCCGACGAAAAGGCCTCGGCTTTTGTGGATAAATTTCAGGATCTGATAAAATTTCAGATTCCCTTGTTTGTCAGGGAAGGAAAATCATACCTGACCATAGCAGTCGGTTGCACCGGAGGACAACATCGTTCGGTGGCGATCGTCAATGAACTTCAAAAAAAATTAAAAGAAAAAACGTCCCAAGTCTCCGTTCGCCATCGGGAGATTGGGGGGCAAATGAGCTGATTAATGATAGGATTTCTCGTTGTTACGCATGGACGCCTGGGTGCGGAGCTGATTAATACTGCCGAATTCATTCTCGGAAGCATAGAGAATTCCACCTCCATCTCAATAGATGGGCGTGGAAGTCCAGACTCAATGATGGCTGATATCGAAAAAGCCATTAAGAGTTTAGATAAGGGGCAGGGAGTGGTTATTTTGACCGACATGTTCGGCGGCACCCCATCCAACCTCAGCCTTTCCTTTCTTGAGGAGGATAAAGTGGAAGTATTGACCGGCGTCAATCTTCCCATGATCATTAAATTAGCCCAGAGCAGGGATAAACTGGGTATATCCGAGCTTGCGCAACAGATCGGCGAATATGGACGTAAGAGCATTAATGTGGCCGGCGACCTGCTATCTCGCCGCCCGAGGAGTTAAACGCCTCCATGTCGCTGGTTTTGGTAAGGGTAGATTGTCGTCTCATTCACGGGCAGGTGCTGGAAGCCTGGCTGCCGTTCACCAAAGCCGACTGTCTTGTGGTGGCCAATGATCAGAGCGCCGAGGATTCCCTACAACGAACAATCATGAAGATGGCCGTTCCTCCGGACGTGGAGGTCGCCATATTGAGCGTTCAGGAGGCGGCAAGGCATTTATCCAGCGGCCGCTGGGCAGACAAAAGGGTGCTGCTCCTTATGGCCGATCTCAAGGATGCGCTCGCCTCTTATCGCGCCGGAGTCCATTTTGATCGCCTGAACCTTGGAAACACCATCTGTTCACCAGGCAAGGTGACGGTCAACCCATCGGTCTCCCTTGACAACGCTGATCTTGAAATTCTGGAGGAGTTTCAAGCCGGGGGAACAAAAATCGATGTTCGCCCAGTCCCTAGGGGGCCAGTAAAAGGATATCGTAATATATTGGAATCCTTCAGTAAGCGATAAGGAGACCGGTCGTGTTGGTGGATGTGATTATTACGGGTATCTTAGGCGGACTTATTTATCTTGACAGAACAGCCGCCTTTCAGGTCATGATTCACCGCCCCTTGATAGCCGGTCCCATAATAGGCCTCATATTAGGAAGCCCCATAACCGGCCTGTCGGTAGGCGTATTGGTTGAGCTCCTCTGGATCAGCCGCCCTCCCCTTGGCGGATATATGCCTCCCAACGAATGCCTGGCCGCCATTCTCACCACCGGCTCGGTCATAATCGCCGCGAGCCCGGCCGAACCATCGCGAGCCTTTGTTGTTTTGGGCCTGTTAATCGTTATCCCCCCGGTCCGGTTCCTGTTTCCTTCGATTGAATCAGGTTTGAGACGACTTAACGGGAGGTTGGCCGAAAACGCGGCCTTGTCCCTCAGCCGGGGCGCTCCCCCAAACTTTTTTTCTTTAAACATGATGGGTCTTCTTTTCACTTATATAGCGGCATCACTTTTTATATTGCTGTTGCTGCCTTTATTGGTTTTAGCCATAGAGTATACCTACCCTCGAATTCCCGGATCAGTAGTCTCGGCGCTTGATTGGATGTATTTCTGTCTACCCCTCATCGGCGTTTCCTCCATATTAGGAACGATAAACGTCAAGCGCTCAGGAATGGTCTTTGCTCTTGCATTTGCGGGAGCCATGTTTTTCTTCATCATATGAAATCAAACATAATCGACCCGTATCAACTTACGGTTGAACCAATGCGTCGTTCCGATCTCACTCAGGTGTTGGGCCATTGAGGAGGAATCCTTCAAACGCCCCTGGACCCGGGATGGCTTTGAAACCGAGTTGGCCAGAGAGCCTTCGATCTGCCTGACCCTGAAAGACGGAGACAGGGTTTTCGGCTATTTGATTTTCTGGTTGATCCAGGATGAAATCCATATCCTCAATATCGCCGTAAGGCCGGACCTCCGTAAAATGGGGCTGGGAAAAGTCCTTTTGGCATACCTGACCGACTTTGCGAGGGAGGTCCGGGCCGAATCCATTTTTCTCGAGGTCCGACGTTCAAATCAGGCGGCGCAGGCTCTATACCGACGAACAGGCTTCAAGGTTGTCGGGGAAAGAAAAAACTACTATTCAGAGGATAATGAGGATGCCCTGATGATGACTCTGGCCATTGGACCAAAAGGTTCTTAATATTCGGAAAAACGATTGCATTTCAAATGCGTCCTGTGCATAATAGCCTGAAATATGACTCTAAATTGTCATTTTCAAAACAAACGCTCAGGCGGGAATTGAGGATTCGGCGGAGAAAAACGCTCCCTGATTTGAGGTAATGACTCGACCCGGCCGGCCCGCCCCGACCGATACACGACGACCCACGCATAGGAGGTGAAACCTCATGGTTGATGGATTTGGATTAATTTCGTTCATGGGACCATCGGAAGAACGTCCCGGTTGTATCAACGATGTCGACATTCAAAATAAAATGGTTCTTATCAGAGCCGACCTCAACGTTCCTTATGACGAAAACCAAAACATTACCGACGATAACCGGATCAGGGCCATTGTCCCCACGGTTAATTACGCCCTTGATCAGGGAGCCAAGGTTTTGTTGGCCTCGCACATGGGCCGTCCCAAGGGCGAGGTGGTTCCGGAACTGAGCCTCTCGCCGGTTGCCCGGCGACTTGGTCGTCTGCTCAACAAAGACGTGATAATGGCTCCCGACTGTATCGGTCCCGAGGTGAAAGAGCTTTGTCAAAAGATGGAATCCGGCGACATCATGTTGTTGGAAAATCTCAGATTTCACCCTGAAGAGCAGATGAATGACGAGGACTTCGCCAAGGAGTTAGCCTCACTGGCCGACGTATACGTAAACGACGCCTTCGCCGTCGCCCATAGGGCCCACGCCAGCGTCTCGGCCATCACTCAATATTGCCCCATTTGCGTGGCCGGTTTCCTGATGAAGAACGAGCTGATGTATTTTCATCGCGCCATGGAAGACCCGGCCCGTCCCCTGGTGGCCATAATCGGCGGGGCCAAGATATCCTCCAAAATCTCGGCGATTGAAAACCTCATGGACACGGTTGACAAGCTTATTGTCGGCGGCGCCATGGCCAACACCTTCCTAAAGGCCATTTATTATGATATCGGCTCAAAGTCTATTGTTGAGGACGAGTTGGTTGAACGAGCCAGATCCATCATGAGAAAAGCACGTCGACGCGGTATAAAGTTCTACATTCCCGTGGACTGCGTTGTGGCCGACCGTTTTGACCGCAAGGCGGAGACAAAAATTACGACCGTCCAGGAAGTCCCGGAGGACTGGCTTATTGCCGACATCGGACCGGCCACCTCCTCATTGTACGCCGAGGCCCTGGCCAACGCCAAGACCATCATTTGGAACGGCCCCATGGGCGCCTTTGAAATCGACGCCTTCTCGCGCGGCACCTATCAAATGGTTCAAACCGTGGCCAGCACTTATTCACTCACCATCGTGGGGCGGTGGGGACACGGACGTGGCTATACACAAGGCCGGAGAATCCTCCAGGATATCATATATTTCAACAGGTGGTGGAGCATTCCTTAAACTACTCGAAGGCGCCCAGCTTCCGGGTATAACGGCTCTGGAAGATCACGCTCGCGCCAAGCGCAGGGCCAAGGAAGGAGAAAACCAATGAGCGCCCAGGAAACAACACGTCGTCCATTGATCGCCGGGAACTGGAAATTATATAAGACCGCCACGGAAACCGCCTCTTTCATAGCTGAATTGAAGGCCGGCCTGCCTTCGGATTTAAAGGTCGACGTCGCCTTGGCGCCTCCGTTCACGGCATTGGAGACGGCGGTTAAGGCAGCCTCGGGCAGCCCAATCGTAATCGCCGCTCAGAATGTATTTTGGGAAAAAGAAGGCGCCTTTACCGCTGAAATCTCAACCCCGATGCTCAAGGACATAGGAGTCCAGACGGTCATCATAGGCCACTCCGAGCGTCGCCAATATTTCGGTGAGACGAACGAAACGGTGAACAAGAGATTGAAAGCCGCCCTGGAAGCCGAAATGGCGCCAATTGTCTGCATCGGCGAAACATTGTCCGAACGGGAGGCTGAAAGAACTTTTGCGGTGTTGGAGGAGCAGCTTTCCGACGGCCTGGCCGGCCTGTCTGAAGAAGACGCCGCCAAGCTTGTCATCGCCTATGAACCCGTATGGGCCATAGGAACAGGCAAAACGGCGACGCCGGAAATAGCTCAGGCCGCCCACAAAATGATTCGTGAATTTTTTGAAAAAACATATGATAAAACTCTTGCCAACACCATACGGATATTGTATGGTGGCTCTGTTAAGGCGCAGAACGCCTCGGAGCTGATGGCTCAGGAGGATATTGACGGCGCCCTGGTCGGCGGAGCAAGCTTAAAGGCCGACAGCTTTTTAGGGATCATAAAATACTGAAATTATGAAGGCCCTGCCAGGGCCTTCTTTTGGGAATAATGAATACTGCAATAATTATAGTTCATGTTATCGTATGTGTCGCCCTGATTCTGATTGTTCTGCTCCAGACCGGCAAGGGAGCTGGAATGGGCGCCGCCTTCGGCGGCGGTTCAAGCCAGACCGTATTTGGAAGCCGGGGACCGGCGACCTTTCTAAGTAAAATCACGGCCGCTGCAGCCATTATCTTCATGGCGACGTCGTTAAGTCTGTCAATAGTCGCGAATAAGCGAATCGGCGGAGACTCCATTATGAATGACGTCCAGACGCCGGCTCAGACTGAACAGGTTCCGGCGGACACAACGACTCCAGCGGAACCCAAGGCCGAATAAGAATGCTTTTTATGCCGAAGTGGTGGAATTTGGTAGACACGCCATCTTGAGGGGGTGGTAGGCCACGCCTGTGCGGGTTCAAATCCCGCCTTCGGCACCATTTTTATCGAATAAAAAGAGGTGGTCAGGTTGTCCTGACCACCTCTTTTACGTTGTCAATCCATTGTCTTTTGGCTAACAAATTCATCCGATACACCCTCCCGGCGATCTCGAATTCCAACCGGCGCACGGCGGTGTGCACCTCGATGATTAGTTCCTCAAGGTCAAATGTCATATGGATGAAGCTTTTCGCCCCTTCACTGACAGCCCTGCTGCTGATAGACATATCATCAATGATATGCCTGCGAGGTCCTCGAGAAAAGGCGATACTGCATACCCCTGGAAACTAGCCGTATATCTGCCGGACGAGGGTTAGGATAAAAATATTTTCGGTATAGTCCGAGATGACGCCCGAGCGCGGCCGCCCTTTCCTAACAAAAATGCTGTATATACAAGTAATCATATAACAATCTCTATTCCGACAAACACAGGGCAATGCCTCATACTAATAAAAACCTAATTGTTGGGGCGGTAATATAAAGCTTTCCGTATTCTATAAGCACATTTTCCTCGAAGTATGTTATAATATAAAAGATATTTTCACTGCAGGGACGTAGTTGAAACAATATTACATCATATTAAGTAAAGATCCATCTGGAGAGTCGCCTCGTTAACAAAAATTAAACCTGATGCTTTAATTCTGAAAAGTTGGGTTTAAAACGACATTGGCGGTTATTGTCATACTCGTCCTAAGAAAACATTTACCAAGCCTCTTACAGTACAGGGCTAATTTGATATTTTTCGATTAGCCTTGGATCATCGTCTCAACAAGGCGATGCTGATGACTAAGTAATTTTAATATTCTTAATTTAAAAGAAATATATTTTCGTCATTTTACCGATAAGAACTCTAGGGATAATGCAGGAACCTGTCAACTTATGGCAAACACAGGTAATTCGCCATGGAAGATAATTTAAAGCTATTATTTGCTGAGATAAGAAAACAAGCTGAACAGCGGGCCGATAACCTGGCGCCTCCTCCTCCCCCATCTTCAACCGAGGAAATGCAAAAATTAGTGCATGAACTTGAAGTCAGAAAAATCGAGATTGAGCTGTATGGCGAATCCTTACGAGGGGCCTGGCGTGAAAAAGATCTTTGCACTAGCAATCTGACAAACCTCATTGACCATACCCCGGAAGGGGTGTTTGAACGTGATAATGACGGCATAAAGGAGCGTACACGAACTTCCCTGACAGACGCCCCTGAACCGCCGGGTGCATCCGAGCTCAACTGTCAGATCGACGATGATGAGGGCTATCGATTCCGGAACATATTGGAAATTATGCCTTTTCCCGTTTCGATCATTTCATCGAAAGGTGAATATGAATATCTGAATCCTATGTTCACCAGAGTTTTCGGGTACACTTGTGAAGATATTCCCAATGGATCGACATGGTTTGAAAAAGCCTACCCGGATCCGGCGTACAGACAAAAAGTACTCGAATACTGGGTTGATGATTTGACTAGCTCGAAATCAATGCAATTGAGGCCGAGAACATTCAAGGTCGTCTGTAAAAGCGGCGCTGAAAAATCAATACTATTCAGACCGGCCACGCTTTCCGACGGCAGGGAATTCGTTATTTACGAAGATATTTCAGAACGGCTGAAAATAGAGGCGGAACTTATTTCACAATCGCGCGCTCTCGATCAGATACAAGGACTGCGTTGCCATTACCGATCTTGAAGGGCGGCTTACATATGTCAACGAATCCGGGTGCAAGCGATTAAAAAAAACAAGCGAAGAGTTGTTAGGCTCCTTTGTTGATGTATTTGGAGAGAACCCTGAAAAAGGCGCCACGCAAAATGAAATCATAGGCGCCACTCTTAAAAACGGACAGTGGCGGGGCGAGGTAATCAATTACGACTCGGATAACAATGAAATAATCCTGGACTGTCGCACACAGCAAATTCTCGATAAAACCGGCGTCCCCATAGCCCTTTGCGGAATTTCTACGGTCATAACCGAAAGAAAAAAGACAGAGACTGCTCTTACCAGGCTGCTTGAACTGAGCCGGGCCCTTTCCGAGGCCAAGGGGCTTGAGGATACGATGGATCTTTGCCTTACCGCGGCCATGGATATTGGCGACATGGATTGCGGAGCGGTTTTTTTGGTCCAGGAGTCGCCGCTGGAGGTTAAATTAATAGCCAGCCGCGGCCCGACCGATTGCAGTCCTGCCATGGAAGATGGCAACCGGCGACACGCGCCGGACTGGACCGCGCTGATAAAAAGAAAACCGGTTTATGTTCAAAAAGAAGAAGTACGGAAACTTCACCAGGACATGCCGGTCTCAATTCAATCAAAAGCCATTATCCCAATTCTGCATCAGGGCCGGATCATAGCCTGTTTAAATTTGGGCTCCCGCCAAAAGGATTCAATAGATTCGCTGGTTCATCCCTATATAGAGACTCTGGCCGCCCAAACCGGAGGCTTTATAGCCCGGTCCCTGGCTGAGGGAGCTTTAAGGGAAAGCGAGGAAAAATTTCGCGGTTTTGTAGAAAACTCAAGCGATATCATATACTCCATGACCGCTGAAGGCGTTGTCACCTACATCTCGCCCAACTGGAAAAACATTCTTGGGCACGAATTAAGCGATACTATAGGGCGATCGTTTTTTTCCTTTATCCATTCGGAAGATGTTGACGCCTACAGGGATTACTTTAAAGAGGTGAAAGAAAAAAAGCGATTGAATTACGGGGTGGAATACAGGACCCAATGCAGCAACGGCGAATGGAAATGGAATTCCTCCACGGCGTCATTAGGACTGGAATCGGGAGAAACGCCTATTATAATTGGAATCGCCAGGGATATAACAGAAAGAAAAACCACCGAAAACGCTTTACGTAAAAACGAAAATCTCCTCAGGAAAATTTTTGACATAATACCGGTGGGGCTATGGCTGGCTGACAACAAAGGAAATCTCATTAAGGCCAATGCCATGGGAGCTAAAATCTGGGGCGCCGAGCCCCTGGTTGGCCCTGACCAATACGGCGTATTCAAGGCCCGCCGGTTGCCCTCAGGGGAAGAACTGGCGGCTGAGGACTGGGCCTTGGCTAAGACAATTAATCAAGGAGTTTCAATCCTTGAAGAACTTCTGGAGATCGACGCATTTGACGGCGAAAAAAAAATCATAATGAACTCAACCGCGCCTGTATTTGACGAACAGGGGCGTGTTGAGGCGGCCGTCATAGTAAATCTGGATGTTACTGAACGCCATCACGCCGAGGAAGAAAAGGAGAAATTACGGTCCGAGCTGCTTCAGGTCCAAAAGCTGGAATCAGTTGGGCGTCTGGCCGGCGGCGTGGCTCATGACTTTAACAACATGTTGCAGGCCATCCTGGGATATACCGAGTTGGCCTTGATGGATACGCCTCTACAAAATCCCGTGACCGAAAGTCTTAACCAGATCAAAATATCCGCCCAACGCTCAGCAGACCTGGTTAAACAATTGCTGGCCTTCGCCAGGAAGCAGACTATAAATCCCAAGGTCCTCAACCTGAATGACTCCATTAAAAACCTCTCTTCAATGATTCAAGGGTTACTGAGAGAGGACATAGAGCTTATATGGCGCCCGGGCTCCGATCTATGGAACATCAAAATTGATCCTTCTCAGCTTAACCAGGTACTGGCCAACATGACGGCCAACAGCCGCGAGGCGATAACAGGGTCCGGGGCCGTAACCATTTCCACGAGCAACCAAACCTTTACAAGCCTGGAGAGACAAGGATCATTCGAGATAGAGGCCGGAGATTACGTTGTCTTGTCCATAAGCGATACTGGAGCCGGCATCCCAAGGGATTTTCTTGATAATATTTTCGACCCCTTCTTCACAACCAAGGAAGTCGGGGAGGGACCGGGTCTTGGACTGGCCACTGTTTACGGAATCGTGAAGCAAAACAACTGCGCCATAAGGGTCGAAAGCAAATTACGCGAGGGAACGACCTTTAGCATTTACTTTCCAAGGTTCGCCAGTGAATCGGCCGCCTTAAGCGGGTTTCAACCCAATGCTCATCTGCCTCGGGGAACTGAAACAGTGCTTCTTGTGGAGGATGAAAAACAGATCATTTCACTCTGTCGAAACGTCTTGACATTGCAGGGATATTCTGTATTAACGGCGCTTTCTCCAAAAGAGGCGGTAGATATCGCCCGTGACTATGGAGGACCAATCAACCTGCTTCTGACCGATGTCATAATGCCTGAAATGAACGGGCGGGAATTGAAGACCAGGCTTCTCACCTATAGACCAGAATTAAAATGCCTCTTTATGTCCGGATATTCAGCCGATATAGTAGCCCGGAGCGGAGTGATAGAAAAAGGCATATGGTTTCTCCGTAAACCTTTTTCCATGAGTGAACTGATTAATAAAGTCCGGGAAGTTCTGGACCACGAAACGCCTTAAATGGTTTATAAAGGAATATATGGCATTGATCTAAACAGGCGGTTATGAAAAGAATTATAGTAGCGGAAAAGCCGTCGGTAGCCAGAGACCTGGCCAAAATTATCGGCGCGAAATCAAAAAAAGACGGATATTTTGAAGGAAACGGCAGTATCGTCACTTGGACGATCGGTCATCTATGCGACATAGCCCCGCCGGATGTGCAAAACGAAAGTTGGAGTAAATGGCGGCTGGAATCACTGCCCATGTTGCCGGAAAAATTTCGCCTGGCGGTTCTGCCCAACACCAAGAAGCAATTCAACATCCTGAAGAAGCTGATGAATGATCCCAGCGTCACGGAGCTGGTGGAGGCGACTGACGCCGGACGCGAAGGCGAGTTGATTTTTAGACGCGTATATCAGATGTCAAAATGCAAAAAGGCCATCAGCCGCCTGTGGTTATCATCCATGACGGATGAGGCTATCAAACAGGCCTTCGAAAACATTCTGCCTGGAACGGAGTTCAATAAACTCGCCGCGGCCGCGTACGCCAGGGCTGAAAGCGACTGGCTGGTCGGCATGAACGAAACCAGAGCATTTACTATCAAATGCGGAGGCGAACTTCTTACAGTGGGACGGGTTCAAACTCCGGTCCTGGCCATGCTGGTGAAAAGACGACAGGAAATAGAGAACTTCAAGCCGCAGCCATACTGGGAGATCGCGGCTTTTTTCGCCAAGGAAGAAATATCGTTCAAGGCTGTTTGGTATGAATCGCCTGAACTGAAAAACACGCGTTTGACAGACAAGAACAAGGCGCAGGTCATATATGACAAATGCGAGGGGCAGCCGGCGACGGCGGCCTCCTTCACCAGAAAGAAAGGCTCCTCAAAACCGCCGTTGTTGTACGACCTCACCTCTCTCCAACGGGTGTGTAATGCCAAATTCGGCCTCCCGGCAAAAAAAACGCTGGGCATAGCTCAAGATTTATATGAAAAACAAAAGCTTATAACATATCCACGAACCGACTCACAATATATTCCACCTGACCTTTTCGCTAAAATAGCCGTTCATTTCAGAGCCGTCAGGGATAATTATCCTGACATCATTGTTCGGCTTAGGGAATGCTTTGAACAAAATCCTAAAAAATACCGAGTGGTTAACGAAAAAAAAGTAACCGACCACCACGCCATTATTCCTACCACCAAAGCAGTCTCCCTGGATTCACTATCCCCTGACCATCGTAAGGTGTACGACTTGATCTGCCGCCGTTTTCTAGCCTCCTTTCTACCAGCGGCGCAATATTTCTCATCCGAAATCTGGCTAGTGATCAAAGATGAAAAATTCAAGGCGTCCGGGAAGTTGTTTGAGGATGTCGGTTGGATGCTGGCGGAACCATGGGCCTTGCGGGATGAAAACCCGCTTCCGTCCATGAAAAAAGGCGAAACCATTTTACCGGATGAATTAAAACTCGAGGAAAAAACCACCAAGGCGCCGCCTCACTTCTCGGATGCAACCCTCCTGCGAGCCATGGAAACAGCAGGCAAGCTGGTCGATGACGAGGAGCTGGCCCAGGCCATGAAAGATCGGGGATTAGGCACCCCGGCCACAAGGGCGCAAACCATAGAGGCCTTGCTTGAAAAAAAACGCGGGTACGCGGAACGTAAGGGTAAAACCATCATCGCCACGGACAAGGGCGTCGAGGCTGTCAGAATAATCAGCGAGCTGCTTCCCGAGGCGGTATCCCCTGAGTTAACCGGCGAATGGGAATTCAACCTGAAGCAGGTGGAAAGGGGCGCTATCACTTACCATGATTTTATGAAAAAAATCAGGACATACGTCGAAAACAGCATCAACAGGGTTAAAGCCGCCCAGATCGAGTATAATTCAACACATTCACGGACTAACGGGCCTCCTCAAAAAAGGAACGAGTATTCCAGCCGCCCCCTGGGCAAATGCCCTCTTTGCGGTGGAGACGTGGTTGAAACGCCCAAGGCATATACCTGTTCCAGCAAACAGACATCAGGTTGTCAATTCGCCATCTGGAAAAATTCTTATGGAGGAAGGATTACCCCAAGCGCGGCCTCTGAATTGCTCAGTAACGGCAGGACAACGCAAATCCTGACCCTCACCAGCGCAAGAACCAAAAAGGATTACAAAGCCCGCTTGATACTGGAAAATGGAAAGGTCAGCCCATATTTCGGGAAATGAACCTGGCGACAAGCCGTTAAAGGCCGTTTCAGCCGCTCCCAGGGAACGGTAGGGAATCTCCCTTATGACAAGAAATATCGCCGTTCTTAGCTGGCCGTTGACCCCCGCGAAATGCCGCGGGGGTCAACGGATTAACCCGCTTCTATATGATCCTCGATAAAACTGCAGACATTAATATCAGGAAAGAAATAGTTTGACCCAGCGCAACTTCTTTTTATAGGGCGGGTATGGGATGCTGGGATTGAATCGAGTTGTCTTCTGTAGAATAGACCTGTGGTGGCTGAATGTGTCAAAAGAATATTTTCCGTGATAGCAACCCATACCGCTGTTTCCAACGCCGCCGAACGGCATATTGGGATTCGATACGTGCATTATTGTATCGTTGATGCAACCTCCGCCCGATGAGGTGGACGACAGTAACAGATCCCTCTTTTCATTCGAGGACGAAAAAAAATACATGGCCAATGGCTTTTCATGATCGTTAATCATCGAGATTACATCCTCAAGCCTGGTGTATTCCAAAACCGGCAGAAGAGGCCCAAATATCTCCTCCTGCATTATCGGATCGTCATAAGTTATTCCGTCTATAATGGTCGGCTCAATAAATCTGTCCTCTCTTCTCGCCTGCCCCCCATGTATGATCGTCCCGGCCGAATTCATCAGGGCCTCAAGCCTAAGCCATTGCTGTTCAGTTATGATTCTACCGAAATCAGGGCTTTTTCCTGGGTCTCTGCCAAAAAAATGCCTGATGCAACCGATCAGTTTTTCCAGGAATTGATGTTTGACGTCCTCATGTATGAAAAGGTGATCCGGGGCGATGCAGGTTTGACCGGAATTGAGAAACTTGCCGAAGCAGATGCGTTGCGCCGCAACATCAAGGTTGGCGTCCTTTTCCACTATACAAGGGCTCTTACCGCCCAATTCGAGAACAACAGGGGTCAGGTTTTTCGACGCCTTCTCCATCACGATCTTCCCTAAAGAAGGGCTGCCGGTAAAGAATATCAAGTCAAAACGCTGATCCAGAACAGCTTGATTAACCGAGCGATCCCCGGTAAATACACTAACGTACTCGGGCGGATAAATTTCCGTGATAATGTCCTTAATGACCCTTGAAACATTTGCGGAATAATTAGCAGGCTTTACCATGGCGCAGTTGCCGGCCGCTATAGCACCGACCAGGGGTGAAAGCGCTAGTTGCAGAGGATAGTTCCAGGGCGACATGATGAGCACAACGCCAAAAGGCTCATGAACAATTCGGCTTGTGGAATAAAAGTTAAGCATATCGGTCATAACTCGAGTCGGCCTGGCCCACTTCTTAGCCTTTTTCAGGTTAAGTTTGATTTCCTTGATTACCATCCCGATCTCGGTGCCATAGACCTCCATTTTCGATTTGCGCAAATCCATCCAAAAAGCTTCATAGATCCTGTCTTCGTATTTAGACAAGGCGTTCATCAGCTTTTTCAAATTTTCCAATCGAAATTCAATCTCCTTAGTCTTTCCAGTACGGAAAAAAGCTCGATGCGCCTCTACGGCCTTTGCGATTGAATCCATTTTATCCCTCCGGTTCTCTTCGAATTATTGAGCTTCAACAACATAACCAACACTCTTTGAAATAAACGTACCAAGCAGAAAATTAATGGAATATTACAATCATAAACAAAATGGGTTAAGCCGATTTCGCGGCGGAGAGACGACGCACCCCGGCCTGTCGACCGAAATGGAGAAAACATTTTGGCATAATTACATTATAACTAACTGAGCGACTAGCGGCCAAAGATACCAGATGAGGGGATAATTGGCAAATTATTTAAACCCTATTTTCGGAGCTTAACAGGTTTTGTTTTTGCAAAGGCAATCAAATTTTGGAGCGCTACCGAACAAGGTAAAAGCAGGTTTACCCCCCTCAACATATAGACAATCATTAAAAGCTTTTAAATAATTAATCGGACTTATTTATAGTAATATGCCAAGAAATGCTCACGAATTTCTTTTCTCAACAACGGTAATGAAGCCGCCCCCCGCAAGCCTGGCGACGCCAGAACAGTTTAACGGATGTCTATCACGCAGCAGGCGGCGCGATCTGAATACCGCACCATAAACCTTTGGTTGGTCATATTCAAATACGGCGAGACTAACCGTGGGAAATGAATTAACTCGCCAAATTCAGGAATTATCCAATTCAGGCCGCCCAAACAGGCTAATACGTAAATTCAAATCCGCGGCCGCTAATTTGGCTCGAGGTCTGCCGCTCGGCGACCAATCACATATATAAATTCAAATTATCTAATTATTTCAGTGACTCACATCATACCCGCGTTATACCTCGAAATAAAACATATCAGGACAAAAGTTTTCCCCTTTACAAAGCGATGCAATCATGCTCAGGTAATTATTTCCAGGTCAATATTATGTGAAATACGGGCGACTCTGATTTACGGGATGTTCGCCCTACCCTAATTATGGGGCTATTTTGGCGAATTTTTTCAATATAATGACTTTTTCCTTGATTGGCCGCCTCATTAAATGTAAATTTATTATCCTTTGGCGCCCAACATGATACGGCAGCAATTTGGTGCAAACAAAGAGGGAAAGCGCCGAATTTTAAGCTTAAAACATTGTTGACCTGGTAATTGGGCGGATAGATGCAAAATCAAATTCTCGACTGACAATGTCGGATGACCATTTTGGTAGAGGTGCTTAACAGTGCTCGCAAAAGATCAAAAAATCCCGAAAAGGACTCTTCTTTTAATTTTTCTTGATGCCATTATTCTCTTCAGTGCTCCGCTCGCCTCCATATTGATTTATATCACGGCTCGATACGGATTATCTACCACCCTTTCAATAGCATCCTTTCAGGTTACGGGGTATCTCTCAAATATTATAGTATTTTTCGTCGCCTTGTCTGTTTTTAATCAGTATGATTTCAAACAGGATTTCAGGAGTTTATCCACAATTCTACAGATACTGCTCGCCGTGACCTTTGGCAGCATCATCAATATTTTTCTGAATTATCTTTTTGGGATTCCTCTGCTTGGCCGAGGCATCTTCTTTGTTTACAGCGCTTATATTTTTGTTGCGATCACCTTGGTTCGAATATTGTACTCCATTGTCGGATCTGTTGGAATATACGATAAAAAAACGATTATTGTCGGCTGCGGGGAGAGTGGACGGGATATACTTCAGGTAATTCGTAATAACCCTCGATTTGGTTTGAAGGTCACCAGCTTCCTGGACACGAAACAGGAAAAGACAGGAACAGAGGTGGGCGGGGTTCCCGTCATTATGCAGGACGGCCCCTTAAAGGACCAGATAATGGCCCTCGAACCCAAGGTAGTGATAGTAGCAATGAAACGGCCCAGGTTTTATGAGCTTATTGAAGACCTTACCTGGTGCGCTCAACGTGGAATAGAAATATGGGACACGGCGACCACATACGAGTATCTTGAAAAGCGCATTCCCTTGAAATACGTCGATGAAATATGGCTGTTTCATACCGCGGTGAGCTGGCCCAAAATGCATCTCAACCGAATGAAACGGATAATGGATATCATCGTGGCCTCCATCGGGGTGGTATTATCTTTTCCGATAGCCCTGGCGACCGTGGCCGCGGTCTGGCTGGAATCGGGAAGTCCTGTCATTCTCTCACAGAAGCGATTGGGCAAAAACGGCAAATCGATTAATATCTATAAAATCCGGTCCATGTACCAAACCGCTCCCAAAGAGGGGGAGAAGGGAAGCTACGCCGGAGACAGCCGTATAACCAAGGTGGGCCGCATCATAAGAAAGCTTCATATGGATGAGCTGCCGCAACTGATAAATGTACTAAAAGGCGACATCAGCATGGTCGGACCCAGGGCCGAATTATATGACTTTGTATATGAATTCATAGAAAAAGGCCTGGAGATGCAGAAGGAAAAGGGCGAAACATGTTCAGTATCGGAAAAAAAGCCCGACGCCTCCTGTGAAGCTGACGGCTCTCCTACGCCCCCGGTTAAAAAATACGTACCATTTATGGATCAACGGTTTACCGTGGACCAGGGGTTGACGGGCTGGGCTCAGGTAATGCAACCCATTGTATCGTCCACCTACGAAGACATGACTGAAAAGCTGGAATATGACCTCTATTATATCCGTAACATCTCCCTGGTGCTGGACCTTATAATATTGATAAAAACCGTGCGCGTCGTTCTTTTGGGCAAGGGGAAATAGCAGCCGTTGGATTTCAGAGCCGGACTGGTTGAAAAATAATTTAGAGTGGACTAAGCTGTTACTCAGAATGCCGTCTGTCTCGGGTCAGCCTCGTACATGGATTCGGGAGAGGTCTCGGGAGCAGAAACTGAAGACGCGCATTCCTCCGCATTAAGAACATAGCGGCAAGCAGCAGAAAACACTGGCATATTGCCGGGTCAAGGCGTTGACCAAAATGTCAACGCCGCAACGGAGCCTTTCCATGAGTATTTATTCGATAGGGTTGTCCGCGCTCAAAGCCTACTCAACCAAACTTGAAACAACAGCAGGAAACCTGGCCAATATTAATACACCGGGGAATAAGGCGGGTCGGGTAGAAACGATTGAAGCCCCTTCCGGCGGCGTCAGCGTGTCCCTAAGTAAAAACCCTTCAACCGCCCAGCCCCAGAACACCCCTGAAAACCAATCAGCCCAGGTCTCCGATGTTGACCTGGCGACTGAGATAGTTGATTTAACGACCACGCAAAGAGGTTACGAAGCCAATCTCAAGGTTCTGCAGACCTCGGACGAGACGTTGGGAAAAGTTCTGGATATTATTTCCTGATCGAACCGGCTCGAATATCCTTAGCCTGCATCCGTCCCAATAACCGGGGAAGCGTTCTACAGGACTTGTCATTAGCAGCCCAAGACGTATACCTACCTCCGAATCGGTCCTGGCCCCTAGCGTTAGTCTAAAGCTCAGCCAGTTTTTCCAAAGCCTTTCCGGAAAACCGGAAAAGCCTCCATTCATCCAATGGGGATGCTCCCATACTCTTATAAAAGTCAATGGCCGTCCGATTCCAATCCAAAACAGCCAACTCCATTCGCCCGCAGCCTTTTTTAGCCGCCAGGCGTCCCAACTCGCCAAAAACAGCTTTCCCAAGACCCAATCTTCTGAATCTTGGCCTTATATAAAGATCTTCAACGTACAGCCCCGAACGAGCCAAAAATGTTGAAAAATTTAAAAAATAAATACAATAGCCGGCCGGAACGGAATCATAATATATGATTAGACCAAATACCGTTGAGTCGGGATGGAACAATGCCTCCGTCATATTGGCCTCATCGGCCCGCACTTGATCCAAAAGGTTTTCAAATTCAGCCAACTCCCTTATCAGACTGACTAAAACAGGTATATCCTCCCTTGTCGCCGTCTTGATTACAATAGATCCGGTATTACCATCCGCCATGTTTTTTACACCTCACGAGAATGAAACTCCACGCGGCAAGCCGCGAGGTTGCTATAAAAAATATTGTACGCCTTAAAACCTGTTTTTTTCGGAAAACAAGAACTCAACCCTTAAGATAGCAGGGATCGCGGGCCGGCCCCGCCGTGGTATTAGCCAGGGGATATTTATTGCCGTTATTGAATTATACGGCGGTCGGGCTACTTTATAGTCTCTCCAAGCCTGATTGATTTAAGAAGCTGCCGGGCCTCTGAAAAATCGCCATTCAACTCAATGGCCCGGGCGAGACACTTGGCGGCCTCGGTTAGATTGTTCAAGGATAAATACACCCGCGCCATGTTATAAAATATGTTTTCATCATAAGGATTCACTCGCCTGGCCTTGCGGTACATTTTAAGCGCTTCGCCGAATTTATTCTGCCGTCTATAAAGAATTCCCAATGAATTGTATACATTAAGAGTCTTGGGGTTCATTTGCAGGGCCTGCATGTAAATCTGCTCGGCGTTCTCATCCATGTTTTTTTCCATATATATTTCCGCGGCCAGTTCAAGACACTGCTGCGCCTCATCCTCACGTCCAAGCTTGGCGTAAACCTCCCCCATTTTCTGGTAAGCCTTGGCAAAAGCGTTATTAATCTGAGTGGCTTTTCTGAAGGCCGCTATCGCTTCCTCGTACTTGCCTTGAGCGGTTTTAATATAACCAAGGTTATAATAAACCTCCGCGCTTTCATGAAGGTTAAGGATTCTCTTAAAGGAGGTCAGGGCCTCGTCATATTTCCCCTGTTTCATCAACTCCTGGCCCTGGTCATACATCTTCTTTGACTCGATAGCCTCGGGGTCGTCTTCTCCTCTTAAGGTGCTGTCAACCTTTCGTTTAAAAGTATCCCGATTAAAGGGCCTGATAATGATATCAGTAACTCCGGCCTCACCGGCGGCGATCACCTGAGCCTTGGTTATTTCATCAACCACCAGCATGAAAGGCGTGGTGGAAAACGCGGCGTCCGCCCGAACGACTTTAAGCAACACCAACCCGCTCATCTCAGGGAGCAGGTTCCAGGCGCAGATTACAAAGTCAATTTGATGCCTCTTTATCAACGACCAAGCCTCGGTTCCGTTGGCCGCCATCATGAAACCTGAAAACCCCAGATCACGAAGCAGGGCGGCGCCCGCTTTCCGATAAAGCGCGCTGCTATCTACTAAAAGAGCTTTATTTCCAGAATAGTCTGTCAAACGGAGTCCCCTTGCTCCGGTATTTTTTTTCAATGTAGCTTATGAGCCTAACTCTGTCCATCGATTTTCTCCGGCCAGGAAGAATAACCTAATACAGAGTATACGGCGCGGAAGAGCCTTGGACCCTATGTATTGATCTTTTATGATTGTAAACCTGAAGCGCTTTTCCCGAGCGTCAATAGCCCACTGTCCCTGGACGGTTCCATCGGGATAACCGGTGTTTGAGTCAATACATTTAACGGAATTTGAGGCGCTCGCCGCGAGGTCTCCGTTCAAATATGAATGATCGCTTATAGAAAACTGATGAACGAAAGTATGAAAACAATATGGATTCGAAAGGTTTTCCAGAGATTAGCAACGGGACTATCAACAATGAATGGCTGCTTGAGGCCATAAACCTATATGTCGGTGAGTTGGCCGCTCTTAACTCATCTTATTCAAACCTGGAGGATAAATTAAAGAAAAGTAAAGGAGCCCTGTCTTTCTGGTTTTCCCGGCCGGAGTTTTGTTGGAAGGTTTTTCATCACGGATACGATAAATTAGGGTTCGCCCTGGTTGTCAAGGCGCCCCTCTGGCCTGTCAGTCCGCAAATAGACTTCAGAATGGGAGAATTTTACATATGTCCCGAGTACAGAAGGTCCGGATTTGGAAGCACCTTCGCTGAAATCCTTTTCAAGAGTAATAAAGGCTGGTGGGAGGTTTTTCAATTTCCTAAAAATATTCGAGCGATTAAATTTTGGCGTTCAGTTATTTCCAAGGTTACGGACGGCGAATATCATGAGGAGGAGACGCCTGATCGTGTGCGGCAGTATTTCAAATCCTGAGTATGGGCGACGGTTAAGGAAAAAGACGGAGTATAGGGATATTAATCAAGGTCCAGCTTCAATTTGGATCTCGGGGGCCTGCGCCTTGCTGGACCCTGCTCATCCAAATCCAGTTTCAGGCGCGAACGGCTCGAGCCGCCCATGGACGTCTGGGACGCCAGCATCTGGTGAAAGACCAAAACCAATTTATCGGCCAGTTCCTTTTGATGACGGCCTGGAGGCACAAAAACCTCCAGGCGCCTCAATCCCTGTTCATCATGTTTCATAAGGTATTCTGAAATAATCAGATACTTTTCCGTCTCGGGAACAGTCCGGTCCACCTGCAAGACCTCATGACACATCTCGCCCAGATTGGTTCGGTAAACCAATTCGGCTGTTAAAACAACATCCGGGAGCGACGGTTCCTCCATGTTTATAACCAGGACCTTGGGTCCCTCCGGTTTGGGGAGTAAATTTTGTTCCGGGTAGGAATTTATTTTAATGGGAGGGAATGTTTTTTCCAATAATTCGCTCAAGGCGGTTAAGGCGGAAGCCTTCATGGTTGCATCGCCCGTCCTCTGCAGCAGTTTAAAGCCTTGACGCCAGATCCGATTATGAACAAGCCAGGCGGCCAACCGAACGGCCCGCGGAGCGGCGTAGATGAAATCTCTCTCCTTGCCGGTCGGATCGTAAATTCTCCATAAGCCGTCCTGGATCCCGAAATTGAAAGCCGTCGGCAGTCCTTGACGATTAAATCCTGAAGGCAAGTCCTCAACCTTGGCGCCATGACTAGCGTACCGGGCCAGTAATTGAGCGTTAAGGCGGGTCAGACTATCATCCTCGACCCTGACCTGATCAGGATGCTCGGAGCGTAATTTCGCGGCGATTGTTGAGTATAGGTCCAATAAAAAACTCTTGATCTCCTCACCGAGATCGAGCCGGCGTTTTACCGACCAGTTTCGGTAGTTATCAAGGTCAGAAACATGTTTTTCATCCCACCCCCATTCAACGATCAACTTGTTTAATAACTGACGTTTTTTATCTTCCTTTTTCAGCTTTTGGGGTTCAAATGGGGTTTGGAGTTTGAACCAGGAACATATGCGGACCAATTCGAGGCTTTGAGGCAGTCTTTCCTCTGTATACCCAAGCACTCTCTTGATCGTCATGACATAGGGGTCAACAGGCAGTTCATCCGGCGGCGTGTCATTAAGCGCGGCCTTAACCTGATCGCACAGTAATGGAGTCCCCTTATTGTCCAACTGCTCCTTAATAAGTATCATTTTCAAGACAGCCTTGAATGGGTCTCGTTGGGATTTATAAGCCTGCCACATGGCCGCCCCCAGGAACTCCCTGGGATCAGGTGTTTCGGGATATCCAAGATCAACAAAATCCAGCGGATGAAGGGTTGTGGATTGAATTCTTTCCAAATGCTCGGAGAGAAAACGGTAATTTTCCGGACTTGTCCCTGAGGGCGCGACCCACCACAGGGGAATTCGTCCGGCCACGTGTAATAAAGTTCTATAGAATTCCTCTTTTAAGAGGCGAGGCATTACATTTCCGGAACTTTCCTCGTCAAGTCCCCCCAACCGGTTCGAGCGCAGATCATCAATATCCATTAAAAAGAAAGTGACCTCGGTCCGACGTTTTTCCCGAGCCCATTTGGCAATGTCTTTTAATTTCATCTCCATCAGAGTCCAGGCGTCGCTATCCAGGTCCTTTTTATCAACGCATACCCAGTAATCCAAATCTGAAATCGCCGTATGCCCCACCGACCCGGTGCTGCCTATCAGGGACAAGGATTGAATGCAAGGACTGGGCGCGAGTATTTCCCGTAAACTCTTGTCAGGATGCGTTTCGCGAAAGCTCCTGGCAAAGCCTGAACGCTCGAAACCGAAAATTCCCCGAGGCGGATTATCCACCGGAATGTAACCAGGCGTCTTGGAGTTATTTACTTGCAGGAAATAGGGAATAGCCTGAAAAACGTTTTTCAGGCCAGGGCTTCCATAACGTATCATTTCTCTTATTCTCATTATATTATTGAGAATAAAAGCCTGTTGCCCTCCCAAAAGCCTGCGCCCCAGGATTCTTAATTTGTCGGGCTTGACAAAACCGCCGTTCATGGACCAATCGCCTGCCAAAAAGATACCTCTGTTTGCACCAAAGGCCTGTAAGCGCCATCCGGCGCGGCATTGTTGTCTCAGACTCGACGACGGGGCTGTAGTTTTAGCCGGCCGCCGTTAAAACCAACCGGTCGTCGAGCATGGAGGCCAAGGGAAATATCTCCAGCCGATCAAGCCTCAGGCAATAAGCCAGGTCGCGCCATTGTCCCAAGGAGCGCAGCCTGTCCGCTCCTCCCCCGGACAACATCCTTTTAGCCGCGTCCTTGTAATCAGCCGGTCGTCCCAGCAGGAGGTCCGTCAGATAAAGTGCGGCGGCATCATCCTCCTCCGCGGGCTCCAGACCCTCCAGCCCGATTGGAACCAGAGTGATCCGGTCGGGGTATGAGGTCTTAAGAAAACGGACCACGCTTGAGGCATTTATCAGGGAGGCCATTAAAAGAATATCGGCGTTTTTTGAGGCAGTCAAGCCTCTGGTTCCGGCTGATGTGGTAAGAATGGCCGGCCGGCCGGCCAGATCAAGCCGCTCAGCCTCAGCCGGAGAATTATTCATGTCAAACCCATCCGGTTTCAGACCTTTGCGCTCCCCGACAAGCAGCCAATCCGGATGTTCTTCTTTCAGCAGTCTGGCCTCATTCAGTTCCTGAACGGGAACAACATAAGGCGCTCCGGCGGCCAGTAATGCGGCGGCGGTATTACCGGCGCGGAAAATATCCAGGATGACGACCGCGCCGCGGGCGTTTAAAGCTCCGTCCAAACAGGGTTGAACGCTCACTTCCATATTTCCATTATCGCCTTTCGCCATAACGGCCGCGCGAGAAGCGGCCCTGTCATCATTAATACCACCCAAACGTCTTTTCCCCAAGACCAACCATTGGACGAATAAAAGAAAAAAACCGGAAAAAACCTTCCTATAATGTTTTTCAGTAGGCCGATATCAGGTTTTTCGCACCTTATTCCAAGACTTTCTTCCCATTCTTTCACAAACGCCGGAATAAATGTGAATATATTTTCTTTTATTTGAAAAATCAGCCTTAACGCGCCAAAAAATATTTTTCGCTTTAACAGACAGTTATTTTTACTAAAAATTACCATATAAACTTTCTTCTTAATTATTACAAAAAAAGATGGTCTGTTTTAAGCTGATCGCTCAGCAACGATCCACAGGTTATCCACAAAAACAATTACACCTGAGGATGCTATCTGCGATCCATTCACAATATCAACTGCTCAAAAGCCCCGCCCTTGGATCATGTAAAACGCCAGAGGAAAGAATGCGAAAATAATTGCGCCATTACGCCCGATAAGGCATTATTTAATTAAGAGGTTAGTTATGCTTCACTTTGCCGCAAGAACCAAATCGCTTCAAGACGCCAAAGTCTGCCTCGATTTAGGCTTCAGTCTGTTGGAGATCACCCTGCCTTGTCCCAACGGGCGGGATGAGGAAAAAAACTGGTTGGAATTAAAAAACCAGGGGAAAGCGTCCTTCTTGGCCCATGGCCCTCAAGAGGGAGATCCTCGTGATCCGGAAAGATTGAATAGAGAGTACGCCCCAAAACTTCTGGAGGCGGTCGAGGCGGCAGCGCGATTACAATGTCCCTGGCTCACCGTCCACCTGTGGCTTGATCATCGTTTTCTTCCGCCCGATGTAATTGATAAGAAAATTGGTTTACTAAAAAAAATATCGGATAAGGGAACGGAAGCAGGCGTGAGGATAAGCATTGAAAATCTCAGCGAAACCGCTGCTGATATGTCTCCAGCCCTGAGTCGCGTCGAAAGCTTGGGGCTGACCCTGGATCTGGGGCACGCTGAATTGATGCAAAAGGAAAACACCTCCTTCGGCTTTATCGAAAATTGTTTCGACAGGATTCAACACCTGCACATGCACGACAACCACGGGGGCTCGTCCCCCAAGGACGACCTCCACCTGCCGCCGGGAAGCGGCCGGGTCCCTTTTTCCAAAATTCTGAAGCTGTTAAAAGAAAAAAAATACGATGGAACGGCTACCCTGGAATTAAAACCGGATGAAATCCTTCAAGCCCGTTTATGGCTGACCGGCGTCTGGGATTCCGCCTGAGATCCGTTTATAGGTTCCAGTAGATGATTACAACCCTAGAGGTTGATAAAAAAGCCTTTCAACCTGCTGGACAGCCCAATCCGGGCGATTATAACCTTCATCAGCGATTTCAGCCAGCTGCCGAGCCATTTCCGCTGATTTTCGCCAACCCTTCTCCCTGGCCTCGCTAATAATCTCCCATTCCTTTTGCTCTAGAAATCTGTCAAAGGCAGGGGTGAACTCCTCAAAAATTCTGGCTGCCAAGCCGTCATGAAAGGCCGCAAAAACAGCCAATGAACCAAGTCTCCCGGTTTCGACAATATAATTCAATCGGCCCGCATCGCCTGTGTCGGCCAAAACATCCTTAATGGTCCTGGCCATCAGCTCGATGCGGCTATGAGGGTGGGCGCTGATAAGGCGTCGCCACGATTCCTTGGGGAAAACGCTGTCGCTGATTTCGCCGAATTCGTGCCGAACCAAAGGTTCAAGTTCATGGTTGACCATGGACTCAAACTTGACTATCCACCCCTCACTCCCGGCCGCGGGCTCGGAATTCAGCCCGTAAACCCAGGATGCCAGGTGAATGGCCTTACGCCTTGATTTTTCTCCATATTGAATTGTATCCCAGAGAAAGGCGGACAAGGGGCCCCTGCGGGCGACGATAACGCCGCCCAAGGTCATGGCCGGCGACGTGAAAAGATCCCTGACAAGTTCTTCCCCCAGGTAACAGACCCTCACCCCGTCCAGTTCCTGTTCCCTCACCACCCGGCCGAGAAAAAACGACGGTTTCAGAAAGGCGGCCAACCCCGCCCCATAAAACAATCCCATTGGCGCCAGATCCTGATTGATCGGTTCGGAATCCAAGGGTTCCACCAGGCGCCCTCGCCATTGCAAGGTCCGAAGGTCCTCCTCGATCATCTCCTCCCAGGAGCTTTCCTTGTCGTCTATCCAGGACATGATAACCGGGGAATCAACCTCGGCCCAAGGCGGCAGACCGTGTTCCCATTTGAAATAGTCGCGAAGCCTAAGCAGGAGCCCGCAGAGGGAGAAAGAACCCGCGTATCTGGCGTCCGACAGGTTGCAATTCTCGGTCACCTGGTTGCAAAGCGCCCGGATCTCAGGATCGAGATTTCGGTCCAAAATCACGCCTCGCCCCTCCCCTGATCAGCTCGCCCGACAACATTAACGCGAACGACAGCCCCTCAGTTCTTTGCCGCGGGATGCTTTCACATCTGAAAATCGTTTTTATGAAACCGCCCCCTCCGACGACCGGATCGCCATTCATCGTCCGACGAAAGCCATCGGCCGCCGGTTGTCTTTTTGGAGTGTAATAATGAGGTTATTCAATATTTGTAATAACGAGTTCCTGAATCCCTTTTGGGGTTTTGAACTTGACCTCGTCCCCTTCCTCTTTCCCGATCAGAGCGCGTCCCAGGGGCGTGGCCACGGAGATGCGCCCCTTTTCCGGGGCGGATTCGTAAGGTCCCACTAGCGTATAAGTTTTTTCCTCGCCGGAATCAGCATTCTCCACCGTTACGGTGGCCCCGAAGATGGCCTTTTCAAAGGGACCCTTTACGGCGATAATTTCACACTGCCCCATCTGGACCTGCAACTCCTGGATCCGGCCCTCAATGAATCCCTGGCGGTCCTTGGCCGCATGATACTCGGCGTTTTCAGACAAATCTCCATGGGCCCGGGCTTCCTCAATAGCTTTTACATTGGCGGGTCGCTCAATCTTTAAAAGCTTATCCAGTTCCTTTTTTAAATTTTCATATCCTTCCCGGGTAATGGGCACCGTCTCCATATCAGGCTCCTTCAAGCAAAACCGCCGGCCGTAAACGCCGGCGGTCATCTTAGTTTCTATATTGGATTATAAACAATTTTCGAAAGATTTGTAAAGACTCAAACATCCTCACGCCTTATTGAAACCGGCGTTCAACGCCTTCAGTCCGGTCTCCAGCGCGGCCTTGTTACGGCTGAATTCTCCTAAAACCCGAGTTAACTGGTCCAAGTCGCAAAACAGGCGTTTTTTCCCCAGGGCGAATCCCAATAGAGCCATATTCTCCGCCTGCCTGCTCCCGACGACCTCCTCCGCCAGCCGAGAGGCGTTTATGAACATATAGGGTTCATTACCCTCCCCATTCACGACGACAGAGGTTTTCTCGCCAATAAGCTGAGGGTGCACCGCGATATTTTCCTGCGCCAAAAACATTGCAATATCGGCCTGCCCGGCGCGGATCAGGGGGCTCGGCCATGATCCGACCTTGAGATGTGAAACTACAGCGCCGCCTCTCATGGCCATGCCGTGGGTTTCGGAGGAGATGGCGTCCAGGCCCATACTCATAGCGGTTTCAGCCAGCAGGCGAGTAATGAAAAGCACACCTTGTCCGCCTAATCCGCTTATGGCTATCTGTTGCTGCATTTTCTAAACCTCCTCAACGGCGTCGGCGGGACAGACGTGTGTACAGACCCCGCACCCGGTACAGAGATACGGCAGGATCTCCATCAGTCCATCCTCCTTCTCAACCCAGGCCGGACAACCGAAATCCTCCTGACAGACGCCGCAGCCGGTGCAGTCGTCTGTAACGCGGTATGTCCTCTTCTCCGGCCTCGGCTGGGTGCGGTCCATTAGACAGGGATGACGGCTGATAACAACGGCCGGACCTTTTCCACTAGAAGCGAACCCAGCGGCCTCCTTGACCAGTTCCAAAAAAGCCTCGTAATCGTAAGGATCGCCTATCTTGATGAAATCCACGCCGCAGGCCTTGACCGCGTCCTCAATGGGCGTAACCTTGCCCCGGCCGGATGGTTCAAAGCGTTCCAAGGCGGGAGTGGGCTGGTGGCCGGTCATGGCCGTGGTGGCGTTATCCAGGATCACCAGAACGAAACACGCGCCATGGGAAACGGCGTTGATCAGAGGCGGAATGCCGGAATGAAAAAAGGTTGAATCACCGATGGTGGCGCCCACAGGCTTTTTATCGCCGTAAGTATGGCTGAATCCCGCGGCCATGCTGACAGCGGCGCCCATGCAGAGAACCGTATCCACGGCCCCCATATTCATGCCCAGGGTGTAACAACCGATATCGCTGGGGTATACCGCATCAGGCATAGCCTCCTTCAACGCGAAGAAAGCGGCCCTGTGGGAGCATCCCGCACACAGCGTGGGTCTGCGTCCGGGCGAGGAGGCGGTCGGAACGGTTGGCGCCTCCAATCCGGCGAACCGCCTCAACCCGTCGTAAACAACATCAGGCGACCACTCGCCGGCGTCAGGCCAAAAGCCGTTCCGACGGCCGACAATCTCAGGACCTATCAGACCGGCCAACTGCATCTCCATGACCGGCGACGTTTCCTCAAGCAAAAGAACTTTTTCAAACTCGTCCAAAGACCGTCCAACAACAGCCGGATCAAGCGGATACGGCATCCGGATCTTGAACAAGGCCAGCCTCTCGGCCAATTCAGGATCCTGACTCAAGGCCTCGGCCGCGTGAGCCCACACAACCCCGGAAGCCAGAACCGCCAGTGATTTTCCGCGTCCCCCCTCGAATTTTTCCGGGCGGGCCAACTCGGATCCGGATATTTCCTTGAGCTTGGCGTTGAGTTGCTGATGCAGGATGAATCTGAATTTCGGCGTGGCGGCCCAACGCCCGGGATTTCTGTCAAAACCAGGTTCAAAATCAACCGATTCCAGAGGATTGCAGGTCACATTCTGTCTGGCGTGACAGACCCTGGTGGTCGGGCGAACCATAACCGGAAGCTGATGTTCCTCGGACAGGGCGAAAGCCGGTCCGATCAAATCCTTGGCCTCCCGAGGGGACGATGGATCCAGCACAGGAACCTTGGCCAACATGGCCATGAGACGGCTGTCCTGCTCGGTCTGGGAACTATGAGGGCCGGGGTCGTCCGCGGCGATAACCAGAAAACCGCCCTTAACTCCTATATATGCAGAGCTCAGAAACGGGTCCGCGGCCGAATTCAAGCCGACCTGTTTCATGCTAACCGCCGCCCGGCCGCCGCAATAAGCGTGGGCCAGCGCCGTTTCATAAGCGGTCTTCTCATTGATGGACCATTCGGCGTGAATATAATAATTCTCGGCAGCCGCCATGGATTGAACCGCCCCCATTATCTCCGAGGACGGAGTGCCGGGATATGACGCGGCCATGGTGCAGCCGTTTTCCAGCAGGCCTCTGGCCAAGGCTTCATTTCCCATGAATATTCGTTGTTCGCGTTCAGCAGACAAGCTACACCTCTATACTAAGGGTTGCAAAATTTCAGCCGAACAACCTTATAAGGGTTCGGCTGAAAACAATTGTTTTTTCTTAACAGACCCCTGACGAAACTGTCAAGAAATTGAACCAGGAAAAGATCCTTAAAAGATTATCATATAAAATTATTATAATTTAAATAAATATATACGGTATTTATTCCACAGAGTTCACCCAAAAATCTCCCATAAAATTCTCATCAATGGTTCACGGCGCTTCAAACCACAAACACGAAGTTTATCCTCCTCTGGCGCCGGCTCGGGAGACGACTTGCATGCGCACCGCCTTTTCCATATTTCCCGACTATTTACGGGTCCGCCAAAATTGATGAACTCGTAAAAGCTCAAAATGTGTCGAAGCAGGAGCTTCGAGTCGCATTGCGTCCCCAGGCTGGAACCGCGCCTGAGGCGGACAAGCCCGGGAACGAGCGAAGCCATAGGGGCTTACTCATTGACTGTCCGCTTGACTGAAAAGATGCTGGCGAAGCTTGATCGTCATAAAATTTCCGGCTATCATATTTTTATTTGAACTTATACGATTTCATCATTTATAGCCGTTAATAAACAATCATTGAGAGATTGGCGCCGATCTCACCGGCAATTGTCAATAAATTGATGAAACAGCTTGTCAGAACGTGGGACCTTATGTATAGATTAAATTAGTATAAAATGAATCCGATGTTTGGGGCTCGTCGGAAAAAACAAATTAGCCGCTCAATCATGGGGATGGTTGACAATACGCAATACAAGAGCAACATGCGCCAAGGGAGGTCCTGGATGCCAGGCGGATCCGTCGCATCCCGTAGAATGATTATTGGAGGGGCGATCGGCAACTTACTGGAATGGTATGATTTCGCCGTGTTCGTTTTTTTCGCCCCAATTATAGGCTCTCAATTTTTTCCCGCGGAAGATAAGCTGGTCGCCCTGATCAACGCCTTTGGAGTTTTCGCCGCCGGATATCTTGTCCGCCTCCTGGGAGGCGTCGTATTCGGACATCTTGGAGACAGGCGGGGACGCAAACGGGCCCTGCAGGTCTTGGCGGCCATGATGGCCCTGCCGACCACCCTGCTGGGATTCCCGCCCGCAAATAACAGTGATCCTTAAAGCCATTTTAACCGTAATCAGTACTGGGCGGCGTCTTAACCAGCCGCACTCGCTTGGGCCTCAACTTGCCCCCGGGTGATAGATATGGTATTTTCCGCCCAGGGTTTAATAATTCCCAGCCGACCCAACGCGCCGGTAATAAGCGGAAAACCAAAAAAAATTTCCGCGCCCCTCAAAAAGGAACAGCATGAAAACATTATTGGTTTACCCTCGTTACCCCGATACGTTTTGGGGTTTTAAACACGCTTTGGACTTTATTTCGGCTAAATCGGCCTTTCCTCCATTAGGTCTGTTAACCGTGGCCTCCATGGTTCCATCTGATTGGGAAAAAAGACTTGTGGACCTAAATGTTGAAGACCTGACGGATTCTGATATTAAATGGGCGGACCTAGTGTTTGTCAGCGCCATGACAATTCAGGCTCAATCCGTGGATAAGGTTCTGGAACAATGCCGGAAGGCCGGGGCTACGGTCGTGGCTGGAGGCCCTCACTTCACGCACCTGTATCAGCAGATCGAGGGCGTGGACCACTTTCTTCTTGGCGAGGTTGAAGAAACATTCCCGGAATTTGTCCACGACCTCAGCCTGGGACAGGCCAAACCCGTTTACCACGCCCCTGAATTCCCCAACCTGGACAAAACGCCGTCACCGCAGTGGGATCTCATTGATTTCTCAAACTACACCAGCATGTTGCTTCAATACTCCCGGGGATGTCCCTTTGATTGCGAGTTTTGCGACGTCGTGGCCCTGTTCGGCCGTAAACCAAGGTACAAAACCCCGGATCAGTTCCTGGACGAACTGGATTCATTATACAACGCCGGCTGGCGCGGCAACATAATGATTGTGGATGACAACTTCATCGGGAACAAAAAAAGGGCCCTGGAACTTCTGGAAAAACTGGTTCAGTGGCAGGAAGAGCGGGGCTATCCCTTCTTTTTCGTCACCCAGGCCTCCATCAACCTGGCTGACCAAAAAGAGATTCTCCAACTGATGGCCAAAGCGGACTTCAAACAGGTTTTTATAGGCATTGAGACCCCGTCCTCTGATTCGCTGAAGGAATGCGATAAAACGCAAAACCTTAATCGCGACCTGCTGGCCGCGGTGAGAATGATACATTCCTATGGGATGGAGGTAATGGCCGGATTCATAGTGGGATTCGACGCCGACCCGCCCACCATTTTTGAGGACCAGAAAAATTTCATTGAGGCCGCGGCCATTCCCACGGCCATGGTCGGAGTGCTAATGGTATGGTACGGCACCAGGCTTTGGGATCGTATGGAAAGAGAGGGAAGGCTATTGGGCCATTCATCCGGCGATAATGTTCTCGATGTGGCCGCCCTGAACTTCGAGCCCAAGATGGACCGGGAAGTACTGGTATCCGGTTATAAAAACCTCCTCCGAAGGCTGTATGAGCCGGAATCCTACTACAATCGTGTTCTGGCCTTTTTCAAGGACTACATACAGCAGAAAAACGGTCCGGGCCGCAAGCCGACCCAGAGGGAACTAGCCGCCTTTTTCCGCATTTTATGGAGATTGGGAATTCTGGATTCCAACAGGAAGCATTTCTGGCGTTTTTTCCTGACCTCGTTGTTCAATGGGTACGATATAGGCATGGCGGCCAGCTTCGCGGCCAACGGGTATCATTTCTGGACAACCAGCCAGAACCTGCTCGGACAATGAACCCGCGGGGATCGCTTCGCCTTGCGTCGGCGATCCCATTTTCGGTCTTCATGCCATACCTGGCCCGGTAAGGGCGTTTTGTCGCAAGACCGCATCTGACCCCATGTTCCAATTGAGGGGCCCCGCCTTCAAAGCGCGTCCCCTCCCTCATTTTTGCTATCAAGAACTTTTTACCCGTTATTACCCGCAATCTTTTTAAGATGACCCGCTTGGCAACGGGCATGATTCGCATGCTAAATAATGCCTGATCCGCCATGTCTCCAGGCTTGCCGGTCTGGACGGCAGGCTTGTCGCCTGACGGCCTAAATCAGTAAAACTTACATATTTCAGCGGGCCGAAGCCTTACCTTACAAATATACAACATATGTTTAAATTAGTATTTTACTACAATGACGCCATGGCCGCCTCCCCCGTCATAAAGCCTCCAGCCTCCAAGACCGCGGTTTTTGTTTGACAGTCTCAGGCCCGTTGTTTTATTATTTATTCAAGCGGATAATTTATTTTATTTAAAATCAGAGCCTCATTAACGCTGATGAAGCCGGTGATTATTCCCGGCATTTAAAGGGCGTCGCTTGCTCGGCTTAGGTTGCGGGCGCTCTTTTTTTTCGTCCAAAGTGTAAAGTGTAACCCGACGCTTTCACAAAAATCAGGCGCTCGGCGGGAACAAAACCGTCACCGAAACAAGCCTAAGCATCCATCCAGGACGACATCCGCCGAACAGCGGACATTATAAGGAGGATCAGTTCATGATAGAAACGAAACCTATCACCGGAATCGAAGACGTTGAAGCCCTGGAACAAACGCCCTGGGAATCGGTAATTCCCGCTGAAAGTACATACGAGCTATTAGCCGATATTGCCGGAAAGCGCCCGGATGCAACAGCCCTGACCTTTCTCCTGACCGGCGCCCTGGATGAGGAACCGATTCGGGTTCCCTACAAGTTGTTTATTCAGAGAATCAACCAGGCGGCCAACATGTTCGCCGACCTGGGCGTGGGCCCCGCCGACGTAGTCTCCTTTCTGCTTCCCCTGCTTCCCCAGGCCCAATATGTTCTCTGGGGCGCCGAGGCCGCGGGAATAGTCAATCCCATTAATTTCCTTCTCCAGCCGGACCAGATAGCGGAACTGATGAACAAGGCCGGAACCAAGGTCGTGGTCGCCCTGGGCCCCAACCCGGCCCTTGATATCTGGGAAAAAGTAATGGCGGTGAAGGACAAGGTCCCGAGCCTGAAGGCCGTCCTGTCTGTTTTCGGGCCCGAGGACGAGGCTAATGGAATTTATTCCTTTGACAAGCTTATTGACAAATATCCCGGAGACCGGCTGGTAAGCGACAGAAAATTTTCCAGAAACGACATTGCCGCATACTTTCACACCGGCGGCACCACCGGCGCCCCCAAGCTGGCTCGTCAAACCCACGGCAGCCAGGTTTACGCAGCCTGGGCCATATCCAACTTCTGGCAATATAAGAACACGGATATTGCGGTCTGCGGTCTTCCACTCTTTCATGTAGCCGGCGCCTTTGTAGTTTCCCTTGCCCCCCTTACCTCGGGCATGGAATTGGTGATTCCTAGTCCGGGCGGGCTGCGCAATCCCACAATTCTGGAAAACCATTGGAGTTTACTGGAAAAATACAATATCAACATAATGGGGGGCGTCCCGACGTCCATAGGCGCCCTTCTTAATGTTCCCATCGGGGACGCGGACATAAGCAGGGTTGAACGAGCCCTGACCGGCGGTTCCGCCCTGCCCGTACAGGTGGAAAAAGATTTCCGGGAAAAAATAGGGTTAAAGGTCTTCCAGATGTACGGCCAGACGGAATCAACGGTCATAATATCCATGAATCCGGTTCTGGCTGAACCCAGGATAGGCTCGGTCGGCATGCGGGTTCCGTATCAGCAGTGGAAGATTGTCAAGCTGACCAGCCCGGATTACTCAGAGGAATGCGAACCCAACGAACCGGGCCTGCTCTTGATAAAAGGCCCGAACGTTTTCGCGGGGTACCTGGACCCGGCCCAGAACAAGGGCGTTTTACTTGATGATGGCTGGCTTGTCACAGGCGACCTGGGTTATCTCAACGACGAGGGCTGGTTGTATCTTACGGGACGCGCCAAGGACCTGATCGTTCGCAGCGGACATAACATAGACCCCTCAATGATAGAGGAAGCCCTTATGCAGCATCCGGCGGTGTGCCTCGCCGCGGCTGTGGGCAAACCAGACACTTATGCGGGCGAGCTGCCCGCGGCCTATGTGGAATTGAATCCAGGCGCCTCGGTTTCAAAGGAAGAGCTGATGGACTTTGTGGAGTCCCGAATCCCGGAAAGACCGGCCAAACCCAAGGATATTATAATAATTGAGCAGATGCCGATGACCGGGGTGGGAAAAATCTTCAAGCCGGCTCTTCGCTTCGCCCTGGCTGAATCAGAGTTCAACCAGGCCCTGGGCTTTCTGAAGGAAAAAGGGATCGACTTCAAAATTTCGGTCCAGGAAATAAAGGGACGAGGGAATGTAGCCTCGGTGTCTCTCGCCGCAACCGCCCAGGATCTGAACAAATCCGAGGTGGAAAAATCAATCGCCGAGACGCTGGGAAGGTACACCTATATCAAGCATGAGATTGCCTGGGAATAGACAGCGCCAAGATCCTTTATAGGAAATTAAAAAGCCGTTGCAAGCAACGGCTTTTTAATCGCATGACGATGGATTTCAGACCATGCCGATACGCGGATAGTCCAGGACCACGGTATCGGCTCGATCAGCGCAAGGCGTCTTTTTAGAAATGAAAACGAAGTCCCAACAAGATAAAATGACCGCCTAAATTGAAATCGTGCTTGGAGGAACTCCCCACCTTTTTCATGATGTCCTCATCAAGCGCGCGCCAATTGGCGTACGTGTATTTATATTCAACAAAAAAACCGGTGGGGGCGTTGAAAAAGCCCTGCTCCTCGGGATGCAGGAAAATATAATATTCGGCGCCCGCGAGAATATGAGCGCCAGGCACCAACTTGCTTTCCTTTGATGTGACATTGGAGGTGGCGTTGGATGAATATTTTTGCCTGGCGTCTCCTATGAACAGGTCAGGTCCCACGCCGCCGTAAACCGCCAGGCTATTCGTCAGGTTAAACGTCCCCTTCAGGCTCGGCGAAAAATAATAGGTCGAAATATCCGATTTAATGTGATCGCCGACATACACAGTGCTGGTCTTCTTCATTTTGGTATGAAAATAACCGGCGGCAAGTTCAATGCCCAGGAAGTTGACGATATTTCTTTCATAGGCCAATTCAAAAGTTATAACGGTAAGGTCGGTCGGTTTCTTATCCCAGTAATTCAAATATTTACTGCCGCCGTAAACATGAGGTCCGATCTTTACGGCGATAGCGTTTTTTCTGGCAAGATGCTCTTTTTTCTTAATATCTTTAATGGGTTCCTTGGAGAGATCACTTTGGGCGTTGGCCGTACCGACGGCGCAAAGGAACAGGATTCCCAAAATTAGGGGCAGTGCCCTTTTCCACATACCACACCTCTTATGTATAAATTTTTCCGGCATACGGCCTCAGGACAAACCCGGGGCATTTTTCCTTAATCGGCAGCATTTTATACAATTTCAGCAAACCTGTCAAACAATCCGATCAAATTGAACGACTGTTTTTTAAGGAAAGGCGCGGCCTGAATGTTAAATTTCATAAAATGATTTACATTATCCAACAAGGTTCAATTGTATAAGAATACTCTCGGCGCTTGTCATTCAAATTCAAACAAAACCAAACCACTTGATCCATGCTGTCTTGAAAAACCCTTTTAGAAAAAGGGGTTGTAAACCTCTTGTTTTTAAGCCCGCAATTCGGTAATCTGTTAAATCGTAGAAATGAACACTGGGGCGAGACCCGGAAATGCGGGGCTGTGATGAGCAAAAACATCATTTTAATTGACGATGATGCTGATACCAGAACCTATATGGGCGCTGTCCTTAGCCGGGGCGGATATAAAATTCAAACCGCCGGCAACGGACAGGAGGGGTGGCAAAAAATTCAGGAACAAAAACCCGACATGATTCTGCTGGACATCATGATGCCCCGGAAAAGCGGAATGAACCTGTTGGCTGATTTAAAAAAAAAAATCCCGAGTACAAAAACATCCCGGTGCTCATCATCAGCGGAGTGGGTCAGATGACCGGAGTGGACATGAAAAAACACATGTCCGGCAAACCGGGGGACGACGCCGTAAGGCCGGACGGCTTTATGGAAAAGCCCGTTAAGCCGGACAAGTTGCTCAAAACGGTCAAGGCGATGCTGGGCGACTGACCCAGCAGGAAAAGTCCGGCCAAGGGACGATGCAATGGCGGGCGGTCAAGTGAAATCCAAAGATTTATCCGGCCATACAGGATGTCTAAAATGATAACCGGTCCAAGCCAATCAGGGCCGGCGGCGGTCAGCGGCGCAGCCCACGAATCATGATTAAAACCACGAGAAAACATATTTCCACCTTTGGCCGGAGCCTGGCCTTCAAACTCAGTTTCTCCATCGGCCTTATAACGTTCGCCGCCATCGCCTTTTTCGCCTACCATATAATTATCGCTCACCGCTCTCAGTTAACCGAACAGGTAGTTCTGGACGCGGCCCGTTTTTCCGAGACGGTCACCCGTTCCACCAAATGGTCCATGCTGCATTACCAGCCGGAAAGCATCCAGGCCATAATCGACACCGTGGGGGACCAGCAGGGCATAGAAAAACTCCGCATCTTCAACAAGGAAGGCCTGATAATGTACTCCAAGGACCCGGCCGAGGTGGGTCATGTGGTGGACATGAGGGCCGAGGCCTGTTACGCCTGTCATGCCGAGGACAAGCCCCTGGTCAGACTTCCCTTAAAGGCCCGGACCCGTTTCTTTGAAAGCAGGGGCGTGCGTCTTGTGGGTATGATCGACCCTATTTACAGCGAGCGCTCCTGCTGGACGGATGAATGTCACGCACACCCGCCGGAAAGAAAGGTGTTGGGCGTGCTGGACATCGGCCTGAGCCTCAGGGATGTGGAACGGCGGGTCAATGAAAACATCACCTGGACCATTGTTTTCGCGATATCGCTCTTTCTTGGCATCTCAACCATTTTGGGGCTTTATATCCTTTACTTCGTCAACCGCCCCATCAAGCTGGTGGTAAAGGGCGCGGAGGCCATGGCGCGGGGTGAAAGGATTCCCCCTATCAAGGTTCGCACCGGCGATGAATTGACAACCATGGCCCAGGCCTTTAACGAGATGAGTGAAAAGGTCAGATTAAGGGAGATGTCCCTTCTCCAGGCCGAACGCCTGGCCGCCATTGGAGCCACGGTGGCCAGCCTGGCGCATAATATCAAAAATATTCTCAACGGATTGGAAGGCGGCGTTTATGTGGTCAACGCCGGACTTGAGGACGGGAACCAGCAGGAATTCCAGAAGGGCTGGGAGATGGTTCAGCGCAATGTTGTAAAAATTTCGGAGCTTTCCCACGACCTTTTGACGTACGCCAAGGAGAGGAAACCGGTTCTGACGCATGCACCGCTTAACGAGATTGTCCTCGAGGTTCTGGAAGATCTGACTCCCAAGGCCGAAAGCTTCAACATAGATCTGAAAAACGATCTTGATCAGGAAATGGGGGTTGTCTGGATCGACCGGGAAGCCGTCTACCGCTCAATCCTGAATCTTGCAACCAATGGAATCGAGGCCTGCTCTGAACGCAAGTCGTCTAAAAAGATGCAGGTAATGATAAGAACCAGACGGATGGACCCTCACCGGGTTCGCATTGAAATCCGCGACAACGGGGTGGGTATGGATCAGGAAACCCAGAGCAAAATTTTCACCACCTTTTTCAGCACAAAGGGGTCCAAGGGTACCGGTCTCGGACTGCTGGCCGCTCAAAAAGTCGTCAATGAACACGGCGGCCGCATTATGGTCGCCTCCGATTTAGGTCAGGGAGCGACCTTCACCATTTTTTTACCGGACCGGCCTCCACAGCCAATGGAATAGAGAATGCCCCCTAAATACGATAACAAGAAAGTTCTGCGCGCCCTGGCCCCTTATCCGGCGGTATTCGTCCCTACCTCTTATGGAGGTTTCGAGGTGATCTTTCCCAATTTCGCCAAGGGCCGGGCTCAAGGTCTGACCCTGGAACAGGCCTATAAGGAAGCCCGGACGGAATTATCGATGCTGTTGAGCCTGGCTTTCATGGATGGCGGCGAACCGCCGAGGCCTTCGAACCCGGAGGCCCTTCAGCCGGATGAGGATGAAATCCCCGGAACCAGAATCGTAATGATAGAACCGGAAAAGGATGTTATCCTGAAGAGGCTCGGATTGATGAAAAAAGAACGTCTTAGAACCTCGCCTTCAGGAGAAAAATACAAGCCCTGAGAAAAACCAAGCCCGGAAGCGGAAAAGGAAACGGCAATGACAAAACCGGACTGGCATTGGGATGAAATCCAGCAAATAGGAACCGATTATACAGATCTGGCCGAGGTGGAGGCCTATGACGCCCGGATGGCCGGTTTTAGAGACATCGAACGTGAAAACCGGAAAATGCTCGACGCTCTCGCCTTGAGGCCCGGAGCGGCCCTGCTTGAAATAGGATGCGGAACAGGCCGATTCTCACGGGCGGCCGCGGCCCGGGGGTTGAAAGTCACGGCCGTGGACGTGTCGCAGGTGATGCTGGAATTTTTGAAAATAAAATCACGGGAAGAAGGACTGGAAGATATAATCCTGCAACACGCGGGCTTTCTGACCATGGATTTTCCCGAGGAGTCTTTTGACGCGGCGGTATCCGGAGCCGCGCTGCACCATCTGCCGGACCTCTGGAAACACCAGGCGCTGAAAAACGTCAACCGCGTATTAAAACCCAACGGACGCTTCATACTTAAGGACGTGGTTTTCTCGTTTGACTACGATAACCCTTTGGAAAAATGCCTGGAAAAATTCGCCGGCAACTTTCCTCACATGAGAAAGGAGGTCGCCAGGCATGCGGCCCAGGAATTCAGCACCCTGGACTGGATTATGGAAGGCCTGCTACTCCGGACCGGCTTCGAGATACTGTCCCAGGAAACCCCGAATTACGCTTTTATTGAATATCATTGCAGAAAAAAAAGTTCATCAAGGCCATTTTCGGCCTAGCCGAATATGACCAGGCAAAAATTTATGGAGTTGTTTCACACACCGCGGCTTGCCGTGAAATCAAAACGAATTAAACGTGACCCTTATATTCAAACTTCTTACGAGTTCATCCTTATTGATTGATCTCAAAACGAATCTGCTGGAGGCTAGGCGATGAAGGCTGCTATTCTGGTTATAGACTTGGTTCAGGATGTTTTCTGGCATGACTCCTATCTCTCCCGAACAGCCCTGGAAATGACGCCCAGGTTGAATTCTTTTCTGGCCGAGGGAAGAAAACTGGGGGCCAAGGTGATTTTCGCCACGGACAGTTTTTTAGAGGGCGACTTTATATTCCAGGGCAGGATGAAGCCTCACGCCATAAGAGGAACCAAGGGCGCTGAGCCGGCCGAAGAGGTGGAAAGAAAACCCGAGGACCTATGGCTGCCCAAACGCCGGTTTTCAGCCTTTTTCAAGACCGACCTGGATCAGACGTTGAGGCTGTGGGGGGTCGATATTGCTGTCGTCACCGGCATCGCCACCCACATCTGCGTGCTTTCCACGGCCATGGACGCGGTGGCGCATGATTTCCGGAGCGTTATTATCGAAGACCTTTGCGCGGCCACCAGCCCGGAAGTCCACCAGTCCACCCTGGACATCTATCGCCGGATGCCCCTGGACCCGCTCTTCCGCTTGATGACCGCCGAGGCCTTTCTCGAGGAATTGAAAGCCTGCTGACAGGATTACAAAGGAGTAATCACCGGCTCCTTCATGATCAGGTCCACCGCCGCCTTGGCCGCCGGCGCCAGTTTGGGATGAGACTCGGAAAGGCCGGCCATCTGCCGAAGGTTGTCAGCGGTCCGGAAGACCAGCATGGCCATATCGCCGGGGTCCAGGCCGTAAATGCGGACCGCGTCATCCCATAAGCCCAATGTCGCCCAGGAATAGATGGCCAGGGCCGGTCTGATTCTTATAAGAGGCGTCTCAAACCCGGCGGCCAGCAGACTCTTGATCATGGGGGTGGTCGCTTTTTCGAGTTTCAACCAGGCTTCCGACAACCCCGGCCAGGCCCTGAGACTTTGGGGCTCCCCATCCCCCTCCCTGTCCTTGTCCACCACGTATGGCGCCACCAGTGCGGCCAGCAAGGCCGGGTTATCCTCCGGCCAGGCGTCGGCCCGTATTCCCGCGGCAAAGATAAGCGGATGGTCAAGCCTCAAACGGGACGTCCATCGGCCGTCCTCGGTCAGCTCGCCGTCCTGGGTTACAAAGCCCTCGAATTTGAGAAATTCAAGTCTTCTCATAAAGTTGGACCACAATATACGACCCGCGCTACGGTTGCGTTCCTCCATGGACCTGATCATGTCCATAAGGTATGGTATGTCCCCTTCCCGATCCAATTGACACGCCCAAATGATAGGGCAGTCAAGGCAGGGCAGGACGGCCAACTCGGATACAACCTGGTCCAGACGCGAGTCCAGAGCCCTCAAACGGGAATCGTCGGCCATCAGATCCGCGGGATCAAGAGTCTCATATTCCCTGTTTGCGGCCTGACGTATTAACTGCGCTATTTCCTTGGGCTTCTTATCGGGGTCCAGGTCCAGGCGAGCGTTGAGGAGACGGGCGGCCCGGGACAAGGGCATCCATTTCAGGCGGACAGCACCCTTTTTTAAACCAAGATCCTCTCTAACCTTGGCCGCGTTCATGCCATCCCGGCCTCTTTTTTCCACGGCCGAAAGCATGCAATAAACCTGACCGCTGGACGTCTCGAACAATCGCCCGGGGACCAGCCCGGCTTTCAAGAAGCTTTCCCTGACCAGCCTCGGCCTTATCCGGCGCAGGCTGCGTTCCTCCCGATGAAGGTATTGATTCTTCTCGGCCAGGTCCAGAGACTTTTCCGCCGACCCGCACGCCCCCTCGGCGACGAGGTCCCCTAAATCGTCAAACAATTCGGTTAATTCATCCCCGCCCGCGGAACGGCCCTGCTGGAAAGACGCCAGGGAAAGCTCGAGCAAGGTTTTTATCTGGTCCGGATCATTGGACAACAGCAGGTTAAGGACCATTGAGAAGTTGATATGAATCTGGCTTATGACCGGATCAGGCGGCGCCTTGAACAGGGAGTGAATCAGGTCAGGCTTCTGAAACGGACCCGGAATCACCAGGGCGAAACCTATCCTGTCCATGCCTCTCCGCCCGGCCCGCCCGGTCATCTGCAGCAGTTCGGTTGCGGTCAGGTCTGAAAACTCGCGGCCGTTAAACCTGTCGCTTTGACAGATAACCACGGTCCGGGCCGGGAAATTCACCCCCGCAGCCACGGTGGACGTGGCAAAAATGGCCTTTAAAAGCCCCTCCTGCATCAGATGCTCCACCACCATCTTCCAGTGAGGCATGTGACCGGCGTGATGGGCCGCCACGCCGGGTCCCAATATATATTTAAGATGCTTGTGTGATTTTAGAAAAGGATAGCGATCCAGAAGCTCTTCCAGGCGTGATTCCAGCCTTATTCGATCCAACTGATCCTGGCGGCCGGCTGAGTGATAACAACGTTGAAGGGCCAGGTCGCAATCCGATCTTGATTTAAGAAAAAAAATGGCTGGAAGCAGATCCGCCTCCTCAAGCACTCTCAAAATACGACCGACCGGAACCTGAACAGGCCCCCCGCGACGCTGGTAAGGATTCTGTTCAATAAAATTCCTGACTTTAGGGTTAAGAGCCCCGCCCTTGCTCAGGGACGCGAGTTCGCCCTCAGGGAACAGAAACAGGGGATGAAGAGGCACGGGCCGTTTATGGGCGATAATAGCCTCCGCCCTGCTTCCCCTGATGCGGGTCAACCATTCCGCTAATTCACGGACGTTGGATGCGGTGGCCGAAAGCAGAAGCAGCCTGACCCTGGGTGATATATATATCAGAACCTCTTCCCAGACCACCCCCCGGTCCGGATCGCCCAGATAATGGGCCTCGTCCATAATCACCATGTCAGCGGCCAGGTTGCCTCCCCGGCTCATGGCGTCATAGAGCTGATTTCTCAGAATTTCGGTGGTGCCCACGATTATGGGAGCGTCATAATTAACCTTGTGATCACCGGTCAGCAGACCAACCTGGTCCGGTCCGAATTTATCCGAAAATTCAATGAATTTGGAATTCGAGAGGGCCTTAAGGGGCGAGGCGTACCAGACCCGGCCGCCCTTGGCCAGAACCTCGGCCATGGCCTCGACCGCGATGTAGGTCTTGCCGGACCCCGTGGGAGCGGAAACAATGACGTCCGCGTCCCTTAATTTTTCAATGGCCTCAACCTGAAAAGGATCCGGAACAAAAGGAGTTTGCTCAGGAACGCCTATTTTCTTGAGTATGGGAATCAACTGAGGGTTGATCCTTGGACGGAATTCAATGTAGGGCCCTCTTACGGATGGGCCTCGATTAACGCCGTTTTTAAAATCTCTCTGGGGTTTATAGCTTTTTCTTCGTTGTTTCATCTCAAACAATCAATCCGGACGACATTGTTTTTTCCAAATCGACTCTCGCAATCTCAAAAGAGTTCTCGTCCAGGCTCGCGGATACGGGGATCATGTCGCCAAAAACCAACCGGACTCCGGACAACGGCCTGGGAACCATAAACTTGTCCCAACTATTAAAAAACCAGGCGCGGTCAGCGGAAACGTAAAACGGAACCACCATGGCTCCGGCAGCCTGGGCCATTTTTACAACGCCCGGCTTAACCTTCCCGGCCGGCCCCCTGGGACCGTCCACAATATGAGCCGCCAGCCTGTATTTTTTCAGGTTCTCAATCATGCCCTTCAAAGCCTCGGCGCCGTCGCGGGACGAAGATCCACGCACGACCTTCCATCCGGTCTTCAGGGCCACGCCGGCGATGATGTCGCCGTCCTGGCTTTTACTGATCATCAGGGATGGATCATAATCCCGGTATTTCCTGAAGAGCCTTATTGCGGAAAAAAACTGCTGATGCCAGCAGCAAAGCAGGACCGAGCCGCCGTTTCTATAATAATCAAGCCAGGCCTTCTCGTTCTCCACATGCATTCTGAAGGTGAGGCTGTAAGCGCGAATTAAACGATATAACAAGGTTGAAGCCAAGGGCGAGGACAAAAGGCTTCTGACTTTTTTCACCATATTCACACCGTCTCTTTTTCTGCCAGGGAAGGCGACAAAAGCCTGCTCAAGGGTATCGGGGCCGCTCCCTGTTTAGTATCGCCGGGCCGACGCTGTCGAGTCTGTCTAACGGCAGTTAAAGAGCCGTCCGACCGCGAGCAAATCAGCTCTTGCATACTTGTTTAAATTACTCTTTGTAAAGGAATTCATATCAGAACAGGCTGAGAAGGACGCCGTGGGAATTCTGGGCGGCATCCCGCCGCAAGCCTCAATTCCCCTCTGTAAGCCGAGGGATGGCGTCCGCCCGGCATTAGGCTATTCATCCAGCCAGGTCATTGATTCAAGATCATCCAAATCCAATTCAAGCCCTTGAGAACTCTCACCGGAAGACGATTTCCGCACTTCTTTCATACCTGAGTCCTCTATCGTATTTGCAGGCGACGTTTTTCGTCCCCCGCCGGATCGCCGATCCGGTTTTCCCGCCTTGCCGCTAATACCCTGAGAGGCGGGCGTTGTCAATTCCAAATCAACGCCTCCGGTTTTTAATGGTTTTCCAGATGCAACGTCCCCGCCTGCGGGAGCTCGCCCCCGGGACATGATCAAATTTCCCAGGTCGTCATCACCATGCGAGGATACCCGGGCCGAGGATTCATCGGATGAAGGGCCGGAATTTCTTTCATGGACTTCAACCTCCTTGTTTCGCTCCATTATCAAGGCGCCCAAATCATCGAGATCCAATCCAGGGTCGCGCGCGTCACCGGGCTCAGCCGCGGGGCCGTCCATCATCACCGTGCCGACGTCGTCAAAGTCGGACGCGGGGCCGTCCATCATCACCGTCCCGGCGTCGTCAAAGTCGGACGCGGGGCCGTCCATCATCACCGTCCCGGCGTCGTCAAAGTCGGACGCGGGGCCGTCCATCATCACCGTCCCGGCGTCGTCAAAGTCGGACGCGGGGCCGTCCATCATCACCGTCCCGGCGTCGTCAAAGTCGGACGCGGGGCCGTCCATCATCACCGTCCCGGCGTCGTCAAAGTCGGACGCGGGGCCGTCCATCATCACCGTCCCGGCGTCGTCAAAGTCGGACGCGGGACCGTCCATCATCACCGTCCCGGCGTCGTCAAAGTCGGACGCGGGGCCGTCCATCATCACCGTCCCGGCGTCGTCAAAGTCGGACGCGGGGCCGTCCATCATCACCGTCCCGGCGTCGTCAAAGTCGGACGCGGGGCCGTCCATCATCATCGTCCCGGCATCGTCAAAGTCGGACGCGGGGCCGTCCACTAAAACCTCGCCCGTATTGCGAGCCTCTCTGTCATCTCTCTGAAACTTTTGTTCAAAGCCGCTTTCCGCTATCAAGGTCCCCAGGTCGTCCAGATCGCCATCGGACCAATCATTTTCGTCATCATCCACCGGGACGTCATTTTCCCGCCGTGAAACCCGCCGCGGGTCCTCCTGAGGCTCTATCACCGTTTTTTCGTAAATAACGGTCCTTTCAACCTCATCGGACTCGTCAAGCTCATAAATAACGGTTCCGCCTTCCTCGACCGACTCAGGAATGCATTCCTCCTCGGCGGAACCATCCGTCGTCCCCTCGGACTCAGGAGCGCATTGACTTGGCACCACAAAATTCTCGACTGTAATAAACCAGTCCAGGTTTTCCCGCCAATCCGCTCTGGTCATGGCCAAGGGAAACAACAAGGGGTTGACCAAATGGTTGTTCTGCCACTCCTTTTGAAACACGTACAAAAGGCTTTTCTCGGAAGCGTCCGCCTCCAGATAATATTCATCAACCCAATTCTCAAGGGAGACCATCTCCTCACCCATCTCGTCACCCCACTTACGATTGTCCTAGGAAAACGGTTCATACCATCATAACCGAGCCCGGCCCGGGAATCAAACCTTTGAATGAGATACAAAACAAGTATAAATAGTGATCCACCGTTCATCCCCAAGCTTGCCCGGCCTGGAAAGGGAAAACGACTCTAAGCTCATGCCTCGGTGGATTTTTTGTTTTTACAAGCTAATCAGGCCGATAAACGCTTTAATTATTCCAAAAATCCAGTTGCCGGGTATATGATCGTTTTAGGAGTCCGACTCCAACCCGTATCAGTCTCGGCTGATAATGGCTGTTCCCAATACCCCGAAAACTATTATCAGGAGCCTAAACATTGATGAAAGAACAGGATTTTCCAGGGTTCAAGCCGCTGGAGCTGAACGACAGGCGAACCATATCCGATCTGCTGGCCCTGGCCCCGCCTCTTGTATCGGAGTTAACCTTCACCAATCTATTCATATGGCGCCTCCATTACCGGCCTGTCTGGAGAATTTACAACGATTGTCTGCTGGTCGTAATGCAGGGTGAAGCCCCTTTCGCCCTGCCTCCCGCCGGTCCTGGAGACAAAACCGCGGCCGTGTATTTTCTATTCAAACAAATGTCCGACAGCGGAACGCCCCCCATAATAGCCCGGGCCGGACAAGATTTGAGCGCGTCCCTGGCTGAACGGCCCGATATTCTGATTTTACCCGATCCCGATCAAAACGACTACGTTTACCTTACCAGAGATTTAATTGAGCTGGCTGGCAGAAAGTATCATCAGAAAAAAAATCACTTGAATTGGTTTTGAAAAATTACGACTACGAAAAACGTCCCATCGACGAATCCATAATCCCCGAACTTTTATCAATGCAGGAGGACTGGTGCAGGCTGAAGGAATGCGGGGCTGACCCCGGCCTGCATCAGGAGGACCAGGCCGTATATGAGGCTCTATCCAATTTCGACTCGCTGAACTGCCTGGGATTGGCCGTTTTAATAGATTCAAAAGTCCAAGCCTTCACCCTGGGCGAGACGCTCAACACGGATACGGCGGTAATCCATATAGAGAAGGCGAATCCCGAAATCAGGGGACTTCAGGCCGCGATAAACCAGTTTTTTTGTCAGGAGGCATGGTCAGGCGTCAAATTCATAAACAGGGAGCAAGACCTTGGGCTGGAAGGGCTTCGAAAGGCCAAGGAATCCTATCGCCCTCATCACATGGTGGAAAAATTTATCATCAGGCCCCGCTAAGGATATGCCTCCACTTCAAAAACCAGCCGGGAACAATCCGCCGGATAGTCGTCGAAAAAGGCCGCGGCAACAGGAAAATCAGGTCAAATTGTCACAATTATCATACCTGATATGGTAACAAAAACAAGATATTTCTGACTTGCCTCATTTGTCCTTCAGTAGTAAAGTAAAGGTATAAATCCGGAGTTAAGGAGAAATGCAAGAAGACCCGGACAGATCCAATCCTAAGAGTTAACCTGCCCCTGAACACGGGTCGTTCCTCGTCTGTGTTTGGGAACAGGCGATGGGAATAGACCTTATCATTGGTCGCCCCATATACTTTTAGAAAAAATACCAGGCAATGCGTGCGTGCTTTGCGTACTGCGCTATGCTGTACTATGGAGGTTGAGCCATGACGGCCGAACACGCCTACGGTGAGCCGCGTCACTTCTTGACCGCCGAAGACCTGCGCGACAGCTGGAATGTTTTGGCGATCCAAGACAGGGTGGAAGGATTCAATTTACTCCCACGTGATGATGCCGAAGATTTTTTCCTGAGCCTAAGTTCCCAGGAACAGGCTGAATTAATATTAAACCTTAATCCCAGGGAAAGGAAATTATGGGTTCGCCAGCTGGCGCCTGACGACGCGGCCGACGTTCTGCAAGAGGCCCCCAAGGAAATGCATGAGGAGCTGCTGGCTCTGCTGGATGACAGGTCCAGGCGCGAGGTCATCGCGCTGTTGGCCTACGTGGAGGACGAGGCCGGCGGTCTGATGAGCCCCCGGTTCGCCAGGGTCCGGCCCGAGGCCACCGCTGATCAGGCTATCCAGTACCTCAGGCAGCAAGCCAAGAGGCAGCTGGAGACAATATATTATCTTTACGTCCTGGACTCGGAGCAGCGGCTTCTGGGAGTTACCTCCTTCAGAGAGCTTTTCGCCGCGGACGGCGACCGGCAGGTCAGGGATATCATGCACACCGACTTTATCGCCGTCCCTGAGGAAATGCATCAGGAGGAGGTGGCGCGTCTGATGTCCATCCACGACCTTATCGCCATTCCGGTCGTGGATTCGGATGGCAGGATAAAGGGTATCGTCACCTTTGACGACATCGTGGACGTCGTTGAGGAGGAGGCCACGGAGGACATGCAGAAGCTCGGCGGTATGGAGGCCTTGGACACGCCGTATCTTCAAACAGGCATGTTTGAAATGATTAAAAAAAGAGCTGTATGGCTTTGCGTGTTAATGGTCGGGGAAATGCTGACCGCCACGGCCATGGGCCGTTTCGAGGAAGAGATCACCAAGGCCGTGGTTCTGACTCTTTTCGTCCCCCTGATCATCTCCAGCGGCGGTAACGCCGGCTCACAGGCCGCCACTCTTGTTATCAGGGCCATGGCCCTGGGCGAGGTAAAACTTAAGGACTGGTGGCGGGTTGTGTCCAGAGAGATTTTTTCCGGCCTGGCCCTGGGAGTTATTCTGGCGATTATCGGTTTACTCAGGATTGTAATCAGCCAGGCTGTGTTTCACGGATATGGCCCCCATTCGGGGTACGTGGCCTTGACCGTGGCGTTCAGTCTTTTGGGCGTCGTTACCTGGGGCACGCTTTCCGGATCCACGCTTCCTTTTTTACTCCGGCGACTAGGCGCCGACCCGGCCAGCGCATCAGCGCCCTTTGTGGCCACGCTTGTGGACGTGGTCGGTCTATTGATATACTTTTCCCTGGCGACATTTATTTTGCGAGGAACCTTGCTATAATGTCCACGGATTGAATGTCCGCCGTCAGGCGGCGATTCCCCTGTCAGGAGGTTATTCCAGATGGATGGCAAAAAAATTAAAATTGATTGGGATGACATCGATCAGGTGGAAAAGGAGGCGGAAAGGGCCCAAAAGCTATTTCCGCATTTGAATGATTGCGCGGCCTCCCAAGGAACATTATGCCCGGCCTGCGGAGCCGGCGGGGTGGAGACCATTCGCGCGCCGGAGGGATCCGCCCGTAAACTTATAACCCGCCGTTGTCAGGCCTGCGGTTGCGGTTTCACCCAATACACCTTGAATCCCGACCATCAGGATCACTGGGCCCCCTCCTGGCGCGAGGACGTGGTCAGCTACTCCATTGAAGACTATCCGTTTTATATTTTCTACACGGCCGGCGGATCAAAATTCGAGGGCGTCGGACCGGCGGTCTTTCCCTGGGAAAGTTAATATAAGGCTCAATAATTGCCTAACAATAACGCTACTGCATCTTGTTGTTCCCCGGCGGTTATTGAGCCGCGACAATGATCCGGCGTCGATGTAATTATTCGCCAGGCGTCAGACCTGATCATACCTGAAACAGTCGACCATGTGATCATTGACCATTCCCACGGCCTGCATGTGTGAATAAATAATGGTGGGGCCGACGAACTTGAAGCCCAGCTTTTTCATATCGCGGCTCATGTCCTCGGCCTCCTTGGTATAGGCAGGGACCTCGGACAGTTCCTTCCAGGAATTTTTTCTTGTTTTGCCGCCGACATACCGCCAGGAAAATTCCGCGAAGCTTCCGTATTCGCTTCTAACGTCCAGATAAACCCTGGCGTTGTTAACGATGGATTCAATCTTTCTACGATTACGGATAATCCCGGGATTGGACATAAGCTCCTCTATTTTGTCCGGACCGTATTCGGCTATCCTCTCGTAATCGAATCCATCAAGAGCCTGCCTGTAATTTTCACGCTTTCTCAGAATCGTAATCCAGCTCAAACCGGCCTGGGCTCCCTCCAGGATAAGAAATTCAAACAGTTTCAGGTCGTCATGCACGGGAACGCCCCATTCCTCGTCATGATATTGAATATATAAGGGGTCGTTCCCGGCCCAGGGGCACCTGAAAGGTTTTTCCTCGGTCATTTTTCCCTCCCTCCGGAAGATACGATAAAGTTATGGCCGCACAGAGGATGATTCGCCGAATGTCAATACTGATGGATACTCGGCGGCTCGAACGTCGGCGCTCATATTATGCGGTTTCCATTCCATCCGCAGGCTGACCCGCCCCCACGCCGGCCCGGCGCAAGTTGGCCCTGATCTTATTTTTTCGACTTATGAGGCGATATTTTTCTCTGAAACTCGGAGGCTACGGTAGTGGTGACCGACATGCTGGTGGCCATATTTTCCAGAATATTCTTGAATGTGGGGGATAATTTCTCATATTCCTGCTGCATGGCCTTCAAGTTTATGGCCTCCGCCTTGAAGTTCTCGGAACCAAAGACCGAGGCGAAATAAGGTTCATGCCCTATATCCAGAAAAGGCGCCTGGCCGATGAAATCCCCCTTGGACAGGGTATTCAAAGGAATGTAGCCGTGGTCAGTGGATCTGACCACCAGGGCCGTCCCCCGGATGATCCTAAAAAGGCCCTCCCTTTCCTGACCTTGCCTGATCAGGGGTTTTTTCCCTTTTATCAGTTCTTCCAGCCTGTTTTCCTTGAGATAAATCTCAACGGCCCGTTCGGTAAGCTGTCTTAATCTTTTAACCAGACTGGCGACATAATCGCGGAAGGCGGACGACCTTGTTCCGAATTCCAGGGACAGACGTTGGGAATCCATCAGGCCGAGCCGCACCTTTGTCACGGCCGAAAGGGTGGCTGTCCGAACATTCTCGCCGGTCAGAAATGTCGCGAAACTTCCGATAAAGGATCCAACACCCAGGCGAAGGATGGTTACCGGACCTTTGTTGGTTTCCTTGACCACCTCCACCACGCCGTCCAGAACCACCCAGAACCAGGTGCCATGCCTGCCCTGAACCACGATCTTGTCGCCTTCCTCGAATTCCTCCTCCTCAACCACATACATGTAATTGACCAAAGCGCCCTTGACCAGAGGCACGGTGCTCCCCTTGACGCCTTGAGCGCCCCCGGCCTTCTCATCGCTTTTCTGGCCTACGATGGGGATCTGCCCCTCGTCGAGCATATTAATGGCGTCCATGACAAGAGCCATGACCGAGGTCCTGATATTCTTCTCCAGTATCACCTGTTCTTGAGTGAACTCAAAATCGCCCTCAGTCCAGCCAAATAGGGAATAGACAGCCTCAACTCCGGAAAGTTCGCCGTTCTTGGCGTTAATAGGATTGCCGTCAATGAAAAAAACCAGTCCCGGGTTCGGGACATAGCTGTTAATCAGGCGCAATATCCCTGTACTTCCAGTTGTATTGATTAATTGGAACAGGTCAGCCAGGCTGATAAAATTCAAATTTCCGGAAAGAACTATCCTGTTTTTCATTTATCTCCGATTCGAGCCGTATTAGGGCGCGAGATTTCCCATTCTTTCCACAAGAATACCGGACGCCTTTTTTCGGCGAACCCTATGATAAAACATCTACCGAATTTAAGGGCGGCGGTCAATAGCGAAACAGGTTTCCGCCTCCAACCATCATACTCAGCTTACTTTTTTCTATTCGCCAATTCCAGGGCCTGCTCAAACTCGACCGGATTGAATCCATCCATCCTAACGCCGTCAACAAAAAGCGCTGGAGTAAAATTAATCACCTTGTCCTCAGCCAGATTACGATCCCTGGCCAGCTTGACGGCAACGGCGCTTTTGACCTTTTCCCAAGCCTCGTTCAAGTCCTTGGGCAAAGACTTATCCAACGCCGGGAACCTCATTCTGAACTGAGCTATAATTTCCCCGGCCAGATTTTGAGAATCGGGGTTAACCCCCCTGGGCGCAACCGGCTTCCTGAGCTGGCCGTAGGCGAACTCCGCCGCCTCGGCAGGTGTTATTCCGGCTGATTCAGCATACTCTATCATGGAGCAGGCCGCATCCGAGACCACACCGGACACCGGGAGATGAACCAGGCGAACCTCCTTGAATTTATCCTTGTTGGCGGCCAGAAAGGAATAGGCCTGGCGGCAATGGGAGCAGAATGGATCGGAAACCATTATAATGATTCCTTTTCCCCGCCCCTCGATTATGGGAGCGCCAAGGTCGGCCGGCAGGTCGTCATCCCGCCTGATCTCAGCCAAAGCCTCGAATACCAGGTTTTTTCCAGTAACCACATCCTGCACCTCCAACAGCTTGTCGCCATCAGGGTTTACAACCAGATAACTGACGCCGGCCTGCTGTCCCGGACGGTCCGGTTCAAAACGAACCTTGACCGCCACCAGCTTGAATTCCCCGGTCTGAAACGGAACCTGTTTCAATATCTTAACATTATCAGCAGGAAAGGGAGCCGCGTTTTTATCACGGGAGGCGATGCCCAGGCTGACTCTGGACGCCAGGTTCTCCTTCAGCGCCTTCTCATTCAGGACGATCGAGTCGTCCGCTGCCGACGCCTGAACAAAGGAAAATAACAGGATTATCAATAATGAAAAAAACAATACTCTCATCTTTACACTGTTCATTTATACTTCCCTACAAATTTGACCAGTTATCGACCTGTAAGATCAAACGCCAAGGCCGGTCCTGAATCCGTTTACGCAGAAGTCGTGCAAGATGTTCTAAAATAAAACGTCCTTTCGTCTTCCCGAGGATCAATGGACCATTAACGCCGCGACGAGATTTCCAGGTTTATTTTGGCAGAATCGGCTTTTTTTAACAAGCCTTTACCAGGAGCCTCCGGGTCTCAAGGATTTTTCACTTGAAAAAAAGTCAAAAAAAACATATGTAAGTAATATTAACTGACATCTATTTTTCAATCGGATGACTCCTGATTATCCCCTTAAACACTGAGAGGAAAAGGATTCTGTCAGGTAAAAAACACTAACCACAGTATTTCCGGTTCAACCACCGTCATGAATCAAACTTATGATAATCAACAAGGTCAAGCAAGGTTCTGAAATCGCGCCCATAAGGCCCGTCCCGCGTCCATCCATTAGCAGGAGGTTCCGGCCGAGGTCGGTTAAGACGAAAAAATCACCTCGGACTAATGAGCCGTTTATGGATGTACGCCGGGTTTAAGGCACGGGCCCTATTCAGGATTCACCACAGCCGTTTTTACTCACAACCCTAAAGCAGAGAAAGTGCGCCATATGCAAAAAAAAAGTTTCGTTAAAAGGTTTCTCTTTCCCCTGGGGCTGTCCGTGGGCGTCATGATCGCCTCCAGCATCCTCTATCATTCCGCCTCAGGTATGGAAACCGGCCTGTTAAGGAATACGATAATAGGCGTTTTCGGACCGCTGCTTTTTTTGTCGATCTGGTTTTTTCCCCTGGTAGGGCCGCCCCTGGCCTTTTTCCAGGGTGCATCTTTTTTTGAACGCCTGATAATCGCTTTCGCCAATCCGATCATCTGGATCGCCCGTATGGAATACCTTGTGGCCTGTCAATACACACCCCTGGAACTTGTCTACTTCTTTTTCCTGCCCTGGACCTTCGGCAATGTCTGCGTAACGCTTACGCTATTCAGCCTGGCCGACATCATTTGCCGGGTGATCGCGGTTAAAACAGGCCGCCTGACCAACCTGCGCTTAGTCAATCCGGGTGTGGTCCTGCTACTGGTAATAGGCGTTACAGGAACTTTTTTCGGCCTCATAAGAGGACAGGAATGGGTTTACATGGTGGTGCACCACTACGCCGCTCATGCGCTATAAACAAACAAGGATGATTTTGAAATGACGAAAAATGATGAAAAATCCAAAGGCATGTATAAAAACGACCATTCCAGAAGAGATTTTTTGAGCCTGATGGGCCGAGCCGGTTGTCTGGCCGGGTTGAGCGCCCTAGGACTGCCGTTTACGGCCCTTGGCGCTGAGCCATCCAAAAAACCTAACATTATCTTCATATTGACCGATGATCACCGTTGGGATTGCCTGGGATCCATGGGGCACCCCTGGATAAAGACTCCCAACCTGGATCGTCTGGCCGCCGAGGGAACATTATATGAAAACGCCTTTGTCACCACATCCCTCTGCAGCCCTAGCCGGGCCAGTTTTCTGACCGGACAATACGCATCGGTTCACGGAATACGAAACAATTACACGCGATGGGATGAGAAAAGAAACATCACCTTTCTTCAAAGGCTCAGCCAGGCCGGTTATGACAGCGCTTTTATCGGCAAATGGCATATGCCGGGCGGCGGCCTGCCAAACCTCCCCGGAGTAGACCCGTTTATTTCATTCACGGCCAAGGACGGCCAGGGCGAATACTATAACTGTCCGCTCTTTCTGAACGGAAAGCCAATTAATGGTAAAACGCCGTACATCACCGAGGAGCTGACCAATCATGCCGTCAATTTTGTAAAACAGGAACGAAATGCGCCCTTCTGCCTCTACCTGTCGCACAAGGCGGCCCATCACGATTTTCGGCCCCCGGCGGCGCTTAAAGGTCTATACGATAATGAAGACCTTTCCCACCTGGCGCCTGAATCTGACAAGTATAACACCTGGACCAATAACAACTGGCTGGAAGGCACAATGAAGGACATGCACACCACCTACAGGCGGTACTGCGAATGTATAACCTCGGTTGACGAGCAGGTGGGGCGCCTGTTGACCGTTCTGGAGGTTAACAACCTGCTGGACGACACCTTCATAGTATACGCCGGGGACAACGGATACATCTGGGGGGAACACCGTTATTACGCCAAGCACTACCCGTACGAGGAATCAATCAGAATACCATTTATAGTCCGTCCGGCCAGAAGCGTCAGAGCCCAGGCTGGTCTGCGAGACAGGCGTATGGTCCTGAATATCGACCTGGCGCCGACCCTGATGGAGTTGGCCGGCCTCCCCATTCCCGAGACCATGCAGGGCGAAAGTTTCATTCCCCTGCTTCAATCCCCTGACGCCCCGGGCAGGGAGGCCTTTGTCTATGAGCTGTTCAAGGACTTCCCCTTCGGAGGCAGGGTTCCGGCCAACAAAGCCCTACGAACCAACCGTTACAAATTCATAGAATGGGAAAAATGCCGCTGCACGGAATTATACGACCTGGCGAATGATCCCAGGGAAATGAAAAATCTGATGGAAACGGCGGAAGGAGAGAAACTCGCGCCCGAATTGGCCGGGATGCTTCAAGACCTGAAAAACAGATTTCACCTTATACAAGGGTAACCCCAAAGGCTATAGTATAGCCTCCGGCGGTTGGGGGGCCGTACGGCCCCCGCCAATGCTGTTGACTTAAGGGGGTAAAGTATAGAACTTGCTGAAATTACATCAAAAATATTGCCGCGCCATTATAAAAGTGATAGAATGCAGCATGCAACTTATGGAAACAGCAATATTTTTTATGATTTTATCACTTTGGAGGCGCGATATGGCACAGGATTCGCAAAAAATTTTCATGCCAACTCCTTACTGTTTTTGAAAAACTTATCAAAATTATTCCCCGAACCCTTCCCACAGAACAAAAAAAGAAATCATCGGACTTTTCACGACAGAGAAAACTGCCCCTTCATCGCTTGATCGTTTTCATTTTGGCGAGCACTTGCAGCGGCAAAGGAATTGCCTTAGACAATAAACTCAGCCAAATGTTCACAAATGCGCGCCGGGCAGGTCTTTGGCTTGAAGCTGACCGCGCTTCTCGTTCCGCGGTTAGTAAAGATAGAAAGAAGCTGACATGGGAAGTTTTTCAGGACCTTTTTGCCAAAATGGTTCAATGGGCTTATGAGATTTGGCCCAAACATGACCGTTTTTCCTGGTATGGCCTCAACATTATCGCCATAGATGGATCTAAATATAATCTGCCGGCCGCCGAGGAGATGCGACAGATTTTTCAACCAATAGCGGGCTTGAAAAAGGAAAAGGCCATTATCCTCAATCATTGGTTTCCACAGCCTACGATGTCTGCCGACGTATTCCAGTGGCCAGAACAGTAGCGCCGCCCAACGGATCGGAACAGGAGGAAGCCATGAAAATGATGCCATTCTTGCCCAGAAACAGCGTTTTAGTCTTTGACCGAGGTTATCCCAGCTATGAACTGTTTCGGGAGTTTGAACGCGAGCCCTTGTTGGATTTCCTTTTTCGTTGTCCGACAACATCGAATTTTCCCGCTGTCATGAAGTTTATGGCCTCTGGGCAGAAAGAGGCGCTCCTGCTGATCGAACCGTCTTACGAATTTCGTCGCCGCAATGGGCAGGGACAAGGAGAACCGGTTCTGGTGCGGGCCATTAAGATGGTTAAAAGGGGGAGGAAGGTCAGCCTCCTTCTGACCAGTATACTTGATTCCAAGACCTATCCGGCCCAAGACATCATTGCTCTTTATGAATATAGATGGGCCGTTGAGGACTATTATCGCCATGAAAAAACCTATTTAAAGATTGAAGCCTTTCATTCCCGGACGGCAAATGGCGTTATTCAAGAGCTTTTTTCGGCGGTCATTATGTCCGTGTTAGCCGGAATCTTGCGTGTTACCGCCATGAGCGATGACCTCGAGGCCCCCAATTGGCCCCAGGTCAAACACTCCATAATATCAATCGCCTCTGAAGCAGCCTTCCTCGTATCAGACCTGGCGTCATCGGCTTGGGATGTATTTATGGAGCTTTTGGAAGAAATCAAAAGAGTCAGGTATTATAAACCAAAACAGAAGAAAGCATCACAGCCGCGTGTATCAAAACAACCCAAAAACAAATGGATTTCAGATAGGGCCAAAAAAATGGCTCTTTACAAGAACAGTCAAGATTGCGGGAAGCAATCCGCAGTGACGGCTTTGGTTTCAGGCTGACTATATTACGAAGCTTATATCTCTTCGAATAGAGAGGTTGATCCTCTTAGGTGGTGAGCTATAACCTGCGCCGGGCAGTATAGTGAGAAATGCCGCCGGTTAAAGCCTTCTGCTTTAAGGAGGCAATTGGCCGGGTGAGGAATAAATCCATAAACGATCCGGTCATAGGGCTTGGTCTGCTTTTTGGCGGGCATGGACGCCCGCCGAGGAGCCCTGTGGACAGGATGTCCACCGGGCGACCCTTCTTCGGCGATCATGGACGATCGCCGCGCGGCCTTAGGACAGGATGTCCTTTGGCCGCATTCCCCAGCCGGGGGTTGTCAGGGGCGCAGGCGCTTGCGCGCCCCTGACCCCGGGAAATCGAGGTCATTGCCGAAGTCGAAAAAATTCAATGCGAGGGGCGGAGCGACCCCGCACACCCAAGCATATCGAAGCGATCTTTTCCCATAATCGCCTTCATTCTAACCGGACTTTTCAGCCATCCATTGGATGGTAGCCTTGGACGGAATATTCGAAAGCAATGGGAACGGGGGTAAGCAATAATACTCTACTTAAGTCAACAGCATTGAAAGGCCCCCCAAACCCCCCGTAATTATGAAAACGCCGGACGGCGTTTTCATGAATCGTTGCGTCGGCCGCAGGTCTGCATGGAGGTTAATATGAAAAATGCGGGGGGAGCGGTTCTGAAAATACAAGCTTGCCCGGAAGGTTTTCTCAACCCGAACCTCTCCGTCTCGTCATTCTCGCGAAAGCGGGAACCCAGGCCCGGGAAGGTCGAAGAAGCCACGGACGCGTACGCCGCACCTTAAGTCGATAAGCCGCCTCTTTATTTCGAGACCGCCTTAGTTCATCGTACACGTGTATCGCCGATTCATAAATTACGACCTGGGCCCCGGCTTTCGCTCGGGGCGACGGTGTGGGGGTGATGGCGCCTCGTTAGCCAAGCAAAATCACCCCACGCATTTTCATTGTTCGTTGTGAAGGCTTCCCCGCCTACATGAGGGTTAATATGAAAATGCGGGGGGAAAAGCACAGTTTTTTTCTACCAAACCTAGTCCGCAGCTCAGGAAATTTTGGCAATCTGAGCCGCTCTTGTCGGTTCGCGGCGTCTCGCCCGCGGGCCCGGTAAGGCCCGGCCTGACATTTTCATTGTTCGTTGTGCAGGCTGCCCGCCTGCATGTTGGTTAATATGAAAATGCGGGGGGGAAAAGCACAAAAGACGGCGCGCAATGCGCACCCTACGAATTGCGCTCCGCTTCTGGTCAACGCCCGGCTATATCTTCTGACAACGGCTTCGGCCGCAGGCCGTTTCCGATTATTGGCGGGCATGGACGCCCGCCGAGGAGCCCTGTGGACAGGATGTCCACCGGGCGACCCTTCTTCGGCGATCATGGACGATCGCCGCGCGGCCTTGGGACAGGATGTCCCTTTGGCCGCATTCCCAAGCCGGGGGGCGTCGGGGGGCGCAGGCGCTTGCGCGCCCCCGACCCCGGGAAGCCGAGGTCATTTCCGAAGTCGGGAGATTCACTGCGAGGGGCGGAGCGGCCCCGCACACCAAACATTATCGAAGCCAACATCACGCCCCAGGCAATAGCGCCCCGTCAGCCAAGCAAAATCCCCCCCGGCATTTTCATTGTTCGTTGTGAAGGCCCCCGGCCTGCATGAGTGTTAATATGAAAATGCGGGGGGAAAAGCACAAAAGACGGCGCCAAACACGCACCCTACGAATTGAGCTCCGCTGCTGGGCGAGGGGGAGAGCCGTAGGTTTATCAGCCTCTGGCTGATTGGGTTAGCTTGCGGCTAAGCCGCGCAAGCGTAACCCAACATTTTCAGCTGGTCGGGCCGGCGGGCCCGTGGTTAAAGCTCCCAGGCAGCCCTGGCGCCTTCCTCCACGGATTCAATGATGCGGCGGACCTGCTTGGCGTCGCCGACCAGTGTGTACGGGATTCCGGCCTGTTCAAGAGCCTTGGGCAGACCGTTGGCGGGTTTCATGCCGGCGGCGAGAATGACAAGGTCAAAGGGACCGAGATTCTCGGTGATGTCTCCGGCCGTAACCAGGACGCCGTCGTCCTCGATGACCAGCGGAATGGCCACAATCGGTGAAAGAATATCGTCCGAACCGCCGCTGACCGAGCCGGGGTGAAAATAGTTTCTCTTCCCGGGCCGCCGTTTTTCCGAGCACCCCTTCGCCAAGGGGGACTTCGGGGAAATTCTCATTGGTATCAAAGCCCTCCCCCGTTTCAAAGTGAAGCTTATTGGTATTTTTGTCATAGAGGAATACCGCGAACTTCTCCGCCCCGACAAAATTGATCACCACTTCCTTGATAATCTCCAGGGTCTCTTCGCGATCCAGAGTGGAATGCAGCCGTGACGAGGCAATATACAGATTGGTCAGGTTATTATTGACCTCTTCAACCTGCACCAGCTGATTGGCAAAATCGAGATTTTCCTGTTCCAGCTCGCCGATCCGGCGCAAAGCATCGTCCTGAGCATTACGCAGGTGGGTACATTCCTGTTCGAGTAACTGCATCCGCCGGTTGAGATTATCGTCTCCCCCCTCTTGCTGGCGCTGGGCAGCCTTCTGGTCGAGAACCAGCTCTGCCAGCATCCTTTTGCTCTTCTGATCCGGATAAATGAAGTAAACCCCACAGCCCTTTTGATCGTCATCAGCGGTTCGCTTGATCTTGCCGAACAAGGTGATAGGCTGTCCATCAGCCCCTTCCAGACGGATCTCCACGGTGGCATTTTCCTGCAGCGGAGTCGACGATCTCAGGTACATCCCGCTGGCCGACAGATCCTCCGCCCTGGCGACATTGATCTTTTCACCTTCGTATATCTGGATCGGAATTTTGACTTTGACCCGTTCATCGAGCCGACGTCTGATATCACCGAGCAGCCGCTTGACTTTCTCCTGCAGTTCATCCTTATTCACCGGCTTGGTAATATAATCGTCACAGCCGGCGTCGAGGCAATTTTGGACTTCTTCCGGTTTGCCGGCGGCAGTGACCATAAGAATCGGCAGTTTATGCCAGCGGGAATTTTTACGGATAGCGCGACAGACCTCGTCGCCATTGATACCCGGCATATAATAATCAAGTAGCAGGATATCAGGGGAAATCCTGTCCAGCCGTTTCAGGGTCTCTTCACCCGAGGATGCGGTGACCAGTTCATAACCGCAGCCTTCAAGGTACGAGCGTTCCAATTCCAGAAAAAGGTCGACATCATCAACCAGCAGGATCTTTGCCATGGTCAATCTCCTGAGCAAAAGAAGATTAAATATACTTCATATATAGATAAAAGTAAACACACCGTTCAACGCCTGCTGGCTGCACCGGCCCGGTCGCAGCGCCTGGAGAGCAACGCTCAAAACGACTCTGTCATTAACCAAACATAGGAAAGGCTCCCAGGAAACTCCCAGGAGCCTTGCAGAAAAGAAGCTTGATATTTCTGGTCTCAGGCGACAATGGCGACATCTTTCAGATAGCGCGGTCGCTCGGCTATAAAATTGACGATTTCATCAACCGCAGGGACACGCCCGGCAATGCGGACCTGATCATCTATCATCAGAGCCGGAACCACATAAATCCGGTTATCGATCATCTTCTTTGAATCATTGTACTGATGGACTTCTGCCTCAACTCCAAGTTTACTCAGAGCTTCACGAACGTTCTCAACAGTATTCTGACAAGTCTCGGGATGCCCCGGTTTACAGAGAATATCGATTCGCATAATGAGCCCTCCATGCTTGAGGTTTACAAATCAAAAAGCGGCTCTTCTTCGGCAATTGATCAATACCTGGAAGATTTCTGGCAATCTTAATTATTACCATTTTGGTTAATTATATCCGTTCCTGCCTGCTTGGCAAGAAAATTTTACGCTGACCAGAAAAAAACCTTCAGCGTTCAGCCGTTACCACCAACTCACCATCTTTCAGATCGACCAAGAGCCGACTCCCTTCCGGAAAATCACCGGCGATAAGGGAACGACCGACCTTGGTTTCCAACTGACGCTGAATAAAACGTTTTAGCGGCCGAGCGCCAAAGATCGGATCATAGGCAGTCTCAGCAATGAAGTCGCAAGCGGCATCCGTCAAGGACAGAGTCAAGCGCCGCTCAGCAACCCGCGTCTGCAGCTCAGCAACCAACAGCAAGACAATCTTCCTGATTTCCTGTTTGGAAAGCGGCTTGAAGATCACCGTGTCATCAATTCGGTTAAGAAATTCCGGTCGGAAATTCCGCCGTAATTCCTGCTCGACCTGGCGCAAAACAGTTTCGGGGATCTCCCCGTCCCGGATGCCTTCCAGCAGATATTGCGAGGCGATATTCGACGTCATGATGATCACAGCGTTTTTGAAACTGACCGTCCGACCTTTGGAATCAGTCACCCGGCCATCATCGAGCACCTGCAGCAGGACATTAAAGACATCCGGATGGGCTTTCTCGATTTCGTCAAAGAGCACCACCGCATACGGCTGCCTCCGCACTGCCTCGGTCAGCTGGCCACCCTCTTCATAGCCGACATAGCCGGGAGGGGCTCCCAACAGTCGGCTGACGGCATGCTTTTCCATGTATTCCGACATATCGATACGAATCAGGTTATCCTCGCTGTCAAACAGGGCCTCGGCCAAGGCGCGGGCCAGCTCGGTCTTACCGACCCCGGTCGGACCGAGGAAGATAAAGGAACCGATGGGCCGGCGCGGATCCTTGATGCCGGCTCGCGCTCTGATCACCGCATCGGCCACCCGTTGCACCGCTTCATCCTGACCGATGACCCGTTGATGAAGGATCTGATCGAGCTTCAGCAGCTTGTCCCGCTCACTCTCAACCAGACGTGTGACCGGGATTCCAGTCCAACGGGAAACAATTTCAGCAATCTCATCATCGGTCACTTCTTCCCGCAACAATTTGGCTTGCGCATCGGCACTTTGCAGCGTTTCCTCTTCCTGGCGCAGCTGCCTTTCCAGTTCCGGCAACCGGCCATGTTTGAGTTCCGCAGCCCGGTTCAGATCATAGCTGCGTTCCGCCTCGCCGATGGCCAGGCGCACCTTTTCAATCTCTTCACGCAGTTGTTGAACCGAACGGATGCCACCCTTTTCAAGCTGCCACTGGGCAGCCAGGGTCTGCTCGTTTCCTTTCAATTCGGCCAACTCTTTCTGCAGCACAGCCAAGCGTTCCTTGCTGGCCGGGTCTTTTTCCTTTTTCAGGGCCGCCTCTTCAATTTCCAGTTGCATCAGGCGGCGGGTAATCGCGTCCAGTTCGGCAGGCATGGAATCGATCTCGGTCCGAATCGTCGCACAGGCCTCATCAACCAGGTCGATGGCCTTGTCCGGTAGAAACCGATCGGCGATATAGCGATGGCTCAATTCTGCGGCAGCAACCAGGGCATTATCCTGAATCTTGACCCCATGATAGACCTCGAAACGCTCCTTGAGTCCACGCAGAATACTGATCGTGGCCTCAACATTCGGCTGTTGAACCATGACCGGCTGAAAGCGCCGTTCCAGGGCCGGGTCTTTTTCCAGGTATTGGCGATATTCGTCCAGGGTCGTGGCGCCGATACAGTGCAGTTCACCCCGCGCCAGCATCGGCTTGAGCATGTTGCCGGCATCGATGGCTCCGTCGCTCTTGCCGGTCCCGACAATAGTATGCAGTTCGTCGATAAAGAGCAGGATCCGCCCGTTACTGTCATGAATCTCTTTCAGCACCGCTTTCAGACGTTCCTCAAATTCACCTCGATATTTTGCACCGGCTACCAGCGCGCTCATGTCGAGAGAAAAAACCGTTTTCCCCTTGAGCCCTTCGGGAACGTCACCGCGCACAATCCGGTGGGCGAGTCCCTCGACAATGGCGGTCTTACCAACCCCCGGCTCACCGATGAGCACTGGGTTGTTTTTGGTCTTGCGCGACAGAATCCGGATCACCCGGCGAATTTCCTCGTCACGGCCGATCACCGGATCAAGCTTGCCTTTTTTGACCTCTTCGACCAGGTCGCGACCATATTTGGCCAGGGCCTCATAGGTCGACTCCGGATCCTGGCTGGTCACCCGCTGATTGCCGCGGACCTGGGTCAGGGCCTGCAGTAGTTTATCGCGATCAACATGCAGTTTTTTAAGCAGCCGCCCAGATGCGGTCCGCTCCCCTTCGGCGACTGCGGCCAGCACAATATGTTCAACGCTGACATAGTCATCCTTCAGCTGTTTGGCCTCGTTTTCGGCTTGCAGCAAAAGGTTGCTGAGCCGGCGACTGGCGTACAGTTTTGAGCTGTCGGCCCCTGGGCCACCCATTCGCGGCCTATTTTCTAGCTCTTTGCGCAGTCCGTCGACAACTTCGGGAACAGCGATATTCATTTTCTGTAACAGGCGCGGAGCAAGACCTTCCTGCTGTTCAAAAAGCGCCAGCAGCAGATGTTCACCGTCAATTTCGACATGGCCAAGGCGCAGGGCGTGAGCCTGAGCAGCCTGCAGGGCATCCTGAACTTTCTGGGTCGTTTTATTCATGTCCATTTTTCATCACTCCTTGTTTCGCCTGATTTTATTAAAAACAGCCTGCTCGTCGCCTGCTCGTCCGGTCATCCCGAGTAGCTGAGAGAGCCGCCGGGTATGCATTTATAGTATAGCGCCTGGCTGGCGGTTCGCGGTAAAAAGCCAGGGTCTGACGACCCTGGCTTGGTGTGCTGACAAGGTCCATTCCGGACCTGTTTGCCCCCACGACATCAATGCAGGGTTTTGACGGCAATCCGTTTCGGTTTGGCCGCAGCGCTTTTCGGTAACCGCAGGGTGAGGACCCCATCTTTCAAGGCAGCCTCGCCGGCGTCAGCGTCAATCCGCTCGGAGAGCTGAAACTGCCGGTAATAGCCATATTGTCTCTGGTCTTCAGCGGCCTCCACCGCTGCCTCCAGGGTCAACACCCCGCGGGAAACTTCCAGTTGCAAAGCGCTTTCCTGCACTCCGGGCAGGTCGGCCAACACCACCAGTTCATCAGCAGTCTCATAGATATCCACTGCGGGGGTGGCCCAATGCAACGGTTTTGCCTGGTTTATTTTTTCAACGGAATCAAGCTCCTGTTTCATCATCTCTTTGTCACTCATGGTTTTTGCTCCTCGAAAAATTCGTTATTGAACTGATTTGGCTGCAACTGGGTCAGGCAACATTGACGGCGATTTTTTTCGGAACTGCCGCCGCGGCCTTGGGCAAATCAATTCTGAGAATACCGTGCTTATATTCGGCCTCGACTTTTTCTGTATCAAGCTCCGTTGCCAAGGTAAGCGACTGTTCAAAGGCACCGCTGCGACGTTCTTTACGATACCAGCGGACGTCCTCGCCAGCAGGCTGATTATCATGAAAGCGACCGGAGATGGTCAGTTTACGGCCAAGCACGTCAATGCTCAGTTGCTCCGGATCAAGTCCGGGCAGCGCCGCTTCAACGACAAAGGCGGCACCTTTATCCTCGGCTCTAAGCAGGCCGACTGCGGGACTGGGACGGTTGCTGCCCTTCAAGCCGGTATGGCAAAAAAGCCGATTCATTTCCCGTTGCATGCTGTCCATTTCGTTGACAAATTGTAATGCGAACATATGTTTTCCTCCTCTGTGGGTTATTTTCGTATGGGTTGCCTTGCTGGTATGGCTTCATTACAAATGTAGTGCCAACCTCGGACAATAGATCTAACCTTTTGTTTTTTAATGATTTTTATAAAGAAAAAGCATTCAGAAGAAGAAAGGCGGCGACGTTGCAGCTGTCGCACTGGCCTTGCCAATGCAACAAGTGCGACGTCGCAGAGACGGATACGGGACGCTCAGGGCCGGATAAGCAGGGAGCAGCAGGCTGAGGTTGGGCCTGAACTTTGCCAGGCCCGTGTCTAGTGTCCTGGGAACAACAGAAAGGAAAGCCCCCGGTGGTGTGGCACGCGGCCAGATTCAGGAAATAAAAAAGGAAGATTACTCGGTCAGTTCCTCACGGCTCAGTTTTAGCCGCTCGAGATGCCGGTACAGGGTTGCCCGGTGCACCCCCAGAATCCTCGCCGCCTCGGACAGGTTACCGGCCGCGGCATGAAAAGCCTGACGGATATTCTCCTCGTTCAGTGGCGGACGATGACCGCCCCCGTTTGAAACAGCGTGGTCGTTGCCCTGAGTATAGACGGGAACCGCTTCGTGATGAGTATAGGGAACAACCATGGGCAGATGACGCTGGGATGCCGGGGTCACCGATTCGGCCACGGCACGGGAAAACTGTTGTCGTTCACGAATCCATTCGGTGAAAGCGCGGGCACTGATCGCTTCAGTTTCGGTTTCGATCACCACCCGTTCGATGACATTGCGCAACTCGCGCACATTGCCGGGCCACAGATACGACTGCAGCAACCTGACCGCTTCGCTGGTCAGCCGCTTGGCCCCCTTGCCATAATGGGCATTGAAGCGGGCCAGAAACATCTCCGCTAATAGCGGGATATCCTCGGGGCGTTCCCGTAACGGCGGCAGATGAATGCGCAATACCGCCAGCCGGTGATAGAGATCGGCTCGAAAGCGTTTTTCGGCAACAGCCTGTTCCAGCGGCACATTGGTCGCACCGATAAAGCGCACATCGACCTGCCGGCTGCTTTCGCTACCAACGCGCTGGACCTTGCCATCTTCCAGCACCCGCAACAATTTACTCTGGGTCGCCATGGGCATATCGCCGATCTCATCGAGAAACAGGGTGCCCCCGTCGGCCCGTTCAAAATAGCCACGATGCTCCCGCAGCGCACCGGTAAAAGCCCCCCGCTCATGGCCGAACAGCTCGGACTCGAGCAACTGCTCACTGATGGCCGTACAGTTCAGTGCCGCAAAGGGTTTGTGATGGCGGGGACTTTCCTGGTGCAAAGCCTCGGCAACCAGTTCTTTGCCGGCACCGGTCTCCCCGGTGATGATCACGGCTGCGTCCGAAGCCGCATACAGGCGGATTTTACGAAACACCTCCCGCATCGCCGGACTGACCCCGACCAGGTTCCGAAACTTGGTTTCCTGTCTGCTCGCCAGGGTTTCCGTACGCAGACTGATGCGGACCAACCGGCCCAGGTAATCTTCGGTCAAACCGGCGAACTGAATATCCGCCAGGAATTCCGGCTGGTCAGGCCGAATCCGCAGCTTGATCCCGGCCAGATCCCGACCATGGGCCAGGACATCATCAACCAATTCAGTCAAAGCAGGGACTGCGTCAGGGAACAGGGCATCCACTGCCCGGCCGCGGGCTTCAAGCAGATCGACCCCCAGCCAGGCGGCGAGACGTTCAGACAGACGATGAACCTGCCAGCCCCCATGCCCCCAATAGACCAGGATAATATCCGGGGCAACGGCGGGCAGATGTTTGGAATTATGATCTTTAGAAATGGCCATAGTAGATGGAATAAAATCGAATCAATTTTCGGTTATTTGTCTCAATAAAAGAGAAATCGATTACCGGTTTCTCCGGGAATCATAACAAAAATTCACTGAAAACGTTGAGAAACTATCAGCCGATCCCCAAACAGCTCTGAAACTCTCTGTCCACCTCGCGTCAGCGGCCTATAATCCTGGTATTCCTGACGCAATCCCATTATGATAGGCAACGGGAACCAACCGCTCCGACGGACTGTCCAGGTGGTCGGTCGGACTCGGGGCAGCTGTTGTCAGCCCATGGCTAGCACAGCTCAAATTTGGTTAAATTCCGTGCAGTTAGCCTTTATAGACCATTCTGAGAGATTCAAGTTGCGGACAAAAGCTCCAGAATAAACGTCAATGCGGCTCACCACACAAAACAGTGGGGACAAGGAGCGGACATGAGCATTTTCCAGCGCATCACTACCGGTTGCACTTTGCTTATTCTTCTGCTGAGTGGCTGTTCGGCCGTTCAGGTCGCCGGAACCAACAGAGTCGACTGGCGGCAGGTTTCGCTGGTCAGCCTTGAAGCACCTGCCGCGGACCCGTGGCAGCTAACCCCGCTCATCAAAGCTGAATTGGCTGAGCTCGGCTTCAAGCCGGCGGGCCCAGGAGACCAAGCCGATCTGCTAGCCCGCTTCACCACCGTGGCAGGGCCTGACCTGACTGCAGACAGCAAGATTGTCACCCGCCTGCACAGTCTGCACATCGAATTTCTCAATCCGCAGAACCGGACAATCGTCACCGCCATCGATTATTTTTACCCCAATGGCGTCGATCAGCCCGTTCCCGCAAGCGGGGTGAAAGAGGCCTTTGCCGAACTCCGCCAGGACATTGCCGCCCAGCAGGGAGCCTCCCCTGGACCGGCCAGCGCTGCGGTAACTGCCCCTCCGGCAGCACAGCTGCCAGAGGCTGCAACCCCGCCCATACCGCCAGCAACCCCTTCTTCAACCGACCAGAGTGTTGCTAGCGATGCGACCCAATCGCCAGCGAAGATTAATCCTCCAACTGCGGAAAAAGCCGCCCCTCAAACCAGTTCAACCAGCGAAACACAAGAACCGTTGCCCCGAAAAAATCGTTCACCCTGGTTGCCGAAATTTCAATCCTGGGGGGTTGAGCATTGGGGAGACGCCGCCGACAGCGGCTATTGAACAGCCGCACCGGGATCTTCCGGCGGGAGATGCTGCAACTCCGCACAGATCCGTTTGAACTCGTCCTGCTTCAGTTCCAGGGGCGGCATTTGCGCAAACGTCCTGACCTTGCGGGGATTTTTCAACCATTTTTCCAGGTTCTCCACAGTCCAGCGCTGCTGTTTGTCGCCGAAACTCTGCGGATAAAATTCAGAAAAAATCCCCGACAGGTTCGGTCCGATGAGGCCATGCCCCAAACCGCCAAACCGGGCGGTCAAAGCACGATGACATCCGCCACAGTGTTTTTCAAACTGAAACTCGCGGGTCACTTCTGCCCCTTCAAAGTGCACCACGGTCGGCTGTTCCTGCTCCGGTGGAGTCACAGTCTGGCCGCCCTCTAGAATGGCATTGACCAGGGCGATACGCTGGCTTTCGTAAAAATGAAATTCAGGCATGAAGAGGACCGGATTGCGGATACTTTCTTCCAATTCTTCCGGACGTCTGGTCTGCTGGGCCAGATCCAGATCGGCGGCCAGCAGGTTGCCCTGATCACCGCTGCGATGACAACGGCGGCAGGCATAATCCTTGAGTAGTTGGCGACCACTGACCGCAAGCGGATGTTCCGGCAGGGTAAAAGCTGCATAGCGTGCCGCGAGCAGCCCCTGATGAGCGATATTGAGCCGTTTGGTCCCGGCAAAACCGCGATGGCAGTCGGTACAGGTGCCGCGCTCCGGGTAATGAACCGGATGACAGTCCAGACAATGGTTGCCACCCCCAGCTGGTTTGGGCAGATCTGCCGCAGCCACGCCAACGACAACCATGAGCAGCGGGATCAGAAGACGAAGGACCAATTTTCACCCCGAAAAAACATGGCAATAACCGTCAGCAGGACGATTCCCACAAAACTCAGCACAGTAAGCAAATTGACGAGGCGCTGATCACGGGGAAACCAGCGGGCCCGCTCCGCCGGTCTGCTGCAGGGCAACCAGGGCAGCACCAGAAAAAACAGCCCCAGCGCCAGGATCAGGTAGACCAGCAAGCTGGAATAGCTGACCAGCTCCTGGGTCCACATCAGAAACCAGGCCGATTTGGACGGATTGGGCACCCGGCTGATATCCGCCGGTCCCTGCAGTGGCGCCGGAATAAAAACTGCCAGCACCAGCAGCACAATCGCCAGCACCACAAAGGCGATTTTGATAATGCGAAAAAAGTAGGGAGAGGATTTGAGATAATCGCTCATAGGTACGGCAACACCCCCTTGTCTTTGCGAATGCGATAAAAATGCAAGCTGCAGAGAATCAACATGCACAATGGAAGCACCGCGATATGCAGGACATAAAAGCGCACCAGTGACAGCGGCTGACCGATATCGTCCGGCACCAGGAAATTACGCAGCAGTTCGCCGAACGGGAGGGTGGCGAGCAGGTTCATCCCGGTCTGGGTTGCCCAGAGCGCCAACTGGTCCAGGGGCAGCAGATAGCCGGTATAACCTTCGAACAGGGCCAGGCAAAGCAGGCCGAAGCCGATCACCCAGTTGAGCTCGCGGGGTTTGCGAAAGGCCCCGGTCAGCAACACCCGCAGCGTATGCAGAAAGATCAGCACCAGGAAGATGTTGGAGGCCAGCCGGTGCAGATTGCGGATGTACCAGCCGCCCGGAACCTGGTTCTCGATATAGAGGATCGAAGCAAAAGCCCGTTCGGCCGAGGGTTGATAATGAAAAATCAGCAGCGCACCGGTCAGAATTAACAGAAAAAAAGCGGTAAAGGCCAGCCCGCCCAAACAAAAAGTATATGACAGCTTCAGGTTCCGGCGCAGCACTACGCGCGGAAACAGGTGTTTGATGAACTCTTTGACGAAATCGTCTTCTTTTTTCATATCAGAACGACCAGTTTGTTGCCGCGTTCTTCAACAGTAAGTCGGGGCAGCGGTCGCTCCGCCGGCCCTTTGAGGACGTTCCCGGCACGATCGAAAACGCTGCCGTGGCAGGGGCAGATCAGATTTTCAGCGGTCACATTGACGGTACAGCCCAAATGGGTGCAGACCAGGCTCAACGCGTAGACATCATTTTCGCCGCGAATCACTGCCACCCGTGACCGTTTGAAGACCAGCGCCCCGCGTAGCGGAATAGCATTTTTCTGGACTTCCAGCAGTGTTTGGCGGCGCACTTTCCGACCCGGCACCAGAAAACGCCACAGCGCTCCCAGCCCCCCGAGCAATGCTATTGCGGTGAGGAATCTGCGCCGCGACCGAGCAATTCTTGCCATCGTTTCACATAGGCCCTGGTATAGGGGCCATCCTTTTTATTGAGCTCTGAAAATTGTTGCGGGCTGATAAAAGCCCCGTTACTGACCTGCTGCCCCTGCTGGTTCCAGAACGAGGGCAAAGTCATTCCATCCAGATCGATACGATAAAGCCGGTCATCTTCAGGTTCAAGCAGATAACGTCGCCGATCGTCATGACAGCTGTCGCACATGACGCTGCCGCGGCGGACAGTATGAGGAAAAAAAGCCTTCCACTGCGCGCTCAGCAGGCGATTTTCGACCCCGCTGGAATCCTCGCGCAGATCGGAATAATAGGCGATAAACTCCGGTCGGATCGGGCTGACCCGGCCACGCGCATTGAGGCCGAGCGGCGGAGCATCCTGCTTGCGTAAATAGACGCGGGTCAGGTAATCGCCCGTCAACGGCTCAACCACATGAAACTGTTCAATCTTGTCCTCGTTGTCCTTGCCGATGCGCAGATAAAAGGTACCGTATTCCTGCGCCGCCCAGGCGGAATGGCAGGCATAGCATTCCAGCTTTTCCAGATGGGCGGCGATGCCGTGTTCAATCACCTGTGGATCGGGCTGATGACAATCCCGGCAGCTTTGCGCGCTCTTGTGTCCGGCAATCAGGCTTGCCATGGTATGGCAGTCCTGACATTGCAGGCCGGCTTCGGCATGCAGGTCGGGGCGCATTTTGAGATAGTGTTCCCCCAGCAACTCTGGACCGCGCTGATAGCGGGGATGGTCTTCGCGGGGCGCCTTGCCGAGATATTCCGGGCCGACAAAATAGCCTTTATGGCAGGACAGGCATTGTTGCTGGGTCGCGGCACCGATTTTGTGGCCATCTCCGCCATGGCAATCCAGACAGTCGGAAACATGACAACTGGTGCAGTTATTGGCAAAAAAGTTGTCATCCAGTCCGTGAAAGGCGGTGTTGGCAAAGTGCTTTTCAGCCCCCCGCACGGTCATGGCCTGGTCAAAAATCTGCCCATAGCCCTGATGGCAACCGGTACAGCCCGCGGCTCTGGTGGCCAGAGAGGATGGCCGCGCCAAGCGTTCCGAGCCGGAACTGTGGCAGGCAGCACAGGCCAGTTCGGCATGCACGCCGGCCAACTTGACCTGGGCTGCGAAAACCGGCACGCCCCCACTCAGCTCAAGGCTGAACAGCAGCACGCTTAAGACAACTGTCCAACGCATCGTAATCCAGTTCCTTCTGATAAATTGGATCTTTGGGGTCATTGTGGCAGACCAGGCACAGGTTGACCGCGAGAATTTTGTTCACTTCCCGGGTATTAAACGGCCGCGAACCCTCCCGGGTAATGGCGGAAAAAGCCTTGACCTGACCCGCGTTCATGGTGACATAGCCATCGAGCGGTTTTTCAGCCGATTTTTCACAAAGCATAGTCGCTTCGATACTATCGGCGCTGACCACGTGCTGACCAAAGCCGAGGAACGCCGGATTGGCATGACATTCGGCGCAACCGATGGCCCGGGTTCCGGTATTGTGGCCGAAAAATGGGGCAAAGCGCAATTGCGGACGGCCATTGTAGAGGGCTACGTATTCATCCAGGGTCTTATTGCCGGCTCTATCGATCACCGTGACAAAAGTCTGACAACCCGGGGTGACCGGTGACACTTTGCCACGCTGATTGAGCGCTAACGGAAAGGGATAGAGCATCCGGTAATCTTCAGTTTCCGTAAACCGACCGGGCGTTTTTCGCCCCTTGATGTAATCATTACCCAGTTCGCGCTGGTCGTATTCCGTATGACATCCATAGCACTGTGCCACAGTTCGGGAATGACAAGAATAGCATTCCATCCGTTCATGGCCGACAATAGTGTGTTCCGGAGTCCCGGTGATCACCTTGCTTTCCCGCAACTTTCCGTCGCGCTTGCCCTGCAGCCAGACCTTACCGTCGGCCACAAAAACATTGGAATATTTGCGCCCTTTTCCGGTCAGGACCATCTCATCCCCCTGCTTCATGGGATGCTGATAATGGGCCGATTCGCGCAAGGCCTCGTCGTTTTCCCGGCTGATCGGTTCGCTCCGAGGCCGCTGCCGGGCCGAACCGTGACAATCTTCGCAGGCGATCTCGGTCTGCAGGTACATATTTTCGTAGGCATAGCCGTCCCCCATAATATCGCGCGAGGTGTGACAGTCTATGCATTCAAGACCTTTCTCGTGGTGGATATCCGCCTGGATCCTGGTTGTATTTCGAACGCCACTGATGATATCCGGTCCTGGTCCCCCGTCATCTGTCGGCACAAGCCCGTTATTGCCGTCATTCCGGCCTTCATAAGATAGAGCGATTCTCCCACTGCGATTATGACAGCGACTGCAAACTTTATTGTCCGGCAGGACTTCCAGTGAATGTTTTGCTGAGTGTGGCCACCCCCCTTTGACCGTAGAATCGTTTCCCTGGTAAGTCGCATTCTCGTTATAGGGAAAATGGCAGGCGGCGCAGCCCGAGGCATGGCTTCCCCTCCAGACCCGGTTCGAATCCACCCCGACGTGACAGAGAGAACAGGTCTTGCGATACAGCTCACCGGCCAGGTTATCGAGATCTGCGACCTGTTTCAACTCCAGCGGCAAGCCGTCTGCGGCGTGAATATCCTCCCCGCGAGTGGCATAAAGTACCCCGTCCTCGCCTTCCCAGGTTTTTTGGATATTTTTGATCATGCCGGTGTTGGTGTACATCAGGTTGCCCCGAACCCGCTCCAACTGATAGGGATGGCAGCTGCCACAGGTTTTCTCCCAGTGGGCGGGATCAGCAGGGTTTTTCGGCCCGAACATGGTCCGATGGGAGGCTTTTTCTTCCTGGGCCTCGGGGTCGCCGCCATGACAGGAAACACATTCCAGATGAGACTGTGAGGCCAGTTCCAGCCCTTGATGACATTGGGCACAGGTCGAACCGTCGCCGGCCGGGCCGCGACAACCGGCCAAAAACAGGCCGAGAATAGCCCACAACAGATATGTCAGTCCCGCTGGTTTCATGACTACGATCGGCATCTCACATGCTTCTGACAAGCGATAAAATCCGGGATGAAGTTCAATACAGGGGCAGGATCCAGCGCAGTCTAACACGGATCGCCCCAACGAAAAACACCCCTCCTCAGTGACCGGGCTTTTTTCTGGCTGGGACAGGACAAAGAAAAACCGCTCACCGATACCGGCGAGCGGTTCATGGCCGGAAAGCCCACCCGGACTATTCAGTCCGATCAGAATCCTGCTCTTTTGTCTTCATCCATAATGCAGCCATCCCCAACAGTCCCATACCCTGCAGATGCCGGGAGGTCCTTTTGGACAGATGGGCCATGAGCAGGCGGCGCTGATTGATCTGGGCCAGTTCCTGCGGTGTCGAGGTTTTATCCAGCAGGTAAAGGTCGCGCTCTTTGCCGAAATAGCGCACATTGGGGCCAAGTTTGACCGCTGCTGATTCCAAACGAACCGCGCCTTTTTTGATATAGGCCGACACTGCGGAATCCGGATCACTCACATCGCCGAAGATCCGGGCTCCGGCCAGGCAAGTTTGTACACAGGCCGGCTCCCCGCCCAGGGCAATCCGCTCGACACAGAACGTGCACTTGTCCGCTTTAGGCTCGTCACCATCTTCATTCATATACCGGGCCGTATAGGGGCAGGCTTCGGCGCAAGCACCGCAGCCGATACAACGCTCCTTGTCGATCTGGACGCTGCCGTCAAAGGGATCTTTCCAGGTCGCAGCCACGTCCATGGTCTTGGTCGTGCCGTCTTTACCGGTAAAAGTCTTGCTGACCGTGTCAGCCGGGCAAACCTCGACGCAGGACGGCTTGTCGCAATGATTACAAAGGCCCGGATAATAAGTGTAGGCCAACCCCTTTGGGGTTTCAGTGGGCCCGAGGCGCTCAACCCAGCTGCGCCGGCGGACCCGGTCTTCCGAATCTTTGCCGATTGGGACATTCCATTCCGCCCGGCAGGCAACCGAACAGGCATGACAACCGACGCATCTGTTCAGATCTATGATCATTCCATATTGGCTCACGAGTTTCCTCCATCTGGTCTGAAAAACGAATCCAACCTATCCTCCCTGCGACAAGAATCTGCTCAGGCGGGGATGGACAGTTCCTTGCCGTCTTTGATAAAGCGAACAAAGTTGTTCCGCATGCCGTGGGTTCCGGTCTCGGGATCGATGGACGGATTGCTGATCAGACTCTGATCATCCACCCCGGCTCCGACCCCGACTGTCAGCGCCGGATTCATAGAGCCATAGCCATGGGCCATGTAGACCGTGTCGGAACGGATCCCAGGAGTGACCTTGACCACTGTCGCAGTCCGCGATTTCACCCCTTGGTCATTGACCAATTCCACCATGTCCCCATCTTTCAGCCCCATTTTTTTGGCGCTCTGTTCGTTCAGCCAAACAGGGTTGAGAGTCGATTCCTGGTGCAGCCAGACATTGTTCTGGGTCCGATTGAAGGTATGCACCGGCAGCCGCCCATAAACCAGGCGGGCATAGCCGGCAGGCGGTTGCGGAACTTCGGTATAGGTCGGCACGGGAGGATAGCCGGCCTCTTCAAGGGCTTCGCTGTAAAAAACCACGTCCAGTTCGACATCATAGGGGTCTTCCCCTTCCTGGAGATGGATGCCGTCTTCGGCGCGCAGCTGCTTGAGGGACAGCGGCGGCTTGGCTCCGGCCAGCATGATATCGACCATCTCCTCGGCAGTCTTGGCCTTGATGTGCTCACCGTAACCCATGCGTTTGGCCAGCTCGTTGGTAATCCAGACCGAATCCTTGCGCTCATGATCCTTAGTTTCAGGCGCAACCAGCGGCATGCGGGCGGCGATATACTGCTGATGCTCTTCGGCAAAATCCCACTGGGTACCGCGCTTGATGTAATCGTAGCGCTCCAGATAGGACACCTCGGGCAACAGGATATCTGCGTACATGGTGATATCCGTCGGCATCACGTCGCAGACCAGAACAAAATCCATCTGCTCCAGCATGGCAATGGTCTGGGCCTGATTCGGTACCGTCTGGATCGGGTTTTGGCCCCAGGTCACCATGGCTTTGATCGGGTAAGGCTGGCCGCTCAAGGCAGCGTTACGGATCAGATCAGTCGGGGTTCCGGGTGGTGAAAACTTGTGGACTTTTGCCAACTTCCGCAAGGAATATTCTTCGGCATGTTCTTTCATCGGTGTGGGCCAGCTGAACCGGCCGAGCTTAGGCCCGATGGGGCGGACAAAACCGCCGACCGTGCCGATGGCACCGAGCATTCCGGTCAGGCAGGCCATGGCCCGCTCACGTTGAAAGTCGTTACCATACCAGCTGGTATGCCGACCCGGGTGAATGGCGACATGCGGCATATCGGCGGACAGCATATCGGCAACCTGCTTGATCTGTGCCTCGGGCACATCACAAATTTTGGCCGCCCAGCTCAGGCTGGCGTGGGCGATTCCTTCACAAAAATCGTCAAACCCATCGCCATTGTCATCCACATATTCGACATTGTATTTTTCGTTTTCGGCCAGGTAATTCATGATTGCGAGCAGAAAAGCGGTGTCAGTGCCCGGTTTTATCTTGACCCAGACATCCGCCTTGGCGGCGGCCGCCGAAAAACGGGGATCGACCACGATCAGTTTGGCGCCGTTTTCCAAGCCTTTCAGATAACGCTTCAGATGGGAGACATGGACATTTTCCCCCAGGTGACTGCCAAGCAGGAAAATCACCTTGGCGTTAGGCATATCCACCTCTTCCCCGGCCGGCACGCCCAGAGTGGCCAGATAAGCCAGGTCGCGCGCGCCGCGGCATTGGAAGAAGGAGGCTTCGGAATTGTTCGGCGTGCCGACGACATGCTCAAAAAAGTGCATTGGATACACTGCCGAAGAACCATGGGGAAAAATGGTTATCCCCTGCGGTCCGTATTTATCAATGGTAGCTTTGAGCCGGGTCGCACATTCATCAAGGGCTTCATCCCAGGAAATCCGTTTCCACTTCGGAGCACCACGCTTGCCGATATTCTTCAGCGGATACTTGAGGCGATCGGGGTCGTAGAGAAGCTTGATCCCGGCATTGCCGCGGGCACACAGGCTTTTGCCGTTATCGATACTTTTGGGATTCCCCTCCAATTTGACCAGCTTGCCGTCCCGGACCTTGCCGACCACCTGACAGCGCCAGAAACACATCTCGCAAACACCGCCGGTCACGGTCTGCGTTCCCGCCATACTGCCGGGAGAAACATACGGGTATTTCACAAAAGAATCGTCCGCTTTGACCAGATTGGCAAACGGAAGTACGGCTGCGGCGCAGCCGGTCGATTGCAAAAATCTGCGGCGGGTCATCTTAACTGCCATGGTCCTCTTCCTCCTCGGTAAAAAAGTCGATCAACGAAACCAGGACCACATAATAGGGGTGCCTGCTTTCACGACTGACTCGCTGATAAAAGCTGCCAAACCACGGGCGGAAACATTGCCGGAGAAAAAGCTCCGCCGCCGCTGCCTTGCCCTGTTCCAGCAGCAGGGCAACAAAACGCAATTCATGCCCCAGATAATCGGGAATATCATGACTGCCCCGCAGCTCGAAATTTTCCTGCCGGTAAAACGCCTTGGCCCGCTCGGCACTGGCACCGTAGAGCATCCCGTCTCCGTCGAGATAAACCGAGCCGTACGGCGGAGCGATCACATGAGGAACGGCGTTGATAAACAGCCGGGTATACTCAACCTGGAGACATTCAAACTGTTCCGGGGACGCCGGGTAAGAAGGGAACATTGCATCAGCAGAAATGCTGCCGATCTTGTGCAGGAGTCCTTCCAGAGCGGCCCAATATGTGGGCGTCAGCCAGGACCGCTGCGGATATTCCATGGCCGCGGCCAAAAAACGCAAAATCTCCGCGAGCCTGGTGCATGCGTTATCAACCGGTTTTTCCATCGCCATTACCATTATCCGACCACATTTTCCAGCAAGGGGTGATTGAACCGGCGGCAAAGTTCAAACCGCCCAAGCTCGAACCCGTTGAATCCAACCGTGCCGGCCCGGTCGCCGGAACAACCTATACGACCGGGCTTCGATCCCATCCGGATGAAATTCAGCAGCCTTGCAACATGGAGCCGCCACCTTTTTTCGGGGCGCCATCTTTGGTTTCGATTTTGATTTTGTCACCTACGGAAAAATCGCCAGCTTTGCCTTTGGTAATTTTGATGGTGACCATTTTGCCGTCAACAGCAGTCACTTTACCTTTGTAGTCCGCCGCAAAAACGAACCCAGAGAAACTCACCGCCAGCAAACAAGCAAGAACCAGCACCAATACTTTTTTCATGAACAATCTCCTTTCGATTTTTTCACAGGAGTCACCGAAACGGGCAACCGCCCCGGCGACTCCTGCAACAGGCTAATGCAGGTTAGAAAATGACCTGGACCTGGCCGACGATGGTTTCGGTATCTTTGACCGAGACTTCCTTATCGTAGTCAAGAGTCGAATACTCAACCGTCACTTTCAGATTCTGGCCGCGCAGGTAATAGTTAAAACCAAGCCCCATGACATCAACTTCCTGGTCGTAGACGTCATTCAGTTTGGCAAAGGACCAACCCTCGGCCCGGGCAAACAATTGCAGGGGCAGGTTCGGCAGCATGTAACCGGCCTTGACGTAGCCACCGTTTTTCTCGCCATTGAACCCGGTTACATCGCCATCCGGGGTGCCGTTTTTGTAAGCATCATCCATGTCATACTTGACGTAGGCACCCGACAGGGTAAATGTCCCGATGTCTTCAATCGGATATTCGGCAAAGATATCAACGGTCCAGGCTTTGTAATCGACCTCTTTAGAACCAGCATAGGCAACAGCGGCTTCGGTCTGATAAGCAGCGCCGATGGTCAGGACTTTCTTTTCACCCAAATAGGTCCCGCGATAACCATAACCTTTTTCCGGATCCAGCAGGGTCACGTGAACCCGACCGGTGAAACGGGGATTGGACTCCGGAGAGGACGCGGAATCATTACGGCCGTTCATGACATCGAAGCGATACTGGAATTTATCATCAAACAGATTGCCCCAGACAGCCACGCCCTTGTCCCGGGTGGAGACAAAGGGAGCGCGGATCATGATGGAGCGGTCCAGAGTCAGCGGCATTTCGCAGGCTTCCAGATTTTCCCGGGTCAGGTTGTACTTGAATTTCCCCATCCACAGGTTGAAGCTGTTGCTGAATTTGAAGCGCAGGACCGCGTCGAGCATCTCAAAATCGCCATCGCTACCGTCCGACACACCGAAGGGCAGGATGTTGCGGTCTTCCGAATATTCGGTCTGCACATAGAGTCCGAAACTATCGCCCCAGGCCCCCATCAGTGCGAGCCGGTTACGGCGAAAGTTGAATTCAGTGGCATCACCGTCGCCGTCAGGGCTGGCGCCGGTATCACGATGCAGCACCTGGAATTGGCCTTTGTAGTCGAGTTTCAAAAGCCCCTCGTCATCAGGGCCGAAAGTCCAGACCGGACCGGCCAGGGCGCTACCGGCGATCATGCAGAATGCCGTTGCAACTGCACAAAGCAAACCTGCTTTCTTGAGCATAGTCATACTTGAAGTCTCCTTTTTCAAAAGAGTTCCAGTGGTGCAGAAACACCACTGGAGACAGTCATTGAATCAGAACTAGCAGTTACCGCCCAGGTCACCAGACCCGGGGGTCGGTGCGCCACCATCGGAGGAACCTGAATCCGCAGGTGGTGTTGACTGGTATTCATAGTCAGCATCTTCAACCTGGTTAGCCTCAGACGGGCTAAGCGACAAAGCAGAGCTGTCGGGGTTGAGGGGTTCGATCTGCTTCATCCGATCGGCATTATAGTTGATGACGCTCATATAGGTTGTGGAGTCAGTTGCCCAGGCGGAGTAATCCACGGTCCCGGCAGCCAATTCCCCACCCTTGCTGGCATTGGCCGACATTTTGCCCCACTGGCTCCAGGAACCGTCATAGGTCATGACATCGACCCCGAGGATTCCATCCAGGACAAAGAAACCGACCGAAGCGATATAACCGGTCCGGCAATAGGAATAGATCGGATTGCTGTAGGAACCATCCATGGAAGGCGTCATGCTGCCCAGGGCCTGCAGCGCGGCTTCAATCTCGGTGGCGGATTTGAAGCGGAAATCACCATTGGCGTAATCGACATTGAAATTCTGCCAGCTGTAAGCGAGTCCGCCTTGCAGGGTCCCTTCAAAGACCACATAATCCCCGGCCACATCACTAAACACGCCGGCTGTTGAGCCGATGGCGCTCTTGTCGCCACGGAAATCAATGGCCGTGCCACGCCCATCGCGCTCGGCATCCATCAGTTCAGCCAGAGACACGCGGGTATCGAGTTGGGCGCCGCTGCTCAGGTCGGCCACGCTCAGGGTCGACGCGGTGATGGTCGGGACCGCGGTGGTCAGTTCGGGTTGCGGCCAGGCTGCGTTATAGCCGTTCAGCACCTTGATGCGCTCTTTGGGGAAGCCCCAGTAACGGAACAGAAAGTAAGCACGGCTGGGATAATAGGTGGCGCTGGCTGAAGATGTGATGACCACGGTGGTATTGGCGTCAATTCCAGCGGCCTGAATTCTGGCATCCATGCTGGCACCGTCCAGGACCATGTTGACTGCCGGAGCCGGACCTTCGGTACGGGTAATGGCTTGTCCGCTGACATTCCAGAGCTGGGCTCCGGGAATATGGGCGGCGGCGTAGGCATCGGCAGTCGTGACATCCAGGATGACAACCTTTTCACCGCTGGCGGCATTGACCAGGTTGCTGTCCATCCAGCCTTGCAGGGTTGCATAGTCTATCAACACCTCGCTCGTTGCCGTCGCGGAGGGAGCGGCAATCGTAGTGGTTCCGCTACCGTCGGCATAAGCACCGTCAGCTGCTTCGACCTGGCTCTGGACGACATCACTATCATCGGTGGGGACATCCCCGGTAAACGGACTGGTCTGAGGTGCAACCGCTTCAGCGATGTTAAGCGTTTCGATAGTCAGTGGGCCGGGATAGACATCCTTGTTGTAGGTGTAGGTATCTCCATTCAGGTACATATCGATGGCCCAGGGAGAGTTGACTGGCAATTCGCCACCGGCAGCTGAATTATTGGAGTATTTGCCGAGCTGGCTCCAAGAACCGTCAAACAGCTGAACATCGGCATCCAGAATAGCATCAAGGGCAAAGAACAACGGGGTTGCCGAGTAACCGCTGGTGCAGTACACGGTTGCTTTCTTCGAAGCGTCCCAGCCTTTGGCTGCAAACAGAGCTTGGATCTCGGCAGCAGTCTTGAATTTACCCGAAGTGAACATCTCACCCTGGCTCAGATACTGGCCGCCTTCCGGGTGTCCATCGACAACGACGACATCTCCGCCAAGCAAACCGGAGGTTGCTTTGGTGCCAAGATAATAAGCGTCACCCCGGGCGTCAAAAACGATATTCGTGGTTGAGTCAGGTAAAGTTTTGATGATTTCAATGATTTCACCGACCGATGCGCGAAGGTCATCATTGAGCCCGGCCAGATTCCGCACACTATAGGTCGAAGGAGTCGGGCTCGGGACATTTTCGTTCATCAGGTTGGGATATGCGGCGGCAAAAGCGTTGTTACCACCGTTCAGAAGCTTCAGACGGGATTTCGGGAACCCCCAGTAACGGAAGGTCCAGTAGGCACGGGTCGCCATATAGGGACTGCCGTCCGTGGTAAACACGATGGTGGTGTTTTCATCGATTCCCAGGCGCTGAATGACCGCATCCATCATCGCCCCGGTAGCTACCAGCGGAGCGGCGTCAGCCACGCCTTCAAAACGGGTCAGAGTCAGGTCGGCACCTTCCACCCGGCAGGCGCCGTTGATACGCTCGGCACCGGTGGAGCGGAAGTCGAGGATGACAACTTTTTCACCATAACCGGTCTCATTTCCGACCAACCCGTCATCCATCCACGATTTGAGTGTGGCAGGTTCAATCAGCACATTGGTTGCTGCTCCACCGACAGCTGAATTGTCGGTTTCTGAGGGGGTATCATAGCCGCTTCCTCCCCCGCCACCACAGCCCCAGACCAGCAACGTGGCAGCAATTACGAGCAGAAACAACGCGCCCATTCTCAGAGAGCTTCGTTTGATCCTTCCTGACATATGACCTCCTTTGGTTTGACAGGTTAAATAACCCGCATGTTGAATAGAATCGACGAATGAATACCTCTCTCAGCACAACTGATTAAAATAAGATAGAAAGAATAACCTTTCATAAGAACGAACATTCTTTTCTCACAGATAGTGCGAAAAATACCCTGATATTTTCCGTAGATCAAGGGCTATTTTGATGGATTTCAAACAAAAGTTGATAGAATCAAAAAACGGCTGGCTAACTGCTGGAGATAACTATTTATTCATCGATAGATATGTATAAATATTCATATTTTTGAATTTTTAGAATTCTTTTCCCGGTTTTATTTACGGGCTTTTTTTTCAGCATAGACAAATGTATGCTTAACAGTCCATAACCATCACCGAGCTCTTATTTATTTTGTTCCTGTAACCAATTGGAACTTAAGGGAATCAATGTACGCCGAATATTTCGGACTCACTGAAAAACCATTTTCCATCGCCCCGGACCCCGGCTATCTGTTCATGAGCGCCAGCCATCGGGAAGCTTTGGCACATCTGCTCTACGGTCTGCAAACCGAAGGGGGGTTTGTCCTGTTGACCGGCGAAGTTGGAACCGGCAAAACCACTATTTGCAAAAGCCTGCTCAACAAGATCCCCCCATCAATTGACCTGGCCTTTATCCTGAACCCGCGCATCACCGAAACTGAGCTGCTCGAAAGCATCTGTGATGAGTTGCATATTCCCAGACCGATCGGGACATCCAAAAAAAACCTGGTTGATCGCCTCAACCAGCATCTGCTGGAGACGAACGCCAAAGGGCGCAAAACCGTCCTGATTATCGACGAGGCACAAAACCTTGCCGTGGAGGTTCTGGAACAGCTGCGCCTGCTCACCAATCTGGAGACAGACAAGCGCAAACTGCTACAAATCATCTTACTAGGCCAGCCGGAACTGCGCGAGATGATCAACCGCCCCCAGCTCAGACAGTTGGCCCAGCGCATCACCGCTCGCTATCATCTCGGCCCTTTGGCCAAAACCGATATCGCCGGCTATATCTTTCATCGCCTGCAGACCGCTGGTGGCAAAGAGATGCTGTTCAACAAACAGGCTGTCAAACAGATTCATAAACAGAGTCTGGGCATTCCCCGCCTGATCAATCTGCTTTGCGACCGTTCCCTTTTAGGTGCATATACCCAACAAAAAAAACTGATCTCAGCGGCTATAGTGAAACAGGCCAGCCGGGAAGTTTTTGACCGGCAGTCAGACAACCGTCGCCATATTTTTTCAGTAACTGTGCTTATTACGCTTTTTCTAGCAGCCGGGATCACCTATAGTCTGTTTGCTCCGAGAAACCACCTGCAGGTTGAACCGTCACCCCCAAGCGCAGCTGCTCCGCAACCAAATCATCCAGTTTCAGCCCCCCCCCTTCCCGCGGCAGCGCTTGAACCGGCAGTACCCGAACCAACGCTCAGCAAAACCTGGCCACCGGGGTTCGGTTTTACCAACAGCGCAGCAGAGGCGTTTGCCGACTTGGCAGCACTCTGGGGCCTGTCGTATCCAACCGATGGCACATCCCCGTGCGACTTCGCCCTGGCTGCCGGCCTCAGGTGTTATGATCGCCAGGAGAGCATTGTCAGCTTGCGGGAGCTGAATCGCCCGGCCATCCTGACTCTTTATGATGACCAGGGGACCGCTTTCTACGCCCTGCTGGTTCAACTGGATGAGGACCGGGGCAAATTCATGGCTGCCAAGCAGCAACGGGAATTGGATATCGCGGCGTTGGAAACCCGCTGGTTCGGCGAATACCGTATCCTCTGGCAGCCCCCGGAAAACTATTCCGGAATTGTTTATCCGGGCGCTCAAGACGCGGTGGTTCCGTGGCTGGCGCAGTCCCTGGTCACACTCGGGCTGTATCCGGCAAACGCTCAGGGTGAAACCCTGGAAGGACAATTGTTGGGCACATTGAAACGCTTTCAGTTTTCGGTCGGACTGACTCCGGATGGTGTGTTGGGACCGAAAACCATTATTCACCTCAATCGCGCCATCGAATCACCCGGCCCGCGGCTGTTTCAGAGTGAGGCGAACTGATGTCTTTTATCCTTGACGCGCTTAAAAAATCTGAGGAGAGCCGTACGGACGAAACGGTTGCGGGTATCGGCAAACACCTGCTGACTCCACAGCGCAAAGCGCGCAGGAAATCGGCATACTGGCCATTGCTGGTGCTGATGGCATTGGTTTTTATGGGCCTGGGCTGGTGGCTCGGACAGCCGGCCGAACAATCCCCAGTGGTTCGGACCCCGGAGACCCAAAGCCGGTTGAACAATCCCTTGCCGGCACCGCTGGCGTCCAGCCGGAGGCCCGTTGAGCAATCGGTCCGGGAAAAGCCAAATTCCGCAGCTGCTAACAGCGCTCGGGCCGAAAGCGCCATGCCCCAACGGCAAACCGAAGTCCAGCCACCGGTTCACAACGTGCCTCCTGCGCCCAGGGCGCCGATTCCAAAACGCCTGTTAAGCCAGGAAGCCCCAGTTCCTGTCGCAGCGCCCCCGGAGAACAGCGCGCCCCCCGGCAATCAAACTCAGGCCGAACCTCCGTCAGCCAACCGGAGCATTCCTCTGCTGGAAAACCTGCCGGCCTCGCTCCGCGGTCAGATTCCTTCTTTGAACATGTCGCTGCACTTTTATAGTCCGGACGCCTCCCGACGGATGATCCGTGTTAACGGATTGATTCTGCGCGAAGGAGAGGCCCTGGTAGACCACCTTCTGGTGCAGGAGATCAGAGAGAAATCGGTCATTTTTCGCTTCCGCGATACGTTGTTCAGAATCAAGGCGCCGGGAGACTGATGCACATTGAAATTGATCGGCAGCATGCCGGACCGTACAGGGGCAGCAATACAGGCAGGCAAAAAATAAAAAATCGGTTTGCTTGATCGAAGCAGGGTAAGCGATTATGATGACGAACCGAAAACGATGGCAGGGGTAGGACATCAAACGAATTTCGGAAACCGGTAATTGTAAAGAATTTGCCGCACTGCGCTGAAGGTATGGACCGGGCATGCTTACGCTTTATCAAAAATATCACACCTATCTCAACCTGCTGTTGCTGACCCTGCTGGGTCTGGCCTGCGGCATTTTCAGCGGTTCTCTGCTGGAAGCCTATATGGACCCGCTGCCGGCCATTGAGACCGCAACCGTAAAAGCCGACCGGGAAGAAGCCCAGCAGATGAGCGTTGCGGATCTTAACAGTATCCTGCGCCACAATATCTTCGACCCGGCCAGTCGGACCACCTCAGCAACTCTGGATCTGAGCCAGGGGACAGAGAGTGGACAAGACGATGCGGCCGCCGTACGCCAGCAGGTTGCAAGTAAAAATATGACCCTGTTCGGTACCGTTGTCGCCGGTGCGGATTCCCTGGCGCTGATCGGCATCGATAAGGATCTGGATGTGTATCATCTGCAGGACCTCCTGCCGGGTGGCGGCACCATTGAAGAGATCGCCCGCAATATCGTTAAAATCCGCAACGCGGACCAGTCACTGACGATTCTCCAGAGCATTGAGGACAAGAAGGCCGACCGCCCCGGCGCAGCAGGCAATGGCCAGAACGCGAGTGCTGCCAGCGATGCAAATTCGGGCATCCATCAGATCGACGAGGGACACTGGGTGGTGCCCCGCGAAACCGCGGAAAACACTCGGGCCAACCTGGGCGCGGAATTGCGCCTGGCCCAGATGCAGCCACGTATTACCGACGGGAAAACGGACGGTTTCATGATCCGTCGACTCCGTCGCAACTCGATCCTCAATAAGCTCGGGCTGCAACGTGGGGACGTGGTCCTCAATGTCAACGGCATGTCGCTGAACAGCCCGGAAGCGGCACTACAGATTTTTCAGCAGTTGCGTGAGGCACGGCAAATTACCGTCGGCGTCGAACGCAAAGGCGAAGCAATGACTTTTTCGTATGAACTTGATTAGGAGGCCTCTCAAGTGAATTTCATAAAATTGAGCCACACCCTGACTTTGCTTGCCTTGCTGACGCTGCTGGCGTGCCCGCCGTTGCTCAGACCGGCCTATTCGGCCCCGGCCGATAAGGAACGGATCACTCTTGATTTTAAAGACGTCGAACTAACCGACCTGATCAACACCGTCAGTGAACTGACCGGCAAAAATTTTCTCTATGATGAGAGCGTCAGAGGAAAAGTCACCATTGTCTCTCCGGAAACCATGACCCTGGATGAAACCTATCAACTGTTTCTGACTGTGTTGAATGTCAAGGGTTACACCATTGTTCCTTCGGGCAAAGTGAATAAAATCGTCTCTACCAAAACGGCTCGTCAGGAAGGGTTGCCGGTCTACAGCAACGGCCGCAGCAATTCCAGTGATCAGTTCATCACCCGCATGGTCAGGCTGGAATACCTGGATGTCGATACCGTCGCCACCGCGGTATTGGCGCCGCTCATGCCGGCAACCGGTAACATCATCACCTATGCGCCGACCAACACCCTGATCCTGACCGAAACCGCAGCGACCATTGATCGCATGGTCACAATCCTGCAAAAACTTGACAAGCCGGATTCCTCCGGTGACCTGGAAGTCATCCCGCTGAAATATGCCAATGCCGAAGAAGTGGCAAAAATCGCCCAGGACATCCTGGAAGAGCAGGCCACAGCCACGCGTCGGCGCAGCAACCAGAAGATCTCCACCACCCAGGAAAGTGGCAGCAAGATCCTCCCTTACACCCGCACCAATTCATTGATCGTGGTCTCCAATGCCGAGGACCTTGCGAAAATCAAACATTTGGTCGCCCTGCTTGACAAGGAGGTTGGCGAAGAGGAAGCGGATATCAACGTTTATTATCTGGAGAACGCCGATGCCGAAACTCTGGCGGCAACCCTTAACGAAATCCTGACCGGGGTCAAGGCCGCCCAGACTCAAAAGGATGGCACCAAAACGCCGGCGGCCAACAACAGTTCATCGGCCATTTCATCCCAGCCGGTCACGATTACGGCGGACAAGCCGACCAACGCCCTGATCATCAATGCCCAGCAAAAAGATTATGCGGCCATCAAAAACATCATCCGCAAGCTCGACATCAAGCGTAAGCAGGTTTATGTCGAGGCCATGATCCTGGAACTCTCAATGGATGCAACCAAGGCCCTTGGCACCTCGTTAACGGGAGCAATTGATGTCGGTAATGACAGCGCCATTTTTGCCGGGACCGGAAGCAAAACAACGCTCGGGAGTTTGACATCATCGGAAGGTCTCCTCAAGCAAAGTGTCAACGGCATCCTGCTGGGAGGGTTATTTAATACAATTACCGTAACCGGACCAGACGGCCAACCCATGACGGTTCCTGCTATCTCGGCCCTCATCAATCTTTCCAAAACAAGCGATGATGTGAATATCCTCTCCGCTCCGCGACTGTTGACCTCTGACAACGAGGAAGCTGAAATTATCGTTGGGTCGAACGTTCCTATTGTGACTGAAAAAATCACCGACAGAACAAATACAGATAATGTCAGTGTGTCAGTGGAACGCCAGGATGCTGCTCTCACGCTTCGGTTTACCCCGCAAGTCATAGAAGACAACCTTGTGCGATTAAACATTTACCAGGAAATCACTAATGTTGTAGAGGGTTCTGATGCAAACACCAACGGCCCGACCTTAACCAAACGGGTCATTCGTAATACAGTCCTGGCCCAAAGCAGAAAAACGATTATTCTCGGCGGACTGATCAATAACCAGGTCACCAAAAACGAGACCAAAGTCCCGTTACTCGGCGATATTCCGGTCATCGGTTGGTTGTTCAAAAGCAAATCAGCCACGTCACAAAAAAAGAACCTGCTGGTCTTCATCACCCCGACCATTGTTAAAGATGCCGATGATGTTGCGGAAATCACCTTGAAAAACAGAGCCAAAGCTGCAGAGCTATTGACCGAAGAACAGCGCAAAGCGTTGCCGAAGGATTTTAATCAGGACGCCCTGCCCAATAATCCCCCCATCCCACCCCAAGCCGACGGGGATGCGAAATAAAGCTATGACGAAATGGCGCCCATTAGGAGAGATCCTCCACGCAGATTTTGCCGTTGCCCAGGCTGACATCGACGCCGCGTTGCAGGAACAGAGCCAGGAAGGGTTGCGGCTGGGGGAAATTCTGCTCAAGAAAAAATCCATCTCAGTGGAGACCCTGGCCCGGGCTTTGGCCGACCAGCAGAATCTTGAGTTTTTCCAGGCCCTCCCCGAACAGACCGCCCTTGAGGATCTGGTCGCACAGATTCCCATCGGTTTTGCCAAGGAGAAAAAGTTCTATCCGATCAAGCGGGCCGAAGACTGCCTGCTGGTGGCCATGGCCGACCCCCTCGACTCCTCCTTGCTGAATGACCTGGCCACCCTGACCGGAACAATTGTCGAGCCCTGTGTGGCAACGGCCGAGGAAATTCTTCGCGCCATCAACCGCAGTTACGAAAAAACCGCTGGCGGGACCTCCGATGTCATTGAAGAAATCGAAGGGGATCGCGGCTCGGACCTGATCCACAACCTGGAGCCCGAAGATCTGCTCGATACCTCGGATGAGGCTCCGATCATCCGCTTTGTCAACAGCCTGATCACCCAGGGTTATAAAGAACGCGCCAGTGATATTCACATCGAACCCTTTGAAAAAGAGTTACAGGTTCGTTACCGCATCGACGGTATCCTTTACGATGTCCATCAGCCGCCGCTCAAGGCTCACGCCGGGATCGTGTCGCGGATCAAGATCATGTCCCAGTTGAACATCGCGGAGAAACGCCTGCCCCAGGATGGCCGTTTCAGGGTCAGGGTGGCCGGCAGCGATATTGACGTGCGGGTCTCGACCCTGCCGACCGCCTTCGGTGAGCGGGTGGTGTTACGTTTGCTTGATAAAACCTCCAATGTGCTGAGTCTGGAAGAAGTCGGGCTGAAAGATGACCTGCTGCAGCAGGTTATCGGCATGATCGGTAAATCCCACGGCGTCTTTCTGGTCACCGGCCCCACCGGCTCGGGCAAGACGACCACGCTTTACTCGGCCCTGACCCGGCTTAATCAACGCGAAAAAAATATTATCACCGTTGAAGACCCCATCGAGTATCAGCTGGCAGGAGTCGGCCAGATTCAGGTTAATGCCAAGATCAACCTGACCTTTGCCAACGGCCTCAGATCCATCCTGCGCCAGGATCCAGATATCATCATGGTTGGCGAGATTCGTGATCAGGAGACCGCTGAAATCGTCATTCAGTCGGCCCTGACCGGCCACATGGTTTTTTCCACCCTGCATACCAACGATGCCGCCGGGGCGCTGACCCGGCTGGTCGAAATGGGCATTGAGCCGTTTTTGGCAGCATCCAGTGTCGTCGGCATCATGGCCCAACGGCTGGTGCGGCGGATCTGCCCGCACTGCCGTGAAGAATACCAACCACCGCGGGAACTGCTCAGGGAGCTTGGTGCCGAAGGACTGCCGGCCAACCCGGTCTTCTTCAAAGGCCGTGGTTGTGACAGGTGCATGAACATCGGGTATTGGGGGCGAACCGGAATCTATGAGCTGCTGCCCATCGACGACCAGGTCAGGGACCTGTTGCTGAAGAACAAGGACGCGGCCACGATTCGCAAAGCAGCCATGAAAAACGGCATGCAGCCGTTGCGTACGGCTGGCCTGGCTAAGGCCCTGCAAGGCGAAACATCCCTCGAAGAAGTCCTGCGCGTTACCCAAGAGGAGGTCTGATTTTGCCTCTGTTTGAGTATTCCGGCCTCGACGGTCAGGGACGCAAGGTCAGTGGGAAAATTGACGGCACCGGCCGTAAAGCGGTGATGCAGAAACTCAGCCAGCAGGGCGTTTTTCTGACCGACCTGAAGGAGATGGCGGCGACCTCGTCAAGCGGCGGAATCCGGCGCCTGAGTCTGCGCCGGAAAATTTCTCCCGTTGAGCTGGCGGCGGCAACCCGGCAACTCGGAACCCTGCTCGGGGCAGGCATCCCCCTCGACGAGGTCCTGGCCACAGTTGCCGATCAGACCGATCAGTCAACCCTGAGCAGCACATTTATGAGTATTAGGGAAAAGGTTCTCCAGGGCTCTCCTTTTTTTGAAGCCATCGGCGAGCATAGCGGGGTCTTTCCGGACCTGTTTATCAACATGATTCAGGTCGGAGAAAACAGCGGCACCCTAGATCAGGTTCTGAACCGTCTGGCCGATTTTCTGGATGAACAGGCACGTATCAGATCACGCATTCAGGCCGCCATGGCTTACCCCATCCTGATGACCGTGGTGGGAACCGGCGTATTGATTTTCCTGTTTATTTTCGTCGTCCCAAAGATCACCGGCATGTTGACCGAAATGGGACAGGCGCTCCCCTGGCCGACCCAGATGCTGATCACCCTAAGCTCGACCCTGGCCAGTTGGTGGTGGTTGCTGCTCATCGGCATCGCAGCGGCTCTGGTCGGTCTGCGCCGCTATCGGAACACCACGGCAGGACGGCTGAAAATGGACCGCTTAAGCCTGAGAATTCCGCTCTACGGACGCCTCAACCTGTTTATTGCCACGGCTCGCTTTTCCAGAACTCTGGGAACGCTGCTGCAAAGTGGCGTCCCCTTGCTCAAAGCCCTGGATATCACCCGGACCCTGTTGAACAATATGGTCCTGCGCGAAGCGGTTGAAACCGCCCGCAAAGAAGTCCAGGAAGGCGGATCACTGGCGCGAAGCCTGAAAAATTCTGCGGCTTTCCCACCCATGCTGGCGCAGATTTCCGCAGCCGGGGAAAAGAGCGGCCAACTGGAGCCGATGCTCTTTCGCCTGGCCGATACCTATGAGCATCAAACCGATTTATCCATCACCGGCCTGCTGTCTCTGCTTGAACCGATCCTGATCCTGGTGATGGGGACGGTGGTCGGATTTGTCGTTCTGGCGATTCTGCTGCCGATTTTCGAAGCCAGCCAAGGCTTCTGAGCATTATTTTCAATGAGAAGAACACGAAGGAGTCAGTCAACATGAAAAAAGCGTATACCAACAACCGGGGATTTACCCTGATAGAGATTATGGTTGTCGTCGTCATTCTGGGCATTCTGGCCGCAATCGTCGTTCCCAAGCTCCTGGATCGGCCGGATCAGGCCAAAGTGACCAAGGCCAAGGTCGATATGAAGGGGTTGGAAGAGGCGCTTGGTATGTTCAAACTGGATAACGGCTTTTTTCCATCGACCGACCAGGGACTTCAAGCGCTGGTGACTATTCCGGATACCGGTCGTATCCCGCAGAAATATGCCGATGGGGGATACCTCAAAAAGGTTCCTCTTGACCCTTGGAACAACAGTTACGTCTATCTGTCGCCCGGCCTGCACAGTAAGAATTTCGACCTGATTTCCTACGGTGCTGACGGTGAGCCGGGAGGAGAAGGCTATGATGCCGACATCAACAGCTGGGAGCTGGACTGATCCATCTCACACCAGCGGACGGCGCGCGGCAGGCTCGGCCGGTTTCACCCTGATCGAACTGGCTATTGTCGTGCTACTGATCAGCCTGTTTACCGTGATCAGCGTCCCGCTGTTTTCACAAATCGGCAAAGGCGACCTGCGCGGTTCAGCCCGCAGGTTGGCAGGGGCCATGAAGTATCTTTACAACGAAGCGGCGTTATCCGGGCAGGAACATCGACTGGTTTTCAACTTCGCAGAGCATAGCTACCGCGCGGAAATTCTGGAAACGGACGGAAGCCTCGGAGAGTTGGATGATTCGACCGCCAGAGCAACCCTGAAAGACGGAGTCAGCTTTAGCGATATTTCCCTGCCCGGCCGGGGAACTTTTACCTCGGGAGAGGTGACGGTGCGCATTCACCCGACGGGCTGGCTGGAAGAGACCATCATTCATCTGCAGGATTCAAATAAGAACGCATTGACCCTGCGCGTGAACCCATTGACCGGCAGCAGTGAAATATTCGCCGGCTACCGGGCCTTCCAGGTGAATTGAGATTTGGCCAGCCGGAGTTTCACGCCAGAAGCTTGCGCAACAGCTTGGAAACATATTCAAACACAGGGATTTTCATGACGAAAATCACTCGCGTACAAACCGCAACACCTACAGGCTCGACCGGCTTCACCCTGCTCGAGATCATGATCGCCCTGGCCATCATCAGTATCGCGCTGACGGCCCTGCTCAGCTTGGGAAACCGCAGCATCGCCGTTCATGAGCGTTTGCAGCGCATGACCCAGGCCACGCTGCTGGCCCAACACAAGATCAGTGAGATAGAAGTTTCTGCCGGAAGTCCCTTGCAACAGGATAAGGAAACCGGCGTATTTGACAAACCCAACGAAGCCTATAAATGGCGGGTGGATTATGCAGACACCCCCTTGCCATCCATCAAAATGGTCAGCGTCACGGTCAGTTGGGGTGAAGAAGACAGCAATGAAGCGGTCACCATTGACTCTTTCATCTTTTAAATATCGCCCCGGGCGGCGGTCGCAACAGGGCTTCACCCTGATCGAAGTCCTGGTTGCGGTCACGATTATCGCGATCACGATTGCCACAGTTTACGGCGTCTTTGCGTCGGTCAGTACGGCCAAGAACAAACTTGATGCCGCCAGTGAAATTTATCAGAGCGCCCGGGTTGTTTTCGATCGCTTTGGTCGTGAACTGCATGGCGCCTATTTAAGCAGTTCCAACCGGAGCAGTATTTTTCAGGGGGGCAAAACTGCAGACGGTGAACTCTATCTGGAGCTGAGCACAACCACGGCGTCACCGCTGAGCAGCCAGGGCAAGGGGTTTGCCCTGATAAAATACACTTTGGTTGAGGACACGGAAGCCGAAGATGGCAGTAAAGTCATTCTGCGCACCGAGCAGCCCCTGTTTCAACGCGAATCTGACAGCGCTCCCACGGCAATGCGCCTGGTGAAGGGGATTCGCCTGATGACTTTGCGTTATTATGCGGATGCCGGCTGGCATGACAGTTGGGATTCGAAGACCAGCGGAATGCCCGAAATGGTCGAAATGGAAATCCGCTTTCAGGACGGAGAGAATGCCGACATCCCGTTTCTATCGGCGTTCACGATTCCGGAGAAGAGTCAGTAATGGCAGTGCTGCGTAAAAACCAAAACGGCATGGCTCTACTGCTGGTGCTGGTGATTATTACCCTGCTGACCTCGTTATTGATGGAATTGTCCTATTCAACCCTGGTCGATCAGCGGCTGACCGAAACCTTTCGCGACAGTACCAAGGCTTATTACCTGGCAAAGGGGGGAATTGCCGCCGGCCGGATGTTGCTGAAGGCGGATAAAAATGATTATGATTCCACTGACGAACTCTGGCACACCGGAATCATCAGCTACCCGGTCGGACAAGGAGCGGTCTCGGTGGCCATCACCGATCTTGACGGAAAGCTGGCCATCAACGAACTGGTTAACGGGAACAACCCGCAAACCGTGGTTGTTGACCGTTTCTATCGCCTCTTCTCGTCACTTGAAATCGAGCATTTGGCCGATCCGGCAGAACTGGTCGCAGCCCTGATCGACTGGCTCGACAGTGGCAATCAGAATTACCAGTTGATCCAGACTGACGGCCTGGATATTCCAGTGTCAGGAGCGGAGAATGATTATTATCAGGGGCTGGCAAACGGCTATTCGTGTAAGAACGGACCGCTGGAATCCATGGATGAACTGCTGCTGGTCAAAGGATTTTCCCAGGAGGTGGTGAATATCGTAGCCCCTTACCTGACGGTGAACGGCAGCAATAAGATCAATATCAATACCGCCAGCGACAAAGTCTTGCTGTCATTAAGTGCACAGCTTGATGAACAAACGATCGAGGTCATTCTGGAGCAACGCCAGGACAGCCCCATTGAAAAAATTACCGAGCTGGAAAGCTCGCTGGCCGATGAGGCCTACAGCATTTTGAAGAGCTTGGCCAACCAGGAACTGTTGGGAACCGAGAGCCGTTATTATCGAATTGACTCGGAAGCCATGGTCAACGACGGACGGCAACGGCTGGTTGCAGAAGTCGACAAGAAAAACAACCAACTTCTTTTTATCAGAGTGGAATAGACACTATGGCAAAACGTTTTTTCGGCCTTGACATCAGTCCCCGCTGTACATATCTGGCGGTACTCGACTACGACCGGGGAGAGTTGAGCAAAATCCAGCTGCTGGAAAGCCATCGCCAGGACCTGTCGGCTCAGCTGGCCGAGTTGACCGAAAATCTTGACGGCGACTTCAAAATAGGCGATCGCCTGGCCGCCGCGCTGCCGGCAAAATCCGCCTATGTGAGGGAACTGAAATTCCCGTTCAGCGAAACCAAAAAGATCCTGGCCGCCCTGCCCTTTACCATCAGTGCCCAGATTCCCGTCGCCATTGAAGACTGTGCGACAGCTGCACTTCCCAACATGATTAAAACAGAGGAACAGACCCTGGTCACTGCGGCGGCGGTGCCGAAGCGGTTCGTCCAGGAAATCCTCACTGAGACGGAAGATTTTGGGATGCCTCTGCATACCCTTGACCTGCAACCCTATGCGCTGCTCTATGGGCTGGAAGAACAAATCACCGACGGCATTCTGGTGGCTGCAACCAGTCAGGAAACAACCATCTCCCGGCTCAGCCAGGGGACACTGGCCGAGTACCGCTTGCTGCCGGAAAAACTGAGCAAAAAAAATGCTCCCCGCGCCGTGCGGGAAGTTCTGGCCCTGGTCTCCAAGTCGACTGACCAGAGCAAGCACATTTACTTGATCGGCGATTCACTTGCTGAGGAATTCACCGACCTGTTACTGGAACAGGAACTCATTGTCAAAGAGCTGACCATGAATCTGACCGGCCAGACGATCCCCGCGGCCTATCTCCCGGCAACGGCGCTGGCTTTTCGGGCAGGGGCTGGAAAAAGCAAAAAGTCTTTTAATTTCCGGCAGGGAGCATTCGCCCTGAAAGGAGAATGGCAGAAGCTGAAAAGGGCTCTCTGGGCCACCGCGGCGCTGGTTCTCCTGACGGTCGCGGTCATTGGCGCCGCCGCCGGCTTGAAATATCGGATCAAGCTGAACGAGGCCGACCAGCTGCAACGAGAAATCGTCAATATCTATCGGCAGACGTTCCCCAATGCCAATACCATTGTCGATGTCCCCCTGCAGATGCAGAGCGCCATCAACGACCTGCGTGAAAAAAGCAGTCTGGTCGGCGGAGCTCAACCCCAGGCTCTGGAGGTCCTGAAAACGGTTTCGGACATGGTGGAAAACGTTGCCCTTGAAGTCCAGGAATTCAACTATACACCCACAGAAGCCCGGGTTTCCGGCAGTACCACCTCCTTTGAAGCCGTCAACCAGATCACCGAACAACTGACCGCCTCCCCGCTCTTTACTCAGGTACAGGTTGCCGATGCCCAAATGGCCCTCAAAGGGAATAAAATCAACTTTCGCCTGATATTGACACTTGCCAAGGAAGGTGCAGGATCATGATTAACCGGATTGCTCAACTGGAGCGGCGGGAAAAAATCCTGTTGCTGGTCGGAGCTGTTTTTATCGTTGTGGTTGTGCTCATTTACGGTGTCTACGACCCCTACCGCAACGCTCTAAGCCGGGCTCAACGCTCTATTGCCACCAAGTATCAGCAAATCGATCAGGTCAGGGCGTTGCAGGCAGAGTATCTGGCCCTGCAAGGGCAGATGAACCGCGCCGAAAGCAAGTTGGTCAAGCGTAGCGGTGTTTCCGCACTGGCCATGGTTGAAGATATCGCCTCACGCATCGGCAGTCGCGAAAACTTGAGCTACATTCGCCCACAGCCAGCCCAAACCCAGGGTGACATCCATATTGAAAACCTGGATGTCAAACTGGAGCGTTTGTCCTTGCAGCAGGTGCTGCAGTTGCTCTGGGGAGTCGAGTCTGCCAAGACCCAGATGCAGATCAAAAATCTGCGCCTCAAGCAGAGATTCGACAACCCGGCTCAAACAGATCTCACCATGACCGTATCCGTATTCAGGAAGAATCGATGAAGAAACTGGGCTCTCCCATCAAATTCCATTGGCTGAAATTATTTTCCATCGGCCTGATTCTGTTTATTTTCGGTCTGCTGATCGGTCTTGCCGTCTCATTTCCAAGCGGGATCCTCGAAAAACGCCTGGCCAGGGAAATCGAAAAACAGGGGCAGGTTGCCATTGACGACGGGAGCATCAGCCTTGGCTTGCTGAAAGTCAAAGGCACCGGCGTGGTGGTGCGGTCGCAGAAGAATCTCTGGCCTCCGGTCGAAATCAGCTCTTTTGATCTGACTCCGCTATGGCTGTCGCTGTTTTCCGGCAATCCCGGCCTGCATCTGGACAGCCGGCTGCTGGACGGCCAACTGCAGGCTGATCTGTATCGGAACGGCAGCCTGCAGGCCAGCGCCGATGGACTGAAGCTGGACTTTCCACTCCAAAACGGCTGGAACATGAAAGTGTCGGGAGTGCTCCTAGCTGCTCAGGTCGAAGGGACGGTCCCGTTGGATCAGACCTCCCCCAGCCGGATCGATCTGACCCTGAACAATGTCAATGTTGCCGAAAACGGTAAAACCACCGCGATGCTCAAACTGGGCACAATCACCCTGAAAGCGAACGGCCGCGGGCAGAATTTCAGAATTGAGACATTGAGTGCCACAGGGGGGGATTTCGCAGTCAGCGGCCGAGGCAACCTGCGCGTCGGCTCCAGTCCGGCCAAAAGCATGCTCAGTCTGCGCCTCGAAATAGACCCGCAACCGGGAGTTGATCCGGCGCTGGTCGAACTTTTGAAACTGGCTGCTCACGAACGTTCCGGCGGTGGGTATGAACTGCGGGTTAGCGGGAATATGGCAAGACCGACCGTCAACTGACCCCGCAATCACCGTGCGACGGCCACTCAGCGCAGCCCGGCAATATAGTCCAGATAAGCCTGGCGACCTTGTTCAAAACGCAGAAACCTGACCCCCATACCGGCTTTATTAGCCAGGCGAACCAGATTAGGGGGAACTTTCTTGGCCCAGCGTACCTGTCCCTCGGCCAGGACCCGGGTCTGATCAGGGAGGTGAATTTCCAAACGCACCCTGCACCCGGGAGCCTCCGGTTGCCCGGTGATCAGGAATAACCCATCTAAAGAGGCGTCTCCGGTAAAGGCCATCCGTTTGACTTCATCGATGCCGAACCGCACTTTCAAGCGCTTTCGTTTGCGTTCCTGGCCACGCTGTTCAGCCATCAGGATGCTCTCCTTTCTGACACCGGCCGGTCAAAGTTTTGCCCCTGCCCTGCAAATTGTTTTTCCCCACGACAGGGGAGACCGCGATTTATTGAAAGAACGATAAACTCTGTCCCGAGCGTCATCCCGGAAGCTTCATTTTCCAATTTGTTACGAATTATAACATTTCCTAGCTGCGGAAGATTCCTTTTTAGCAGCTCTCCGCCTATCACTACCAAATTCAAGCTCGGCGCGCTGGTAAAATCCTACTTCCCTGATCCAGTCCTTGCGAAAACGCCCCAGCCTTTGGATCGTTCAGCGGATTAGCAAGATTCTGCTTGAGCAGAAGGCTCCTGCCGCAAAAGAAGAATGCCCCGAGTGTCTGAATTTACACCTCGTTGCAATTGTTTACCAATTTGATAATATTTACATTCGTCGGTTTTCTCTCATGCGAGAGGCCAATAACAACTTGTCACTTTTAAGTGGTAAAACGACATGACCAGATTCATTTCCGATTTTTTCAAAAAAGAATCCTCAGTCGGCATCCTGTTGATGACCGCTACGCTGCTCGCCATTGTCCTGGCCAACTCCCCCTTTGCCAGGTTATATGATCACTTTCTCGACACGCCCTTTGAAATTAGCCTCGGTCAACAACAGATCGCCAAACCGCTCCTATTGTGGATCAACGACGGGCTGATGGCTGTTTTCTTTGTCCTCATCGGCCTGGAAGTGAAGCGGGAAGTTCTGATCGGGCAACTCTCCAGCAAAGCACAAATCGTCCTTCCCGGCGCCGCAGCGTTGGGGGGTATGCTGGTTCCGGCCTTTATTTATGTTCTGCTCAACCATGGCGATCCCACCGCCTTGGATGGCTGGGCAATTCCCGCAGCGACAGACATCGCTTTTGCGCTCGGCGTTCTTGCCTTATTGGGAAAACGAGTTCCGCCCTCCTTGAAAATTTTTCTGCTGGCCCTGGCCATTATGGACGACCTCGGGGCTATTATCATTATCGCTCTTTTTTATTCCAGTGACCTGTCCTTAACCATGCTTGCTCTTTCAGCCATCTGTATCGTCATCCTTTTTATTCTCAACCGCTTGCAGGTGACCTACCTTGCCAGCTACCTCTGGGTCGGAGCCCTGCTCTGGGTCCTGGTTCTAAAATCCGGCGTCCACGCGACTCTGGCCGGGGTGGTGCTGGCTTTTGCCATCCCCTTGCGCGGAAAAGGCCATTCCGAACATTCCCCGCTGGCCATTCTCGAACATAACCTGCAACCCTGGGTCAGCTATTTCATTCTGCCTGTTTTTGCCTTTGCCAACGCCGGTATCCCCCTGACCGGGATGGGGCTTGACGCCCTGTTTCAATCGGTTCCCCTCGGCATTATGCTTGGCTTGCTGGTTGGCAAACTGGTGGGTGTCTTCGGTTTTTCCTATATAGCGATCAAACTGGGAATCGCCAGACTACCAGACGCTGCGAACTGGCGGCAACTGGGCGGAGTCGCGGCGCTATGCGGGATCGGCTTTACCATGAGCCTGTTTATCGGCGGGCTGGCTTTTGAACATACGGGCGGAGACGCAAGAACCTACCTGACGACCCACCGGATCGGTATTTTGGCAGGGTCCCTGCTGTCCGGTCTATTGGGCTATCTGATTTTGTACCGCACTGGCAAACCAGTGCTGAATCAGCGCAAGTCATCCGGATAAGGCTTCTGAAATGACTCCCCAATGGCATACCGCTTTGCCCAAAGAACAGAACATCCATGCCATGTCAGCGACCTGTTAACAACAGGAACTTTCTGCTCTGATTCGTCATGAATGGAGTGATCATATGGCTTCGCAACGGAGCAAAGAATCGGGGGCGCCAGCAAAGTGCTGAAACGCATGCTGCATGGCAATGCAGGATATCGCCCAAAAATGAACAGTGCCGATCCGCAACTGGTGATCGGCACTGTCTCAATTTTCTTTTTATGGTTGGAAGCCGGGTGACGCCATCCAGGCCAACGGGCCATCTTCAAACTATGCTTTACAGGCTAGTACTAAGGAGCTGTAACATAGAGTCCTGATGCGTCCACTCCAATCGAAGAGACTGTCCAGCCTGCGCTTCCATCCGCAGTGTAGGCACTGACACCTGCACTACTTGCAGCACCTGAAACTTTATATTCCACTCCCTTTAAAACGAAAACAAATCCTACGACTTCACCAGCCTTCAGCAGGCCATCATGTTTACCTAAAAATTCGGACAGAGCAAAAGAATAGATGCCATCATTTGCAGTCAAGTCCTGATGAGTCGCGTCATCAAAGAGTGTGCTCATACTCCACCCCAACGCGCTCACCTTAACTTGAACATCACCAGCGGAATACGCAGTTTGAAAACCCGATGCTAGGTTAGCTCCATTGCTGGAGACATCTATTGTTAAGAGCAAATCAATCGTACCATGCGCAGGGATAATTAACCCTGGAGCATTAATGGCGGTTGTGGTTCCAGCCGGGATGGACACGACTCCATTGCCAGTGGAACTCTCCCAAATCCAAGTTCCGTCTGAACCGTCCACAGAGCCAGAGATCGCACCATATTCAAGAGTTGTTGCTGTCGCATTTGAAACCCAAACCGTGACACCCCAGAGACTGTCACCTGCGGTAGCCCCTTCAGGCTCATGACCACCACTGGTCCATGGACCATCATCGTAAAGCATTGGAAAAGGCCCGCCCCAGGATCCATCCTGAGTGAGAATACGTGTTGCTGAATTGAAACCAAAAGAACCTTTCCAAGCCAGTCCATCGGTGTTGTCATAAGTCTTATTGGCGGTATCATCGATAGTAAAGTTCACAGCTACGTAGCCGGCAGGTGGCGCAAATTGGGTCGAAACCGTCACAGTGACAGCTTGACTGTCTACCTGCCCATCATTAACCGTCAAACTGAAGACATAATCACCAAAAACATCGACAATGAAGGTTGGCTTTTCAGCCGTGTCATTCGACAGCGTTGCCGTACTCCCAACCGGTTTACTCGTGATTGACCAAAGATAGGTTAGTGAATCGCCATCGGCATCACTGCTGCCACTGCCATCAAGGATGACAGTATCATTTACTGAAACGTTTTGATCGCTTCCGGCATCAGCGACCGGAGCTGAGTTTGCGGTAGCTGCTGTAACAATAAGATTATCCACACTGCTATCAATAGATCCGTCATTCACAACCAGACTTATTTCATAGCGTCCATCAAAATCAGGAGTCAATGTTGGTGCTGCGATAGTTTCATCAGACAGGGTAGCGGTGCTCCCCGTCGGAGCACTATCAATCGACCAGAGATAGGTCAAAGCGTCGCCATTTGCGTCGCTACTGCCACTGCCATCCAGAGTCACCAAGGTCCCAGTGGTGACATTCTGATCGATTCCTGCATTGGCAACCGGAGCAGAATTGGCCGCCGTTGCTGTAATCGCAACAAGATCCTCAATACTATCCAGCTCACCATCATTGACGACCAGGCCAAACTCGTAAAGACCATCCAAGTCTGCAGTAAATTCAGGCTTCACAGCAGTGTCGTCCGACAAATTAGCAGAACTGCCAACAGGAGCTGAAATAAATGACCAGGAATAGGTAATTTGATCTCCGTCGGGGTCTGTGCTACCGCTGCCATCCAGCGTCACCAAGGTCCCGGTAGTGACATTCTGATCCTCCCCGGCTACCGACACAGGAGCCCTGTTCGTTAGAGAGTCATTATCATTTCCGCAAGCAGTTAGGATGAACACAATGATCACAAAACAGGGGATCGCTATTTTTCTCATGGTTGACTCCTGGAAGCGGGCTAAAAATAAGAAGAAAATCTTAAATACAGATTTAAAAGTTATTAATCTTGATACCTGACAAAGTCAAGTAACTTATGTAACAATGCCTTGCTTCTCGCAGAGTAACTTCAAGAAAGCTCCATTTTTTTGTTATTTCTCTAACTTTTGAGCTGACTGGGCAAATAAAGGATTGGAGGAGGACAGGAAGATTGAGACTGGAAGCTCAAGGAATTGCGTTAGGATGAGGATGGCTCACAGAACCGTGACGAGCCTTGTAGGCAGCTCCTGCCTTTGCCCCGAGCGCTATTTCGTTCTATCCCGATGGACAATAAGAAACAGGGGGGTTTGGGTTATTTAATGCGCAGGGTTCGATGGTACAGCTAAGATTGCTTAACCGTGATCAACAGGCTTCATCACCTCGTCAGGGAGGGGCATTGTGTTCGGATTTACGCATCACGCCCGATTTCAAGAAATTTTCAAATGAGTTTCTTGCCTTTGTATCATCATAAGTCCTGCGTTGCTCACCAACCCTCGCTGGCATCAGGGGACAGGCCAAGCTTGTCGCTTCGCTGGACAAACAACAAAAAAGGACTTACAGATAAATCCGTAAGTCCCTTTTTTATAATGGCTCCCTCTGCTGGGCTCGAACCAGCGACAATCTGATTAACAGTCAGATGCTCTGCCAACTGAGCTAAGAGGGAATAAAGCTCGTTGCGGAGTGGGAATATAGGGGATTGCCACTTCGCTGTCAAGACTTTTTTCCAGAAGTTTTTCAGGCCCCTTTTTTGAGATCGTTGAGGACCAGTTTGGCGATGGCCTTCAGGGTTTCAAAAACCCCCTCACCACTCATGGCGCAGGCTTCCAGTTCAGGAACCCGGCGTGGATTCAATAAGCTGCTCAGTTCTTCAACGGACGTGACATTGGGCAGATCCCGTTTGTTGTACTGAATCACGAAAGGAATTTTTTCAATATCGAAGCCCTGCTCCTCCAGATTATCCTTCAAATTTTCCAGACTTTCGATATTGGCGTCAAGCCGTTCTTCCTGTGAATCGGCAACGAACACAACCCCATCGACCCCTTTCAGGATCAATTTCCGCGACGCATCATAAAAAACCTGGCCGGGGACGGTGTAGAGATGAAAACGGGTCTTGAAACCGCGGATTTCGCCCAAAGCCAGGGGCAGAAAATCGAAAAACAGGGTCCTCTCGGTCTCTGTCGCCAGTGAGATCATCTTCCCTTTGGACTCTTCAGCGGTCTTGTTGTAGACATATTGAAGATTGGTTGTTTTTCCGCACAAACCAGGGCCGTAATAAACGATCTTACAGTTGATTTCGCGCGATGCATAATTAATGAAGGACATCTTGCAACCCTGGTCAATTGAAGAGGTTATCTATATCATCGTCGGTGATTTCGGCAAACGGACTGGCCGTCGCCATGCTCGAAACCTTGGTTGCTTTATCCGCCAGTTCTTCGAAAACCGTTCCCAGTTCCAATCCGGCTTTTTTTACTCTTAACCGCACCAAGCCAAGAGAGCTGCGCTGGTCAAAAATAACCACCAGAATAACGCGCCCACCGACTATAGAGATGTGAATATTGTCTTTTTCACCTTCGTGAAACAAAATCGAAAATTCTTTTTCGCCAATCAGCTTTGCCAGGCCGCCGGTCGCTGCAATATTTCCGGCCGTCAGTGAGGCCAGACTGGTTGTATCGAGATTAGCAGTTTCTCCGGTCGAAGCAATCAGCTGCCCATTTTTATCGACCAGAAAAATAACTTTGGAATTTGATTCACGCAGCAGCTTTTCCAGTAATAGCAGAATCCTCTGGTACTCTTCATCATACATGACCAGGGATGACTGGTGACCAAGCATGTAATACTCCTTTTGGAAGGTTAAACCCGCCTGCATTTATAACATTTAATATTCTTCATATCAAGAACTTAATCATAGAATTTTAAAGTTAGCTCATTGTGAGGCACTCTCAAAAACGATCGCGGCGCAGGTTGACTTATGCCCCAAAATCTTCTACTTATTCATTGTGATCATATCTGCTGCAGGGCTCGCGTAATTCGCGATCAAAGCGGAGTTCGTCTGGTATTGCGAACCAGGGCAACTGTGCAGAATAATGAAAAGGGATCTTGCTTGAAAAAATCAACTCTGTTACCGATTGGCCTGCGCCGCTGGAAGAATGATGGTCCGCGGCTCGTGCAGCGCGAAGGCTTCGAATACTCATTATTGGAGGACTGCCAGAACGCCTACCGGTTCACTGCTGTCGCCGCCGCTGACCGAGTGGAGAGTATCTTTACCCGGTTTTCCCGCTTTCTCGGCGAAGAAGCCTTTTTCATCCTGGAATATTATCCGGATGAATCCCTCCTGTTAAGACCAAGCGGCGCCACGGAACGACCGGTTCCGGCGGTCTATTATTCTCCCTATTTGCCGACTGAAGTCATCATCAACGCAGTGTTGCCCTATCTTGAGCGCCTGGTTCATGACGGTTTTGTCGGTTTCGGCCTGGCCAACAACCGCAAAGGGCTGGAGTTCTTTTATTCCGAGGAAAAGGTCCTGACCTTTTTTACCGACAATCATCTGCGCATCAGCACCTTTTTCCAACAGCTCGGCATTCCACATCGGGAGCGGCTGATCCTGCCCCAAGACTTCGGCCATGATCATTTGTCACTGCTCAGCCTGCCCCGCGAACAGCTGCTTCCGTCATTGGCGCAATTCAGCGCAGACGACCTGGATGCCGTTATTTTCTGTGAAGAGCTGACGGACATCCTCAACATGTATGAAGTTGAGGAAGGACTGTCATTTTTCCTGACCCGCAAAGAACAGGAAGAAATCGCCCAGCTGGTAAAACAGAAACTGGCCGACCATGAATTTGCTGATGCTGAATTTGGTGGCCTGCTGCTGGATTGGAGTGACTTTGTCACCGAATGCGAACACAGCTTTGATGGTGATCTCTGGGAATACAAGCAAGGGCTGAAAATCCGGGACACCATTCAACTGGTTATTGAGCTGGCCCCCCCGGCCCTGGCAGAAAAAATCAGCCAGATCGTCTATGAACCCGATCTGACTTTCAAGAACATCCTGACCGACAATCGCAAACGCCTTGATGCGCCCTGCGAAGCCAGATTGAAAAATGAACGATTCTGGTACCAGGGGGTGGTCCGCAACCAGGGCTGCGACCTACGGCGCGACCTGATCCGTTACGGCTGGTTTAAACGCTGAGCAATGAGCATGGTCCTGCTGATCGCCGCCGTCCCCTTTGAGACAACTCTCTTGCGACAGGAAATCTCCGCCGCCCGAACCCTGTATTGCGGGTCGACTGAGATCATTAGCGGTCAACTGTCAGGCCATCAGGTTCTGCTGGCACATGGCGGCATCGGCCAGACCAACATGGCGATGCAGTTGACCCGGCTGCTGCTCGAACATACCCCCCAAGCGGTCATGCTCTGCGGGTGCGGTGGCGCCTATCCTGGCAGCGGCCTCAAGATCGGCGACCTAGCCCTGGCGACTGCTGAAATCTTTGGCGACACCGGGGTTGAAACCGCCAGCGGCTTTGTTCCTTTTGAACAGCTGAACATTCCCCAGGATGCGCGCCTGACCCCGCCCCTGCAACAGATCCTGACACTCGACCCGAAGCTGCTCCACTTGGCTCAGAACTGTCTCACCAGCGCCCGTTCCGGCTCCTTTGTGACGGTCAATTGCTGCAGCGGCCAGGAACAACTCAGCCGCAATCTGCGCCAACGGACCGGCGGCATCTGTGAAAACATGGAAGGAGCAGCGGCGGCACGCGTCTGTGCCGAGTTCGACTGCCCGCTCCTGGAAGTCCGCGGAATCTCCAATCCCACCGGAACCCACGACAAGGCCCACTGGGACTTGCCACTGGGGGCCAGAATCGCCCAGGAAGCAATCCTGAGCCTTTTCCACCAAACAGCAACAGGACGATGGTCATGAACCAAAAACTGACTCTGGGCTACTCCCCTTGTCCCAATGACACCTTTATTTTTTACGGGCTGATTCATCAAAAAACCCCCTGCCCCGGCATTGCATTTCAGGAACGCCTCGAAGATGTGGAGACTTTGAATCAACTCGCGTTGCAAGGGCAGCTCCAACTGACCAAAATCTCCTATCATGCCCTGGGACATCTGCGTGACAATTATGCCCTCCTGCGTAGCGGCGGCGCTTTGGGGAGAGGTTGCGGCCCGCTGGTCATTGCCGCGCAGCCGACCAGCATGGCTCAGCTGCGCGGTCAACGGATTGCCATCCCCGGCCGACTGACCACCGCCAATCTGCTCCTGCAACTCTATTCGGAAGGCTATGAAGACCTGTTGATTGTGCCTTTTGACCAGATCATGACCACCGTGAAAGAAGGCCGGGTCGCTGCCGGCGTAATTATTCATGAATCCCGCTTTACCTACCAACAACATGGTTTCCACCAGGTTCTGGACCTTGGGCAATGGTGGGAAGAAGATAGCGGTCACCCGATTCCACTCGGCGGCATCCTGGCACAACGCAGCCTGGGTGAAGAGGTGATTCGCAAAGTGGATGCTGCACTGCGCCACAGTATTGAATATGGCTTCGCCCACCCCGAGGAACCCCGCTCCTACATCAAGCAGCACGCCCAGGAACTTGACGACGCGGTGATCAGCAGTCACATCGGCCTTTATGTCAATGACTTTTCCATCGATCTTGGCGAGCAGGGTATCGCGGCGGTGTCTCATCTGTTCGAACGCGCCGAACAGCGCGGGATCATCCCCAAGAGCTCCTATCCTTTGCTGGTTTCATGAATTGAGTTGATCACGAAAGTCCTTTTAGACCTGCAACAAGAAAGGCGGCCATGACGGCCGCCTTTCTTTGTTAATGCAGTGGAAACGGTCCCCTCGGAAAGAGGAACCACCTCTCAGACATCCAGATGCACCGCTTTAATAAAGCGCGCGTCGACCGCTTCGGCAACCTTCTGCAGGGTTTCATCATCAACCGGCGAATCGACCGAGAACACCACCATGGCTTCCCCGGCTTTTTCCCGGCGACCAAGGTTCATATTCCCGATATTGACATTGGCCTCACCCAGGATCGTCCCGATTTTACCGATCAGACCGGGGCGGTCCAGATAGTTGATCACCAGCATATTTTTTTTCCGGTTGGAAGTCGGTCGCAAAGTTACGCATTTTTACGATTTTCGGCGTCCCCTCGAACAGGGTCCCGGCGATAGTCCGCCGCCCTTCAGGGCTTTCCAAAGCCAGAGTGATCAGACTGGAGAAAGATTCCGTCTCAGTAGAGCGGACCGACTCAACCTCAATCCCCATTTCCCGTGCGACCAGCCCGGCATTGACCATATTGACTTCCTGGTCCGAACACCGATTCAGCAAAGCCGCCAGGCCGCTGACACTTAACGGAGTACAGTCGAAGCGAGCCAGTTTTCCGTTATAGGTAAAGGTCACCTTATTGGGATTCGGCGGCGCCAGTTGGGAAATAAAGGTCCCGAGAATCGAAACCAGGGCCATATACGGCTTCATGTGTTCCATCAGATCCGGATCAAAGCGCGGAATATTGACAGCGCTTGCCATCGGTTTGCCGTCGACATAATTAACAATTTCCATACTGACGTCGACTGCGACATTTTTCTGCGCTTCAAAAGTATTTGCACCAAGGTGGGGCGTGACCAGCATATTGGGGTGGGCAATCAGTTTTTGCAGAACTTCGCTCCGCGGCGGTTCTTCGCTCCAGACATCAAAAGCGGCACCGACACACTTGCCGCTTTCAAGCGCCGCGAGCATAGCTTCTTCGTTGATAATACCGCCTCGCGCACAGTTAATGAGGATCACGCCGTCCTGCATCCCCTCAAAATGCTCAGCGGTGATCATATTGCGGGTTTCAGCAGTTAACGGAGTATGGACGGTAATAATATCGGCGAAGCGAATAACATCTTCCAGCGAAACCAGTTTAACCCCGAAATCTTCCGCCCGTTTCTCAGAAATATAAGGGTCATAAGTAATAACATTGGCCTCAAATGCGCGGCAGCGCCTGGCCACCCGGCCGCCGACCTTCCCGAGGCCGATAATTCCGACCGTCTTTCCCTTCAGCTCGCGGCCGGTAAAGGGAGCACGTTGCCAGTCCCCTCCTTTGAGGCTGGCGTTGGCGACCGGGATATTGCGACACAAAGACAACAGCAGGGCCAGGGTATGCTCCGCGGCAGAGTTCACATTGCCATAGGGGGCATTGACAACGATAATCCCCCGACTGCTGGCAGCATCGACGTCGACATTGTCAATACCGACACCAGCCCGAGCGACAATCTTGAGGTTGTGAGCATGGCTCAGCAAAGCTTCATCGACCCGGGTTCCGCTACGGGTAATGACGGCTTCATAACCACCGATTGCCTCATGCAGTTCGGCAACCGACAGGCCCAATTTTTTATCAACCTGAATCCGGGGATCTTCCAGCAAAGGAAGCAGACCACTTTCGGATATTTCATCCGTAATCAGAACTTTCATGCTCAACCTTTCTTATTAAATAGTTGTCATCCGGAAACTCCGGTGGCGTACTGTAATGTTTCTGATCTGGAAACCAGAAATTTTCCGCAAGGTAAAGGAAATCAAGCATTTGTGCGGAGGTGTACACCTCACAATCAAATGCGTAGATTGACGCCGAGATTGCGGAAAAGGGCGGTTTCCGGACAGAAACTAAATAAATGATTCGACTGCCCCTGCGTAGCGGCAGAAATAATGCCTGCCGGGGGTCTGGATTTTATGCCCATAGGGGCGGCTTGTCAATTCGTAACCGGCTATTTTCCTGCGGGAATCAGGGCGACATTGTCAATATACACAGTCCGGGGAGCGGAAAGTTTTCCGACAAACAACACCATCTCCGCCACCCGGGACAAATCGAGCTGCCGTGTGCGTGGAGCCCGTCTGACATCTTGAAGGGAAACATCCACCTCATTCCAGCCCGGCATGAGGGTCACTGTCCTGTTGTAACGATCCGTATATTGGTTATCATGGAGTTGGTCATGTATTCTTAGGTAGATCTTAAAACTGTCTCGGTAGGGACTGAAGATTTCCAGGCCCAGCCTGGCAAAACCTGACCAGTCACGAGGGAACTCGCGGAACGCCACCCCTGAATAACGCTGCGTACCAAACCTGACCTGCAGGGATGCCTTGCCTGAAAAAGCCACATCCGTTGAAACCGTCTTGAACGCACTCCCTCCCCACCGCGATGCCTCCAAAGGCGTTTCAAACCCGGACAGCAGCGGAAACTGTTGCCGGGCAATCACATCATCCAGCGCCATTTTGGCGATGGGCAGGATAATCCAACCAACAACCAGCAGGACCAAGAGCCGGTAACTCCACAACCACCGCCGCACCGAACCGGTCAAACCGGAGGGGAGAAAAGCCAGACCCAGCAGCCCCCCGACCAGATCGTTACCGAGGTCCTGAATGGTTGCCTCGCGTCCGATCTGCGCCTGCAGCAGCTCAGTTACAGCTCCAAAGAGCAAACAGAGCACAAGAACTTCCAGGCTCAACCGCATGAAAGATCTGCGCCCTCGCCAGAGCAGATACAAATAGGACCACAGTCCGAAGCAGACCAGATGGCCCAGATCCCAGCCGTAACGGAGCGAACGCAGCGTCGACTTATCCGGGCCGCCAACAAAAAGAAGCACACCGCAAATAAAGGCCAGCAGAAGCAAAAAATATAGTCGAAATTTTTTTCAACTCTGCCAACCGCCTGACTGTAAAAGAAATCGACACTCCGCCTAAACCAGTCACCTGTAAACCGACTTGTTTCCCGTGATAAATTTAGCAGAAACAGCCTGCAGGTCAATTCTGACAAAATTCTGCTTGTTATTCAGCAGGTTCCAGGCAACAACCCGTTTCAGAAAAAAACTCATCACTATAAGGCATAATTGATGCAAGTTAGTTTATTCATATTATTCACGATCTTACTATTGAAAGCAGTTTGCGCTTCAGTTATTTTGAAAGAACATCATATTTATCTGGGGGGAGGGGTTCATTCCAGGCCAAGCTTGAAGGAGCAGCCAAATGGAAAGCCGCATTCAGTACAGCCCGGTCAGAAACCACCAACGATTCAAAGCCATGGACCGTGCCCTGGTTCTTATCAATACCGGTCCTGAAGCACTCCCCTTCCACATCATGGACATCAGTGAAGGAGGCCTTTCTTTTCGCTATCTTGGCCCCAAACTGAAACGTTCCGAAATTAAGAGAATCAGCCTCTATCACGATTATGAACTGATCGTGGATGATATCCCCATCAAATCGATCTCCGACTTCCGCCTGCGCGACAGTCTGGTGCCGGTTCGGCGCGGGCAGTGGTCCGCTTCGGGGAATTGAGCAGCGCCACCCTGTCCCAGCTGGAACGGTTTTATTCAAAACTACACGGAAGCGCCTCTTCCCGTGACCTGAAAACCAAACAGGGCTGGGTTAACTCGTCACCTCAGCCCTGTCGGTCTCTTTTGCCGATTCTTTACTTAACGGTTTTGCCGCTCAAATTCCTCCATAAACGCAGCCAGCTTCTCAACCCCGGCATAAGGCATGGGGTTATAGATGGAGGCTCTGACTCCGCCTGCATTGCGATGTCCTTTTAAGGCATACAAACCGACGGCATCCGCTTCGGCGAGAAACTTTCGGTCAAGTTCCTCGGAAGCAAGCCGGAACGACACATTCATGATCGAACGATGCTCCGAGTAAGCTACCCCGCGATAAAAGTCACTGCCGTCAATGACGTTATACAGCCGGGCCGCTTTTTTCTGGTTAAGCGATTCTATCGCATCAATCCCGCCCTGCTCCTTGAGCCAGTCAAGAACCAGTTTGATCACATAGATTGCAAAGGTATTGGTAGTATTGGTCAGCGAGTTATCCTTGTCGCACTGCGCAAAATTGAGCAGGGTCGGAGTCTGCTTGGCTGCGAAGCCGAGCAGGTCCTCACGGACAATGGCCATGGCCATGCCGGACGGTCCCAGGTTTTTCTGCAAGCCGGCATAGACCACCCCGAATTGATTGAAATCGATGCGCCGGGACAACAACTCGGAGGTCATATCCGCAACCAACGGCACCGGAGTTTCCGGGAACCGATGCCAACGGGTGCCGAAAATCGTATTGTTACTGGTAATATGCAGATAGGCAGCATCCGGATCGATCATCTCAGGGGTTATTTCGGGAATCCGGTCGTATCCCGTTGCGGCACTGTCGGCAATGGTTTCAACCGGATAGAATAACTTCGCTTCCTCAGCTGCCAGGCGGGCAAAATTGCCGCTTTCAACATAGAGGCACCGCTTTGACGGAACCCGCTCCGCAAGATTCAAGGGGATCGCCGAAAACACCATTCGCGCGCCACCATGCATAAACAAAATGCGGTAATTGTCTGGCAGTCCGGTCAGCTCTCTGAACAGGGCCTGGGTTTCATTGATAAGGGCAATAAATTCTTTGGACCGATGGCTGATCTCAATAAGTGAAACCCCCATCCCCTGATAATTCAGCCACTCCTGTTGAATTTTTTTCATAACAGGTTCCGGCAACATGGCGGGACCCGCGCCAAAATTATAGACTTTTTCAGCCATTCCCTTGGTTCTCCTGCAACATAATCAAAATGTTATTCCAGCGACACTACTTCACAACTTTCAGGCGGCCTTTTCCAGCAGGCCCGCCTGCCGGTGGGTCAGGCTTATCATCGCTCTGACCCGCCGGGAAGCTATCATTCCCCTGCACATCTCCGATCTGGGGCAAAGTCCCGTTTTGCATCATCTGCTCCACTGAGTTGGCAATGACCAGGCATTGTTGCATGCAAACCCGATAGGCGGGACACATGGTACAATCGGCCAGACCGGCAGCGGCCTTCAGACTATGAATCAGCAGCTTGACACTTTCTTCCTGCGACAACGGGACAAAATACATAAGCACCTCTTCGTGACTATTCCGACAACGGGCGGTAATATGTCTAATCCGCCATGGTCCGCTCGGCAACCTTAACAAATTCACGCAATTTTTTCATCATCGCGTGGAAATCTGCCGGTCGCAACGATTGCGGACCGTCACTCGCAGCTTTTTCCGGACAGGGGTGGACCTCCACCAGCAATCCATCAGCTCCAGCCGCTGCAGCAGCATAAGACATTGGCGCAATAAGGGATGCGTGCCCGGTTGCATGAGAAGGGTCGATCATCACCGGCAGATGCGTCTGTTGTTTTAACACCGGCACAGCTGAAATATCCAGCGTATTACGTGTTGCTGTTTCAAAAGTACGGATTCCGCGTTCACACAGAATCACCCGCCGATTCCCCTCGGACAGAACGTATTCGGCACTCATCAGGAACTCCTGAATGGTGGTCGCCATTCCCCGTTTGAGCAGAATCGGCTTGTCCAACTGCCCCAGCAGTTTCAGCAGGGCAAAATTCTGGGTATTGCGTGCACCAACTTGCATGACATCGGCATAGCGGGCAACCAGCTCGACATCCCGCGGGTTGACCACCTCGGTCACAATCGGCAACCCGGTTATCTCCCGCGCCTCGGCCAGAAGTTTCAAACCTTCCTCTTCCATCCCCTGGAATGAGTAAGGGCTGGTCCGCGGCTTATACGCTCCACCACGCAGTAACCGAGCCCCGGCTTCCTTGACCGCAACGGCGGTTTCGCAGATCTGTTCGCGACTCTCCACGGAACAGGGACCGCCGACCACGACAAATTCTTTACCGCCAATAGCCAGGCCTGGGATTATCTCTACGGCGCTAGGGGTCGGTTGCACTTCCAGGCTGGCCAGCTTGTAGGGCTTGAGAATCGGCACAACATTTTCAACCCCGGGCATGGACTGCAATATCTGCAGCTTTTCCTTGCCGTGTTCTTCCCCGACCGCCCCGATCACATTCCGGGTTTCACCGTAGATGATATGGGGGGCGTAGCCCAGTTCAATGATTTTTCCTTCGACGGCGGCAAGTTCTGCCTGATCAGCACCCTTTTTCATAACAATAATCATTTTTGCTCTCCCCTGTCACAAAGACGTTAAAGGCAAAAAGGCCGCCTGTTCTCCCGGCGGCCTTGATTTTCACATGTTATGAAAAAGAAAAACCATGGGAGAAACGGCGTGCCGTTCTGCCATGGTTTAGGGTTTATCTAAGCTGTGCTAACTTCCTACGCACCCTCTCCCGTGGCAAACGGCCTGAAAAAGCCGATAAACCAAAAGAAAAAGCTAAAATAGGAAGAGCTAAACAGCATTGAGATACATCCCCTTTCTGTGCATGCAGATTACACAAGGCACAAAAGACAAGCAAGAAAAAAATAGCTGATAAAATTTTCGCATTTTTCTTGACAGTCCCGCCCCCTTTGGTTATAAACGGATCTCGTTTCGCCCAGATAGCTCAGTCGGTAGAGCAGAGGACTGAAAATCCTCGTGTCGGCAGTTCGATTCTGTCTCTGGGCACCATGTAAAATCAAAGGGTTAGCTGATTTCAGCTGACCCTTTTTTGTTTTCAAAAATAGATACAAAAAGATACATCTTTTGATATCGGGCCGAACCACCCTAACCACCTTTTTGTTACTAGGTCTGCGGCAGATCAACCACCAGGTATTTGACGCCTTGATTGTTTGCGGTGGGAAGGCCTGTGCGGCTGCTGGTATAAATTGATTTTATGACCAGGCAACGCATGTTTTCGTCTCTAGTGGTACGGGCAATGTGATCATCTCCGGATGGAGTTATGTTCACGCTTGAAGATAAGCTATCAATAGTGACGTTTTCCCGGCTATTAACCAGCTGGCCGAGTCCATCGGTCAGGGTCCAGGTCGCGCTGGTCGGGGTAATTGGGGATCCTGACTCATCATAAAAAGCCACCGCAATCGTTTTCGCGCTGCGTTCCGGAACATCCTTTAATTGTTGCATACATCTCCTCCCACATCGCTGAAAACAATCGTCGGTTGATATTCCGTAAATTTGATATCAGGCTGGTACTCAGTCAGGCAAACCTGAAGGAACAGGATCCCATCTGTGGTCAGGACAATCACGGCCCGGGTGTCTGCCATGACCGACAACTGGTTGCTAACTGAAACAAAAGTGTCAAACAGATTGACCACCTGAACGAATCCGCTGATGATTGCCGCGGTGTCGAATGTTTCTGTCAGTTGACGACTGATGGACGCTTGACTATCTGCGGTCTGCTGCACCAGTTGACTGATGGCCGCCTTAACGTCTGCAGTGGTGATAACTGCATTACTGATTTCTGAGCTTAGATCAGCTGTTGACACGATTTGATTTGATATTTTTGCCAGCGTATCGAAACTGACCTGGATGCTATTTTCGTTAAGAATCTGCGCTCTGGTGTCGAACATTTCCTCAATTTGAGTGCTGATGGAGGCCTGCAAATCCGCTGATAATGAAATAGTGTTGGAAACGGTCGCCGCAGTATCGACCGTCAGAATCAGATCGGAATGGATGGACGCTGCCAGATCAGCGCTCGTTGTCACCTGGTTACTGATGACAGTAAAAGAATCAAATAGGACTCCCAGTTGACGCCTGATCTCAGCCAACAGATCAACCGTGGCAGTCACTTGGTTTGACACAGAGACCCTAGAATCAAATGCCTTGGTGATGGCGTTGCTAATGACACCCTGCACATCAGCACTGGAACCGATCTGGTTGCTGATAGTTGCCAGGGTGTCGAAATCGATCTGGACATCCTGTTGGTTGCCAATTTGGGCCAACGTATCGAATAAATAGAGCAGTTGATTGCTGGCCACAGCACGCAGGTCAGCTGCCGAAACGATACTATTGCTGATTCCAGCGTGGCTGTCTGCAGATGAAGAGACGATGTTACTGACGCCAGCACGGCTATCGGCATTGGATGTGATGGCGTTGCTAATTCTAGCAATGCTGTCGCTTAGCGACGTTACGGAATTGGCTACAGCAGCGCGGATGTCAAAATAATTTGTGATTGGCGTTCCACCGGAAGGACTATAAGCAAAAGCGCCGATGTCCCAAGTTGATCTAGTCGTGCCAATGATGTCTATCGTGAAGTATGCAGACAAATCAGTGCCTGCGCCGATGGCTGGAGATCCGGACTTTAATGTAAGGTCTCCATTGTCAGCATCAGTAAAAACATCTGTATAGCTTTTATTTGTCAGGCTGTGAGCGCCAAGAACTGAAGCGTCTGATGAAATATTGTAGTCTTCGACACCGTAAGCGATGTTAAAATCAACAGATCCAGTTTTCTCAAGGCATATATTATTATAAATAAGAGGATTTCCTCCAGATGAAGTACGTATGCCTTGTTCACATTTAAATATAGAATTGTTAGCAATTAACGTATCTCCATATGAGTTGTAAATCCCTGCTGTATGAAAACCAATTATTATATTATTTAAAAATTTATTATTATCTGCATAAGAACCGCAACGGCACCCATATCGAAACGACTCGCTAGACAAATTTTTTATAAAACATCTTGATATAATATTATAGTCACCCTCTCCTATGTTTAATACATATTTATAACTTGCAGATGATGACGATGAAAATCCTAATTGTAAACAATTAATTTCAACTCCATCTTGATAATTGTTTATATTCAAAACAGCGCTATCACTTGATGGAGTTAATCTATATTTTAAGTTACTCCAAACACCATTATGATAATCATATTGAGATGGTTTAACCAGTAATGTTTTATTGTTTACTACATCTACAGTAAACCCACTGATTAAAACTTGGCTCTCATCAGCTTGAACTCCAGTACACTCGATAGCATAGGCATCATCCAAGATTGTCGGAAGTGCCGCTTCTGCAAGGGCTAAACTAGCATATTCTCCCGCGCTTTGGTCATCGGTGTTGACATAAAAAATCGTCATGCCACGCTCCGCGATCCAACAATAGATTCCAACATTGAAACTGAAAAACTTGCGCTACCTGTAGCTAACAACTGGACATATTCCCGATTGGGAAGATTATCTATTTGAAGAATATGGCGCTTACGAAAAATCACTGATATGTCAGAACTGGGGGCACTAGATGATTGTTCAAGCAACGGATCTAAGAGATATTCCCAGTCATTCCTCGACCCTGGCACACTGATGACCAAAAACGGATTGTTGTGATAATAATGATCTGTCCGCGCGTCATCCTGAACAATTTCGATGACATCTCCGTGATAGTGATCACCTGATTTATCGGCTAGGACAGCCAGCACTGTGCGCGGCTCGCACATGACAATCAGTTTTGCCATATAGTTAACTCCATTCGACATCCATTGCCGTGGCTAGATTCTTGGCAGCATTGACCTGATCGAGCAATGCATACATTTGACCCATAACCTGCCCACCAGACTCCTTAAATGAGGCAACATTTTCTAGGATTCCTGCCGCCAACAGGTCGATACTGATACCCCTGGCAGATGCAAATTGAGACAGCAGTGGACATTGACCTGAGTCTCCGGTTGCCTGATACGCCTCGGCTTCGGCCTGCTGCTGAGGCCATGTTTCTCGCTCTTCTGCACAATATTCTCCGGCTACATTGGCCAGCTTGATGCTTCCGATCGCCCTGATCCTAGCGCGTTTTTGAGCAATCATGTCGGGGTAGACTGCCAGAATATCGGTATCCGGATCATCTCCAATCATAAATAGCGTACCGCTGATTGATGCGCGGACGTCGGCTTGGGACAATTCCGTTGCCCACAGTACCCAAATATCCCCATTGCCAGGATTACGATATCGAGATACGCGGGAATAACCGGATTGTGGTGTCGGACCACTCCCATTAAGATGAATAAAATAAGTCATATTTAACCTCTATCAGTCCGGGTTTTCGGTTGCGCTGATCGAAACGTCCGCCGTGGCATAGTTAGCTGTAGCGACAGATCCGTCGTTAAGCGCAGACATCCTGGCGTAGATCTGCACTTCCTGGGCCGCGCTTGAAACATCCATGTCGCTCAGGTTAATGCTGCTGGAAAACGTACTATTGTCTGTCGACAGCTCCCAGGTGATACCGGTATCTGATCCGCTGATTCCGACAGTGATATTGGTATAGCTACCGATGGACCCTGTGTCGTCAACGGCGTAAACATAAATCGGTGTTGCCGGAGATCCGGATACGCTGGCCGGGCTGCTGCTTCCATCCAGGGTGATGGCGGCAGAGATAGGGTTTGATCCGTCACTATTAGAAACTGGATCTGCTCCGCCGGTTGCTTTTGAAAGTACGATGCTCATGAGATTGCTCCTTTTTTATGATTTGAAATTACTTTCCTATACCCAGTAAAGACCCCAACAACCCAGTCGGCTGAGCCATTCCGAGCCGCTGGCCCTGCTCTTTGCGCAACTCTCCGAAATACGCTCTCAGCAGTCCCATGGGGATTAGCAGATAGGCGCCAAGAGTCTCCCACATATCCTCGATCATGACCTGTGCGTCAATAATGGCCCAGGTCATGGCACAGCCGATCAGGATGTAGGGAATGAGCAGAGCCCAGGCCATCATCTTGGCAATGTAGGGTCTGGTTGACTGACCATCTGCGGCAACCATAGCCTTATAGCGCTCGGTCCAGCCCTCTTCTTTGGCGATGACGGTTTGAGTGACCAGACGCTGGATCTCGACCTTATTGGTCATCTCAATCTCTTTGAGTCTGGCCGCTGCGGACGGATCCTGTAGGGCGGCCATGACCGCATCAGGATCATCCTCAACGCCAAGCCCGGAAGCGATCAGGCTACCGGCGGCTCCACCCAACGGACCACCAAGGACGGTCCCCAGCATGGGGGCGGCTTTTGCGACGATATTTTTAAGTTTTGACCAATCCATTCCGATCCCCTTTCCGGCACTGCCTGCAATGCGGCGTATATGCCAGCCCGCAGGATTTGCAGATTGATGTCTCGCTTTTTTGCGCGTTATTTGATCTCAAAACCGAACCCCTCAACCTTGCCCGGTAAACTCACCGCCGGGCAGCGATCGTCGCTGACGATGTTGCTATAGACAGATTCGTCATTTGTATCGTAGGCGGTCACTGCGTAAGAGCAGCGGACACTTGGTGTTTTGACGACATCGGCAAAGGTGTAACCAAGCACATTACCGACATCGATACTGTCAGGCTTGCGCGTGACATTGGTTTCCGCCGACCAATAGATCCTGTACCCGGTGACGCTTGGCGTCGGGCTTCTGTCCCAGGACAACGACAGGGACTCTGCCCTTGCAGGCTGCAACAATGAGCAGCTCAACAGGACTGAGCAAAACAGTTTTGCCAGCCATTTTTTCAGCCATGCCATCACTCGATCGAGTATTCCAGCCCCAGGACTTTGGTCGGCAGGATAAAATTTACCGTCACAGGATCGGAAAACGGGCCTGCGCCAAACTGATTGATCCCGCGTACCTTGTACTGATATGCGCCTTGATCAAACCCGGACATGTCCAGGCTAAAACTAGGCTCTGCGATGTCAGTGACAACTGCAGCAAAATCAACCTGGTCAGGGTCTTTTTCCCAAAGCTCGTACCGGTCAACATTTTCAGCGGCCTGCCATTTAAAATTGATAAATTCAGCCATGATTCAACTCCTCCATCATAAGAGTGATTTCCTGTGCCGTTTCCAGGGTGATTTCGTTGCGGTGGACGCCCGGCCAAAATACAAATTTCCCGGACGTGTTGCGCAGCAGAGACCCCACCGGATAACATCCGTCTTTACTGCAAACCTCATAAAAATTATCGGCGCGTTTGGTAATCATCGATCCGTCCTTGTCCGGTGGTCCTGGATCTCATCCTCAAGGCGCTCCAACCGCGCGGCGATCTGGTTGAGGCGCTCGGTATTGGCGGCAATGTAGGCGCTGACCGTCACATCCATCCGCCTGGTTGATTCGGCCGTGTTTTCAGAGCTGGACCTGATCGCGGAGATGGCCTCCTTGTTGTAGCTGTTAAAAATTGTCTGCAGCGTAAACAGAGCAACCAGGGCAACGCCGATCACCGCCCCCACCAGCCACCAGCGCCCCTCCTGATTGTTGACCTTGGCCGCCAGCTTACCCAAACCCTCGCAGCTTCCTGGCGCATGATCGTGGTTGTCGTGTTGTTTGTCGTCGGTCATGGTGGTCTCCCTCAATACATTTCCGTCGGCATTGGCGCATCCGACAACAGGACGGATCTGGTTTGTGTTGTGGCTGGGTACTCAACCCAGGACTCACTGATTAATCCAATCAGCAAATCGGCATCCTCATATTCGGCTTGATAACCGGATGACGCCAGGCCGACATCGTCAAATGACTCGCTCAGCGTGCCACTGGGAGCCACAATCGTTTGTCCGGATATCGTCGGCAGCCAGACGGTCATAGCGGTGTTGGCATAATCCTGGCTGGAGACCCTGACCCTGCGCTGGATCAGCAGGGTGTCCCTGGTGGCATCGTAATACCATTGCCAGGCGTAGTATTCAGGGCCCAGATCGCTCGGGGTGATCCCGTTATTATAGGACTCTGTGATCAGTTGGCGGCTGGTCGCAGCGGCCGCCAGATCTCGGTAATACTCATAGTCGATTGTTTCGGTGCGATCAGGGAGCCAGATATCCTCATAGATCAGCGCGGTCGGGTAGGGCACCGGGGCGTAATAATCAACCTCAAGGCCGACCATGGAAACTCCGTTAAGCACGGCCGTTCCAGATCCTTCAAACATCAATTCCAAGGTCGTCGTCAACGTGGCGGTACAGACCTCGATCTCATTGAGACCAGCAACCAGGTTTGTATCAGCAACCAATACGGATCCTGTGGATACCAGGGTTTTTGTTCCGCTCACACTCTCGACATCGATGGTGATGGTATAGCGCCCGCCGGGCTTGGTGCCGTAGCCGTTGCCAGGCCTCATATATCCCCTCAACAATCCGGATGTTGTGCCCAGGGTGATCTGATCGTCCGTGGCGTTGTAGGTCATGCCAACGCCCAAGCTCCAATTGACGGCAACCCCTCCAGAGGTCAAAAACGTTGGGTTAATCAGCTGCTCCTGGCGCTCATATCCGGCCCAGATCCCGTTGGTATCGATAATGCTCTGCTGCAGCCTGGCAACGATCAACCCGGGATTGCCGCTGACCGTGAGCAAGGGCAACTCGGCGGTTTCACCTGTGGCCAGATTGGTTGCCAGATAGGGATCGTCAGCCTCGGCCGCTGTCACCTGGGCCGCGGTAATTTGCGCAACTGGCAACCCCGCCAAGCTGTAGCGGGTGCCGAATGTCCAACGGCTGAACCTGGCACCAAGAACTGTCAGTCCATCCGGGTAAAAAATATAGGACCCACCCCAGTCAGTGGTTGTCCCCTCAACAACCAAACTCTCATCAATCGGGATGTCGGCTACACGCGCAACCTGGGAACTGACTTGCGCCACTCGGCGCACGGTGGTCGAGTTTCCCCACGTCTCCAGAGATGGATCACGAAACTCGGAGTCCTCGCTCATAACGTCGACTATCTCCAGCTGATAGCTGACGTACGGTCCGTCAGGATCCTCCTCAAAACAATTGTGGATTTTGTGCATATTGAGGTAGGGGGAACTGGAGATCAGCGCATAAGTCGGCAGGTCGGTATGGGCATTGTCGCGGTCCTGATGTAATAACAGTTCGGCCGGCTGCTGGTCCCAGTTGTTGAGTTTAAACGGACCGGCCAGGCTGTAGTTTTCCGCCGGTATGGTCACGGTGCCGTTGTCAACTCCGACCGCGCCGACTACACAATAGGCGGTTATTTTGGTATCTCCGTTGGTGTCGTTATAGCGGATGGCAAACTTTTGCCCGCCGGCGACCAGGTCATTGCCATCCAGCGTGATCCGGATCCAGTACCCGCCACCGCAGGGCTGCGGGTCGTGGGCAAATCCAACAACTTTGGGAGTGCTCCAATCCTGACCCACAAACTCGACCAGGACATCATCGCCCTCCTGAAACGCCTCGGCATTGCAGGTCATATACTCGATCGTGACACCGGTCAGCGTCGTAGACTGATTGCAGTTGTGCCCGGCGATGACCAGACCATCCAGGGCAACATCCATGGTGTTGGTGGCCGCATCCACGTTGCTGGCCGTGCCGGTCCTATAGCGGGGTTTCCATTTTGCGGCGCCGGGGAGCAGGGCATAATTATAAAAGACCGCCGGGGCATGGCTGGAGACCAACGGCTGCAACTGACCATCATCCGCCGCGCTATGGGACGGGCAGCCCGGGCGGATAATGGGAGCTGTATCGATGCGACCCAGCTCAACCGTTCCGACCGTTCCGCTGCCGCCCTCGGTCAGATCGGCGCACCAGGCGTCAACCTGCGGGGGATCGGCAGTCTCCTGCTGCAACCAGGAAATTCGTTTTTCATTGGCGGTTTTTTTGAGTCGCAGATAACTATCAATTGAGTGCAAATTTTGCAGATCATTAACCGCTTTATTGTACTCATCCTGCAGGGTGCTGATTTTATCCGGATCAGCCCCGGCATTGATGGCCGCGCGCAGGACCGTCTCAGCATAATCAACGGCAGTCTCAGCTGTGCTGATCTCGGTTGTCAACTCGGTCAACCGACTGGTGATAGTCGTGTTTTCCGCCGTCAATGACGCGATCTTAGACAGGGCCAGGGACTTGTCGATCACCGGCTGGATGCGATATTGACCGTCTCCGATTTCGGAAATGATTGTTGCCTTACCCATATCAATCACCCTCCGAATAAACGGTTTGAATATTGAGGGAGTTATTGGATACGGACGCGGTCAGGGTCACCAGGTTGGCGGTGATGGTAATTCCGTCAGCGGTCAGGGTATCCGCCGGCAGAATAACCGGATTATAACCGGGTATGGTCAGGGTGTTGGTGGTCCCGGTCTGGCTGGCCGATGCCACAGCCTCATGCGCTGTCGGGCTGCTGTTAGTGCTTTGCCGGTGACCGGTCAGGACAATACTGCTGCTGGAGGTCCCGCGGCTGATCTGCGGGGTCTCCAGGGCGACATCAACCACATCATAGCTACCGGCGGCGTCGACATAGACCAATTGCAGATCACCGTTAGGCCGCGCGGTGACGGCATCGGCATGGGCGGATGAATAGGGGATAGTGCATTGCAGATAACTGGATGATCCGCTACGCAGCCGCGCGGTCAGATTGCTCATGGGCAGCAGGATATCTGTTGTGCTGTCGGCGCTACCGGTCAGGGTCAGCAAAAATTTTACGCCAGGATCGGCGACGATGGGGATAACGACAGGCTCCGGAGGCAATACATTGATTTGCCATTCGGACACTCCACTGGATTGACTGGAGGTATCAGACCCAACGCCAACAACAGTGCCATCCGATTTGAGACCAATCGTGTGATAGCTGCCACAGGCCACAGCGACAACGTCCGTCCAGGATGCAACGCCGGAAATCTCTCCATAGAGATCACGTCCAACGGAGACCACAGTCCCGTCACTTTTTGCCCCGGCACTATGATATTGCCCGCCATCTATATCCACCAGTCCAGTCCAACCACTGACACCTGACACCTGGCTGTAGTTGTTGTAGCCGGCGGCTAACGCGGTGCCGTCAGATTCGACCGCCAGGCTGTGATAATCCCCAGCGTTGATCACATCGATCCCGGTCCAGGTTTCCGAAGTCGTCACCATGCCGGAGCCGCTGGAATAAGTATCCTGCCCGCAGGCAACCACGGTGCCGTCAGATTTGCGGCCCAGGGTAAAGTTTGCCCCGCAGGCAATATCAACCACACCGGTCCAACTACTGACCCCGGTGACCTGCCCATAACTATCCAGCCCTGCGGCAACCACGGTGCCATCACCTTTGAGGCCAACACTATGAGTATTTCCGGCGGCCATTTTGGCAATCCCTGTCCAGCCGCTGACCCCGGAAATCTGCAAAAAACTGTCATTGCCAGCAGCCACGACTGTGCCGTCATTTTTGACGCCATAGATCGCGTTGGACCCGGCCGCGATAAAGGTGATGTCCGTCCAGGTCAATGCCGTGGTCACCTGGCTATAAGTGTCCGATCCGCAGGCCAATACGGTGCCATCCGTGCGCAGGGCATATGAGTTATTGCCATAGGCCGCGATCATGACAGCGCTTCCTTAACCTCGGCCGTCACAACCGTGGTGCCGCGATCATAGGTCAGGCCGGATAGCAGCGCGTTGTAGCAGCCACGGCTGCAGGAGAGTACTGCTGTGCTGTGGTAGCGCATCAGCCGGACGATCGCCAGGTGATGGGCTCCGCTGCTATCCGGCAGGCGCAACTGGAATTTAAGATCAGAATCCGACCAACCGCCGTCAACCAGGGTTGCGCCCTGGTCAAGGGTTGGCACCAGGCTGGAGCGGCGGCTAGCGCTTTGCAGAATAGCAGCACCGGTATAACTGACGATTTGCCCAGCGGTGTCAAAGGTTGGAGCGCAAAGGGAGATCATACGCCAACCCCCAGCAAAAAGTTTGATTCCAGCTCGGTTGCGCGGATCTGGATGTATTCCATTAATTTCCAGACAAATGCTTCCAGCTCTGGCATTGCCCCGTCCATACTGACCTTGATCTGACCATCACCACGTTTTATGGCATCGGCCCGGGCATCGATCAGAGAGATTTGCGCCTCGGTCAGTTTGGCCTGCAGCTGCAGGGCATCTTCCTGGTTTTTGACCTGAGCATCGATCAGGTCCTCGATGCGCCATTTGTCAGAAAAATTGGTGGCGCTCAGCAGATTATCGGTCAGACCACCGAGCAGGTCACTGGTGCTCTCAACGCTGGTCCCTACCCCATCGATCAACGCCTGGGCGGTTTTAGAATCAGCCTCCAGCTGCGCCAATTGCAGATCAACCGACAGTTCCATGGTTTTGATCCGCTCATCACTGGCCAGCTTGAGCATCGTCTCGTGGAATTTATCGCTGTCCTCGTTGGCTTTTTTCAGGGCCTTGCTGGCTTCTTCACCGCCGTATTTCACGACGCTGAATGTGCCGGAAATGGTTTCCCTGGCCATGCCGAGTTCCTGGCGGACAACGGATCCGAACTGGTCAACCTCAGCAGTGGCCACATTGATCCTGTTTCCGGCTTCATCAAACTCAAGACCAATCTGCGCCAGGCTGCGACGGGTTTGATCCCAGACATCCTCAAGATCAAGGTGCTCAGCAGCCACGGCCCGAACCTCGGCTTCATAATCCCGCTGCACATCAATGCCGGCCTGCCAGGACCTGGTTGCCTCATCGAAAACAATCTGCCCATCTTTGATGGCCTGGTGAAATTCCTGGGAGGTCTCAATCTGCACGCCGGTCGCTTCGGAAATCTGCCGGTATTTGTCGGCCAGGTTTTCGGCTGATTCCGCTGCGCGCTTAGAAGCTTCAGTTGCAACCTTTTCAGCATCTTGCCAATCAAAATAAGCTTTTGCAGTGGCTCCAACGGCTATGGCAAGCGATCCATAAAGGGTCAGATTGGCCGGGTTGGCTAGATTACCGGCAAGAGCGCTGGCGGCGGTCGCGGCCCCTGATAGAGCTGACTTAAGACCAGCGGCACCAACAAGGTTTTTAACCAGATTTGCCACCTGTACCCCAGCTAATACCTGAATGCCTGTCCCCAACCCTTCTACAGCTTTCAAAACAGATCCGATAGGTCCAGTAACTTTGTTCAAAGCCCCGGCAAAGCCCAGGACTTCCCCGCTGGTTTTTTGACTTTCTGAATCAAGGTCGATAAATTCCTGAACCATATTGGACAGCATATCGATAAACGGACGGGCTCCAGAGACCATTCCTGATGTGACATTGGTCAACCCCTCCACGGCATTCACAACTAATTGGATAGCCTTTGCAAGCCCTTCCGGAGTGCTCAGATCAATCCCGTCAAACAGATCACCAACCTCATTTTTTAGATCTCCAAGAGAGGATAGGAATCCGTCGAATTTAACTTTTGAAAGTGCTTCCGGAAGGTTCTCAGCGATCTTTGTCAAATATTTACCCAGGCTATTCAGCTCTTTTTCAAGGGCATTAAACAAATCATCAAGAGTCCCAGACTCAATAATTTTTGTCAGGGCATTTTCAATATCTGTTCCGCCATTTATGGCCTCTTTGGCAGCATCTCTGAATTCATCACCAACCGCTACAGACAGGTTTTTAAACCCAACAATAAAACGATTAACGGCAACTTCAGACGATTTAAGGCGGGCATCAACTTCAGCTGCAGCACTCCCTGCAGAGTTCAATGCCGTTGCGGTGATTTCGGTGCTCTTGGTCAGATTGTCAAAGACGGTGACCATTCGGGCGGACTGTTCGACACCAACCAACTGGCTGGCAACAAACAATTTCTGGTTCTGATCCAGGGTTTGAAAGGCGGTGGCCACATCGAAAAGGATGTCTTTACCACTGCGCAAATTGCCATTAGCATCTTTTTGCGCCACACCAATGGACTTCAAAGCGTCGGTGACGGACTTATTGTCATCAACCAGCCGCAGCAGACCTGTCTTTAAAGCAACGGCAGCCTCTCCGCCACTACGGAAGATTTCGATGACCGGGGTCAGTATCCCGGCAGTTTCTTCAAAGGAATAACCCATGGTCGACGCAATCGGAGACAGCTCAGCCATACCGATCGCCAGCTGCTCAACATCGGTCGCGTAATTGTTGGAGACCTCATTAAGGATATCGATCAGGCGGGTGGCTTCGGATGCCGGAGCATCAAAACCTTTCAAGGTCGATATCAGCAATTCAGAGGCTTGTGATGCTTCAACGTTCCCAGCGATCACCAGGTCCAGGGCATTTTTCGCCAATGACATTGAATCCTCAATGTCATAACCGGCCTGCTTGAAACTGGCGGTACTCAGCAGGATCGACGTTGACGCTTCGCCATAAGTGTCTGATAACGCTTTGGCATTATCCGTTGCCGCGGCCAGATCTTCTGGGATGTCACCAACAACCTTTTTCAGCTCGACCGTTGCCGTTTCAAACTTCTTCGACTCGTTAAAGGCATAAACAAGGCCGCCGACTGCCAACGTTGTGAGGGCCGCATCTGCTTTCAACACCCCCCCGGCAAGATCAGCAAACGGTTGAGTGACATCGGCAATGGAATCATTCAACCCACTGAGCTTTCCACCAAATGATTCAACCCCTGATCCGGCCTTACCAAGCAGGCCAGACAGGTTTTCCTCTCCGGTCAGAATCACTCTGATTGTTTGCTCAAGGGTTGCCATACTACTTTTTCCCTTTTTTCTGGAGCCGTTCGTTGGCAAACAAACCCCAGACCTCGCGCTCAAGATCCGTCATAAATCCAAATGGGAACAGGTCCGGCCTTACGTTGTAGAGGAATTGTCCCCGGGCATGGCAGAGGGCTGCGTCGGCCCTGAGTCCGGGGTCTTTCCAGAGCCGTTCTGCTTTCCCGGGTTCTTGCCCATGCCGGTGAGTTTGTAAATTTCTCCGGTCAACAGGTTGAATTCAATCGGATATGCGTCGGCGAGTTTTTTTGCCAGTTCTCGATCGACCACAGGTTCGACGCTGCCCAAAATCAGCATTTCCATCCGTCGAATAAGATCTGCAGGGAGGTCTGCTGACATTCCGATTTTTTCCCGGATTGCCGCAGCAATATCGCCTTTGTCATCAGAAACTATGCCGTTGATAATTGCGTCCATATTTTTTGCATTTGCGGCGGCTTCATTGACCTTGGCCAACTCTTCTCCAGTGAGTCCGCGCACGGTCCAAACGGCCTGATCATCACCAAAAAAACACTGCAGGTCCTCCACCGGAACTTGCTTTTCACGGGCGGTAAATTTGGTTTTCAGAAAAGCCTTACTATTAAATCCCATTGCGTCACCTCAAAGTAAAAAAGGACGGGACAGCGCCCGTCCCTTTTGTCATCAACAAATGAACCGTAATCAGCTTGAAAATTCAGCTGATGCGTTCTCAGCCGAGATCGTGGCAGCAATTGAAATCTGATCCGCGGCCGGCCAGCTGCGGGTAATTCCAAGAATCCCCTGAGTCAACACATAGGGAGCTTTGTTTTTGTCCGGATAGAACCAGAAGGTCAGGTTTTCGTTTTTCAGCTGGGTCAACAAATCGCTGACCCCGTCACTGACCAACGCGGTAAATCCGCCCTGACCGATGCTTTCCGAGCTGGAGGCAACGGACCGGCCGTAAACCTGGGTAGAACTGACACTGTGACTGGTTTCCGCTGCCACAAAGTCGACCCCGTCGGAAACATCGGCTGGCTGCGGCTCGTAACACTGGAGATAAACACCCTTCGGCGTTCCGCTGGCATGGCTGAGCGGCAATGCGGCAGAGAATTTGACATGGGCATAGGTCTGCGCAGCAACCGCGGCGGCCTGACCAAGGCCGATATTGTTGATTTCAAACGTCGGGTAGTCGTAGCGCTCCGCATGGGTTCCGACAACCTGGTAAATTTCTGCCGCCGCAACCGCGGCCGAGGTTGCCGAATCAAGCCGGACTTGGCCGAGCTCAACGGAATCAGCCGGGATCTCCGGCGGACCGCCGGCCGCACCCCGGGTGTCTGAGAATTCAGTCCCTTCCGTCCCGGCGACAACGGCAATTGCTCCGGCGCTGGTCATCGTAATGGAGTTGATCAGTTTGTTGGTGGTCGGCCTGGTGACAGATTCGTCAGCCGCTACAGCGACGCTCTTCAGGACGCCCTGGCTGTAGGCGGTAAAGGCCGCAACATCCACAACATCATCACTACCACTGGCGGCAACAGAGATCAGATTCCGCCCGGTCACGATTCCATTCGGCCGCAGCTGTGGTTCATAACCAGCTCGCCCTGAAAAAACATCAGCGGAAGCGGTGAAAACCTGGTGATCTCCGCTATCGGTCATTCCGGAAAAAGCAACCAGAGACGCCCCTTGCTCGATCCGAATCAAAGCGTTCTTGGCATTAGGCATGGTCGGCCTCCTTTACGTCGGTGACCAATTCTGCCTTTTCGAGACCAAGCAGAATGTCAACCTCTCGCTGTTCAGCATCATAGGTTTTTCCCTTGCTCCACTTTTCACCAAGAACTATCCAATCGGCCTTCATTTTGACTTTCTTGGTGGGTTTCTTTTCTTCTGCCATGGTTAGCTCCTCATCTCGAATTCGATTTCCTGAACCGTAAAACAACACTCTCCCAGGGCACCCTCATCGTTCGCGCCATCAGCGGGCGTCATATTATCGACCAGAGCGGCAAGCTCGCTGGATGCTTCCAGAGCGGCAAGGATCAATTCCTCAAGCTCAATCAGCTCAAACTGGCGCAGCGCTTCTTCAGGCTGGTAAAATCCGGCATAGAATCGCGCCCGGGGATTGCTGGTGATCTTTCCATAACTGTTTCGGCTGCGCCGCACCGTCGGCCGGGTGATCATGATCAGGGGTAAATCAGAAGCGGAGATTTCAGTCCGATTGCGCCAGGTCACCTTTACCGTGATGCGTTTTCCCCAACGCTGTGAGGCATAATCCTGCAACGTTGCATCAGCCTTTAAAACGCTCTCGATCTTTTTTAGAGTTGGGGTAAATCCCATAAAAAACGGCCTTCATATTTGCCCTGTATGGCACGATCTCAGGGCGGTGCTATGGTGACTATTCGGAGTCTGGCGGGGTCGGCCGCCAGTTCGTCAGCTCAAAATGTGGAAAATCGTTGAACCTGTTGTCACTCAAATGAGTATCCCTGTCCCAATCACCACCCCACTTGATGTTGATCCCCATGACGGCGGCAATGCCCAGGACATACCCGGCAAAAAACTGCATCCGGTCGGTGTCTTTCCAATCAACCGGATAAGGAACAACGTCAACAGCCAGAGCTGGCTGGAAGTTATGTGGAGACTCGCCAAAGTGAGCATTGCTATGACCAGCTTCGAAGGCCAATTCCTGAGCAGCACGATTGCGAAAACTGCAAATAACACTGCAATCAAAGTGCTTGATCACTTCGTGAAAGATCCGCTGTAAATCAGGGTGAGCCTGGCTGAGCAGAGATGATGATTTTTTTCCAAACTTAGCCATCACTTGAACCCTTTCTTCCTGGCTTCGGCCTCAATTTCCTCAGCAGCAATTTCAGCCAGCCGATCACCTTTGTTGAACCGTTCAAAACCATCGGTGATAAACGGCCGGGCGCCAAACTTGGCTGAAGATCCCGTCCCCTGGTGAATAGCATCGGCATATTCGGCCGTGTCGTACACGATGCCTTCCAGGTTACCGGCTTTGAACTCGCCCTTGCGCTCTCCTGGCTTCAGCCAGTCCAGCAGGCGGCGCAGGTTCCCAGTCACAATGGGCACCGGATACGCGCCGGCCGGGACTTTAGGACCGCCAAGCAGGTCAAACGCTTCATTGTATGTTCCGACCGTGCCCCGGGTGATGGTCCGCTGCAACACCTGCGGCATATCGCGTTGCATCTCGCGCAGGCCGGTCAGGACAATTTTGTCACCCTTGATGGTCGCGTTGATCGATAACATCAGGCGTCCTCCGCAAAGTGACTGGTCACCACAGTCCCCACGGCAAAGTCGTTGCTGGCCCCGGCCGTGGCCTCGATCTTGCTGATCAGGCTTTCCGCTTCATTCAGGTAGTCCGTCTTTTGCCGGCGCAGCTTCAGAGCGTCTTTCCCATCATCCTCTTTGACTTCTTGGGTCAGTTTGTTGATTCGATGCTGGCAAAGCTCGGCGGCCACAAAAAACCGCAGGGCGCGGCTGACATAGGTCGCGGTTGGTTGCGCCGTACTGGCGTAAGCCGTGGCGCCGATCCTTCCAGCCAGCAGGTCCCCGTGTTCCGACAGCAAGTCGCGGATGGTCTGATTCAGATCAGATTCCGACTGGTAGCCGAACATCTGATACGTGAACCCCATGTTGACAATGCTGATTTCAGAAGGAACACCCATTGTGACCTCAAAAAAAAGGGCGGGCTGGACAGGCCCGCCCCAAGCAACGGAAGAGAGAGCTCCCTGGTTAACTCAGTTGGCACCGACGGTGCTGCAACAGACTGGCGATCGCGGCATTGTAGGACCCGGTCCAGACATGATCAGCGCCGAGTTTCAATTCGTTTCGCTGCGGTTCGCGGGTGTTCAGGTCTTCCCATTCTCCCCGAACCGTCTTGTATCCTGGCAACGAAACGTAATAATGAGTTGCCGCGATCTTCGCAGTCGGGATAACACCGGCGATCATGTAAACGATTTGGTTGTTATTGGTGTTCGGATTCGTGAACACTGCGGCCATGGCCTTGTAGATCCTCGCCAGCAAATTCGGGTGGCAGGTGATATAAAATCTGTTTCCTGCACCGATTCCGGCGCCGGCTGCGGTCAGATCGGTGATGATCTGTGAACAGGCATTATTGATGGTGGTCACATCATCAGTGCTGAAAGACTGGTTAATGCTCGAGCTGAGCAGTTCCAGCAACGTATAAAACAGATCTGCTTTCTGGTCGTACCAGCGCTTGACCGTGTCTTCAGCAAGATCGTCAATTTTGTAAAGCTCGTTAAAACGCAGCCAATCATCGAGGATCGGAAAGCCTCCGGTGAACCGCAGCATGCTGATCGTTGTCTTGCTCGCGGTCGGAAGCTCGCTCAGTTCAGCTTCTTCACCAGGTTCCTGCTGAGTAAAGGTAATGCCTCCGGTGATATCGACAATTTCAAAAGTCTTGCTGGTTGATGTCCGCAAGTCTCTCTCTTTAAAGAGAGCTTCATACCCGCGATCAGGCGTGTCGACGGTATCACTGCCTGCCATGATGATCGGAGGAGCGGAATGAACCAGCGTTGGATCAGCGCCCAGGGCTTTTTCACCAAGCACTTTGGTTGGCGATTCTTTCGCCAAAGGTTCTTCGGCAAAGCCAGAAAAAGCCTTACTGATGGCGTCAAGAATCATCTCTTTTTTACTCTCTTCCGGAACCTCCCCCAACTTCCTCCAGTCGATCACTTTTTTACCGAACAGTTTCATGCTTTCCTCCGTGACAAAGTGAGTGCCATGGGCGAGGGCCTGGGGCTCAGGCCCCTTAACACCTCACTCCACACGATTATTTGTTTTCAGCCAGTTCAACCAGCACAGTCGTGTCAGATGCGGCGGCGGCTTTTCTTGCGATTCCGATCTTGACGTTGGTGTTGGTTTTATCAGCCTCTCCGGCAGACGTATCGTAGTAGCAGACTTCCCCGGGCGCGATGGCCAACGCGGCTTCCTTTGGAAACTCGACCGGACCACGGAAGACATACGCACCAAGTTCATCGGCATCGTAAGCGTTACAAGCCACCAGAATCTGACCGTTGACACTGATGACATCACCGGCCTCAACCGCAGCCGAATGCGCATACTTGAGGGTCCGCAATGTATCAAGACCACCTCTTAAAACTGCCTTAGCCATATTTCACTCTCCTTCGTCAGAGACAGTTGCAAACACTTGTTATTCAACAACCAGTGGGTTTTTATCCGTCTGGGTCTTCTTACCCTCAGACCCGGAGAGCTGGCCCCCATCAGGAAACTTCTTTGCGACCCGCGTGGTAAGGCTTTTCACTTCCAGTTCCAAAAAGTCGATCCCCATGGATTTTGCAAAACCGACCATTTTCGTTTTTGCTTCTTCAGACTCATCACATTCACCAAGCAAAGCCTTCAGACGAGCATATTCAGTGGCCGTATTTTCAATAAACTTTTTGCCGAGTTTGGCTGATTCTTCCATGTCAGAGACCTGCTTTTGCAGATTGCTGATTTCATTGTCCTTTGCGTCAAAAGCAGCCTTCACAGCAGTAGCTGCCTGCTCCTCGGTTGTGTCATCAGCAAACGATTTGCCCAGGATCACCCCGAGTTTCAGTAACAGATTTTTCATGATCTCCATCTCCTTATCCGAGTTATGATCCTCCGGCTTTAAACCAGCTGATTTCTGAGACGTTGCTCCCTGCTGAGCGCCTAACCACACCAAGGAACCCTCCAGCGCTTCGGCTGGTCCAACATATTCCCAATACTTCACTGGGCCGTTGGGATCATCCTTGATGCTGACGATACTTGCGGCGTTAAAACTGATGCTCCAATGGCGATACGTTCCGCCCTTGATATTTTTGAGGGTCGAGTCGATATCGTCCGTCAGAATGACGTAGTACCAGGCCCACAGAACCTTGACCGAAGAGATACCTTCAGGAAGTTTTGGATCGCAGTCTGTCAGTTGTTTGAACTGATCAGCAGACATCTCCTCTGTTTTGGCATCGAAATATAGGCCCAAGGGCAGGTAATCTCGGCGGGCATGAAAATACAGAGTGCTTTTCCCGGGAAGAGTTTTCTCAAAATCATCGAGAACTTTTTCAGGGAATCTCTCCATATCCCGGTCAATGCCGTTATGGGCAAGTAACTGCTTCCCAATAAACACATCGGCAGCGGTCAAAGGCTCCAGAGCATATGAATTGATCTTTGCCAGCAGCTCTTCGGTCACCTTAACCGCTGAGGTCACTGCCTTGCCGATAGACAGATGCTTCTTGGCCTCTTTGATCGGGGTATTTTCTTTGCCGCGGATAAGCATCAGATCTTCACACCCTTTGCCCGGAGATGTTTCAACGCATCCTGACCGGTCACTGTGGCGACTACTTTTTCTTCGGTTTTGGTTGCACTTTCCTGATCATCCTTTTTAGGGTTCAAAACAGCCTGCATTGCTTTGAATTTTTCCGGATCAGACTCTTCAAACAGCTTCCAGCAGGCATCCCGTTCAGCAGCAGAAACTGTTTCACCGACCATCTCAGTAAGTACTGAGGACGAAGGGAATCCGTTCTTGGTGAAATGGGCCTTATCTTCAGGGTTAAGCTCCCCGATGGCTGCGACGATCCTTTCCTGTTTTTGTTCCATTGCAGGTCTCCTCACCTTTGCAGACTTCAACGCCTGGTCCATGAAAACAGTTGTCTCCAGAATCATTCATGTTTTGACCGATTCTCTCGACACGACCAACCTTGTTTTTATGTTTTTCATTCGTCATCGTGTCCGTCTTATCAAAAAAAATGGAAGTGTTCTGGCAGATCACTGCATAAAATGCAGAAAATAAAAAATTACACCTCCGTTGTGTAAAAACACTTGACGATAGCTGCACCGTCAGGTAGATTTACACACATCAAGTGTAATGACGTTCAACCCCGAATGAAGGAGACATCAAATGGGCACAATGAGCTTTAGTGAACGCCTGAAGCATGCGCGCAAACAAGCTCGGAAAAAACTACGCGAAATTGCTTCAGAGACTGATCTTACGATCAGCTACATTTCAGACTTGGAGCACCGCAGAAAAAAAACACCGTCTTTTGAAACCATTAAAAAATTAGAAAAATCTTTGGAAACAAAAGAAAATTATTTGTGGGAGGCGGCACAAAAAGAGGAGTTTGCTGGTCACGAAATCAGAAAGTTTATCAATCAGAGACCCGAATTGAACTTAGGTTTATTGCGCGTCGCAGAAGGTATGACGGAAGAACAAATTCAAGAAATAATAGAAGTGGCTCAAAAAATGAAATCAACTTGAAAGGAAAATCACTTTGACTGAAACAATATCAATACCTCCCAAAAAGAGGAGGCAAATTGAAGAGGCTGCCACAGACATTCTTAGCAAGTTTCAACCGCAGGTTTTAGGAGGAAATTCTTCTTTTGATGTTGAAGATTTTGCTGAATTTGAACTTGAGGATCTGACACGTGTGAAATTCACAATTACAGATCAGATGCCGTTTGGAATTCTCGGCTGTACCGACCCCTTTAATATGGAAATGTCCATAACCCAGGAACTAGCGGCCGCCACTAGTATTCCTGGCCGCCGGAGATATCGATCGACCTTAGCACATGAAATCGGTCATTGCTTTTTTCATATTAAACCTATTCAGAAAGCGGGGGGGAAAGTTCTTCTCGAGCAGAAAAAGAAAGATGTTCCGTCATTTTACAGAGCATCACCAAATGTTGAGGCCTTTCGTGACCCGGAGTGGCAAGCATGGGAGATGGCAGGGTCACTATTGATGCCCAAGAATGCCGTATTCTTGCTCTTAAATCAAAAGGCTACACTGAAAGATTTGGAAGAAATTTTTGATGTGAATGGAGCGTTTGTCCAATGGAGGCTCAGGAAATTAGGTCTATACAAATAAAAACCCCATTAGTTGTTGGAGCAACAAATGGGGTTCCCGATACGGAACGTCGGGCAGCTTGTAACTATGTAAAATTCGGTGATAAGTATATCTATCCTTTCCCGGATGTCAAGCTGAAACAATCCTGTTCCGAGGAAAGAGGTGGTTTATGTGAGCGATAAAAAGAAGCTGCCGCCCGGCAAATATATCTTTCGGCCGTGGATAACCAAAAACGGTAAAAGGATTTATGCCAGCGCGTACGGTCTGAAAGCGTTCCCGATCAAAGTAGGGTAAGACGAATTGCTCCTGGCGAAGTTTTCTTCATCAGGAGCAATCCTTTTAACAACAAAAATTAGCTTTAAGCCTCACTATCCGCCGGCCTGAGCGCACACCGGCACCGTGGATGTGTATCCCTGACAGGGATCGGCGCTTCGTCAATCGGATAGTCACCCTCCAAAGACTGGCACTGCGGGCAGGCATCCGGCGCCGGTGAAAAATGAACCTCTTTAATATCCCACGCCTTCCATTCTTCAAGCTTTGCCTTTTCTGCGGCCATGCTCATTTCAGATCTGGCCAGGCGCTCCCAGTCGCTGTTTGCATCATCAAACAGTTTGCGCAATCGTTCCGCGACATTCACCGGATTGGTCCCGGACAACGCAAAGGCTTCCATCTCGGTCAGGATCTTGTTTTTCAGTCGCTTGGTGGCGTTGTTCTTTACCAGGTCAAACCCGGTGGCCGTCAATTCATCAAAAATTTCCTTGTTCTTCAGGGTGTTCAGTTGCGGCTGATCTTTGCCGATGAGATTTGCGGCCTGAATCAAACCCAGGCTGTAGGCTTGGCCGTAGTAGTAGGTAACAGGACTGTCAGGATCATCTGGTTTATAGGTTCCGACCATATCGGCCAGGGCACTCAAAATCAGCGCGCGCTCGATATCAGAGAAGGTAAAATTCCCGTCACTGACCCCTTTGCTTTCGGTCGGATCATTCAATCCAAAAATGATATAAACGCGCTCCAAGAGCTTGGACCAATTCGCCTTCAAGGTGTCTTCATAATCGTTTTCAACCTGGTCAAGTTCGGGCCATGGATCAGTCCGATAAAGTTCTTTGCAGGTCTGTTTTTTTTTAGGAGTGAAGCTTTTGACAACATATGGTGACGACTTCTGCGTGCTTGGTTCATCATCACCCATCATATCGGCCTGAGCATTAAGGAATCTTGCCCGGGCCTGCTTTTCGATATCATGCAGATTCACCTGCTTGAATTTTACGGACCAGTCCCCCTTTTTCCAGGTCCGGCCACGCATTCTCAACAAGGTCGACGCAAGCCGGGTAAAACTTGGCTGCTTTGCATCCTGCCGGGTGACAATGTCAGCCAGGACCATTTCGCTTTCAAACTCAGCCAGCCGCTCAGTGGTGCTCCAGTGCATGCCAAGCATCCATGGAGCAAGTCCTGTTTTTGAGACAACCTGTTCAAGGACATGCCTTGCCGGAACCTCAAGAGCGAGCTCCTCTCCCTCTGATCCGATGACTTTTATTTCAATATCACTATCTTTGTCGATCGCGTGGACAAAATCAGCCGATTTTCCCATCCTCTTTGCCCTGACAACAGTATCCAGGTCATCCCTTAGTTTATTGCAGCGCTCCTGATGATTAGTTCCGTCCTTTCTGCTGGTTTTGTAAATCAGGGAAAATGAAGGGTCTCCAAATCTTTCCCACACATTGAGAAGGCTGTTATGCATGGTCGCGAGAATCTGGGCAACGAACTCACAGGAGCGAAAAAGTGGAGTCCCGTAGGGGTTCTGATTTTCATTGTGGATAGACCAATACATCAAGGTCTCTGTATTAAGCGGTCGATAATCAGTGTCATCGTCTGACTTTTGCAGGATTTCAAGACCGCTCTTTATCCGACTGAATTTGATAAATTTACTGTCGGCAACACGCAATCCGACAATGTCATTCCGCTTCCGGTTGGGAATGAACTCAGATAAAGAAAATCCCTGCTCAAAAGCTTCATTGCTGAAATTTTGATGAAAGGCCTGGATCCCGGTCTGCATATCATTAACCGGAACGTTATCAAACCAATCCTGCAATTCATCAACCAGGGCCACATTATCACCTTCAACGACGATACTCCCATCCAATGACACAAGCCTCCAGATGGCAGTATCCATAATTGGAATAGCTTCCCGCAAAAACTCGTAAAATGCAGGGTCGATCTTCCTTGCAACGAATTTTTGAAACCCTGCCGTAAATGGACCCTGGCCGTTATTCGGGCGCAACTGAACAGCACTTGCACCAGAGCTATAATTTCCAATGCTTTTTTTTCTCAACATCCTTCGACTAACGCCAGCGGTCCCTATCATACGAAAATATCCTCCACATTGTTCATCAGCACCTGTGCCAAACGGCCGGCCCGGTGTGAATCAATCAGGTGGTCATTTTGCTTGTTATAAATTCGCTGTTTCTCACCTATTCTGCAGGTGTGGTTAGTGTATGCGGTGACCAGGTCAGGGTCGGGAGGGAATTCTTCAAGTTGCCGCTGAACTTTTTTGACAATCAGGTCAGTGGCCAACTCTTTCAAAGTCAACTTGGCCGGTTTTCCTGTTTTCGCATCCATGATGGCCGCGCCATCTTCGTCGATATTGTCATTTGTCGACTGGAACATGAATCCATGCAGCCGATCCGCATAGTTCTTATCGGCGTAAATTTTAAGGCCTTGTAAATCGTGGGCAACGGCCGACCCTGCGTTACCAAAATCAGTGCCCCAATGCATCGAAGAATCAGGGCTATATAAGCTATCCAGAGCATCAAGAGCCTGGCACTGCTGATCATAGTTGACCTGTTTCAATTGCAGCCGAGCTATCAATGGGATGCGCTTGCCAATAACGTTTCTTATTGTCAATTCGGTTGGATCGGGAGAAAAACCAAAGTCTCCTCCGCCGATAATCATTCCCGGTACCGGAATAAAAAACTCTCTAATCAGCCTCCGAAACTGACTGTCGTCCTCATCATCTAGGGCAAAGAACATCTCCTGGTTGAATTCCTCTTCAAAGATGATGACCTGATCTGGAACTGGTCCATCATTTCCAGCGTTGAAGGGACAGCGATATCCTTCAACAATGACAGTCTGATGTGCGGTATCGACCAATACCTTCAAGCCGCGATATTCTGGGATATCACGGATACAGTTTTTCAGCTGGGCCCAAGGGAAGACAGTATTTTCCGGATCGCCGTGTTCCCCGAGGACATTGTGCCGGTATTCCGGAGAATCTTCGCCGTTGTACTGTTCGATGTAGAAGCGCTTTCGCTCCGGCGACCAGTAAGGATACGGCATAAGGTGTTTCCCCCACCGGAAGAGGGTCCACCTAAGATTTTTGATATGTTCCTCTGTGCCCTTAAGGTCGTCATCTTCACCTTCCTTTTCTTTTCCTGCGGCCCGCATGGTCAACTTGTAATAATCCGTTTCCCGATCACCATCAGGAACGCTGTAGACCCGAGGGACAGCCCCCGGCTTCAACGCACGCCAGAATTCAGACCACTGCTTTTTGTGCTTCATTTTGGCGGCTTCATCGATCAGCCCGTAAACACTGACATGGACCCCGCGGAAAGCTTCGCCATCGTGGCCGGCCGGCCGGAAATATTCCTTGAACTTGTTGGCAAAAAGAAACTGATGGTGAGGCTGCTTTCGATGCCTGACAAGATCAGCGGCCAGAATCGGATTGTAGCCAAGCTGTTCAAGCTTTGCGTCTATGATCTCGTCCAAGTGGGTCTGTTGTGGAGCTCCAACCAGACCGCTTCCAGAGGGACAGGTGAAATTTTTCCACAGCGACCAGGCAACAATCTCGCGCGTTTTTCCAACCTCGGCACCGTCCTGGTGAACAACCCCTGTCTGACACAATAACGATGGAATTTGATAATCAAAAAATTGATAGGGTTGCTGATGAGAAAAATCTTCAGGTTCACGAAGAAACGCTGTGCACCACAACAACGGATCTTCACAGATGATCGCCAGTTGAAATTTTTCCAGCCGTTCGCGTTGATCCTTGCCCAGGGCATAAATTGCCGGGGGAAACTCTCCAGCTGCAATCTTCTGCCAAGTCCAGTCAATTTCTTCCAGGACCTGCTCAAACCTTTCCATCGGGACAATAATCCCCTTGCCAAGATCCGCCAGGTCCAACAACGGCTCCATCTGCTCAACAACGGCCGGCGTCACTCCTTTTTACTCCGTGCCGATTTAAGGGCATTCCCTGCATTCCTGAAAATATCGGCAACCGTCTCCATCGCCTCCCGATCTGATTTATCGCGGTTTATCTCACGAGGCGTGATCATGAAATCTGGCAGCGTCACTCCGGCCGCTTTCAGCAGGTTTGACAATGGCAGCAGCGATGGATTCGGCTTGATCTCGTATCCGATCACCTTGCCATCCTTGCCGATCTTCTCGGACTTCATGTAAACGCCATACTGCAGGATGCTCGCCTGCAGCTCATCGATCACGCTCAGCGACTGGCCAAGTTGCAGGGTCACAATGTTTTTAAGGTCGGTCAGGTCACCGGATTCCAGAGCGGTAGCAATGGCGTGCATCGACTCGGCCAGGTACTCTTTATCAAGACAGTCCTTGCCGGGCTCTGTTTCTCCATCAGTGACAAGTTTGCAGGGATACTTCGGGCAGGTTGTTTTGCAGGGCTTTCCATAGGCCAAAATCCGGCGCTGACTGTGCAGGCCATGTTTCCAGCTATTCCGCGCCGAGGCCTGCTTTCCTTCCTCTGTTTTCGGGCCGGTGGAATTCTGCGCGTTCTGCCGACGGGCCTCCAGGGCCTTTTCGGAAAGAGTATATTTCCTGGTCTTGACGGTCAGCCGATCAAAGATAGGATCCTCTTCGGCGGCGTTTTCAAGTTGCACCTGCAGCCTGAGCAACACATTCAGATCATCGGCCAGACCGGATTCACCGGAGTCGATGCGAATTTTCAAGTCCTTGATTTTCTCTTCAACAAGCTCAAGGTTCAGGGTGTTTTCATCCGACATAAAAGCCTCCAAAAACTGGACACTTTTCCAGTTCATGAAGGCTGTATATCAAAAAAACAAGCAGTGTTCTGGCAGATTGGTGCAATTAATCAACCTGCTGCGTTGGCAGCCACATATATTGGTACTTGACCAAACCTTTCTTTTTCAATGACTGTAATGCAGAGCTGATTTGCTCTCTAGAATGCCACATATCCCTTTTAATCAAGTGATCCTTTATTCCACGAATCTGGCGACACTTCCCGTCCACAATAGCTCGATAAACCCTAGTCTGGATTTTTCCATGTAGGATTTCCCCATTAACTTCCAATCTATCATCATAACTACCGCCGTGAATCGTATAGAGTACCTTATACATGATTACCCCTTTGCCAAAATTTCCCGAAGCCAACGCCGCTTTATTCCGTATTTGATGCAGAGTTCATCATAATTTGACCCGTTGAACTCCTGCAGGATCCGCCGATCACGCTCTTGGCGATAAAGGTATTTCAAATCAGGAAATGTAATCCTGGTTTTCCCGAGCACGGACACCATCCGGTAAATGATCCGCGGGGCCAGGCTGCCGAACTCGATATGCAGTTGGTTGAAAAGCTCCTCAAGAATTTCCTGATTTTCTCCCCTTTGCGCCATCAGCCTTCCTCCTCTCCGTCAATCTCGTTGAATCGCCGGTCTGGTATTGCGGTCTTACGGAGGGTTCTCTCTGAAATTGCAATATATCCCATGGTTGTTTTGACATCTTTATGTCCCATCATCACCGCCAGCTCGGGCAGGCCGATATATTGAATCGCGTGGCCGCAGCGGGGGCACTTGTCATGACCGCTGTCATACAGATCAGTGGCGAAAGTCGAGCGCATTTTGTGGCAGAACGCATCAGCTGAATCCATCCCCACCAACACAGCATATTTTTTGATGATGTCCAAAATTGTCCGCGTGGTCAGTCGCGTCGGCCGGGCTTTGATCAGCGACACAAACAGTGCGTCGTGATCGGTGGCAATATTGGCCCTGATCAGCAGCCAATGACGCAGGGTCGCACTGGGAGAGCGGCGCAGGGTCAGAGTCCTGCTCACTCCCCCCTTTCCCTCGACAATATCAATCCGGATGTATCCGCCAGTGTCGTGGATATCGTCCAGATCGATCCCGGTCAGTTCGGACACCCTGGCCCCGGTCGCATATAAGGTTTTCAGAATGGCCAGGTCGCGGACACCCCGCTCGGTTTTCAGATCTGGACCAGAAAAAATTTTTCGCAGATCTTCTGTTGAAAACTTCTTAGCCAACCCGGGGCGAATCTTCGGGGACGGAATTCCATCGGCCGGGCTGAACCCGATAACCCCGGAATAGGTCAAAAACCCGAAGAAGGATTTCAGCGCGGACAGTTTGCTGGCTCTGGTTCGGTTCGACACGTTTTTCGAGTCGTAAAACAGCGAGCGTTGCCATTCGGTGATGTAGTCGCGGGCAACCTGCTCGGGATCGACCGGGAAACCCTTTTTCTCCAACCAACGGAAAAACTCCCTGATGCTCCGTTCATATTGGTCGACCCCGCGATCTCGCTGGCCGCGCTGCACAATGCAGTGTTCCCGCCAATCCTGGAGGCAAGACTCAAGCGATGCCATAAATCCCCCCGCGCCCCCCACTTTTAGAAAAAAGGTTTTGGCAGATAGCCGCGATAATTTCCGGACATGGGGGCGGCGACTGGGAATTTTGGTCATTTCTTTTGGCCGGGGGTATCTGTTTCATCCCTGCCTTTTCGTTTTGAACTGCCCGTTTCGTCATATCATCCCCACCTAAACAATTGATTTTATGTCCTGCCTGCCCCGTTGAACTGCCCGTTTTGTAAGAATGCGCGGTTAGCATTTCGCTTTTTTCGGTTCGTTTCAGTACTCCCCAAGCTCCAGACGCGACGATCCCAGCAGCAGGGATAACCGCGACTTCAGACGGATACTGGACTTGGGGCCGATCAACCATGTTGGACAAAACCCTCCCTGAATACTTTTTTTGAGAAGCCAACGAAGGATGAAAACCGGAAAAACTCCCTTCTGCGGACTTCCCTTGCGCATTTACCCTAACTGCACCACTGCACCACTTGCCAGCAAACCCAGTATTCTTGCGGCTTTGTGGCGTGGTGCAGTTGTTAAACACAGCCTTGGACTGCACCACCAACTGAACCAACTGCACCACGACTGAACCAACAACTGCACCACACTTTTATTCAATAAAATTATATACTTAAGTCAAAAGTGGTGCAGTGGTGCAGTCTCCCAGAAAAACGCCCTACGCGCGCGCAAGAAACATAATAAAAGTAAAAATCGGCTTCTTTTCGGCTGATTTTCCAGTTATCCGAAAACTGATCCGGACAACTGCACCACTGTGATTTTTCCGACTGCACCACCCCCCAAGGACTGCACCTACTTGATATAGGTATGGCGGAACTTGAAAACCCTCTTCCCTCTGATGACCTTGAAGTACGGTTCCTTGCCAGGAGTCTCCAGCAGCTCCCAGCCGCTTTTCGCTAAAACGGTCTTATCGTTGCGCAGCCTGGCAGTGAACACTGCGGCCGTCCGGTACATATTGACCTTGCCCGTGTTCTTGGCCAGCATATCGAAAGCATCAACCAGGTCAGCGCTGGTGGATTCGAATTCGATGGTCGAGACAATGAACGTCTCCCCACCCTCCTGTTTGGCCTCAGGTTGGGTTTTGTACATGGTCAGGCCATAGTCCTTATGCCCAAGCACAAAGACTGGCTTATCGTAACCAGTGGCGATCTCTGTCTCAGCTTTATGCTTGTTGGCCTGGATATACTCCCGCACCAGTCCACCCAGCAACTGCAAGATGTCGTTTGACCCGGTTTCCGTTTCTCTGGCCGTAATGTTCTGCTCCTCGATCCAGGCTTCGTAAATTTCCTTTTCCCCGGTTTCCATGCCGAAGAGCAGATGGTCTTCATCGTAGAGCGGAATGTATTTGAGCAATTTTGAATTGATCAGCATGAGCAGGGCCAGATAGGCGTTGGTCCTATCCTTGGCGTGCCCCTTGTACATCTTGTTCAAAATGGTCATGTAATGCTTGCGCTGGTCCAGGTTGGTCAGAATCTCTTTCTGAATAAACCTGATCAGCGCCGACAAAATCAGGTCCCGCTTTTTCTTCAGCTGCTCCAGGACCTCTTGCTCATAGAAACTGTCATCACCATGGATACGGCGATCAAAAGGAATCTCGAATGTCCTGGTGATCAATTCCGACAAGGTAAACGGCTCGATGGCCGTTACGCAGATCAACGCCCTCGGACTTTCATCGACAGTTCCGGTATCAGTCCCTCCCCGGCGCTTCTCTTTTTGCCCCCTGGTGGCCGCCAGCAGCAGGAATTTCTGCATTCCGCGATGAAGATCCTTGTTCTCAAGGTTATCGATGACCAGTAAGGGATTTTGAGACGCTGCAGAAAATGCCGCGGCGCCGGAAGGGTCGGATAGCTCATCATTGCCAAAATAGACCGTGGAGATCATCTTCGCACCAGTCGACTTCCCACTTGAGGCATAACCTCCAAACTTCATCAAAAACTGATATGGCGCCAGGTCGGGGCAGAGACCGCTGATCATCCATGACAACACCAGATAGCGCTGTTCCTTGGAAATCGCCAGGTTCTTGAACAGCAGGTCACGCAGCGCCGTCATACCATCCTGAATATCGACATCCGGAAGCCAGTTCATAGGTGCAATTTTCGATGAGGATGACAACAGAACGTGATCGTCATTCATGCCGTTCTGGATTTCCTCAATCCTCTCCCTGGAAATCTTCAGGATGCTATTATTCGGACCATTCAGGTTGATATAGATGGTATCCGTCAGTTGATCAGTGTGGATCCACCGGCAGCGATCGATCCGACGGCCGTTCAGATAAGCTGTGTGCTTCAACGCATCCCAGACCTGCCCACCCGGCGCCTGACTGACGATCATGCGCGTCATCTTCAGCATGAGCGCATTGAACTTGGTATTGTTATTCACCTCATAGGTTTCGTTCTGGTAAATCAGCCAGACCGTATCTTCAGAGTCGTAATAAAACCGGCCATGGTGGGCAAAGAACTTAAAGATAATCTCAGCCAACATGATCGGATCGACATCCTTATGCGACTCCGCCATTTCAAACTGAGTTTCAATCTGCCGCAGCAGGTCCTGGCTGAAATCAAGCTGCTGCTCAATCGCTTTTTCGCTGAACCCAAGCAGCAGAAGCTTTTCACGATAAATATCCTGCTGAATGACCTGTTCCCGGCCGATCAGCTGGAATATTTTTTGTTCCTGCAGGTGCTGAAGCTTGTCTTCAAGGCTGTTGAGCTGTCCAGCCTGCTGGATCTCCCAGGTGATATAGTCAAGCGCCTCCAACTGCAGCCGCCTGACCTCCTTCTTGCGATCTCCGTCATAAGCCTTCAGGTAACTGTCCGGATCATCGTCACGCTTGCCGTAAACAATCACCCGCACAATCGCCGCCGGCAACGCATGGCAGACCTTGCGGACGTACTCATCACCCTTTTTATCGTTATCGACCCACAGGTAAAGCTTTTTCCCCTTGCACAAACGCTGCAGGTCCTTAATCTGCGCATCACTGATATTGCCGATCATGGCAATAACCCAGCCGATACCGGTATTCAAAATCTGCAGGCGATCATTTTCACCCTCGACCAGAATCACTTCTTCGTACTTATCAAGAGCATCCTGGCCGTAGAATTTCCAAGCCTTGTCCTTGTGGGTATTGGGAAGCTGATATTTCAGCTTTTTGGTTGGATCCTTTTGGGTAAAATGCAGCACTTTGCCGCGGGAAAGATGGGGGAAAATCACCAGGCCCGATGAAAAATAATCAGAAATGACCTTGCGGCCACCCTCCAATTCACGCTCCTTGGCCAGGCCGCTCTCAAGAATTGCAGACTCAGAAAAACCCTGACTAATCAGATGGTCAAACAGATGTCCATCACTGAACCCGATTTGTTCATGTTCCAGTGTTTTCAGGTCATGGCCACGCTCATCAAGCAAATATTGCCGACCACCATTTTGCAGCATATGGGCATGATAATAGGCCGCCGCACCAAGCCTGATCCTATCCGTCACACTCAGCTTTTTCTGAGGCTTCTTCCGATCCTCAAGCTCAACCCCGGCCAACTCTGCACCCAACTTCAACGCGCCGGCCCGGTCGACGTTGTGAAATTTTTCCAAAAAGTTGAATACATCACCCTTGCCGTCATCACACTGAAAACACTTGAAATAACCATCACGGATGGAAAAACAATCGTGCCCTTGGCAAAAAGGACATTCAGGAAGGTGGGTTTTCACCATCTTTTGGTTGGTCGCCTGTTCGATGACCTTTTTTAGATCGAGGCGTTCTTTGACAAGGGCGAAGTCGGACATTTAGATCCTTGCCGTGTAATTATTCCAACGTTCAATGGCTTGTCCTTCCGTATCACCTGCCGGACCCCTAGCCCCGCAGGGGCAGGCAATAAAGTCCTTGTGCCTTGTAGTCCAACCAGGGATATCAGCATGAAGGTCGATTGAGTTGTCAGAGAGAATCAACTCGTCACTTTTGCAAAATGGACATGGCCTTAGCTTCATCTTCTACCCTCTGCTCTTTCCAACGATCGACGTACCATCGTGATTGCATCCGCTTGTTCTTCAATCGTTGTTTTTTGAGATGTCATCACCTCTAGAGCGGCATTCAACGCTTCGTACATCTGTGGAGCAGATGCAATAAACAGGGCGTTTTTAAGTCCGGCGCGGGCTTCTGTCCCGTATGCCTCCGCAACTAGCTCGCCAGTTCCTGTATCAGTAATCTGGGCATACGGCCTACCATTGCAATACGACACCCGCCATTTTCTTTCCGGCTGAGGAACCGACCCAAGTTCACACTCATTACAAATGTTTTGGTCAGGTACTCCATGTTTACACGCCATCACTAATCATCCCTTCTGTTCCGCTTGTCACCACGACTACAATAAACAAACGCTTCGCTTATCCCTGAAAAATACTCACACTCTGAGCAGGCGATTGACCCGGCCTTTCTATCTTCTATCCAAATCCGATTAAAAGGGCATGGCGTTGTCAGCACCATGAAGCGCGATCCTGGTGGCCCTGCTTCGTACCCGGAAATCCTAACTTTCACAGTCTTCTTCTTTTCATCACGCTGCCTCCAACAAACCAAGAAATTCCGCATGAGCACGATAAAGCTCAAGCTCGGCCCTGAAAAAGTCGACGCAAGCCGCCCTGAACTCACCGACCATGCCATTTTCCATCAGTTCGCCCAGGCGCTGCTCAGCGTCAATGTCACACCGCGCAACCAGGTCAGGACGCTGGGCTATCCCCCACCGCATGGCCCCCTCAACAGCCCCCGAATAGCGCATATTCACCGCCGATGCCAGCTGCTCGATCTTTTGCAGGAGATAGTCAGAACATTCCTGTTGCGGGGTCATAAACGCACCGACGCGCAGGCAGAACAGAGATTTTCTTCAACCCAGTAACAAGGCTCACCAGTCCGCTCGATACATCCTGAACAATCAAGATCATGGCATCCGCAGATTCTGCAAACACCAGGCATCGCAACATCAAAGAGCCCCAATTGACCTTTATATGGAATGAGGGGAAGCGGCTTTGGATCCTTCAGGACAAAACCAAATGGACCACAAAACCATTCCGAAGGTGATTCATCGACACAATTGGTAATCTCGACAGATCCAATGATTCCTCCGCGATTTTCAAAGCACACCCCACCGAGTTTTTTTGCAAAATCGACATAATCAGGATCGATCTTTTTCCCGGCATGGATCAGAATTCTTCCCCGGTAGTTGACTCTCCATGATCGATTTTCAATGTCTTTACCACCGTGAATGATCAACCATGCCCATGGCTGTTGAATGCTCAGACATTTCATAAGATCTTCAGCTCCTCAACATACGCCCGCACCGGGCCGCTCGATCCGCCAAAGTCATCCTCGGGCTGTTCCTGGCGCAGATAGCCTTTCACGCTGATCAGGTCACCGTTGTTTGGCACGTCCAGAAACTTTTCATCCTGCAGCCACAACTCCATCTTTTCAGCATCATTCCCTTCCCGCTGCAGGTTCATCAGCAGGCGGTGTCCGGTCGTTGTTTTGCTGATCACGCTGACATCACCGGTCAGAATAAACGCCGCCCGCGGATCGCTTTCGCGGACTTCCCAGCGATAAATCGTGTAGGTCGCAAAAACCGTGTTCCGGTCATCCCAGAACTGGCCGAAAAACCCTTTCAGAAATAACGGATCGTGCGGCCGCTGCTCAATCTGGCGCAGCAACGGATCGATGTTTTCCGGTTTCCACACCCGGCAAAATGCCCGCACCGATCCGCACCGGCGACCGGAAACATTGACCTGAAAATTGATAAATTCAGAGTTGCGCGAAGTCTTGCGCTCAACCGTATCCGGGAGCGCAAGACCAAAGACAGTGCCGAGGTTAAAGTGTTTGGTCATTTTTTTTTCGCCTCGGTGCTGGAAGAAGGTTCGGCGTAACGGGTCATGATTCCACCGTCTCGATATCAACAACGTCAGCCCACATGCGACACTCAGGGCAGACAACACTGCCGATGGTATAAGAATTTCCTTCAGCCGATTTTTTGACCGCCTTTTTTCTCTGAACAGTAAATGTTCCGTTGCTGCACCGCTGATGGTTACACCTGGCAGTCACGTTGAAATAAGGAGCTTTCATTTGCGCGACTCCTTTTTCAGCTCACGTGCCCTCATCGTCAGCTTAACCAGGTTCTTGACAGCTGGTCGCATATCATCCGGCGCATAGCGCACTCCAAGCTTGTTGAGTACAGCGTTTTCTGCAAGGGTGATCATTTCCAGGTTATCGATCGCACAGTTCAGCTTATTTCCATCAATAAAGGTGACTATTTTCCCATCCGGGATGGGTCCATAGTACTGTTCCCAAACATGATGGTGCTTCAGCTTGTACCGGGTCGGAAATCCCGTATATGGGTCTGTTTCAGCGACCTTGATGTAGATATAGCCGTCTTTCGTATCGATTCTTTCAGAGCCCAGCGGTTTACGGTTTGGCGGGACCGATCCTTTTTTAAAACTTCCGCTATTAGGCCCGGTCAGCCCAGCTCCTTTAGTCCCCGCATTCCAGGACCTATGTCCCTTTTCAAAACAACCGGTGCGGCCCGAGTGAATTTTATGATTACCGCAGTAGGATTTGAGCTGATCTGCGGTCAAAGACAGTCCGAAATGCGCGTTCATGTCTTCTGCGATCTCCACCAGGGTTTTTGATTTATAGGCTTCACGAAGATAGAGATCCTGATCTCTAGTAAAAATTCTTAATTTCCCCCTATTCAGCGCTCCTGTCTTGCGGCCGCAGGTGATCTTGTTTCTTGTGAGGGTGGCTCTGATTTGCTCCTGACTCCGGTACATCCGGAATTTTTTATTGAATACCCGGGTCAGATCGGCAACGCCCATCAGCGGATAACCCAGTTCAAGGAATCGCAGGTGATGAGGCTCGTAAACCTTAGTCATTGTTCTTATCCTCGATCTGCAGCAGCCCGGTCCCTTTTCCGAGAGCATATTCCCGCTGAGCGATCGTCGCCTTCAACTGCAGCTGCCCAACCTGAATGATATCTTTCGCTATGCTGGATATCGCCCGAGCCCTTTCAAGCTCTTCCTTCAAGGCGTCACCAGTCAGCTTTTCCTCGTCCTCAGCATTCAGCCGCTCAAGCTGGGCAAATAAATGATTATTCAGATCTCCGATTTTGTTTTTCATCACGCCACCTCCTGCGCTCTCTCAAGCTCATCCTCAAAAGCAAAAAACTCCTCTGGTTCAAAATCAGGATCAATCGTCTCCAGCAGATAGATTCGCGGATCGGCGCCGCTGGCAATGGCGATCACCATTGCCTTGCTGCCGGCCTTGATCAACGCGCCGTTCCCTTTCAGCACATCATTCGCCGTGGTGACGATATCCCCCGAGCTGAATTTCATGCCGCGGCCTTCATTTTTTTGATCAGCTGATTGATATCCTTGGCAATGACTGCGGGAAGGTTCTTCTCCTCCTTCGCCCATGCAGGGATAAAAGGTGTGCTTTCAGGCCAGACCTCTTGCAATCTTTTGATAGTCGAGACGGAATTGACAACCCCGTTAAGGGTTGTTTTGAGAGTGTCTATGTCTTTATTGAGCTGAATTCTTTTCTTGCTGAGTTTTTTCAGAGCCTCGACGATCTTTGTGTCCTTGATGCGCATCGAGTCAGATGACCATCTTGGGCCCAGGAGGTACGGTGTTCTCCTCACCTCAGTCATATTAAATTCTTCTGGATTATTGTTATCTCCAAAAAAAGCCCTGATTGTTTTGGTTCTCGAAAAGAAGCCCTCTGGAAGGTCATTTATTGCTTGCTCATGCTCACCAACAACAAATCGATAGACCTCATCGGCAAAGTCAGACTTGTCCGACTCCATTGCTGCCAATCTGTCCTTAAATGTCGATCTGATAGCGTTTGCGACGATTTCACTCTTCAGGTCTTTTGTCAGTCTCATGTGCGCTCTCTCCTCGTTAAATCCCTGCCACAGCGGCCATGTCCTCACGGCTCGGGCCGGTATAGATCATGGTGCTGTTCAGGGTTTTGTGCCTCAGCTGCCGGTTGGCCAGCAGCAGCGAATTTTTTTGCTGAGTCGGGGTCAGGTTGCGGTCATCCTGGATGATCCGCTGTGCCTTGGTGTGGCGCAGACCGTGGAAGGTCACCTTGTGGCTGATCCCGGCGTCATGCAGCCACTTAGTCAACAGATCGTTCAGGGCCCGGATACTGATCCGGTTGCCGTTGCGGCTGACAAACAATGGCTCATCGTCGGCCAGGCTCTGTCCCTGCAGGCGTTTCCAGCGGAAAAAATCAGCCAGCAGCCCCTGCAGCTCCACCGGAATCTGCAGCGTTCCGGTTGCCCCCTTGGCCGCGATCCGCTCGTCAACCACCAAGCGGGTCTGACCGTAAACATCGCCCACATTCAGCCGCGCCACCTCAACCCGGCGCAGGCCAAGCAGCCGGGCGATCTTCAGAATGACCAGGTCACGCACAGCCAGAGGGTCATTCAATCGTTTCAGGTAGCTGAACAGCTGTTTTTCCTCGTTTACGGTCAGGTAATTCTCGCCGGCCCTTGTCCTGGTCATATCAATGTTCATAGCGCCTCACTTACTGCCTCGATCTTTAAGAACCTCGCGGGGCACGGCCGGCGAGGCATCCGGCCTAAGGGCGCGCACCCCGCCCCGCGAAGATTGGGAATTTATTCAGTCATGACTTTGATTTTCAGCCCGAGATTCATCATTCGCGGATTGACCCAGTCCCCATAGCTGTCTTTGACGGCCATCACCATTCCGGTTTCGCTGTCCACCAGCCTATTGCCGAGAGAAACAACCTCAACGGATTCCGTGAATAACATCGGTTGTCCAGACGTATCGATTTCACCAATAACTTTCATCGCCTCAATCCTGCATATACGGCATCGCGCCGGCGTTCTGTTCCATGGCCATTTTGATCATTCCGGCCTTAACCCACTCGTGCCATTCGCGGTTTGATTTTTCCAGCGGGAACACATGAGCGTTTTTTTCGCGATATTCTTCAATTTCTCCGCTCAGATTTGCAAGCAGCAGATAGAGCCAGGTCGGTGCATATTTAATGCTGAGCTTGTCTGCCCAACAGAGAGTTGATGGGTCAGCATTGTCTCGACGGGCGAAATGACGAGAATGATAAAGACAAAGCTTCCTGTAGTAATCTTCTTCGTTGCTGGAGCTAAACGGCCCATCAAACCATCGGTAGGCTCTATGAGCCGCCCAAAGAGGATGCCGCTCACCTTCGGGTCCGTCCATGTTCGGCCTACCCCAATAACCCCAATCATGGATGATGATGCACACCAGCTCCCGCCAGGATGGCCATCCGTAAAGCTCAATCCATGCCCTCAGCACGCAGTACGGATGCAGAAGGAACTGGTGAACTCCAAACAAAAGACTTTTTGTACCGACTGGGGCAGTCATCACGAAAAGAACCATGATCATAATTGCAACGGATAAAATCAGGGCGTAAAGGATGATCATCAGCAATACTCCTCAGTCCCAAACCACCGGCCAATATGTTTGACAACATGCAACGACCGCAGCTTAATGCGTCCGTTAGCCTGTTGCATCACCACCCAAGGCAAACCCGTCTTGCGACAGATTCCACCGTTCCAGATCCAGCGATCACGCAGCCAGGAACAACAAAACGTAGCCCAGCAGATCGCGGCTAAGAGCAAAACCATGTAGATAAAATCGATAGCCAACATGAGACCTCCAGAGAAAATGTTCCCGGCCACGATGGCCAGCAGGGATAACAGAAGTAGATCAGTGATCCGTTCAAGCATCGAAAACCTCACAAAAAAGCCCGGGAGGCCAGGAGGTTGAACCTCCCGGGGAGATCACCACTGCTGCCGTCAGTGGTGCTGGTTATTTCTTGTATTCTTTCCCCGCGCGAACAAGATCTACCGGCCGAGCCCCCGGAGGGGGGAGATGGACTCGACCGGTGCGGCACAAAGGCCGCAAACTGTTATGTAAAACGGACCAGTTTTCCGTCCGACCGCTTGACGTACAACTGCACATCACGCAGGCAATACTGACCGCCCGGGCCTCCCTGGACGCAGTAGTCATCAGCAACTTTCGCAGCGCTGAGAATATGGTCAGGCAAAATCGTGACCGGAAAAGGCAAACCAAATAGTCCCGGATTATTCTTTGCCCATTCGTTTTGACTGAAATACTTGCTGCTCCGCTTAATCTTGGCCCAAAACTGCATGTGTTCCCTCCCCTTCTGGAAAATCCCAGTCAAAACTAGACAAAAACAACCCCCTCTTGAGCTTCCATCCGCCTGGATTCAACCCCGACAACCTCCAAGCGGCCGCTTAACTCCATCCGCTCCAGCTCACAAACCACACACAACTGGCCGCGCGATTGAGCCCTTGGTTTACCGCAACATTTGCAATACTGGACCATGCTCTCACCTCTTCTTGCGCTGGGCCTTCTTCTTCGCATTCCAAGCCGACAGCGCCGTAACACTCCCCTTTGACACATCGCGAGCAACAGAGTGGATCTCCAGCTCTTGCATGGGCTGCAGGATCTCTCCGAGCGCATGCTTGATATCCGCTAACTCCTGCAGGATCTTTTGAGCTGTCTCTTCTGTCATTGCGCCCTCGTCAAAACGTCCTGCAGTCCGAATTTCAGATATTTGTCCATCCATTCCTGATCATCATCAGTACTTTTCCCGTCATAGATCCTGTTGTATCGATTAGCGGCGGCGTTAATTGCCCTGGTCAAATCACCGACCGTCATCGTGTCTAAATCACGACCCATCAGGTCGAACGCCAGATGATGCTGAAACGCTCCGTTGGATCTCTCAACTGATCCGATCACTTCGCAGGCCTCAACCACTTCAGCCACGCGCTTGGACAATGCCGACTGCTCAGCCATTGCGAATCATCCCCTGGAACATCAGCATCTCGTGAATGGCCTCGTCCATCTCCTTCAAAATCTGGCGGCGGTCATTCGGTGTCAGCTTCACGTCCTGCAGAGCCTGCCCTGCAGCCGTCAGCGCCTCGCCAACTTCCTTCATCACCCGCGACGCCTGCAGGGAGATCTGCTCGCAGGAACAATCCTTCTGCGGCAGCGGAATAAAAACGCCATGACCGTCCGCCAAATACCGCAGCGGCGCATACACCTCATGGGCCGACTTACCCAGCCGGCCGGCCTCAAGAATCATGGCGCAAATCCTGTCAAGGGGGTTGTAAGCACCGCTGTCGCTAAAATCTGCACTTGGCTCGCACCACTTATGAATCAAACTCACCGACAGCCCCAGCCGCTTCGCCATAGCCACCGCATCACCGCCAACCAGTAACCGTACCGCCTCGTGAGATTCCATAATCCGTCCCCCTTTGTAATGGCCGACCTGTCCAGCACCCGCTAGAGTAAAAACCATGAAACTAAGCGACCTTTTGATCCTGAGCCGGTTTTTCAACCAGGTTGTGATCGGTATCGATGTACTCGTCCCTGATCAACTGGTCGATGATTGCCTTGGTCTTTGGTCCACCGCTATAAGATCCAAGGCCCCGGTGAAGAACGTCGTTCACAGTCCGACGAGAAAAGCCGTACTTCTTTGCCCACTCAGACGGTCCGGTAAAGCGCTTTTTCATCTCAATAGAGACGAGTCTTCCGACTTGTGGAGTCATTGCCTAAACACCCCTTTTCTGCTATTTATGTTCTGTCAATCTGTCTTTGTGAACATAGAATAATCGCACATGCGATTTTATGTCAACAGAAAAATTTCATATGAAAGATATTAACATCGCAGACGCAATTATATCTCGGCTTCATGAGGCCTACGGGATCGAGGAAAAACGTGGATCTCTCAAACTATTGGGGATGAAATTAGGGATTTCTGGGAGTGTTATTAGTGGTTGGAGAGAGCGAGGGGTTCCTGATGATAAAATCTCACGCGCGAGAATTGACACGGGATATCTTGAAAGTTGGATAAAAACCGGGAATGGTCCGAAAGAAAAAATTTTAGCGAGAGAGGATGGCGTAAGTTACGGCCAGCCAATCGATTGGGATTTGCTTGAAGAAGTACTTATTTTGATAAGAGACGTTGAAGTGACCTATGATCTAAAGGTTAGAAAAGAAAAAATCGGGGACTTGGTCAAATATATCTATTATGAATATGAAAGAGGGAACGCCCCATCAAGGGAAAGACTTGTTGAAGTTGTAAGGCTAGCTGCATAATTTTTAGCAATAAGGGGGAAAGGCTATGTCAGAGGCATCAGAACGTCTCAAAAGAGAACGCAGTGGAATTATTGATTCTCTTTCAAAGTCTTTTGAAAAAAACCCTCCTCCTTCCTGGCCGTGGGGAACTATCCTTGTTCTTATTTTTTGCACAATGCTTCCGGTCGACACCATCTCAATGTTTTTCAGTATTGCCGCAGTCGTCGCTATCACAGCCTTTCTGACAGCAACCTACCAGAACATTCTCACCATCAATAAAAAAACAGCCAAAGCACTGGCGATCATGACCTTTGGATCCATCATCTCCGGGTGCACTCCGGCGTTATTCAGCAAAGGCATGCCGGAATTTTTTGATATGGGCGCAAAGGGAACCAAGGTCTATACCCTGCAACGGATCGGAATTCTCGGCTTCGGCCTTGGTGATGCCACCGTTGAACAAGCCCGCCTTGAAGGCCAGTTTAAAAAAGTCATCGCCTCGCGCGAAGAACGAGGATACGGCCTGATCAGCGTGGCCAGGATTACGATTGCAGGGAAGTCTTAAGAAAAGGAGGGGGAAATGGCCATTGTGAAGTGCAGAGAGTGTGGAAAAGACGTGTCAACATCAGCCGATCGATGTCCTCATTGCGGGACAAAACACACGACCAATTTTGCATTAATACTTTCTGTAATTTCATCGATAGCCATTATTTATATTTTGTTTTCAAGCGGAAAACTGCTCTCTTCAATTGCAGACCTTTTCAGGGTGCTTGGGGGCTGATCAGCATTATAACGGTGACCATCTCCGGAAAGGCTTAAATCTCACTATTAAAAGGGGGGATCAAAATGAAACTGCTGGCGGTCATAATGATTCTGTGCTCTGTTCCAATGGCTGTATCAGCCGCATCATTCTACATGTGTGAAAAGGACGGTAAAAAGGTCATTTCGAACGTGCCATGCAGTCAGGGGAGGGAAATGGTCACCAGAGACATCGGCATAATTTCTGGTCAAGATCAAGCTCCAGCAGTCGCAGAAGAAAACAAATCACCGTTAAGCACAGACACTCCAAGCATATCGAAACAGAGAATTAGAAAACCAATTCAGTCGGATTATGACATCAGCCACCGAGTCCGGGAAAGAAACGGAATGGTGGAAGTGTCCGGACGCATCACCGGACCTCAATGCGGATCACTTAAAATCACCGCATTTTCCAGATCATCAGATGGTGGAATTATCCAATGTGTTGACGTTTCAAATTTGAGTGGAAGCTCGACGTTGTTCAGCTGCTCGGATAGCCCAGCAAGATCGAGTAAAGGTAAAAAACGAGACTGGTTTGTTTCGAATATCTTTGTTGAGTGCCAAGACTTATAGCGTCATTTGCGAATAAAGGTTGGGAGAATGAAAAAATCACTATTTGTTCTCATTTTTTTGATGTTAACAGGAAGTATTCATGCTGTTGACTGGAGACAAGCCAAAAGCAAAGTGATGAGTTTGCCCTGCAAAGACGGTGGAACGGTCGATATGTGCCTGAACAAAAAAGCATCCATCAAAGCCGTTGATGATCTCGGGTGGAAAGTGTTTCCTGCCAAAAATGGGTTTTATGTTGAGAGGATGATGCTTCTCGGAAACAGAAAGCTCATCTACAGATGGCATGTATCAGAATCAGGTGAAACAAAACCAGCCAACGGAAAAGCCATCGGCATTCAAAGACAGTAACAGTTGCTCTGCCGGGCCTGCATCCGTCTATGGATCCCCTCCATGGATACAGGCCTGGCAGGGCTGTTCATCTTCTCGACGAATCGGACCATGTCAATCCATAAAGTCAAAGACAGCCAAGGCAATATCATTCCGGACTGCCATCTGATCGTCTGGTATCCGAATGGCCGGAAAGGCAAGAAAGAACAGCGCCGCTTTTATGGAACACTGCTCGAAGCGGAAGAGTTCGAGCGCTCTGTGCGCAGGGCTAACCGTGCAGAAGCTCGCAGCCTGGTCAACCCATCCATGGCCAAGCTGGTAGCTGAATGGCAAGAAAGTTATGCCAATGACCACAGCAAAACCACCGTGCGCGATGTGAAGCATTGCCTGCGGCCGCTGCTGAGTTTCTTCGGCAATTTACAGATCCCCGCAATCACACCAAAGATGATTGAGCTTTACAAAAAACGCCGCCTGGAAACCGAGATCATTCCCAGAGGCGCCGACCCCGACAAGCTGGATCCTGCCCGGGAAAAACGTTTCATCAAGCCAAGGACCATCAACAAAGAACTCAGTTATCTAAGCTCATTCATCAACTGGGCAGCAGAAAACGGCTATGCCAATCACCTGCCCTTTAAAATCAAAAAGTTCCCCGCAAAGATGACCGAACCACCAAAGCCACGCATCCCCCTGCCCGGTGAAGTCCAGGCGATGGTGGACGCGATCGAGGATAAATACCTGACGATCTTCCTGCTGTATTACGATGCCGGCTGCAGACGAGAAGAGGCGCTGGCCCTCAAAAAAGAAAATGTCCGCCTCGGCATGCGCGTCATCCACGTCACTGGCAAGGGCAATAAAGAACGCATTATCGACATTACAACCGACCGCCTTTACCATCGGCTGAAAGAGGCCTGCGACAACGTCAAATCAGGATACCTGTTTCTCAACCCCAAAACAAAAAAGCCCTACTACAGCATTCGAAAGCCAATTATCAGAGCAGCCAAAGCCGCCGGCCTTGACGAAAGAATCTATGCCCATTTGTTCCGGCATACACACGGCACCCACGCCCTGCTTGCAGGAATGGACCTCCGCTCCGTCCAGGGCCAGCTCGGACACAGCACCAGCAAGACAACCGAAAAATACACCCACCTGGTACCAGAACTCCGCCGGCGCCAGGCCAACAAGTTCAACGAATTCATAAAAGCCAACGATAGCCAGGGGGAAAAATGATAGAAACTCTTACCCCCTTGGTTCAGGGCTTGAGGATGATTCTGAAAACAGAATCCTAAAATCTAGACTTCAGGTGGAGTTTCATGATATGGATTGCCTGACTTTTTTAAGGGAGCATTTCTAGGTGAGATAGATACACAATCCATTTTTACATAATATAATTTATTGTTTTTATTCAGCAAAAACAAACGGCAAGCAAACTGAAAATCCTCGTGTCGGCAGTTCGATTCTGTCTCTGGGCACCATGAAAAATCAAGGGGTTACGTCACTTGGCGCAACCCCTTTTTCTTTAGTTTGCGCCCGAAATGTGAAGTAAATGGGGTCTACATCAAAGAAAGGGGATGAGGTCCTTTCCCCATCAGAAATATTGATCAGATTTCCGTTTTGTTTTAGCCGCACAAGACCCTCACTCGCAACCGATAATTCTCAAAATTCCTGAATCCGTATGCCCGCCGTTGAATCAGTTTCATCTTCCGGTGGAATCCTTCAACAATGCCATTGCTGCGATAGTAACGGAACATTCGGGCAATTTCGTCAAGCCAGCTCGTGATACTTCTGCCTAAGGTTCGCATCGGTTGAAACGGACTTTCTTTGAGCATATTGACCCTGTTCAGAAGATCTCGCACCAGCTTTCGACATGCACTCGGGTTCTTGCCCTTGTTTCGACAGAGCTCTGCTAACTCCCGGCAGAAAATCCAGAGGTTCTTTATCGCAGGCTGCTGCTCAAAATACTGCTCAAGTTTTTGTCTTTTGATGGAGGACAGTTTCTCAGGCTTCGTGCACATCATCCGGATCAGACCACCACGCCCCCAGGACAGATTCTCTTCATCAATCAGTTTGCAGGTTTTGGCAAAATGATGATTGATCAGCTTGATGACGTGAAACCGATCCGTCACAATTTTCGCATTCGGAAACCACCTCCTGACCATTTTGCGGTAAGGTGCATGCATATCCATACAAACAACTTTGACCCTATGGCGTCCTCGCAATGACGAGAGAAAAGGTAGGAGTTCTGCCTCGCTACGTCCACACGCCACATCAAACACGCTGTGCTTCTCTAGGTTGCAGAAAGTTGTCACAAATCCCGTCTTCCTGCTGAAACGATGTTCATCAATTCCGATGATTTTGGGGCACTGTCGGTTGTTTTGATGCCGAATCTTCTGTACCACCATCTGGTGATAAAACCGTTCAACAGTTGCGACACTGATCCCGCCTTCCAGGGCCGCATCCTTGTTGGTGTAGCCCCTGCGGCAGACATTGAAGACGTTGTGTTTCAACGGTTCCGTGGAGCGGCTCCACTTTTTGACGCCATTAATCCGGGTGTTGTAGTAGCGCCCACACTGCTTGCAGTGATATTTGTGGCAATAGATGAGGAGTGTAACCGGGTGACCTTGCTGCGGAGTACTCTTGATCTCTGAGGTGGTCCCCCAAAATCGGACAGTGTAGTAAGGTGGACAGCCGTACACTGACCAAGGAGAATCACCCATGAACAAAACCAAGCGGAAGCGGTATTCAGCAGAGTTCAAAGCCAAGGTTGCCCTCGAAGCGATCAAGGGCGAGCAAACATTGGCGGAGCTGGCCGCGAAATACAGCCTCCATCCGAATATGATAACCACCTGGAAACGGCAGGCCATCGAAAACATGGCTGATGCTTTTTCCAGTAAATCTGAGCGTGACACCAAGGCTGACGAAGCTCAGATCAAGGAACTACACGCCAAGATCGGCCAGCTCACCGTCGAACGCGATTTTTTGGCCAAAGCCTTCGGTCGCTGAGCCACGCTCGAAGGAAAACCCTGGTCGAACCCGACCATGTCGCTGGCTTAAGCATTGCGAGACAATGCGAACTGTTAACCATCAGTCGCTCGTCTTATTACTACGAAGCGACCGGCGAAAATCCGTTCAACCTGGAATTGATGCGCCTGATTGACGAGCAGTTTCTCGAAACGCCTTACTACGGAGCCCGGCAGATGGCGCGTCATCTGCGTCGCCAGGGCTACGCTGTCGGCCGCAAGCGGATTGGCCGACTGATGAGGCTGATGGGCCTGTCGCCCATCTATCAGAAACCGAACACGTCGAAGCCGCATCCGCAGCACAAGGTCTATCCTTATCTGCTGCGGGGGCAGACAATCGATAAGCCGAATCAGGTCTGGTGCACTGATGTCACCTACATCCCGATGCGGCGTGGCTTTCTGTATCTGGTGGCAATCATGGACTGGGCCACCCGCAAGGTTCTCTCCTGGCGGCTGTCCAATACCCAGGATGCCGATTTTTGCGTTGCCGCCCTTGAAGAGGCATTGCAGCGTTATGGCAAGCCCGAGATCTTCAACACCGATCAGGGGAGCCAGTTTACCAGCTATGCGTTCACCAGCGTTCTGAAGGATGCCGGCATCAAGATCTCGATGGACGGCAAAGGACGCTGGATGGACAATGTCATGATCGAGAGGCTCTGGCGGTCTCTCAAGTACGAATGCATCTATCTCAACGCATTCGAAACCGGTAGCGAGGCTCGGCAAGGAATCAGTCGCTGGATCAATCGTTACAACAGCCAGCGTCCTCATTCCAGCCTGGACGACAGAACACCGGATGAGGCATATTGGCAAAAACCGCGGCCCGGCTACGCCGGTCCGCTCATCCCAATGGCGGCATAACCATGAAGGTTTTCCACCTTATTTCCGCCGCCGACCTGTCCAGTCAACTGGGGCCACCTCTACTACCTCTTCAGCAAGAGAGAGGGTAGCGTGCTACAAACTTTTCTACATCAAAGAATGTCTGCCGGAAAGCAGCATCGGCCCCGCTCTGAAGAATTCGCAGACTATAAACATACGAAGCCCCCACCCTGAAATCGCGCCTGTTCTGAAAGAACCGCCCGAAAGGATCAACCATGAGGTACGATTCAATCATTGACGTGTTGTTCTCTACCGACATAACAGATCCGAGGTGCCGGTGCCGCTCAACAAACAACTGAAACTCATCCTCTGACACTGCCAACTTATTACTGACAACAGGCAATACTTTGAGAACCTTCCATTTACTCGGTCTCAAACGTTTGATGGCCTTGGCCAGATCTTCGTGACAATTCTGTCTGTTGACCACGGTATTGATTTTCAGGGAAATGTATGGGTTGGCAGAACGGGCTTTCTCCATCACCCCTATAAAATCATCGAGCGATAAGACCTTCCCTGCTTTATCAACTCTGCCAATCCGGCGACATGTGACAGCCCCCACTGAATCCAGACTGACTCCCAGAACGGACAAACTCTCGAACAAAGGCGCAAGCTCTACCTGAGAAAGTTGGCTTGCATTCGTGATCAGCGACACCTTAAACCCAAGAGCCTTGGCTTCGCTGGCAATATGCAATGTTTGCTGCGGAAAGATGAGGGGCTCACCGCCAGCGAGGCTGAGGCGCAGACCGTTCCACTTCAAATTGGGGCGAATTGGGTTGTCGAGATTCTCAGGAGAAAAGAATTGATACAGTTCGCGTAGCAACTTACGGGAAAAGCGTTCATCATGGAAGAGCTCTCTTTTGCCACATGACTTCTCCCAACTAGAATAGCAATAGCCGCAGGAATAATTGCAGGCTTCGGTAAGGTGCCAGTTGACAACAAGCTCATCAACAGCGTGGTATTGCGCCCCGGTGGGCGCATGCTTATGGGTATGGCAATCATGTTCCATTCGTTTACTCCTTGAGGTTATCTGGATAGACCAGGCCATAAAGTTTCTACATGGCGAGTGCATGGCACCAAGTGAGGAGCATCGGGCTCCAGTACGCCAAAGAGACTTGCTAAATATGTTCAGATTTAAGGGCGACGCAACAAACGACGACGGGTTCTAACTGCCTCCTCCTCATTGACAGGTAAGCCAAGGGCATGCCGCTGAGCAAGAAGAAGCCACCAGTAGGCTGCGGTAAGCCCTCTGCGAATGTCCGCTGCTTCTTCAGTCTTGTTGTGCCCGCGACGAACCGCTTTATAGCACGTCTGTGCTACTTTACGTACATCCCCGACCGGGTCCAACTTGCGGGTGAAGTTGACCGCCCGGTGAATTTTTCCGTCAAGGTCTATGCCAAGTTCCTCCAAAACTTTCAAATATGCTTTGCGCCATATCGGAGACTGCTCTACGACCTGATCGGGTTTGTAGCAATCCTCTCCAGTCTTCTCTCCTTTGCGAAGCTTCAAGCGACTCAAACAATACTGCGCAATCCAGGCACGTATAGAAAAGAGAAATTCAAGCTCTTCTTTCAGCCACTCATCGCCGTACAGGAGTTGCCGTCTTGACTCGTGCTTAAAATATGCTGCAGACATCTTTTTCAGGATCTCAGACATAGTTTCCGGACGCAGGCTGCTCCGATCGATATCCAGATTTTCGGTTGCATAGGGCTGCTGAGAACTACGCAGCTGCAAAAGGCGATGGCGTATTGCCTTCTCAGGGCAGAAATGCTCAAGGACCTTTATGAGCCTATCGATATCCTCTGGCAGGAGTTCATTCTTTCCTGACACGAAATTACCACGAACAATACCCAGGCTTTTGTCCGCGGATGGAGCCATTTCTTCGCTGTAGCCAAAACGGGACAACGCTTTTAAAGTCCAAGCCGGATAGAGTTCTTTCGGGAACGAACCATCCTCCGGAAACAAGCGCAGCAGAGAATCCCACCATTCAAGGTCGTTGCTCTCCACCCGAAACTCATAACAGCTTCCGTACTCGATTTCCTTATAAAATTCGCCCGGAAGGCAGACGTATTCTGGAAGCTGTGAAGCCGGGACCTTGATGTCCCATCCAAAACGAACCCCCAAAACACTCAGTCTTTCCGCAAAAGAGAGAGCATTGATTGAATCGATCAACTGGTTACGCCATGTCTCTCGAAAAGTCGAGACGTACCACAACCCTGAGCGCAACAAAGGATCCAAGAGACCGTCACACTGAAATTTGGGGTTTAACCATTTCTTCAGATCTTCTTGAATTCCCCAGGCTATCAGGTGAGTAGCTCGCTCTTCGCTCAAATCATGGCACAATGGCAGGAAGCAGTTATAAGACCTCAGTGCCCAGACCTCGAAATCATCGTCAGACAGCCCCTTCAAATTGACAGTTCCACACCATATCTTTGACAACTGATGACGCATTTGGTCAAACCATTTCCTTGCCCAAATCTCAAAGCCCTGCCTCTCGCAGCATTCGTCATCCGTACTGCCTGCACTAAAACAGGTAATTTCTGATTCTCGATCACAAAGAAAATTAACAGTTGAAATAAGCAAATCCGATGATTGCGAATAATCAAGCGACTGTGCATCCGCTTTAAGCCACGCACAAAGGTAGTCAAAGGCCTCACTGAACAAAAGGGTTTCGCGAGTCGGTACGCTCGCATACGTCTCCCAGGCAAAAAGATTCTTCAAATTCTCCGTAAGCGAGCAATTCCATTGAATCATGCGCTCGAAGATAGCCCACAAGACATCGCGACGCTCACCTTCTCCGGCAACTTCAAGATGCTTGTCGCTGAAAAGAGCTGTAAAGAGGTGTGAAGATTCCCCGTAGAAGAGTTGAGAAGGAAAGAGGATAAAGCTACCGAAGTTACTCAGCGTGTCTTTGAAACACTGAAAAAAAGCGTAGGGAGATTCATGGAAAACCCGAATCGCAACCTCACAAGCAAAGGCAAATCTAGAAGGGTAGTTCCGCTGAATAAGCTGCATCACCTCTTCAGAGCGAAGACCAAACTGAAACCATCCACCACTATGGATGCTTGCGATACTCTGGACAAAAGCTGAAATTTTGTCAGGGAGGGCTTCAAACCCACGAGCACACTTCAATGCCTCTTCAGTGTGCCTGATATCTCCGCTACCAGTAATTTCCAGTTCCTTGTGCCATGTATATGTGAAATGGCTTTCAAGCAGATTGCGAAAATCACCGACAGCGTCAAACTCATCAAGAGCCTGGATAAAACGTTCGGACAATTCGTTTTTTTCTTCTAGGGAGTTAGAGCTGTAAAGCCCATCAATTCCACACATAAAACCTCCAGTAACGTATGGTTTGATTTCACTATTTAAGGTTCCAGAACGTATTCTGGTCTACAGCTGAAATCCCCCGTGCAGAAGATGGGAGCGGACAAGTTAGGGTATGGAAGCCCTGTAGCCGACTGCAGATGGTCTACGTTTAACCTTGAGACCATCAAATGTCAAATTTTAATTCACTGCTATCTCATAGTTTGATCAATAAAAACAATGGCCTGGAGCCCACTTGTGTTACAATGAATTCGCCAAAATCACATTGAAAACAAGGAGTTCCAAGCCATGGCACATTGTAGCACTGTTCTTTCTCAAATTGTACGAATTTTCCCGAGACATGAATTTCAGGCTCTGGCGAAACAACATCACGTCGGCCAGGAATTCCGCTCGTTTTCCCGCTGGAATCAGTTTGTCGCTCTGTTGACAGCCCAACTGACCGGCCGCAACAGTCTAAGGGATATTACCGATAATATCGCGGCTCAAGGCGGCAAGCTCTACCACCTTGGTGTCAGGCCATTCAGCCGGGCAACCTTGGCCAGAGCGAATGAAACACAGCCTCATCAGATGTACGAGGCCTTGTTTCAGCGGTTACTGACTCGCTGCCAGAGTTGCGCACCGCGAAAGCGGTTCACGTTTAGACAGAAGCTTTATCTCCTTGATGCATCAATGATTGACCTGACGCTGTCCCTGTTTCCCTGGGCAAAGTACCGCAAAGAGAAAGGGGCCGCTAAACTTCATATTGGTCTGGATGCAGACGGCTATTTGCCAGCCTTTGTCGATCTGACCGAAGGCAAGGAGCATGAAATCAAGAGAGTCAGACAACTGGACTTTCGCAAGGGCTCCTACGTTGTTTTCGACCGGGACTACACTGACTACACATGGTATCAAGAGCTCACGGAAGATGGCGTTCGTTTTGTCGCCCGGCTGAAAAGCAATGCGGTCACGATTCCAGGCAAGAAGCGTCGGGGCCGGAAAAGTCCAGGAGTCCTCTTGGATCAACAGATTCAACTGCAAGGCATCAACGGACCCTTCCGCAAGGTCGTGTATCTGGATGCGGAGACCGACATCACTTATGAATTCGTCACCAATGCGCTGGATATTCCAGCGGTAACGGTCACTGAATTGCACAAAGAACGCTGGCAGATTGAGTTGTTCTTCAAATGGCTCAAGCAAAACCTGCACATCAAGAGCTTTTTCGGCACATCCCGCAATGCCGTGATGACTCAGCTTTGGATTGCCTTGTGTGCGTATCTGGTGCTGGCGTTCCTGAAGTTCCAGTCGAAGGTCGGACGCTCCATGCAGCAGATGTTACGAATATTACAGCTAAACTTGTTCGAACGGCGCGGCTTCAAAGAGCTGTTCTTACCGCCAAAACCAAGAATACCGCTATGCGATAAGCAGTTATCGCTTATTTGAAACTATGAGACAGCAGTGTGGTGACTCAAATCAATCAGATACACAACCATTTTTCAATAATTCTTAAACACCAGATTCAGTTATGTCTCGTGGCTAGAGAAATAAAAAATTTTTAAAAAAGCCTATCTTCACTTTTGAAGATAGGCCCTCAATTGATTATTCTCCTAACCATTTTGTAATTTATAAATTAATTATTAGCAACACAAAGATCCCAAACCACCACAAGTATAACATCTATCTACTCTAGATTTAGAAAAAGATTTATCTGTTTCTGGCATCATTAATCCTGTTCCTTTACAATGACCACATCTTATCCTGGGAAAAATCTCAATAAGAGCGCCAAAACCATTACAAGTATTACAACTGTCAACCCGTCGAAGATCAGTTCCATTTGCATCTGGAAATTTTTGCCCTGTACCCCTGCAATGCCCACACTTTAATATTCCCAAGTGCTTTTTTTTAAAAATATTATAATTTACAGGAACGTATAGATAAACAAATCCTTTACCCTGACATGTTTGGCACTCATAAATTCTTTCGATTTGAGAATCCCCAGCACTAGGAAGATTTTTACCAGTACCACGACAATGACCACATATAATTATAGTACGCTTTGATTCTTTTTTAATTATTAACTTTTTTGATTTTTTAATCATATATTTTTTCACAATAAAATCCTTTATAAAATTATTTTTTACGGAATTTAACTTCTTCAATTTTTGTTTTACGGCCACGATTTTTCTGTTTTTCTTCAATCTTTTTATCTTTACTGATCATTTGATTTCTGCTGTCCAGCCATTTCAAAAGTTCTTTAGTTGGAAAAATTACAGCCCTCCCATTGCGATAAGCCGGTGGCCCTTTTCCCGACATATTGGATAAAGTTTTAGCTTTCAAAAATGGAAAGTAATCATTTATTTGTGTCCTTGGAATTGCCGGTGGATATCTGTCAACGTGGTCAATCCATTTAAATTCATCGTCTACCATATAAAGTATCCCTTCTGTGGATTTCACGAAAAAAAAACAAGTTCGTTCCTATAAATAAACAGCTAAGAATCATTTACAGGAATTTTATACTAATTTCAAACCTTTGTTTTTATTAAATTTTTATGGATTTTTTTAAAACATACCTTCTATGTTTGATATATATTGGAGGATTACACAGAATAAAAAGCCACAACATCCATCGATGCTATATTTGGTATTATATTTATTGTGTGAAATAGCCATATTCATCACAGAGAATAAAAAAAATGTCATAGCGTAATTTTTTTAGGGCAGAATTATTTAAAGGCTCGGTCTATGAACAAGACACCTACTAAGAGCATCCATTAAAAAATGTGAGACCATGGTCCTGTCTACTTAATTCTGCGGCAATTTTGGGACACTATCCCTTCAGGAACTACAGGGAAGTCACGGGACAATTTTGGGACACACATACGGTGAATAGGGCAAGTCAAAAAATCATAACTTATTGTTTTTACTTATTTATACATTAAGTCTTTTGGCGAATAAGGGTCTTCAAAACCGATGGGGGGCGTATCCCGTCCCTGGTGAGTTCGATTCTCATCTACCTCCGCCAACAGATGAAATCAATGGGTTATGGAGATAAAGCCATAGCCCTTTGATTTTTTCTGCCTTCCACACAATCCTCGTTTGGAGTTGATCAGCTAGCAACCTTGCCCCTTTATTCGACTAAAACAGCACTGAGTCAGCCTGTCTTCTAAAAATGTCAAATACTTTATTTATTGCATGAAAAAGCCAATTATCCGGGTCAATACGGGGTGCTGATGCTAGGACAATCTTCAACAGCCCATTTGGAACCATACGTTCCGATCCATAGCAAATGTCCACGAAGCAAACAAATCTTTTGCGGCCCTTTCTATTCCTGAGTCATGCTTACTTTTTTACGATGATCGCCCAGAAATAACGACGGTGTATGCCAAACCTGTATTCAGGAAATACGTTTGCTCACAGGTTCTTTTCCGGCCTACCAAACCCGCCTCCGCCAGGAGTTTTGATGACGATCATGTCACCGTCTGCAAGGTTAATTTCATCGTTTCCGCGCAGGATTTTTTCCGTTCCGTCACTGTAAATCACACTATTTTCACCACGCAGCCCCGCCTCACCGCCATCCAGACCATAGGGTTCTGTCTCTCGGTGGGAGGTCAGGAGGGTTACAGTCATCGGTTCGAGAAAACGCAGCTTACGGATCACGCCATCCCCGCCGTTGTAACGGCCGCGACCGCCGGAGCCGGGACGTAAGGAGAAGGATTCGACCCGGATCGGGAATCGCCATTCCAGAACCTCGGGATCAGTCATGCGGGTATTGGTCATGTGCGAATGGACGCCGCTGGTTCCGGGATGATCCGGCCCGGCCCCAGTGCCACCACAGATGGTCTCGTAGTTCTGATACCTGGCATTGCCGTAGACAAAGTTGTTCATAGTCCCCTGCGACGAGGCAAGGACTCCCACAGCCCCGAACAGGCAGTCCGTGATGGCCTGCGACACCTCGGTGTTGCCTGAAATGACTGCAGCCGGATAGGCCGGACTGATCATACTGCCCGGCGGAATGATAATCCGCAGCGGCTTGAAACAGCCTTCGTTCAGCGGAATTTCATCCCCCACCAGGGTCCGGAACACATACAGCACTGCAGCTTTGCAAACCGCTGTGGGGGCATTGTAATTGCCCCGATCCTGGGGTGAGGTGCCGGTGAAGTCGATGGTTGCCTCGCGCTGCTGTCTATCGACACTGATTCTAACCTGGATCAGTCGGCCACCATCCATGTGATAGCTGAACTCACCGTCCTTGAGGCGGTCGATCACCCGGCGCACGGATTCTTCGGCATTGTCCTGGACATGCCCCATGTAGGCCCGGACGACTTCAAGGCCGAAATGATCGATCATTTTCTGCAGTTCCTGGAGCCCGGTCTCGTTGGCTGCGACCTGGGCAGCGAGATCTGCCATGTTCTGATCGATATTCCGGCAGGGATATTTTCCCGAACCGAGCAATGCGCGAGTTTCCTTTTCGCGCAGCTGCCCCTGATCGACCAATAGAAAATTGTCGATCAATACGCCTTCGTCCTCGATATGGGTTGAATCGGGGGGAGATGACCCCGGGGTGCGGCCACCGATGTCCGCGTGATGCCCGCGCGAGCCAAGGTAAAAGAGGACTTCTTGACCCTGTTTGTCAAACACCGGGGTGATGACTGTCACATCGGGCAAATGAGTACCACCATTGTAGGGAGCATTCAGCATGTAGACGTTTCCTAGTCGCATACTGTCGCAGTTCTCGCGAATCACCGTTTTGATCGATTCTCCCATGGAGCCGAGGTGGACCGGCACATGCGGAGCGTTGGCGACCAGGTGCCCAGCGGCATCGAAGATGGCGCAAGAGAAATCGAGCCGCTCTTTGATGTTGACCGAATAAGAGGTTTTGGCCAGGGTGGTCCCCATTTGTTCGGCAATTGACATGAATAGGTTGTTAAAAACCTCCAGCATGACCGGATCGACATGAGTACCGACTGCTTCGACTTTAGGCCGTTCTTTATAGCGGCTCATAACCAGATGCGAGCGGCTGTTGAGCTCGGCCCGCCAGCCATCTTCAACCACCACGGTGCCAATGGATTCGGTAATAACTGCCGGGCCCTTGACCTGATGGCCGGGCTTGAGGTCATCACGCCGATAAAGGGGGACCTTTGTGGTCACCCCGAGACTGGATAACGAAACCTCATCAACCGCGGGTGGAACGCCATGGGGATCAACCAAAGCGTTTTCCGGGTCGGTCACCACCTCAGTTGCCCCGATGGCTTCAACGCTGACGGCCTCGATCACCAGCGGTCGATCCGGAACGATGAAACCAAACTGCTGGCGATGAGCCTGTTCAAAGGCGGTGAGCATGTCAGCCTGACTGCCGGCATCCACCTCCAGCGAGGTATCCGTCGCCTGATAACGCAGCAGAGCACGAACGCGCACTTCAAGCTGATCCTGAGCGACCCCCTGCTCAAGAACTTCTGCGCGGGCCTCTTCGACCAGCGCGACAGCGGCCAGATCAACCTGCTTGGCGGCATCCTCAGCAAAAGGTTTCTCGACCTGAATTTCGCGCATGGCACGAACATCGGCCAACCCCATGCCATAAGCAGACAGAACTCCGGCGAAAGGATGCAGGAAGACCCGCTTCATCCCCAGTGCGTCAGCAACGAGGCATGCGTGCTGGCCACCTGCCCCACCGAAACAGTTGAGAGTGTATTCCGTCACGTCGTAACCGCGTTGAACCGAGATCTGCTTAATGGCGTTCGCCATATTGTTGACCGCGATCCGCAGAAAGCCTTCGGCCACCTCTTCAGGAGTCGGTTTCGGTGTGCCTGTGGCCTGGGCGATTTCCGCCGCCAACTGGGTAAACTTTTCACGAACAATAGCGGTGTCCAGCGGCTGATCCGCATTGGGGCCAAAAACTTGAGGAAAGTGCTGAGGCTGGATTTTCCCGAGCATGACGTTGCAATCGGTGACAGTCAGCGGTCCGCCACGCAGATAACAGGCCGGACCGGGATTGGCTCCAGCTGAATCAGGTCCGACCCGATAGCGCGAGCCATCGAAATGAAGAATCGAACCTCCTCCGGCCGCAACCGTATGGATATGCATCATCGGCGCGCGCATCCGGACTCCAGCTACCAAAGTATCGAAACTGCGCTCATATTCACCGTTGAAATGAGCGACATCGGTCGATGTGCCCCCCATATCGAAACCGATGACCTTGTGGTAGCCGCTCATTGCCGCGGTTTGTACCATACCGACCACCCCCCCGGCCGGACCGGAGAGGATCGCATCCTTGCCCTGGAAGAGATGAGCATCAGTCAGACCGCCATTCGACTGCATAAACATCAACCGTGGTCCATCGCCCAGTTGCTCGGCTACCTGGTTAACGTAGCGCCGCAGAATCGGCGAAAGGTAAGCATCGACAACCGTGGTATCACCGCGCGCCACCAGCTTCATCAACGGGCTGACCCGACTGCTGAGTGAAATCTGGGTAAATCCGATCTCTTCCGCCAGGTCAGCTAGTTGCTGTTCATGAAGCGGATTGAGATAAGCGTGCATCAGCGCAATGGCAACCGCCCTGATCCCTTCAGTATAAGCATTCTGCAAACCCGTCCGGGCAGCTTCGACAGCCAATGGCTGCAGCACTTGCCCTTTGGCGTCCAACCGCTCATCCACTTCCAATACTTTTTCGTAAAGCAATTCCGGCAGGACAATATGTCGGTCAAACAGCCGTGGCCGTGCTTGATAGCCGATGCGCAGCGCGTCACCAAAACCACGCGTCGTCACATAAAGAGTTCTATCCCCCTGGCGCTCAAGAAGAGCATTGGTAGCCACGGTCGTCCCCATTTTGACGTGCTCAATCGCCCCGAGGGGGATCGGATCATCCTTTGCAAGGCCCAGTAACTGGCGAATCCCATGAACCGCTGCGTCACGGTAATGCTCAGGATTTTCGGATAACAGCTTATGTGTCACCAGCTTGCCGTCAGGGCGTTTGGCAACGATATCGGTAAAGGTGCCGCCACGATCGATCCAGATCTGCCATTTTTTCATTGCCTGCTGTTCTCCATCGGGTTTGAACTCTATCTATGAGCTGTTCTTCCAGCGTCAGCGAGGTCATCAAGGATAAATTAGAAATATAATGTTGATTTTTTATCGATATTTTATCAAAATAAACAAAATGTTGTCAGTAGTCATGAAAAATGTCAACAATCTCATCTGAGCTTTTGTGATTTTTATAAAGCTGACTGCCTTGTCATCGTTGACAAAGTCGTGGAAAATTCCCTGTAGTACCAGTGTCACAGCGTCGTGGCGTTATTCTGTTTCAGTTCCAGTTCCAGATCATTCATTTACGAGAGATAGGAGAGCTGTATGAAAACCAGAGGACTCAAGTTTCTATTGACCTGTGCCAGTTTCTTAGTTTTTTTCCTTTTTTCCGGACTCGCATCGGCAACCACTTGGGATATGCCGACCCCCTACCCGGACAAAACCTTTCACACCCAGAATATCAGCCAATTTGCCGCCGATGTTGAGAAAGCCACAGGCGGTGAATTGAAAATCAAGATCCATTCTGCCGGATCCCTGTTCAAGCACCCGGAAATCAAAAATGCCGTCCGTGGCGGACAAGTCCCGATCGGTGAGTTTTTCCTCTCCTTGCTGTCGAATGAAAATGCCGTATTCGGAGCAGACTCCCAGCCTTTCCTGGCCACGAACTATGCCGATGCGGAAAAGCTCTGGGCCGCTCAGAAACCAATCGTCGAAAAGCTGCTTGATGCGCAGGGTCTGATGCCATTATTCGCAGTTCCCTGGCCGCCCCAAGGCTTGTACACCAAAAAGGCAATCAACAAAGTCGAAGACCTGAAAGGGATCAAGTTCCGGGCCTACAATGCAACGCTGGAGGCGTTCGCCAACCTCGTCGGAGCGGCCCCAACACAGGTTGAAGTGCCGGATATCCCGCAGGCATTTGCCACCGGGCGGGTCGAAGCGATGATCACTTCGCCATCCACCGGGGCCAACTCAAAAGCTTGGGATTACCTCTCCTATTACACCGACATTCAGGCATGGTTACCGAAGAACATTGTCGTCGTCAACAAGCGCGCCTTCCGCAAGCTGGATAAGAAAACTCAGCAGGCCGTGCTGACCGCCGCGGCTGCAGCCGAACAGCGTGGCTGGGCGATGAGCAAGAAAGAGACCGCAGAGAAGACGGCGATTCTCAAGGAAAACGGCGTCAACATCGTCACTCCAAGCCCGGAACTGATGGATGGGTTGAAGAAAGCCGGTGCTGAGATGCTCAAGACCTGGGAAAAATCTGCCGGAGCCGAAGGTTCGACATTGCTGAAGGCCTACCAGAACTGATCCTGTCACGGGATCAACTCCGGAGGGCAATCTTTAAGTTTTCATATTGAAAACGAACTATTTTCCATCTCGGTGGAGACCTTTCAGGTCTCCACCGAGGGCTAAGTCACGATCATGGCAAACCTTGAAACAGCACAGAACGCCTCAGTGGTCCGCCGCAACCTGGAGCGTCTTTACCTCGTCAGTGGCTGGCTGGCCGCCGCGTGTATCGGCTTGATCTGCCTGCTGGTCCTCATCCAGGTCAGTCTGAATGCTATTGACCGCATCAGCGGTTTGCTAACCGGTACAGCCATCGGTCTGACCATCCCGTCCTATGCTGATTTCACTGGTTTCTTCCTTGCGGCGGCTTCCTTCCTGGCCTTGGCATATACTCTTCGCCAGGGAGAACACATCCGGGTCACCTTGTTTTTGTCCCATTGCCGGCCGAAAGTACAACACCTGCTGGATGTCTGGGGACTGCTCATGGCTGGCGGCGTCACGCTGTATTTTAGCTGGTATACATTCTTGCTGGTTCGCGAATCGTACCTGTACCATGACCTGTCACCCGGCATGATCGCCGTGCCGATCTGGATACCACAATCCGCTATGCTACTAGGACTGATTGTCCTCGCCATTGCCTTGATTGACGGCCTTGTCAGCACGATTCTTAAAGGGTCCGCTTCGATAAATACCGAAGCAACGGAGCATCCGCTATGTCAGAAATAAGTATGACCCTGCTCCTGCTGCTGGTCTTGTTCGTGCTGCTTGGCAGTGGCATCTGGGTCGCCTTTTCATTGCTCGGCGTTGGCCTGATTGGGATGGCCCTCTTTACCGACGCTCCTTTGGGTGAAGTCCTTGCCACCACCGTCTGGGGTGCCAGTAACTCATGGTCACTGGCTGCGCTGCCGCTGTTTGTCTGGATGGGGGAAATCCTTTTTCGATCGCGCCTGTCCGAAGACATGTTCGCCGGTCTTTCACCCTGGCTGACACATCTGCCCGGTCGACTGCTCCACGTCAATATTCTTGGCAGCGGTATCTTTGCCGCCGTTTCCGGATCCTCTGCAGCGACGGCTGCGACTATCGGCAAGATGTCGATTCCTGAACTTGGTAAGCGTGGCTATCCGCAAAGTATGATCATCGGTACTCTGGCCGGTTCAGCAACGCTCGGTTTACTGATCCCGCCGTCGATCATCCTCATTGTTTACGGAGTGGCGACGGAACAGTCCATTGCTCGCCTGTTCATCGGCGGTGTCCTGCCTGGATTGCTGCTGATTGTGATGTTCATGGGCTACGTGGTGATTTGGTCCATGCTGCATGCCGGGGAGATTCCGGACGGGGAGGAAAAAGTTCCATTTGGCGAAAAAGTTAAACGTTCCCGCCGGTTGATACCAGTGATCCTGCTCATTACTGGTGTCATTGGCTCGATCTATTCCGGCATCGCATCGCCGACCGATGCGGCGGCAGTCGGTGTTGCTCTGTCGCTGGTCCTCTCCAAGTTTACCGGGACGCTCAACCGCCAGACGTTCCTCGCAGGCTTACTCGGAGCCACCAAGACCTCGTGCATGATTGCTTTCATCCTCGCCGGGGCAGCCTTCCTGACCGTCGCCATGGCCTTTACCGGTATTCCAAGCATGCTGGCCAGCTGGATAGCGGCTCTGAACCTGTCTCATTACGCCCTGCTCGGGGCATTGACGATCTTTTTCGTCATTCTGGGATGTTTTCTGGATGGGATATCGGTCGTCGTGCTGACCACCTCAGTGATTATGCCGATGGTGGAACAGGCTGGAATCGACCCATTCTGGTTCGGTATTTTCGTTGTCATCGTGGTTGAGATGTCACAGATTACGCCACCGGTCGGATTCAACCTGTTTGTGATTCAGGGTCTGACCGGCCTTGATATTCTGCGTGTAGCCTACGCAGCAATCCCTTTCTTCTTGTTGCTGCTGGTTGCCCTTGCCCTGATCGTTGTATTCCCTTCCATTGTCACCTTATTGCCAGACATGATGGGTGGTTGAGGAAAGAATTCCTTCCTTATAAAGATGCCGCCGCTCGAGAGGCTTGGTCGTAAAGGCCGGAAAGCAAGCGCAACAGAGATGCTGCTTCACTGGTCTCCGAACCGTCCCGTTCGAGGTTACGATAGACCGAGGTCAGGCAGCGTTCGCGGACTTGGCGGTAGGAGCGGCAGGCTTCGCAGCCTTCTGGAGTGGTTGAATAGAATATTTCCTTACCCCGCTTTTCTTTCTTTATCAACTCAAGCTTTATCAGTTTTTTCAAAGAATAATTGACCGTATGACTGTCCTCGACATGCAGAACAAAGCAGATATCAACCAGCCTTTTTTCACGCTGGCGATGGTTGACATTATGCAGCACCAGCACATCCAGGGGACTGAAATCCGGGTAGCCCGCCGCATTCATGCAGCGCACCATCCAACGCGTGAAGGCATGATTGGCGATGATGATGCCGTATTCAAATTCGCTAAGATGCCAGCTATCCGGTGAGGTGAGGTGCTCAGAGGATACGATGGGAACCACCGGTTTTAGATCATCATTCATAATTGCGAACCCTTTTATGCCAAGCAAGAAGCAAAAGCCATTTTGCTGAGATTTTTTGAAGATGGACCCATGAATGGCGCTAGTTTAAGAGTCGCTGGCAGCAAAACCGGGACTGTCCCCGCACGGGGGCTGTCCCAGGTCTTTGCGGTGTTAACCGCGGCAGTTTCATGGCTCGCAAACTCTTGGGACAGCCCCCGATGACCCTGGGGACAGTCCCGAGTTTACTGCACAGTTGCTTAAACGAGCGCCATTCGATGAACCCATCATAATATACTGAATTGGATTCTCCCAAAAAAATTTACTCCTGCAAAAATAACCCAGGATTCCTGAAGCCCAATCGTAGCCATAATATCGCCGTGACGGACCGCTTCCGACGACTCGTCAAAGAGATGACAAGACCGCGTCTTTTGCCATTGCGGCTGTGCAAACGATCAACCGCCGGCCAGACAAAAACTCTTACAAGGCGGAAACCACCAGGGGAATGGTCAGCATCGACAGCACCGTAGTCAAAAAGGTACAGCGGGAGATAGCCGCCCGGTTACCATTGAATTTTTCGGCAAAGACCCCGCCCAGTGACGCTGTCGGCATGGCGACCAGAATCACCGCGATGGCAAGCACCTGCTTGTCGGTGGTAAAGGGGACAAACAGCAGGTAACAGAGGAATGGTGCAACGATCAATTTTATCAGGCTGAGATAATAGACATCGAAACCTTTGAACACCTCTTTCAGGCTGACATCGGCCAGCATCGCCCCGATGATGAACATGGACAGTACAGTGGTCATACTGCCGACCGTTTCCAGGGTGTTCAGAATCGGGCTCGGCAATTTGATGGAAAACAGAAAGATCAGAAGGCCCAGAAAAGTGGCGATCAATGGTGGATTAACCAGGCTTTTGAGCATGCTTTTCATACTGCTTCTGCCGGTAAAAAGCATGATTCCATAGGTGAAGGCAAACAAGTTAAAGGCAATCACAAAGATTGACGTATAGAAAACACCGATTTTCCCGTACAGGGCGAAAATCAGCGGAAACCCGATAAAGCCGCAGTTGGAAAAAACCGTTGAGAAATGGAAAATATACTTTTTCGATGCATCAAACTTCCAGTACAACAGCTGACTGAGCAGAATCAGGAAAAGATGCGCGGCAACGGAACAGCAAAACATGACGATGCCGTTAGCAAGCATGTCCCTGGAAAAGGAAAAGTTGAAGGAATAAAGAATCATAAAGGGGAGGGTGACAAACATCAGGGTTTCGGAAAACCCTTTGAGCACAGCGTCATTGACAATTTTTCTTTTTCTGAGCAGTGCACCCACCGCCATCATTAGCAACAGGCTGAAAACCTGATTGATTACATTGAGATCCACAACAACATCCTTACTTTTGCAAAAGTCTTAACTGTTCCGGCGGTCATTCCCGAGCCGCCCTGTCCCAGGCCTGTTGCGCCCCCTGCACATCACCCAGAGCATTCCGCGCCTGGGCAATGATGTTCCAGTTTTCCTTGCGCAACGGTCGGTTACCAGCCGCCAGGGAATTGGATTTACGGGCCAGATTCTCGGCCTGGGAAAATAAGCCCTGCTCAAATCTGAGCCGAGCCAACTGCTGCCACAGGGCCGGGTTGCGGGGTTCGATACGCAGGGCTCGTTCCAGCGAGGCGTCGGCCTGATTCAGTTGCCCGGCAGAGGTTTGCACTTCGGCCTTTTCAAGGAGGGCGGTCACCGCCGGATTCCGCGAGGGGGCGGAGGTCATGACCGTACATCCGGACACCAGCAGAAGCAAGCAAACAACAATAGTACAGCGCATTTCTTTCATTTTCCAAATAACCTCTTAAACCAGCCTTTGATTGATCCGCCGACCGAGTTCGGGCCACAGGGGGCCGACTCGGTTGGTGCGGATCCACTTATAAATGGCAGTTGAACAGCATTGCGGCAGCCTTCGGCACTGAGCAGTCCCGAATCCGGATCGATCCAGACCTGCTCGATATTATCCGGCTCCGCCAGCAGCAACGGTTCGTTGCTCAGCTGTGCCATCATCTTACCCCAGATGGTCAGAGCTCCGCTCGCGCCGGTCAGACCGGTTGGTTGATTATCATCCCGGCCGACCCAGACAACCGCCACCCGGTTGCCGGTCATCCCGGCAAACCAGCTGTCGCGAAAATCGTCGGTGGTCCCGGTTTTCCCGGCCACATCCAGACTCGCTGGCAGGTAGTCAGAGAGCCCCTTGCCGGTTCCCCGGCGCACCACTTCCTGCATGGCGGCAGTGGTCAGATAAACGGCATCCTGATCGACTACCTGTTTAACGTCCAGTGGATAACGCTGCAGCGGCTCTCCGCTGGCGGTCAGAATTTCGCGAATGGCGCGCAGCGGAGTGAGAAACCCGCCACCAGCCAGGGTTTGATAAACCTGGGTCACTTCCAGGGGGGACAAGCTGTTGGCGCCAAGCAGGCTGGCAGCAAAGACAGGCAGATCCCGATTGAGTCCGAGCCGCTGCAGATTGCTCATAACCCTGTCGACACCAAGCTCCAGCCCCAGCCGCGCCGTCGCGACGTTGTATGAATCCGCCAGCGCGGTCAACAGGGGAACCTCCCCGTGAAACTTATGATCATAGTTTTCCGGTGCCCAATCAGCCGTCCCCGGCTGCTCAAGGAGCAGAGGGCTGTCATCCAGTTTGGTGGCCAGAGTGTATTTTTGCGGCTGTTCCAGCGCGGTCAGATAAACGATGGGCTTGATCAACGAACCAATGGGACGCAACGCATCCAACGCCCGGTTAAAACCCTTAAAGCGAGGATCACGCCCCCCTACCACGGCCTCGACCTCGGCATTCTGAGCACTGGTCACCAGCACCGCCCCCTCCAGCACTGCCGCCGGCATACCCCGATTTTCCTCTAACTGTTTAAGGGACTGACTGAGTGCGCTTTCTGCCGCATGCTGAACCTGCGGGTCGAGGGTGGTAAAGATCTGCAATCCTTCCGAGCGAAGGTCTTCGTCGCGATAATTTTGTCGCAACTGCCGATGCACCAGCGCCAGAAAAGCCGGGTAGGGTGAAGTTCCCCGCGGTGGTCGCTCGATTACCCCAAGAGTTTCCGCCTGCGCAGCGGACAACTGTTGCGGGCTGAGATACCCTTCCTCCGCCATCTGTTCCAGAACCAGATTGCGCCGAGCCAGCGCCCGTTCGGGATGAGTGCGGGGATTATAATAGGACGGCCCTTTGAGCATCCCCACCAGCAAAGCCGCTTCAGCCGGATCAAGCTGGCTGGCCGGTTTGTTGAAAAAATACCTGCTGGCCAGACCGATCCCGTTAATACTGCGATTGCCGTCCTGACCAAGGTAGACCTCGTTCAGATAGGTTTCGAGGATCTCCTGTTTATCGTAATGTAGCTCCAGCAACAGGGCCATCACCATTTCAGTGAATTTACGCCGCAGGGTGCGTTCAGGACTCAGGTAAAAATTCTTCACCAGCTGCTGGGTCAGGGTACTGCCACCCTGAATCCCATCGCCACTGAGGGTCGAAATCAGCGCCCGGGCGATGCCGCGCAGGTCAATGCCGTGATGGGTGTAAAACCGCCGGTCTTCGGCAGAAAGCAGCCCATTGATCACATAGGGGGAGACTTCTGCCAATTTCACCAGCAGCCGGTCTTCGTTCTTCCCTGGGTAGATCCCGCCAATCAACGGGGGATCCAGACGCACCAGGCTGAGATCCAGCCCCGTATCGCGCTGTTCCAGGGTCTGCACCCGGCTATCGGCAAAAGTCACACGCAAACTTAATTGATCACGAAAACCATCCCCAAAAGTAAAGGGGTGCAGGACCAGATCCAGGGTCCGGTTTTGCCAGTGAAAGGTCCCCGGAGCCTGCGGCTCGGCAGTCTCTTTGTAACCAAGCAGCGACAGCTCAGCGTTCATAGCCACTTTGCTCAAGGTTTGTCCCGGATAAAGTTCCAGAGCCCGGGCATAGACCTTGGCCGGTATTTTCCAGCGCTTTCCTTCAAAACGGGAACGAACGGAATAATCGAGGTAAAGAATGTAAGTAACCGCGACCAGGACAATCGCCAGAGTGCCGAAAAACAGCACCTTTCTTCTGGAAAACCAACGGATTTTTTTAGATTTTTTTCGGCGCTTCACAGCAAATCTCTTCTCATTTTATGGGCAGGATTCAGCTCTGTTCGACAAACTTGCAAACGGTGATTTTAGCAGAAAGATCTTAGAATATCAGAATTTAATCACAACAGGAGGGCGCGTTTGCAGGCAAGAGAGACAGATCAGGGACAACCTGGAATGGCGCTAGTTTAAGCAACTTTGCAGTAAACTCGGGACTGTCCCAAGCTCTATCTGGGGCTGTCCCAAGAGTTTGCAAGCCATGAAACTGTCACGGTTAACACTGCAAAGACCTGGGACAGCCCCCGTGCGGGGACAGTCCCGGTTTTGCTGCCAGCGACTCTTAAACGAGTTGTCATCCGGAAACTCCGGTGGGGTACTGTAACGTTTCTGATCTGGAAACCAGAATTTTTCGCAAGGTCAAGGAAATCAAGCATTTGTGCGAAGGGGTAGTGCTTTACGCCGCACAATCAAATGCGTAGATTGACGCCGAGATTGCGAAAAAGGGCGGTTTCCAGACAGAAACTAGCTATAATGGCTGAACCGTGGAAGTTGACGCGTGGCTATTCGATCAGAGAACTATTTCGTCTACGGTGTCGTAGCACTCAACTCTTAAATTATTTTATTGTCATCCGGAAACTCCGGATGACAATAAAATACAGGATATTATGCACATTACTCAATAACCCCATCACAGGAGCAAAGGATGGCCATACACCCCGATGCAGGCAAACCAGTAAAAACAGAAAATCTGACCGACATTGCTGAACTGATCAGCTTATATTACGAACGCCAACCGGATGTCAGCAATCCGGATCAGAGGGTCGCTTTTGGAACCTCCGGACACCGTGGATCGTCACTGAAAAGCAGCTTCACCCAAAGCCACATCATGGCGATCAGCCAGGCTATCTGCGACTACCGTACAGATCAGGGCATTACCGGCCCGCTGTTCATGGGCAAAGATACCCACGCCCTGTCCATTCCGGCAGAGAAAACCGCTTTACAGGTTTTTGCTGCCAACGGCGTGACGGTCATGATCGACCAGGATGGCGGTTATACGCCTACTCCGGTCATCTCCCATGCAATCCTGACATATAACAAGGACCGTTCAACTGGACTTGCCGATGGTGTTGTTATTACCCCCTCCCACAACCCTCCGGATAACGGCGGATTCAAATACAACCCGCCGAACGGTGGCCCGGCAGATACCGATGCGACCGGTTGGATAGCTGACCGGGCAAACGCACTTCTTACCAACAATAATACGGACGTGAAGTGTCTATCCTATACCGCAGCCCTGCAGGCCGAAACCACCATCGCCCATGACTTTATCTCCCCTTACGTAAACGATCTCGAAAATGTCATCGATATGACGGCCATTAAAAAGGCCGGCCTGAAAATCTGTGCCGATGCCATGGGCGGTTCCGGTTTACGTTACTGGCAGCCAATTGCCGAACGCTATGGGTTGGACATGACCATCCGTAATGCGGCGGTTGACTACACCTTCAGTTTCATGACCCTTGACCACGATGGCAAAGTGCGTATGGACTGCTCGTCACCCTATGCCATGGCGAGTCTGGTTGCGCTGAAAAATGACTTCGATATCGCCTTTGGCAACGACCCTGATTACGACCGCCACGGCATCGTCACCAGATCTGCCGGTTTAATGAACCCCAATCACTATCTGGCCGTCGCGATTAATTACCTGTTTACCAACCGCAGCAATTGGAGCCCTGACGCCGCCATCGGCAAAACCCTGGTCAGCTCATCGATGATAGATCGTGTTGCTGAGGCTTTGGGTCGTAAGCTTCAAGAAGTGCCGGTCGGCTTCAAATGGTTTGTTAACGGACTGGTCGATGGTTCCTATGGCTTCGGTGGCGAAGAGTCCGCCGGGGCGTCCTTCCTGAGAAAAGACGGTAGTGTCTGGAGTACGGACAAGGACGGCATTATTCTCTGCCTGCTGGCCTGTGAAATTCTGGCGGTAACCGGCAAAGATCCGGGGCAGCATTATCAGGACTTGGTTGCCAATTTCGGCAATCCGGTCTACGCCCGGGTTGACGCCCCGGCCAATCGTGAAGAAAAGGCCAAACTGGCGGCCCTGTCACCAGAACAGGTATCAGCACAAACCCTGGCCGGTGACCCCATTACCGCCAAGCTCACCCATGCCCCGGCCAACGGTGCCGCCATTGGCGGCCTGAAAGTCTGCACTGCCCATGGCTGGTTTGCCGCACGCCCGTCCGGCACCGAAGATGTCTATAAAATTTATGCGGAAAGCTTTAAAGGGGAAGAACACCTTGCCCAGATTCAGGCTGAAGCGCGTGAGATCGTCAATCAGGCGCTGAATTGAGCGATTAACACCATGGAGGACAAAAAAAAAGGCCTTAAGGGAGCATCCCTTGAGGCCTTTTTTTATCTGTTACATATCCGGCCAGGGACAACATACAACCGATAGCCAGCTCAGCGACTGCGTTGGCATTACTGCCACCACTGTCCTTGATGCCGAGAATATTTGGATGTTCGGCCAGCTTGGCTGCCGTGACGGGTTCAATGTGGTTCTGGGTCCGCGCCGGGATATCGTAAAGATAGGTCGGTTTATCAACGCTATCAGCCACTTTACTGAAATGGTTAATCAGCCCTTCCTGGGTGCAGCTGATGAAATACGGGGAACGGCCAGGGCATCAACACCGACAGAGACCAATTCTTTACCAAGCAGTACCGTTTCATAGGTTGAACGGGTCCCGGCATTGGCAAGCACCTTGACCTTACCACCCACTTCTTCGACAACTTCCGCGCAGACGCGGACCTTCTCCTGAAATGTCAGGGCAGTAAAGTCACCATTGGTTCCGCACACCAGCAGGTTATTGCCGGCATTGACCTGACGCCGGACCTGTTTGCGAATGGCCGCATAATCAATGTTTTCATTTTCATCAAAGCAGGAGACAAGGGCAACAAAGGGTAGAATCTCTTTCATAATTTCATCCAAAGAGCAAAACGCAATGGCTTAGATAATAGTCTGGTAGATTGAACGAATATCGTCACGACTTAGCGGTTTTGGATTGTTATCGAGCAACCGTTTCACCTGCAGCGCCGCATCAACAATCGATTCAAGGTCTTCCGCCGGAACACCTAGAGCGGTCATCGTTTCCGGAATATCCAAGTCGCGGCTGAGTTGATAAAGGGCCCGAACCAGAATGTCGGCCTTCTCTGCTGTTGTTTTCCCCCTCACCTCCTCACCAGTCAGATAAGCAATGGCCGCCAACTTGTCAAGACAGCTGTCTTTATTGAAATCAAATACCGGTGCCAGCAGAATGGCATTGGAAATACCATGGGGAATCCGGTAACGACCACCCAGCGGGTAAGATAAAGCATGGACCCCATTGGTTCCTGATGAGGCGATACAAGCCCCGCCTAAAAACGCCGCAAATAACAGATCAGCTCGCGCTTCCAGATCGTTACCATCAGCAACGCAGCGCTTCAGGCTTTTAAAGATCAGCCGCGTCGCTTCAATGGCCATCATATCGCTGAGCAGGTTGGCCTTGTTGCAGATGTAGCATTCCAGCGCATGACATAAGGCATCCATACCGGTTGCCGCCGTAATTGCAGCAGGCAGGCCGGTCAGCAGCTCGGGATCAAGGATAACTTTGTCCGGCATAAAAACATCGCAGACGATGCCGACCTTAAGATTCAACGACGGCCTAAACACAATTGCATTAGGTGTCACTTCCGAACCTGTCCCGGCAGTCGTCGGAACCATGATCAATTCGGCCTTGCGCTCGGTCGGCAACTGCCCGGCAAACATCTGTTCAAGGGTTGCTCCGGCACCAACCATAACAGCAACCAGCTTGGCGGTGTCCATGACCGAACCACCACCGACTGCAACAATGACGTCAATAGAAAGATCCGTCAGTGAACTGACAACCAGATTAACCTCATCCTCTGTCGGCTCCGACGGCACATTGGCAAATTCCTGAACCGAGAGGGCCGCGCCCTCGCACAAATCATAAATTTGGGCGGTAATGCCACATTTTTTCAGCCCCTGATCACTCAGCAGCAGAACTGTTTTTCCTTCGACCATATCAACAAGACCCTGAACTTTTCCGGGCCCGAAATCGACACGCGATGGTAACAGGCTTTTAAATTGACGAATCATAACCAACTCCTGTTCAGTCTATTTTCAGGACTTGCGCCCTTTAGCCAGCATAGCCCCATATTCGATGGCGTTAACCATACTCTGGGCGCTGGCAACATTTTTACCGGCATTTTCAAAGGCCGTTCCGTGATCCACAGAAGCCCTGACGATCGGCAGACCGAGGGTGACATTAACCCCAGTCATCCCCGACCAGGTGCCGGTGGTGTCATCATAAATAAAACTCTGCATTTTCAGGGGGATGTGCCCCTGATCATGATACATGGCAACAACCAGGTCAAAGCCGCCGCCAGCCGCCTTACAAAATACCGTATCAGGCGGATAGGGACCTTGTGCATCAATCCCTTCACCACGGGCGGCTTCGATGGCCGGTGTGATTGCGGTCTGCTCTTCGCTGCCAAACAGACCATTTTCCCCGGCATGAGGGTTAAACCCGGCGACCCCGATGCGTGGTTGTTTAATACCCAATTGCAGGCAGGCGTTGTTTCCCAATCGGATCACATCCAGGACCCGCTCAATGGTCAGCTTTTCACTGACCTTGACCAGCGGCATATGAGTGGTGACATGTACAACCCGCAGATTACCGTCAGCCAGCATCATCGAATATTTGTCGGTCCCGGTCAGCCTGGCATAAATTTCGGTGTGCCCGTCATAATGGTGGCCCGCCAGATTCATGGCTTCCTTGTTTAACGGCGCGGTAACCGTGCCGTCTAGCCTGCCTGCCAGAGCCAGGCGGATGACTGTTTCCACGGCGCGAAAAGCTGCTTCGCCACACTGGGCGCTGAGCTTGCCATAAGCAAATTCAGCCAGCTCAAGACCACCTACCGGTAAAACATCGATAGTGCCAAAGGCCCCACGAGCCTGCTCCACCGTATCAATGACGTTGACCTCAAGATCGGCCTTAACCACGTCGGAAACGGCTAGCCGCAAAATGTCCGGCTGACCAATCACGATCGGTTCGCACAGATTATAAATCCGTTTTTCGCTCAGGGCCTTGACAATAATTTCCGGGCCGATCCCGGCGGGATCACCCATTGTAATTCCCAATCTGGGTCTGCTACTCATGATTATCTTCATCCTCAGTCTGCAGTACAAAACACTCCGCAAGCTCTTGCAAGGTTCGCGCATGGCCGAAGCCGCCGGATTTGGTAATAAACCAACGCACCGGCATTCCCGGAGCGCGGCAGGAGCCAAGTACGACCCCAGGCAACAGCTCTTTTTCAATGGTCACGGCATTGATTCCCAAAGCTTTTGCAACCCCCATACTGGTACTCCCCCCGGTTGCGAAAACAATGCGACAGGCCACCTGCTGACAGATCGCTCGGGCGACCCGGCCCAGCAGTTCGGCAACCAGTTCTCCGTCCACTGGCGTCTGGCCTTCCTTGCTGTTCGGCCGCTTTGTGCGCAACAACAGGTGTCCTCGCGGGGCGTTCTGAATTTCGCCGATTAAACGATTTATTTCCCTGTCCAGGTCAGCCCGGCCGGCAACCGCATTAAACTCAAGCACCTGAAAAGCTCCACTAGCGCCGGCAATATCCGCTTGATCTCTGGAGATATCCGTCAAACTGCCGACCACGGCCAGCATCCGCCCACCGGCCTGTTGTGTGAAATCCTCTTCGCAGCCGGCGCTTATTTCCTGCGCCGAAATTGCCTCGGCCAATCCAGCTGCTCCAACCGGCAACAATTCAGGCTTGCCGGCCAGCAGTTCAGCTAATTTGTCCAAGTCACTTTGTTCCGCCGCGTCAGCAATGATCAGACGACAGCCGCGAAGAAGACGACTATTCACCTTGGCAAGTAATGCTTCTGCACTGCTGCGAACATCCGCCAGAGAGAGATGACAGCTGGGTAAATTGCTTTGAAGGTTGAGTAAATCGGCAATAACCGAAGTCGTCAAAGGGTGAAATGGATCTTGTCCCATGGCGGATTCGGCTAGGGGTAGGCCATTAACCAGGATCTCGCCATTGCAACAAATGCGCCCCTGTCTGGGGATAGCCGGACAAATCAGGGCGGCAGAGCATTGGCTCGCAGCAAGCATTGCTGCAATCTCGCTGCCGGTATTTCCACGCATGGTTGAATCGATTTTCTTGTAAAATTTCCTGAAACCGGCAGTAAGGCAGCATTTGACAACCGCCTCGACCTGTTTGGCCGCAGCCACCCCATCCAGAAACCTACTGTCGGTCGAGATAACAACCCTGTTGAAGGCTGCCAGTTGCCCCTTCATCGCTGCGAAATCAAGGATCAAAGCCATCGGTTTACCGGCCAAAGCAAAGTGGACTCCCGAGTCGCCCGCCCCGGTTTGATCATCAGCGATTATTGCAAACTTTTTCATTTTTCTATCCGCTTCTGGCATTCCGATAAGGACTCCTTCGCATTATTTTTCCCGCTGATCAATCTGCTAGCGATTTTTCATTCTTTTCAACTTGGCCTCTTTAATTATCGGCCAGACCAGCGACAGGATTGACAACAGCAAAAAGGTCAATGTGATAGGGCCAGAAAGAAACGCCACCACATTGTCGCTCGTCTGCAATAAACCCCTCCGCAGGTTGGACTCCGTCATGGGGCCAAGAATCAACGCGATACAAAATGCAGCCTGGCTGAAACCAAATTTTTGCATTCCCCATCCCAAAACACCGAACCCGACCATGCTATAAAGGTCCACAGGATTAAGATTGATCGCAAAAGAACCGATAAAACAGAAGATCACAATCAGGACCGCCAAAATATGGCGGGGAACCTTTAGAATTCGTGAAAAGACCGGGATCAGCAGCATGCCAAAAACAAACATGAAGAAGGTCTCGATAAAGGTACCGCCGAAAATGCCGACGACAATATCCGGGTTGGTTTGAAACAGCATCGGCCCGGGTGCCAACCCTTGAATCATCAGGCCGCCCGTTCCCTGTGCCGTGGGAAGGAACGCGGCATTCGCCCACAAAAAAGCAATCCTCATGCCAACATTCTATCTACCTGAAATCATAGAGACTTCATTCATCAATTGAAACCAAACCACAGACTTCTAGAGCATTTTTAATCAATACGCTGATGAACAATACAACAAGCTCAACACAACACCTACTCTGACAACATTTCAGCAATCACAAAAAGTTAGATTTTAGTGGATTTTTACTTGTAAAATTAAGATCTTATTGGGATATCCTGACCACGGAAACAATCTACGAAAAAATCTCCGCAGCCAATTATCTCACATCAGAAACTGGTGCAATTTGCAATATTCGGTTAAGGTTTAGCGATCTGCTATTCCTACAATTGTCAACCAACTCCAGAGAGCGTGTCATGGAACTGGCTTTTATTGCCCCGTATGAAATGATTCAAAGCAAGGCCCAAAGTATCATTGACACCAATGCCTATCCCGCCCGAGTCTATTTAGGAGATCTGGAAGAAGGGGTCAAAGCGGCTAAGGATGCCATTGCGGCAGGTGCGCAGATCATTATTAGCCGTGGCGGTACAGCACGACTAATCCGCGAACAGTTGAACCTGGAGGTCATCGAAGTTGGGGCCTCCTACTTCCAGCTCCTTTCCTATATTTATGAACATACCGATGCAACCATGCGCATCGCAGTGGTCGGCTTTCCCCAGTTCCTGAACCTTGCCCAGCCGGTTTGCGACATTCTCAAACGGTCACACCAGACCTTTGAAATCAAGGACAACCAGAGTTTGGACGAGATTTTTGAACAGGTCATCGACTGGCGGGCTGACGTGGTTATCGGCGATGCCGTTTCGGTCAAAGCCGCACAACACTATTCGATCAATTTCCATTTGATCGAATCCAGCATGGAAACCATTGTGGACGCCTTTGAAAGGGGCATGCTGGTTCTGAACAACCTGAAAAGACACATTGTGAACGCAGAAAAAACTGGCGGCGGTCCTCAATTTCACCAAAGACGGCGCCATCCTGGTCAATGCGGACGGTATCATTGAAGAGATTAATCAGCGGGGCTGTGCCTTGCTGGGTAAGGCCCGTAGCGAACTCCTCAATCAGTCCTTTTACCATCTGTTCCACTCCAACGAGCTTGATACGGCCATCCTGAAAAGAAAAACCACCACCAATATTGTTATTCCCTATGCAACCAAAAGGTTTGCCATCGACTACATCCTGATCAGTCCGGACAATCCGCATAGCTCTGCCGTCATCCGCTTCCAGCAAGTCGAATATATCCAGGAAGCGGGCAACATTATTCGCAAAAAACTGCGTGATAAAGGCTTTTACGCAAAATATGTTTTCGAGGATATCATTCATCGGTCCGAGGCCATGAAAGAGTTGCTGCAGGTTGCCGGTCAATACAGCAAAACGACCAGTAACATCATGCTTCAGGGAGAGACTGGAACCGGCAAAGAGCTGTTTGCCCAAAGCATTCACAATGCCAGCCCCATTGCCGATGGCCCCTTTGTCGCCGTCAACTGTGCCGCACTGTCCAGTGCCCTTCTGGAAAGCGAACTGTTCGGCTATGCTCCTGGAGCCTTTACCGGAGCCTTGCGCTCGGGCAAAACAGGCCTGTTCGAACTGGCCAACGATGGCACTTTGTTTCTTGATGAAATCACCGAAATCGATATCTATCTTCAGGCCAAACTGCTCAGAGCACTGCAGGCCCATGAAATTATGCGTATCGGCGACAATAAAATCATTCCAACCAACGTCCGCATTATTTCTGCTACCAATAAAAACCCTGCCGGAGAAATCGCTGCCGGAAGCTTCCGCGGGGACCTTTTCTTCCGTCTCAACGTTCTGGACCTGCAAATCCCCCCCTTGCGAGAACGCAAGCCTGACATCAGCTGCCTGTTTTTGCACTATTTCGAGAAATTTGCTGGCACCAAAAACACCTCCGCGAAACCGCCATCCGAGCAGTTTCTACGCCTTCTGACCAACTATTCCTGGCCCGGAAACGTCCGCGAGTTGGAAAACCTGGTTGAGAAATATGTCTCTCTACAAGGCCTGTTTAATCAGCAACTGATTGAGACGATGATCCTCAAACCACTCGCCATACAGCCGGAAGCAAGCCGACAAAGTGCCACAACCCTGGAAGAGATCATCATCAACACAGTTGCAACAACTTACCGGGAGCAGGGGCACAACATCAGCCATACGGCCGCCAAGCTGAATATCGATCGCAATACCGTCAAACGCTGGCTGGCCAAAGATCCAACCAGCCTCCAATAAGATAACCGTCCATCTGGGGATTTTGCCAGGTCGGATCTGGTCATATCCATAGTTGCCGGGAAAACCTTCAGAAAAGTCCCGTCATCATGGCTGCAACTCATTAATATCATTGATTCTTTTCTCAAGAACCCTTGGTTTATTTCTTGCAAATAACAAAATTTTCCATTTGCTCGGGAACCGGGGTGATTGCTATTTCGGGTTTTAGGCCAACCGGCCCCTGATGGACGATGCCAACTGTGATGCAGCAAAAAAGTATCTGCTGCCAAATTGCCATATTCCAAACCTGGAGGTGACCTTAAAATGAAAAACCGCTGCCTGCCCCTGTTCATCCTAAGCTCAGCCCTGCTGTTCTTTATTAGCCAGCCGGTTGCCGCAGCCCCGACCCTTTCTGTTGACGACTGTGTCAAATGTCATGAGGTTGAGTCACAGCAAATCGCTGACGCCGGTGCTGCCCACAAAAAGCAGGTGGATTGTCTCGACTGCCACAGCGGTCACCGACCGGCTAGTGCCAACAACATTCCGGCGTGCAGCCAATGTCACGAGGGGAGTGATCACTACGCCCTGGCGGAATGCAACAATTGCCACAACCCGCATCAGCCGTTACAGATCAGTCTCAGCGGAGAATTGAAAGCGGAATGTCTGACCTGCCACAGCGAACAGAATGCGCAAATGGAAGCCAACCCCAGTCGTCACAGCGAGTTCTCATGCAACTTTTGCCATGCCGAAAAGCATGGTGAAATTCCAGCCTGCACGACCTGTCACGACCCGCATTCAACAGAGATGACCCAGACTGATTGTTCGACCTGTCATGCCGCCCACGCCCCGACCGTCCTGGCCTACCCGGAATCAACCCAAAGCAACCTCTGTGGGGCCTGTCATAGCGATGCTTATGAGCTGCTCATGGCAACCAAAACCAAACATCGCAGTCTCAGCTGTGTCGAATGCCACCAGGACAAACATCAGACCACCCCGCTGTGCAGCGACTGTCACGGCACCCCGCATGCGCCAGGAATCCACGCCAAATTCCCGTTGTGCGGAAATTGTCATAACACGGCCCATGATCTCGACAATCTCAAGTAACGCCTGAGACGTCCGGAGCTGTTTGATCAGCTCCGGACGTTACCCTGATAAAGGGCCTTCGCCCCATTCTGAATCCCTCGGGTGAGATTGCCTGCAGGTTTTTAACGAAAGTTTCTAATACTCCGATTAGCGCACCTGATAACTGCGTGATATGAAGGGCTTGGAAAGACCGTTGAAAAATCCCAAACAGAACCACAACTGATTATTTTCACGGTACTTTTTACAATAAACGCTGGAACAACGAGCGCTCCCCACCAGGAACTCAGGCCTGAAAAGAGAAAACCTCCCTTTTTCTCCGCGTCGGCAAGCTCTTGTAGTCTTTTTGGAAACTCAGTTATATTTCAGAGGTAAGGCTATCAGGCGAGGGAAAAGAATTATTGCCATGCGGATCGGAAAAAACTCCTCATGAATATTTCTCAGCAGACATTGACCTCCAACGAAGGCCAGCCCCCCTTCCATTGGCGCTATGAAATCCGGGATGAATGCATGCTTGTCACCTGCAGTGGCCCGTCCCATTGCGAACAATGCATCGATAACCTTTACCGGCCCATCCTGAGCAAGTTGGAAGATGCGCAGTGTACCGGGCTGGTCATTGATAAACGGGGGATTTCCTGTGCCGCTGAGAAAATGAGTCTGGATCTGGTCGCAGAAACCATCCTGCGCTACAAAAACCGCTCGCCGCTACGCAAAATGGCGCTGGTCACAGCCATAGAGTACCAAAGGAATGAACTGCTGCTGCAAAAGATCCTGTTCGATAAAGGGCTTAACATCAGGCTGTTCTCGGACCTGGAGCGAGCCGTCACCTGGGTACAGGCCTACCCTTAAACCGTTTCCAGATCAGAAACGTTACAGTACCCCACCTAAGTTTCCGGATGAAAACTACTTAGTTGTCATCCGGAAACACTGGATGGCAATCATTAAGTTTTCAGATTGGAAACGAGCAGTTTTCCGTTGTAGCAAGGAAATCAAGGGCTTGCGCGGAGGCGTACATCGTTACCCCGCACAAGTAAGCTTGAAGATTGACGCGGCTACAGCGGGAAAAAGCCGTTTCCGGATGAAAACTACTTACAGGTAAGTCCGTCCGCCGACATAGGTCCTCCGGAAATATCGACTCGCCAGACTGGAGATCCGAATCGTCTTTCCGGTGCGGGGAGCATGAATGAATTTTCCGTCCCCGACATACATCCCGACATGAGTCACCCGGGTCCCGCCCTTGGTTGCGAAAAACACCAGGTCGCCCTGCTTTAAGCGAGCTTTCTCAACGGCCCGCCCGGCCTGGAACTGAGCTCTGGAATTGCGTGGCAGATCCAGGCCGTTCAGGCGATAGCTGACCATGGTCAACCCGCTGCAATCAAAACCATTGGTGCTGTCCTCGCCGCCCCAGCGATAAGGAACACCGAGAAATCGCTTCGCGGTGCGGACCAATTCTTGGCGCAACGCATCAGGTTTATCGGTCCCCATCCGGGCCACGGAATAATCAGCCGGGGTAACAATAAAAAATCTCCCAATGACACCCTGATTGCGCATTTTTTCGGCGAGTTGCCGCGCCGACTGATAATCCTGCTGATCACCGAAACGGACCTTGTAGAGGCCCGACTCGTGAAGAAATGAATAGGCATCCAGTCCCTGCAGTTTAAGGGCCTGCTCCAGACGGACCGCATTTTCCTGTTGGCTGAAGGCTCCGACCTGCACGGAAAACCCCATATGCCGTAAGGATTGCTGCGCCTGTGCGGGCTCATCAATCAACGCCGCAATCGGGTCGGCCACCGGCTCAGGAACCGAGGTCGCCACGGGGGGAGTGCAGGCAGGGAGCAGCACACAGGCTGCTGTAAATAGAAATAAAACAACGCGCAGAAGCACAGAACGATATTGGGACATCATCAGCCTCACCCGGGCATCGCGATGAGTGTTTAAGATCAGGGTCTTTTCAGCGCCTCTCGAAAAGACCGGCTGCGATAAAAAGTCCTGGTAAAACAGCCGAGCAAAAGCAAAAAACAAACGCCGAAATACCAGCCGAACCAGGGCAATGATTCGGCAAAGATCCGGTTTTTCAGCAGCTCTTCCTGAACAGCGCCAACGCTTGGCGGGACTTGTCCACGCAGCAAAGCGAGCAGAAAAGAATAAAGCAATCCGATCATCCCATAGCCAAGGTTCAGAAACAAGCCTTTGAAACTGAGGACCGTCGCCCGCTGCGCTGAATCGGTCAAGCGATTCAGATAGTAACTCAAGAAAAATCCCACCAGGTTAAAGCTGCCGAACAGCAACAGCGCCGGCGCCAGCCCGGCATAGTTTTGCAACTGCGCCATCCCGACCAACCCGGCCATGATAATTCCGGCGATCAGCAGCAAATTAAAAACCAGGGAACGCCTGGAGACCAGTCGTCTGGCCAAAATGGGCATCAGCAGACCACTTAGCGCAAGGAGGGAACCCAGCGCTCCGAACCAGGCCTCTGGAACCCCGATCAGGCGATAATACTGACTGGCCATGGTCAGCAACATCCGCACCACACTGTCATACAACAAACCGAACAGCATCAGCCCCAGCACCAGCGGCGTTCGAAAGATCCAGCGGGCAGCCTGCCAGATCAGCTTTAATGACTCGGCCAGCAGGGACGGGTTTGCCGCCGCTCGCTGCTGAGCGCTGGCCACCTCCTGCATCCCCAGCGCGGCCAGCAAGGTCAGTACGGCCGTCGCCAAGGTCAGATAAATCGGTAACCGCAACGTCGCAGCCCGGGTGACGGTTGCATCAAAACCGACCAGGTGCAAAGCCCCTTGCACAAAGTGCGGATCATAAACCAAGCCCCCCAGGGTCATGACCATGACAAATCCTGCGGACTGCAACTGAATCTGCCGTTCCAGAACCCGCCCCCAATCGGCCGGATTGCCATAACGGACCAAACTGTCGTAAGCCAGCGCTTCATCGGCACCACTAGCGGCCGCCTCGGCCATTCCGCTCAAGATCCGATTAAGGACGAACACCCAGAACAGCAGCTGTAGATTGTCCCGCGGAACAAAGGCCCAAAGCATGATTTCGATCACCATCAACCCGCCAGCCAGGACCAGCAGATTGCGGCGACCGAGGATATCGGCCAGGGCTCCGGAAGGAACCTCACAAACCACAATACTGACCGCCCACACCACATTCAGCAGGGCGAACTGGGCCAGGGTGAGGCCAAAATCGAGAAACAGGATGGAGAAGACCGGATAGTAAAAACGCGCGTTGAACAGCACCCGAAAAGCAAGGAACAAACGGACGTTACGAATGGCAAATGGCGGTTTGGATAAATCGGTCATGGCCGGTCGCGGCCAGAAGGAGACATGCGGTGGGTTCCCGACGAGGCGGGAAAGCCCGGCACACTACCCTCTGAGCATATCGAGTTGAAAATGTTGTTTGAGCATACCTTCAAAAGAATCGACGACCTCCAGAGCCAACTTGAGCCGGCCCCGTTCAACCCGATCCAGGGCCGCAGGAAAAATATGATTGCTGATTTCCCGCCCGGCGACATGGGCCGCGACCTGACTGCGCAGACGTAAAAAAGTCAGCAAATTAAAACTGGCATCGATATCGTCAACCTGCTGCTGGCTGAGAACCCCGCGGTCCTTTAACAGCAGTAATTTATCATGGGTGTTTCCGCCCAGAACGCCAATGCTCAGGGCCAGGGTCTTAACCCCTTCGGTGAGGGCGAAAATACCCGCCTTCTTCAGGTCGAGTTGGCCGGCATATTTCCCGCCGGCTTCGGTCTTGATCCGTCCAAACCAGCCGAGGGGCGGCACAAAACGGCAGACATTGGCGGCCATACGGGCCAGAAAAATGGTATTTTCTTCAGCCCTGCGGATCACATGAGCGCGCAAGTCCCGCTCCAGCGCGGCATTCCCGCAGAGAGTCCGCATATCTGAAAACATGCTGAAATTGAGAATATTCTCGCCACTGGGGGAAGCAATCCAGCCATCGATGGCATCCTGCCATTGGCTTAGCGAGCGTCTCCAGAAGTCATTGCGCGCCATGATCCCACCGGGGCATTCGGGCACTCCGATTTCGATCAACGCATCAATCAGTAAGTGGGAAAACGCTTCGATGTCAGTCAGTTCTTCGGCCGTGACATCATCGGCATAGATCATGGCATTGTCCTGATCGGTTTTCAGGGTCTGCTCACGCCGCCCCTCACTGCCCAGAACCAGAAAGGCATTTTTCCGCCCCATCTCTGCAAAACGGCCGCGCTTGAGCAGTTTGACCAGTTTGTCGGACAACTGATCGTTCAACAGCGAAATGAGCCGGATCAGCTGGTCGGTCGGCACCCCGCTGCGGCTTAAGAACACCACCAGCTGCTGGGTTTCCCCATGAATGGTCTTCAGTTCGGAAATCTTTCCCGCTTCATCGATGGCACGCAACAAACGTTGCGGGGAGCGGTTCTGCAGACGGATAATATCCGATTCATTGATGATCCCGACCAGGGTATTGTGCTGATCGACCACCCCGACCCGATGAATGCGGTGCCGGGACATGCAATAGAGAACCTCAAAGAGTGAGTCGTGTTCCGTCACGGAGATCACCGGAGCGGTCATGACCTGGGCAACCGTTAATGTGGCCGGAGCCTTGCCTTCGGCGACCACTTTGCTGCGCAGATCGCGGTCGGTCATGATCCCGATCGGTTGCCCATGCTCGTCGCAAGCGATCAAACTGGAGATCTCTTTGCTGCGCATCATCAGGGCGGCGTCAACCACTCGATCAGTGAGCTGACAGGTAATCAAACCACGGTGGCAGTAGTCCTTGACCGGCAGAAAAAAAATCGATTCTTCGGACATAGAGACCTCCCTAGCAACAGCTTCCGGCAGCAGTCCTGGCGATAAAAGGGCAATGCGCAAATAATTCCAGCAACCCGATTGCACCTGGTCCTTATCATTTTACCAAGTTGTTCATTATTCGCGCCCGGCACAATTCTCCAGGCTACCTGCCGATAAGCCCCTTGATCCCTCCGCTGATCAACGTGGACACATTCAGCAACACATGCGGTAGTGCCAGTCCGCCCGGACAGGCGAGATAGCGCGGCTCCCAGAGCGGATTGAACTTTTGTTTATAGGCGCGCAGGCCTTCAAAATTGTAAAAATGCTCGCCCTGCCTGAAAACAAAAGCGCCAATCCGATGCCAGACCGGTGCAAAGGGGCGATTTTCCATCCCCGACAAAGGAGCCATGCCCAGATCGAAGAACCGATAGCCTTGCTCCTGCCCCCACAGCAGCAGGTTAACAAAGAGAAAATCCATGATCCCACTGGGGCTCTCCGGGCGAAAGCGCATCAGGTCGATGGATAATTCTTCCTGGTCGGATCCGGGCCATAAATTGGCAAAAGCAATGATTTCATCATGCCGCCTGACCACGGCAAGGGGAAAATTAGCAAGGTAAGAGGCATCGAAAAACCCCAAGGAAAACCCTTTTTCGCGGACATTCTTGGTCCCGAGCCAGGCATCGGAAACCGCTTTGACTTCAGCCAGAAGCGCGGCGCTCGGTGGAGCCGGAATAACCTCAAAACAATACCCTTCTTTTTCCAGATGCCGTTTGGTGTAGCGCAGGCTACTGCGTTTTTTCCCCTCCAGGGAAAAGTCGGCCAAAGGGACCCGGGCGGTTTCGCCAAGCTTGAACAGCATCAACCCCATGTCCAGATAGATATGCATCAGCTTTGGACCAACCTCGTAAAAGATGGTCTGCCCACCGTTTTGCTCGACCAGCTCTCGAAACTGCCAGGCCAGATCACGGGCCACGTCAAGAGATCCAAACGGGTCGCCAAGGGCGATCCAGGAGCGTTTTTCAATGCCATACATGACAAAGCCGTCCCGCTGCGGTGAGAACAGCAAAGCTTTATCTCCCAGCAGGGCCAGATTGGCTGATGTCTCGGGAACGCTATCGATAACCTGGCGGGCCTGCTCCAACCCTGCCGCATCCGGCAGTTGCGGTTCAACCTTGGCGGGCTTGAGCAGCCTGACCAGTCCAAACAGAAGGAGAAAGGCGCCGACCCCGACGACCGCCCGGAGAAACCTGGGCGCATCGCCGTGAAAGGAAAAGTGCCACCATAGTTCATGGGAATAGGCGACGTGCTTGTAAGCAAAAAAACCGAGCCAGGCCGAACAGCTGAACACGATCAGGATGGTTACGATCCATTCCAGGCTGAACGATTCCCCCAGCAGCGAAGATTTACGGTAAAAATACCGGTGGCAGGGCAGCAGTGCCAGCAGCATCCCCCCAAGCAGTAAGGCTTCTTCGTAATCCACTCCCTTGAGCAGCGAAAACACACTCCCGGCCGCGAGCAATCCCGCGGTCAACAAATACGCCGCATCCAGCCGACGCTGAATCCCCCTGGCCAACAGCAGCAGGACCGCACCGATCAGGCTGCCTAAAAAGTGGGAAATTTCCATGACCGGGAGGGGCAAAAATTCCTTCAGCCAGTGAAGCCGCTGGGGTTCCGCCGGGGTGGCGCCGGAAAACAGCAGGATCGCCCCGGCAACAAAGGTGGAAAGAGCCAACAGCTGAGGAACCATCAGCCCGCCCCACTGGCCGGCAGCTCTGACCAGGCGGCTGACAACGCGCCGCCGAGCGTACATTTCCGTGCCGACCAGGGTCAGAGTGGCCAGCGCCAGCGGCAGCAGGTAATAAATACCCCGGTAAAGCAGGAGACTGCCGAGCAGCGCGGCAGCTGGAATTCCCGGGAGAAAGAGCAAAATAACCGACTCGAACACACCCAACCCGCCCGGCACATGACTGATCAACGCCACGATCTGAGCGAGCAGATATACCCCGAGAAATTGGGCAAACGTCACCGGAGAGGAAGGCGGAATAAGCACATAAAGAACACTGCCGGCCAGAACCCAGTCAAGGGTTCCGATGACGAGTTGAGCTCCCCCCAAAGAGAGGGTCGGCAAACTGAAGATCCAGGAGCGCAGACGCAGCGGAGTTTTTCGCACCCTGAGGATCAGCAGGTAGGAAAAGACCAAAGCAAGAAAGATCCAGCCCAGCGCATGTACTGATAGAAATGCCAAGCCTGACACTTGCGACAGGCTTAGGGAACTAAAAACAAAGACTCCACCACCCACAGTCAAGAGTCCCATCCAGAAGGTCACCACCGTAAATCCGACCAGGCGCAAAATCTCTTCGGCCGACAAGCCCCAGGTCGAATAAAAGCGGTAGCGTACCGAACCCGCCATCAACAGAGACAGGCCGATATTGTTGCTCAGGGCATAACTCGCGAAGGAAGCCAGCATCACTTTTGGTATCGCCAGCTTGTGGTTGATATAGCGGACCGCCAAAAGATCGTAAGAGGTCAACACCAGATAGCTGCAACCGGTCAGCAGTAGCGCCATCATCAAGCTGTTTGCAGGGATGGTATGCAACTGGCGGACAATATCTTGATAATGAAACGCGCCAAGGGAACGATGCAATACCCACAGTGCGGCGCCAAACAAAACGGCGGCCAACAAGGAGCCCCAAATCCGGGAGTTGAATTTCAACATCAGTTTTCTCAATAACATTTGCTTATTAAAGGGATTATTTCAATGCTGCCACTTTAACGTAAATCCACTGTCAGTCAATGACAAAGGCTCGGTCCGGGCGGGGCAAAAGGCAGGGTGATGCAGACGAACGGTCCTGGAAAAGGTTGAAAATTCGCTAGGATCGGCGGTAAAAAGGTGGGCGGAAAATTGCTTAAATCAACATGGCATGTTGCAGGGCAAAATCCGCAACCGCCTCGGGATCGTTCAGATCCAGATGAGGCAAATCGGTTTCGCTACAGTCGCCATCGCAGGCAATGGCGACGACGTGATTCAAAGCACCTGATTCCGCAAGAGTTGGAGAAGGGGAAAACCCTTGCCGGTGAACTTCTATCTTGGGCAAAGACCCTCCCTTAAACCCTTCGACGAGGACAATATCCAAATCGCGACAGTAACTGTCGAGCAGGAATTCAAGTTTGGGAGCATCCGGATTCTGCCTGACCACGGCAGTTTTTCGACGGGACGCGACCACCATTGTTGCGGCACCCGCCGCAGTAAAACGGTAGCTGTCCTTACCCGGCTTGTCGATTTCAAAATCATGGGCGTCATGCTTGATGGCCCCGACCCGATAGCCGCGTGCGGCCAGAATTTTAATAACCGCTTCGACCAGGGTTGTTTTGCCAGTCCCCGACAAACGGGCGACAAAAGCAATCGCTTTGCTCATACAGCTTTCCTGTTAGGTCTGTTGCCAGGGAAAAGAGTCCGCCGGCATGGGAACAAAAGGTCCCCATGCCGGGCACGCAGATCAGGCGAGAAATTCTTCTTTTTTAACCGCTTCCGATTTGATGCGATCAAGCAATTCTGCCAGGGTTGCCTTGACATTCTCACGAATATCGCCGGCCACCAGAATGAACAGTAAATCATCACCGGGGTTCAATTCACCGCCATGGGCCTCAACGGCAACCCGATAAATACCCGGAGCCTGCTCATATTCGGCACGCAGGGCGGCAATTTTTTCCTGATCCGGAGTGACTCTGACCCGAGTGACCGGCTTGCCCCCTTCACGGGTCGTTCCCCGCACAATTCCATTGTGACAAAGAATCATACCGACTCTTTTGACAAACTCCGGATCTTTTTTCCACGTGTTGATCTGCTCTTGCATATTCATGATAGCTCCTTATTATAGCCCAACAATTCACCCGATAACAGCAGCAAAGTCCAGCACCTGAACTTCGGTCCCGGCGGCCAGCCCTGCGCAATCCTCATCAAGAACCACCAATCCGTTACAGCCGGCCATATTGATAAAATGTGATGTTAACTGACTTTGGAGCGGGGTTGCGTCAGTCACCGAACCATTTTGCTCCAACTGAACGCGAATCATATCGCTCCGGCCGATTCGGCCAGTCACAGCTGTTTTCAGGTGGGCAGTACGGTAGCTCGGATGAATGGAGCGCAGGCCGCTCAGCTTGCGTAGTACCGGGGCCAGATACACAAACAGATTGACCAGAAAGGCTGCCGGATAACCTGGCATGCCAAAAAACAGCTGCTGGTCCCTGCGGGCAACCAGCATCGGCCTTCCCGGCTTTATTTTGGTTCGATCGACCAGCAATTCAAAGCCACTCTGCTTGAGCAGCGGCCTGATGTAATCAAATTTCCCCATCGATACCCCGCCGGAGGTGACCACCAGATCGTTTTGCCAGGCCAGTTGGTCGAGAACCTTGGACAAGACGTCCGGAGAGTCGGCCACCGGCCCGCGGACCACGACATCGATGCCCATTCTGTTCAGCATATTCCGCAACAGGTAGCTGTTGCACTCGTAGACCATCCCCGGACGGTGCTGTTGTCCCGGCCGCAACAACTCGTTACCGGTAATCAGAATGCCGATACGCGGTCGCCGAAAGACCTGGACCTGGTCCACCCCCAGGTAGCACAGCACACTATGGGAAACCGCATTCAGCCGCTCCCCTGCGCCCAGAACCGCCACCCCCTTTTCGGCCTCTTCACCGATCCCGTTGATGTTGGCACCGGCAACCAATTCGACTTTTGGCTCGACCCGATACCCTTTCAGCAACACATCTTCCACCCGAACAACGGTCTGTGCACCTGCCGGCACGGTCGCACCGGTCATGACTGCTGCGGCAGCATTGCCGCTTAGCGCCGAACGCGGGATATCCTCGGCCCCCAAGGTATCGACCAATGCAAAATCGTCAGCTGCCAACGACCCGAGAGCATAGCCATCGACCGCGCTTCGCCGGGTATCGGGAAAAGGGCGTGGGGTTTTGACTGGTTCCGCCAGAACATGGCCACAGGCTTCCGCAATCTCCAGACATTGAGTTTTGACCGGGCTGACCACTGTCAACAGGCGATCAAGGGCTTCGGAACAGGATAAATTTTGACATTCTCGCTTCATGGCAATTAGTTTCTCCCGAACGGACAAATCGGAAAATGGCAGACCGGGCAAAAATGACAGAGCCCTCCGTGACCGGTCAAAGCCAGTTCTTCAGGTAGGATCCGCTGCCCGGCAGCCAGCCGCGGCAGATAAATATCGAAGGCGGTTGCAGCATAATGCAATGCCGCTGCCGGAATGGCGCAGACCGTGCTTTGCCCGGTATAGCCGATCGTGAGGTTGTTGCCCGGCTGCACCGGATTGCCTTTTTGCGGGAATACCACGCCGGCTTCACGCATGGCCAGAGTCGTGATATCGTCCGGATCGACCGAAGTCCCGCCGGTGATCAGTAACAGTTCGCAACCCTCCGTCGCAGCCCGAATCGCGCGGCTGATCATCATTTTATCATCGGGAAGAACCTCGGCAGTGGTGACTGAGATCCCCAGGGCAGCAAGCTTCGCGGTCAGTTTGGGGGTAAAACCGTCGCGGACCCGCTGGTGATAAACTTCACTTCCAGTGACCAGAATTGCGGCGTTTTTTACAACATAAGGTTTGATGCACAATAGGGGGCGGTCCAGTTCAGCGCTGATCTGTTCCAGCAGCTTACGCTGGCAGGTCAGCGGGATGATTCGAAAAGCGGCCACCAGCTTGTCGGCGTGGACGGGAAAGTGGGTATGAATGGTTGGCAGAGAAGGAATAGCCAGTCGATTGATCCTCTCCAGCCGCTCGACATCAACCTCGAACAGCCCTGGGCAAGTTGCATAAAAGCCGATCTTACCTTCTTTGGGAACCTCGTCATAACGGATATTGGGGCCGGCAATAAGCGGTGCCACGGTGAGCGCGGCTTCTTCCTCATGGATTTCTTCTTCGCTGCCTTCCCAGACAAAAATGTTCTGCTTCCCAAGACGTTCCAGAACGGCCAGATCCTCCTTGCGAATCGTATGACCGCGACTGAAGGCAACTCCTTTCAGCCCTTTCTGTACATCGACAACGGTTATGTCATAACCGAGAACCTTGCCTTCCGCTTCTCCTAAAGGAACTTTAATCATCGCGCTGCTCCTGACGAATCACCATTGAATAATCAGTTTCACCGGACCATGAATCACATTTTCCGGTCCGCGAAGCCCTGAGATCGGTCGCGCCAAAGCCCTCGTTCAGGCTTCTGACCATCAGGGAAAAACGACAGATTCTTATCATTGTCGCTCAGGTCCTGGCAAAGACCCCGGGAGTGCGTTTCCCGTAACCGGGAATAAAGCGATAAACATGCCAACTCCATAACCTGCTCATTGCCGGCGGGTTTAACCGGCAAAAGCGCCGCTATCAAGGCCGATTATCATCGTCTTCATTATTAGAACAAAAAGGCAGCGCCGGTCAGCCAAGGGAAGAAGGAAACCCAGCTGGCCGGGATAGCTCTCAATTTAAAACGTGCTGTAGCATATTGAGACCGACCTGCAGCAGGCAGCGTCCCGTATCCACCTGCAGCGGACACGGGACGCCATTGATTATGACAATGCTATGCTTTTCTGCACGGGTTTCGCTAACGTTCCACCGCTCAAGCGGGTTGAATTATACTCTTCTATGGCCGTCAAACGGAACTGCCTCAACATGGCCTGCAACCGATCGGCCTGAGACGCCAGTTGTTCGGCAGATGCCGCGCTCTCTTCGGCCATGGCCATATTCTGCTGGGTCACCGAATCGATTTGCCCAAGGCCGACATTGACTTGCCTGATACCCTGCGCCTGCTCTTCGGAAACCGCCGCAATTTCCGTGACCAGATCAGTGACTTTGTGAACTTCGTTGACAATCTTTTCCAGCTCTGTCGCGGTTTGATTGGCAATATCAGCACCGTTTGCCGTCAACGTCACCGAACCTTCGATAAGCTCGGCGGTTTCTTTGGCGGCCTTGGCACTGCGCGCGGCAAGATTACGGACTTCTTCCGCAACCACGGCAAAACCCTTGCCATGCTGACCGGCCCGAGCCGCTTCAACTGCCGCATTCAGCGCCAGCAGGTTGGTTTGGAAAGCAATTTCATCAATGGTCTTGATGATTTTAGATATGTTCTGGCTCGACCCCTGAATTTTCGTCATGGCCTGAACCATATCTTTCATTCGACTATTCCCCTGATCGGCAAATGTCTGTGCGGAAGTGGAAAGCTTCTTCGCCTGCAAGGCATTTTCAGCATTGGCCTCGCTTTGCGAAGCCATCTGCGTAACCGATGCGGTAATTTCCTCCAGGGATGCCGCCGACTCCGAACCACCCTGGGACAATGATTGTGCGGCTCCTGAGATCTGGGTACTTCCCGAAGCAACCTGCTCACCAACCATATTGACCTCGGCCAGGCTTTGATTGAGATTTTTGATCATCTTGACCAGAGCATGGCCCAAGGTATCGTGGTCGGACTGCAGGGATATGTTCACGCTCAAATCCCCATCAGCAACTTGCTCGACCCTTTCTGCACGGGTTTGTAATCCGTCGGCCATTGCATCCAGTGCGGAACTAAGCTGACCGAGTTCATCGGAGCGCTGCATTCCCAGTCGCATTGATGTGTCACCAGAGCGGACTGCATCAGCAAAAGCAACGCCTTTTTTTAAGGCATTAACAATCGGGGTCACCAGAATAAAAAGAACAAAACCAATGACAGCCACCAGAATAATGGTCATGATCGCGTTCACATTGCGTATTTTCAACACCGCCGAATAAATATCTTCAGGAGAAGCGGTCACTCCGATCGTCCAGCCGGTGACCTTATCAACGGCAAAAACGAGAATTTTCTTTTCTCCATCCAGGATATAAGAAACGATTTTGTTGGCACTCGTTTTATCGGTCATTTTTTTACCGATGGCGTAGTCGCGGGTATTGACCTTGAGAATTCGTTTTTTGTCGGGGTGGGCGATCAGCACACCATCCTTATCAGTCACAAAAGCATAACCTTTTTCGCCAATTTTTATCGGATCGATGAAGGTCTTCGAAAATCCGGATAAGTCAACAGCAGCAAAGATTACCCCCTGAATTGTCCCATTCTTTTTCAGGGGAACCGATACGACAAAAATCGGATTTCCCGTATCGCGGCTGACAACCGGCTTGGAGATCACAGAGTTTCCGTTCATCGCGCCTTTGAAGTAATCCCGTTCGTTCAGCCTTAATTTGCCAACAATTGCGGGGTTACTGCCGGCAATGAGCAACCCGGTGTGATCCAGCATACCCAGATTTTCATACTGTGGCGCAACCTGTTTGATCTGCTGAAGCATTTTGTTCAGCCTGGTATCCAGGCTCGGGTCATCAAGTACTTCCTCGAACAGAGGATTCAAGGAAAAGGTGTGCAAATCAGATTTCAAATCCAATACCCAGGCAGCCATCTGCTTCCGGCTGGAATCAACTGTGGCAAGCATATTTTCACCCACGGCCGAGCGGATGGCGTTTTTCGTATAATTGTAAGACATGATCGCCGAAATCAACATTCCGGCAATCATGATAAACGTTATCGGCAGGAGTAATTTATTTCGAATACCTAATTTCAATCTCATCTTCCATCTCCTTGCAATGCTGGTTAGTTTCTGTCCGGAAACCACCCCTTTCCGCAATCTCGGCGTCAATCTACGCATTTGATTGTGCGGCGTAAAGCACTACACCTCCGCACAAATGCTTGATTTCCTTGACCTTGCGAAAAATTTCTGGTTTCCAGATCAGAAACGTTACAGTCCCCAACCGGAGTTTCCGAATGGAAACTGGTTAACGCAGAAACGCGTTCAAATCCGCCATATCCAATAGCCGATGGCTGGTATCAAACTGAGCTATTTGCTGATTTTTCAGATGATTATTTTTGGTCTCTGAGAAAAGACACACGGATCCGCAGCAACGTTTCTGGGCGGAATGAAAGGATGGAAACCGACAGAAAGAGGAGTTCAGGCTAGAAGAAAATATAGTTTTTGTCAATTAAATTTCATAAATAATAATAATCATTCATTCACTTCTTCGGAGTTTTTCCAAGGGTCTGATTTTTCTCATTCTGAAACAAACAAAAATCAAAAATCTTTTTTTACTACATGCATCTGGCCGTCCCACCTGAAAACACCGCCAACAAATTCCTAAAAGAATTCTCCTAAGTTGCCCATCCACAAACTCTTGCTGGCGATCGTTAAGTTTTCAGAATGGAGCCAAGAAGTTTTTCGTTGTGGCAAGGAAATCAAGAACTTGTACAGAGTCGTACGCCGTTATACCGCAAAAGAAAGGCTGTAAATTGACGTCGCGGCAACGGCAAAGAGTTGTTTCAGATTAAAACTCCCTATTCAGGATATATAGACTTTTATCCTTTAGAAAAATTCCGCGTATGGGAGAGCCAAATGGCATTTTTATTGCTGATGAATGGCCTGAATTTAGTGAACCCACAGAATCACCACACGATTGCCAAACCAGTTAAATCTTTCAACAACATGTTTGCATAAAGATGAAACAGTTTTGCTCCATACACTCGTTTAATTATCTAAGCCACAGGGAGGAATGAATGAAAAAAGGTGATTTTATCTGGATTATAATTATTGCTGGCGTCATTTTGTTTTTACTATTTCCCAACACCAATGCACTTTTTGTCAATACGACCCATGCCCATCCCTACATCATGTCTTTTATCAAGTATGGCCTTCTGGCAACCATGGGTGAACTTCTGGGAAGAAGAATTCTGGCTGGAGATTGGGTCAAACCTGACGGCCTGACGGCGCGAATCTGCGTCTGGGGATTCATCGGCATCTGCATGATGGTCATGTTCAATGTTTTTGTTGCAGGAACGATATTTCTCATGAAGTCAGGCATCCTCCCTGGCGAAGGGTCCCAAGTTCTCAGAGCCTTTTATACCAGCTTTATTGCAACTTACGCATTTGGTCCCACGTTTATGCTGTTTCATCGCTGCACCGATACGTATATCGATCATCGTTTCGGGCCCAAGAAAATCAGCCTCTCGTTGAAAGAAGTTCTGACCAAGATTGATTATGTCAATCTGGTCGGTTTTGTCATGGTAAAGACCCTGACCTTTTTCTGGATCTTCGCGAACTTCATTACCTTTATGGTCCCGGCCGAATACCGCATTCTTTGCGCAGCCTTCATGTCGATCTTCCTCGGCCTGATTCTGGCAGGAGCCAGTAAACTGAAAACCCGTGGGAATGCCGCGGTTCAGAGCGAAGCTGCCTAACAGGTTGCAAGTCCTTCCGTAAGATCGCCAGGCTGTTTTTCAACAGCCTGGCCAAAGCCAAACGGATTCCTGAAAATTTCCGCGCCGGTGCTATTTCCGGCGCGGATAGTCAACGGCTTTCTCGTCACTATTTTATAGTCCAACCATATGCCCGATCAGCGGCATGAACAGCGCACAGATAACAATCAGACAGAGGGTTGGAAAGAGACCTGCCTTTACCATCTCTCCCATTCGATAATAACCTTTTCCATAAGTAATCAGCGGCACACAATCCAGTGGCAGGATAAAGGTTATTGCCGCACCAAAACCGACGATAACCGTAAACACGATCGGGCTGGCTCCAGCCAGCTTCGCCAGCTCCGCGATAGGCACGGTTGCCATACCGGCAATGGCCGGCCCGACCGGACATACAACATGGAGAATACTCACAACAGTCGCAACGGCCCCTGCCAGTATCGTCCCACCCCAGACGGCGGAATCAGCAAGAGCCGTATGGACCAGCCAGGACGCGGCACCTGTCGCCAAAATCCCCGAGGCCACCGATTGGACACCGCCAATCATAATCACCACTTCCCACGAAACGCCCTTGACGAATTCATCCCAGGTAATCACTTCTATTCCAGGGAAGAACATGGCAACCAGGCCCATCACCGCGATCCCGGTAGCATCAAGCCAGGAAATCCATGTGCTTGCTATCCAGAGCACCAGCAACGTTAAGATAATGACAAGAATTTTTATCTCATTTTTCTCTAATTTCCCGGCCTTGGCGACCAATTCATTAATTGAATTGATCGCTTCATCGCTGACCGGTTCCGGCTTGAAAATAAGGATCAGAGACAGCCAACAAAAGGGAATCATCAAAATTGCGAATGGAACCCCGAAAAGCATCCAGTCCAGAAAGGATATATCTATCCCGGTTCCCTGTTTCAAAAGCCCCATCGCCATAATATTGATGGATGTTCCTGCCGGGGTCATGGCACCTCCCAGCATAGCGCCGAATGGAACCCCGATCATTAAGCATTTGCCTAAATTACTTTTCCCGGGAGAAGAGCCATTTGCCGCCAGAATCGACAGGGCCAGCCCCATAAACAGCGAACACGATGGCACATTGTTACAGACTGACGAAAGCAATGCGGTTCCGACAATAAATCCAAGTACGAGCTTTTTTGGCTCCCCTTTGGACCAGCTGATGAGGATTCCGGCAATACGGGTTGCCAGATTTGTTTTTAACAGGGCAACAGTTATGGCAAAGGTTGCGATGACAAAAAAGATAACCGGGCTAATGAATTTTGCCCAGGTTGTATGCCAATCGAGTATTCCAAAATAAGGCAGACACACCATCAGCAAAAAGGCGGTAACCGCCAGCGGCATGACCTCCATCACCCAGAGAACAATCCCGGCAACCAAAATCGCCAAAGACATTTTGCCAGGCTGCGAAAGATTGGCACCTGTTGGCAGGAAATAAGCGAGAACAACAACCAAGATTGCGATTATCAGGCCAACCCACTTCTTATTATTCATATGAAATCCTCTTAATTCCGTTGATTTTTCGTTGTCAACCTATGCGAGATTTTTGCCTTCAAGACATCCCACACATGACATCCTCAACGCGTTGGGCTCTTCTCTTTAAGGGATAAACAAAGCGGTTTTACTGCCCAATTCGGACATTCTTTCCGCTAACTCCGTAACCGGCCCATATTCCATGCATTGACTCAGACAGTGATGGACACAGGTGGGTTTTTTTACCCTCAGCAACCCGATCGGCACAAAGGTCACAGAGCTGGGTTGGTGTCGGAATGTAATCCCATTCAAATTTGCCCGGAGTCACCTCCCATGGGCCGTTTTCCAAGAGTTTGATTCCCCATTGTCCACGCGGAAGTTTAAGAACATTTTTGCAAGCGACTTCGCAACTATGACAGCCAGTGCAGTACTGGTAATTGATAAGCAAACCGTTTTTAGCCATGACTTCCTCTCCATCGAATAAACCCAGATAAAAAATCTTTGGTTTTGAAAATGAGCGATCCGGCAGAGAACGCCTGCCGAATCGCAGTGTGGACACGTCAGTTTTCTATCGTTGAACTTTCAACGCGCTTGGCTTTACAGACCATTTGTTTATAAGGTGCACCAAATCCCAATTTCCCAATTGTCTTGTGAGGAATCATGGTATTTAAGTTGGCATCCCAGACACCAAACAAGGTTGGTGCTTCACCATTTTTTTCCGGATACCACCACCCATGAGTCGCATGACAGACCCGGGGGTGAATCGTCGGGGTCAAATGTGCCTGCATCCGACATTTACCCAGCATGTTTTCCAGTTCGACCCAGTCCTTCTCCTTAATATTCAGCTTCTTCGCTGTTTCCGGGTGAAGTTCTACGACCGGATAAGGGTCAATCTCACGCAAGGTGTCTATTTGCCGGTGTTCGGAGTGGAACGACGTCGTTTTACGCGCTCCTGAAGTCATGATCAGCGGATATTCGTTAAACAGTTCAGGTGTCGAAACAGGACCATAGGGAGGCTCCTGGTAATAGGGAAGCGCATCCTCACCCCAATTGGGGAAAAGGGTGGAGGAAAGCTCTACCAGCCCGGTGACGGTATTGAAGCCAGGTTCACCATCCATCCGCAACAGGCCCTTTTCATGTTTGCGATAGGTATATTTCGGCTGATAGACACCAAGTTCGCTCAGTCCTTCAAAATCTATTCCCAGTTCCGGTTTGAGCTGATTGGTAAAGAAATCCTGAACGGTTTCAAAAGGCCACATATCAGGATGTAAACGCTTACCCAACTCCATGCAGACTTCCAGGTCAGATTTGGTATCCCCAACCCGCAACGCTTCGTTCATGGCGCCCAGAGTGATGGCATTGCGCCCGTAATTGGTAATCACAACGCCGTTGTGTTCAGCGAAGGTCGGCAACGGGAGGAAAATATCGGCGAGAGCCATGGTGGTCGGATTATGGAACAGGTCCTGCGCAACAATCAGTTCCATCTCTTGCAATGCTTTATACCAACGCGCAGGCTGGACCGCACTTGAAGGAGCCAGAACATTGGTACTATTGATCCAGGCCATACGAATTTTATAGGGTTTTCCTGTTTCAAGAGTATCCAGGGTTTCATCCGGATGAGTCGTTGCCATTGCGGCACCGACAGCCGGCCATTCTTTGGCTCCGAGCCGCTTATCCCAGAGTTCATCGGTCAAGTTGCGACGGGTCTCCATCCGCCACTTGCCAAGCAGGGAAGAGGGTGGTCCCAGAGTCAAACCGCCCGGGACATCAAGGTTGCCGGTAATTGCTGTCAGCGCAAGAATAGAATGGCCCAACTGAACTCCGTTGGGGTTCATGTCAACAGCCAACCCCCACTGAATCGATGTCGGTTTAGCTAACGCCATCTTCCGAGCGACCTCAATAATGAGGGCCTTTGGCACCCAGGTGATGGCAGCCACCTTGTCCGGCGGATATTGCTGAACGCGTTCTTTAAGCTCATCGAAACCGTAGCACCACTTTTCAACGAACTCTTTGTCGTATAAATCTTCATTGATAATGACGTTAAGGAACCCGAGAGCCAGGGCCGTATCAGTGCCAGGCCGCAGTTGACAGACATGTTCTGCTCTCGTTCCCAACCAGGTTATCCGCGGATCAATGCAGATGATTTTTGTGCCGCGCTTCATCATGTCGATGATGGCATGACCGAAAAATCCATCGGGATTGGAGTAAAGAGGATTCTTGCCCCAAGTGACCACATATTCAGGTAGTTTGAAGTTGGGGTTTTCGTAACGATCGGGGTAGTTCCCAGCAAAATCAATTTCCGGATAACCGGCACCCAAAATAAAATCAGTGATAGCACAACGCGGTCCATAGCATGACCATCCGCTGATCGGTTGGCTGACGTTTGGAGTTCCGATTGACGCAAAAGCCAGCGGGTAATAATAGAGACATGCCTCGCGGCCGGTCCCCCCGAAAACAATGATCGATTCAGCGCCATGGTCTTTCTTAATCTGGTTGATTTTCGGAATGATAATATCCCAGGCCTCATCCCAAGAAATCGGCACCCATTTATCCTGGCCACGGTCTTCGCGGGCTCGCTTCATCGGTGTCGTGATGCGTTTCGGATGGTGGACATACTCAGGCAGAGATAGGCATCTGACACAAAGTCGACCATTGGTGATGGGATGCTCTTCATCTCCTTCAACATTGACCAATCGACCATCTTTGACGGTGAGCTTCATTCCACAGCCGACCGGGTGCTCCCCCGGAGGTGACCAACCACAGGTTCTTACCGTATATGAGCCGTCTGCGTTTTTACTTTTCCATTCTTTCTTCATACGATTTTATCCTTCCCCTATTGTTTGAAGGCCAAAGATCACCTGTTACTGAGTGAGACGTTCTGTCCCTGCCGAAGACAGGATATCGGCACCCAGCATTGCTTTGTTGGTTTCATAAATGTTCGAGATTAAGGATGGGCTTAAGTCCACATTATGAACCGATAGTCTATATATCGGACTGCAACAAGCAAGCCAACACTTCCGCAAGAAAAACAATCTTCAACATACTGATTTCATTGAAATATTGATTAAAAGATCAGCGCTCTAGCGCTTACCTGTGATCTCAAATTGATTCTCAATAACGATTGAATTTGTTGCTGATCAGGAGCCATTAAGGGGGAGTTGGCGAATCTTATTTTTAGACAGGTTTCTCAATGTGATATTCGGCAGAGACGGCACTCCATCGATTTTTAGATCACTTGAGCGTTAGGCGATCATCAATTTTAATGCAAAGAACTTTTGATTGGATAGTTTGGTGGGTTGTTCGTGTCGGCAGACATGGGAATAAAGATTGATATTTCAGTGGCAAGAACTTAAGGTTCCACCGGTCAAAATGTGAAGGAAATTCACGGAAAAGGATTTCGTTTACGACTTATGCCCCAGTGCGAGTTCAATATCTTCGGTGGCCTGCAATAACATTTGCTTTGCAGCGTCAAGACGCTCTCCATCCAAACGAGTGACTGCAGCACTGACTGAGATTCCTGCCACCACCATCCCACTGTCATCGTGCAGAGGAGTCGCGACAGAGCGGATATTATTATCAAGTTCACGATCATCAATAGCATAACCAAGGTCTCGAACTTCCATAATCATACGTCTGAGTGCTGCCGGGTCAGTGACGGTTCTGGAGGTAAAAGCATTGAATTTCGTTTCAGTGAGATAACGTTCAAAACTGCGCTGATCCAGCCCTGCCAGCAAAACCTTTCCTAGCGCGGTACAATAGGCAGGCAGCTTGGTTTTAACAACAATTTTGATATTTTCATCATCTGGCGTGAACCGTTCAATGGTCAACATTTCGTTATTATGCAAAACGCCAAGATTGACGGCCTCATTGACTTCAACTTGCAAGCGCCTCAAAAGCGGAGCTGCTATTTTTGCGATGCCCAACCGCCCTTTGACCTGGACGCCCATTTCATAAACCTTCAGTCCTGCACTATAAAAACCGGTTTCAGGATTCTGATTGATATAACCAAGGCTTATCAGGGTATTCAAAAATCGATGGACGGAACTTTTATTCAAACGCAACTCATGGCTCAAAGAAACAGCTTTTGCCGGCCCGTCAAGACACAATTTTTCTAGGACCTTGAGCAGTTTCTCCGAAGACGACATGGGCATAATTTATTTCCTCTCCTGCACATACAGGAATTTATTCAATCATTTCGCGCAGCGGCAAACCCTTCACAGCGACTCTTCGCAACAACTGTTCCCCGCTTCCTGCAAAGGTGGGCATGGGGGAATGGCGCTAATTTAAGCAACTTTGCAGTAAACTCGGGACTGTCCCCAGGGTCATCGGGGGCGGTCCCAAGAGTTTGCGAGCCATGAAACTGTCGCGGTTAACACCGCAAAGACCTGGGACAGCCCCCGTGCGGGGACAGTCCCGGTTTTGCTGCCAGCGCTAGCGCCATTCGGGCATGGGGTGCTTTCAATGCCGGATTTTAACTTAGCTTCCATCTGGAAACGGCTTTTTCCCGTTGTAGCAACGTCAATCTGCAGCCTTACTTGTGCGGCGTAACAGTGTACGCCTCCGCGCAAGCCCTTGATTTCCTTGCTACAACGGAAAACTGCTCGTTTCCAAGCTAAAAACTTAGTTATCGCCATCCAGCGTTTCCGGATGACAACTAACTTAGACAATCGTAACAGATGATGCTTAAGGCTCATTTTAATAGCAAATTGGTAAGTTTTGGTAAAAAAAAAGCCTCGAATCCCTTCGAGGCTTTCAAAGATATTAATAAACGAAATAAACTAGACTTCGCCACCTGCAGATGCACGCATATGTTTCTGCAGGATCATAACGATTGCAAAGATAATCAAAGCGCTCACACTGTTGACAGCACAGATTTTCAGGACACTCCAACCATACTCCAGATATAATCCGCCAACCAACGGAGCAATCAGAGTTCCGATTTTCCCGATCCCGTAAGCGCAACCGATGCCGCTACCGCGCATTTCAGAAGGATAGACGGCTGAGGCCAGCCCCATCAAAGAAGAGTTTCCGCCATTGACCAGCATACCGGTAAAGATTGAAACAAGCAGTATAATGGTAAAAGCGTGGGTAGCAAAGTATCCAAAAGCGATCATCGCAACAAAAGCACCCAGGAACAAGTATTTGACAACATTCAATTTATTGAATTTTGACATCAATGTGCCAATGCAGAGACAAGCGATAACAGATCCCATGTGAATAAAGGCAAACCCAATGCTGAACTGCTCAGTTGTTGCTCCTGCCTGCTTAAGCAATGTCGGAACCCAGGAAAAGAGAATCCAGAGCAGGAAGAAACTCAAGAAGAACAACAGCCAGAGCAGAGACGTTGTTTTGGCAAAATCCCCTGAGAACAAGGATTTCATGCCACCACTTTTCTCCTTGCCCTGGTGCTGAACCCGCAGGTCCATAGAAAGGTCCAGAGTTGAAGATTTGTCTATCTTTCTTACTATTCGTTTTGCTTCCTCAGGTTTTCCACTTTTAACCAGATGGCTAATAGATTCGGGGAGAATTATCAGAACCAAAAAGGCAATCCCTACCGGAGCAAGACCGCCGACATAAAATACCGATTGCCACCCCCAATGAGGCAGCAGATAAGACGCAGCAAAGGCAGCGATCATTGCACCTGTAGGCATTCCGGCCCACATATAGAGGGACAGTCCTGCACGCAAGCGTGATGGTGCGTACTCACTCCCGAACGCCAGGGCATTAGGGATAACACCTCCCATGCCAAGACCGGCCAAGAATCGATACACTCCTAACTCGGTGCAACTGCTAATATGGACAGTCATATAAGTAAAAAAGCCAAATACAAGGGCAGAAGCGAACATGGTTTTCTTACGTCCGTACTTATCGGCAACCATTCCCAGGGCAACGGCTCCGACCATCGGCCCCAACTGGCCGGCACTGACGGCAGCTCCAATCTCAGCTGGCGATACGCCCAGGTGCTTCATCATCCCCGGGATAGCAACGCCGATAACCGTCAGATCAAATCCATCAAAAAAAACGACTATAAAACAAAGAACACAAATACCAATCTGATAGGCAGAAAAGGGAAGATCATCGAAGACTTCATTGACATCAAGGGTCTTACTTACACTCATACTCAAACCTCCTTGGGTTGAGAGCTGGACTTCATTTCATTGAATGAGCGAACTGAAGCCAAAGTAATTTCTTAGTGCATAAAGAAATAACCTGAATCAATTTCTTTTCTTTCAAGGCCGAAAACGAACCGTTTTGACCGAGAAAACCAGCTCAGAAGGTTTTCATAAATCACCAGCAGAAAGCCCTAAAAGATGAGCAAAATTGAATTTGATATAATCATTTGCAGAAATCTCATCTTTGAGATTAAAACGAGAACACAATATTAAATATTAACAACTTAAAAAGTAATAGAAATATTCAACAAATCTGTTCTCTTAAATATAATTAAAAACCTTCTTTTAAAAATTTTCTATTATCTAGAAACAGCTACTCAAAATTGCATAAAAAAAGGAATAACATTAAATATCTCTCCGGCATCGCCAGCATTTCCCCAGTAGAAATATCAACTAATCCTGTCCAAAAAAGCATCAAACTTTGTTCTGATAAAAAATCTCCAGCCTGAGTTAACAGAAAGCCAGATCAGAAAAACTGCTTCATTCAGGCTGGAAATAACATCCTCAAGGGACAAATATTATATTACTTATCGTTTTTATCTTCTTCTTTGAATTTGATATTGCCTTTATCATATTCTTTTGAAGGTTTAAATTTTGTCGATCCGTAATTCTGGCCAGGTTTCATTGCAAGAGGATCGATAGGTTTTTTAACTTTTTTTGGTTTCGATTCTTCTGACATGATTAATCTCCTTTTTTTGATCGATAGCTTATTTTTAAAAACCAAGAAACTTAAAAATATAAAAATAAAAAGTTGATTTTGTATCTAGAGTAGTTATTTTATTGTCAGATACAAAATCATATACAGTCTTTATGAGAAAGATAATGTGCTGGTCATGTAACCCCTATTGTGGCGGATGTAAACCGCCTAAGCCGAAACCGCTTAAATGTGAGTACTGCGGCACCTATAACTTCTCTCATCTGAAAAACTGCAGAAAATTCATAAACCCTTTGCCGGAAAGAGAACCACCAAAACCGGTCATATGCCTTTCCATTGGCCAGATGTGCGCCAATCCAAGCCAGCGTCATAAAAAAACGCCGGACCAGGAAGCTCATCCTTATTGCAGATGGCACACCCCGATCGACTGAACCCTTCCTTATGTTCGGACAGGATTTAACATTCAAAACAAATCCAATTTTCAAAGATCCTGAAAAATCCCTTTTTGTCAGCAAAAAAAGACCCTGGAAGCCCCAAGGGGCTTCCAGGTCAATGCCCCTTAAGGGACAAAGATGACTGTTTTTTTGCCCATCTCTGAGGCTTTTTGGGCGAGTTCTTCAAGCGGCCCGTATTCCATACACTGACTGAGGCAGTGGTGGACACAGGTCGGTTTTTTACCTGCAGCAACCCGATCAGCGCAAAGGTCACAAAGTTGGGTCGGAGTGGGGATGTAATCCCATTCAAATTTGCCCGGAGTCACTTCCCAGGGACCATTTTCAAGCAGCTTGATGCCCCATTGGCCACGTGGAAGCTTCAGAACGTTTTTACACGCAACTTCGCAGCTATGGCAGCCTGTGCAGTATTGATAATTAATCAACAATCCGTTTTTGGACATTTCGTTCCTCCAATCATTCATTGATTTCGGCTGCGAAAATATTTCGCATACCCCAAGCTCGGCCGGCCACAGCGCCACCAGACAACTGTCTGTGACCGGCCTTTCATTTGCTAAGCGACTTCCTTAATCAAGCAGTGATGACAACGTCATCGAAGTTCTGCAGGCGAGAGGCCTTGCAGATCATCTGTTTGAGTGGAGCACCGAAACCAAGTTTTCCGATATGCTTGTGGGGCACCATGTTGTTAACGTTGGACTGCCACACACCGAACAGGTTCGGCTCCTCGCCATTTTGCTCGGGGAACCACCAGCCGTGGGTTGCATGAACAACTTTGGATGGATTGTCGGCGTCACTTTTGCGCGCATTTTAGCCCTGCCAAACATGTTCTCAAGCAAGACCCAGTCGCCTTCTTTGATACCAAGATCTGCCGCGGTTTCCGGATGCAACTCGACAACCGGATCGGGATCAATCTCACGCAAGGTGGCAATCTGGCGGTGTTCGGAGTGGAACGAAGTCACCTTACGAGCACCAGTGGTCAGCACCAGTGGGTACTCTTTCCACAGCTCCGGAGTACTAACCGGGCTGTATGGGGGCTCTTTGAAGTACGGCAGGGCATCATCACCCCAAGCTTCAAAGAGGGTCGAAGACAATTCAACCATCCCGGTCACGGTGTTGAAACCGGGCTCGCCATCACCCCGCAGCATGCCTTTTTCATATTTCTTATAGGTATACTTCGGAGTGTAGACACCCATTTCTCTCAAACCATTGAAATCGACACCCAATTCGGGCTCAAGCTGTTGGCTGAAGAAATCCTGGACATTGTCATAGGGCCACATGTCCGGGTGCAGTTTTTTACCCAGTTCGATACAAACTTCGATATCGGAACGGGTATCACCAACGCGCAGCGCCTGGTTGATCGGTCCGAGGGTAACCGAGTTACGTCCGAAGTGAGTGATGACAACGCCATCATGCTCAGCGAAGGTCGGCAGCGGCAGGAATACATCGCCGAAAGCCATGGCCGTCGGGGTCATGAAGCAATCCTGAACGACGTTGAACTCCAGGGTTTTCAGTGCATGATACCAGCGGTCGCACTGAACGGCACAGGTCGGGGTAATGAAGTTACTACTGTTGAACCAGCCCATGCGCAAACGATACGGCTTGCCGCTTTCCAGTGTGTCCAGAGTTTCGTCCGGGTGGGTGGTTGCCAGAGCAGTACTGAGGGCCGGCCATTCTTTGGCGCCGATCCGCTTGTCCCACAGCTCATCAGACAGGTTACGACGGGTTTCAACACGCCATTTACCCAGCAGGGCAGCTGGCGGTCCAAGAGTGATACCACCCGGAACGTCAAGGTTGCCGGTGATTGCGGCAATCGACAGGATGGCATGGCCCATTTGCACGCCGTTGGGGTTTTCGTCAGTTGCCAAGCCCCATTGGATCGAGCAGGGTTTCGCGGTCGCGATAAGACGGGCAACAGCGATGATGGTCTCTTCCGGAACCCAGGTAATACCAGCAACTTTGGCAGGTGGGTATTCCTGAACGCGCTCTTTGAGCTCATCGAAACCATAGGTCCAGTTTTCAACAAAGTCTTTATCGTAGAGTTCTTCATTGATAATGACATTGAGGAAAGCCAGGGCCAGGGCAGAGTCGGTACCGGGGCGGAGTTGGCAGACATATTCTGAACGAGTCCCAAGCCAGGTCATCCGCGGATCGACGTGAACAATTTTGGTCCCACGCTTCATCATATCGATCAAAGCATGGCCGAAGAAACCGTCCGGGTTGGAGTACAGAGCGTTCTTACCCCATTCGACAATAACTTCCGGCAGGGTAAACCCTGGGTCGTCAAAACGTTTTTCAAAATAACCGGCGTAGTCGATCTCCGGATATCCGGCACCGAGGATATAGTCGGTAATGGCGCAGCGCGGTCCGTAACAGGACCAGCCGCTCAGGGGGTAGCAGACGTTCGGTGTGCCGATTGAGGCAAACCCGAGCGGATAGTAATAGAGACAGGCCTGGCGACCGGTACCACCGAACACAATGATTGACTCGGCACCATGTTTCTCTTTGAATTCTTTGATTTTCGGAACAATGATATCCCATGCTTCGTCCCATGAGATCTTGGTCCATTTATTTTTGCCGCGATCTTCTTTAGCCCGTTTCATCGGGGTGGTGATCCGCGAGGGGTGGTGCACATACTCAGGCAGGGTAAGGCATCTGACACACAGACGGCCGTTGGTAATCGGATGTTCTTCGTCACCCTCGACGTCAATCAGTCTTCCGCCTTTGACGGTCAGCTTCATACCACAGCCAACCGGGTGGTCTCCTGGAGGCGACCACCCACAAGTTCTTACTGTAACGGAACCGTCTTCATTTTCTGTTTTCCATTCTTTCTTCATTCGATCTTCCATTGCCATTGAATTACCCATCCTTTCATTCTCGAATGTGAATACACAAAAACAATCCGCAGTCTTTCTTCTCTTTCGCACCTCCTTCTAGAAAATTGTTTTTTTGTTCTTTTTGTTCGGGTTGCAGCTGTTGATTCACGCCTGCTTGTTGTTCGGTTCTTCGGCAGGCAGCAGCGCGCGGACAACACTGCCCCGGTTATCCCTGATGGATATTTCTGCGACTTGTGTGCCAACTTAAACAAAACTCACACGTTCTCATAACTATTTATTTTTATTGCAATTTTTCATTTCACTAGAATTGGGTGGTGATTCTCTTTTTGGGATGGGATTTATAGGTCAGCGACCGGCTAATAGATGCAAAATGTTGAAATTACTGAGTTCTTATTTTTAAACTGGGTATCATTTTAGGAACAAAGAAACACTCTGCACACAAGCCCTCGCGACATCTCCCAAAAACGGGCAAGAACACAGCTCAAGGCGAAAAAAATGAGGGCTTGATCAGAACTGAATAAGCTCGATAGAGGTTTGTGAAAGCTGTCGCAAAAAGCAATCCGGGGAGAGGATCATCCGCCAAGCTATCACTTGATTGGTTTTACAAGATCGGCAAAACCTTCTCGCTCCAATGGCGCTATGCAAAATACCGGCAAGGAACCAAACGGCTCTCAGCACGTCAAGCGGAGGCAAGCCGGGCCCAAAGGTTGAACGCCCCTTGTACCCGGAGGTGGAAAGAATCAATGACCGGTTCCAACTCAGCAATTTTGCAAGGTCGGGTGAATCGTCTTCGTGCCTGACTTGTTGCCATTCGGAAACACTGGATGAAATAATTAAGTTTTCAGATTGGAAACGAGCAGTTTTCCCTTGTGGCAATGACACCAAGGGCTTGCGCGGAGGCGTACACCATGACGCCGCACAAGTAACCCTGCAGATTGACGCTGCTACAGCGGAAAAAAGCCGCTTCAGGATGGAAACTAACTTGCTTGAAATTGGTTTAGGATCGGCTTTCCTGTCGGCCGGCCGACGGCTCTAGCTGAAGGTTAAATCAGCTTTTTTACGGCCATCACAATTGGTCAATTGATAGGAGCAGAAAGGAATCAAATGCCCCCCAGGGCCGGATACAGTCATACTGCATTGCTTGAGCCGTTTCAGATCCATACTCATAGCATCCATATAGTTCATGATCAGGATGGAGAGCCCTGGGTCCAGCTCTGGATAAATTTTGGCTGCGATATCAGGAAGCACCGACCCTTGTGGGCTGGAGGGATCAAAATGGTGGAGATAATCCTGGACACTCACGGTCCGGCTCAAAGGCTGATCCCCTTGCGGCTGCCGCACGATATAGGTGGTTGCATCGCAAAGCGCGTGTGAACATCCGGTGGGCCAGAAATCATAGGGCTCAAGAATTCCATGACTTTGTTCGGCAAGTTTGAAAATCACATTGCCCATGGTCAGCGGCTGGTTTCCCGCGACGTCAAAACGCCCCGATCCAAACGCCGGCTGATAAGCGACTCCGACAATCACATCCCGATTATCCAGGGCAAAATCGAGCATTTCACCAAGCTGATGTTCATTGATTCCCTGAATAACCGCCATTGCCAGAACCACCTGCACGCCGGCGGCCCGACAGTTTTCAATCGCCTGCAGCTTGGTTTGGAGCAGATTTGCCCCGCGAATCTGCTGATAAACCGGATCGGTAAGCCCGTCAAATTGCATATAAATCCCGGTTATGCCGGCGGCAACCAGCTGTTCCAGGAATTGCGGATCACGACTGATGACCACGCCATTGGTATTGACCTCGATGGCACTGAAACCAGCTTGCCGGCAGAGAGCGACAATTTCCGGAAGGTCCTTACGGACAGTCGGTTCTCCGCCGGTCAACTGCAGACTGACCTGTGGACCGCATTGTTCGAGGATGGTCTCCAGGCGCCGGGCGATGTCGTCCAGACCAAGATCGGTCGAATAATTTTCCTGATTATCGTCTGCCGCCATAAAACAGACCGGGCAACGCAGATTGCACCGTTGCGTCAACTCCAGTTCCACCAGCCGCGGATGGTGACGGTGATTGGCACATAAACCGCAGTCGTCCGGGCAGCCACGATCGACACTATGGGTGACTTTGGGACGGAGATGGGAAAACTTGAAATCCTTGAGCCAGCGATAATGTGCCGCATCAGGCCACAAATAACAGGAAAAAGAACCATGCTCAGAGCACTCCTTTTCCATATAGACAGCATTATCGTCATTCACCACAATGCGCGCGTCGACAACTTCAAGGCATGTCGGGCAAACGCTCTGTGTCGCTTCCAGCAGCTTCACATTGATCTCCGTTTATACGTCCAGCAATTTTAATTCGCCAAAAGGCAGACTTTTCACAGTCGCAGCTTGTTGAATTAAATCCATTCCGGGGCTTTTTCAAACACGGTAGGAAAGATAAGCTTTCCCTACCTCACACAATCAATAAGGAGAAGATCCTCCGTTGATTTTGATCGTTCATCCAAAACCTCAGCAGGCTGTTTTCCAACAACCTGACAGCTTTGCCGGGAACGACTGAGCTCCGTAAGGTAGATACTCTCAGGGAACGGCTCAACAGCCGTCCCCGGCAAAATGAAAAGGTTTACAGCCAAATTTTCTTAAGAAACTTTTCATGCCCCTGCGGCAAGCGGGAACGATACTTTTGTTCGCCGGGGAGAAAAGTCCGATCGGCGCCGCTGCGCACGGTCAGCATCCGCATGGCGACCCCGCCGACCAGAGCCAGAACGGCAGCAATCCCCTGAAAAACAGCAACGGGAATCAGGGCCATAATCAACGGCGCCACAGTCCCCAGCACCATAAAGGTGATTTTGAATGCTCCCGACAGGTCACCGCTAATCCAGCGCTGCGCACTTGCGGCCTCGACCGCCGTTGTCCCGGTCCGCTTGATCCAGAGATAGCCGATCCAGAGCAGAGCCTGGGCCGCCAGCAAAACCGCCAGCAGTACCGGCAAATGGCTCTGTACAGTGGCAGCGGCCGGCGGCAGGACCAATCCGCACAGGAAATGAGCGGCAAAACCGGTCACCAGAGAGGACAACAAAAACAACCCCATCAGGCCGGGGCCAGTCCAAAACGGCCGCCCTTTGTGGCGAGCCAGCAGAACCCCGGGGTAAGTGGCGACCACCAGGCCGGTAACAATATTGACGATCACCAGCAGATGGCGCAAGCCGCTCCAATCACGCCAGAAAATCAGCTCGGCAGGAATCCCGAAAGACGCATAAACCAGCCCGGAAATAATGGCAAAAGTCATCATCCAAGCCCCAAAGGTCAGAATCGCTTTGGGGTTCATGAAGACTCTCCAGGCCTGCATGGGACGGCCTAACTCAAGAATCAGAAAACCACAGCCGACACACATACACAACGGTCCGACGATGTTGCCCAGCAATGAGGTCGTTTCAGGCCCGATAAACAGGTCCGTCAAGCCGGCAATGACCAGCATCGCACCCCCCATACCGGCAAAGAAGAAATCGACGGCCAGCATCCAGCCCCAGGTTTGATGTTTCTCGCTCATCGCGAATCTCCTTTATTAAATAAGGTAATAAACAGCGGGTTCGGTGTTCAGCTCAGGCAACAACTGAATATACTGGTTCTCTTTAATCAGCCTGTAGACTTCACTGTTTTCATCGTCCAGATCACCGAAGATCCGGGCTTTCTGATGACAGGTTGCTACGCAGTGCGGAACCATTCCCTGATCAACCCTATCCATACAGAAATTGCACTTGTTGACCGCGCCCGTTTCGTGATTATGGTAACGAGCGCCGTACGGACAAGCCATGACACAGGACAAACAGCCGACACACTTTTTGTCCTCAACATGGACAATCCCATCTTCACGCTGCACAGAAGCTCCTGTTGGACAGGCATCGACACAGGGTGCATTGTCACAATGCATACAGATCAGCGGCAGGAACCGTGAATGCAGGTTAGGGTAAGTCCCATGGGGGCCATCCTGCACAACCGGGTTGTAGACCATGTCGGTCGGCAATTCATTATGAACCTTGCAGGCAACAGTACAGGAGTGACAACCAATACAGCGCCGGGTATCCATGACAATGACGTAGCGAGCCATTTTAATTCACCTCCATACTGTCAACCTTGTAGACACGACACAGCAAACCACGGTTAGCCCAGGATCCGCTGTAGGGATCACAATGCTCATCAGCGGTACTGGTCAGCATATTTCCGTTCGACTCCAATGCACCGCCAAGTTCGCCGCCCAGCGGGATATCGCGCATATCCTTTTCCGGGAACCACCAGCAGCGTTGGGTGTAGATGACCTTGGGATGAATCGCCTCGGTCAGATTGGCGCGCTGTTTCATGCGCCCACGCGCCGTTTCAACCCAGAGCCAATCGCCATCCTGGATATCCATTTCCGCTGCAGTCCGGGTATTGATATCAAGATAGGGGGCATGCTTGATAAAACGCATATCCTTGATCTGGTAATGTTCGGAATGGTGGAAGGGCATGAAGCCGCCACCAGTGGTGAGCACCAGCGGAAATTTTTCAGCCAGTTCCGGATGATCGATCTCATTCTCCGTCGGACCGACATATTCCGGTAATGGCGGATAGCCAAGGTCTTTCAGAGTTGATGAATAAAGTTCGACCTTCCCGGATGGCGTTGCAAAGCCCTGCCGTTTGTATTTGAAATATTCCCGCTCCGGGAAGTGGAAACGATAACGCTCCACGAACTCGTCAAAGCTTTCAACATCGTAGCCGATCGGCGCAATAGCGCTGAAATAAGCTTCTTCAACGGTTTTCCAGGGCCAGTTTTCTTCCTGCCCGAGGGCAACCCCGAGATCACGCCAAAAGTTAAAATCGTTGCGCCGCTCAAACATCGGCTGGATCGCCCGTTGCGAAGCCAGCATAAAGTCGGCACAACCGTAACTGTTAGTGATAATCGGTCGTTCAAGGGCACCGGCAATCGGCATAATGTAATCAGCGAACATTGCCGAAGGGGTGATCCAGTAGTCACAGGCCACCATGAACTCGACCTTGCGCAGTGCTTCCAGAACAACCGGGGTTTCCCCGTAGGAAGCGAGCGGGTTGGTCGCTGCAATCAGCAGGGCTTTGACCGGGTAAGGATCGCTATTGGCGATGGCCCGGAAAACTGATGGCGGGTGGGCTTCACACATCCACTCTGCGGTCGGCGCCTTGCCCCAGGTTTTTTTGGTCAGTTCAGAGATTTTGGAATATCCCGGCCAAGTCACCAGTTTAAAACGGTCGGAACCGATTTGTTTGACTTTCTGTTCCTCTGGCAGAAACTTATTCCCTTCAAGCTCTTCGTCGGTCAGATAATCCTGCGCAGGCCCGGTCAGCAGGTCGGCTCCCGGGCAGTCCAGGTTCCCGGTCAGGGCGCGCAGTAGCGCACGGGCGTGCATCGTGGCACCGGCCGGCCGGCCGATCTGGTCGACGGAGGTCCCCCACTGGATATTCCCAGGCTTGTTCATAGCGTACATATGAGCGCCAGCCCGGATCTGCTCCGGAGTCAGCCAGGTCAGCGGTGCCGCCCATTCCGGTGAGAACTCGGCAACATGATCCGCCAGTTCGCCAAAACCTTCACAGTATTCGGTGACGAATTCCTGATCAAACAGGCCATCATAGATAATGACATGGAGCCAGGCCAGAGCCAGAGCAAGGTCGGAACCGGGCCGCAGCGGCAACCACAGGTCGGCTTTTTCCGCCGTTTCAGTGAACCGCGGATCAATGACGATAACCTTCAAACCTTTTTCCTGAAGCTCATGAATATGGTGGGCTTCAGGCATTCCGGAAGCACCGGGATTCTGCCCCCACAGAACAATACATCGACTCATGCCAATATCGAGGTCAAAGGGGCACCAACCATAGATGGCAGTTTCAACCATGAAGGTCGGAATCCAGCACAGATGAGCATTGTGAAAACCGTTCGGGCTGCCGAACAGGTTCATGAAACGCCGCCGCGACCAGTCATCCGTACGCTGGGTTCCGCCAGCCGTTGCCACGGCCTCCGCGCCGTACTGTTCACGAATACTCGACAGTTTCGCGGCGATTTCCGAGATCGCCTGATCCCAGGGAATTTGTTCCCACTTACCTTCACCTTTTTTCCCGACCCGTTTCAACGGATAGTTGACCCGATCGGGGTGGTTCAAGTGTTTAAGCGCGATATTCCCCCGGCAACAGAGCCCGCCCTGATTGGTCGGGAATTCGGGATCGCCTTCGATTTTCAGAACTTTATTGTCCTTGACGTAGGCTAACACCCCGCAGTTCTGATGGCAGAAATAACAAGCCGACTTTTTTACTTCCACGCCTTCTTGATCCAAATCGATTTCTGTACTCATAGGCCCTCTCTTCAGCTCATCCGGTTTCTATAAAAAATGATTCTTCACTGTTCGCCGTAAACTCCAGACGCCAGGAAGTTCCCATTTAAAAACCAACAAATTTGGCAAATGAAACATGTCCAAAAGCAAGGGCCGACGATCATTGAGCTGCGCCTTCGACCCACTGAGCAGCTAATTTTTGCAACATACAGGCCAAACTGATTTGAGGTTTTTGAGATCGGTTTCAGCAAGGCCGCAAAAACCGTTCGGCTGCAGGGGAAAAGCTGTTCCGGAAATTTCCGCCAGGGAGAGCGGGCCTTGCCGAGTAGGCAGAGACAGGCGATGGAGATCTCTCTAAAAAATCCTTTTTTGCGATCAAAGTTTCATTTTGAGAACTACAGAATCGAAGCGAAAAGGCTTTAGGGAAAGACTCGGCCTCCTTCTTAAAGATTCAATAACAACAGAATTTCATCAGTAATATCATTATTTTGCGGTATATCCTTTCTGGCCGCGCCGAAAGGAAGGTCCGTAAAAAAGCTTTCCACAAAAAACAAAAAAACCCCGAAGCATAAAGCTTAGCGGGGTTGCCTCATTGAAAGAGCAGTCGGGATCAACAAAAACGAAAATCAGTCTAAACCACTTCGATCTTATATTCCTTAAGTTTCCGATACAGCGTCGAACGGCTCAAGCCAACCATTTCCGCAGCCGTCGGAATACAGTTGTTAGCTCGCAACAAAGCCGCTTCGATAGCAGCCTTTTCAATATTCTTCAAACAGAGTGTTTCATTGCCAAAACCGCCGAAACGAGCGATCTCCTCAGCTTTGACCGGGCTGGAATCCATCAGGACATAGCGAGGCAGATTATGCGGTTCGATCCTTTTCCCGGAGGCCGTATTAATGGCATGGTGCATGGCATTCTGGAGCTGACGAACATTCCCCGGCCAGTGGTATTCATTGATGATCTTATCGACTTCAGGACTGATTTCGGGAGTCATCCCAATTTTGCCGCTGGCAATAATTCTGGATAAACACATGGGCCAGCATGGACACATCCCGCTGCCGTTCGCGCAGGGAAGGAATATAAACGGTCAGCACCGAAATCCGATAATAGAGGTCTTCACGAAAGGTCTTCTCTTCAACCATTTTCATCAGATCTTTATTGGTGGCTGCAAGCAGCCGGAAGTCGACTTCCTTGTAGCGGTTACCGCCGACCCGCATGACCTTTTTGTCCTGCAGCGTGCGCAACAAAATGGCCTGATGTTCCAAAGGCATATCGCCGATTTCATCCAGGAACAGGGTGCCGCCATGGGATAATTCAATTTTGCCGGCCTTGCCGCAGCGCTCGGCCCCGGTAAAGCTGCCCCCTTCGTAGCCGAACAGCTCGCTACCGACCAACTCCCGCGGCAGGGCCGCACAGTTGACCGCCATAAACGGCCCGTTGGGGCGATAGGTGTTATGAATCGAATGGGCGAACAACTCTTTGCCGGTGCCGCTTTCGCCGATCAGCAGGATATTTTCCGGTGATTCGGCAAATCGCCGGGCCTGGCCAATCGCATTTTTGATTTCCGGGCTTTGCCCAAGGATATCATCAAAAGTATAGGTCGCGGTGCGCCCTGTCCGGTTACTCAGTTGGTTGGTCAATTTTTCACAACTGATAAACTTCAGAATGACCACGTCCAGCTTCTTGGTATATTGATTCAATACCGGTCGTGCCGAAATACGATAGGCTTTGGCCTTGTTATTGCCGACTTTGACGCACTCCTCCAGGGTGAAATTATCACCCTTGGCGGAACGCTCCATAATGGAGGATTCCGGACTTAAAAATTCGCTGATGTTACGATTGCCGATATCTTCCGGGCGCACCTTGAAGATCCGAATCGCTTCATTATTGATCTGAAGAATCCGGCCGTTTTTATCGACCGCCACCATCCCTTCGTCAATAAAAGCGAAGGATGCGGTCAGGGTCTTGTGCACACTGACCATCTTCTCCTTGGCGGTCTGCAGGTTGTCTTTCAAGCGATCGATATCATGACGGGCTTTTTCAAATTCCCGGCCGGTATTGATCAGCTTCAGCTGGGTCTCAACCGAAGACGCCAGGGACGCAATCAAACCAAGGGTGTGCAGATAAAGATGGTTGATATTGTCGTCGTCCAAAGAGTCAATCAGGGGCGGACTCAAGATCACCAGAGCTGCACCGACGTTTCCGTCCGCCTCCATGATCGGAGCAGCGGAGGCGATGCGGTTTTGTAGCGGGATACAATAATTTTCCGGCCCCAGCAACTGAACCGGCCGTTTCAAACGAAAGCACAGTTCATGGGCCGAAGTCCCCTCATTCTTTTCATCAGCCAGAATGCCGATGCGCGACCCGGTCGCCAGGATCTCCGGCTCTTCCGCCCAGACCCCTTCATGAAGAAGGATCATCCCAGACCTGTCGAATAAATAAAACAGATAACCGCAATCGGTCATCTGTTTTTTAAAGGGATCAATCAAAGAGCTGGTAACTTCAATAAGTTGACGATGCTTGTCCTGCACCGGGGAAAGCTTATCCTTACAGCAGGGAATGGTGGCAATTTTATACGGATTGACGCCGATGCTTGCGGGAACGCATCCATGATGCGGCGACCTCTTGATCCATGCAGGGGTTTTGGCTGGGATCATCCATGCGGTTGTTGAAGAAGTCTTCCTTACAACGCAGAATCGCCTGCCATCGCTCTTTGGTCAGTTTTTCCCTGCCGGCGTGAGCAAAAAGAATCTGCGCTCCCAGGATATCAGAAATCTGTTCTTTCAAATCCATTTGCAGTTCTCCTTCCGCTATGAAGCGCTTGGGGTTCGCCTTTGATCCCACCTAATTCGAACTAATTGCAAACATCACGCCTGGAATCTGCACCGATCACAGCGCTTAGCCAGCCTCTCTCCGACACCACATTCAACGAAACAAATAAGTAAAAGAAATATACCCATAAGCAAACATCATACCTTAATCCACGTGATATCATATCATATCGGGAAATCTATACCAAAATAAGAAAGGTAACACTTATTATTTGCGTGAAACTCGCATCCGCCAGATCTGAAATCCAATCGTTGGTTCAAGAGACCGCTATGACCGGACGGCAAAAGACAGGCGGGGACACCCAGGTCGAGTTACGTCAACACCCGTTCAGAAACGCTCCCGCTCCGAACAGCCAGCCCAGCTCTTTGCACGGTCGCCAGACAAATTTGCCAACAGGTCACAACGTTGCAAATTGACACTTCTCCAACAGGATCGTCTCAAAATAATACAAAATTCCCCGTCGACTTCTCCTCAGACCGATCTCCGGGAAACTTTTTCCATAGAGACTACACCTCGCAAGGCAACTGTCTGCATTGTGCCTGCCGTCAGTGGCACCGTTTTTGCTGAATCAATCTCTGAAAATATCAATCGCAACCTGCGAGGAAATCGGAAAAGTCTGGTTTTTATATTTACTATCAAGACGTTAAGAGATTTACTCTAAGCAACCAGACGGCCTCACAACGATCGCAGGTTGGGACATTCGCTGGTACTTATGGAAAACCAAAAAACGGAATCAGCATATGCCTTATGAAATAAAACTGGCTGGCAACGACGATGAACTCCCTCTTCAGGAGATAATGCTTGCCAGCGACATGGATCTGGTCGGCGATATCGAAGACCACGTCATCATCCGTGATGCAACCAGACTGTACGGCGGCGCGCTGCTCTATCAGTTGGACCATGACCTGTTCCATCTGTTGACCATTGCGGTCAACGGCAGCGAACGGAGTGCCGGCCTCGGCAGCCGACTGCTGCAGAGTCTCTTGCACGAACCCTGGCAATACTGCTACGGCGGCATCAAACCGGACACCGCCCAATTTCGAGTCACCACCGTGGCCCGAGGTAGCAGTCGTAACTTTTATTTGAAAAACGGCTTTTCAACCTGCTCCTTCACGGAGCTGCAGAAGCCCTTTGCAACCCAGTGCCAAAGCTGCCCGGACGACAGCAGCTGCCAGTCCGCGGCAATGGTCTTTGTTCACGACAACAGTACAACAACGAGAACAGCATGAACAATGAAATGACAATTCTCGGGACCAGTGCCGGACCAGGCGTACCTTCTTTTTTCTGCGACTGCTGCGCCTGCCAGGAAGCAAGGCAGAATCCGGACCTGATCAGAACCCGCAGTGGTGCGTTGCTGCGCTCTGGTCTCCAGTGTGCCTTGATCGATTGTTCTCCGGACCTGCGCAGCCAACTGGTGCGGGAACAGATCGCCCGCATCGATGCGATTTTTCTGACCCATTGGCATTTTGATCACTTCGGCGGCCTGGGCGAACTGGAATATTATGTCAAACTCGACCGCAAAGAGCCAATCCCGTTCTATCTGCCGCCAAGCGCAGTCAGCAGGTTTTCCGAGGCATTTCCCGACATTCTGGAGATTTTTGCGGTCACCCCCTGGCAATTTTATCAGCCCTGTCGTTTTGCCGCTTTCACGCTGACCCCCCTGCCGGCGCGGCATGGCATTGAAACCGCCGGCTTTCTGATCGAAAGCGGGCAACGCAAACTGGCGTACTTTCCGGACACCGCAGGTCTTGACGAGACACCCCAAAAACTGCTGGGCAACCTCGACTGGTTCATCTGCGATGCCACGTTCAGCCATGACAATTGGTTCCCGGACAGCCATATGTCTCTGCCGCAGACGATCGCTCTCGGCAATCATCTTGGCGCCCAAGAAACCGTCCTGACCCATTTGGCCATGCATTACAGTCAACCGGTCACCAATCGCGATTTAAACAACCTGATCGCTACCGAGCCGCAGGTCCGGCTGGCGACCGATGGCCTAACCTTCGAGTTTGAGCCGATAAGTGAGGGCGTATGAAGATATCTCTTGGAGCAGAAGCGTTGGCGATCCCCTCTCCGGTCTGGGTTGTCGGCAGTTACGGCAGCAATGAACAGCCCAACATCATGGTCGTCGCCTGGGGAGCGATTTGCTGCACCACGCCACCCTGCATTTCCATTTCGGTCAAAAAGACCCGCGCCACCTATACCAATATCATGGATCACGGGGCCTTTACCATCAGCATCCCCTCCCGCGATCACCTGGTTGAAACCGACTTTGCCGGGATGGTGTCGGGGATCACGACAGATAAATTTTCCGCAAGCGGGCTGACCGCGGCACACAGCACCGTAGTCAATGCTCCCTATGTGCAGGACTTTCCCCTGATTCTGGAATGCCAACTACTGCATATGCTGGACATCGGCTCGCACACCCAATTTATTGGGCAGGTTCTGGATGTCAAAGCAGATGAGCATACCCTCGGTGAAAACGGCCTGCCTTGCGCACAGAAAATCGATCCGCTGATCGGGAGTGCCTGCGAAAGAGCCTACTACGCCCTCGGTGAGTACCTGGAAGAAACTCGTTTACTCGGCGGCAGCCTGATGGAGCCACAACTGGAAGAAGAAAATGATTGAAATAATCTGAACCTTTCCTCTCTCGGTCGGCTCGTTCGCCAGTTCCCGTCGGGCCGCAGCATGAAAAGAGGTACAACATGAAACTGATCGATTCCTTCGGACGTCAAATTAACTATCTGCGCCTTTCTGTCACCGACCGCTGCAATCTGCGCTGCTTTTACTGCATGCCGGAATCCGGGGTCGGCGCGTGCAGTCATGACGACATCCTCTCCTATGAAAAACTTCACCTGATTGCCGAAGCCGCCGTCGGACTAGGAATTGAAAAAATCCGAATTACCGGCGGGGAGCCGCTGGTCCGGGAAGGAATCGTACAGTTTTTAGCCCGCTTATCGGGCATCCCCGGCTTGAATCATCTGGCCATTTCGACCAACGGCCTGTTGTTACCCAAAATGGCCAAGGATCTTTATTTTTCGGGTGTGCAACGCTTGAACATCAGCCTTGACTCTTTGCAGGACGACCGTTTCGCAACCATTACCCGCGGTGGCAAACTGAAAATGGTACTGGAGGGATTGGATGCCGCAGAAAAAGCCGGTTTCCCGGCACCGAAAATCAATATCGTCGCGATGCGCGGCATCAACGACGACGAAATCTTTGACTTTGTGGAACTGACCCGGCAACGCGGCAATTCCATTCGCTTCATTGAATACATGCCGACCCTGAAGCAACCCGGCTGGCAGCGGCAATGGATCTCCGGCCAGGAAATTCTTGATCGGATCTCCACCCGTTACCCTCTCGAAGAAGCCGACAAGGGGGCCTATGCCGGTCCTTCCAAGGATTTTCGCATCCCTGGAGCAAAAGGGACTATCGGCATCATTACTGCCGTCTCCGGACATTTTTGCGCCCAGTGCAACCGGATCAGAATTACCTCGACGGGCAAGGCCAAAGGGTGTCTGTTCTCCGACCAGGAAATCGATCTCAATCCCTGGCTTGAGAGTGGCGACCGCGCCATGATCAGCCACCTGTTGGAAGAATCAGTCCTGAAAAAACCGAAACAGCATGGCATGTCCCTGGAAGGGTATGAGCACCATAATTTCGCCATGTCGCAAATAGGGGGCTGATGGCGAGTCCCCGCATCACCCGTAACAGCCGGAGAAAGACCCGTGTCCGCCACCGGCTGCCTAGTTGTCATCCAGAAACTCTGGATGGCAACTAGGTAGTTTTCAGATTGGAAACGAGCAGTTTTCCGTTGCGGCAAGGAAATCAAAGGGTTGCGCGGAGGCGTACACCGTTACGCCGCACAAGTAAGCCTGCAGATTGACGCTGCCACAACGGAAAAAAGCCGTTTCCGGATTAAAGCTAAATAGTTTGTTAGCTTTCTCTTCGCAACCTTAAGAAAGGACAGTCGATGTTTAAAAGTAAATTTGAGGACAACGAAGTCGATATTTCAATGAAGAAAGAAACCATTGAACAACTCACCCAGAATGGGATTAACTACATCGAAGTGTTCCGCCTGATTGAAAGCTTCGCTCAGAAGCTTCTGGTCACCAGGGAAGACACCGAACTGCGGATGGAAAACGAGGACACTCAGGCCACCATCGATATCGCCATTACCTGGGATACTGAAGCAAAAAAAGTCCAGATCGACGTCCAGGATGTCAATCTTAACAAAATGGTTCCGAAAGAGATGCCGAGCATGCCCAAAGGGTCCAAGGTGAACCTGGCTCAGTCCGGTGCCGAACCGAACCAGCAACCTGCTGTCGACCCGTCAAAATTGAACTGATTGCAGCAGGAAGACAGGGATCGGCAAAAACATGTCCATTCAGCACCCAGTGACCAACCGCCAAGCGATCCTGCTGTTTGTTCAGGAGTATCGTAAGGAGCGGAAACGTTTCGGCTTCGGCAGCCAGATGGACCAGTCCATCCATCAGGCGCTGCTGGCCCGAACCTTTGCTGTGGTACGCGAATTTCAAGACGTCGATATTCTCGTCGTCAAGAACGGCACGGTCCCGCTCCTGGACAACGCCATTGATCTGCCGGAACGCGGTCATGATTTTAACAGCCGTTTCAAATATGCCCTGGAGGACGCTTTCGCGCTGGGCTACCAGAGGATTGTCGCCGTCGGGGGCGATATCCCAACCCTGACGGCTGGCGATATCCGCCAGGCCTTGATGCGGGAAGAGCTGGTCATCGGACCGACCTTTGACGGCGGTTTTTATCTGGCCGCCTTGACCCGGGCAGATATTCCCCTGTTCGATCACCTCCCCTGGCGGCAGCCCAATCTTTTCGAACAACTGCTGAACAGGCTGCAGACCTCTGCCCGGCCCTCCTACCAGCTGACCATGCGCGGCGATATCGACCGCATCGCCGATGCGCGACGCACTGCCAGCCTGCTCATCCGCCTGGTCCGCCAGTGGTGTGGCGCAGCACTTTGCCGGCAGTGCCATGCTTTGAACCAGACCCTGTTTCCACCCAATCGCATTCCCGAACCACTATTCAGTTCGCTTCCCCCGCCATTTCCGACAGCTCTGCCGTAGTGATTTTTTGCTTGTCGCAGCCCGGATACTCAGCCTCTCCTCATAAGCTCAGTTTGGAGATTCTCTGAATCGGACCGCGGCAGCGTATTCGCATTTATCCAGCAATTGCCTTGCCATTGAACCTGTTGTGCCAGTGAGTACACCAACAATGCCAGTACAGCACCGCTCGCTGGTATAAAAACGGCATCAGGCGCCTGGAACTGTTTCTGCCCCGATCACGCGAGACCGACTGGTCATCATCCCCAAGCAGTCGCGCTGTGAACCCGGAAACCGGCATTTTAAAGGACATCCCATTGAAAAACTTATGCCACTTATCGCTATTCGTCAGCCTGTTGGGAATACTCCTGACCAGCGGCCCGACCGCCGCCCACGCCGCAGCACCCCCGAAAACGCTGAAGCTGGTCTATTCCAATAAAGTCTGTTACGAGCCCTTCATCATTGCCAAGGCCAACGGCTATTTTGCGGAAGAGGGACTCAAGGTCGAGGTCAAACTGGTCAGCGGTGGCATCCTGGCGGCCGAAAGCCTGCTGACCGGTTCTGCCGATGTGGCCGCCATGGGCGACGCCCCCTTTCTGATCGCCGCTTCCCGCAGTCACACTGTCCGGCTGCTGGCCAGTTATGGCGGCGGCAGTAAAATGCACCGGGTCATCGCCCGCAGCAACATCACCGACATTCAGCAGCTGGAAGGAGCCCGGGTCGGCATTCAGATGGGCTCCAGTACCTATGGCGCGTTTCTGGCCTGGTGCCAACAGGTCGGGCTGGAACCGGGCAAAATCCACTTTGTGTCCTTAAGTCCGCTGGATATGCCCCAAGCCATGCAGACCGGCCAACTCGATGCCATGGCCGGCAGCGAGCCATGGCCCAGCAATGTTGAAGCAACGGCTGGCGATCAGGTTCATGAACTGACCGATTTCAGCGCCCTGCACAACAGCTTTCCGTTGCTGGTGGCCGCTTCGGCGACTGTTCTGGAGCAGCGCCGGGATGAAATGGATGCCCTGCTGCGGGCCCTGGCCAAGGCGGTCCGTTTCATGGAACAGCAGCCGGACCAGACGGTTAAAATCCTCGCCGCCGCCATTGGCCTGCCGGAACCCCAGCAACGCCGTTGTACCTATCAGCTGGCCTGGGGGGTTGGCTTCACCCAACAGGATCATGACAGCCTGCTGATGACCGCCCGCGATCTAAAAAGCCTGGGCAAAATCGACCGCATTCCTGCAATCAGCGCCTATTTACAGACAGCTGCAGCGCAACCGTAAGGATCAGACCATGAGCTATTTTTCCCGTTATCAACCCCTTGAGTTCGAGGGGACAACCATCTTTGTTGATCCATTGCAACCGGACTGGTTTATCGCTTCCGAGCAGGCGACCGCGGCCATCAGTGCTGAGCTGCAGCAGCAGCCGTTAGCCCTGGACCAGGCGCAAAGCTATGCATTTGCCCAATTGCAGAAACGCTTTTCCCACCAACAGCAAACCCCACTGCGCGGCCGAGCCGAAGTCAAGCAACTGGCGGAGCTGAAAGAATGCTGGCTGCATATCACCAATCGCTGCAATATGCAGTGCAGCCATTGCCTGTTCGCGTCCGGCGGCGGAGATGCTGCGGAACTGCCCTATGAGGATTTGTGTGCGGCGGTCGATCAGGCCTATGCCCTGGGCTGCCGGATCTTCTATTTCACCGGCGGCGAGCCCCTCATCTACCCCCGTTTCAGCGAGATCTGCGAACGAATTCTGCAGGATCCCGCCTGCCATATCGTCATCCTCACCAACGGGCGGGCCCTGTCCTCCCTGGACTCCTGGCTGTCGCGCCAGGATCGCACCCGGGTGCATTTTCAGATCAGTATCGACGGCCTGCGGGAAAACCACGAAGCCCTGCGTGGCGCGGGCAGCTTTGCCGAATTGGAGCAAACCCTGCACCAGCTGCGGCAAACCGGGCTCAACGCAACCCTGTCCATGTCCGTCAACCGCAACAATGTTCAGGAGATGGTCGAAGTGGTCCGCTTTGCGGCCGAACACGGGATCAGCAACCTGCATTTCATGTGGCTGTTCATCAAGGGGAAGGCGGAACAGAGCCTGTTTGTGCCACCGCAGGAGATTTTCCGTCACGCCTGTGCCGCCTACGAACTGGCGATCAAGCTGGGCGTTACCATCGACAATTTCGATATCATGAAAAGCCAGGTCTTCAATTTTCCCGGCATCCGCATGGATCTCAGTAATTCCTGCTGGGAAAGCCTGACCGTCGGACCAGATGGCAACATCTATCCGTCCCCGGCCAGCGTCTATGAATCCTCCCTGTGCTGCGGCCGCCTGGCCGACGGATTGCGTCGGGTATGGACGGAAAGTCCGCTCATGGAACAGATCCGCGCCCTGTCCGTGGTCAATTGCAACAGCCTGGCCGACGATCCGCTCAGGTTCCTGATCGGTGGCGGCGATCTGGACCACAGCTATATCTACGCGGGAGAATTCGTCGGCAAGGATCCCTACCTGCCCCTCTACCGCCAGCTGGCCCTATACCTGCTCAGCCGGGAGGCGGAACAGAGCGCTGCCGCAGGCGCCACCGCCATCGGCTTGCTCGCCCGGATGGGGGAACGGATCGAGGAATGCGACGAAAGCGGTTCCGAAGTCGGCCTGACCCATTCCAACTGCGTGCTCTCCCTTTCGGACCGTGACGGCCATGCCTCGATTAGATCATTTTATTCCCAGGCCGCGGACGAAGTGAATGAAGATATTGTCAACCCGGTTCACTATGAAACCGAGCTGATCGAACATATCCCGGAAAGCTCCCGGGTGCGCAGTTACGGCTGCGGCAGCCCGGTCATGGACTGCAACCTGCGGGCCGGAGAAACCCTGGTTGACCTCGGCTCGGGGACCGGCGTGGAATGTTTTATTGCCGCCCGTCAAGTCGGCGCAACCGGTCAGGTCTACGGTATCGACATGTCCGACACCATGCTGGCCCGGGCACGTAGCGCCGCCAGGCAGGTTGGCGAAAACCTGGGCTATGCCAATGTCGAATTCAAAAAAGGTTTTCTCGAGCAGATCCCGTTGCCCGATGATCACTGCAATGTGGTGATTTCCAACTGCGTCATCAACCTGTCCATCAACAAGCGCCGTACCTTCCAGGAGATCTTCCGGGTTCTCAAACCCGGCGGGCGGATCCTGATTTCGGACATCGTCACTGCAACCGATATTCCTCTGCATATCCGTATCAATGAAAAACTGCGCGGCGAATGTATCGGCGGAGCCATGCATGAAAACGATTTGTTCGGAATCCTCAGCGACTTCGGTTTTACAGAAGTCAGAATCGTCAAACGCTTCCTCTATCGCGAAGTCAAAGGCTACCCGTTTTATTCCCTGACCTATGAGGCGATCAAACCGGGGCCGAGTACCGCAACCACCCTGATTTATCGTGGCCCCTTTGCCGGGGTGGTCACCGACAGCGGCCAGTTGATCAGCCGCGGCCAGACCTCCCGGGTGCAGCTGGCCCCGCACACCCAGCTGAGTGATGACTTCATGTTGCTGGATGATAAAGGCCGGGTCACCAACCTGGAACAGGAGATGAGTTGCTGCTGCCTGCCCGATTGCAACGCCTCGACCACCCCGCGGCCGGAAGTCAAAAGCAGCCACAAGTCTGGCTGTCTGATCTGCGGCATACCGATCGTGATTCTGACCGAGCCGAAGGTCCTGGCCTGTCAGTACTGCGGGCAGGAAAAACGGGTTGAAAGCTGTTGCGAAGACGGTCATTTCGTCTGCGATCAGTGCCATATTCATGCCGCTGCCGATATCATCACCAAGGCCTGTCTGACCACCAAAGAGAAAGATGTCATCGCAATCTTCAAGGAATTGCGCACCCATCCTGATTTTCCGACCCATGGCCCCCATCATCACCCGATGATTCCGGGGATCCTGCTGGCCGCTTATCGCAATAACGGTGGCCAGATCAGCGACGAACAAATCATCACCGGGATTTCCCGGGGAATTCTTGTTCCGGGTGCATCCTGCTCCTTCTTCGGTGTTGACGGTGCCGCTGTTGGGGTCGGGATTGCATTTTCAGTGATTATTGAAGCGTCTCCGTTTAAAGGAGAAACCCGGCAGGCGGTGCAGAAAATCGTTATCCGGGTCGCGCAGAAAATTGCCGAGCAGCCGTTCAGCCGCTGTTGTCAGCGCGACTGCTGGACGGCTCTCAAGGAGGCGGAACTGATCGCCGCAGAGATGTTGGAACACCCGATTCCGGCCCAGGCGCCGTTGCAGTGTGAACAGTTCAGAAACACTGATCACTGCGCCGGCAAACGCTGCCCGCTGTTCCCATGAGTACGGCCGACGACAAAACTTCAAGCAGACTGCTGCTGCAGGTTCCGACGCTGCAGCAGTCGAAGCCGGGCAGCCGGTGCTCTTATCGTAACCTGCTGTTCAGTTGCGCGGCGCTGGGGCTGGTGGTATTGAGCTGGGAAACGGTTGCCCTGCTGGTGACCGGGCTGCGCGGGGTGCCGTTCCCCACCCCCTTCGAAACCCTGCTGAAATTATTCGCCATGCTGGCCGGGAAACCGTTTCTCGACCACTCCATCTACAACCATATCGGCACCAGCCTCGGCCGCTGGATCGGCGGGTTTCTGCTTGGCGGCAGCAGCGGAGCGCTGCTCGGAATGGCCTGCGGCCGGTGGAATGCGCTGGAACGGCTGTTCATGCCAGCAATCCATGTTCTCCAGCTCATTCCTGGGCTGGCGTGGATTCCCGTAGCCATTCTCATCTTCGGCCTCGGCAACGGCGCCACCCTGTTCATGATTGCGGTCACCGCTTTGGCCCCGGTCGCCATCAACGTGGCCGGCGGCGTCAAACGGGTCGATGAGATGTACATCCGCGCCGCGCAGATGCTCGGTCTGAACAATCGGATGCTGTTTCTCAATGTCCTGCTGCCCGGCGCCTTGCCGCATATTCTGAGCGGGCTGCGCATCGGCCTGGGCAACAGTTGGCGGGTGTTGGTTGCGGCGGAAATGATTGTCGGAAGCGGCACCGGCCTGGGTTACGCCATCATCCAGTCGCGCTGGACTCTTGACTACGCCGGGGCATTTGTCTGCATCGCCGTGATCTGCGCCATCGGGCTGATCGTCGAACGCGTGCTATTTATCCCCCTGGAGAAAAGAACCGTCGAACTCTGGGGACTGAAAAGGGAGAGCTGAACATGCTGATTGAGGTCGCTGACGTCAGTAAAGCCTATCCGCAGCAACAAGCCGGCCCGGCGCCAGCCATTGAAAACATTTCATTCAGCATCGCCGCGGGGGAGTTCGTCTGTATCCTCGGGCCGAGCGGTTGCGGCAAATCGACCCTGCTCAACCTGATTGCCGGGTTCATCCAACCGGACCGGGGGAAGATCGATTTTGCCGGGCAGCCGGTCCGCACCCCGGGTCCTGAGCGCGGCGTCGTCTTTCAGGAGGCGACCCTGTTCCCCTGGCTGAATATCCGCCAGAATATCGAGCTAGGACTGAAAGCCGCTTCTATTCCGCGTGCCCGGCACCAGCAGATCGTCGCGGACAGTCTCGCCCAGGTCGATCTCAATTGTTCTGGTGAGGCCTATCCTCATCAGCTCTCCGGCGGCATGAAACAGCGGGTCGCACTGGCCCGGGTGCTGGCCCTCAAACCCCGCCTGCTGCTGATGGACGAACCGTTCAGCGCCCTTGATGCCGAGACCCCGCGAGCACCTTCAGGACCAGCTCCTTCAAATCTGCGCCAATCAGCAACAGACGGTTCTGTTCGTCACCCACTAGCGTCGAGGAAGCCGCCTATCTGGCTGACCGGGTCATTATCATGGGGCAGCCTCCGGCCAGCCTCTACAGCGAAGTCAGTATCCCGCGCGACCAGCCGCGCAGCCAGGACGGCCAAGGAACTGAGCAGGACCATTCTCCGCCTGCGCACCACCCTCAAGGAATTGGCGCGAGTTGTTCCGGAACAAAAAAGAAACTGATTATTGAAAGGTTATTTTTGAAATGAAGCGTTTGTTGTTAACCATGCTGCTCAGTCTCGGTCTGTTGCACAGCGCCCAGGCTGCCGATGAGCTAGGCTTTGCCTATCAGGACCGTATTGCCGATGCTGCAAGTATCATTGCGGTAGACCAGGGATACTTCACAGAGTTCGGCGTTGCCTTGCAGCCGTTCCGATTTTCCAGCGGTTCCGCGTACCGCTGAGGCCCTTTATTCAGGAGTGGCCACCATTGGCACCATGGGTGACACCGCCGCACTGATCCTGCTGACCCGCAATCCCGGCCTGACTATTCTCGCCAGCCATGGCGGTGGCGAAGGGCGCCATCGGATTGTCACCCGAGCCGGTCTCCAGCTACACAGCCCCGCAGAACTGGCCGGGACTTACCCTGGCAGTCAAGAAAGGCACCTCAACCTACGGTGGTCTGCTCGGCTATTTACAGGCCCATCAGCTCGCCCCGAGTTCGGTTAAGCTGCTCGACATGCGTCCGATTGATATGGCTCCGGCCCTGGCCGCAGGGTCAGTGGGATGCCATATGCGCCCAGCGAACCGACGCCGTCTCTGGCCGAGCAGCAAGGCGGCAACGCTTTTTGCGACCTCTCCGGGCTGGGCAACGACTACCCCATTTTATTGCTTGCCAGCAGCGACTATATCAGCCGACACCCACAGCAAACCGTCCGTTTCCTTCGCGCCATGGCCAAAGCTGTCGACTTTATCAACAACAATCCCCGCCAGGCGGCAGCAATTGTCGCCCGGAAAACCGGCTTGAGTGAACAGCTGACGGGGCAGGCGATGCAGAGACACGTTTATGCACTGAAGCTGGATGCGAACACTCTGGCCAGTCCTCAAGAAAACCGGCCAGATGTTGCTTAATGCAGGTAAAATTCCCGCGTTGCCGGATCCGGCCAAACGCAGTGCTCCGGAATATCCTGCAAACGGCTCGGCAACAATCCGCATTATAGCGGGTGCTTGAAAAGATTATATTCCCACGCTCTACAATTGAGGCCCGGCAGGCGGTTATTCCAGCCTGTCGGTTTATTCAAACTGAGCCCGGAAGCGGGCGAACTGCTCTTGCAGATCCGCCAGTTCCGCTTTGACCGCAGCCAGTTCCGTTTCCAGCTCACTGAGCCGATCCTGCCGGCTGAGGGTCAGGATTTCCCCAGCGGCCTGGTTCTCCGGCAGCGCTTCCTGCGCGCTGAGCAGATGGGCGTAACGATGCTCCTTGCGACCGGGCTGACGCGGCAGTTGGGTCACCAGCGCAGGAGTGCGCTCCTGCAGTCCCTGCAGCACCGCTTCCACGGCGGCCAGGTCCGGAAAATTATGTAAGCGTTCGCAGCGGGTCCGCAGTTTCTCCCTGGGTTTGCGGACCACGCAGCAGCAGGACCGCGAGAATCGCCTGTTCTTCCTCCTCCACTTTCAGCGCCCCGGGCAAATTATGGCAAAAACGAATCGCCCGCACCCCCTCGGAAGATTTATAGCTGAGCTGTTCCTGGCGCAGTTCTTCCAACGCGGCGAGGACATCGTCATCGGTCAGGCTCAGCACCGGATCACGATTCGATTTCTGATTGCAGGCACTGACCAGGGCATTGAGGGTCAACGGATAATACTCCGGCGTAGCCAATTCTTTTTCAACCAGACAACCCAGCACCCGGGCCGCATGGGGGGAAAGATCATAGTCCATGACAAAACTCCCTATGACAATTTGGTGATAACTGAAACCTTTTATTGTGCCTTACAATAGCAGGGATTTCATCGAAAACGCTACCACACAGATCCTTTCAGGCAGTCACAAGTTCACCGAACCGGCTGTTGAAAAATCGCCTGCTGAGTCCATCAGCAGGCGATCAAAAACGATGGCGCATTTCTAACGCGTTTCCAATCTGAAAACTTAATGATTGCCATCCAGTGTTTCCGGATGACAACTTTCTGATTTTGTGAAAATGGGAAAATCGCGTTTTCCCCATCATACTTGAAATAGCTCCAGGATAGGATTTTTCAAAAAATTGCCAATAATTCAGCCGAAGCTCTGATTAGGGCTCAAAAACCGTTATAATTTTTAGCAAAGAAGCTTTACTCAATGGAGAGCAACGATGTTTCCAGTTCGCAGCGCGTATCCAGAGAACCATCGCCCTCATCTGTCTTTGCTGCATCCTGCCGACCCAGGGCAGGGCCATCGCAGGAAAGCCCGAACAAACAGGCTACCAGCAGCTCGGGCTCCTCGCATTTATAAATACTTTAACACCTGGTCAATCAATTGGGAAAACGACGCGGTGGTGGGTACCGACAAGGATTATACCAACGGCTTCAAGCTGACCGCGAGCACCCCCTACGGCGATCTTGAAGAATCCAGCCTGCCACCATGGAGCTTTCCGGTGTTTGCAAACCTCCCCCTGCTCAAAACTACAGGAGGCCAACGAGCAGTGAGCCTGGCAATCGGCCAGGACATTTACACACCGGATGATACCAAGCGTACCGAATTGAGCAAAGCCGACCGCCCCTACGCCGGATTTAGCTATCTCAGTGCAGCCTTTCATACGCGACGGACAGAGCGTAAAGATTCCTGGCAGTTCATCCTCGGGGTGGTCGGCTCGGCCTCAAAAGCCGAAAAGGTTCAGAATCTGACCCACAAGCTACTGGGGGTCAACCGGCCCAGAGGGTGGGACCATCAGCTCCATAATGAAGTCACCATGGATGTGGCCTTCGAAAGCCAATGGCGGCTCTGGTCCTTCGCCCCAGCTCATGCGCTTGGTGCGGCCCTGGTTCCCCATGCCGGAGCTCGCCTCGGCACAGCCAGAACCTATGTTAATGCCGGTACCGAGCTCCAACTGGGCTGGAACCTTGCCAATGATTTTGCCAGTTGCCCTTCCGGACAGGGCTGTGAAATCGATATCGCTGCAGCGCGTTTCGCACCCGGGCAAAACAGATTCCACTTTTTCATCGCTGTGGATGGAAAAGCTGTTGCCCGGGATATTTTCCTAGACGGTAACAGCTTTCAAGACAGCCACAACGTCGACAAAAAAAATCTTGTGGCCGAGTTCATGGGCGGTTTTTCCTGGCAGTTTGACCGCGCCAGAGTCACCTATGCCTATGTCTACCGGAGCAAAGAATTTACCACCCAAAAAGATAACCCCATATACGGTTCACTGACCGTATCCTGGGTCTTTCGCTGATCCCTAATGGTCTTCAGCTCAGGACTGCCGGGCCAAACACGCCTTGCCCTGTCCAAAAGGTCATGAGAATGGTTGCTGATCCGGCTAGCGAAAGAATAGTTCCAAACCCAAAGCCTGGCGATCGGCAAGATCTGGAATCCGGTGGCGCTGCCAACGCTTTAGAACTGGAAAGAACCAGCCGGTCAGGGGAATCAGGAGAACCCGATCAACCAGCCGATAGCGCGCCTGGCGACGCATGAAGGTACCGAACAGCGCGCCGGTGGTCACCCAGCGCAGCCGAAATGGGGAAAAATCGCATTCCACCTGCAAACCGGCCGGATGCTGGGCGTGGTATTTCGTCAACCGGGCAGCAATCTTCTGCTCCCGCTTGGGTCCCCCCTTGCCAAGGTAGAAACGGCGTAGCGTGTACAGCATCCGCAGGCTGTCCGCTCCCAACTGCAGGCCGTCCTGCTCAATACCGACCTGCTTGATCAACTGGCGCATCCGACCGATCAGAACCCGCTGCTGTTTATCGCTGCGGCGGATTTCTTCGGGATCCTCCAGGTAAGCCCGAAACACCAGCCGCAACGCCCGGTTGACGATCACCGTATCCCAAAAAATCCATAGCAAAGGCGGCACCCGCAACCGCCGAAACCAGATTGGTTTGCAGGCAAAAGGGGCAAAGTACCAGAGCTGGTCGAGCAACTGATCAAACAGCCCGACCAGTTCGATCACCCCCTCGACATCCTGGGTAGGAAAACGCTGCTGACAGAAACGCCGGAGGATCTCTTCTGCCGATGCCGAAGACGTAAACAACTGCAGGGCGGCGACGGCATTCAATTCGTTCCAGGGAGAGGAATTTTCCAGAAAGGTCAGCCGGTCAAAATGGGACCAGCCCCCGGTCTGACACCAGACACTGATCCCACGCAAGGTTTCACAGCGGGCCAGTTGATCCCGGTAGGCCTGATACTGGCGACCGACGTAATTGGGGAAGGCTCCGAATCCTTCATATTCACGCCGCGCCTGGAGCTCAATAATCTGCTGATGTTGCGATTCAACAATGCGGGGATTCAGGGGCAGATAGCGAAAGAAGTCGGCCGTGCCGAATTTGCGCGAGACCACGAACGCGGGGGAATCGATAGCGGCGAAAGCCCGCTTTTCAGTGATTTCATTCCAGATCAGATCGCCGATGGCATAGGCCCCCAGCCCCCAGGTTCGAAAAACGAGTAATTTATTGTGCGCTTCAAAAACCGGCAGCGCTTCCTTCAGCCAACGATTACACTGGCGAGGGGTGCGGATATGCAGGCGGCTTTTGAACAGCGATTCCACGTCGACACCATCCGCCTCGCCGATCCTGGTCACCACTCCGGCCACCTCGGGAAACAGATCGAACAGGCGCTCCAGCGCTTCGACAAACAGCTCGCGCAGGCGCCGGTCAGCCCCGCGACCACGGACCCGGGCTTCGATAAAACGGTTCCAGAACATCAGGTCGGTGGTGATAAAGATCTGCAACCCGGCGGCGCGGGCAATGGCAAATACCCGCCGGAACAGTTGCTGGTAGGCATGGACGGTCCGGCTGAGCAGGTAGGGATAAAAATCGAACAGGGTGAGATGAGCCAGATCGTCAAAGGTGATGGCCGTATAGCCGATCTCGCGCACCCGCTGACAATAGCCGGTCAGCTCGGAGCAGATCCGCTCGGCAATTTCAGCCGGGATCTGACCGTGCTGCTGCAGAGTATGTAACGGAGCTTTAGACCAGTTTTTCCTCGTTCCATCGATAAAAGGGGCAAAGAAGGGAGCAGCACCATCAATAATGAACAGATCGCGCTGCGCAACGGTATTCTGCTCAGCAAGCTGATTCGGCAAAACGTTTTCTCCAGCAAAAAATAGGCAAGGCAAAGAAACAATGGTGGAGCCTGTATGGAGAGTTTTTGTGAGGTTTCGGTGAGGATTCTGTTTGTTTTCCGGCAACCGCCACAGTTGGAACACGGCGAATCAAGGGCTTCCGTTTTCGCCTCAACATGATAAGATCGTCTCTTCGAGCGCCGGATCAATACTGCTGCAGGAGTGTTTATGAAAACTGACGTCAAACTCTGGCTGAAAAGCGAATACAGCTCATTTGATGCCAAACGGATCAAATTACTGGAAAAGATCGAGGAAACCGGCTCCATGTCGAAAGCGGCCAAAGTGGTCGGTATGAGCTACAAGGCAGCCTGGGATGCCATTGATAAGATGAACAACCTGGCCGAAGAACCGCTGGTGATCAAAGTGACCGGGGGCCGACAGGGAGGCGGTTCAACCCTGACCCCGTTTGCCCGCGAACTGATCAAAACCTTTTACAACCTGGCCGAGGCCCGGGACCGGACCCTGGAACAGCTGGAAGACGAAAAACGCACCGGCATCAGCTTCTTCATGGCCAGTACCAAGAACCTGTTCAGCTGTCATGTCCAGTCGATTGTGTCCGGCGATGTCAACGCCACGGTAGGTCTGAAATTACGCGGCGGAGATATGCTCGCGGCAGTCGTCACCCGAGACAGCGTCAAGCGGCTGGCCCTGAATCAGGGCGATCGGACCTATGCCCTGGTCCATGAAAGCAGTATCTCCCTGCTCAAAGGGGATGGCCGTAATCTGGCGGTCAGCGCCCGCAACCGGCTGTTCGGCAAGGTCAGCAGGATCACCACCGCCGGCGTTTCCGCAGAAGTCGAAATCCGCCTGCCCGGCGGGCAGAACATCTATATCACCATGACCGCAGCCAGCATCGACTCCATGGATCTGCAGGAAGATAACGAGGTCACGGCGCTGTTTAAAGCCCAAAACGTGATGATTCTCAAATAGGCCGCCCCTGCCAACAGCCGCTGTTGGCAGCCATCCCGACGACCGCTATTCCTCCCCGGCAAAGGGGGTCTCCCATTCCACCTAATTCATTTCCAATCTGAAAACTTAATTGTTGTCATCCAGAGTTTCCGGATGACAACAATTATCTATTTTTATCGGGTTTTTTATTGCCGACTCTTTTCATGGGATTGAGCGATCAGGAAACAACAACATTTCTATTGACATCGCTATTCTTGCCGTTATACCTTTCGAAATATCGAAATTCTCTGTACCCATCAAATCTGAAATGGAGCCCTGAAATGTTTCGAAAACTTAGCCGCCTGCTGCTGACCGCCTTACTGACCCTGCTCTGCAGTTCCCCGCTTTACGCTCAGGAAAAAGTCTACGTCTTTGCCGCCGCATCTACCACCAATGCGGTTCAGGAACTCATCGCCACCTATCGCCAGGAGAGTGGCACGACCGCCGAGTTCCTGACCTCTTTTGCGTCAAGCTCGACCCTGGCACGACAGATCGATGCCGGCGCTGATGCCAATATCTTTATCTCAGCCAACGTCAAATGGTATAAATGGCTGGCAGAGAAACAACTGGTCGAACCGGGGACGGATGCCATCATGGCGGCCAATGCCCTGGTACTGATTGCCGGGCCGGGCAATAACGCAACCGTCAGCGACATCATGCAGCTGCCGGAATTGCTGGACAAAGGTTACCTGGCCATGGGGGATGCGACCCACGTCCCGGCTGGCATGTATGGAAAAGAAGCCCTTGATTATTATGGATTATGGGATAAAATCCGCAAAAAGCTGGCGCAATATCCCAACGTGCGGGTTGCGTTGAACGCTGTTGACACCGCCCAGGCCGATTTCGGGATCGTCTATAAAACCGACGCCATGCAATCGAAAAAGGCCCGGATCCTTTATACGTTTGCTCCAGAATCCCATACGCCGATCCGTTACCCGATCTGTGCTATCAAAGGGCAAAAGACAGCTGAAACGGAAAAGTTCCTGCAGTTCATGAAAACCGCCAAAGCCAAATCAATTCTTGAAAAGTACGGATTTGTCGCTCAATGACCTTATCAGCGGAAGAACTGGATGCCATCTGGCTGAGTATCAGGGTTGCCCTCTGGGCCGTTGCCATGGGGATCATTCCCGCAGTGCTCTGTGCGCTGCTGCTGGCCCGCTGTAGTTTTAAAGGCAAAACCCTGGTCGATGCGGCAATTCATCTTCCGCTGGTGGTTCCACCGGTAGTGACCGGCTATCTGTTGATTATCGCCCTGGGCCGGAATACCGTGCTCGGCGGCTTCTTCGAAGCCATCGGCCTGCAATTCGCATTTAACTGGAAAGGCGCAGTCCTGGCCTCACTGGTGATGAGCTTTCCGTTAATGGTTCGCGCCATCCGCCTGTCCATCGAAGCCGTCGACACCGGTCTTGAATCAGCGGCCCGCACCCTTGGTGCGGGCCGCTTGAAGATTTTTCTGACCATCACCCTGCCGCTGTCGATTCCCGGTCTCATCACCGGCAGCGTCCTGGCCTTTGCCCGCAGCCTGGGCGAATTCGGGGCCACCATCACCTTTGTTTCCAATATCCCTGGCGAAACCCAGACCCTGCCGCTGGCCCTCTACTCCTTTACCCAGACCCCGGACGGAGAGGGCATGGCCGCCCGCCTTTGCGTCATCGCCATCATCATCTCCGTCACTGCTCTGGCCTGTTCCGAGGTCATCGCACGCCGGGCAGCCAAGAGGATCAGCGGATGATCGATGTCAGTTTGAAAAAAGACTTCGGAGCGTTCAACATTGATGTCTCCTTTACCTCGGAAACCACCGGGATCACCGTACTGGCCGGCCCGTCTGGCTCAGGTAAAACCAGTATCATCAATATGATTGCCGGCCTGAGCACGCCGGATTCAGGGCGTATTTTCATCAATGATCGCCTGCTGTTCGATTCCGACAACAAGATCGATTGCCCGATCCAGCAGCGCCGTTGCGGTTACATCTTTCAGGACGGCCGGCTGTTTCCCCATATGAGTGTCCGTCGCAACCTGCTCTATGCCAAAAACAGTGACGCTGAGCGGTTACCGGAAATCGCCGAGTTGCTTGGCATCGCCCATCTGCTGGAGCGGATGCCGGGCAAACTCTCCGGCGGTGAAAAACAGCGGGTCGCCATTGGCCGTGCGCTGCTGATGCGCCCGGAAGTCCTGCTCATGGACGAACCGCTGGCCTCCCTTGATCCGCAGCGCAAGGACGAACTGCTCCCTTATATTGCCCGGCTACCGGAGCATTTTAATATTCCGATCTTTTACGTGACTCACTCACGGCGTGAAATCCTCCGTCTGAGCGACGAGTTGATCCGAATTGATAAAGGGCGGATCCAGAGTTCCGGCAAACCGACCGGGGAATACCTGGGGCTGGGGACCACCGAGACTGAGGGGGAATATCTGTCCGTGTTTGAATGCACTATCGCCGACTACAACCCCGAATATGGCGTGGTACAAGCTGATTTTCGCGGCGGTAGCGTCTTCATCCTGGCCGACGAAAGGCCTGGCGAAAAAACCATCCGCGCTGCGATCAGAGCCTCGGATGTAACCGTATCCCTGGAAAAACCGACCCAGATCAGCACCCGGAATATTTTTTACGGCAAGATTGTCAGACTGGAAGAATCGACCGCGCGCAGCATTCTGGTCCACACCGACGCCGGGATTCCGGTTGCCGCCCGCATTTCCAAAGCGTCCGCCGATCGATTGAAACTGACCGTCGGCAAAGAGATTTTTTTGCTGGTCAAGGCCGTTTCCATGACCTTCTGAGCGCTGCCGAAGACGGATTTTTCCAAGAATGGCGTTCATTTTCCCTTGACGCGCTGCTTTGGCAGGCTGTTGAAAAACAGTCTGCCGAGCCCATGGATGGGCGATCAAAAGCCATGACGCCTTTCTAAATCATTGATTTTGCAAGGTGGAGGAAACAGCGCTTTTCTCCACCGGGCTTGAAAAGACCAGGGATGGGCTTTTTCAATAACTTGTCTACGCTGACAAGTGACTTCAACCCAACCGAAAGATGAGGTATAAGTTATGGAACTAAGTGCACGTAACGTTATTAAAGGAACCGTAAAAGCCATCGATACCGGCGCCATCAATGTCGAAGTCATCATTGAAATCGCGCCGGGGCAGGAAGTCACCTCAATCCTGACAAAGAAGTCCTGTGAACGCCTGGGTCTGGCAGTTGGCAAAGAAGCCTATGCCATTATCAAAGCATCTAACGTCATGCTGGCAACTGACTGACCCGATTGAAGCTATCCGCACCTCCGGTTCGCCCCATGCAAAGGGCCGAACCGGAGGCGCTCCTGCCGTTTGACGCCACCCCACCAAACCGTATCGCTCTTTGTGAAGAGGAGAAAACTATGCAACCGGCTCTCGGCATGGATCTGAAAATTGCTGAAATTATTGAACATTACCCGTCCACCCGGCAGGTATTCACGGCCCACGGCCTCGCTGCTCTGGTCAGTGAAGAAGGACTGCGCGTACTGGCCCCTTTTTTAACCCTGGCGACCGCCTTGCGCAGCCGCGGCATTGCTCAGGAGGGTTTTCTCAAGCTACTGCAGGAGGCCGTCCAGACTGAAGAGGCGCTTGAAGCGCCCGGCCTTGGCTCGGTGACCGAGCAGGGGAAACTGACCCTGCTGGCATTGATGCCCTGCGGGCTCAAAGTACCCTTCGGGCGGGCGATCAGCGCTTTTCTGAGCGATCTGAAACAAACCCGGGGTCTTGACATCCGCTATGCCGTCGAGGGAAATGTGAATCAGGAGCTCTCCTACTATCCCTACATCAACACTCTGGAGACAGTCGACGAACTGCCCGACATCATTGTCTCCGCTGACTTCAACGCTTTTTACGGGCAGCGCTTTTATCAGCGTTTCGTGGCTAGCGGAGAGATGGTCGGCTACGGTGCCCCAAACCCCGGACCCGCTTTTCAACAGGCCGCTATCCTAGACCCACAAGGCGAATATTCGGTCTTGGGCGTCAACCCGCTGGTGATGGTCGCCAACCTGGATATAGTCGGCAATCGCCCTCTGCCAAGCTCTTGGCAAGACCTCCTCGAACCCTGCTGGAATGAAAGCCTGACCCTTCGTGGGAGTAATGATTTCTTCTGCCATGCGGTGTTGCTCCCCATTTACAAAAAGCACGGGGCAGCCGGCCTTAGGAAGCTTGCTGCCAATGTCCTGGGCGGTCTGCACCCGGCCCAGATGGTCAAGCAGATCGATGCCGGGGCCCCTGGCGCCATCTATGTGATGCCGGAATTTTTCGCCCATCGGGTTAAAAATCAGCAGCGAATCAAGATTATCTGGCCGGCGGACGGCGCCCTAGCCAGTCCGGTCACCCTGCAGGTCAAACGCTCACGGATCGCGGCTCTGCAGCCAGTTCTTGACTATCTGACCGGCCCAGGATTGGCCGAAGCGCTGAGCGGAGCCCGCTTCCCGGTGCCGTTCAAACAGATTGGCGGAGAGGTTCAGGAACAACCGCTGCAATGGCTGGGTTGGGACTTCTTTCGCGACAATGATCTGCTCACCGTCAACGCGGAGATCGACCGGGTCTTTCTGCCCCTGGTCAGCACCGTGCTGCAGAAAGCTGCTGCGCAATGAAACTGGTGACCGTTGCCGGACCACCGTCCTGCGGCAAGACCTCCATTATCCTGCGCACTCTGGAACCATTGCGAGCCGAAGGGATGAAGATCGGGGTGATCAAATTCGACTGCCTGACCAGTGATGATCATTTGCGTTACAGCAAAGCCGGCATCACCGTTAAAACCGGGCTGGCCGGGGGCCTGTGCCCTGATCATTTTTTCATCGCCAATATTGAAGAAGCCGTCCAATGGGGGCAGCGCCAAGGCTTCGATCTACTGCTCAGCGAAAGCGCGGGCCTCTGCAACCGCTGCTCACCGCACATCAAAGGGGTCCTGGCCCTCTGTGTCATCGATCATCTCAGCGGCGTCCATACCCCGCGTAAAATCGGTCCGATGCTGAAAAATTCCGATGTCGTGGTCCTGACCAAGGGAGATATCGTTTCCCAGGCCGAACGCGAAGTCTTTGCTTTCCGGGTCCGTCAGGTCAATCCCCAGGCTGCGGTTCTGCCGGTCAACGGACTGACCGGCCAAGGCAACCTGCTGCTCCAACGACATCTCAAAAATGCTGCCGAAGCCACCACCTTGACCGATATGCGGCTGCGTTTTACCATGCCGGCAGCGCTCTGCTCCTACTGCCTTGGCGAAACCCGTATCGGTCCGGACTGCCAGATTGGTAACATCAAAACCATGGATTTTTCATGAACCGTACCGCTCTGCTTCACCAGTCGCTGCAGCGGTTGCTCAGCGAACGCCCCTATTTGAATGATTTTTTCGCCGCCCTGGCGATTCCGCTGCCGCCACAGGACGTCTGTCTGGAGGAGTTTCTGGCCGCCCAAACCATGGAACAGCTGACGGAATTTGCCCTGACTCCTGAAAGCCTGCGCGAGCAGTGCCTCGATTTTTTACTGCAAATGGAAAAACTGCAACAGCAGGAGCAGACCAGCATCCGCCGAATCACGGTCAAAGCCGGTCGCGACAAAAGCGGTTCCCCGGAACAGCAAGACCTGGAACTGCAGGCCGGCGAGGTGGTTTGCGTGGTTGGCCCGACCGGCTCGGGGAAAAGCCGCCTGCTTGCCGACATCGAATGCCTGGCGCAACGGGATACCCCGTCCGGCCGCCAGATTCTCATTGATGGCGCCATTCCCGACGAAGAGCTGCGGCTGTCCGGAGAACAACAGCTGATCGCCCAGCTGTCGCAGAACATGAACTTTGTCATGGATCTGACGGTTCGGGAGTTTATTACCATGCATGCTGAAAGCCGGCTGATCACTGATGTCGCCGACCGGGTTGAACAGATTTTCACCACCGCTGTCGACCTGGCCGGGGAACCCTTCACCCTGGACACGCCGGTCACCGCTCTCTCCGGCGGTCAATCACGGGCGTTGATGATTGCCGATGTGGCCTGCCTCAGCGCATCCCCCATTGTGCTCATTGATGAGATCGAAAATGCCGGGGTGGATCGCCTGTGTGCTCTGGAGCTGCTGGTGAAAAAAGAAAAGATTGTGCTGATGGCCACCCACGACCCGCTCCTAGCCTTGTCCGGCGACCGCCGCCTGGTCATCCGCAACGGCGGAATCGCCGCGATTATTGCGACCAGTACCGAGGAACGCGCCGGGGTTGCCCAGTTGCAAGCCCTCGACCAGAAGCTGGCCCGGCTGCGCAACCAGGTCCGGCATGGTGAGCGGATCGTCTTCGACCTCCAGGGACTCGGCAACTAATCCGGCGAACCGCTGCTTCCTCCAGCTTTTCCCTAAATATGGGTTTTGCCCCCATCATTCTTCCACTTGTGTCATAATTTATCGGCACAACACTCCTTCGGGGAACAACCGCATGAGCACCACCCCCGGGACCGTCTGGACTGGTTTTATCTTCATCACCAACAGGAAGGATGCTTCTTATGTTCAAATCGCCGGACCCTTTACACCAGGAAATTCAACAGCTGGGAGCGTTGCTGGGACAAACCATCGCCCGCGACAAAACCCAGGACATGGTTGAAAAAATAGAGCAGATCAGGGAATTGGGGAAATCCTCGCGCAGCGGGGAGGTTGAAGCCTTTGCGCCGTTGCTGCAAAAACTCGAAGCAAGTAGCGATGAGGATCTGTTTGTGTTCGCCCGGGCCTTCTCCAAATTTCTCAACCTGGCCAATATTGCCGAACAGGAATTTTTCAATACCGATGAGGGGGAGAAGCTGTTGGCCAGCACCAATGATGCCAATGTCTTCGGCGCCGGACTGATCAGCAAATTAAAAGGCAGCGGGATCGATCCGGTGCGGATTCGCCAGGCCATCGAGGACCTCCACATCGACCTGGTGCTGACCGCCCACCCGACCGAAATTGTCCGCCGCAGCATGATCCAGAAATACAATGAGATCAACCACTGCCTGCGTGAAAAGCCCTTCGGGACCAGCAACCCGGCCACCACCAGACGGCTGGAAGACCTGTTGACCCAGAGTTGGTACTCCAGCGAAATCCGCTCCCAAAGACCAACCCCGGTGGATGAGGCCAAGTGGGGCTTTGCCGTCATCGAACAGCCGCTCTGGAATGCCGTTCCACGGTTTGTCAAAGGGCTCAAAAACAAGATTCATGAGCAACTCGGCATCAGCCTGCCGCAAACTTTCTGTCCGATCCGTTTTTCGTCCTGGATGGGCGGCGACCGCGATGGCAATCCTTTTGTCACCGCCAAAGCCACCGAAACAGTCCTACTGCGTGCCCGCTGGCAGGCGGCGGAACTGTTTCTGCGCGACCTGCGGCTGCTCATCGATGAAATGTCCATGTCCAAGGCCAGCCCCGAACTCATTGCCGCAACTGAGCAGGCCGAAGAACCGTACCGTTATGTCCTCAAACAGCTCAGAGTCCTGTTGAGCGACAGCCGCAATGAACTGGAAAAACGCTTGAAAACCGGAGAATGGGATGAGTCCGTGGTGATCAAGAGCAACGCCCAGCTCATCGAACCGCTGGAACTGCTCTATCGTTCCCTTATCGAATGCAACATGGCCCCGGTCGCCGACGGTCGCCTCCTCGACACCCTGATCCGCGCCCGCTGTTTCGGAATTTTCCTGGTCCGGCTCGACATCCGTCAGCATTCGGAACTGCATGCCCAGGCCATTGATGAGATCACTCAGGCTCTCGGCCTGGGACGTTATCTGGACTGGAACGAACAGCAGAAACAGGAATTTTTGAAGAACGAACTGAAAAGCAATCGCCGGCTGTTGCCCATCGACTGGCAGCCCAGCCCGGAAACCAGTGAAGTTCTTGAGACCCTGCGCTTGCTCGCCCACCAGGACCGGGAATGCCTGGGAATCTACATCATCTCCATGGCCAGTGAAGTCTCCGATGTGCTGGCGGTGCAGTTGCTCCTCAAAGCGGCCGGGGTCCCTTTCAAACTGCCCATTGCTCCGCTCTTCGAAACCCTGGACGACCTCAACAATGCCGAGCAGGTCTGTGCCGACCTGTTTGCCTGCCCCGATTATAAGACGTACATGGGGGAACATCAGTATGTCATGGTCGGCTACAGCGATTCGGCCAAAGACGCCGGCGTCCTCTCCGCGGCCTGGGCCCAGTATGAAGCCCAGGAGAACCTGGTCCGACTCTGTGCCCAACACGGCATCAAACTGACCTTGTTCCATGGCCGCGGCGGAACCATCGGCCGTGGTGGCGGCCCGGCCCACTCGGCGATCCTGTCGCAGCCGCCCGGCTCCCTCAAAGGGGGGTTCCGGGTCACCGAGCAGGGTGAGACCATCCGCATGAAATTCGGCACCACCAAAGTCGCGCAGAAGAGTCTGGCCTTGTATGCTGATGCGATCCTCGAAGCGCTGTTGATGCCACCCCCGCAGCCCAAACCTGAATGGCGCAATATCATGATTCAACTGTCGGCCAAAGCCTGTCAGCACTACCGCAGCTATGTCCGCGACAACAAGGACTTTGTTCGTTATTTTCGCCAGGCGACCCCGGAACAGGAGCTCGCCCAGCTGCCCCTCGGCAGCCGTCCGTCAAAGCGGAAAAAAGATGACAGTATTGAAAGCCTGAGAGCGATACCGTGGATTTTTGCCTGGGCGCAGAACCGGCTGGTCCTGCCAGCCTGGCTGGGAGCAGCTCAGGCGATCAAGGAGTTGGACGCGGAAGGGGAAGGGCAGACTATTCAGGAGATGACCCGGCAATGGCCGTTCTTTTCAAGCCGTTTGAGTATGCTGGAGATGGTTCTGACCAAAGCCGATATCACGATTTCGGCGATCTACGAAAAACACCTGGTTGAAGCCCCGTTGCATGAGATCGGCGCGGCTCTGCGCAAGCAATATCAAGCGGATCTCGATTTCCTGCTCAACTTCTCCGGCCGCGATTCGCTGATGCACGACGCGCCCTGGAACCTGGCCTCCATCAGGCGCCGGGCATCCTACCTGGCCCCCTTGCATATGATGCAGATCGTGCTGCTGAAGCGCTACCGGGCGGTCCCCGAAATGGACAATCAGCACATCCTGACCCAGGCGATGATGATCACCATCGCCGGCATTGCCGCCGGGGTCAGAAATACCGGCTAAGTCGAGACTCCCTCCCGGGCAGGCGGTTTGCAGCCTGCCCGGGCAAAATTCGGCCTCCAAGGTTACGACTCAGCAGGTCGTTTCGTCCCGGAAAACAGGAGCAGCACCAGCGCTGCAAAAATCAGCGCCAGGCCACAACTCACCATAAGCGTCATCCGTTCACCAACCACCAGAATTCCCAGCAAGGTTGCAACCAGCGGTTCGGCCAGGGTCAAAGTCACCGCCGTCGAGGTTTTCACCCCGGCCAGCCCTTTGGCAAAGAGCCAATAGGATAAAGCGGTCGCGATCAAACCAAGATGAAGAATCACCAGCCAGCCGTTTGGCTCCGCCAGCCACTGCACATCACTTTGCCACAGCAGCGGCAACAGAAAGATCGCTCCCAGGCAGGTCACTGCTGCAGTTGCGTCGGCCGGAGCCTGCCGACGCACCAATAACGCCATCAGCAAGGTATAAAAGGCATAGGAAAACCCGGCCACCAATGCGACCAGCACACCAACGCCATCAACCTGCAGGTTGCCGGATTCCAGCATCAACAGCAGACAGCCGCTAAAGGCCAGGACAGTCGACAGATACCAACGCCGCTCCGGAGTGCGATGCCAGACCAGGTAGTCGAGCAAACCGGCAAAAACCGGTGCCGAACCCATGGCGACAATGGTCCCGACCGCAACGCCGGTCGCGTTCATCGCCCAGAAGCTGCTGAGCTGATAAAGAGCAATGAAAACGCCGGCGGAGAGGGTGATCCACAACGGCCAGGACCGCAGTTGGATACCACCTCGCCATAAGGAACCACTCAGCAAAGCCAGACCGGCCACACTCATTCTCAGCGCGGCAATCGCCCCCGGGGTACTGGCCTCAGGGGCCAGAGCCTGAGCCGTTCCCGTGGTTCCCCACAGCATCGCCGCGGCCAGGACCAACCAGGGCCCGGCCGCGCGGCCACAGAACGGGTTGGCAAAAGGGGTACTCGTCCTGACCCTGCCGACCAGCTTCATTTCGATCTGCCGCTGTGCATGCTCCATCCTCCTGCCAATCGTAGAGCAAAAAAAAGAGGCCACCCCGCTTTGCTCTCAGGGTGGCCTCCTTCATATTCCCGAATTTATCCACTCGAGATTATTTGTCTTCTTTTTTCTGATCAAGAGGGGTTTTACAGAACGGGCAAATCTTTTGCTTCACGCCACCTAACGAAGCAAGTTTCTTTCCACATTTGGGGCATTCTTGGGCCTTCTCAACTCCACCTGGGCGAAAACACATAATGATCTCCTTGGCTGATAACGATTAGATTGCAATCGATTCGATCGATTGATGAAAACGAGCGTGACTGCCCGCTCTCTGTGTAGTGGTAACGAGAGAAGAAAGCGGTTCGGAGCGGGCAGTCACAACCTGCGATTTCCGAGATCTTTCGGCGGACTCGAAGAATCCCGGAATTCACTCCAATAAAACATCCCAGTTAAATCCGACAGGAAACCAAAACCCCGGCGGATTACAAGACAACATGCCATCCCTATAAAGCAAATAGAATGCCACAATACCGGGAGATTCTAAAAAGGACGGCTTTCATAACATTTCAAGGCGGAGGCCTCCCCCCTTGGCAGCCCTGGTCCGGACAGGTCGTACAGGTCTTCACACAGAAGGCATTTTCCCTTTATTATTCAGCATATTACAAAATTTAATCCAAGTTGAGGCAGGAGCTGTCCGGTGCGCCAGCAAGCCTTATTCACCCAGGCTCGAACCCTCTTCAACGATATTGTCCTTCACATCCGCCAAACCTGCACATAAACCAATTTCATATATGGACGAAAGGGCTGCGGCGTCTCATTTTGAGTTTGCTTAAGCCTCCACTCTGTTTCCACTGCAGTCCCTTCCGAGCCAGCGCAAGGCCATCAATTCAAACTCTGTAGCTTATTTATCGCGGCCAATGCCGCCTGGCGTTGATCTTTATTTGCGGCAGCATGGTCAAATGCAGTCAAGCTGGCCGTGAGGTCTTCGCTCTGCCAGGCGGCATAACCGGCCATGAGCCAGGCTTGGCCGACATTTTGGCCCTGCTGGTGAGCCACCTGCCGGTAAGTTGCTGCCGCTTCTGCATAGTTTCCCAAGGAATACTGCAGGTCCGCTTTTGCCATCAGCAAATCACCATCTTCAGTCGCCGGAGCATAGCGCTGCAATTGCTGCAAAGCGTGGGTATCCTGTCCCAGTTGCCGATAAGCCAGAATCAGCTTGCGGATAATTTTTGGATCTGGCTTTTCATCCAGCAGCCGGTGATATTCGGGCAAAGCCTGGCTGGGAATATTCAGCTGCAGATTGAGATCAGCCCAAAGTTTTTTCTCATTTTCGGACAAGGGAGACAGAAACCGGTAAATGGTCAAGGCCGCCAGAGCTTCTTCGTCATTGCCTCCAGCCAGCTCAATATGAGTCAGGGCCTTCCACCATTTGGCACAAGTGCAGTTTTCATGGGTGAGTCTCCTGGCATAGGCCCGAGCTTCGCTCTGCATGCCAAGCTGCAGATACTGATAAAGCAATACGTCCTGCCACTTCATTCTGGCCTCGCTGGTGGTCTCTTTGACCAGGTCCTGCAAAAAAGGCAGGGCCCGGCGGCCCTGCCCGGCAGCCAGTAAAGCTTGAACATAGTGCTCTTGCCAGGCCAGCGGAATCTGGTGTGACTGCTGCTCGAACAGCTGCTCGAACTGACGAACCGCATCGTCATAACGTTTGGCCAGCAGCAGGGAGACCGCTGCATAATAGCGATTATCCGCAGCATGTTCGGTATCCCTCCCCGCAACTGCCAGGAAACAGCGTGCCGCATCGTCATACTGTTGTAACTGGTAATAACTATTAGCCAGGTTCTGCCAGGCCGCGACAAAAGCGTCGTTTTTTTTCAGCGCCTGTTCATAGGCCCGGGCGGCCTGCCGATATTGCTGCTGCTGCAGATAACAGTTACCCAGGGAATAATCAATCAGCGGATGATCATAGCCACGGGTAGACCAGTTTTTTTTATGGTCGGTCGGGCCCGCCCCTTTACTCTGGAAATTTTCAAGCAGGGCAATGGCCTGGGTAAAATCCTGACGCTCCATCAACCGGGAAACTTTTTCCAACACCATCCGTACCCGCACCGGAATAGCAAAAAAGGGGTCAGCGGCATAAACCACAGGGCCCTGGACCAAGGGCAGAAAGGTCGCCAGAGCCGCCAGCAGAATGAATTTTTTCATAGGACCTCCTTCCATTTCCCTTCGTCCGATAAATCGCCGGTCAAAATCAGCCACCGTGGTTCCAAAGTTTCCGGATGTCAACTACTTAAGAACAAAACGGACGGTCGTTTCTGCCCAGCTGCTAACGGTGACTCCGTCAATGGAGCCAGGTCGGAAGCGCCAGTTTGAGACACAACGGATGACACTGTCCTCGAAAACATCCACGGGCTTGGCGCTGACAATGGTTATGTTTTCGACCCGGCCTTCCTTATTGACAACAAACCTGACCCGGACCTCACCTTCGATCCGGCGTTGTTTGGCATAAAATGGATAAAGGGGTTGTTGCCGGACCAGAACAACCAACGGTTGATCCAGGTCACCGATCTCGAACACCTCCGGAAGAGCAAAATCCCCAGCAGGTTCGGGAAATTTCGCCGCTGGTAAGTCGGGAACCATGGGCAGATCCAAAACCTGTGGATTCAGTGCAAAGGGCAGGGTTAAGGCCTGCGGTTGCAGCGGGTGGAAAACTTCTTTCGGAACGGTCTTGACCGCTTTCGGTTTTGTGCTCGCCGACTTGGCACGTTGCTGGTGTTTTGGCAACTGTTCCGGCGGAGGCAAACGGACGACCGTGATCTGTTCCACAACCTGAGTCGAAAGAATCGGTGCCTTCCCCGGGTGCAGAGCAAGCGGCAACACGGCAAACAGCAGAAAGGTCATGCCAATGGCAACAGCCCCTGCTTCCAACTTGCTACAGCACAGTTGCAACATGGCTCTGTTCCGCCAGACTTGAACCAGCTCAAGCTGCTGATCATGGCCCATCATCAACATTCTCCGGCAAGGTCATTCGTGGGGTTGGTGTGCTGCCAGCGCAACATTCCGGGCTCCGGCCAGGCGACAACCATCCATCACCTGGATAGCAATCCCCGTATTGCTGTCACGGTCAGCCACCACCACCACATTCCCATCAGGGTTTTCAGCCAGGGCGCGTTCCACATTGGCCCGCACCGCACGGATATCGATTTCCCGATGATCCATGAAAATCCGGTTCTGCGGCGTAATCGCAACCAGGATATTCGTTTTATTCTGACTGACCGCGGTAACGGCAGACGGTCGGTTGACCTCGACTCCGGTTTCCTTGACAAAAGAGGTTGTGACCAGGAAAAAGATCAATAGAATAAACACCATATCGATAAGCGGAGCCATGTTCAGATCCGCCTGAGCGCGCTTTTCTCTTCTTTGTCCGGCGATATTGATCATGACTCTTCCGTTTTCAACCCAGATGCCGCTTAAGGCAATAACCAAACAAGGTCAGACGTTGTTGCAGAGTTTCGGCCCGCCGCTCCAGAAAACCTTTCATGTACAGTCCGGGAATGGCAATCAGCAGGCCGCTCTGGGTGGTAATTAAGGCTTCCGAGATACCACTTGCCAGGGCCCGGGCATTGCCGGTGCCGAACAGGGCCAGAACATCAAAAGTCGTCATCATGCCAGTCACCGTCCCCAAAAGCCCCAAAAGCGGGGCCACCGCAGCCAGGACCCCGATTAAGGGCAGGTAAGCCGTCACCCGGCGACTGTGCTTCGCCACCAGGGCCTCAAGCAACGGACCGTCCTCACTGGTATTGTTGCGGCGGCTGATAAATTCCATGACCAGAACCGCGATGAGGCCCTGATAATCGTGGTCATTGGGCAGCCGATTTTCACGAATATGAACCAGAGCCGCATCCAATGGCATTTTATGCCGTTGCAGACGACGGAAAAACAGCACCCGGTCGATAATCAGAAACCACATCAGCAGACACACCCCAAGCAGAGGAACCATGGTTATGCCTCCGGTCGCCAGGTAATCCTCCAACCGCAGCAGGGCCTCAATGAACCAGACCGACATGAAAGTCACCGGTTTTTCTGCATGATATTGACCAGGGCCACAGCCTTTTCCTCCAATTGCGCGATTGAATTATCAACTGCCCGCCCCAGGAGGGTATGCGCCAGCATGATGGGTATGGCAACAGAGAGTCCCAGCATGGTCGTTACCAGGGCAACCGAGATCCCTCCAGACATCATCCGGGGATCACCGGTACCGAATTGGGTCATGATCTGAAACGTGTCAATCATGCCGGTCACCGTTCCGAGCAGTCCCAATAACGGAGCGATAGCCGCCAGCATGCCCAACGTCGCCAGGAAGCGTTCCAACGGCGGAATCTCCTTGAGGATCGCCTCCTGAAGGACATCTTCCATATCTTCCCGGGAAGCCTTATGGCTGTTGAGTCCAGCGTGCAGAACCCTGGCCACCGGCTTGTTCATAAACGGGGTACACAGGTCTTGACAGGCGGGCCAGTCCCGCTTTGCCGCCAGTTCATCAAGCTGTCGGATCAGGATGTCGCCATTGCACCGTTTACGCACCAGAAACAGCATCCGCTCACCACTCAACACGATTCCAATGAACAGGATCGCCAGAATCGGCCAGACCAGAAGCCCCCCACGCTGGATCTGCTGCCACAGACTGAGCTTATGTGTCAGCTGCTGCAGCGCGGCACCGCGTGCCACATCAACGGGAACGGCAGCGCTTTTGCCTTGCAGATAGTCCCGGAGCTGCCGCTGCTGGCGACCGCTCGGCAGGCGCGACAAAGCATAAAGATTGCCCCCGGCGGCAGAATAATTAAGGAACCCGACTTCACCATCATGCTGATAAATGGCGGTAAATGGGCCGATGGTGAGAACCTTCCCCTGAGCTTCGTGTCCGGAGCGATCGACAATCCCGGCCTGAGTCAGGGCAACTTCGCCACTGTTCTGCAACTGGGTGAAAATCAGCTCGACCAGCTGGCGGATATCCGTCATCCCCGGGAAATGGGTCTGCCCCGCGATTTGTTCCAGCAACGAGAGATCCGGATGAGCGACCGCGCTCTGCAGGTTGTCGCGTACCAGGGCAGTGACATCCTTAGCGTTCAGACGGATCACACCGACCGCTTCGCACACCATACTGTCGGCAGCGGCCAGTTGGGAACTCAGCCGTTGATCCTGTGCAGCCAAGTCACGGTTCTGTTTATCCAGGTGCTGGGCCTTCTGCTGCAGCTGCTGCAACTGCTGCTGCAAAGCCGCCATTGCTTTGGTCAGCGTCGCTCTGTCACGGCTGATCTGTTCACGGCTCTGCTGTTCCTCCAGCCGTGCCGCCTGCCGGTCGGCCGCAGCCTGTTCCTCCAACTGGCGGCGCTGCTCAAGAACCTGGCGTTGCAGCACTCTCATGTCCTCGGCAAACACTTGCGGTAATGGCAACAGCATGAGGGCAGATATCAAGAGAAGTCCTACTCGCATCATGGCTGCACCAAACGTCCCAGCGGCAGTGTCACCAATTCGACCGGCCGCCGTTTTGCGCCAATTTCAAAGGCCGTATGGATATCACTGGCGTAGGTGGCAGGCAAGGGCTGCCATTGTTGTTCGGCAATATTGAAAAAGCCGCAGGATTGCTCATCCAAGGTCTGGTAATAAAGGGCTAAGCGACCGAACCGGAAGATATCGACCAGGGTCGGCTGATTCGAGAGAACTATGGTTTCCCGTGTCACCTCGATGGTGCGACCATAGTCAGCCTCAACCATCAGAGCTTCCATGACTTTCCGGAGCTTTTCATTGATCGGGGTCTCGCCATCGTCAAGACTCTCTTGCAGTCGCTCCAGACGCTGTTGCCGTTCTGTGACCAGAAAAGGCAGGTCACGCTGGCAAAAGGACCGCAACCGCGCCAGAAGATCTTGCAAAAAAGGTTGCAGCTGGGCACTGATCTGAACCATCTGTTCCAGCTCCGCGCTCTTTTCAGCAACCTTGCCCTGCAAAACACCATGTTCCTGCTGCAGCTGCTGATAATGCTCCTGTAAAGCCTGAAACTCCTGCTGTGCCTGTTCATAACGTGCAAGTTGCTGCTGTTTCTCCTGCCGCCACTGCTCTTCCTGTTTCTGCACCCCCTGGCGAATAACAATTGCCTGCTCCACAGGTTTTTCGATCTTTTTGCCCACAGAATCATCCAAAGCCTGCACAGCCCCTGGAATCAGCAACCCCACCAGGAATAAACCCCAAACCATGCCCCTGCATATCCGCAAAACGTCCTCCACCAAAAACACCTTCCCTGCTCAATCAACTTAAACGGGTTATTGCCCCACGACCCGTCGTAACGGACCTGGCGTTTTCTGCGACCGCGTGACGGCTCCCGCCAAACCGTTACAACGCTGCAGGGCTTCCGGAATGCAGACCACCCCGCCAGCAACCGCACGGACGTCAACCTGGGCGTTATAAAGCGCGTACAGATTCTGCCGGCAGACAACCTTCTGCGCCGGTCCGTCGGCCAGAACCTGACCGGCTTTCAGCATCACCACCCGGTCCGAGACCCAAAGCGCGTGATCCGGATAATGAGTCGATTTAATAAAGGTGTAACCACCGGCAGCCAGTTCGGCGATGCGGCTAAGCAAGCGGATCTGATGACCGTAATCAAGCCCGTTGACCGGTTCGTCCATGACAAAAATTTCTGCTCCCTGGGTCAATGCCCGGGCAATCAGGGTCAGCTGACGTTCACCACCGCTGATCTCCGTGTAAGGCCGCTGATCAAGATGAGCGATACCCATCCGTTCCAAGGCTTCCAGGGCAATCTTTTCGTCACTTTTGCTGTAGCTGAAAAACATCCCTTTGTGCGGCATGCGCCCCATCAAGACAACGTCAAGAACCCGGTAGCCAAAAGCCATGTGGTGCACCTGCGGCACATAGGCAACGCTCCTGGCCAATTGTTTGGCTCCAAACGCGTGAATATCGCGACCGTTCAACCGCACCTGCCCGTGGAGGGGCTTAAACAGGCCCAGCAGCAACTTAAGCAGGGTGGTCTTCCCGCTGCCGTTGGGACCCAGCAAGGCTACGACCTCACCCTTTTCAATCCGTATAGAAATATCGTTAAGAACCGGTTTTTCGGTATAACCATAACTTAAATTATCGACTTCTATCAGGGACATACGCCCTCCTTGCCCGTACCACGTAAACATCCGGCTATCATTAGCAGGCTGTTTTCAACAGCTTGTCAGAACCGATAATTGACTCCGGCATAAACCTGCAGCGGGTCCTGAATAAAATAGTCGTTCTTTTCCTGAAACAAATTGTCCGAGCCGGCATAGACTTTAAGGCTGTCGGTCACCTGTTTACTGAGATAGAGACTCACCAGATCATAGCCATCAAGCTTGCCTCCCGAGCCATCCTCACAGTTCCCGAAATAGAGATAGCGGATCTGACTTTCGATTTCGATGAATGGAACCTGCCAGGTCAGAGCCACTTCACCTTTCCATTCCGGCTCGCCAGCCAGATCTTCGTTAGTCTCTTCATTTTCGGTCTGCAGCCAGGTCCCTTGAGCGGAAAGATCAAGCCGCCGACTCAAGGTCAGGCCGGTTTCCAGTTCCAAACCATAGGTCGTGGCTTTGTTGACATTCTGGTATTCATAGGTTCGGTTGCTGCCGGAGGAACTGACCTGAACCAGATTGATAAGGTCTTCGACACGGTTATAGAAATAAACCAGCTGGCTGCGCACACGCTGATTGTGCAGCTCCACACCGGCTTCAAAACTGTCGGAAGTTTCCGGATCGAGCTCATCATTGCCAAGATAAAGGTCCTTGCCCTGGCGTCTATAGACCTGCCCGTACAATTCATCGAGAGTCGCGGCCCGAAATCCCTGCCCGTATCCAACCCAAACCTTGCCAGAGGGAACGAATACGCTGGCGACAAGCCGCGGAGTCACATGGGAGCCGGAATTTTGATAGTCATCAAACCGCAGACTGCCGACCAGATTCAGCCAGGAATTCGGCGACCAGTCAAACTGACCGTAAACGGCTTCGATCTGGTCGGATTTGTGATCGTCAGCAAAGCTGTCCAGCTGATCCCCTTCCAAAGTTTCCCAGCGCAGTTCGCCACCCGCGGTCAGGGTCAAGCTGTTCAGTACCTGATAAGACCCCCGCGTTTCCACCTGTAGTAGCTCGCGCTGGTTTTCATCTGCATTCCCCGCTGGAGCGGCCGGCGAAAACTGATACGATCCTTTGCTCTGGTTGCCATAAACCCTGACCAATGCACTGTAAGGGGTATCCGCAGCCAATTCGTACTGCAGATAACCACCAATCCGTTTTTCATCCCCTTCGCGTTTACGTTCGGCATTCATATATAAGCGCTTGCCATCACGCTGGAATTCCCCCCATTCCCCGCCCAGCGACAGAACCTGGCCCGGGGCCAGATCAACGGCCGCACGGGTATAGACAGTATCGAGCTGGGTATCATCAACCTCTTGCCCGGTTTCGCTGGCGTCATCCCAACCATCCTGTTGATAATGGGCCGCCGCAATGCTGGCCCGCACCGGCCCGGCTGCACTACCGACCTGCCCCTGCAGAGCTTGCTCCGCAGCCAGGCCGACCCCGGCATGGGCATCGATAGCGGCTTCGGTCTGCCGGGGAGGTTGTCTGGTAATGATATTGATGACTCCACCGGCCGCTTCACTCCCGTACAAGGCCGATCCAGGACCACGGACGATTTCGATATGATCGATCAAGATCACCGGAATCTGTTTGAGATCAACGGTAGCGTTGTAGCCGCCGGTCATCCTGCGCCCGTCCAGCAAAATCAGGGTATGACCACTGCCCATCCCCCGGATGGATGCCTCCCGGCTTCTCCCGGTGCCGGTCAGGACATTGATCCCGGCGGCATGCCGTAAAACATCGGCGAGATCTTCTGCCGCAAGTTCGGCAATCTGTTCATGGGTGATCACCTGAATTGTTCCGGTCGCACTGTTAAGCGACTGTTCGGTCATGGTTGCGGTCACCACCAGCGGAGCCAGATCTTGAGTAGCGCCCGCGTTTACGGTCATGGGAGCTGCCAGCAGCAGCCCAATAATTATGGCAAGGTATCGAATAATCATACGGTTAACCCCATCCCTTTCGTGTCTTGGCCAGAACAAATGCAAAAAATGGTATGCCGATTAAAGAGGTCAGAATGCCAATAGGAATTTCAACAGAGAACAACAGGCGGGCCATATCGTCGGCAATCACCAGATAGGTGGCACCGATCAGTGCCGCCGCGGGCAACAGCAGGCGATTATCCGGGCCGACAATCATGCGGGCAATATGGGGAATCAACAGGCCGACCCAACCGATGATCCCGCCCAGAATGACGGTCAGCGCACTGATGATGGTGGCCAAAAAGATGAAAAGCAGGCGCAGCAGGGTCACGTTGACTCCCAGGGAGCGTGCTTCTTCGTCGCCCATACTCATGACGTTGAGATAGCCTGACAGGGCCAGCAGAAGTAAGATTCCTGCAACCATCGGCAGGCTGACCGTCAGCACGGTCCCAGCATCGGTTGCGGACAGTCCGCCCATCAGCCAATAGACAATCGCTGGCAACTGCTCGTAAGGGTCAGCCAGGTATTTGACAACAGAGAGTAAAGCGGTAAACATGGCGCCGCTGATAATGCCGCCCAATATCAGCATCAGCAGACGATTTCCACGATTGATCAAGGCCAGGCTCAGGGCGATTGTTACGGCCAGTAATCCGCAGGAGAAGGCTCCCAATTGCACGACCAGCCAGCTTTTGCCAACAATCATACCCAGCGCGGCGCCCAAAGAAGCCCCGGACAAAACACCGAGGACCCCGGGAGAAACCAACGGATTCATAAACATCGACTGGAATACCACCCCGGCCACGGATAATGAAGCGCCGATCAAAATAGCAGCGACAATCCGCGGCAGACGGATATCCATAAGAATATTGCCGAGCACCTGCACCCGGCTGATATCGATATCCGCGACCCGCTGACCAAGCAGATGACTGCTGAAATACAACTGCAGATCAGCCAGCGAAACAGGATAACGGCCCAGCAGCATCGACAACAAAACAGTCATCGCCAGCACAACCAGCATCACGACCAGAACCACCGAGGCCTTCATGGCTGCAGCAACTGTCTGGCCTGACTCTCGGACAGCGCGACATCCAGAAACGCCTGATAAAAAGCCTGGATTTCAACCACCAGGTCATTGTTTTCAGGTTGCTGAAAAAGAACGCTCTGCAACCATGCCAAACCGAGCAGGCGCATGAAAGACGGGGGCCGATCAAACCAGTTAAAAGGTTGTTTGGGGATTTTGTAAATCCGGCCATCCTGGACCGCTTTAATTCTGCTCCAGCGCGGATCAGTCCTGACCGTCCGATAAAATTCATCATCATGAGTGAGGATAATCTGCGGGGCATATTGCAGCACCTGTTCCATCGACACCGTAACCAGGCCGCGATTACTGTTTTCAGTGCAATGATGCACATTTACCGCACCACTCAGAGGGATCAGCTGCGCATGAATTGAACTGTCACATTCCGTCTGCAGACCTTTCGGACCTTCGGCATAATACACCCGTAGTTTGGTCCCGAGCTGGGCGCCTTTAACCGCCGCCGCTTTGGCCAGCATTTGCTCAGTATAGCGGGCCAGCATCTCTCCCCGTTCTTCAAGCCCGAACAATTGCCCCAGGAAACGATAGGCAGCCGGATAGTCAGATAATTTTTCGACATAGACGTAAACCATTGGAATATGCAGCGGTTCCAGCGCCTTTTCAATTTTCTCATTGGTTGCCGAAGAGCCCCAGGAACAGTTCAGAATAATATCGGGCCTGACCTGAAGCAGAACCTCAAGATTTGAAACATTCCCCTGCCCAAACCAGCCGCCCAATACCGGCTTGTCCAGATAACTCTTTTTCAAATAAGGCTTTTCATTGGCGGATGGTCGCGTGTTGAGCCCGGCGATCAGCTCGGGACTCAGCGAATAGGCCAGGTAGGTCGCTATCGGTGAAGTTCCGTAGATGCTCTCGATATGATCGGGCACCTCCAGTCGGCGATTGAACATATCGACCAGCTGACGGGCTTCCACCTGACCGCAGCAACCCAGCAACACAACCAGAACCAAAAAAAAGTAACCCTGCCTCATGACCTCATCCCTCTTAAGTGTTCATGACAAACATCGATATTCTTACCGTTATACTTTTTATTCATAACGATTGATATAACAAATCGGCTCCCGGCGTCAAGCAGGAAACAGCTCAAATAACTTAAGAATAAAGTCAATTATCAAATCACATCAGGCCAATATGATTCTGCTTGTTTTTCGATATTCTTTTTGTTATTCCATTTAAAATATCGAACTGACTCCCTTCACGGCCTCCGCCATCGGCTTGATTTCGGTCGTTTTTTCACAGAGGACCACTCCGTGCAGGGTTGACATTTGCCTTGCCGCCACAGAGGTACAGCCAAACAAACTCGCCCTTACACTGCTGTGCCTGTTAGAGCGAACAGGAAACAGTGGATTTTGTCATCTGACCGTCAAAGGAGGTTGTTTAAATGAGCAAAGGAGTTGTCACAATTCTTGGTCTGTTCATGATTATGGTTTCGGTTTTGCCGGCTACGGCAGCGGAACCACCGTCCAATGGCGATGTCTTTACCTTGGGAGAAGTCATCGTCAGCGAAGAACAGCAGGCAGTCGACCTGGCCACGACCGTGACCGAAATTACCGCCGAGGACATCAAGGCAAGGGGTGCCCAGACCGTTGCCGATGCGCTGGAGATGCTGCCCGGGGTGGATATTGAGAAGGGGGGGAAAGGCCAATCATACGTCAGGGTGCGTGGCTTTGATCAGGGCGATCTGAAAGTCCTGATCGACGGCATTCCGATTTATGAGCAGTACTTCCGCGATCTTGACCTGGCTCAGCTTCCGGTCGCTGCCATCTCAAAAATCACCGTCACCAAAGGGGCCTCATCAGTTCTATACGGAGCCAACACGATGGGTGGGGTCATCAATATCATTACCAAACAAGCCGGAGAAAAACCGACTTACGAAGTGGACACCGAATGGGGTGATTATGGCACGCAGAGTTATACCGTTAATAGCGGAGCCAGAGCCGGAAATTTCAGTTACTGGTTGACCTATAACTTCAGTCAGTCAGATGCCTATAGACTTTCGGACGATTTTGATCCGGCGGACGGGTTCAACGGCACCCATACCGTCAACGGGAAAAATTTTCAGGAGGACGGCGGCAGCCGAGATGACAGCGGCTATATCAGGAGGATGATTAACGCCAAGCTGGGTTGGGAACCGACGGACGATACCAGTGCCTTTCTGACCTTTGACTATCACAACAATGCCAAGGGAATACCGGTTCGGACCTGGACCTTCAGCGACTGGGAGCAGTGGACCCTGGGGCTGGTCGGTGAAACCCGCGCCACCGATTGGTTGAAACTCAAAGGCCGAGTCTATTACATGGATTTTGCCGACACCATTCACGAGACAGCCACAGCAGCTTCCGGCCTGCTCGGCAAAAAATATCATCAGTTTATCGACTCGTCCTATGACAACTACACTGCCGGTTCCGAAGTCCAGGCTTTTATCAACGCGGGACAACACAATTATCTCAAGTTCGGTCTGAACTACACCCTCGACCATCATGAACAACAAGAGATCCCGATCGGATCGAGCAGCTGGGAAGATACCGGCACCTTCGAAGCCCAGACCTATTCCATTTCAGCAGAGGATGAGATCAGCGTCAACAAATGGCTTTCCCTTGTCGTTGGTGCCAGCTATGACTATTTCAAACCTGAAGTCAAAGAGGCCCCGGACGAAGATGGCGAGATCGCTACCGACCATGCCGACAGCATCAATCCGCAGATCGGGGCCGTCGTCATGTTAAGCGAAAAGACCTCGCTGCACGCATCCATCGGTAAAAAAACCCGTTTCCCACATCTGAAAGAGCTCTATACCTCAAGTATTGTCACCGGTAATCCGGGGCTTGATCCGCAACAGACCATCGCTTATGAAATCGGCGTCGAGCAGCGTTTCACTGATCGTCTGAACGGTTCGATCGCATATTTCTACAATGATATCAGCGATTTGATTGATACAACGACTGACTCTGGCGGTAACAAATACTATGTCAATATCAACGATGCGACCATCCAGGGACTTGAGCTGACCCTGGACTTTGCCATGACCCGGAGCTTTTCCACCGGGCTCAATTACACCTATATGAACACGAACGATGACAGCACCGGCAAAGAGCTGTACAACCGCCCGCGCCACCGGGCCAACCTCGACCTGCGCTATCGGTTTCCGTTTGGCTTGAGTACCAGTGCCCAGGGCTCCTATGTCGCCCGGCAGTTCTACGAGCACCAGACCACTTATGCACGAACCCGGGCGACCAACTACTTTCTGCTCAGTGCCCGTATTGAACAGGAACTCGGCCGCATCTGGGGAGTTGAGGGAAAAATCTATGTTGCCGGGCATAATCTGACCGATAAATATTACGTTGAAGACGGCGAATTAACCGCTGGTCGGACCGTCACCGCCGGCCTGAATTTCCGCTATTGAGCACAACTTGCCCGGCGCTGCTGCAGCGCCGGGCAAGGCGGTTCTTGTCAAGCGACACCGGACTGGTTATATTTCCAGCATGGTACAGAACCGTTTCATATCCAACCCGGCCGTCCCCTGGGTCGAGGTCCGCCGGACTGAACAAAGCGAGGCGAGCTACAAGGACCATTCCCACCCGGAACTCTCTGTCGGGGCGGTCACCCACGGGAACGCCCGGTTGAAAGTCCGGGGCCGGAAAGAACTGCTCAGCAACGACTCGCTGGTGATCATCGCTCCACACATCGTGCACAGCTGCAATCCGCACAACGGACCTCGATCGTATCTGATGGTCTACTTTGCCGACGCTTGGTGCCGCGCCTTGTTGCGCGAGTTGGGCGGGCCTGCGCAAAACCTCCGCTTGCCCGACTGGCACGTGGTCAAGGATGCCGAACTGTTTACGCGGTTGACCGGGTTGGTCGAGGGCCTGGGAAAACCCGGCTTTGCCTTGCAAACTTCGGAACAGTGGACCCAATTTTGCGCGGATTTACTCGTTGCGGCGACGTGCCGACAGCACCCCGAACAGACCGAGCCGCCGCAGGTCATCAACGCGACCAAGACCACCCTGAGCCGTTCCCTGGAGCACAACCTGACCTTGCAACAGCTGGCCGACCGGGTCGATTATAATCCCTACACCCTGCTGCGCTGTTTCAAAAAGAATGTCGGCCTGACCCCACACGAATACCTGCTCAACCTGCGCATCGCCAAAGCCAAAGAATTACTCCGGGACGGCCTGGCCCCGGCCGCGGTCGCCGCGGAGACCGGCTTCGTCGACCAGAGCCATTTTCATCGCACCTTCCGCCAGTTCGTCGCGGCCACCCCGCGGCAGTACCAGCTGCGGTCCTGACAAAGTCAATTCGATACAATATTTTGTTCGAGGTTAGCCGCTACACTCCCGGTCAAAGGAGTGTTTATGTCCATCGATCTGGTTGAATTCAGTACTCTCGCCCTGGCTCATTTCGTTGCCCTGCTCAGCCCCGGGCCGGATTTCATTTTAATCATGGGCAGCTCGTTTAAATACGGCTGCCGGCAAACCTTTCCGGCCTGTCTGGGGATCGCCCTGGCCAACGGCGTCTATATCCTGCTCGCCATCGGCGGTTTCAGTTTGCTCAGGGAGAACCTGCTGCTTTTTTGGGGGATGAAGCTGACCGCAGCCGGGTACCTGTTCTACATGGGAGCTCTGCTGATCAAATCAACTGCGGGCACGGTCGATTATAACGGCAGCGGGGCCGGTATTGTGAAGATCGGTTTTACCCGCATGTTGGGGAGGGGGGTCATGTCCGCAATTCTCAATCCTAAAAATGCCATTTTTTATTTAAGCCTGATGGCCCTGATCGTCTCCCAGCAAACGCCGGTCAGTAATCAGCTGTTGTACGGGCTCTGGATGGTCGGTGCGGTCCTGTGCTGGGATGTGCTGGTGTCCTGGAGTATTGGCAATCCCGCCGTCCGCAAGGGCCTGGCGGCCTACAGTTGGCAGATCGAGCGGGGCTCAGGCCTGGTGCTGATGTTGGTGGGCGGATTTATCATTCTCAAGTGAGGACCCCAGCAACAGCGTTCCGCAGCCGCCCTCAAGCTGTTGCCGCCAGCGATTGGCGCGGCGGACATTGATGCCCCGCTGGCGCAGCTGGGTGTGGATATGATCGGCTTGGTCAGGGGCAGGGCTGTAAAAAGAGGATCCCGGCACCGGATTGCAAAAGAGCAGGTGCAAGGTCAGCTCCGGAAAGGGTTGCAACCAGCCGCACAGCGCCTCCAGTTCGGCCGACTGATCGTTCACCCCCGCCAGCAGCAGATAGTTCACCCCCAGCCGGCGCCGCTGGCGACCGCTCAAATGAGGCCAGCACTGTGCCAGGCACTCCCGCAACGGGGCAAGGCCGGGACCTTTGGGGAGCAGTCCCTGATAGGTTGCCGCGCGGCCGGCATGCAGGGAAAACATCACCCCATTGTGGGGCAGGCTCAACAGCTCGGCAATTCCGGTCAAAGGCATGCCGGTAGTGGTCAGGGACACCGTCAGCCGTTGCCGTCTGCAGGCAGTGATGAACCGGCTGACGTTGGCCAGGTTCTGCAAGGGTTCACCGATTCCGGAGATGGTCAGACGGCGTGGCTCAATCCCGGCCCGGCGACAGGTATCGAGCTGTAAAAACAGTTCTTCGCAAGTCAGATTGCGCCGCAGGCCATGCCGCCCGGAAGCACAGAACGGGCAGCCCATGGCGCAGCCGGCCTGACTGGACAGGCAGAGCGTGCCGCTGCCGTACCAGACCGCTTCCACCTGCAGACCATCCCGCAGTGAAATCAAAAATTTTCGGTTGCTCTCCATCGCTGCTACCCGGCTAGTGCCAATCTCATGATCCCTTTTGTTGACGCTGTCAGGAATCATTGAATAGGGCTGGCCGGGAAGTCAATCCGAAAAGCGCTCCCTCAGTCCGACCGAGCGGCCCCCCTGGCCCCGTTCATGCTGTTCCCGTCAACCATGCCGGCTTCAGTGTACATCAGGCTAGAGGTCAGCCCCTTGACCCCAACCGCGGCAAAGTCATAGCCGGCCCGGAAGGACAAACTGTCCAGCCCGGCAAACAGCGAGGTATTGATCAACATACGGCTGAACATGGCTGCGTTGGCCACATGTCCCAGAGTACCGGGGAAATCATTGTCATCCGCAACCGAGGCGAAGGCTGTAGCCAAAGCTATGCCATATAGCTTTGTTACAAGCTTGACCCCATAGAAACAGCTATCTTTCTCATTTCTATAACTTTGCAGCAAACTCGGGACTGTCCCCAGGGTCATCGGGGCTGTCCCAAGAGTTTGCGAGCCATGAAACTGTCGCGGTTAACACCGCAAAGACCTGGGACAGCCCGTGCGGGGACAGTCCTGGCTTTGCTGCCAGCGACTCTTAACCTAGCGCCATTCCCCTTTGTCCCAGTAAATGATTGCCCAACGAATAACCCTGGGCTCCGGCAGCCGCAACCTGCCTTGGTAAGAGACCAGTTCGGCAGTTAAATATTCCTGCAGCCGCGTTCTCTCATCCGCCGTCAATTCCCCCATCTTAGTCGCCGTGACCGCCATGGCTTCATCGAGATCGGCATAACTGTTCCAGACCGTATTGGTGATGAAAGAGACATTGGCATAAATCCCCATTTCATGAAGAATATTATAGATATAGATATAGTCCGGCCCGTTAGCGAAAGAGCGGTTAATAGCTTGGTAAATACGCCGATCATGTGGCCCGCCGCCAACCATGGCGGTCACATAGATTTTCCGCCTTGCCGCCTGGTCAAGTTTGCCGAGAGCAGCAGGAAGGTCACTCACACCCAACGAACGCGAGGAAATGGCCACGTCGTGACAGCCGACCCCGAGGGAGTCCCAGTCATCCTCCCAGCGACCATGAATCGTGGTGATATTTTCTACCCCCCGTTCAGCACAGCCCTGTTGCAAAAGTTCGAGCATGGTTGGGGAAAAATCGAGAGCTGTAATTGAAGCGACTCGCTTCGCTAGTGGCAGGGCCAGAGTCCCGCAGCCGCAGCCCACATCAAGAACACTCCAGTGAGGTTGCAGCTGCATGAAACGGATGAGGTCTTCTACGTACTCTGTTTTAGCCGCCAGCTGTTTACTGAATTCGGGTGCGCGTTTATCCCAAAAGGAAGGGGTACTCCGGGCGGTATTTTTTCTTTGCGAACGCGCCCACTGCTCGGCCCAAACGGAAACTGCAGTATTCATACGATGCGCTCCTTGACTATGTGCTTACGAAGATAAGGTCCAGGCCCCATTTCAGGCCTGAATCCTTCGGAAAAGATTAGAAAAGCGGGCTCAAAATTTCATTGTCAGTCCCAAACCGACAGTCATTCCACGATCGGGATAGTACCCGGTGACATAACGCGTTGAATAATGTTTATCGCCAAGATTGCGACCATAAAGAGTGGCGCACAACAGCTTGCCGTCGATATTAAAATCACGCTTGATATTGGCATCGACCCGGATATAGTCGCCCAGTCCTCCCCAGGAAGCGGTTCCCATCGGACTGCTTGACTCAGCCCAGCCATCCACCTTCTTGGCTGCCAAATTAAAGCGGTAGCGCCACCATTGGTGTGCTAGAGTCAGCCCGTAGAGGTTTTCCGGATTGGAAACTCCATTTTTATCCGTAGTACTCCCGTCGCTGGTCGATTTGTTATCCAAAACCCGAGTCCAACTCAATTTGTACGTGGTATCCCGGCCTAGGTTCCCCTGAATCAGCAGTTCGATACCGCGCCGCAGCTCATCGGATTCTGTGTAATAATAGTAAGTTCCACTTGAGGTTTCATATGTATTGGAGGTTGCGGTTTTGGCGTTCTTGATATCGATATCGAACCAGGTCACGGTCGGACGCAACCAGGAAATCCAGTTAGCCGTTAAAGCGACTTCAATCCGCTGCTGTTTTTCCCCATGCAGATTTTCCCCGCTTTCGGTCAACATATCAAAGTCGCCCGAGGTTCCCTGATCACCGTAGTAATAACGACCGTCGAGAGCATAAGTATCGGTCAGTTGCCAATGCATACCGCCGGCATAAACATTGGCCGGGGCCATATCGACGTCATTATTGGCGTTAAGATTCTGCTCGTACTGAGTCTGATTCCGGGCCGAACTGGAGTTGTCAATATGTTTGACATCGCGGCGATAACCCAGATTGAAAACCAGATCATCCGCAAGAAACTTCTGCTCGACCGAAGCCGACCACCCAATAACCGTGGTATCGAATTTGTTGTAACTGTAACTTAAGTTGGGACCGGACCCTTTACTGCTTGAGAGTTGACCACCAAATTGCAGCAAGGTGTCATGCCATTGCAGGTTATGGCGCAGGCCGATGCCATTGGTTGCCTCTTGGTACTCTTTGGTGTTGGTCGCGCTGGTCGCAAAGCTGTCATTGTGTTCGGTCTGGTCATATTCGACCCGATAGAGATTCAACAACGTGACTTGTTGTGAGCTCCAGTTAATCGCCATGTCTCCGGAAAAGATCCTGATTTTTAAAGGATCATAATACCACTTCACATCCGAAAGCATGCCGTCCACCGTTCTGCCGCGTTGCATTTCAAAATCACCTGAATCCATGTAGAACATCAGATTCAGCCGCATTTTCCCAGCTTCCATGCCAGAGTTGACCATGCCACCAGTACCGCTGCGCCCGTCAAACCAGCTTGATTTGCTCGGGCGATCCATATTGTTCAGCATCCAGCCCAGATAGCCACTGGGCCTGTTTTCGTCCTCACCGATATGGATTCCCAGATAAACGCTTTCAGAACTGGCGGCAGGATGCCCACCTTTGAACTTTTCTACTGAGCCTGATAAAATTGCCTGGGTCTTTTGCGGCTGTTTGGTACGAATAATGATAAACCCGGTATTCAAATCTGACCCGGAATTAGCAGCACCGATATTGATTGACGGTCCAAGGGTCAGAGATGTCGCGCCACGCACGACCTGGAGCTGTTCAATGGCAGAAACCGGGAATTTATAGAGAACCCGGTTCGCCGTTGACGGCAGAACGGCACCATCAATAATGTAGGTAAAACTGCCCCCGCCACGTTGATCGATAAAAAACGGGCTTTCACGCCCTTGGTAGGTCAGGTTCATCCCTATTGTCTTGTTGAGCAAATCGTAAACATCACTGGGATTTAAGTTTTCAATATCCTGAGCGGACAAAATTTCAGTGCCAAAACGGGCACTGGCCTCGACTCGATAGGGATTGTCAAGACTATCAATCCGCAAATCCTGACGGGTCGATTCCATACTGTCGACAACCGTCATTTTATCCAGCTGCTGAGCTTGCGCTCTCGCCTGATCGGAAGCGGCCAATCCACCGGTTGCCGGAAACAATAAAAACAATGGCAGAAACAATAATGACAATAGACACTTGTCTGGCACGGATACCTCCTGATTAGGAACACTCACAAATCGGCAAAATCGCAAAAAAAACACATATTAAAAGTGGCCCGCCATTGGACTGACCAAACCATTCTAAACGTTATATAGATTAAAAATAGCGATGGGCCAAAGCATCTTGTCCTCAATCGCAGAACAAAGACCTGCATCAGGGTGTTATGCTCTTATGAGCGAAACCTTTTCCGCTTCCGACAACTCGCCAGCCCTGAACGGTTATCGGTTTACAGCGTCTTTTTGATGACAATCCACAACCCGATATCGTCGCTGCGCTGTACGGTATAATTCTTGATCCCGGCCTTTTTCAGGGCGGCAGCAAAGGCGGTCTGCGTTTCCGGCCCCAGATTGCGTCGAACTTTCGCGGAGAACGACTCTTTCCCCTCGACCGGTTTCGCTTCCATCCTGGCAATAATCTCGTCCATGATCTGCCGCGAACCAAATCCACCACCGATATACGCCCATCCGCCGGGAGCCAGAATACGTTCGATTTCCTGTAGGGATTTTTCCAGATCTTCCCAGAAAAAAATCGACCCGCGACTGACCGCCAGGTCGACCGCTCCATCAGCCAGGTCAATACTGGCGACATCGCCACATTGCAGGTTGAAACGCCCGGCCAATTGATGGTCCGCCATCTTTTCAGCGACAAGGTCAAGCATTTGCTGGGACTCATCGTAAAAGAGCATCTGCAGCTGAGTCTTTTTCAGCAGAGCACAGCCCAAAGCTCCGGTTCCACAGCCGAGATCAACACAGAGTCCAGTGGTTTTTCTGGTTGCGGCAATGATCTGGTCAGCCAGCAGAGGATAAAGGGGAGCAAAGACTTCTTTTTCGATTCGACTGAACTTGTTGCCGTCAATTTCCATGATGGTCAGATCCTTTCCGCCAGTTGGTCAATTTTGTTATGCCGATGAACCACCCCCAGGCTCCCCTGGTTGTAATGATTGCGTGAAAAACATTCGATGCATAGGTCGGCACCGGCGACCATGTGCATGGCCATACTTTTATTACCAACAGCAATGCTGCGCCCTGGATAGTCGTCACCGATGGTTCCGCCGGGCAGGGCCTTGAAATACCCGGACAGCGGGTAGCGATTGATTTTCAGTTCGCGCAGATGAAATAGATAACCCGGCGGATATTCATGTAATCGATGGCGACCGGAGGTGATCGCCAGCAACTGCGCATCGCTGGGTTCGTAACTGAACCAATCCAAAGTATTGGCGCAAAGAGAGTACGGCCAGGGAAAGTCTTCTTTGCCAACGCCCTCAAGAATGATCAGTGCCATGGGCCGCCCCTGTTGCAAACCGTTATCAATAACCCGTCGCAACCCGGGGAGATCACTGACCGACTGCGGGCTGGAACAGGGTAATTCAGGGTCCGCCAGCGGCACCATGGCCGGTTTGCGCATCGTACATCCCAACCCCTTAAAGGCATAGCCGGGTTCTGCCACCAACAAATAGTCGGTGAGCAATTCCGGTTCGGGACAGGGTTCAGCAAACAGCTGCTGGTAAGCCGTTTTGGCAACAACCCGATGAATATGCGGATGACTTTGCAGCCAGGCCAGATCACGCTCGCTCGGTTCGTGAACTCCGCCATAGCGGGCCGACCAATGAGGTGAGACCCCGATGCCATCAAGCCCACTGATATCAATAAAACCCTGCGTCGACATGACCCCACCCCGGCCAATGATCACCGGAGTCATTCCCGTTTGCTCAAGAAAATTGTCCACTTCGCGGCGCAACTCAACCATGATCCGGTTTTTTTCTGCACCGCTCAGACTGGCGATCCGCGTTGCGAAATACTGCTCGGCATAGGTCAACAAAACAAACCCGGGCCGATACTCCCGAACGAGCTCAAGGGCAGTCTCGGTCACCCAGCGATTACTGCCGCCATCCAGATCTCCCGGATAGGGATGTTCTGACAAAACCCGGCGGAGCAGCAAAATGGCTTCATTCGCCTCAGTCGACTTAGCCCCGGTCCTCAGGTCAAACTGATTCTGCCACTGTCGGGCATCGATAATCGCCACGCTTGAATCGGACTCAGAATTGTTTCCCATGATCTGCCTCATATATTTTGATAGGCCGGTGGCACTGGGTGCAGCAGCCATTGTCAAGTTTTGACTGTTGCAGCTGGTCCCCACCACACCCAAGACTGAAACGCTCGATGACCGGGGCACCGCAATCTGGACAGAGGGTATTGACCCACTCTGAACCGACAAAATTGTGAAAATACAGATAGGGCAAAACCCGGCGTGCCTTCTCAAGCTCGTGATTGATTTTGTCAATATTGGGATAGACAGCCCCCTTCATCCCGTCTTCGGGAAGCAGGCGTAGAACATGCCAGGGGATCTCCCGGTCGATCCCGGCGATAAAAGCAACAATCTCGTCCAGTTCATGATCGTTCAATCCTTGAACGACCGGGGTGGTGATCTCGACATGGCGCTGGGCTGCCAGGGCTTCAATGTTGCGCAGAACCGGTTTCACAGAAGGAATACCGATATAGCGGCGATGAAATTCATCATTGAGTCCCTTCAGGCTGATATTGAAAAATGAGAACACCGACGCCAGCAGTTCGGTTGCTTCGGGCGTGCCGTAACCATTGGTCAGACACCCCAGTGTGATCCCTTCAGCATGGGCCTGGGTGGCCAGCCGCTGCAGGCTCGGTAAAGACACGGTCGGTTCGTTGACATCAAAAACGATGCTGGTGCACTTCAGCTTGCGGGCCAGCGTCACCAGCCGCTGCGCACTGAGTTGATACATATTGTCCTGCTGGCAAGCCGGGTCCTGCTTGGCAACAAAAGCATTCGAGCAATAGTTACAACTGAAATTACAGCTGCTGGTGCCGATCACCAGACACTGACTGCCCGGCTTAACATGGTAAAACAGGGTCGACTCGATCCTGACCGTCTCATAGGTACTCCAACGATCCGGAAAACGTTCTTTGACGGTCCCATCCTCGGCATAGTACATGCGGCAGCGGCCATAGTGGTCCACACCAAGCTCACAGCGCCATTCGCAATAATGACAACGCATTTCGTTTATCCCATCATTTGTTGTGGCCGGCACTGCCCGTAGCTTTGCCGAACTCAATCCAGGTCCCCTCGTCGCTCCGGCTAACCGAAAAACGCGCAATTCCAGCGGCATGTAAAGCCTGCTCATAGACCCCTTGTGCGCGCCGAGGGATGGCTGCCTTATATAAATTCCGCTGCGGGTCCAGTTCTCGGACTTTCTGCTGCAATTTTGCCCTCAATTCCGGAGGCCCCATCCCACCACCGATATAAGCTCGCCCACCTGGTTTTAAAACCCGATACAGTTCAGCAAAGGCTGTTTCCAGCTCGTCCCAGAACGGGACTGACCCGCGACTGACAATCAGGTCAACAGAGCACTCTGCCAGGGGAATCCTCTGAACCGAAGCGTGAACTGTCTGCGCCCGACCAGTGAGGGCAAAACGAGTGATATTGCTTGTTGCACAGCCAAGCATGTCGGCGGACGGGTCTAAAAACAAAAACTCCAGTTCACTGATTGGGGCCAGCGCCAGCCCCAGATAACCGCCACCGCAACCGACATCAAGGCACACGCCTCGGTAAATTCCCGTTTTTTCAAGAATTTTGACGGCGTAATAGGCATAGACCGGAGCATTCATATGCAGTGCTTCATAATCGTACTTCTGCGCATCCATTTTCATCACATACCCTCTAACAGACCGCGCTCACAAGAGCCGGAACAAACGCATGCGGTTAACCGCCCAGCGCGAGAGCCCTGTCTCTCTTTAAGCTTCGTATGATTGCACAGGAATTTGTTGCGGCAGCAAGGTGCGTTCCCTCTGGGTGGCAATAATTAAGTTTTCAGATTGGAAACGAGCAGTTTTTCGTTGTGGCAAGGAAATCAAGGGGTTGCGCGGAGGCGTAGTACTTTACGCCGCACAAGAAAACCCGCAGATTGACACCGCCACAACGGAAAAGGGCCGTTTCCGGATGAAAACTAGCTAAGCAGTTGAAAACAAGACATTTAAGGTGACAAAGAACAAGCAAGATACGAAAGTGTAAGGGATACAGAGTACTAACAAGTCTCCAGACTCAGCGCCCGATAGTAGTCCTTCCCATTCAAACAGGAACGACACAAGGTTTCACCATGATGCTCGACGTCCCGCCCGTCCATGATGCTCTCGCCGCAACGTGCACAGGAGACTCGGCGCAGTGGTTTTCCTGGCAGATCTTCGGGGCGCAAAGCCACCTCAACTTCTCTGATACTGAACAGCTCTTCATCGGATACGTTGGTGAAATCGGGGAGTTTGTCAGAAACCGAACGCTTTTTCATAGCGGTTGCCACCCTGACAGCTCGTCCTGAATCCAGGTTAATAAACGTCGCTGCCATTTTTCCGTAATCGCAAATCTTCATGGTTCGTTTACCCGGGCGGCAACCGGTCAGAGCCATAATGGCATCGGTCGCACAGCGGTCGATCTCGACATACACAATCAGTTTTTTCCGATCGACTCCCGTGGGGTCGGTAATACCAATGTGGGTCAGACCACACATGGTCATACGGGTACCGATTTCGATACCGGCACAGACATCGCCGTGAAAAGCTCCGGCGATTTTGAGTAACTCCTTATAATCATTGTAATGGTCTTTATACTGTTCCATATCCTTTGTCCTTGTTGTCAATGACTGCCCAGCCCGAGTTGTGCCAACCTGAAACGGTTAAAAATATTCAACTTCTGCATGCAGGTTCCAAACAGATGGTAACCGCCGCCTCCTTCTCCAAGAATATCCAGAGCTTGATCTGGATCGGTGACAACCGAGGTACCAACCGCAGCAACCTGACGAGCAAATAACATATCCGGAATAAATCCGGCGCTGGGGCCAACTACGGCCACGGCAGCCGTTGCCGGAGTCAATGCAAGTAATTCGGCAACTGAACCGTTTGCTACAGCCGCGCCGGTAAAAACAGCGGTTTCACATCGAGCCAATTGTTCCGGCAACTGGTCCGGCGGAAAAAAAGTTCCCCAATCGGCCTCAGCTTCCTGCTGCGTGGCTGCTTTTTTATCGATGATGGCGACGGATGCGGGCTTGAGTTCCTTCATATGTTTCAACAGCGGAATTATGGCTCCAACCAGGCAAACCTTCCGATGGGTAAACAAGGTATCAAAGTCTGCAAGGTCGGCATCGTAAGCAACGTTGTAGCGGCCGCTGCGAAATAACGGCACCGACAGAGCATTCAATGTTGCCAGCCGAATGATCTCGGCAAACGGCGATACCATTTTATCCAACAGAATTGCAGCAACGGGCACCCCTTGGTAACGGGTCATGCGTTCTTTGAGGATATGGTGGCTGGCCCGGTTGATCAGCTCTGGAGGGGTATAAGCGATCCCGCCGTAGCCATTGGATAATTTGATCCCGGTAAAAAACACCCCGACGATCAGCCTGTCCACGGTTACTGCGGCTAGATCAGAGTCCAGCAGTAACTGCACCTGGGCCACAGATTCGGCGATAATGTTTTTCTCCGGATCGCCAGAGGGCTCTCTTTGTTGGCGGATCACCACACCTCACCTTTCTTGTCCAATAAATTTATTTGCAAACCGCCTGGTGAAAATCTCGAAAAGAAACTGACATAATTGCTACCCAGAGTTTGTGGATGGCAAATAGCTGGTCAGTTTTCCTGCGTTGGCTCAACCTGCACCATCGCTGCTAAGTCTTCTCATACCGGCAAACAACGTCAGGGAAAAACAGAACAGCAGCAGACACAGCGCGGTTGCCCGCTCAAAATCACCATCGTAAACGGCATTGAACACCTCCAGGGAAAGGGTGTTGGTCTTGCCGATGATATTGCCCCCCAGCATCAGGGTGATGCCAACTTCCCCCAATGAACGCCCCAGTCCAAGAACCAACCCCGAGAGAATACTTTTTTTGACGCCGGGGAGGGTGACATAGCAGAAGGTTCGCAACCGCCCACGCCCCAAGGTATAGGAGGCTTCAACCAGATCGTTGCCGAAGGTTCTGATGGCAGCCTGAACCGGTTTGACCACCAGGGGCAACCCGGCGATAAAAGCCGCAATGACAATTCCCGGAAAGGAAAAGACGATTTCTACCCCCAGTCGGTCATTCAGGAATCCGCCCAAAGGGCTCATCCGCCCGAGCACCACCAACAACAAATAACCGGTGGCAATGGGCGGAAAGATCAGCGGAAAGGTCACCAGGCTCTCGGTGATCCCGCGGCCAGGCGTTTGTGGCCCAGCCAGGTACCAGGCCAGGGGAATCCCGGCCAGCAGCTGCAATGCCAAGGCGTAGAGACAAATTTTCGTGGTCAGTCCCAGCGAGAACAAGACCGGTTCGGAACTGTAAACCTGCCACCAATTGGTGACGAACTCGCTCATAGCCCTGCGGCCAACTTGTTCGCCTGCATGGCCTCGCTCTGCAGCAGGCGGGTGAATGTCCCAACCTCTGCTTTTTCCTCACAGCCGGTGATGATTCCCGCCACAATCTCGATCGGCTCAAACCCGCTGGTTAATTCCAGCAGTGAGCCGAACTTGTTTCGGTTGGCCAGGGCAAAACTCATATTGACGAAGGCCGCATCGACTTCACCGCTAAGCGCATAGGCTCCGCTGCGTGGAACCGTACCGACAGCCATCACCTTCGCTAGAACCTCATGATATGTGGGCTGGCTGAGGATCTGTTGAGCCGCCCGCCCATAAATGGCCTTGCTGAAATCAGGTGCCGCGATCCTGGCAAAGTCAGCCTTTTTCAGCTCAGCCAGGCTGGTCAGCGTCAAACCCTTGCGGGTGACCAGCACCGGCCGCCCCTGCCCGATGGTGATATAGGAATCGATCGGCAAACCATGACTGGCAAGATAAGACTTGTCACCGACCACGATACAGATCCCGCCGCCCTGTTTGACCTGGGCGGTCACCTGTCCCATATTTCCATAAATACGCTCAACCTTTTTCCCGGATTGGTCCTGGTAGAGGGTGGCCCAACGCTCGACGAATTTTTTATACCCCGCCCCGGCCGCAGTTCTGAGAACCTCAGCCTGCAGATTGGAACAGAACAGCATCAGGATACAGATTATGACCGGGAGGATTCTTTTCATCAGCGTTCTCCTTTATCGATATTTTATATTAACATAACGTTTGGTATAACGAATTTTGTCCATTGTCAAGAAGAAAGAAGCGCTTGCAGCCAGTGCCGACAGGAAACCGAGATCGGTTGTTTTTAAGAGGGGGACGTGGCAAGAAGGCATAAAAAAACCACCTGCTCGCAGGTGGTTATCTTTTTTTGATCAACAGCTGGGGCAAGCCCACGGTTGGACAGGATCAAGACCAGAAGCGACATGCTGCTGGTTTTGGAGGGGATCGCAAAATCGAACGTTTGTGCGAATAGATCAGGGCTTTGTCTCCGGCTCAATGAGAGCAGAGATATCGGCCGGTTTGCCGAAATACATCCAGGAGGTCACCAGCATATCCACGCCGGTGGCGGCATAGGCCGCTGCATTATCGGCATTGACCCCGCCGGCTGCGCCGATCACCAGCGCCGGGAAGCGATCCCGCAGGGCGCTGACCACCTGCTGCGCGGTTGCCGGTGAACATTTGTCCAACTGGATAATATCCGCACCATGGGCCGCCATCAGCTCGGCCTGCTCCAGACTTTCGACCTCCACCCCGATTTTCTTTTCGCGGGCCGCTCGTTTAATGGCTGGCAGCCGGTTCAAAAAATGCTCAAGACCGATCAGATTGTAATGATGGGGGAAAATCAGCACCGTCTCACCCAACCCCAGGCGATGGGGAACCCCACCTCCGGCCAGCAGCGCCTTTTGCGACAATCTGCGCCCTCCGGGAAAAGCTTTCCGGGTCCCACAGACCAGCACATCACCGTGCTGGCGGGCTTGATCAACCAACTGTGCGGTCCGGGTAGCGATTCCCGATGCATACTCAAGAATATTCAGGGCCACCCGCCAGCCGGAATGGATCATGCCACCACTCCCCCGCGCCAGCAGGATCGGATCACCGGGCTGAAGCAGAGTCCCCTCGCTAGCCACGCTCTCGACCTCGGCGCCCAGTTTGGCAAAGACCGCAGCCGCTTCGGCAACACCACTCAGAACGGTCTGGTTGCGCGCTGTGAAACTGATCCGCGCAGCAGCCCGATCCACCTCCAGCAGATGGGAGGTCAGATCAAGCCCGGGCACATCCTCTTCAATCCAGCGTTCAATAGTCGAATCAGGGATAAACATCAACTGCTCCTGTCAGGATACCGGCGCAATCAGGTTGTTGATAAAGCTGTTTTTTCAGCGGCCGGCTATTTTCAATGTTTCTCGAGTCGCAGCAACAGCCGGAGCCGCTAGCTGTTCTTCCAGAACCTCGCCGAGAATTTGAATCGCCCGGGTCAGTACAGTTTCGTCAAACATGGTGAAGTTCAAGCGCATGGTCGCCAAACCTTCCCCACCATGGGAATAGAAATAGCGCCCCGGCACAAACGCGACATTGCGGCGGATCGCTTCATGATAAGCCTGGTCCAGATCAAAACCCTCCGGCCCCTCGGCCCACAGGAACATGCCTCCTTCCGGTCGCGTCCAACGGAATTGCTTTGGAAAATAACGGTCCAGAGCAGCCAACATCGCCTGCTGCCGCGGCCGGTACAGATTAATGATCTTGGGCAGGTGGTCTTTGAGATAGCCACCGTTCAAATACTCGGCCGCCAGCGCCTGGTTGAAGGTACTGGTATGCAGGTCAACTCCCTGCTTGCTCAACACCAACCAGCGCTGGATGGGGGCCGGAGCGGCAAGATAACCGATCCGCAAACCAGGAGCGAAAATTTTTGACAAAGTCCCTGCATAGATAACGTTTTCAGGAGCCAGGCTTTTAATTGTAGGGATTTGTATTCCCTGGTAGCGAAGATCGCTGTAGGGATCATCCTCAAACAGCAGCGCGCCATGGCGCTGCAAAATCTCGGCAATCTGCACCCGCCGCGCCAGGGGCAGAGTTCGTCCGGTGGGGTTCTGAAAAGTCGGCACCAGATAGATAAATTTGACTTTGTGACAACGCAGAACCTCTTCCAGGGACTCGGGCATCACCCCGTCATCATCGGTTTCCAGGCGGACATACTCGGGCTCGTAAGGATTGAAGGCCTGCAACGCGCCCAGATAGGTCGGCGCTTCGACCGCAACCTTGCTCCCCTTGCCAATCAATATTTTGCCGATAGCATCCAGCCCGCCCTGGGAACCGCTGGAAATAATAATCTCGTCCCGGGTCAGGAAGATTCCCTTCTGTTTCAAGTACTCGGCCAGAGCCGAGCGCAGGGGCAGAAAGCCTTCCGTCAAATCGTACTGAAATGCCAGTGCGCCGTATTTTTTCAGGACCACCGCGGTCAGTTCCTCGATCAGGTCCATGGGAAAGCTTTGCGGAGCCGGAATCCCTCCGGCCAGGGAGATCATCCCGGGTTGGGACACAACTTTAAGAATTTCGCGGATGGCACTTACCGACATCCCAGCGGTGCGGTCGGCAAGCAAAGACGCATAGTCCATGATTGATTATTCTCCTGCTGCAGCCTCTTCAGCTGATTTCAATTTTGAAACCTGTATCTATTTGGATAGCACGCAGAAAGGAATTGGAAAAGTGGTTTTTTGCTATTGCACAGAATTTAATGGACCCTCTGGCGGATGCTCAGCGGACACGGCCTCTCATCCCACCAAACATTGCGCCGCTCTCTTTACTGCTTGACGCCGCATGCTGTTTCAGCGGGCAAACGCTTCCAAGGCTCTCCATTAAACGACTCTCCTTCCAAATAAAATATGGGGGATGTCCCTATTTTTTCTTGCATTTTGACCCACCCGGCTTTCCAGAATCGATTTAGTAAAGGCGGAGCGGACAGGACCACATTTTTCCCCCGGCTTCGATCTGTTTGCGAGCGGTTTCGTCGGTCAGGCCTAACCCGGTCCATAGATGACAAATGCCCCCCTGTATAAGACGGCCCCCCTTGAACAGGCACAGGAAAATCAGTATTTGCCATATCACGTTGATGATGGGCTTGCCGAACCATGATTGAAACCATTGTAGACAAGAGTCAATTATAACTTAATATTTCCACCCAGTTCGCCCCCCTCCCACACGGATACAAGCCAACCGCACAAAGGCTTCCATCTGAACCTATCCGATAAACAGCAATATGATCCGCTCTCTCCCCAGCGACCACCATAAACTGCCCTGACAGGTCAATAGCAAACCCTCTGGGTTGCGAAACTGTTGGAACAATTCCGAGTAATTTCAGCCGACCACTACCCTTATCAACCTTGAATACACTTAAGGTACTACCCGTTCGTTCCGAAATATAGAGATATTCACCATTAGGAGTCAGGTGAATATCTGCCGCAGAAATCGCATTGGCAGCTTTAGCAACCGCAGGCTTACCAAGAGTCTTTGGCCGTCGTGCCGTACCAGGAATCAGACCGCAGTCTTTAGTTAAACCATCAACCGCATCGATTATTGTCAGCAGTCCGGTTTCTGGATCCAGAACCAGAACATAGACCTTGGCCAGGAATTCACTCAAAACATAGACAAAACGATTATCAGGTGAAATAGCGAAATGCCGTGGCCCAGCGATTTCGTCCAGTTGGACTGCAGGAGGGTTATTTGCCTTCAGCTCTCCGGACTGGTAGTTAAAAATAAACTGCAGAATCTGATCGGCTCCGAGACAAGGCACGAACAAGAACCTGTTGCTGTGATCAACAGCGATGCTGTGGGGGTTAGAAGGGGTATTGATAAGTTGAAGTTGTTCACCGACCCTGCCATTTGGATCTAAAGCGTTAACCGCAATAATATTTCCACCATAAGACGCTGAAAAAAGAAATTTACCGCTCCGATCTATAGAGATATAAGGCACACTGTCCGGCAGATTTTGGCTAGCAACCAGCTCTAACTCACCGGACTTTGTGTCAATGGCACAGGTTAAAACAGGATAAGGCTGTGCGCGAGAGGCGGCATAAAGCATTCTTCCATCACCACTGGTCACCATGGGCATTAAAAATTCGGCGGTTATGACCGTGCTTTGTGCCTGAAGATCTCCACCTGCAAGCATCCTGTAAATTGAGATAGTTCCATCTTCAGCATTGGATACATATACGAAAGTACGAGAACCGGTGACTGAGAGATCAGGGGTCATGATAATCATCTTTCGGGAAACGACAAAAATCGCAGGCCAGAGAAAAAAGATACAGGAGCCAAACACTGATAACCAGAATAAATCATTCAGATACCTGAAACCAGAAGTAGTGACCCATAGGGGTCGCGTCTACATTTTTCACACATTGAGTTCCCTTCTTAACTTCTCCACGATCTCCTGCAACGAGGTATCCTTCCCCAGGCTTCCGCTGTATCGATGACACAGGTAAATACCGACTTGCCGGGCTCGCTTTTCATTGTCTGGAAGCACGGCCTTAACTTTGTGGATGATCTCTTCTGCTCTCGGGCGTGTTTTCAACGTTCTTATCGCGGGAATGTTTCTATCCATCCCTTTTCTCTGACAGATGTTTTGCTGTTATCTTTTCGATAAATTCGCTACCGCCAAGGATGTTTCCTATGGCTTTTTTCAGGGGGCCTTCATAGGTTTTGCTAAGCATACCGGAAACAAAAGTGCGGTAAGACCGACAAGCTGATCTTTCATTGCTCCCCAAATATCCGAGCACGAAATCCCGATGTAACCATTGCGGAGAGTCGGTCTCATCAATAAAGGCTCGATAGCTGGACCAGGGATAGTCTTCCGGTTTTTCGACCACACCTGCCCGCACCGGGTTGAGGTGGGTATAGCGCGAAGTTCTTTTGCGTGCTTCGACTAATATGGCATGGTAGCGGCCTTGAAAAAAATGCCCTGATCGTTTGCGTTTGACGTTGTAGTAGGTGGTTAGGCCCCGTTGATATGACGCATGATTTGCGACAGGTTGCCCTCGGGCGTTTCCAGTAACAGATGATAGTGGTTGCTCATCAGGCAATAACCGTGGATAACCGCTCCATAACGCTCGCCGGCAGACTCCAGATAGGAAAGAATTTTTTCCCTGTCCCGCTGGCTTTTGTAAATATCTTTACGCTCGTTACCTCGGGAGGTGACGTGATAACAGGCTCCCGGATATTGGATACGTAAGGCTCTGGCCATTATTGATCCCCCCCCTCGCTTGGTCAGTTAAGACAGTCCCATTTCATGAAATGTGTAGACGCGACCCTTCTGCTCAGAAAAGGCTGAGTATTGTGCTTGAATAGCAGGGGAGCCAAGGATGGCTATATCAATGGCATCCGTTGCAAAATCAAGGAGATCTTGTGAGCCGCGGATGGCAACGGTTTGTTTCCCACCGGCATCTTTGAACAGGGTAACTGACAACCCGTTGGGATCGTTGTATTGATCTATGATGGTGTAGGTATGAGGGTGTAAAAAACTTTGTGTAAATGGTCTCAGTCGGTTACAACCCGTAACCACTGGAGGAACCACTGATGACCATACCGGACGACCTGCTCGATTCTTTGATGAAGGATTATAAAAATCCTGAAGACCTCATCGGGGAAACCGGGCTGCTGAAACAACTGACCAAGCAACTGCTGGAGCGAGCGATGCAGACCGAGATGACGGAACATCTCGGCTACGAGAAAAACGCTCCATCGACCAATAAGGCTGGCAACAGCCGCAATGGCAGCTACCAGAAAAAGATCAAGGGTGAGTTTGGCGAACTTGATATCGCTGTGCCTCGTGACCGTGATTCCAGCTTTGAGCCAGTCATCTTACCAAAGGGGCAGAGCCGGTTCACCGGGTTCGATGATAAGATCATCGCCCTGTACGCCCGTGGCATGACAACCCGCGACATTCAGGCTCACCTGGAAGAGATGTACGGTGTCGATATTTCACCGACGCTGGTTTCACAGGTGACCAAGGCGGTCCAAGAGGAGATCATCCTTTGGCAAAATCGGCCGCTCGATGAAGTCTGGCCGATCGTCTATCTCGATGCTATCCGCGTCAAAGTTCGGCAGGACAACCGCGTCATCAACAAGGCAGTTTATCTGGCTGTCGGCGTGAATCTGGACGGCCTGAAGGAAGTTCTCGGCATGTGGACCGCCGAGACCGAAGGAGCCAAGTTCTGGTTGCAGGTTGTGACCGAACTGAAGACCCGTGGCATCAAGGATATCTTTGTTGCCTGCGTCGATGGGCTCAAAGGTTTTCCTGAGGCGATTGAAACTGTTTTCCCGGACACCCAAGTTCAGCTCTGTATCGTCCACATGGTCCGGCACAGTTTGAACTACGTGTCTTGGAAACAGCGGAAGGAAGTCGCTGCAGATCTGAAGGCGATTTACTCCGCGCCTACCATCGAAGAGGCCGAGTATCACTTGGAACTGTTCGAGGAGAAATGGAACGCCAGTCATCCGACCATCGGCAAATCCTGGCGGAACAATTGGGAGCGGATCACGCCGCTGTTTTCCTATCCACCGGAGATTCGCCGGGCGATCTACACAACCAACGCCATCGAGTCGGTCAACATGTCGCTGCGGAAGGTGACGAAGAATCGAGGCTCATTCCCCAATGACGAGTCAATGATCAAGTTGATGTATCTGGCGCTACAGAACATTGCCAAGAAATGGACAATGCCGATCCGCAACTGGCGATCGGCACTGAATCAGTTCTCGATAATGTTTGAAGAGCGGATGCCGCTACTCTGACCGGCGGGCCATTTACACAATATTCTTTACAGGCCCTTGAGTTAACCCAGAGCAAGCTAGCCCTCCTCCCAAAGCGGATCAGAGAACAAACGAAGGTAGCTGATGATGACTTCTAAGCAAAATAACAAAGAAGCCTATGTCTGGATTTGGCTGCCGGGGGAAACTGAGCCAGTAGTTGCCGGAAAGCTTGAGGCGGATAACGGCATTGTCCAGTTCAACTATGGTAGGAGCTATCTAGATCGGCCAAACGCTATTCCGATTTATGAGCCTGAATTGCCCTTAAAGCTCGGCATATTGCCACTGCTTGGTGATTTGGAGATTCCAAACTGTATTCGCGATGCAGCGCCCGATGCTTGGGGACGGCGCGTTATTATCAATCGACAGTTAGGAAAAAAGGGCGTGATCCGGATACCGTTGAGCTGGACGAATTGACCTATCTGCTTGAGTCCAGTTCGGATCGTATTGGAGCGCTTGATTTCCAGCGTCACCCAAACGAATACGTTCCAAGGGCAGGCTATGCTAATCGTTGGGAATAACCGATATAGCCAACTCAAAACCTGCCTTGCAGCTGCGCATCACTATTTACTTTCTAATGATGAAGCCGTCGTTATTGTTGACAAAGTAGAAACAGCTATCCGCGAAAATTGGGATCGCGTATGTGAGGAAGCTGAACTCAGCCCTGTTGATAAAGAGCTTATGTGGCAACGCCAATGTAAGCGTCCCACCAAGCCCCACCTGTTGAAAATATCGTAAATGTCGTAGGCTTGTGCCTATGACACCTACAAATGACCTGACAATTCTCAAAACCGATACCCTCGGTCGTCGTGAGCCGACCAGCCCGGAACAACGTGATGCGTGGCTGGATGCTTTTGAGCGGACCAGTATGAGCGGGGCCGCTTTTGCAAGGCTCCATGGTATTCGCTACACCACCTTCGCCCACTGGCGGCAGACGCGTCGGCGCCAACGACAAGCTACCGAAAATAAGTCCGCGACCTTTTTCGAGGAGGTTGAGGTTCGCTGTCCTGATTCCGATCCTGTCGGGTTGAGCATCTCTCTGCCTGGCGGAGCCAGCGTCACAGTCACCCGGCCGGAGCAATTCCCCCTGGTTGCAGCCCTGCTGAAATACCTGGACTGCACATGCTAAGCTTTGCCGGTGCCCTCAAGGTCTTTGTCGCCCTGGAACCGCAAGACATGCGCAAGAGCTTCAACGGACTGGCCGCTGCTGTTCAGGAGCACCTGGGTTGCGATCCATATCAGGGGGCCCTTTATCTGTTCACCAACAAGCGTCACGATCGTCTCAAGCTGCTGTTCTGGGACGGCACCGGATTATGGGTTGCGGCCAAACGCCTTGAACAGGGACGTTTCAGTTGGCCACGACCATCGCAGGCCGGTCAAAAACGGCTGTCTCTCACGCCGGAAGCATTGACGTTACTGACAGACGGCATCGATCTCAAGGGAGCTAGAATGCGCCCCTGGTATGAACGCGAATAAGTCGTCATGTGTCGACTTTTTTCTTCCGTAACCCGCTGAAATCATGTATCTTTAGGGCATGACTAAATCAGAAATCATAGCCCGTAAAGATAGAGAGCTCGAGCAGCTGCGCGAAGAGAATCGGCTGCTGCGCTTAAAGGTCGATGCCCTTGTCCGCCGAGTGTTCGGCGGCGGACAGAGTGAAAAACTGTTCGGCGATCAGCTGAGCATGTTTGAGGATCAAACGCCGGGGCAGTCTGAGGCTTGCGTTGAACTGCCGACAGAAACGCAAGCCTTAAAAAAAGCGCGTAAGCGCCACCCCCGTCGGCCCCGCTACCCAGAAGATCTTCCCGTCATTGAAGACATCCTCGATCCTGAGCCCGTCAAAGCCAATCCTTCGCTCTACCGCCATATCGGCGAAGAAGTCAGCGAGCAGCTTGATTATGAACCGGGGCGTTTCCTTCTGCGCAGACAAATTCGTCGCACCTGGGTGAAACGCAACGCTCCCGATGCCGCACCGATTACAGCTGTGCTGCCGCCGAAACTTCTTGAACGCGGCCTTCTGGCTCCGGGTCTGCTGGCTCATATCGTCGTCGGCAAATACGCCGATCATCTGCCGCTCTACCGACAGGAGCAGATCTTCAAGCAGCGCTACGATGTCCATCTGGGGCGCAATACCCTGTGCCGCGCCGTTGAACTTGTCGCCAACTGGTTGCAACCTGTTACCAGGCGCATGTTTGAAGATCAGCTGGCTGGCGGCTACGTTCAGCTTGACGAAACACCAGTACGCTACCTTGCTCCGGGGCAAGGCAGAACCCCTAAAGGCTACCTGTGGGTGAGCAACGCCCCGCGTGGAGACACGGTCTTTCACTGGGCGGCCGGACGCGGCTACGCACAGCTGCAGCGCTGGTTGCCCGCCGACTTCAACTGCATCATCCAGACCGACGAATACAAGCCTTACAACAAGCTCGCAAGCGACTTCGGGTGTAAAGCTCACGCGCACTGCTGGGCACACGTCCGCCGCCGTTTCTATCAGGCGCTCGAAGCGGGAGAGCATCTTGTACGCAACCGCTGGATTCTGCATCAGATCGGCCTGCTTTATCTGATCGAAAAGAAGCTGCGCGAACAAGAAACCACACCTGTGCTGCGCGCCGCCGTACGCTCATGGCAGAGTCGCCCGATTCTTGATCGCCTCTTTACCGCCCTTGAGCAGATGCTCGAAAGCGGCAGATACAAGCCGAAGTCACTGACCGGCACCGCCATCGCCTATGCCCTGCGTCAACGCGATGGCCTGCAGGTCTATGTTAAACACGGCCAGGTCGAAATCGACAACAACCTGATCGAGAACGCGATTCGTCCCGCAGCACTCGGACGCAAGAACTGGCTGTTCATCGGCGACGAAGACGCCGGATGGCGAAGTGCCGTCATTTACACCATCCTGCAGAGCTGCAAGGCACACGGTATCGATCCCTATAGCTACCTCAAAGACGTCCTCGAACGCCTTCCCCACATGAAAATCCAGGAGATAGGCCAAGTCACACCCGCCGCCTGGAGCAAAGCCAAATCAATCAAACGTGCGTCGTAAACGTTGTAGGTCTAAGCCTACGACGGCTACAATTTGCTGCCCTTGCAAGAGGTGCGCTGTGGAACGCTTACACGCCAATTCCTCAATCCGTTTTCAACTGAACGGTAATAAATGACAGCCTTAGTTCGTAGGAGGCAACGCTCTTTATCTGACCAATCGCTTCTGCCGCTCCCAGAACCCGTTTAACAAAGGATCCACCGCCAAGAATCCGATTATCAAACTGGCCATCGAACAAACTGCTGAAAAAACAGATTGGTCTCATGGATGGGCTTTTTCACCTCCTTGCTTATCCCCTTGGCAATCCGATAGCCAAGGGCTATTATTTTCACTCGCCTTTGTTCAACCACGACAACCACTTACTGAACACTCCGAGAGGGACTTGTCATGTTCAATCAGCTGAAATCTTCCTTTACCGAAATTGCCCGTGAAAGCGGTCTGCTGGAAACAAACATCAGCATCACCGCCAAAAAATTGAGTACCGTCGAAGCCATTGGCGAGACCGAGCGCCAGGACTTTCCTCTATTGCAAGGGAAAGAGAGCTTGATTCAAGCCGAATTCAAAGGTGCACTGGGGCAGTCTTTTACGGATATGCCGATGAACTTCAAAGGTAAAATCAGCGATATCCTCAACCTTGAACTCAGCAATAATGGGGAAAGAGCGCTGTTTATCGCGACATTGAATGCGGTGATGCGTTACCTGAGCAGGACCGATAAAACCGTGCACTGCAAAAATCAGGAGCCCGAACTCTGCGCCCAGGAAATGGTCCAAAAGGTTATCGAAAAACACGGCACCGCGATCACTGTTGGGATTATCGGTTTTCAACCGGCAATCATTGATAATTTCTGCAAAACAGTCGGCCCGGAAAAGGTCAGGGTGACGGATCTTGATCAGGATAATATCGGTAAAGAGAAATACGGGGTACAGATCTGGGATGGAGCCAGCAGGGAAGAAGAAATTTTCCAGGCCTGTGATGTCCTTCTGGCCACCGGCTCGACCATTGTCAACAATTCCCTTCCGCAACTGCTCAGCCATGCGGAAACCTATAGCAAGCCCCTCTATTTTTTCGGGACAACCATCGCCGCAGCCGCGGCGCTTCTCAACCTGAACAGACTCTGCCTACAGGCAGCATAGGCTTTTTTTCCGGATCATACCAAAAACCGGGGCAGTGCCGATTCCCTGTCGGCACTGCCCATTTTTTTTCAAGCTATTTTGCAGCGTTGCCTTCCCTGCTGTCCTGCACCTGCCGGGGTCGGCGATAACCGCTCGTCGTTCAGATATTGGGTGGCAAGTAGATCTTGTTCCGTGAATCCTTAATCGCCTTCTGGCCGAGCTTCTGCAGTCCCTTGATCAATTCCGGCATCTGCGCCCGCGGGACGCCCATGAACATCAGATCATCACTGACGTCTGAACTGGCCCGGCAACCGTAACAGCCGAAGGAAATATTGAACTTCTGGCTGGTATAGGGGAGCAGGGTCGTCTCCACGCACTGGGCATTGTAGCCGCTGGCGTGAAAATCGAACCGATGCCCGGTGTAGTAGGCAGCACTCATGCAAAGCCACATGATCTGTTCCGGATTGGCGATGATAGCGATCACGTCGGGCGTGGCTGCCGCGTTGGACAACGGTGTCACCAGGGTCGCCTTGGTGGAACGTTCCGGCAGGCGGGGCCGTTCCTTGATCATTTGCCGGGCCGCCTCCATGGAATCCAGCTTGCGGAAGTGGATATACATTTCACCACTGGCAAGTTTGGGCGGGATTTCCGTCAGGCCAAGGATGTGGGTGCCATCCGGACAGGCATGACATTGGGCCGGCATGAGCAGGGATTTGCCGCGCCGGGCCATCATCAGAGATTGACAAAAGCGAAGCTTGACCCTTGGAATAGCCACATTGGGAAGCGCTTGATCCTGGCGAATCAGTGAAATCGCCACCGGGTTCCAGCGCAACCGCAGGGTATCGAAGAGGACTTGGTGCCACTCCCGATACAGCTCGCGTTCCTCGTCCGGCAGAGGAGGAGCGCTCGGTTGAACCTGTTGCTTCCTGAGCTCGGCCTCGGTGTGATCCTCAATGATCTCGATGGCGTTGACCGGACATTGACCAACACAGGTGTCGCAGGCCCAGCACTCTGTCTCCCGAACCGGGCTGGCGATTTTGCGCTGGTCAGCCGCAGCCTGCTGCAATTCGAAAACATCCACCGGGCAAAAATTGACGCACATCCCGCAGCCGGTACAGCGTTGCTGGTTAACCCGGACCTCAGGCATCGATCAACTCCCGGGGATCATGGTCGCTGTTGGGTGGGGTACAGACCGCCAGCCCGACTTCTGCGGCCCAGGCCAGGAACCGTTGTGGAACCACCACCTCGGGTTGAAAACGGCTGGTATACTGCTGCGAATGGGCCAGGCTCAACGCATGAGCCAGGTCCTCGGTATTGTCGATATCAGCCACCGTCTCCAGGGCGGCCACCGGAATATTGCCTGCTTCACAGATATTAATAATTGCGTCAAGGGCAGAGATGCCGTCGGTATTGTAAAAGACCCCTTCGAAATCCATCGGCGTTTTACTGGTCATCCCAACCAGAGAGACACCGCAAGCCTGGCAGGGGCAATGCACCAGCCCCAACCCGGCCTCCTCGGCCCCAAAACGTCTCAACCAGCGAAAGGCTTGCATAATATTGTTGGTGGTCATCTGCGGCTGGTCGCCGCCGATGGCCACGGCACTGGCATAACCGCGAGCCCAGAGCTGCTGGAACGAATCGTTGAAATGTTCGTTGAAGTTGCTCCCCTGGTCGGCAATGAAGTGAAGCGGAACATCACTGTCGATTTCGGCAAAGATCTCTTTAAGGCGGGGATGATCGGCGGCAGGAGTCGCACAGACAAAGAAATCATAGCTGTCCTGCCCGGTGCCGGCTTCACTTTGCAGCAGTTCCAGAGCCCGGAACCCGACCTCAGCGGTGTCGAGCATTACCGCGCGATAAAGATCGGCGGCTTCCTCCGGGGTAAAAATACCACCGGCTTCTTTGGTCAGGCGGGTTTTGGTCAGCCCAGGGGTCGGGACCTTGGTGAAAAAAATCAACGCGTGCTTTTGACTGCTCATAATTAGTACTCCTTTAGGCTTCGGACAGGCTACAAGTCTCTGAAAGGTCCGATTTTTCACTGTCAACCGGATAGATCCGGCACGGGATATCATTATATTTCCACTGGCCGAGAAGAGGATCGGCGTCCTCAATATCGGCCTGGGTCAACAGGTTGGCATTGGCCTCGAACAGGCCGCCCAGGTGTGGCTCGGTCAGGTCCTGGTCCGGGAACCACCAGCCGTAGTCCACGTTTACCACCTGTTCTTTCATAGCGCAGATTTTCAGAGTGAATTTCGCCCGGCCGCGGGCGGTTTCTACATACACTTCCTGGGCATCGACAAAACCCAGCTCACTTGCGGTGTCCAGACTGATTTCAGCTTCCGGCTGTTGGTTATTCTTTTTCAGCGTCTGCAGCTGGCGAAAGGACGAAGCCCAGTAGGGTTGCTTGCGGCCGCCACTGATCAGGGTCAGGGGAAACTCCACGGATGATTTGGCGCAGGCTTGATGCTGCGGCAAAGGCTCGGCGCCGAGTTCGGCGAGCAGTTCGGAATAGAGTTCAACTTTTCCGCTGACTGTTGCGAAGCCAGGTTTTCCTGCCTGCTGCAACTGTTCATGCTTGCCATAGCTGGGTTGCGGAGAATAGAGCCCGGTCTGACAGAAGCCGGTCCAATCCATTCCCAGGGGTGCGACTATAGCCTCAAGACTGTCGGTAAAGGTTCGCCAGGGCCACTCCCGGTTCTGCCCGCAGCGAATCCCGAGGTCTCGCCAGAAGGCGAAATCGGTGCGCCGCTCGAACAGCGGTTCGATGGCCGCCGGTCCACCATAGGCGAGGTTGGCGACACCGGCATTGGTCTGCAGGACCGGTCTTTCCAGGCTGCCGGCCATGGGCAGGACAAAATCGCTGAGAGCGGTGACCGGAGTGTGAAACAGTTCGAGAGAAACGCTCAGATCGAGACTGCGCAGAGCGCGCTCGATCAGGCGGCTGTCCGCCTGGCACAAGAGCGGGTTACTGCCACTGACGATCATGGCCCGGAGCGGATACGGCTTAGCGCTCAGCATGGCCCGCCAGATCAGGTTCGGCTGGGCCGAAGTCAGATAGCGGGCCGGTAATCGTTTGCCGTGCTTCATGGTTTCCTGGGTCAAGCGCTCATAACCGGCGTAACCCTGCAGGAGGATCTGCTCGCGACCGAGTTGCTTGTTACGCTGCTCTGCGCTAAGTCGTTCGGTCAGCTCCAGATCGATTTCCGGGATATAATCGGGCCGCTCCGAAACCAGCGAGGCTCCACGCCGGTCGACATTGCCGGTCACCCCCTTAAGGCAGGCGATGCCGCGGTGGACCTGCATGCTGTTGGCGCCGATCTGGTCGATGCCACGGCCATGAAAAATTGAGGCCGGTCGGGCCTGGCCATAGCTACGGGCGGCGGCAATGATCTGTTCGGCGGGAATTCCGGTCAGCTCGGCGGTATAGGCCGGGGAATAGGCCTGCACCTGATCCCGCAGCTGGTTGAAACCATGGCACCATTGGTCAATGAACGCCGCGTCGATCAGCTGCTCGTTGATAATCACATGCAGTAAACCGAGGGACAAAGCCGCATCGCTGCCCGGCCGCGGAGCCAGCCACTGGGTCGCCAGAGCAGCGGTCCGGGTGCGCCGTGGATCGATGACGATCAGCGGCTTGCCGGTTCTGCTGTAGGCGAGGACCGTGCGCCAGAACAGGGAATTGTCCGATTCCGCCGGGTTGACTCCCCAGAGAATCAGACATTCGGTGGTCTCCGGGTCGATTTCGTTTTCGAGGGGCCAGCCGAAGGTGAGGCTGTTGACCCAGATCGATGGATTCCAGCAGATCTGACCGATTCCCATATTATTCGGACTGCCGAACAGGTTCAGAAAACGATGCATGGGCCAGAAGGTGGTATGCGGTCCGCCGATGGAGGTCGCCAGGGTTTCGCCGCCGAATTGCGCTTTCAACTCCAACAGGCGCTCAGCGATTTCATCAAGGGCGTCTTCCCAGCTGATCTGTTGCCATTGCCCGCTACCGCGCACGCCTTTGCGTTTCAGTGGATAATTGATCCGCTCCGGATGATACAAGAATTCGATATTGCTATGGAAACGCCTACAACCATTGACGATACCTTCATTATATGGATATCTTTCAGGGTCAGGCTTTACTTTAACTATTTTACCACCTTCACTGAACACCTCGATACCGCACAGATAACTGCAGAGTCGACAGTTCGCCTTGCGGCGTCTGCGAGCGATAAAACGATTCTTTCCGGGTTCAGAACTCATCTTTCCTGTCCTCTCTCAGCATGCTGATGGCATGGCGGCAACGCTCATGTCACTCTTCTTGATCTGCGCCGCTCAACAGCGCCAGATTGCGTTGCCCCAATTCACCCTGCCACATCAGTTCCAGCTGTTGTTGCAAGCGGTCGTGATCTATTTTTATGCCGAATATCAATTCGAGAATATGCACAACCCGGGCCGGTTCTGAACAATGCTGCGCCTGCACTGCGCTGAGATTGGCCGTTCCCTGCAAGCGCTTGACACAGGCCATGCAAGCGCTGACGCAGGTTTCGGTCCCGGTCTGGGCGATTTCAGCAGCACGTCGTTCAGCCCGGGTCTGACTCAGCTCCGGATTGACCATGGAGACGATCCCGCCGGCCCCGCAGCACAGTGTTTCTTTACTGTGGTGGGTCATTTCCACAATTTCCGCCCCCTGCAACAGGGTCCGCAGCGCTTGGCCGATCTGTCCGCTGGCACGATCCGGACAGGAATCGTGAACGGTCACACCAGCCTGGCCGGCAAGCCGCAGACCGGATTCAACCATCAGCGTAAACAGGGAACTGACCTTGATATCGGCAAGAGAGTTTTGGAAGTGATAGTAACAATTGGGGCAGGCGGTAATCAGGTGCTTGACCCCTGTGGCGGCGAACTGTTCCGCGAGCCGGTCAAAGTATTGTTCGCCCCGCTGTCCCAGACCGATATTGTGCAACGGCAGTCCGCAACAGTCCGCACTGAAACCAATCTCAAACCCTTGCTGCTGCAGCCACTGATGGGCTGCCCGGGTCAAATCAGGGGCAAAGCTGGCCAGACTGCAGCCCGGCCAGAACAGAGTCGGTCCGGTCAGCCTTTCCAGGTCACTGAAATCAACAGCCCAGGATTGCCGGTAGAGGGAGAAGAAGTGCGCTTGCTGATCGACCAGCATGGGGCGGTAAGCAAGCGGATCAATCCGCCCCTGTTCCACCAGAACCTCGCGCGCAGCCTGCAGGAGGTCGCCCGGATTCAGGTCTAAAGGGCAGCTCTGGCTGCACAGGCCGCACAGAGCGCAGTGCTGAACAGCGCTTTCCATCGATTCTGCCAGCCTGGCCCCGCCAAGCAGCTGCTCCGCCAGTTCAACCGGAGGCACAGCTAATTGTGCTAATATTTCACAGGATCGGGAACAGAGGCCACACCCGGTACATTGGTTGCGAAAACGCTCCAAAACAGAACGACTCCTGTCGGTTACTGCTGTCATCTGCGACCATCCTTGCCGACTTGCACAACGTTTGTTCGGCAGCTGTGTTGTTCAACGTTGAACATTCAGATCTTCTTTTAGCGAGACCGAAGAGCAAACCTGCCAGCAGCCTCTGACCGGGATGAAGAGGCAAAGATCATGCCACTGAAAACACCCCGGCAAATGCCGACAGCTGGTTCGTTTTTCCCCGGCCTCTCCTTGTTCGGCCGCGAGAGTTCGGCTCAATCCCATTGTCCAAGGATCTATTTTGGGACGCTCTCAGGCGCCTGTCTCATTTTGAGACAAGCCTCGAACTACCAGCTGAACTGGCGTGCACAATCTTCCGGATCGCCACACATCTTGGCGATACCGTGATCTATCGCCGGCCAGATCGCAGCGATATTTTCCAGGGCAGCCTTGGGACTTCCCGGCAGGTTGACAATCAGCGAATTCCGCCGAATACCGACCACGGCTCGCGACAGTGCGGCCATGGGGGTTTTGTCCAGACTGCACAGGCGCATCAGCTCGGCCAGCCCCGGCACCAGCCGCTCAACCACGCTTTCGGTCGCTTCCGGGGTGACATCTCTGGGCGACAAGCCGGTGCCACCGGTGGTCAGGATCAACTCGGCCAGGGCCCGATTGGACCAATCAACAAGAACTTCAGTAATCAGATCAAACTGGTCCGGCAGAATCAGGGTTCTGACCGTCTTGACCCCATTGCCGGCCAACCAGGCGGTAAGCGCCGGCCCGCTTTCGTCGATTCGCTCCCCGCGCGCACCCTTGTCGCTTAAAGTCAATATTGCTGCCTTGAATCGCATCATCCCCGCTCCTCCCTTTGATATACGCCGCTTTTTCCACCTTCTTTGTAAAGCAGCTTGACCTCTTTGAGACTGATTGACTTGTCGCTCCCCTTGCACATGTCATATATGGTCAAAGCAGCCAGCGCTGCTCCGGTCATCGCTTCCATCTCCACTCCGGTTCGCTCGAATGCCCGGACCGTGCAGCGCACTTTGACAACGCCAGCGACAAGTTCCTGGGCGAAATCAACGCTGACTGAATGGAGCGCCAACGGATGGGACAGGGGGATTAAATCCGGGGTTTTCTTCGCGGCCATGATCCCGGCGAGGCGCGCGGTCCCCAGCACGTCCCCTTTTGCGATTCCACCGTCTTGAATTGCTTCAAGCACCGCCGGCGGCATAACCACCACGGCCTCAGCCGTAGCCGTTCGCAAGGTTTTATCTTTGGCACTTACATCCACCATCACGGCGTTTCCCCGTTCATCGAAGTGATTGAAATTCATAGCAGTTCCTCCCCTGTTCTGTGGTGATGTCGCCGTCCTTGTTCGGTTTGGCACATTTATGGCAAATCGTTTGTTTGACAAATCTTTTCGGAATAACTTTGCACACAGAGTGCCAAGGATCGGCCAGCAGCAGGCAGACAGCCGACCCGGGCTGATTTTTTTCACCAGCAGGTTAAGAGGAGGAAACGATGGAGAATGAAATCAAGGAAATCATCGCAGGATTAAAAGCGGGCATTGAGGGGGAGGGCGGAAAAATCGAACTGACCGGGGTCCAGGCAGACGGCACCATCTGCCTGCAACAACAGGAAGACTGCGCCAGTTGCCTGGCGACGGTCTGGACCCACCGGCTGCGCGTTGAAAAGGCTATTAAAAAAGAGTTTCCGGAAGCAAAAATCGAAGTCAAGCTGGTGTCCTGAGTACCGACCAGGGCACTCAGGCTGTTCCCGGCCCAGACGATGAGGCGACCAAGTCTGCGCCGGGACGGGTTCGGCAACCGGCTAGACGGTCTTGCGATCCAGCCCCCGATACTGAATGGCTTCACTTAAGTGACTGGTATCAATCTGCTCAGCTCCGGCGAGATCGGCAATGGTTCTGGCCAGTTTGAGAATCCGGGTAAAACTGCGCGCCGACAGCCCAAGCCGATCGGTGACCTGCTCAAGGAGCGTTTCCCCAGCGTTGTTGAGCTGGCAGAAACGACGGATATGGCGGGCCTGCATCTGGCTGTTGGTATGCAGGCCGAAAGGAGCCAGCCGTTCGCGCTGGATGCTCCGCGCCCGATTGACCCGCGCGCGGATCGTCGCGCTGGTTTCCGCCGGCCGGACATCGGTCAGATCCTTATGGGGAACCCGCGGCACCTCGACATGCAGGTCGATGCGGTCGAGCAACGGCCCGGACAGCCGACTGCGGTAACGTTGAATCATCGCCGGGGTGCAGCTGCAATCATGCTGCAAATCGCCGAAAAATCCGCAGGGGCAGGGGTTCATCGCCGCCACCAGCATGAAATCGGCCGGATAAGTCAGGCTCAGGGCAGCCCGACTGATGGAAACCTGGCCATCCTCAAGGGGCTGCCGCAGCATCTCCAGAACATTTTTTTTGAACTCGGGAAATTCATCAAGAAAGAGGATTCCGCGATGGGCCAGGGAGACCTCGCCGGGACGCGGATAGCTGCCGCCGCCGATCAGTCCGGCATCGGAGATGGTGTGATGAGGGGAGCGGAACGGTCGCTGCTCAAGCAGGGAATGATTGTGCGAGAGCAGTCCGGCCACCGAATGGATCTTGGTGGTCTCAAGAGCTTCTTCAAAAGAAAAATCGGGCAAGATGGTCGGCAGCCGCCGGGCCAGCATGGTTTTGCCGCTGCCGGGCGGACCGCTCATCAGGATGTTATCTATTGCAAGACCTACTGATTTAAACTAGGATTCTCGCAATAGGAGGAACACCAATGGCAACCAAAGCATACTCTTACCTTCGATTTTCTACCACAGCACAACAAGAAGGAGACAGTCTCAGAAGACAAACGCAGGCAGCAGAGACCTACGCTAAAGAGCATGGTCTGGACCTGGATGAATCGCTAAAGTTTAGTGACCTTGGTGTTTCAGCATATCATGGTGCAAACGTACAAACGGGAGCGCTGAGCATTTTTAGAAGAGCTATTGAGGATGGGATTGTTGAACCTGGGAGCTATCTACTTGTTGAATCTCTGGACAGGATATCTAGACAATACCCTTTAAAAGCAGTCGGCACACTCTCTGATATCTGTGAGATGGGAATCACTGTTATTACCCTTTCTGACGGTCATATATACACCGCAGACAAACTACAGAAAGACCCCCAAGCCCTGCTAATGAGTATTTTGATTTTCATACGGGCAAATGAAGAGTCAGAGATGAAGTCCAAAAGGTTAAAAGCTGCATGGAAGAACAAAAGGAGTCAAGCCAAGGAAAAACCATTAACTGCTCGTGCTCCTCACTGGCTTAAGCTTAACGATGATAGGACGGGGTTTGAAATCATAGATGAACGTGCTCAGGTAGTTAAGGACATCTTCAAGTTATATCTTCAAGGGAAAGGTCAGGTACAGATAGCAAGGGAACTCAACCAAAAAGGGATAAAGCCTTGGGGCCACTCAAAGACAGGAAATCCGATGTGGCAAAACTCCTACATTTCAAAGATACTTAGCTTCAGGGCCACTATAGGAGAGTTCACACCTCATAACTTGATATACATTGATGGGAAGAAAAAGAAAGCCCCTCTAGAGCCAATTCCAAACTATTATCCTAAAGTCATTACTAAAAGAACATTCGACCGTGTTCAAGCTTTAAGGATGTCCAAAGAGTCACAGACACGAGGGAGACAAGCATCAAGAAAAGTCAGCAATGTTCTCTCTTTTCTCGCCAAGTGCCCTCAATGTGGTAGCACTATGACACTGACATCCAAGAAGAAGAATGAGCGTTACCTTGTCTGTGTTAAAGCTAAGAATGGCGCAGGGTGTAAGTATAAAATGGTTAACTACAGGAGAGTGCAGGAGGCTATCTTTGAGCAAAAGGAAAGGCTGCTTCTTGATTTCCCTATGGACAGTCCTAAGAGGCAACGATTAGCCGAAGAGATGGAACACATAGAGCTTGAACTATCAGATCTTCATGACCAGTTCAACAACCTCATAACACCTATACGTGAAGGAAGACTTAGAAATACTGAACAGATAAATAGCCTGTTGGAAGAAATCGAAGAAAAGAGAGTGTCACTAAGAGATGAACTTGAGAAGAAAAAAGCTGAACACCAGGCAACAGCAAAGACTGTGCTTGATGTCCAACTGAAGGCACTAGGGAAGGCTCTTGAGGGACAGGACATTGCAGAAATAAACACACGCTTCAGAGAGTTATTTTCTCGTGTCATTGTTGATTATGATCTCGGAGACTTGTTCTTTGATTGGAAGCATGGAGACACTATTGAATCTACCACTATAGGCTATGACGCACCTGAAGAATTTAAGAACAGAGATAGATAGGAGGGCCACCAGTGTTTACCAAAGTTAAGAACAAAGTGAAAAGGCTCTATGATTGGCAGAAAGAAGCCGATGTTCTTAGACTTTTGCCTATTCTTTGGCTAGCACACGGTCTATTATTCTTCCTTGAACCAACTATTAGGAAACCTGTTTTCACCTTGAGCAGTGCTACTTTACAAATCGCTGGTGGTCTTATTGTTCTCTGGCAACTTAATGAAGCAGTAACCAAGTATAAGAACAAAAGCATTCTTCAAGGTGGATGGTCTTGGCTTAAGCGTTGTCCTCTTTGGTGCAATTCTGAAGAGAAGAAACACGGTTCAACACATATTGAGGGAACTGCACGTGTTCACGCTGTAGGGCATGCAATCCACAGCCAATCAACAGAAGAACACATTCAGCAGTTATACAAAAGGGTTAGGGAACTAGACCAAGGTGTTTCTGAAGTTAAGGCTGAGCTTAGGGAAGAGATAGCTAAAGTCAACTCTGAAAGCAACAGGAACATAAAGAACACTCAAGTAGAACTTCAAGATGCTCTCCTAGGGAATGTTCATTGGGAGATATTCGGTGTGTTTATAGTAATCCAAGGAACTATCATGGGAGCTATGTCTAACCTGTAAAAAAAAGAGCACAAGAGACACATATAGATATTCATAAAAGTATATATAATGAAAAAAAACCCTAGAGCTACACAGTGTGATCATGTGTCTCTAGGGTATCTATATTGAACAACTAATGAGAGGACAGAGAACTATAACCTTCTCCCTGCTGTTGTAGTCTTTACTTGGTCTTACTCTATTGAGATTGAAACCTTAGTTTTCTCTCTAGCTGGTTGTTATTTATCCTTCATGTTGTGGTAGTCACTTCAGCCAAGCTTAAAGGAGAAAACTTAGTTCCTCTTAGGTATGGTGACTTCAAGGATAGACAGAAGATCATTCAGCCCTACCTCAGTTTCACCTAAGTATAGAATCCTCAGTTTCACATAGGTATATACTTAAGTATAAACATATGTCTTATCTCTTCAGCTCCCCCGTATGTGAGTTGTTTGAAATACCTTAGTGATACCGATAAGTTCCACAGTGTATTTCCAAGGGTACTCAAGAGAACCATTGAGCCGTACCTCAGTTTCACTTAAGTAATGAATCCTCAGTTTCACTAAGGTCTATACTTAAGTATAAACATATGTCTTATCTCTTCGGCTCCCCCGTATGTGGGTTGTTTAAAATACCCTTGTGATACCAATAAGTTACACAGTGTATTTCCAAGAGTACTCAAGAGAACCAAGCAGACCATAAACAATTAAATATCAAGGACTTAAGAGACACGATAGAAATATTCAGGATGGATCATTAGGCAGCATAGATTCAACCATGTCAAACTGATCATTCAGCATTTGCTTATACCTGATAGCCTGCTGTTGCTGGTTTTCCGTTAGTTCATTCCAGTCCTTAAACCATGATATCCCCCCTCGCTCGTAGTAAACATGCTTCCCCTCGATAAGGTCAATATTCACACCCTGCATTCCATCAGCTAAATTCATTACCATCTGTGTTACCCTCCATCGGCTAAAGGTTGAGTTGAATGTGTTAACCGATGAGGACCATAGATCATCCTACATGACAAATCAATGAGGAAAATCCATAAAACATAACAATATCAATAGGATCGTTACGATAGTGAGACGCAGTGACAACAAATGAACCCCACTTCAGCCCTTCTCAACACGTGCCAAAAGGTTCTTCACTGCTGCCGGTGTCCATGCTCCAGACTTGCCACGAGCGGTCAACACATGTTCCTGATTCAACTGCCGAGCAACAGCATTCAGAGAAAGCCCCTGGTCCCTTAGATGCTTTACCCTCGGATACGTCTCAATAGCGAACTGGTCAGCCTTGGAGACAATAGCCTTAGCCCCTTTAGCTCTACCCTTCTGTGCTGCCTCTGTGGTCAAGTTCTGAGGGTTGCCAAGCTTAATCCCCCTTGCCTTAGCTGCCTGAAGTGCTGCCTTGGTTCTCTCGCTTATAGCTTTTCTCTCCTGCTCTGCTATCAAGGCCATTATCCCCACAGTGAGGTCATTAGCATCCGGCATATCAACAGCAACGAACTTCACAGCAGACTTCTGAAGACCAATGAGAAAGTAAGCGTCCCTAGACAAGCGATCCAGTTTAGCTATGAGCAGTTGAGACCCTGTAGCCTTACACTCAGCCAGGGCTTTAGCTAACTGAGGTCTTTCATTATTCTTCCCACTCTCAACTTCAATGTACTCTTTCAGCAGTGTCCAGTTCCCACCGTTCAAGTGAGTCTCAATAGCTGCCCTCTGCGCCTCAAGCCCTAGCCCACTTAAGCCCTGCCTCTCTGTTGACACTCTGAGATAGCTTATGAAGTTCCCTGTAGCCATGCTTATTCCTCCATGTATAAAACTATAAAACCCTCGTTCACTGTTTTTATACAAATAGCAGAGCCGAGGATTAAGCACAAGAGGTTTATTCCCAAGGTCCATAGACATGCTAGGGTTTCAAGAGATCGTGCCTTACAAAGGAAATACGGCAGGCTTCAGTCCTACTCTGTTATCTATCATCAGAAAAGCACACCTTCCCCCTCATCATAAGAAAACAGCAAATTGACTGACGAGACAACGGAAGCACCCCCATGGGGAAAATAACCGGCAGCGACTCGTTAAGAATAGGCTCTCAGATTTCTATAGTGAAAACACCACAGGCTCTTACAGCAAGACGTGGTTAGTAATGCAGGGATAGGCAAGGGCTGACAGGAGATCGTGGCTTAGAAGGCAAATATGGAAGCTTATGGACAACCAGACAATGAAAACATATAGTTACTCTCAAGTGAGGGGGCTACTACTTTAGTCTTCTCTCTGGTGACTTTTCTATAGTCTCCCAAGGTGGGGCCATGGGGACAATCAATAGAGAACCAACACGATAATATCCCCTCACAGGATTTTATGGTAAAAACTGAAGGGACATATTCACTCTATCTGCTTATGGAGGGGCTAAGGTGATAGACAAAACAAAGCAAGTTATCTCTGAAGTCCTCAGTGACACTAAAGAGACATTCAAAGCTAGATACCAGCAGAATAAACAGCTAGCTAACACTATTGTCTTTTTCTTAGTGGTACTGTTTATCCTCCTATGTGTTTTCCTTCTCCCCACATCCACGGACACTGTAACCATAACTAAAGGTCCTGATTCCTCAGTTATTAGCACAACGAAGACCTCTGTTGAACATGGCTGGCTAGATGTGTTCTCACTGTATATAAAGATCGTTGGTGGCTTTGCTGTACTGTTCGCTGGTTACATCGGATGGAAAAGAATTGAGGTTAGCCAAGAGGGACAGATTACTGAGAGATTCACTAGGGCTATTGACCAATTAGGAGCGGCTCATAGTGACGGAAGAAAGAACCTTGAGGTTAGACTTGGGGCTATCTATGCACTTGAACGGATTGCAAAGGACTCACCTAAAGATCATTGGTCTATCATGGAAGTCCTTACAGCTTATGTCAGAGAGAACTCTCAATGGAATCCAGACACTAAAAATCCAAATGAAGACTTACCGACTCCAGGCCACGATATCCAAGCAATCATAAATGTCATAGGCCGAAGAAACACTAAAAACGATAGAGAAAGACTTGATCTAAGTTTTACAAATCTAAAAAATATCATCATAAGTAATGGAAACTTCAATCATTGCAACCTTACAAACTCATATTTAACGAATACAAGAACAAATGATTCTTATTTCAATCATGCTGATTTTTCACATTCTATACTTAATGGTCTGATATCAAAAAGAACAAGATTTAAAAATGTTAGTTTCTTCACAACAGAAATGAACCAAACAAGATTTTTACGCTGTTTTTTTAATGACGCAGAAATACTATGCTCTTCAATTAAGGATTCACGTATAAATGAGTGCATATTCAAAAATTCAGAGATCAGTAGAACAAAGTTTAATTACTCAACGATTTCAAATTCAGAGTTACAAGAGGCAGAACTAGTTGATGTCATTGCAATTGGAGCAACTTTAACACAGATAGATGATGGTTTTATTTCAAAAAAGAATATTGAGAAAATGATTATAGACGCAACAACAATTATTCCCTTTGAGTTTGAAGCAGAAAGAGAGTGGTACGAAGCTCAAATCAAACGCTCTGAAGAATGGCTAAAAGCACAAAAGGCTGACCAATGAGATGCACTCCAGCCCTCACACTGTTAATGTTACTTCTGTTTTCCACCCTATCCCCCGCTGCTCAATTCGATGTCTGGGACACTGGCATAACACTAGAGCAAGTAGTCGAGGTAGCACGACAGAACAATATCCCCCTGAGACGTTCAGGAATCATCGCTGCTGATAAGGGGTTCAACAAAAGGTTTATCGATGAACAGTTCTGGAAGGCTACCAGTGTCGGATATGTGACTAATCTACTAGGCGTGAATGCCAAAGTTGAACTGCTGATCTCCCCTGAATGGCCGCAGAGACTCTATGAGATACAGGTGAAGTTTACAGACACACAAGCAGCCTCTAAGCAGTTCAAAGAATCACTCCTGAATATACTATCAGATAAATATGGCTCCCCTCAGAACACTTCTAGGTTGCTACATAAAGCCTATCTATGGGAACCGAAGGATAATGACCAGATATTGTTAACCCTCCTGTCCTTTCCGATACTCTCTTATGCGGATACTCAGATGAAGGCACACGTGGAGGAACAGAGGGGATATAAAGCACAGGATGAAAAGAAGGGTTATATCAAGAGAGATGCGGGGAAGTTTTAACTGAGAGGACGTGTAGAGCGCCACCAGCAAGAACGCAGGTAGCATCTGAAGGGAGCTTTGATTTCACATTGGAGAGAACTTCAATAAGCGCTTCTGGGAGGGTGTAAAAAACTTTGTGTAAATGGTCTCAGTCGGTTACAACCCGTAACCACTGGAGGAACCACTGATGACCATACCGGACGACCTGCTCGATTCTTTGATGAAGGATTATAAAAATCCTGAAGACCTCATCGGGGAAACCGGGCTGCTGAAACAACTGACCAAGCAACTGCTGGAGCGAGCGATGCAGACCGAGATGACGGAACATCTCGGCTACGAGAAAAACGCTCCATCGACCAATAAGGCTGGCAACAGCCGCAATGGCAGCTACCAGAAAAAGATCAAGGGTGAGTTTGGCGAACTTGATATCGCTGTGCCTCGTGACCGTGATTCCAGCTTTGAGCCAGTCATCTTACCAAAGGGGCAGAGCCGGTTCACCGGGTTCGATGATAAGATCATCGCCCTGTACGCCCGTGGCATGACAACCCGCGACATTCAGGCTCACCTGGAAGAGATGTACGGTGTCGATATTTCACCGACGCTGGTTTCACAGGTGACCAAGGCGGTCCAAGAGGAGATCATCCTTTGGCAAAATCGGCCGCTCGATGAAGTCTGGCCGATCGTCTATCTCGATGCTATCCGCGTCAAAGTTCGGCAGGACAACCGCGTCATCAACAAGGCAGTTTATCTGGCTGTCGGCGTGAATCTGGACGGCCTGAAGGAAGTTCTCGGCATGTGGACCGCCGAGACCGAAGGAGCCAAGTTCTGGTTGCAGGTTGTGACCGAACTGAAGACCCGTGGCATCAAGGATATCTTTGTTGCCTGCGTCGATGGGCTCAAAGGTTTTCCTGAGGCGATTGAAACTGTTTTCCCGGACACCCAAGTTCAGCTCTGTATCGTCCACATGGTCCGGCACAGTTTGAACTACGTGTCTTGGAAACAGCGGAAGGAAGTCGCTGCAGATCTGAAGGCGATTTACTCCGCGCCTACCATCGAAGAGGCCGAGTATCACTTGGAACTGTTCGAGGAGAAATGGAACGCCAGTCATCCGACCATCGGCAAATCCTGGCGGAACAATTGGGAGCGGATCACGCCGCTGTTTTCCTATCCACCGGAGATTCGCCGGGCGATCTACACAACCAACGCCATCGAGTCGGTCAACATGTCGCTGCGGAAGGTGACGAAGAATCGAGGCTCATTCCCCAATGACGAGTCAATGATCAAGTTGATGTATCTGGCGCTACAGAACATTGCCAAGAAATGGACAATGCCGATCCGCAACTGGCGATCGGCACTGAATCAGTTCTCGATAATGTTTGAAGAGCGGATGCCGCTACTCTGACCGGCGGGCCATTTACACAATATTCTTTACAGGCCCGCTTCTGGTACTACAAGGTTCACCCTTGATTTCCTCTGTTATCTTCTTCAGAAAGTCCATGCCAAGCTTGGTAACTCGGTACTGGACATTGGTATCGCTCTTGTTTCCATCTTTACTTTCATAGCCATAGGAAACAGCCTTGAAGTATTGCTCATAGCCTGCTCGTGGGAAGTTCTTGAAGCCCTTACCGCTACCCTTCCGTTGCTTACTCAGGATTCCTTTCTTCCGTAGCAACTCAGGAAAGGTGATCTTGTTGTAACCGAAGTGCTTACCGGCTTCTTCTAAGGAATAGGTGCCGTCTTTGCTCAAGAAGAAATCATAAGATTCAACCTTCGGTGCAGCCTGTTCGATCTGAAGTTGCTGTTCTTCGATTTGCTTCTGTTGATTGGCTGCAAGGAGTAGAGCTTCAGCGAATGACTGAGGTACTTGAAACTGAGGTTGAGCCAGCCGTTTCTCCATAGCGTTGAATGCTTTGATGAACGCCCGTTTAAACTGAAGTGCTTTCTCTCCAGTAAAACCCATGGTCAGCAGCATGAAGTCATCTCTATTCATTTCATAGGCTGGCTTCTTGCGGTTCATAGAGTCAGTGTAGGAGATAAGACCAAAACTGGACTCATCTTCAGAATCACTTTCGATGAGTTTGATGATATCCCTAAGAATATGCTTATGTTCCTTACCGAAGACTTCAGCCACAGTTAAACTCGTAGTCATTGGTTGACCTGTGGATTCGTCCAGGGTTACTAACTCAGTTGTCATATTCATAACTCCACACCGGTTGATACTCCTTTGCCATCCTGCGAATAACAGGAAGTAGATAGTCTTGGCCTAGTCTACTGGCGCGGTCCAGGCAGGTTTCAACATCAGTGGCAACAACGTGAAACTTCTGGTTCCACTCAGGACTTGCCCACTCGTAGCGTCTCCTTCGATAGATTCTCTTTGGCTGAAACTTAGCCGCCTGATAAAGTAACGACTCAAATCTTCTCAGGAGGGCACAATGGATACAAAGAATGGAGAACTGGCGCTACGTGATGTAATCCTGATAGTGATTGCCATATGGTGCTTTATTTCACTGATTCCCATAGGCATTGGTGCTCTATCTGGGCTGGACATAGGTCAACGTGGGCAGATTGGGGACATGTTCGGCTTTTCCAATTCATTTTTCTCTAGTATGGCCTTTGCTTTAGTTGTCTACACTGTATACCTACAACGAAAAGACCTTGATTTAACACGAGAGGAACTGAGGTTAACCAGAGATGAACTAAAGCGATCTGCTGAAGCTCAAGAGAGGGCGGAACAAGCACTAACGAAACAAGCGGCATCTCTCAAAGCAACAGCAAAAATCAATGCATTAACAGCCTTGCTTGAGGCAACAACATCTCATCTAAGAATGGGTGGACAGGACTTAGCCCCCTATGGCAACTTGACTGCTAAAAGGAATGACTATATTGAGCAACTCGAAGGTATCCTTGATGGAAAAGCAGACTGATAATCGATTGATCCTCACTAGCTTACCTTTTCCCTCTGCGCCATTCCCAAGGGGCTATAGCGTTAGAATCACCCCACAGTCCCCGCTTTGCTGCCCTTGCTTCAATCTCAAGAGCACTCAGGACTTTATCACTGGAGTATCTCTTGTAATGCCACGCTAGGCCATTTCTAACCAACTCTTGCCCTAGATTCTCTCCAGTGGATAACACGACCTCACCAATGGCTCTTCCGTATCTGTCTACTGTAGATTGGTACACTGTGACTGTCTTACCTGCTGCCAACTCTAAGACGAACTGTTTAGCTCTATATCCGAAGGGCTGCTTTCTCTCAGGACAATCAATACCCTCTAGCCTTACCTTAATTGTCTGGTTATCGCTCAAAACTTGGATAGTGTCGCCGTCTGTAACCTTGACAACCGTACCTTTGAAAACATCAGCAGATGCAACTGAAGAGAAAAAGCTGAAGACGGCACAACAGGTTAATATCAGGAAGGTTTTATACATAGATTTGCCGCTGAGGAAAATAGGTCTTGAAAACTATAATATTAGGATATTGTGCGCTGCGGCCGCGGCAACTTCCAGCGCCCGCTTGACATGCTCCTGGCCGCGCACCTCTGAAAAATCTTCCCCTTCAACAAGCACTGCCTGCTCCGGGCGAACGACGGAAGAGCGAAACGGCTCAATGGCCGTGGTCCCGTTGATCAGGGAGACCGCTTCACCAAGGTCGCGCACGGCAAAGATATCCGGCCCGGCAACCACGGCCCCCTCTTCGGCATTGTCCGCCGGCAGGATCAGGGCATAATCGCCCCATTTCCTTGCGGCCACGGCAATCGCCAGGACTCCGCGAACCGGTTTGATCCGCCCGTCCAAGGACAGTTCACCAAGCAGAATGAAACGATCCAGCTTCTCTTTATCGACAATCCCGGTTGCACAGAGCAAACCAACGGCAATGGGCAGGTCGAAGGCGGCGCCATCCTTACGGATATCGGCCGGGGCGAGATTGATGGTGATCCGGCGGGCAGGAAAATCATAGCCGGAATTTTTAATGGCCGACTTGACTCGATCCTTGCTTTCCTTGACCGCCCTCTCGGGCAACCCGACCGTGGAAAATTGCGGCAACCCCTGGGCAATATCGACTTCGACCTCGACCGGATAGGCATCTATCCCGATCAAGGCCCCTGAACAGACCTTGGCTAGCATTCCCCCCCCTGATGATCCCGGACATCCAGATTGACATACAGACCTATGCCCGGCTGGTCTTATTGCATGAACTCGGCTAAATCAACTTTCCGGATTAGTTTCCAGATGCTCCAACTCGTCAATATATTTTTCAGCCATAATCGCGGCCACGGCCCCGTCACCGACCGCTGTGGAAACCTGTTTCAACACTGTGGTCCGGCAATCACCGGCAGCGAAAATTCCGGGCACTGAAGTCAGGGTATCTTCGCCGGCGATAATATAGCCTTCCTTGTTGGTTTCCAACAGATCGGCAACAAAGGCCGTCGTCGGTGTAACCCCGACAGCGACGAAGATTCCTTGCAACTCGATGCTGCGAGTCGCCCCGCTCCGGGTATCGCGCAGCACAGCGCCGGTCACCCCGCTCTTATCCGACTCCAAACTGTCGACAACCGAATTCCAGGCCACCTCGATCTTCTCATTGGCCAACGCCCGGTCCTGCAGAATTTTGGTTGCCCGCAGCTGATCACGACGATGGATCAGGGTCACCTTGCTGGCAAAGCGGGTCAGATAAAGGGCCTCTTCCACTGCGGTATCGCCGCCGCCGACCACCGCGATGGGCACATTCCGAAAGAAAGCACCGTCACAGGTCGCGCAATAGGAAACCCCTTTGCCGACCAGAGCCGCTTCCCCCTCGACCCCAAGCTTTTTCGGCACCACTCCGCTGGCAATGATAACCGCCTTACAGGTCATTTCCTTGCCATCAACAATAAGGGTTTTCGTCGATCCGTTATCAATGATCTTGTCGACACTGCCGTAACCGGTTTCCAACCCGAATTCGGTGCAATGCTCCTGAAAACGCATCATCAGTTCCGGTCCTTCGATGCCGCCGGGATACCCCGGCCAGTTTTCAACCAGGGTGGTCGTCATCATCTGCCCCCCCAGAATCATCTTCTCCAGCATCAGCGTTTTCAGGCTGGCACGAGATGCGTACAGACCCGCCGTCATTCCGGCCGGACCGCCTCCTATAATAATCACATCATATTGTGTTTCACTCATTGTGAGAACTCCTCGCATAGCGACAAACAAATGCGCATTCTTGCATATCCCGGGGGAAAATGGAACTCCCTAGGCTCGGGCGGGAAAAGTCCGGCCGCAAACCTTTTCCGGCACAGCGAAAAATCCGCCCCTCATGCAAAATAAAACCTCAATCGCAGACCGGGAACTCAGCCGGCCAGTTTTCAGCAGCAGCCCGGAAAAATCACCACTGCTTGTCTTTCCCCTCATTAGCAGGTACTATGTCGCGATTATTCAGGAGTCCCCAGATGTTGAAACTGATCAAATATTTCCTGTGGCTAGTGGTGATTCTGGCCCTGTCTCTGGGCTTCGACCAATTGATGCTGCAGCTGCCCCTGCCTGCTCCGGGGTTAAAACAGACCCAGGAGTTCTATGTCGATTTCCGCAGTCGCCTGATCGGCCTGCTGAACAGCTCGACAGCTGCCCCGGCCGATCCCATCGACGCCGTGATCAGGACAAAAGCTCGCCCCGCAAAAACCAAGCAAGCCAGTCACCGTTACCTGTATGTGGATGCTGACGGGAACCTGCAGTTTGCCGACAGCTTGCAACAGGTTCCCGCCCGTTATCGTGATTCCGCCCAGCCCATGGCCGAATGATCGCGCCTGTTAGTTGGCTAATGCCGTTTATCAGGGGGTCCCATAGATGTCGGCACGCCGATCTTCCAGGATCTTGATCTGCTGACGGTATTTTTCCATCTCGGCAAAGTCACAGGTTGCCACCAGTTCAATATCCTCTTCCCCGGCAACCTGGAGCAGATGCCCGAGAGGGGATACGATCCGGCTGGCGCCGAAAAAGTCCAGTTTTCCCTGCACCCCCTGACAATTGGTGGCCACGACAAATAGCTGGTTTTCAATCGCGCGCGCCTGGATCAGGGTCTGCCAGTGCTCAAGCCGCGGCTTCGGCCATTCGGCGGGGAGGCAGATGATTTCGGCCCCGGCCAGGGCCAGCTTGCGAAACAGCTCGGGGAAGCGCAGATCATAGCAGATCGCGACGCCCAGCCGACCGACCGAGGTATCCACGACCAGGCTGTCGTTTCCGGCAGCCAGGAACAGATCCTCGCGCATGGCCGAGAACAGATGTAATTTCCGGTAACGACCGACCACCCGGCCGCGGTCGATCACATAAGCCGTATTAAAGATCTTACCGTCGTCCAGTTCCGGCAGACTGCCAACCGTGACCAGCTCAAGCTTGTCGCCGATTTCCTGCATTTCAGCCAGAACCCTGGGGGTCTCTCCGGCCAGTTGCTTGATGCGGCTGTAATCATAGCCACAGCTCCACATCTCTGGCAAAACAGCCAGGCGAGCGCCGCGCTCGGCGACCCGGCGCAAAGCCGCTCCGGCTTTATCAAGATTGGCATCAATATCACCTAGGGCGATATTGAACTGTATTGATGAACAGACCAGTTGTTTCATTGAATCTCATCTCCCGCACATAGCTCCTGGTTCTTCGTTGCAAACATCGCTGTCCTGACATTGTGGCACAAGCAACGCCAGACGCAAGTGATTCAAAATTAAGCAGCCTGATTCATTTTTGCAAGCGACAACCCTGAGCAGTTTCCCCCTCATCTTCCCAACGACCATCAGCCCACCCTTTGCCACAGCCAGCAACTAAGGCAAAAAACCATTGATTTACAGTTTGTTAGTCATTGTTTTGCCAGAGTTACCCAAAGAGACTTGGTGTTTTGCCTGCTTTCAGGCATATTGATAAATCGTTGGCATATTCTGTGCTAAAACAGTACGCTACAGCACAGGTAACAGTTTATTGATATTGACAGAGTTTATTGTCCACAAGGGCCGGACAAAAGCAGACAGTATCCCAGCAGATAGATCTTTTTCTCCGCTACGTCCTATCTAGAGATTCTAAAGCACGAGATATGGGATTTTGTTGACCGTGCTTTTTTCTCATGTTAGATATGCTTAAAACTTGCTGAAATGAAATGAATTAACGGTTGCCGGAAACAGGTTTCACGGCCCATCTCATGACTTTTTAAAATACAGAAAAACAAATTTTTACCGGGTATTGTTTCCCTGTCAATACCGTTTGCTTTTTTGTTAACGATAAAACACGCTGCGATTCTGCCCCGGACTTTATTGTGTATCGGTCCCCGGGTAAATTATTTCTGCCGATTTTTCAAGAATTCCGGACGATGTCTTTGCATGCCTGATACTCGTCTGATTCCGCTGCTGGAGTTTTATGTCATGAAGGCCAAGATTGCGACTTTTTTCATCATGTTGATTTTCTGGATCATCATGTCAGGCATGTTTGACCCCTTTCATTTCTCGTTAGGGATTGTTTCCTGCCTGATCGTTTCCTGCCTGAGCAGCAGCCTGTTGTTTCCTGAAGAGGACCAGCCCTGGATCAGAGAATTTTTCGGCATGATCAGCTATCTGCCGTATCTGCTCTGGCAAATTGTCCTGGCGAACCTGGAAATCACCTATATTGTTCTCCATCCACGCATGATGGACAAGATCGACCCGCATCTGTTCCGTTTCGAAACCTCCCTGAAGCGGCCGATCTCCAAAGTCGCTATGGCACAATCCATTACCCTGACCCCCGGTACCATCACGGTCAATATTTTTGAAAATCAGATTGCTGTCTACGCTTTGACCAAAAAAGCAGCCGCCGGCCTGCCCGGAGAGATGGAACGCCAGGTTGCAAAAGCCTTGGAGAATCATTAAATGATCGACAACGTTGTCCTGTTTACAGCCATTGCGCTGCTCTTGCTGATGCTGCTCAGTATGATCCGCCTGATCGGTGGGCCGACCATACTGGATCGCATTCTCGGCGGCAATATCATCGGGACCAAAACGACCACCTTGCTGCTTCTTATTGGCATTCTTTACGGCGATTTGGCCATGTTTGTCGATATCGCCATTGCTTATGCGCTGCTTAACTTTATCGCAACTTTGGGAGCAACCAGGTATTTCCTGCGCAAAAAGAACTCAGACGACACCCTGGGGGATTTTCTCGATCGCGAAGCTCCCATTGTCAATGAATCCACAGCAACGGCAAAAGGAGATGCCGAATGAGTGCGCTGATTATCTTCTTTATGCTGACCGGCCTGTTCTTTTTTACCATCGGCGTTATCGGCGTACTGCGCTTTCCGGACTTTTACAGTCGCCTTCACGCGGCGGGCAAATCCGACTCCCTGGCTGCGGTGCTGATCATTATCGGCGTAGCCCTGTATCAGTTACAGGATTTCAGCCTGGGCAACGTCCTGGTGGCGATAAAGATCATGCTGATCGCGGTGTTCATCTATGTTGCCAGTCCGACTGCAACCCATGCCATCACCAAAACGGCCCTGGTGATCGGAGTGGTTCCCTGGGCCAAAAAGAAGAGATAAGCAATGATCTGGGCTCTTGATTTACTGATTCTTCTGCTCGTTGTGGTCTGTGCGATTGCGGCCATTACCGTCAAAGACCTGCTCAGCGCGACGATCGTGTTCGGTGTGTACAGTTTTCTCATGTGCTTGCTCTGGGCGGAAATGGGAGCGGTCGATGTCGCCTTTACCGAAGCGACGGTCGGCGCAGGAATCAGTACCGTCCTGTTTATTGCAGCTATTCTGAATACGACAAGAAGGAGTAAGGATTGAAAGTTCTCGCTCTGCTGACAACCCTTGTCACTGGCGCCGTGCTGCTGTACGGAACCATGGACTTTCCGGCGTTTGGTGACCCCAATTCCCCTGCCGCACAGCACTTGTCGGCCTACTTCATTAAAAACGCTGTCCCCGAAACCCACGTACCCAATGTCGTGACCGCTGTCCTCGGTGATTACCGCGGGTACGATACCATGTTCGAAACCGTGGTTATCTATTGCGCCGGCCTCGCGGTCATGGGGATCTTGCGCAAAAAGAAAAAACAGGACTGATCAGGCGGAGACACCATGAAACTATTGCAGGAAAGAACAGCCAAACAAAAACTTGGAGAAAGTCTCATTATACAGACCGCAGTCCGCATGCTGGTCCCATTTATCCAGCTGTTCGGTCTTTATGTCATTGTTCACGGCCACTACAGCCCCGGCGGAGGTTTTCAGGGTGGAGTTATTCTCGGCGCCTCCTTTGTCGTTCTGTCCCTGGCTTTTGACCAGAAATTTTCCATGCACTACATGTCTGAAAAAACCAACGGCATCTTCGGCAATATCGGTGCCCTGATCTATACCGGAACCGCGGCCCTGTGCGCCATCATGGGCGGAATGTTCCTTGATTACAGCGCCTTGGACAAACTCATTCCCCTCGGTCCCATCGAATGGCGGTCTCTGGGAATCTTCATTGTCGAGGTCGGCGTCGGCCTGGCCGTCATGAGCATTATGACCGCGCTCTTCTGGGTCCTGGGATCAAAAGGCGAAATGGACGAGGGTCTTTAAATCATGGAACAGTTTCTTGAATTGGTCGTCTCGAAGTATAACTACTGGATCTATGTCATCCTGATGATGATCGGCTTCTATGCCATGATCGGCAAAGGCAACCTGGTCAAAAAACTGATCGGGATGAACATCTTTCAGACCGCCATCATCCTGATGTTTGTCTCTGCCGGGGTTAAGCAGGGAGCCAGAATCCCTATTCTCAATAAACATGAGGTCCTGGAGCATGGCATCGACATTGCCACCATCGTCAATCCGCTTCCTCATGTCCTCATGCTGACGGCTATTGTCGTTTCCGTCAGTGTCACCGGAGTTGCTCTGGCGATTTTACAGCGCATCTATCGTGAATACGGAACCCTCGAAGAGGGAGAAATCCTGGAGAAACTCGGCAAATGAGTGCGTCAAATCTTCCCCTTTTTGTCCTCGCCGCGCCGCTGCTGACGGCTTTTCTTGTCAACCTGTTCGGCCGCCTGTCCAAATCCTGGATTGCGCCGCTGGCCCTTGGTTGCCTGTCCGTTTCAACGATTCTGGCGGTTATTGTGTTGGGGCAGGTTATGACTGGCGGAGGCTACACCTATACGGTCGGCAGCTGGCAACCTCCCTACGGCATAGAGCTGGTTATCGACCGCCTGTCAGCGCTGATGCTGGTGGTGATCTCCAGTGTCGCCCTGCTGGCGACGATTTCGGCCTTGAAATCCGTCTTTCAGGAATTGCCGGACAAAGAATACATGTTCTTTACCCTGTACCTGATTTTCATTACCGGGCTGTTCGGTCTGGTTCTGACCGGTGATGCTTTCAACCTCTACGTCCTGCTGGAGATCACCTCCATCACCACCTATGGCCTGATCGCCATGGGACCGGGCAGGGCGCCTCTGGCCAGTTTCAATTATATCATCATGGGTTCCATCGGCGCCTGCTTCTATCTGCTCGGCGTCGGATACCTGTACCTGATGACCGGCAGCCTGAACATGGCCGATATTGCCAATATCCTCAAAACCACCCCCGGCGGCGGTGCCGCAGTGGCCACCGCAGTGGCCTTCATTCTGGTCGGGCTCTGGGTCAAGATGGCCTTTTTCCCCCTCCACGGCTGGCTGCCCAACGGCTATTCCCTGGCCCCAACCGGCACCGCCATGATCTCTGCGCCGCTGATGACCAAAGTCACCATCTACCTGATGATCAGGATCATGTTTTCGGTGTTTTCCATCGATTACCTGTTTTTGCATAATCCACTGGTTCACCAGGGCGTCGTCTGGCTGGCGACCATCGCCATTATCTGCGGTTCGGCCATGGCCCTGGCGCAAACTAACCTGAAACGGATGCTGACCTATATTATCGTCGCTGAAGTCGGCTATATGGTTGGCGGGGTCTGGCTGGCCAATAAAATCGGGCTGACCGGGGCGATCCTGCACATTATCAATGACGCCATGATGACCCTCTGTCTGTTCCTGGCCGCGGCGGCGCTACTCTACAAGCTCGGCGATCTCGAATTCGACAATCTCAGAGGCGTTTACCGCAAGATGCCGGTCACCATGGCTGCTTTTACCGTCGGCGCATTCTCCATGATCGGGGTGCCCCCGACAGCGGGCTTTTTCAGCAAATGGTATCTGATCCTCGGCGGGATCGAAGCAGGGCAATGGCAATACGTGGTTGCACTGCTGTTCAGCTCGCTGGTCAATGCCGTTTTGTTTTTCCGCATTATTGAGATCGGTTATTTCTTACGGCCGGGCCAGCACCACCCGACGGAAAAAATTGCCGAAGCACCCCTTAGTATGCAAATTCCGCTCATTGTCGCAGCAGCACTTCTGGTTATCATCGGCTTCAACTCGGGAGCGCTGGTCGACACCATCAGCCAATGGGCCGCACCTCTTGTTTTTTGATGTTTTGTGCTTTTTTTGCAAATGAGCAGTGATTTTATCCACTGGAATGATTTAAGGACAGGGCAATTTTGACTATGAGCTATCACATCTCGATCTGGCCGCTAGCAGCCATATTAATCTCCCTGATTGGATCAATCCCAATCATGCTGTCCGGCCGCAGCCCGAACTTGAGGGAAAGCTGGACCCTGCTGATTGCCCTTGGCAAAATCATTATTGTCGCGTCTCTGCTGCCTGCCGTACTGGCCGGTGGCGGCTATGAATTTACGATTGCCCGGGTGCTGCCCGGAGTTGCGCTTGCGCTACGGGTTGATGCCATGGGGATGTTCTTTGCCCTGGTTGCGTCGATCCTCTGGTTTTTCACCTCCCTGTATTCCATCGGCTATATGCGGACCCTGAATGAGCACGCCCAGACCCGCTATTATGCCTCCTTTGCGGTTGCCATTTCAGCGACCCTGGGGGTTGCCTTTTCTGCCAACCTACTCACGTTGTACATGTTTTACGAAATTCTGTCCCTGTCGACCTACCCGCTGGTCACCCATGAGCAGAATGCCGAAGCGAAACAGTCAGGGCGCAAATACCTGACCTATATCCTTGGAACCTCCATTGGCCTGGCTCTGCCGGCGATGATCATTGTTTACTCGGTGGCCGGCACCCTTGACTTTAAATCCGGCGGTATCCTGGCCGGAACCGGTGCCTCCCCGCAATTGCTGGCTCTGGTTCTGGTGTTGTTCCTGTACGGTTTCGCCAAAGCCGCCCTGATGCCGTTTCATGGCTGGCTTCCGGCAGCGATGGTGGCACCGACCCCGGTCAGCTCTTTTTTGCACGGCGTTGCGGTGGTCAAGGTTGGGGTCTTTTCGATTCTACGCGTTATTTTCTTCATTTTCGGACCGGAGGAACTGCTCTCCCTTCATTTCGGCTGGATCATCACCACCATTGCTTCGGTCACCATCCTGGTCGCATCCCTGGTAGCCCTGACTCAGGACAACCTGAAACGGCGACTGGCCTATTCCACTATCGGCCAACTCTCCTATATGGTCTTGGGCGCAGGGATGCTCTCCGCAGCGGGGATGACCGGCGGATTGCTGCATATTGCCATGCACGCCTTTGGTAAGATCACGCTGTTCTTCTGCGCCGGAGCGATTTACGTTGCGGCCGGGAAAAAATATATCAGTCAGATGGACGGCCTGGGGCGGCGGATGCCGATCACCTACCTGGCTTTTTTCTTGGGCTCACTGAGCATCATCGGCATGCCACCGCTGGGTGGTTTCATCAGTAAATGGAATCTTGTCATCGGCGCGGTCAACAGCCACCAGATGCTGTTGCTGGTCGTGCTGCTGACCAGTTCCCTGCTTAATGCCGCGTATTTTCTCCCCATCGTTTATCGCGGCTACTTTGCCAAAGCGGCGGATCCGGTCTTCGATGACGGGGTCAAGGAAGCGCCCATATTATGTCTGGTCCCCCTGTCCCTGACCGCTTGCTCATCGGTGGCACTGTTTTTCTACCCGGACATTTTCCTTCGCCTCGCCCATTTGGCACTATTCCCCTGAGTTGAGGTCACTTATGGATTCTGAAAATAAAAAGCCGGAAGTTTGTACCTGGTTCGACCAGCCGCAGAATATCAAACGTCTGAAGACGGTCTTCTATATTGTCCTGGTCCTGCTGGTGGTTCCGGACTTTTTCATGCACAAACATGCCCTGTTCTTCTCGGCTGAAACTTGGCCTGGCTTTTATGCATTCTTCGGCTTTGTCTCCTGCGTGATCATTATTCTGGTGTCAAAATTGCTTGGTTTCGCCTTGAAGAAAAAAGAGGATTACTATGACCGCTAGTCTGCTGCATCCGTCACTGCTGTTTTTTGTCGGAGCCCTGCTCCTGTGGCTGTTGCCGTTGCTCGGCCGCCGGATCCTGATTCTGCTGGTGCCCGCGGCCGCCTTCCTGGTCATTACCCAACTTGCTCCGGGAACCTACTTCAATTACCACCTGTTTGGTTTTGATCTCAGCCTGTTGCGGGTCGATAAACTCAGCAAAGCGTTCGGATACGTCTTCACCATCAATGCCTTCGCCTGCTTCCTGTTCGCCCTGCACCTGAAATCTCGCTACGAGCATACCGCAGCGCTGGCCTATATCGGCGCAGCCCTGGGGGCGGTTTTTGCCGCGGATCTGATCTCGCTCTACCTGTTCTGGGAAGTCATGGCGGTCACCTCAACCTTTCTGGTCCTGGCCAGAAAAACCGAGCGCGCCTATGGAGCGGCATTTCGCTATATCATGGTGCATATTTTCGGCGGTCTCTGCCTGCTGGCTGGGATCCTGCTGCAGATCAATGCGAGCGGCTCGGTCGCCTTTACCGGTTTTTCCGTCCACGGCTTGCCAACTTACCTGATTCTGATCGGCTTCCTGGCGAACGCAGCGGCACCACCGCTTAACGCCTGGCTGTCAGACGCCTACCCTGAAGCAACCGTGACCGGTGGCGTCATCATGACCGCCTACACCACCAAAACTGCGGTCTACACCCTGATTCGCGGCTTCGCCGGCTGGGAAATTTTGCTCGTGGTCGGCTGCGTTATGGCGATCTACGGGATTATCTGGGCCATCCTGGAAAACGACATGCGACGGATTCTGGCCTATTCGATCATGAACCAGGTCGGCTTCATGATCTGCGGCGTCGGCATCGGCACATCCTTGGCCATCAGCGGAGCGGTCGCCCACGCCTTCTGCCATATCATCTACAAAGCTTTGCTGTGGATGAGTGCCGGCTCGGTTCTGTACATGACCGGCAAAAGCAAGTGTACCGATTTAGGCGGACTCTACAAAACCATGCCGCTGACCCTGATTTTCGGTACCATCGGCGCCCTGGCCATCTCCAGCTTTCCGTTTCTGTCCGGCTATACCAGTAAGCCGATGATTATCGAGGCCGGCGTTCACCAGGGCTTCTTCTGGGTCTGGCTGATCCTCGAAATTGCCTCGGCCGGGGTTTTTCTCCATGCCGGGATCAAGTTTCCCTATTTTGTTTTCTTTGCCAAAGACAACGGTCTGCGTCCAGGCGAGCCGCCTAAGCACATGCTGCTGGCCATGGCCTTTTTGTCATTCTTGTGTATTTTCCTGGGCGTCTACCCGCAGCCGCTCTATAATATTTTGCCCTATCCGGTCGAGTTCCATGCCTACACCTTCGACCATACCCTGCACCAGTTTCAGTTGCTGATGTTCTCCGCACTGGCCTTCTTCTTGCTGCTCCCCCTACTGAAAAGGACCCGGACCATTTCCCTGGATACCGACTGGTTCTACCGCAAGGGAGCACGCCTGTTTGTAGCCGGCTGCGATAAGACCTTCAACGGACTCAACAGCTTTGGCGACCGGATCTTCATGCAGCAGATTCCTGCTATCTTCACGCGTTTTTTCAGCGATCCGGCCCGCAACGTCCAGCGCCACCTGATTCAGTTGGGAGCTGAAGCGACTGGCGACAACAGCAATCTCGAACGCAGCAAAGACAAGGTTGACTACCGGACCCGCTTCAGCGCCTACCCGGTTGGTGGCGGCGTTTTTCTGGCCGTATTCTTTCTTGCGGTCATGTCGATTATTTATTTCACCTGAGCAGCAGGCCTCCCCGGTCAACCGGGGAGGCTGATCGCCGATGAGTTCCCTTTATCTCCATATTCCCTTCTGCTCCAGCAAATGCCAGTATTGTGATTTCTATTCCGGCGTCGGCTCCGCAGCGGAGATCGCCGAATATGTCGAGCTGTTGCAGCAAAACATCGTCCTGCTGAAACAGGAAGGTCCCCAGCAGCCCCCGTTGACCACGATCTTTTTCGGTGGCGGCACCCCCTCGTTGCTAAACCCGCAACAGCTCAGCCAACTCCTGACAACCCTACAAGAAACCTTCGGGATCGTTGCCGGGGCGGAGATCAGCATGGAGGCCAATCCGGGAACACTGGATCTGGCCCGGTTACAGGGCTATCGGCAGGCCGGGGTGAATCGTCTCTCTTTGGGCATCCAGTCTTTCGACGATCGGCAACTGGCCTTTCTCGGCCGAATTCATTCCGGCACGGAAGCCAGGCAGGCCTTTGCCGCAGCCCGCCGGGCCGGCTTTGACAATATCAGTGTTGATCTGATGTTTGCTCTGCCCGGCCAGGACCTGCCCGACCTCGAACGTGATCTGAGCGCTCTGCTCGAACTGCATTCAGAGCACATCTCCCTGTACGGTCTGACCATCGAAGAAGATACTCCATTGGCAGCGCGGTTGGCGGCAGGAGAATTCACTCCCTGTGATGAAGATAGCTACAGCGACCAGTATCGCCTGATCAACCAACGTTTAACTGCGGCCGGTTTCGAGCATTACGAGATTTCCAACTTTGCCCGCGCCGGCCGCCGCTGTGCCCACAATCTAGCATACTGGAAACGTCGCTCCTGCTTGGCTGTCGGCTGCGGCGCCCACAGTTTTTATGACACCGGCTGGGGGGAACGCTGGCTGATCCCGAGCGACCTGCCCAGTTATCGGTCTGAACTTGCCACCGGCCGCAATCCGGCCCGATTGCTGGAAGATTTCGATCGCCAGGCAGCCATGAAGGAGTATGCCTACCTGGCGCTGCGCACCGCTGACGGCCTGGTGCAGGATGATTTTGCACAGCGCTTCTGCTGCCTGCCGGAACAGGTTTTTTCTGCTGCACTCAACAGCTGCCAACCTTACTTGCGCAACCTGGACGGTGCCTGGCGCTTTGACCTTACCGGGTGGCTGATCTACGACCATCTGATCAGCCATTTTCTTTAAGTGAACCTTTTCTTTTCGACCATTTCCAGCAGGCCAAAAGCAGCGTTTTTCCGCAGCCATAAACCTTGACAAATCCCGAATTCATTGATAGGCTGCGGTGTTAGCACTCAACCCAATAGAGTGCTAACACCGCAGGATCAGGTTGATACCTTATTTGCAGAGCGCCCACCGGAACTGCCGGATGGAGAGGCTGCAGTTTTCACCCGGAGTCCCCAAAAGACGCCCGACACAGCGGATCGAAGACAGAAGCGTGCCAGGTGAAAACCGGAAGAGCGTATGGAGTTTGCAATGGCTGATGAGCTGAATGAACGCAGCCAAAATATTCTGGAAGCAATTGTTGAGGATTACATTGCCTCGGCTGAGCCGGTCGGCAGCCGAGCGATAACCCGCCGCCACAGCTTTAACCTGTCGCCGGCGTCTGTGCGCAATGTCATGGCCGATCTCGAAGAGATGGGCCTGCTCTGCTCTCCCCATACCTCGGCGGGCCGAATCCCCACAGCCAAAGGATTCCAATACTATATCGATACTCTGCTCCAGGTTCGTGACCTCTCCCAGCAGGAGAAATCCAAACTCCGCAAAAGCTACCGTTTCAGCGGCATGAAGCTGGAAGATATCATGCAGGAGGTTGGCAGGGTTCTGTCCGGTCTTTCCAAGTATACCGGGCTGGTCATGGCGCCCAAGTTTTCCTCGACAGTTTTTCGGCAGATCGAATTCGTCAGGCTTTCCAAGGGCCGACTGCTGGTCATTTATGTGTCCGAGTCAGGCTTGGTGCAGAACAAGGTCATCGATGCCGATCCGACCCTGACCGACCGGCATCTCGAACAGATCAGCAATTACCTGAACAGGGAGCTGAACGGCCTCTCCATCCAGGAGGTCCGTGCCAAGTTGAGTCAGGAACTCAAAGAAGATCGGATTCTTTATGATCAGCTGAAAAAGCAAGCCCTGAGCCTGTCCTGTGCGGCGCTGCAGGATGAAGTCGAGAATCAGATTTTTGTTTCCGGAGCTTCGCTAATGCTGGAGCAGCCGGAATTTGCATCACCGCAACAGATGAAACGACTGATCCAGACCCTGGAGAGTAAAAAGCTGCTCATCGAACTCCTCGATCGCAGCCAGTCCGCCCAGGGGGTGCAGATCTTTATCGGCAGTGAAAACACCAATATCAACCTGGACGGCTATAGCTTGATTTCATCGAACTTTTCCAGTCAGAAAGGCGCGATCGGTACCCTGGGTGTAATCGGGCCGGTGCGCATGGATTATTCACAAGTGATTCCAATAGTCGATTTCACCGCACAGCTGGTCAGTCGCATGTTGGAACGGGAAATTGAATAAATTAAATATAAAGGAGTAACAAAGGTGGGCAAGAATACCGAACAACAGGAGCCGGAGAACATCCAGGAAGCTCCGGAGCAAGAAGAAACCCCTGGAGCCGCTGAGGAACTGTCGCTGGAAGAACAGTTGCGCAACGAACTCTCGCAGGCGCGGGAAGAAACCAAGGCGCACCAGGAACAATATTTACGAACCCTCGCTGACATGGAAAACCTGCGCAAAAGGACTCAGCGGGAAAAAGAAGACCTGGCTAAATTTGCCAACGAAAACATCTTACGCGAAATTCTGCCTGTTATTGATAATCTTGAAAGAGCGGTTGAACACGCCGATCAGGGCAACACCAGCGACGGCCTGCTGGAAGGGGTCCGGATGACCCTGAATCAGTTCAGTCAGGTTCTGAGCAGGTTCGGAGTCGCTCCCATTGAAGCCATGGGGCAGCCGTTTGATCCGGCCCTGCACCAAGCCATGGGGCAGCTCGAATCAGCTGATCAGCCGGTCAATACTGTTGTCCAACAGATGCAGAAGGGTTATCAACTCAACGATCGCCTGTTACGGCCGGCTTTTGTCATGGTGGCAAAAGCGCCGACCGCGCCGGCAGAAGCTGAAACCAAACAACAGGAAGAATCAGACAACGACGAGTAGATCGTACGTTTAAGAATACTTAAGGGAGGACATAAATCATGGGTAAAGTTATCGGTATCGATCTTGGAACAACCAACTCTTGCGTGGCCGTTATGGAAGGCGGAGAGCCGGTTGTCATTGCCAACTCGGAAGGGTCACGGACCACTCCGTCGATGGTTGCATTCACGGAAAGCGGCGAGCGCCTGGTCGGCCAACAGGCCAAACGTCAGGCCGTGACCAACCCGGAGAACACTCTGTTTGCCATCAAGCGGCTGATCGGCCGCAAATTCACTGCCGAAGCCGTTCAGAAAGACCTTAAAATCAGCCCGTTCAAAATCATCGAAGCCGACAACGGCGATGCCTGGGTTGAATGCCGCGATAAACAATATAGCGCCCCGGAAATCTCTGCGATGGTTCTGCAGAAAATGAAGCAGACCGCCGAAGATTATCTCGGTGAAAAAGTCACCGATGCGGTGATTACCGTTCCGGCCTACTTCAACGATTCCCAGCGCCAAGCCACCAAGGATGCCGGGAAAATCGCCGGTCTCAACGTCATGCGGATCATCAACGAGCCGACCGCTGCCTCACTGGCTTACGGCCTCGATAAAAAAGAAGAGATGACCATTGCGGTCTTCGACCTGGGCGGCGGGACCTTCGACGTTTCCATTCTGGATCTCGGCGACGGGGTTTTCGAAGTTAAATCAACCAACGGGGACACCTTCCTTGGTGGTGAAGACTTTGACCAGCGCATCATCGACTATGTTGCCGATGAGTTCAAAAAGGATCAGGGGATCGACCTGCGCGGCGACAAAATGGCGCTGCAACGGCTGAAGGAAGCTGCGGAAAAAGCCAAATGCGAACTTTCGTCTTCCATGGAAACCGACATCAACCTGCCGTTCATCACTGCAGACCAGTCCGGTCCGAAACACTTGAACATCAAGCTGTCCCGTTCCAAACTGGAAAGCATCTGCAGCGAACTGCTGGCCAAACTGGTCGCTCCCTGCCAGACCGCGTTGAAAGATGCCGGCCTTTCCGCCAGCGAAATCAATGAGGTTATTCTGGTCGGCGGGATGACCCGGATGCCGGCAGTACAGGACCGGGTGAAGGAAATCTTCGGCAAAACCCCCAGCAAAGGGGTTAACCCGGATGAGGTTGTCGCCATCGGTGCCGCCATTCAGGGTGGCGTGCTGACCGGGGACGTCAAGGACGTGCTGCTGCTCGACGTTACCCCGCTGTCCCTCGGCATCGAGACCCTCGGCGGTGTCATGACCAAGCTGATTGAGAAAAACACGACCGTTCCCTGTAAAAAAAGCCAGGTCTTCTCGACCGCGGCAGACAACCAGCCGGCGGTTTCGGTTCATGTGCTGCAGGGTGAGCGGGAAATGGCCAATGACAATAAAACCATTGGTAACTTTGAGCTGGTCGGCATCCCCGCTGCCCCGCGCGGAGTCCCGCAGATCGAAGTCACCTTCGACATCGATGCCAACGGAATTCTTCATGTCTCTGCCAAAGATCTCGGCACAGGCAAAGAGCAGTCGATCCAGATCACCGCATCCAGCGGGCTCTCCGAGGACGAGATCAACCGGATGGTCAAGGACGCTGAATCCCATGCTGGCGAAGACAAGAAGAAACGCGAACTGATCGAAGCCCGTAACCAGGCTGACGGACTTGCTTACACCACTGAAAAATCACTCAGCGAACATGGTGAAAAGCTTGACAGCGCCACCAAAAAGCAGATCCAGGACGCACTGGATGATTTGAAGAAAGCGATTGAAGGCGACAATCCCGAAGAGATCAAGAAGAAGAGCGAAACCCTGGCCCAGGCCTCCCATAAACTTGCGGAGATGATGTACGCCCAGGGGCAGAATGACGGCGCGGCTGCTGACGCCGCCGGTGCTGCCGACCAAACCGGCAGCGACGACGTTGTCGACGCAGAGTTCGAAGACGTCGACGAAAAGAAATAACCTCATAAGAACGGACGTCGGCCTGCCAATTGCGGGCCGACGTCCGTCTGTTTTCTGATCAGGATAGATTATTTTGTCTAAGCGCGATTACTACGAAATTCTGGGAGTCAACCGGAACGCCAGCGAAACTGAAATCAAAAAAGCCTATCGTCGGCTGGCGATTCAATACCATCCGGACAAAAACCCCGGCGATAAAACTGCCGAAGATAAATTCAAAGAGCTTTCCGAAGCCTACGCCGTTCTGTCCGATTCCCAAAAACGCGCCACCTACGATCAATTCGGCCACGCCGGGGTTAACGGCGGCGGCGGTTTCTCCGGCGGTGGTTTCGATTTTGGCGGTGCTCCTTTCGAAGATATTTTTGGCGATATTTTCGGTGATATTTTCGGCGGTGGGTCAAGACGCGGCAGTCGCGGGCAACGGGGCGACGATCTGCGCTACAACCTGACCATCAATTTTGAGGAAGCCGCCTTCGGGACAGAAAAGAAACTTCAGCTGCCCCGCAAACAGAACTGTGAAACCTGCCATGGCTCAGGAGCCCGGCCGGGGACAGAGGCCCAAACCTGTTCAACCTGCCGCGGAGCCGGTCAAGTTCGCTACCAGCAGGGCTTCTTCACCATGACCCGTCCCTGTCCGGACTGCCGCGGTGAAGGCAAGATCATCAAAGATCCCTGCCCGGACTGCCGCGGGACCGGCCAGGTCAGGAAAAAACGCTCCCTCTCTCTCCGGGTTCCAGCCGGAGTGGAAAACGGGACTCGTCTCAAATTGAACGGAGAGGGCGAAGCCGGGGCGCAAGGCGGCCCTCCCGGGGACCTTTATGTCGTCATCAGCGTGGAAGAACACCCGATCTTCCAGCGCGACGGCCAAAACGTCATCTGTGAAATTCCCATTTCATTTGTCCAGGCTACTCTGGGCTGCGACCTTGAGGTGCCCACCCTGGAAGGCAAAGTCAACATGAAGGTTCCGGCCGGAACCCAGAGCGGAAAAGTGCTCAAACTCTCCGGCAAGGGGATCGTTTCACTGCAGGGCTACGGTCGTGGCGACCAGCTGGTGGTCCTTAAAGTTGAGGTTCCAACCAAACTGAACAGCCGCCAGCGGGAACTGCTGGAAGAATTTGCCCGCGAAAGCGGTGAAGATATTCATCCCCAGGGCAAGGGATTTTTGATAAAGTCAAGGAACTGTTTGACTGATCTGATTTCCCGCACTTGATTTCGAAATGGAGCCGGCATGAAGCACGTCATCGCCCTGATTCTGTTCTGGATACTTACCATTCCACTGCTTAGCTGGTTTGTACCAGCCTCTGTCGCAGCCGCCACACCACGGCTGGAGCAGTTGGAACAGGGGCGGCAGCTCTATGAAGCCGGCAGCTATAACCAGGCCCTGGCCGTTCTGCGCAATTTTATCCAGCAGGAACCCTTCACACCGGAAACCGCCCGCGGTTATGCGCTGATCGCCAGGATTTTCATCGCCCGCAACAATTATGTCGATGCCCTGCTTTATCTGCAGCGCATCCCGGATATCCTCCACAGCCCTGAAATCGAACTGCTCATGGGCCAATGTCTGGTTGAAACGGATAAGTTCGATGCCGGACTGCAACGCCTGCGCCCACTGATCAGCGAACCGCTCAGTACTGCCGACCGCAAGACCCTGTTCAGCGCCCTGGCCACGGCTTCCGCCGCTCGCGACAACAGCCTCCAGGCCCTGTTTTTCCTCCACCAGCAGTTGCCTTTCACGGAGCAGCCGGCCACAGTCCTGGCCCAGGCTCACCAGCTGCTGCAGAACAAGCTCAGCGAAACAGATCTCCGCGAAGCCGCTTTCATGTGGCAGGGGACAGCCATCGGCCAGGATGCGCGCCTGCAACTGGCCCGTCGCGCTCTGGTCAAACAACAACCGGAACAGGCCCGGCAGCAATTGCAGCGGATTTTTGCTTCTTCGGTGACCTTTCCCTACTGGCAGGAAGCCGAAGCCCTGCTGAAAAGAACCAGTGACGACAATTGGCTCAGCCGCGACAGTATCGGGGTCATGCTGCCATTGAGCGGCCGCTACGCATCTTACGGCGAACTGGTCAAAAAAGGCCTTGAGCTGGCCTTGCAGGAACATAACAAGACCAGCCTGCCGGTCCGCTTCATCTATCGGGATACGGCCACGACAGGGGTGACCCCGGCACAACTGGTCAGCGGACTGACCGATGACGACCGGGTCATGGCTGTCATCGGGCCCTTGCTGGCGACCACCGCCAACGAGGCCGCGCGCCGGGCTCAACAGGAAATGGTGCCGCTTCTGTCCTTGTCCCAAGGGGAAGGGCTGCCGGAAATCGGTGACTTTATCTTTCGCGACACGCTGACCGCTGATCATCAGGTGAAAAAGCTGGTTGCCTATGCCATGGCAACGGGGCACATTTCCTTTTCCGTCCTCCATCCACAAAACCGCCTCGGCGAGCAGATGACCAAACTGTTTGTCGATGAGGTGCACCGGGCCGGGGGTGAGATCGTCGATGTCATCGGCTACCCGGAGGACAGCACGGATTTCAAAAAACCCATCGAGCAGCTGCTCTGGCTCGACCGGCAAGTCCCGATTCCTCTGCAGGAAGGGGAAGAGCCGCCGGAATTGGAATATCCGCTGCCCCCCTTTCACGCTCTGTTCATTCCAGATTACGCTGACCGGATCAGCCTGATTGCGCCGCAGCTGGTTTTTTACGGCATCAAGGATGTCACGCTGCTCGGCATCAACGGCTGGAATTCAGCTGACCTGGCCAAGCGCGCCAGCCGCTTCCTCAAAGATGCGGTGTTTGTCGATGCCTTCTTTGCCGACAGCAAACGTCCCGAAGTCAAGCGCTTTGAAGAACTTTATCGGCAGGCCTACGGAGACGACCCCTCCATTCTGGAAGCCCAGGCGTTTGATGTGGCCACCATCCTGCTCCAGGCCATGGACGATCCGACCCTTAACAATCGTGACGACCTACGCAAAAAGCTGCTCGGCCTGCAGAATTTTCAGGGGGTGACAGGTACCTACGGATTCGATTCTTTCGGCGAATCCCTCAAGAACCTCTATCTGCTTCAATTCAGGAACGGGCGGATTGTCGAAAAGAACGATTGACCCGTCAACAGGCATGACCGTCGCCTGAATGCTTCTGTCCGGAAGATTCAGGGGACGGCTGAAATTGATTCAATTCGGGCCTTCACCATCGGCTTTTTCGATGGTGAGCATATCAGGCGGAGCATAGCGGTCAACCAGGACATCGTACTCCCCGGTCACCTGATTGTAGTATTTCAGCCGCCCATTGCCGATATCGAAATACCAGCCGTGCAGACTCAACCGCCCCTGCGCCACTCGATCCCTGACCCAGGGAAAGGTCATCAGATTTTTCAGTGAAACCAGAATGGCCTCCTGCTCACAGGCCCGGGTTTTCTTTTCCATCGATTCATGAGGCATTGTCTTGAGGACTTTATCGCGGGCCGCAGCCGCGATATTGACCCATTTGCCGATAAACTCCCCGGTCTCGCTGCCGTCGGCAGAGTCCATGAGCGCCGCAATCCCACCACAACCGGAATGCCCCAGCACAATGATGTCAGAAACCTCGAGAACGCAGACCGCATACTCAATGGATGAGCTGACCCCATGATAATCATCATTCTTCAGATAAGGGGGCACCAGGTTGGCAATATTGCGCAGAATAAACAGATCACCCGGTGCACAGTCCGTCATCAGGGCCGGATCAACCCGTGAATCGCAGCAGCCGATGAGCAACGCCTGTGGTTTTTGCCCTGCCAACAGGGTGCTGGCAAGCTCCGCATTTTCACCGAAATGCTGTTGTTGAAAATTAATAATCCCATTAATAAAGCGGGTCACATCGGCCATCAAAATCCTCCCTGCTCAGTTGCAGGCATCTTAGCATAGTTGTCATCCGGAAACGGCCCTTTTCCTCCGTGGCGGTGTCAATCTGCGGGCTTATTTGTGCGGCGTAAAGAACTACTCCTCCGCACAAGCCCTTGATTTCCTTGTCACAACGAAAAATTGATCGTTTCCAATCTGAAAACTTATGCATTGCCATCCAGAGTTTCCGGATGCCAACTAGCATAGATATTTTTCATTCAAAAACTCTCCCGCAAGCAAAACAACCGTTGCTTAATCTGGTTACCGACCTGGAGGCGGAAGACATCCGCAAGCAGAACTGGGTAAACGGGTCCGACAGACAGCCTTAAAAAAAAGCACCCCATCAATGGATATGGGGTGCAAAGTGGAGAGAGTTAAACCGAGGGGATCCAAAGGACCGGCCTTAACTCTTGGCTTAGGATATTATTCACTATCTTTTCAGTCAAGATATTATCCGCTCAGCATAAACTCTTATTTGTCGGCATAAACCCTGGCCCCATCGGAAGATGATTCCATAGCCTCGCCAGCTCTTTTCTGCTATGCTGGCAAATTCAACTGCATCCCTTTAAATATTGAACTGAATTTAACAGAGGTCAAGATGTCGAGCAGTTTCGGTCGATTTTTCAAAATCAGTACATTCGGTGAATCTCACTGCCCCGGCGTAGGGGTCGTCGTTGATGGCGTTCCGCCGCGGTTGGCCCTCAGCGAAAAAGATATTCAGGTCCAGCTTGACCGGCGCAGGCCCGGCGGCAACCGCCTCGGCACCGAACGAAATGAAGCCGATCAGGTGCAAATTCTCTCCGGAGTCGAAAACGGCCTGACCCTGGGCACCCCTGTCGGCATGCTGGTCAAAAACAAAGACCAGCGCCCCGGCGACTACGGTTCCATGAGCGAGATCCCCCGCCCCTCCCATGCCGATTACACCTATCGCATGAAATACGGAATCCATGCCTCCAGCGGTGGCGGCCGGTCCAGTGCCCGGGAAACTATTGGCAGGGTGGCCGCCGGTGCCGTGGCCGAGAAATATCTGTTGGAACAGTTCGGTATCGAGATTGTCGCCTGGGTCAGTTCGGTCGGCAACCATGACGCCGCAGCCATTGATATGAACAGTATCAGCCGCGAGTTGGTCGACGAGAACGCGATCCGCTGCCCGGACTCTGCGGCAGCCGCCAATATGACCGAAGAGATCGTCGCGGCCCGCGAAGCCAAGGACTCGGTGGGCGGAGTGGTCAGCTGTGTCTGTCGCAACCTTCCCGCTGGTCTCGGCGAGCCGGTCTTTGATCGCCTCGAAGCCATGCTGGCACACGCCATGCTATCGCTGCCCGCGACCAAGGGGTTTGAACTCGGCTCCGGCTTTGCCGGGGCACGTATGCGTGGCTCAGCCCATAATGACCCCTTTATCAACCGGGCGGGCAGATTGGGCACCCTAACCAACCATAGCGGCGGGATTCAGGGGGGCATTTCCAACGGCGAGCCGGTCTATTTCCGAGTCGCCTTCAAGCCCCCGGCAACCATCGGCCAGGCCCAGCAGACTGTAAATTATAGCGGAGAAGACGCCTTGCTTGAAGCCAAAGGACGGCACGATCCCTGTGTGGTTCCCCGGGCGGTGCCGATCGTGGAAACCATGACAGCACTGGTTCTGGCCGATCTGGCCATGATTCAGAAAATGCGCCAATAGCAAATGACCGGAGCGGCTGGCCGCTCCGGTTTTAAAATTCAGCTGACAAGTTTTTCTTGCCAAGATAAGAGTTCCCATGATTATCGACTGGTATCCGGGCCACATGAAAAAGGCCCGGGCACAGATCACTGAAATCCTGCCCAAAATCGACCTGGTTATCGAGGTTCTTGACGCCCGCTTACCGATCAGCAGCGCTAACCCTCTGCTAGAACGGCTGCGCAATAACAAACCCTGCATCAAGGTTCTCAACAAGGCTGATTTGGCCGATTCCAGCGTCACCAAAGCCTGGATCAGCAAGCTGGAACAGCAGCAGTCCGTCAAGGCCTTAGCGATCGATGCCAAAGACCGCCGCGATGCCGGACTGATTCCCAAGCTCTGCCGCAAGATGCTCGCACCACGGGTCAAGGCCGGAAAATCTTTGCGGATTCTTATTGTCGGGATTCCCAATGTCGGCAAATCGACCCTGATCAATACCATGGCCGGCAAAAAAATCGCCAGAGTCGGCGACAAACCAGCCATCACCACCTGTCCACAACAAATCGACCTGCGCAACGGAATCCTGCTTTCGGATACACCGGGGATTCTCTGGCCGATTCTCGACAGCGTCCCCGGCGCCTGCCGGCTGGCGGCCAGCGGTGCCATTGGTGATGACGCCTATGATTCGACGGCCGTCGGCCTGGTCAGCGCCGAGTACCTGAGCGAACGCTACCCCGGCCTGCTGCTGAAACGCTATAAGTTCGACCGGCTCCCGGACACCCCGCTGTTACTGCTGGAAGAGATCGGCCGCCAGCGCGGCTGTCTGATCAGCGGCGGCGAAGTTGACCTGCATCGTGCCGCGGAAATGCTGCTACGCGAATTGCGGGGCGGAAAAATCGGTCCCATCAGCCTGGAAAGACCGAACGAAACAGACAGTGCTTTTGAAAGGGCGACGGAAACCCAATGACAGAAAAAACCAAAATCAAGGAATTGTTCGTTTCGGAGCTGCCCTTTGAAACGAGCGAAGAAGAACTCAGACAACTATTTTCGACCTGCGGCACGGTTCGCTCTGTTTTCATGCTCAACAATGACCGGGGAGAGTTCAAGGGGATTGCTTTTATTAAGATGTCCAACGAAAAGGAAAACCGTGAAGCTGTCAACATTCTTGATGGCACCAAGCTGGACAAACGCTACATCAAGGTGGAACCGGCCAAACCCAAAGGGGCCGCTCCCGAACCGGTTGAAGAGCCGATACCGCAACGGTCCCGGCGGCGCAGGATGCCCAAAGGACGAAAAAAAGTCCGCTAGCCTGTCGTGCGGCCGCTAAACAGATTTTCCCACCCGGTTTCAAGCATCAACAAAAACCGGCCTTGCCGATGGAGAGGCCGGTTTTTGTTACAGCCTGCTAAAAGTTCAAACTCAGCACTGCGGAAATCTTTGCTTCCTGCGGGATATCGGAGCCAGCGTATTCATAGGAATTTACAGCAAAGGCCCCGGCGGGCACCTGTGGATCAAGCCGAACATCAGCAGCTCGCAAAGCGATCGGTTGGCCGTTATCCAGCTATACGTTTTTAGAAAAACCGTCAAACTTGGGGGAATTCAGATTACGCCCGACCAAGCCGAAAGAAAACTGTCCCTATTCATCAGTAGATTTTACTTTTTACCCTTCCTGCCCGCACTTCGTTCTTTAGCCACGATGGCGGGAAGGCCGGTTTCGATGGGCGGACTTGCCGGCATCCTCAGCCAGATCCGGGTCAGTCCCGGTCTGCTCTCGGCCCCGACCTGCCCCCCGTGGGCAACCACCAGCTGCTTGACGATGGCCAGCCCGATGCCAGCACCACCATGCTCGCGCGAGCGGGAACGGTCGGCCCTGAAGAAACGTTCGAAAATATAGGGGAGGTCGGCGGCAGCAATCCCTTCGCCGCTGTTGGTGACGGAAATTTCCACCATATCTGTCAGCTGCCGACCGCTGATGCTGACCCGGCCCCCCTCCGGAGAATAACGCAGGGCGTTCTCCAGCAGGTTGCGCAGGGCCTGGAGAATTTTGTCAAAATCAGCCACCAGGGTCAGCGCATCGGGCACCTGGACATCGACGCCAATCTGTTTGGCCTGAAAGCGCAGTTGGAACAGCGGCAACAGCTGCGCGATCATGGCCGCGACCTGAAACTGGCGCCGCTGCAGAAAAGCCTCGGCCGATTCAGCTTTGGAGAGCTGCTGCAAATCATCGACCAGATCAACCAGCCGCAACGTCTCCTGTTCAAGCATGCGAAAGGTGTCCACCGAGGGCGTCAGCACCGTATCGCTTAATCCTTCGAAATACCCTCGCAGGTTGGTCAATGGCGTGCGCAGCTCATGGGCGATATCGGAGACCATGCTTTTACGCAACCCTTCCAGCTTCTCAAGACTGTCGGCCATACTGTTAAAGGCTATCCCGAGTTGGCCGACTTCATCCGATGAAACCACCTCTACCCGGTTGGAAAAATCCCCGGCCGCCAATTCGCGGGAAATCCGCGTCATTTGGGACAACGGCCGCAACACCCGCTTGGTCATCAGATAACTGAGAGTCAAGGCCAGGGCCAGCGCTGCCAACGCAGCCCAGAGCAGGTAGCGGTGGACCGCTTCGATAAACATCCGATGACTGTCCAGGGGTTCGATGGAGTAGTTTTCCATCAGCCGCATGAAATAAGCCGCGGCGAGATGATCAATGGCCAGCCAAACCACCAGAATGGTCAAAAAAATCACCGGAATGATGTTCAGCAGCAATTTCCAGAGCAGATGCTGTTTCATGACGGCAGCTCATCTTCAGAAAAACGATAGCCGAAGCCGCGGACCGTCTCGATGAAAACCGGTCGGGCCGGATCACGCTCGATTTTCTGGCGCAGCTTGTTGATATGCACATCGATGACTCTTTCCACCACAGCCTCTTCATGCTGGTAAAATTTCCGCAGCAACTCTCCGCGGCTGAACAACCGGCCCGGCGCGGACATCAATGTGTGCAGCAGGATGTATTCCGTCGAGGTCAGGTTGACCGCTTTTCCGCCCAGGGTCACCTTGTGTTTCTCCGGTTCCAGACACAGCGGGCCGTGCTTTAATAGCGTGGCCACGGCCTGGGGCTGTGGCGTGCGGGTTCGCCGCAGAATCGCCTTGACCCGCTCCACCAGTTCCCTGGGACTAAACGGCTTGATCACATAGTCATCGGCCCCCAAAGAGAAACCGAGCACCCGATCGATCTCCTCTTCCCGCGCAGTCAGCATCAGGACCGGCACGTTTGACTCGCGCCGGAGCTGACGACAGACCTCCAGGCCGTCCAGCCCCGGTAGCATCAGATCCAGAATGATCAGGGCAGGATGACTGGTTTTGGCGGCTTGCAGTCCTGCTTCGCCATCGTGTTCGGTCCGGGTCGCAAACCCTTCCTTTTGCAGATAGGTTGCAACCAGATTGGCCGTATTCCGGTCATCTTCGACAATCAGAATGCACGTGGCAGCTGCAGTCATACAGGCTCCTCGGGTTCTTGTTCGCGGTCTTCCGGACGATCCGCCGGCTCATAAATGGCGATGGCATTGCAAAGCAACCCTGACGCCAAAAAGTGGCAGCTACGCGGGCCGCCCCAACAACCAGAAGGACTGCTTTGAGAAAAAACTCTCGGTTTGAAAACCCTGCCATCGACAACGGGCCATTTTCAAACCAACCGACCAAACCATTTTAGCAGTAATTCGCCCATAAAGGTTGCACAGAGCAGGATCATTAGAAAGACTGACACACAAATTTACATATGTTAATATTCGCTAACCATCAAGACAACCAACCCTCACTCAAAGGAGACAATGACCGATGTTTACAAAATGGAAAGCCTTGCCTCTACTTGCACTACTGCTGCTTTACTCCGGCAACCTCTATGCCGATGAATTAATATCCCTCAAAGCCGGCTACCAGGTTCTCAGCCCAGAAGGAACAATCGCCGGAACCATTAACGGTGTGGGAGAAAAAGTCGATGTCCAGGATGATCTCGATCTTAAGGACAGCGAAGAATTTACCGGCGAAATCGCCTTGAGCTGGGGAAACTCGCGACTCTCCCTGAACTACCTGCCGATCGACTTTTCCGGAACCGGCACATTGTCCAAAGCCATCGAAATCAACGGCCAGGTCTTCAATGCCAACACGACGGTTCAAAGCGACCTGACCATCGACCTCTACGACTTCGGCTACACTTATTTTCTGCTCAATTTCGACGATACCCCGGTCCGTTTTCAACTGGGCCCGGAACTTGGTGTCAAAATTGCGGATGCCGACTTCTCCGTTAAGGATACCGGTGTGACAAACGAATCAGAATCTGAGTCGGTGATTGCCCCGATTCCGACCATTGGTGCTCGCGCACGGATCGCTTTCTCTGATTTTCTTGGCATAACCGGCCGCATCGGTTACATGGAATACGATGGCAATCATTTTATGGATGCCGAAGCACAGGTGGAATTTTCCCCTGTACCGCTGGTGGGTTTATACGCCGGGTACCGCTATTTCGACCTTAAGATTGACGAAGATAAGCTCTACGTTGAAACGGAAATTTCCGGTCCTTTTGCCGGCGTCCTCATCCGCTTCTGATCACTGTTTCTCGGGAGGCGCAGATAGCGCCTCCCGAAATCCTGGGATGTCCTTCTGCGGTTCCCGCTGATTTTTTTGCCTCCCCTCTTTGCATCCAACCAGCTCAATCCGTTATCCTATTGAATATACCCGGGCAGACCGGGATAAACTCGCAGGTGGCTTGCTAAACCGTTGGCTTGGGACGTCTGGAAAAGCGCTTTCCTGCCGGCTCGCCTGAAGAGGGTTATGCAGGACTGTTTCTACTCCTGTCAGGGACTTTCTAATTCTTATTTTTCGAATGGAATGGAGTATGTCAGCTAAAATCATCCCCCTGGAAAAAGAAAAAAAATCGATCAAGGATCTCGTCAATGATGCCGTGGAAACCAATCTCTCCCACCTGAGCCCACAGGTTCTGAGTTGTTTGAAGACTGAGGTCGAAACCCTTCTCGAAAAACATTTTACGGCTCAACCCCCGGAAATGACGGTCAAACTGCCATCAGACCTGACCGCAGAACAGTTTCAAATGATTCGGGACAATTTCAATGCCGCTTTTAACGAACACAACGAACGAATGATCCAGCGCTCCAACTCGATTTTCCTGGACCTCTACCTGTCACGGCTGGAATACTGTGAATTGAAATACGGCCGACCGGAGCAGGTCTAGCGGGTTGTTGAAAAAGTCCATCCCCGGCCTTTTTCAAACCCGGTGGAGAAAAGTGTGATTTCCTCCACCTTACAAAATCAATGACCTAGAAAGGCGCCCTTGATTTTGATCGCCATCCATGGGCTCGGCAGGTTGTTTTTCAACAGCCTGCTGAGCGGCAAGGGCACGGGTATCCCCACCGGACCGGGCTCATCCGTATTGAAATTTCAGTTTGCCTCATCCGCAGAGAGGGTCTTATGCCGCGCAAATACGATATTATCGTCCTCGGTGCCGGAACCACCGCCTTCGGCGGTGCTCGCATTGCCGCAGCCCAGGGGAAAAAGGTGGTGATGATCGAGCAGTCCCAAATCGGCGGGACCTGCGTCAACTGGGGCTGTATTCCCAGCAAAACCCTGATTCATAAAGCCGAAATGTATCACGGCGCCCGCAAAGGTGAGGGTTGGGGTCTCAACCTGCGGGCTGGCTATCCTGACTGCGGCACCCTGATGCCGCTGAAAACCAATGCCGTTGATACCGTCCGCACCACCCATTACCAACGCGAGCTACGCAACACGCCCAATATGGAGGTGGTCCACGCACGGGGTCGCTTCGTGGCTCCATTCGAGGTCGAGGCCGGTGAAGAGATCTTCACTGCGCCGCAGATTCTCATTGCTACTGGCGGCGAACCACGTGTGGTGCCTATCCCCGGCCTCGACAAAGTCCACTACCTGACCAGCTACAGCGCCCTGCACCTGCCATGTTTTCCGGAGTCCATCATCATCCTTGGCGGTGGTGTAATCGCCCTGGAAATGGGGCAGATGTTCGCCAGGTTCGGCACCAGGGTAACAATCCTCGAGCGCGGCCCGCGTTTGCTGGCTGAATTCGACCTGCGCCTGACCGAACAGTTTCGCGCCATGTTGGAAGCTGAAGGAGTCAGAATCCTCTGCAATGTCGATGCTCTACGCGTCGATAAGGTCGGTGAGGCGACCTGCCTGTATGCACTGATCAACGGCGCCGAGGTCGGCTTCAGTGCCGAACGGCTGATGCTCGCCATCGGCACCCAGCCGCTCACCCGGGGTCTGGGTCTGGAGGAGATCGGTGTCCAAACCGACGCTGCCGGCTTTATCAAGGTCGATCAGCAACTGCGCACCAGCGTCCCCGGGATCTGGGCTGCCGGTGACGTCACCGGCGCGCCGCTGATCGCCCCGGCAGGAGCGCGGGAAGCCCAGATCGCCGTTCGCAACATGCTCGATCCTGACGGCAACCACACCATTGATCATCGCTATTCCCCCATGGCGGTCTTCGTCGATCCCGAATTTGCCACGGTCGGACTGACCAAATATCAGGCCGAGGCCAAAGGCTACCAGGTGGTCACGACCTTTCTGCATCTGGACCGGGTGCCCAAAGCCCACGTCATGGGTGAGATGCTGGGCGGGGTCATTCTCACCGCGGAACAGGGCAGCGGTAAAGTCCTGGGGGTACAGATGCTCTGCCCGCGGGCCGCGGACATCATTCATGAAGCAACCATGGCGGTGCAGTTCGGCATCAATGTCGCCGAGCTGGCAACCATGGTTCATGTCTACCCCAGTATCAGCGATGCTCTGCGCCAGGCGGCCCGCGAAAACGCCATGGAACAGGGACTGTTATAAGAAGCGCTCCAACCGCCAGAAAACACCGTCAAGCCGTTAGACCGCAACATTGACTGGCGGCTTGGCAATAGTCATCCACAACGAACACAACACCTCCCTCCCGTTCAAAAAAAATAAATATATAAAAGTATTCTATTTTCAATAAAAGGAGGATTGCCTAAAAATAAGGGCCAGACAACTCAGGACATGTCCTTACTGCGCTAGGGCGAGACAACTGTTTCACTAATTTAAAAACCATGTTATAAACTCACATATCGTGCATATTCGCCAGTCCAGCGGTTTGGGAAGCCATGAATCGACTGCTCAATAATCTGAAAATCCGTTCCAAAATGCTTGTTGTCATTTTGCCCCTGGTCGTCGTTCCCATTTTCGTTCTCGGAGCAGTGATCGGCTATGTCGCCACTGAACAGGCCTACCAGGGGCTGACCGCCACCAGCAAGGCCGACCTGGACCACATGGCCGACTTCACTCTTGATCTGCTCGACGGCCACCATCGGCAGTTTGAAGTCTATCGCGAAGACAAGAAAAACATTGTCCGCCAGGAGATGAAGACCCTGGTCGATCTCGCCTACAACCTGATCAATCAGCAGCAGACCTATCTGGCCGCCGGCACCATTAACCTGCAAACCGCTCAGCAGGCCGCCCGCAACAGCTTCAAGGAGGTGAGCATCGGCAGCAGTGGCTATCTGTTTGCCCTGACCAGCGCCGGCACCCTCAAGGTCCACCCGGTCCGGGAAGGAGAGAATATCATCAATGCCCATGACGATCAGGGGCGCTATTTTATCCGCGAAATGACCGCACAGGCTCTCTCTTCCCCGCCCGGCAAGGTTCTTTACACCATCTACCCCTGGCGCAACGAACAGCTGGGGGATCTGCGCCCGCGCAACAAAATTGTCGCCTTTCGCTACTGCCCGGAATGGGACTGGATTGTGGCCGCCGGTGGCTACCTGGATGAAACCTATGATGACCCGGCCTTTGAAAAGGCCGCCATGACCACCCTCGCCGAGCAGATCAAAAGCAAAAAAGTCGGTGAAACCGGCTACATCTATTGCATGACCAGGGACGGGACCCTCACCATCCACCCCGACGCCGAAGGGGAAAATCTGCTCGCGAGCAGGGATTCCAACGGCAGGGCCTTTATTGCCGAGATGGTCAAGCACAAGAACGGCTGGATTCGCTACCCCTGGCTCAACAAGGGGGAGAGCAAAGCACGGATGAAAATCGTCCGCTACCGCTACTTTGAACCCTGGGACTGGATCGTTGCGGTGGGCAGCTACGAAGACGAATTTTACCGCACTGCCGACGCCCTGAAATGGCGCATTGCCCTGCATGTGTTATTGCTGCCCCTGCTCATCGGCCTGATCGCAGCCGGGCTGGTCTTCCTGGCGGCGAGGATGCTGACCGAGCCGATCCACAACATGATCACGGTGATTCGCAAGGTCAAACAGGGTCGCCTCGACGAGCAGATGACGGTGGCCGGCCGGGATGAGCTGGGCGAACTGGCGATAGCCTTTAACCGCATGACCCGCATGCTGCGAAAAAACAAGGAACTGGAAGCAGCCCTGGCCCAGCAAGGGAAAATGGCCTCCCTCGGCGTCCTCTCCTCGGGCGTGGCCCACGAAATCAACAATCCACTCGGAGTCATCCTCGGCTATGCCGGCTACCTGGAGAAAAAAATCCCCGCGGACGATCCCAACTTCAGCTATATCCATGAAATCAAACGGGAGAGCAAACGCTGCAAAAAGATCGTCCAGGATCTGCTCAGCTACTCGCGCACCCCCAAACCGGTCCTCGAGCCAGCCGACATCAATCAGCTGCTACGGCAGATCATCGATTTCGCCGGCAACCACACCGACCTCCACCATGTCACCATCAAGCAGGACCTTGCTGCAGAGATTCCACAGATTTCCGTGGATGCCGACCAGCTGCGCCAGGTCGCCATCAACCTGCTGCTCAACGCCGGCTCAGCATCGCCGCAGGACGGGGAGATCCACGTCTCCACCCGGCTAGAGGATGACAGGTTCATCCGCATTGAATTCACCGATTTCGGAGCCGGGATCGCCGAAGAGAATCTGGAAAAAATCTTTGAGCCCTTTTTCACCACCAAGGCGCGCGGCACAGGCCTCGGCCTGGCCATCACCAAACAGATCATCGACATGCACCAAGGGGAGATCTGCATCGACTCCGAGAGCGGCCGCGGAACAACGGTCATTATCCGTCTGCCGCTGGTGCGGGAAGAATACTGATTCAGGCCACTCAACATATTGCGCAAGGAAGAAATGACCATGTCCGCCAAAAAGATCATGATCATCGACAACGAACAGGGGCTGTGCCGGATGATGGCGGCAGTGCTGATGGATGAAGGGCATGCGGTCAGAACCTTTACCGATCCCCTGGAGGCCATGGATCTGTTCCGGCCCGGCTGCTGGGATCTGGTGATCAGCGACATCAAGATGCCGGGAATTGACGGACTGGAGGTGCTGCAACGGGTCAAGGCCAGGGACAGCGGCGTTCCGGTGGTCATGATTACCGCCTTTGCCACCGTGGAAATGTCGATTCAGGCCCTGCGCAAAGGGGCCTACGATATGCTGACCAAACCCTTTGAACCGGACGAGCTGCTGTTCCGGGTTCGCAATGCCCTGAACCATAACCAGCTGAAAACGGAAAACCGCCAGCTTAAGGAAACCTTGGCCGGCAAATTCAACTTCGGCAACATCATCGGCGCATCGACCATTCTCCAGCAACTTCTGGAAAAAGTCCAAAAAGTTGCTGTCCGCGACACTTCGGTGATGATCACCGGCGAATCCGGAACCGGCAAGGAACTGATCGCCCAGGCGATTCACTACAATTCGCCACGCAAGGAAAAGCCGTTCATTGCCATTAATTGCGGGGCCATTCCCGATTCGGTGCTGGAAAGCGAACTGTTCGGGCACAAAAAGGGCGCCTTCACCGGCGCCGACGCAGACAAAATCGGCCTGCTCAAAGCGGCCGACGGGGGCACCCTGTTCCTGGATGAGATCGGCAATCTGCCCCTGTCCGTCCAGAAAACCCTGCTGCGCTTTCTCCAGGAGCAGGAATTCCGGAGGATCGGCGATACCGTCCCGACCCGGGTCGACGTCCGGCTGCTCTCGGCGACCAACTCAGACCTGGAACAGGAGGTCCAGCGTGGCAGTTTTCGCGAGGATTTTTTCTATCGGCTCAATGTCATCAATTTACACCTGCCCCCGTTGCGCCAGCGCAAAGCGGATATCCCGCTGCTGGCGGCCCATTTCATTGCCGACCAGAATAAAAAGTTCAAGACCGAAATCAGCGGGCTCACGCCTGAGGCACAGGCCGCCGCCTGTGAGTATGCCTGGCCGGGCAACATCCGCCAGCTCAAGAACGTCATCGAAGCCTGCCTGACCATCGAAACCGAGCAGCGGATCAGCCTGGCGACCCTCGCCCAGTTCATCGAAACGGACAACGCCGTCACCCCGCCGGACAATGACTACAACCAGGCCCTGGCACGCTTTGAAATTGACTATCTGCGTCAGCTGCTGAGCGCCGCTGACGGCAACATCGAAGCAGCCGCCCAAAAAGCCAACATGAATATGGCGACCATCTATCGGAAAATGAAAAAATACGGTTTACGCAAAGAAGACATTATCAACTGAAGGGAAGGGCGCTTAGCCGAAATCAAGCATCTCCATGAACGAAACCCCGACCGGTTTCATCACCCACAAACCCAGCGCCAGCAAGATCAGAATGGTCATCACCCAGTTGAGTACCTGGGTCCGCAAGGCCCAGTCGGGTTCCTTGCGCGGCTTGCCCAGCTCGGCTTTCTTTTTGTCTTTCACCCGAATCGCCGAGGTCTTGCGCAACAATCGACCGGAAGACAAAAACAGGACGGCCGACACCACAAACTGCGGCATGACGTCCGTGCTGACCGCTCCCGACGCCAGCAGAACGGCGTAGTAGGCCAAAGCGAGCAGCCCGAGAAATGTCATATGTCGGCCAGGATTCATCTTTTCTCCGTTTCAAGAGAAGCTTAATTCCAGTAAACCTTATCCGGCCATTTTTTACAAGCTTTGCCGGTCGTCCTCTTCGGGCGAACAGCCCCCCAGGGGAAGAATCTCGCGCCCCGCCAATTGCCTGCAGAACTGCGCCAGAGCCATATAGCCGGCCACGCTCGAGGCCAGAATCCCGGTCGTGCATCCGATAATAAGAAACACCTGGTCAGTCCGCAGATAGTCCATGGCCAGAGCCAGAAAAGAAAACATCATGGTGCCGTACAACATCTGTACGGCCAGGCTCTGGCGGAAGCTGCCCAAAAAGCGAACCGCCATAAACAGCCCCCACAGACTGAGAAAGGAAAACATGGTGAGGGCATTCGGCTGCCGCCCGAGCCCAAGGGCAGGGAAAACCTGGTAACTGATCAGCGACAGCCAAAAAATCCCCAGCGGCAACAGGGTCACCGCAGCTTCCACCCGTCCCTGTTGGCGGCTGCTGATCCCGGTGAGCAATTGAACCGCTCCACCGGCCAGCAGAATCGAGCCGGTCAGCAGAATCGGCGGCCGATAGCCGTCGAGTTGGCTGAACATATAAAAACCCAGGGTTGCGGCCAGGGCCAGCAGCCCCAGGCTCGGGAACCGACTCCCTTTGGCCAAGACCAGCGCACTCATCATGTTCTCCTCCTGTCAGGCGGGCAGTCTCCAGGGCAAAGCCCCGCCTGCGCGGGGCTTTGCCTCAGGACCGCCAAGCCGAATCTATTTGCCCGCTTCCTGCAACGCCAGTTCCTCGTCTTCGAGGGGCAGTTCCTGGGTTTCGGCAACCCGCGCCGGAGCTTTCTGGGTACGCAGCGACATGGCCATCATCGCCCCGACCAGCAGCAGCAACCCGGCAGCAATAAAGGATGAGTCCATACTGCCGGTTTTCACCTTGAGCATTTCCGAGACGCGTACCAATACAAAAGCGCCAACCCCCCAGGCCGAGAACAGGATCCCGTAATTCATGCCGAAATTCTTCATCCCCCAGCTATCCTTGGCAAAAGATGGAAACAGGGACAGGTTGGTTCCGTAGTTGAAAACCATGGCCGTCACCAGCAAAGCGACCAGCACCGGATGGCTGCCATCCCCGCCCAACACCGGGATCGCGGCAAACATCAACAGAGCCTGGAACACCAACATCAGGCAGAGGGTGGTGCCCCGTCCGATTTTGTCGGAAACCACGCCGGCCACCAGCCGCCCACCGGCATTACCGACCGACATGATGACAACCACCAGGAATGCCATCTCGCCCATGGAGGCCTTGGCCAACCCCTTGGCGCTGCCGATCACCATCAACCCCGCGCCGGCGCCGATAAAATAACAGAGCCAAAGAGTATAAAAACGGCTACTTTTAAACAGTTGCAAAGGAGAAAGATCATTCCCCGCAGCAACCGTCTTGGCGGCCCCGGATTGCGCCTTGTCGGCAACAAACCCCTGCGGGGGGTTAACAATCAACAGGGCCAGGCTGCTGACCGCAATCGCAAAAGCGATACCAAAAAACATCATGGCCTGCTGAAGACCGTACTCCGCCAACAGATACTTGGCCAAAGGAGCGATATAGACCGAGGCAAGCCCGAATCCCGACACCACAATGCCAGCCACCAAACCGGTCTTGGCGGGCGGGAACCACTTAAGGGCAGGGGGCGTCGCCGCGGAATAACCGAAGCCGATACCAGCCCCGGCCAGAACCCCGAAGCCGAGCACCCAGGCCCAATAATCAGTGGTCTGCGAAATCCAGATGAACCCGGCGCCGACCAGCAACCCGCCGATGATACAGGTCACCCGCGGGCCAAATTTATCCTGACACTTGCCAGCCATGATCATGGCCGCGGCAAAAGCCAGGCAGGCAACCGCATAAGGATCGTTGACGCTGGCGGCATCCCAGTTGAAAGCATTGGGACCACCCGCCGCAATCGAGTCGACAATCGCCCCCTTAAAGATGCTCCAGGTATAAAGAATCCCCAGGGCCAGATTGATCCCCAACCCTGCCAGAAGCACCTGAAGTCCCCGATTTTTGATCTTTTGAGATTGCATTGCTGAACTCTCCTCTCTCACAGTTTCATTCAATTGACGATAGGATGTTGCGTATTTCAAACGGTAAGCCAACGGCCATTTATTACTGAATTTGATCTCCAGCGGCGTCCGCTCGACCTGCGCCACAGCAGCAGCCGGCTCAGCTGCAATCTCCGGTTGAACTGCCAGCGCAGGTTGCAGCACTTCAGGATGGCGCTCGCTGAGCAAGGCGAACTTGTCGCATTCGTGAAAGCGGCAGGAACAGAAGTGGGACATGGCCACGACATCATACGGGGAGATGTAATCCTCCCCGACATCGCAGTATTTTTTATCCTGATCAAAAAACGGGCAGATCGCCATGGGTCACCTCCTTGGCCGCAACGGGCCCTCGAACAGAAACCTTCGCAACCTTTGTACCAAGTCGGAATTTCCAGAAAATTGCCCTATTTCCAGTAAGTTAAATAACAATTCAGAAAACTTCCCCAGCACCCAAAAAAATACGGTTTTTTGCAAATCTGCAAAAAACCGTAGCGGTCGAGCCAAAGAAAACAATTTTCCTATATAATGGAGTTACTCTTCTAACATATTGTTTTTATAATAAATTCAAAGGTAAGCCGGGTGATATTACGGAATAAAAATAACGATGTTTTGCACAAACAAATAACTAGCTGCAAATTTTTGCAATTTTGCGAAATTTCCGCAGCTGGCCAAACCGCCGCGGGCCAATTAAACTGGAAGTATGACAGCCAAGACAATCCCCCGCACAGATGACAGGAGCAGACAAATGCCAAAACTCGATGAGATTACCACACGCGCCGGTGATTCCGGACAAACCGGCTTGGTCGACGGCAGCCGGATACAGAAATCGTCCCAGCGGGTTCGGACTTACGGTACGGTGGATGAACTGAACTCGGTGTTTGGACTGGTGCGCTGCGAAGACCTCCCCGCCGGGCTCAACCAAAAACTGCTCCAACTGCAGAACGAACTGTTCAACCTTGGCGGAGAACTGGCAACCCCCATTGAGAGCGAGATCTACGCCAGAATCCCCCGCATCCGCCAACAGCAGATTGACCGTCTCGAAGGCTGGATCCAAGAAGCACGAAGCTGCCTGGAACCGGCAGAAAATTTTGTCCTGCCCGGTGGCAGCCGTGCTGCAGCGGTCCTGCACTTGGCCAGAACCGTGACCCGCCGCTGCGAACGCGAGCTGGTTGCACTGCTGGAAGCGGAGCAGGTCAATCCGCTCTGCCTGGCCTTTCTTAACCGCTTATCCGACCTCTGCTTCGTCTGGGCCCGGCTCTGCAACGATAATGGCCGGGCCGATATCCATTGGCAGCCCGGTTTTCACCCGGGCTGATAATGTCCGCAGCAGTCAGATCAAGGGATCAGTATTGCACTTCGGGCCGGTAGCCTTCTTCTTCCAGGCGGATGAGGATTTCCTGGATATGCCCCGGCCCGCGGGTTTCCAGATCGACAATGACCTCGGCCTCGCCGAGGGGCAAAGAGGACTTATGCCGATCATGACTGACCTGAAAGATATTCGCCTTGAGCTCGCTGAGCACCTGGGTCAGAGTGGCCAGTGCGCCGGGCATATCGATCATCTCCAGGCGCAGTTTCAAGAACCGCCCTTCCGCCAGCAAACCGCGCTCGACCACCCGTGCCATGGTCTGAACATCCAGGTTGCCACCGGACAGAAGGCAGAGGGTATTCCCCCGCTGCACCGATTTATCTCCGCACAGGAGTGCGGCCAGGCCGACCACCCCGGCTCCTTCCACCACCAGCTTGCCCTTTTCCATCAGGCTGACGATGGCCATGGCAATGGCCTCTTCATCGACGCTGATGATATCGTCGACATACTTCTGAATCTCGGGAAAGGTCAACTCCCCGACCTGCTTGACGGCAATCCCGTCGGCCAGGGTGTGACAGTAGGAGGCCAGATAAACCGGCCGCCCGTTGCGCCTGGCCAGGGCCGCGCTGGCCGCACAGGCCGCTTCCACACCGATGATCCGCACCGCCGGTTTGCGGGCCTTGACCGCAGCGGCAACACCGGCGATCAGGCCGCCGCCGCCGATGGGGACCAGCAGGGTATCGAGTTCCGGCAGGTCGTGGAGTATTTCCAAGCCGACCGTACCCTGCCCGGCCATGATCAACTCATGATCAAAGGCCGGGACATAAAGCAAATTGTCCCGCCGGGCCAGCTCACCGGCATAAGCGACCGCTTCGTCAAAGCCGCTCCCGCTGAGTTCGACCTGAGCCCCGTGGGCCAGGGTGGCCAGCTCTTTAGCCAGGGGAGTCCCCTCGGGCATAACCACCCGGCAGGGGCAATGCAGCAGTGCCGCAGCACTGGCCAGCCCTTGAGCATGATTCCCGGCCGAGGCGGTGACGACCCCGGTCGCCAACTGCTCCGGCGCCTGTCGGGACAGAAAATGATAGGCTCCGCGGATCTTAAACGAGCCGGTGTGCTGAAGATTCTCACACTTGAAAAAGATCTGGGTTCCGAGCAGCTTTGAATAATAAGGGGAGTGCATCAATTCGGTATGGCGGATTACATTGTGGAGATTCTCAGCGGCATCCTCGATCTGCTGGATCGTCAACATCATCGCCTCCTGCGCTCGCACATGAACAATTTCGGGCCACGGCATGGGAACAGCCCTTATCGACCTGTCAAGTTTAGCATAAACGGGGCGTCTCACCGATTTACAAAGAGCAGATCAGCACATATAATCCCAATCCCGCCAAGGCGGACAACAACCCTGGAATAATTTACCTGTGGAGATACGATTGATCCCATGAACCTGATTCTGCTCAGCGCCGCAGATTTCGTCAGCAAGCACCGGGTAGTCCTGGCTGACCGCCGCCGCGACCATATCCTCAGCGTACATCGTGCCGGCCAGGGGGATCGGCTACGCGTCGGCTTGATCAATGGCGCTCTCGGCAGTGGCCTGGTCATCAGCGCGGATGCCGCGCGGGTCGAGTTGGAGGTGCAACTGGACCAGCAGCCGCCGGCGCCGCTGCCGGTCAACCTGCTGCTGGCCCTGCCGCGGCCGAAGATGCTCAAACGAATCCTGCAGACCGTGACCGCCATGGGGGTCAAACAGCTGTACCTGCTCAACAGCTATCGGGTCGATAAAAGCTTCTGGAGCAGCCCTTTTCTGCAGCCTGAAAAAATCACCGAACAGCTCCTGCTCGGTCTGGAACAGGCCCGGGACAGCATCCTCCCGGAGGTTCATCTCCGAACGCGCTTCAAACCCTTTGTCGAGGATGAGCTCCCCGCTCTCAGCCGCCACACGACCAAGCTGGTGGCCCACCCCGACGGCGCCCGCCCGTGCCCCCGGGAGCTTCTTGCCCCGACCACCCTGGCGGTTGGTCCCGAAGGCGGCTTTATCGACTACGAGATTGCCCGACTGGAGGAATGCGGCTTCACTCAGGTCACCCTGGGAAGCAGAATTTTACGGGTCGAAACCGCTGTTCCTGTGCTACTCTCTCGACTTTCCCCCTAAGTGAGGTTTTCATGGAAAGACGACAATCCATCTGGGTTTACCTGCTGCTGATTCTGCCGCCGCTGTTCTGGGCCGGCAATTCAGTGCTGGCCCGCGGTGTCGCCGACCTGATCCCCCCGGTGGCCCTGTCTTTCTGGCGCTGGTGCCTGGCGCTGCTGATCCTGCTGCCACTGACCCGCAAACAATTGGTCCAGGACTGGCCGGTCATTGTCGCCAACCGCGGAATCATTTTCGTTCTCGGCCTGCTCGGAATCGCCTCATTCAACACCCTGCTCTATACCGCCGCACACACCACCACGGCAATCAACATTGCTCTGACCCAGGCGGTGATGCCGGCGATTATCCTGCTGATCAGCTACCTGTTTTTCCGCGACAAAGTCACCCGCCTGCAGCTGACCGCGGTCATGCTCTGCGTGCTGGGTGCCGGCTATATCGTCATCCAGGGGGATCTGCAGCGGCTGCTCCACATGCAATTTGTCAGCGGCGACCTGATCATGCTGCTGGCCGTCATCCTCTATGCCTTTTACTCGGTCCTGCTGCGCAAAAGACCAGCGATTCACCCCCTGAGCCTGCTGACCTGCACCTTTGCCGTCGGCACTGTTCTGCTGCTGCCGCTCTACCTTTGGGAACGCCAGGACGCCATGCCACTGCTCCTGACCGGTCCGGTCATTGCCAGCCTGCTCTACGTGGCAACCTGCCCGTCGATCCTCGCCTATCTCTACTGGAACCGCGGAGTCGCGGAGATCGGCGCCAACCGGGCCGGACTCTATATCAATCTGATCCCCCTGTTCGCATCCCTGCTCGCGGTGCTGCTGCTGAATGAACGCTTCCAAAGCTTTCACCTGATCGGCATTCTTTTTATCTGCAGCGGCTTGCTGCTGTTCAATCTGCCGCTGGGAAGGCGCAAGGAGAAACAATGACACTTGAAGATTGGGGTTGGACGGACTTTTTTGCCGAGCAATTTACGGCCTGGAGCGATAAATGGCTGCTTCCGGCCCGGGTTATTCGCGGCGAAAAAAACTATTTTCGGGTCTGGACAACCAGCGGCGAGCTGACCGTTCGTTTTGCCGGCAAGATCCGCCATCAGGCGGATGGCCGGGCCGACCTGCCGGTTGTCGGCGACTGGGTCGCAGTGGAACCTCAGCCCGATCAACGCGGGCTGATCCATGCCCTGCTGAAACGCCGCAACAGTTTTTCCCGCAACCTGCCGGGCCGCCGCAAAGGGAAGGGGCGGGAACGTATCGAACAGCAGGTGATTGCCGCCAATATCGATTTGATCTTCATTGTCAGCGGCCTGGATCGTGATTTCAACCTGCGCCGCATCGAACGTTATCTGACCCTGGTTGGCGGCAGCGGCAGTGAAGCCGTGATTCTGCTCAACAAGACCGACCTGTGTGACAATCCCGAACAACACCAGGCCGCAGTCGCGGAGATTGCAGGAACAACCCCGGTCCACCTGTGCATGGCGCGCCAACCGGGCCAGCTCGACATCCTCACCGGCTATCTGCAGGCCGGAAAAACCATTGCCCTGCTCGGCTCGTCCGGAGTCGGCAAATCGACCATTGTCAACGGCCTGATCGGCGAGCAGCGCCAGAAAATCGCCGCAGTCAGCGCGGCGGACGGCAAAGGCCGCCACACCACCACCCATCGTGAGCTGTTCCTGCTCCCCCAAGGAGGCATCCTGATGGATAATCCGGGGATGCGCGAACTTCATCTCTGGGGAGATGAACAGGATCTGGTGGAATCTTTTGCGGATATCGAAGACCTGGCCACCGGCTGCAAATTCAGCGACTGCCACCATCGCTCTGAGCCGGGCTGCGCCGTCCGCGACGCTATCAAAGCCGGCAACCTGCCGGAGGAACGCCTGGCCAATTACCACAAACTCAAAGGGGAACTCTCCAACCTGCGCCAATTCTGATCCGAGCGTTACCCAGGTAGCGTTTTTTTCTCATCAAATACACCAAAAGACCGGATAAAACTTGCCTTTTCTAGGCAACACCAATACCATTCCATGCAGCAAATAATCTATCTGTCCTGCTGGGGGGAGGATCGATTGTCCAGGTTCAAACTTTTCATTCTTTTAGGGTTTTTCCTCCTGCCGGCTCAGTTCTGTACTGCGGCCTCGGTTCGGATCGGCCTTGATCAGAGCCCCCCGACCTCATTTCTCAATGAGCAGGGACTAGCCGACGGCTTTTTCCCGCAACTCTTCAACCAGGTCGCCAAAGAGCTTGATTGGTCGGTCAGCTACATTCCTTGCAGCTGGCAACAATGCCTGGATAAACTTTCTTCCGGAGAGATCGATATCCTGCCGGGGATCGCGATTACCGATGCAAGAAGCCAGGAGTACCGCTTCGGCCACGAAACGGTATTGAGTAGCTGGGGACAGATCTTCACTCGTAGCGATGAACCGCTGAGCTCAATTCTGGAACTGGACGGGAAAAAGGTCGCCGTCCTGACCGGGGATGTCTATTTTAAGGGCCCGCAAGGCCTTCAGCAGGTCTCAGCCCAATTCAACCTGCAGGTGGATTTTGTTGACGTCTCTGATTATGACGAAGCTTTCCGCAAACTTTCCACACAGCAAGTCGATGCGGCCATGGTCGGACGAATTTTCGGTTTTAAAAATCGCCAGCGCTACAATCTGGTCCCGTCATCTATCCTGATCAAACCGATTCAGTCCCGGCCGGCTTTTTCCGAGCAGAGCCCGGCTAAATTGACGACGGATTTCGATCGGCTGCTGGCCCAATGGAAACAGGCGCCGGATTCCGTCTATTACCGCCTCATCGACCGCTGGCTCAGCGAGAAAACCGTAACCCAGGTGCCGTCCTGGCTGTACAGCCTGAGCTATACCTGCGGCGGCTTCATCCTGCTGTTGCTGGCCGCCACCTTCTGGACCCGCAAGCAGGTGCGCATAAAGACCCTGCAACTGGCCGAAAATAACGCTCTGCTGCAAAACGAATTGGCGGCCCGGCACACCATTGAAAAGGAACTCCTGGAACGTCAGCAGCAATATCAGGTTTTCTTTGAAAATTCCCTCTCCAGCATCCTCTTTATCGACCCGGAAAACGGCGCTATCGTCGACGCCAACCCGGCGGCCTGCCAATTTTATCAATATAGCCGGGACCAACTGAAAAATATGCAGATCAGTCAGATCAACAATCTGAACGAGGCCGAACTGGGCAAAGTCTTGCAACAAGCCAGTAATCGCAAAAAACAACACTTTGAATTCGTCCACACCCGGGCCGACGGGCAAACCCGGCAGGTGGAAATCTACAGCACCCCGATTCGGATTGAAGGACGAATGCTGCTCTGTTCCATTATCCATGACATCAGCCAGCGCAAAAAAGCCGAGCAGGCCCTGGCCGAACGGAACCGATTTTTACAGGCGGTGATTGATGGGGTGACCGATCCGTTGATGGTGGTGGGCCTTGATTACCAAATTCTGCAGCAGAACAAAGCCGCTTGCGAGCAATTTCGCCGTTTTGGAAACGCCCCCCTGCCACCGACCTGTTATGAATTTTCCCACGGGCTGGAGAATCCCTGTGCGGCGCAAGAGCAGCCCTGCCCGCTGCAGCAAATCAAGGAAACGGGCCAACCGGTCACCGTCATCCACCGCCACACCACTGATCAGGGACAACGGATTTTAGAAATCACGGCCGCACCGCTATTCAACAGCGAAGGGGAATTGTATGCGATGATCGAGGTATCACGGGATATTTCGGAGCGCATGCAGATTGAAGAACTGCTCAATGAAAATGAAAAACGACTGCTCTATCTGGCTCATCATGACGCGCTGACCGACCTCCCCAACCGCCTGCTGTTCGAGGACCGGCTGGCGCAGGCCCTGAGCAAGGCGCGCCGCAGCAGGCGACAGGTCGCCCTGTTTTTTCTTGACCTGGATAACTTCAAAAGCATCAATGACAACCTCGGCCACGACTACGGCGATCACCTGCTCATCGACTCAGCTCGCCGGCTGCAGAAAAGTGTCCGCGAAAGCGATACGGTCGCCCGCATGGGCGGGGATGAATTTCTGGTCCTGCTCGAAGACGTGGACTCCATCGAAATGATTGAAGTCACTGCCGAGCGGATTCACCGGGCCTTATCCCAGCGCATTGTCGAAGGAAACTTCAGCCAGACCATCAGCAGCAGCATCGGTATCAGCATCTTCCCCGAGGATGCCACCACCGGGCAGGACCTGTTAAAGACCGCGGATATCGCCATGTACAAGGCGAAAAAGAAAGGACGGGCCAACTATCAGTTTTACGCCACCCCGCAAGCGCGCTTTTTGTTCGACTGAGCGGCCCGCTTTTTTCAGGACGGCAGCTTGGCGCCTGCTCTTTTTTCAGCCACACTCTGCAGCTTGTCCGCCATGGTCTGCTCACGGTCAATCCTGGTGCCCATTTTAATAGTGGTCGTGATGCGTGGTGCACCGGCAGCATGGATCACCTCATGACAACGGCGAATCGCCGCAAAGACCTCATCGTATTCGCCTTCAATATTAGTTCCGTAAGCATGCAGGCTGGTTTTCAGGCCGGCCTCTTCCAGCACATCCTGGCACATCGCCACATAACGGGAGACGGAAACGCCCACCCCCATAGGCACCACACACAGATCGACAATCACATTCATAAAGCAAACTCCTTGAAAGTTTATCTATTTTGCTGCTACCTAGTTTCCTATCTGAAAACTTAATTATGGCCATCCAGTGTTTCCGGATGACAACGACCTATATTTCCCGATTGAGTATACACCTCATGCAAGGCCAGGGTGAAATTTACCAGAAGTCTGACCGGCCGGCGGAAAAATCTGTTATAACTAGCAGAGTGTAAAATCCGGCTCGAGGTTTTTAAATCTGCTGTAAAAACAAAGGGCCGGAACCTGCTCACGGCTATTCCTGTCAGCCGAGGGCTCTAAAACTAATTGTGAACAGCCAAGCAGCGTGACCGGAACCATTTCTTTTAACCTGAGCGAAGAAAAAAGAGGTATTCATGCAGGATTGGGGACAAGGCCCTTCCGGGGCCGATCTGGAACGAAAGGTTATCGAAATAACCGATCGGATCAAGAAAAAGTTCAACAACCCGCAAAAAGGATTTCTGCCGATCCTGGCCGTTATTGCCCTTATTGCTGTCATCATCGGCGGTTACAGCAGTATGTATGAAGTCGACACCGAAGAGACCGGCGTCGTGCTGAGATTCGGTAAATTTTCCAGTTTTTCCGACCCGGGGCTGCATTTCAAACTCCCCTTTGGTATTGACCAGGTCTATCTGGTGCCGACCGGCCGGGTTCTGAAAGAAGAGTTCGGCTACCGAACCGTGAATCCGGGGGTCAGATCCTCATTCAGCAAGCGCGGTCTTGAGGAAGAATCGCTGACTCTGACCGGAGACCTCAATGTCAGTGATGTCGAGTGGATCGTCCAGTTTCAAGTGTCGGACCCCTTCAAGTATATTTTCAAGGTCAAAGACCCCGTCGGCACTGTGCGGGATATTTCCGAAGCCATGGTCCGTAAAGCCATCGGCAACGCCAATGTCACCCAGGTCTTGACCACCGCCAGGGCCGAGCTGGCCAGTGCCATCGAAGTGGACCTGCAGAACACCCTGAACCAGTATGACATCGGCGTCCGCATCGTTACCGTCAAGTTCCAGGATGTCAACCCACCCGATCCGGTCAAAGATGCTTTCAACGAAGTCAATGAAGCGGAACAGCAGAAGGAGAGTTTGATCTTCCAGGCCCGCGAACAGTTCAATCGCGAGGTTCCGCGCGCCCGCGGCCAGGCCAAAAGCACCCTCCAGGAAGCGGAAGGTTATGCTGTCGAACGGATCAATAAGGCCCGCGGTGAAACCAATCGGTTCCTGGCCCTGCTGACCGAATACAAAAAAGCGCCGCTGGTGACCCGCCGCCGGATTTACATCGAGTCCATGGAGCAGGTCCTGCCCAAACTGGACGAGACCTACATCATGGATAAAACCGACAGCGGCCTACTGCAGCTGCTGCCATTGCGCAAAAACCTGGAAGGAGCCGCCAAATGAAAAACGGTATTCTCGTTATTGTCGTTGTCATCGCGCTGCTCGTTGCCCAGGATGGTTTCTTTGTGGTTAATGAAGCCGAGCAAGCCATCGTGACCCAGTTCGGCAAGCCGGTTGGCAACATCATCCACCCGGGGCCACATTTCAAAATCCCCTTTGTTCAGGACGTCAATCGCTTTGAAAGCCGTATCCTGAAGTGGGACGGAGACCCCAACCAGATTCCGACCAAGGACAAAAAGTTTATCTGGGTCGACACCACCGCGCGCTGGCGGATTAAAGACCCGCTCCAGTTTTTCAAAACTGTGGCTACCGAACGCGGTGCGCAAAGCCGCCTTGACGATATCATCGACTCGGTGGTCAGGGACGCGGTTTCCGGGCACCTGCTGGTGGAACTGGTGCGCGGGAAAGACTATGTTCCCGATGGCGAAGAACATTTTGAAGTGGAAGGAAAACGGGTCCTCCCCGAAGAAATGCTGGGCCGGGAGGAGATTCTCAGCAATATTCTGACCCAGGCCCGGGCCAGTACTCCCGAATACGGAATCGAACTCCTCGACGTGCAGATCAAGCGGATCAACTATGTCGAGCAGGTGCGGACCCGCGTTTACGAGCGGATGATCAATGAACGGAAAAAAGTTGCCGCCCAGTATCGCTCCGAAGGAGAGGGCGAAAAGGCTGAGATTCTCGGTAAGATGCAACGCGAACTGAAGGAGATCACCTCCGAAGCCTACCGCAAAGCCCTGGAAGTTCGCGGCGCAGCGGATGCCCAGGCAGCCGCCATTTATGCCGAAGCCTATAACCAGGACAAGGAATTCTACAGTTTTCTGCGCACCCTGGAGTCTTACAAAAAAACTATCGGTCAAAACGGCAAACTAGTCATTTCTACCGATTCCGACTATTACAAATACCTGCGAAACGCCGAATAGGCAGGCTCTCCAACAGTTTTACAGCGGGCTCTTGGCGATGAAAAGAGCCCGCTTTTTCAACCATCCCCAGCCACTCGGTTCAGTTTCAAACAACCTGGACTGCTGCGCCAGCTCAGCCAGCAGCACCCGGGCGGGAGTCAATGCGGTCACCAGAACGCGACCACTGCTGCTGATTTCGAAACTGCTGCCAGAGCGCAAGATATGATCCCTGGAATCACCTTCCAGAGTGACCCAACACAACCCTGCCCGACAACAAATCCGTGTCCCGCAAAGATCGTTGCCCAGCTCAATCACTTCCTTGCTGTTCAGTAACAGTTCCATAACGGCTCTCCTTAAGTGATTATGGTCATTCAATTACAACGTAAATCACTTTTCAGCGCCAGATACAGTACACTACTATTGTAACCATCACAGAATCACCGTTATAAAACTGTATCCATCAAGGAATCGCTGGACTGTATCTGTTGCAGGATCAGCCCTCCTGATACAACAGAAAAAGACTCTTCTCCTTAGCTATGGGAGCCGGATATGCTCATTCCCCAAGACCAGTGGCAACAAGAGGCACCTCTTTACGAAAAAGTCGCCAGCCGCATCAGCTTCTTGATCGAGCAGGGCACCCTGCGCCCTGGTGATCGCATTCCATCGATCCGCAATCTCAGCAAGCAACTTCAGGTCAGCATCAATACCGTGAAAGAGGCCTACAGCCAGCTGGAAGATCGCCGCTTGCTCGAGGCCCGCCCGCAATCAGGCTTCTATGTGCGCACCCGGTTGCCCAAACTGCCCAGCGAACCGGTGGTCGATCGCCCTTCCTTGAATAATCCGGCCCAGGTCAACCTGACCAATGCCTACGGGCTGGTCATGCGTGATCTGCTTGATCCTGAGCTGCTGCAGCTGGGCATTGCCACCCCGAACCATGAATTGCTGCCCACGGCGAGAATCAATCGGATGCTGGCTCGTGAAGTCAGGCGCAATCCGCGCATGGCGGTTTCCTATCAGCTGCCGCCGGGCAACCTGCGGCTGCGCCAACAGATCGCTCAGCGCCTGCTGGCCTCAAGTTGCGTTCTGTCGCCGGAGCAAATCGTCATCACCTCCGGTTGTGTTGAAGCGGTCAGCCTATCCCTGCGGGCCCTTTGCAAACCAGGCGATACCGTGGCCATCGAGACGCCCTTTTACTTTAATTTTTTGCAGCTGATTGAGGAACACAGCCTCAAAGCTCTGGAGATTCCAGCCTCTCCGCGCGGCGGTATCAGCTTGGAAGCCCTTGAGTACGCCCTGGAACGAAATCGCGGACTGATCAAAGCCTGCCTGGTGGTGACGAATTTCAACAACCCTCTCGGTAGTCTCATGGCGGATGAAGACAAAGAGAAGCTGGTGGCGCTGCTCGACGCCAATCAGGTTCCCCTGATTGAGGATGATGTTTACGGTGATCTGCCGTTCAGCGGCGAACGTCCAACCGTTGCCAAAACCTTTGACAACACTGGCAATGTCCTGCTCTGCTCGTCGTTCAGTAAAACCCTGGCTCCGGGATATCGGGTCGGCTGGGTTGCGGCGGGACGTTATCAAGAACGGATTGAGCGCGGCAAAATGATCTCCGGAGTGGCAACCGCCAGCCCCCCTCAGCAAGCTATTGCCGAATTTCTCGCCAATGGCGGCTACGACCACCACTTGCGAACCTTATGCCGCAATTACGCCCGCCAGGTGGCCCAGATGACCGATGCCATTGGCCGCTGTTTTCCACCGGGCACCAGAGTTTCGCGGCCACAGGGTGGCTTTCTGCTCTGGGTCGAGATGCCGCTGGGAATTGATGCGCTGCATCTCTATAAGCTCGCCAAGTCCTGCGGTATCAGCATTGCCCCAGGCCAGCTTTTCTCGGTGGAAGGCAAATTCAGCAACTGCATCCGTCTTAATGCCGCGTACTGGAATCCCTGTGTCGAAGCGGCCATAGAGACGGTGGGCCGCCTGGCGCTGCAGCTGTTACAGGAAGGGAAGCAGGACTGACGACCATGCTCAACGCCACCTTCTACCTGAGTACGGTTCTTATCTGGGGATCCACCTGGCTGGCCATCAAATACCAGCTCGGCAGCGTGGCCCCGGTCTGGTCCATCGCCTACCGCTTTGCCCTGGCCTCCTTCATCCTGCTCATCTGGTGCCTGGTCACCCGCCGCTCCATGCGCTTTTCCATGAAGGAACACCTATATATGGCGTTACAGGGGGTCTTGCTCTTTGCCATCAATTACTATTTTTTTTACCTGGCTGAAATCCGCATCGCCAGCGGCCTGGCTGCAGTGGTTTTTTCCACCATTGTGGTCATGAACCTCGTCAATGGCCGGCTCTTCCTTGGTACGCCGATGGATAAGCGGGTGCTGGTGGGCGGGATCTTGGGCTTATTCGGACTGAGCCTGTTGTTCTGGCCGGAAATGAGTGCGGTCCATTTCTCCGGGCCGATTCTGAGCGGATTGATGCTGAGCTTCGCGGCAACCTATCTGGCCTCGCTGGGCAATATCCTCTCAGCCCGCAACCAGAGCAACCGGCTGCCGGTCATCCAGACCAATGCTTTCGGCATGGCCTACGGAGCCTGCTGCATGGTCCTGCTCGGCAGCCTGACCGGAACGCCCGTGAGCATCGCCAGCACAGCCCCCTACCTTCTATCCCTCTTATACCTGGCTTTTTTTGGATCGGTTATTGCCTTCGGCTGCTACCTGACCCTGATCGGCCGAATCGGAGCCGGTCGGGCTGCTTACGCAACCCTTCTCTTCCCGATCGTCGCCCTGCTCCTATCGACCTTCTGGGAAAACTACCATTGGACCCTATTTGGGGTGGTTGGAATGGGACTGATTCTGAGTGGCAATTATCTGGCTCTGGTTAGAAAGAGAGCCTGAGTAGACAAATCCTCCCCGGCAGCTCAACATTTTTCTTGACAAATCATTACTCAACATTAATAATAGGCAAACATTAAAAATTTCCGATAATAGCAAACCCGGAGCGATCCGGGGACGCAAAGCCACGGGTCCCATGTGGATAGCCGGGTTGCCGAAGAAGAAGATTTACCAGACACCTCCCTTCGGTTTGAAGTGGGGTGTTTTTTGTTCAGCTGAACAGTTAAAAACCGTTTTTAGAAATCACCCGGGCAAGCACCGGGACGCGAGCAAGGTTCGCCATTCGGATTCTGCTCAACAAATATAATTCGTACTTTCGGCCGGGCGCCGGTCTATCACCGAGCATCTTGACCGTGAAACATCTTGGAGAATAAGGAGCATCATTATGAGTTTATCAAACATGTGGGGGGATATCGCTGATTTCAAGGACATCAAGGCGCCTCACGAAATCCTTGCGGAACAGGGCAAGATTCTTTCCGAGATGACTAAAGGGATGCTGGAAATGAAAATTGAACGAAAACAGAGTAATACCATTTTCAGCTATGACATTTTCATCACTCTCCCCGCCATGCAATACCGGCAACGTTTCTTACGCCTTAATCACGATATAAAACTTTATCCGGCAAACCTGTACGAAGAGCAGGATACCAACGAATATAAAAGCAGTAATCAACAGGAGTTTGAACAAAACCTCACCAAAGTCCTGCGCTCCGAAGCCACCAGAACCATTATCAGCGGGCTGCTGGCGCAGGCACGCTTGGCCGGCAACGACATTTTCGTCTAACCACCGCCCGGCAGCATCAAATCATTGTCAGGAAAGGCCGGGAGCAGAGCCCTGTTCCCGGCCTTTCTTCATTGCTAATTCGTTGTCATCCGGAAACTCTGGATGGCAATAATTAAGTTTTCAGATTGGAAACGAGCAGTTTTCCGTTGTGGCAAGTAAGCCTGCAGATTGACGCTGCTACAGCGGAAAAAAGCCGTTTCCGGATGGAAATTAATTCAGCAATCCATGGCTGCCAGGTGTCAGCTTAATTCTGGATTTCCCAAGACCCATCCGGCTGGCGGCAGGCGGTGCCATAGGCTTGCTGTTGCTGACCACCGACATAGATGGTTTGCTGATATTCCCGGCAGTATTGGCCGCTAGGGCGTTGATAGGTTTTCAGCGGGGTCATTGACCCGGAATTGCCGGAATCAGGATTTTGCCACCGGGTCGTTTCATGACTGGGGGTATATTCCAGGGAATATTGAGCGTTTTGCCCCATGGCGATACGGTCAGCCCGATCCAGCGAGCGGCCGATCTCCTGCCCGAACAGCGCTCCAGCCAGCGTCCCGATGGCAATTGCCGCGATGTTCCCTTTGCCTTTACCCACATTGGATCCCAACACAGCTCCCGCAGTCGCGCCAAGGAAAGTTCCGGCACCTTCCTTCGGCCCCATTCCCTGGGTACAGCCGGCCAGAATAAACACTGCGATCAATAATAAACTCATGCTCTTCTTCATGATATATCCTCACTGCCTTGCGTCCTGTGCGTTGAGCAGCATTCCGAATGCTGCTCACAGTTCAACTGAGCAGGTTCGGTGCTTTTATGATTATAGCACAAGGCGACTTCCCGTCAGTTTGGCCCTCCACCGCAGTCTGCTTGCTACTCCTCCGGGAAACCCCGCTCCATACCGCTAAACGCCACCTGCTGCAGCACCTGGTAATGAGCACCCTCGGTTCTCAGCTCACTTTTGATCAGGCTGACCCCGCAGACCGGGAACGATTGGCCCAGCACGGCTCGTTCCATTAGTTTATGCAACAGCATCAGGTTCTGCGGTCCTTTGATCCGGGCCAGGGTCATGTGGGCTTTGAAGCGCTCTGTCGCAGGATAACCAAGCCGGACCAGGCTCTGATCCAGCGTGCTGGCAAGGCTGCGCAGACGCTGTTCCTGGTCCGTCGCCACCATAAGCACCCGGGGTTGTCCGCGGGGCGGCAGAAAGCCAAGCTTGGTTAAGCGGAGTTGGAATGGATCAAACTGCCGGCAGCAAGAAACCAGCGCTTGCTCCAGGGCGGGAACGGCTGAAGAGTCAGTTTCGCCAAGAAATTTCAGAGTGAAATGAAGATTTTCCGGTCGAACCCAGCTGCCGCGGATCGCGGCTTTGCGCAACCGGCTGGTCAGGCTCGCCAGTTGCCGCTGGACCGACTCCGGAACCGTCACCGCAATAAACAGTCGCATACACCCTCGCTGTTGTCAGGCGCTGTCTGCTCACAGCCTGCTGAGCCCAGGGGTGCAGGCTCAGGCCAAAACATCCTGCATGGCGGCAACGACCCGGTCAACCCGGGCCTGGTCGATCCAGCAATGGAAAACCGCCCGGAACCGACGTGCCGTACCATGATACGGCTGGAGCAGGATATTGCTGCGCTGCAAGCGGGCGGAAAATTCCTCGGCACTGAGCGCCACACTCTCTTCCAAAGCGAAAAAGACAAAGTTGGTATGACAGCTGAGCAGACGCAGCTGGGGAATCTCGGCAAGACGTGCGGCAAAATAGGCGGCGTTGTCATGATCCTGCTGCAGTCGCTGCCGCATCGATTCCAACGCGATCAGACCGGCAGCGGCCAGAATTCCCGCCTGCCGCATACCACCACCGAGCAGCTTGCGCATCCGCCGGGCTTCGTCGATAAACTGCCGCGATCCGACCAGCACTGAACCGACCGGCGCCCCCAAACCTTTGGACAGGCAAAAGGTCAAGCTATCGGCACCGGCCATCAACGCGGCCGGAGTGATTCCATAATGTGTCGCCGCATTAAAAATCCGCGCGCCGTCGATATGAACCTTCAATCCACGGGCGTGGGCGAATTGCACGACCTTGGCCACATAATCCGAACTCAGGGGGACGCCGCCGACGGTTCCCTGAGTATTCTCCAGGGCAATCACCCGGGTCCTGGGAAAGTGCACATTATCAACCCGTACGGCAGCGGCCATATCATCCAGCCGCAGGGTGCCGTCCTGCTGAACCGGTAGCGTGTGCGGCATGATCCCGCCAAGCGCTGCGAGCCCACCTTGCTCGTAGAGAAAAATGTGCGACTTGTCACCGAGAATAACCTCGCTCCCGCGCGGTGCATGGGTCAGCATGGCCACCAGATTGCCTTGGGTGCCGCTGGTGACCAGCAGCGCCGCCTCCTGGCCGAAGAGTTCCGCAGCGCGCTGCTGCAGCAGATTGACGGTCGGATCCTCGCCATAGACGTCGTCGCCGACGGCTGCATCCGCCATGGCCTGTCGCATTGCAGCGCTCGGCTGGGTTACGGTATCACTGCGTAAATCGATAGTATCCATAAAAATTCCCTTCACAGCATGCTGGCCGGAACAGGTGATCGCCCCTCAGTTTCACAATGTCACCAAGTCCTCATCCTCAAGCACCGGCAACCCGAGGGACAAAAGGGCCTGCCGGGTACAAATGTCCAACAGGGTCTCCAGGTAACTGTCATCATACGCTGCCTTTCCCATCCGCCGGAGCAACGCTTTCTGATAATCAGCATGCAGCAACAACGGGGCGGTGAGCACGAAAAAATGCGCCTGAATCTGTTGCTCGGTTAGACCCGGATCGATCTGCTTCAGCAGTTTCTCGACCTGCTCGCGCTCCGGCACCACCACGGCCGTGCGAAACACAGCCTGCAGTGCATCGGGAGACTGCATCAACTGATAAATGACCCGACAGTGCCAGGCTGGAGCCATCTTATCAAACAATAACTCGGCCTGCCGACGCAAAATAATCGCCAGCGCTTGCGCCTGTCCCGATCGTGTCAATACATCGCAGTCCGCCAGGGCTTCTTCCAGAGGAGACTGCTGCCAACGTTCCGCAACCTGCTGCACAACCGCTTCAAATAATTTCTGCTTGCTGCCGAAATGATAGTGAATACTGCCAATGTTCTGCGCTGCTCTTTCGGCAACAGCGCGAGTCGAAACGGAATGAAAGCCTTTTTCAGCGGCCAGTTCCCCGGCTGCGTTAATGAGTCCTTTGCGCGTTTTCAAGCTGGATCGATAAATTGCCATGGATATCCCTGCCCCTGGAGATGCAACAGCAGACATTAACAACCTGCACAGCCAAACCAGAATCAATAACAAGCTGAGAAGTTATTGCTTCTCTAATGCGAAAAAATCAGCCGATGCCCGAACTTCCAGCGGATGTTTTTTCAACCATCTTGAGCTAGCAAAATTGGTCAACTGACTCAGTTTAGCAGAAAGACTACAGCGGAGTTATTAAAAAGAAAGAAAAGCCGCGCAGGGCACTAGCCCTTATGAGAGAGGACAACTGAATCGACAAGCTGTTGATCAGCAGCCTATCGAGCCCATGGACGGGCGATCAAAATCAATAAAGGTTTTTTCCCATGAATTTTGTGAGGTGGAGAAAATTGCACCTTCCGCCACCGGGCTTGGAACAGGCCGGCTGGGCTTTTTCAACAACCTGTTGATGGCGCTTAGAGGCAAAAAAAAGCCCACCGTTAAATAACGGTGGGCTTTCACAACCGGGTTGAGGCACCAAAAAATCAGGCGACTTCGTAACAGTAATCATCACCTTCGACGGTTTCGGTAATCGCGCCAAGGAAAGAAGCTTCCTGCGGGTCGTTGACCATTTCCAGAAGATCGTGGTTGATGGCCCAGACAGCTCCGCAGTGACGGCATTCGATAATGTCTTCTTTAAATTGATCAGACTGAAGATCCATTTCGTTCTGATCAAGACTGTGACATACTGGACACTTCATCAGCGACCTCCTTTATTCTATATGAAGTTATTATTCCCACTTATTGTTTTTCAGAAATTATACATTCCCACGGGATTATTACAAGAAAAAAAGACGAAAAACGCCGAAAAAACAGCATGTTAAGCCATTTTTCGTTTTACTGGACAGACCGTTGGTTTAAAACCTGTCAACTCAAGAATCTGGCCGGCCCCAATTTCACCCTCAACCAAGAGATTTTTACCCATGCCCGTACTGACCGTTTCAAAAAAAGATACCGGCTTGACCGCCAGAGAATTTCTACTCAACAAAATCCCGACGGCAGCTCCTGGCTATCTGAACCAACTGTTCAAAAAAGGGCGGGTGAGCAGGGCCGGCAGCATCCTCAGCGCGGAGACTGAAGTGGCCCCGGGAGACTGTATACAATTGCCGGAAAGTGCCCGTATTCTTGAGTTGTTAGCGCAATCGGCGAGGACCTCTCCTGAACTGGAGATCCTGTTTGAATCCCGCGAAATCCTCATTCTCAACAAACCGTCGGGCCTGGCGGTGCATACCGGAAAGGGCCACGAAAACGACAATTTAACTGATCGAACCAGGTCTTATTTTTCCGCCCGGGGAGAGCTTTTTCAGCTCAGCCCAATCCAAAGACTTGACCTGGAAACCTCCGGACCGGTCCTCTTTGGCAAAGGAAAGAAAAGCTGTTCTGAATTGGGCAAGCTGTTTATGAAAGGAGAGGTGACAAAAATCTACCTGGCCCTGGTCATGGGGTACTTGCCCGACCATGGCACATTGTCTTCCGACATTCCGGCTAAGGGAAAAATAAAAACCGCCTCAACCAGCTTTCGAAAAATAGCCGGCAACCAGCAGACCTCGCTGCTTGAAGTGAAACTGGAAACCGGGCGGCAACATCAGATCAGGCGGCAATTTGCCGAAACCGGTCATCCCCTCTATGGTGACAGTCGTTACCGCGGGCCTTGCCCAAAGGAGCTGCAAAGACTGTTTTTGCACTGTCGCAAGCTAGCCTTTACCGATCCCTTCTCTAACCAACCAATCGTGGTGGAGGTTGCCCTGCCGACCGCGCTGCTGAAGTTCCTCGAACAGCAGCGCTTAGCGGTAACAATCTAACTACGCTGTAAGACTTTCTCCACCAGCGGCAGGATCTGGTCGACGATCACCTTCACCCCGGCCGCATTGGGATGGATGCCATCGACCTGGTTCAGTGCCGTTATGCCAACCACCCCCTGCAAAAAAAACGGGTACAGTTCAACCTGGTATTGTGCGGCCAATTCCGGATAGATGCGGTCAAAGCTGGTATAATAGTTCTCGCCGAGGTTACGCGGAGCCTTCATTCCGGCAAGGATGGTTTTCACTCCGGCTTTATTCAGCTGGGTCAGAATAAAGGCCAGATTTTTGCGAGTTTCCTGCGGGTTCAGTCCACGCAGGGCATCGTTGGCCCCCAATTCGACAATTGCCAGGTCAGGCTTTTCGGCCAGACTCCATGAAATCCGGGCGACGCCACCGGCACTGGTATCGCCCGAGATCCCGGCGTTTATGACTTTAACCTGATACCCAGCGCTGTTTAAAGCCTGTTCCAGGCGGGTCGGAAAAGAGTCTGCCGCCGGCAAACCGTAGCCCGCGGTCAGGCTGTCGCCGAAGGCCAGAATGGTTTTGGAGGCTGCCGCGGCATGCAGTTGCGACCCCGGGGACAACAAAAAAAACAGCAATGTCAAAAACCAGCGGGGAGAATTCATGTCAGATCCCATCATCACAATTAATAATCTCCATCTCAGTTTAGAAGGTGGAGCGGGCCGGGTCAATATTCTCCGCGGCATCGACCTGACCGTAGCGCGCAGCGAAACCCTGAGTATCGTCGGCCCGTCCGGAGCCGGGAAAACAACCTTGCTGATGGCCCTGGCCGGCCTCGAACAAATCAGCGCGGGAGAAATCACCATTGCCGGCACGCCGCTGTCCGGACTCAGCGAAGATGAGTTGGCCCGATTTCGGCGCGAGCAGATCGGCATCGTCTTTCAATCCTTCCACCTGATTCCAACCATGACCGCCCTTGAAAACGTCGCCCTGCCATTGGAATTTTCGTCCGTGCCTGATCCCCGCGGACGGGCGCTGGAAGCCCTGGCCGCAACCGGACTCGAACAGCGGGCCGCACATTTCCCCGGCCAGCTCTCTGGCGGCGAACAGCAACGGGTCGCGCTGGCCCGGGCCTTTGTATCCCGACCGGCCCTGATCCTGGCCGACGAGCCGACCGGAAACCTTGACCAGGAGACCGGCCGCAAGGTTATGGAACTGCTGTTTAATCTGCAACAGGACCAAGGCACAACCCTGATTCTGATTACTCATGACTTGACCTTGGCGCAGCGCTGCCAGCGCACCATCCGCATGGCCGATGGCCAATTAAACCATATCGATTGGGCAGCAGCATGAAGACGACTTTGCTGTTGTTGCAAGCGTTCCGCCTGCTGCGGCGGGAAATGCGTCATGGCATCCGCGGCTTCGGGGTTTTTCTGGTCTGCCTTTTCCTTGGGGTCTTTACCATTTCCGCCATCGGTAATTTCAGCGCCGGCGCCCGCCAAGGCCTGCTGGACGATGCCGGGGCACTTCTCGGTGGCGACCTGGAGATCCGCCTGATCAATCGCCCCATGGCAACCGATCAGCTGGACTTTCTGCGCCAGCAGGGGACGGTGTCGCAGATCCTTCAACTGCGCACCATGGCCAGAACCGAGACAAATGCCAACCGCGGTCTGGTCGAACTGAAAGCCGTTGACCAGGCTTACCCTCTCTATGGCTCCCTGCCTCTCGCCCCGGCGCAGCCCCTGGCCCAAGCCTTGACGACAGCGGAAACTCCCGGAGCGGTGGTCGAAAAGGCTTTTTTACAGCGCTTCTCCGTAGCGGTTGGTGACCGGGTCCGCCTTGGTGACGCAACCTTCACCATTCGCGCGGTAATTGAGAATGAGCCGGACCGAAGCATTCGCGCCTTCAATCTTGGTCCCCGGATTATGGTGGCAAGCGCTGCCATGCCGGCCACCGGGCTGATCCAGCCGGGCAGCCTGGTCAATTATCTGTATCGTCTTAAATTGCCGGATCGCAATCAGGCCGAAGCGATCAAACAATTATTAACCAAACGTTTTCCCGAGGCGGGCTGGCGGATTCGCACCTGGCGCGAGGCGGCCCCGCGGGTGCGCAGCTTCCTCGATCGGATGGAGACCAATTTGACGCTGCTCGGGCTTTGTTCCCTGCTGGTCGGCGGATTGGGAGTCACCGGTGCAGTACGCGGTTATCTGACGGCCAAGATTCACCATATCGCCACCCTCAAATGTCTGGGTGCCTCCCGCGCCATCATCTTTACCACCTACCTGCTCCAGATCCTGCTTCTGGGCGCCATCGGTTCAACCGCCGGATTACTGGCCGGCGCGGCGCTGCCCTGGTTAATTGTCAAACTTTTCGGCGGCAGCGTCCCGATTCCGATGGAACCCGGGCTGTTCCCACGGGTCTGGCTGCTGGCCATGAGCTATGGGCTACTTATCGCATTATTGTTTTCTTTGCAGGAGCTGGGCAAAGCCTGCCGGGTCACTCCGGCGGCATTGTTTCGCAGTTATACCGATATGGATAGCGGCAGACCTGGTCCGGGCAGTCGCGCCGCGGTGCTGCTGACCACCGCCCTGTTGATCGCCATCGCCCTGGTATCCAGCCCGGATCAGCGGCTGGCACTCTGGTTCATTGTCGGGGCCGCCGGCTGTTTTGTGTTGTTTAAGTTGCTGGCTACGGCAACCATCCGCCTGACCGGCAAGCTCCCCCGGGCGTCCAACCCTTCCGTGCGCCTGGCGCTGGCGGATATCGCCAGACCCGGGTCCCCAGCCGGGGGAATTCTTTTTTCCTTGGGGATCGGCCTGACCGTCCTGGTCATGATCGTCCAGGTGCAGAGCAACCTGAATGACATGGTCAGCGAAACCCTGCCCAAGGATGCCCCGGCCTTTTTCTTTTTCGATATTCAGCCCGATCAGATCGATTCCTTCAAAAAGCTGTTCGCCCAGTTACCACCCGGTAACAGTCTGAAGGCCTCGCCGGCCCTGCGCGGACGCATTACCGCCATCAAAGGGGTGCCGGTCGATAAAGCCCACATCTCCCCCGAAGTCCGCTGGGCCGTCCGTGGCGACCGTTTTCTCAGCTATGCCGCCCAGCTGCCGCCGCACACCGTCCTCAGCAGCGGCGCCTGGTGGCGGGAAAACTATTCCGGTCCGCCGTTGATTTCCCTGACCCGGGATCTGGCGGATGGATTTTCCGTCGGTCTCGGCGATACCCTGGACGTTAATATTCTCGGCCGTACCATCACCGCCAAAATCGCCAATGTGCGCACCGTCGACTGGACCAGTCTGGAACTTAATTTTGCCATCATCTTTGCGCCAGGTGCCCTGGAATCCGCACCTCAGACCTATATTGCCGCGGCGCAACTGGAACCGGCTCTGGAGCAAACCGTTTATCGCCAGGTAACGGACCGGTTTCCCAATGTTTCCGCGTTATCGGTACGGGAAGTCCTGAAAAATGTCTCCATCACCCTGGAGCGGATCGCCTGGGTCTTCAAAGGGATTGCCGCCATCGCCCTGCTCAGTGGCCTGCTGGTGCTGAGCGGAGCGGTCTCGGCGGATCAGCATCGCCGCATTCGGGACGCGGTTATCCTCAAGGTCTGCGGGGCGACTCGGCGGGACATCCTGACTGCCTTTGCAGCCGAGTTCATCCTGCTCGGATTCAGCGCGGGAACCGTCAGTCTCCTAGCCGGTTCGGCGGCGGCCATGGCAATTGTCGACGGTCCCCTGAAAGCAACCTACCGACTGCAACCGGGAATCATCCTGCTGACCTTGGGAATCGGCATTCTGTTGACGCTGGTGCTCGGCCTGGCCGGAACCTGGAAAGCGTTGGGGCAGAAACCGTCCAGCTATTTGCGTAATGAATAAGAGAGAGCGCCCGTCGATACAGAACAGGCGATTGTGGTCGGGGAAGGAAACAAGCACAGCGGGACGGTTGCCGGCCGAATGACAGCAGGATAAGGCCGCGACCAAGCCGAGGACGATTCAATAACCGCCCCGGCTTGGCCAAACATCAGGAATTTGCCACCACCGGATCAATCGATAATCATATCGTCCAGGGCGCGCTTGGGTACATAGTGCACCCCGGCGTCATCCCGATAATAACGAATGCTGCCATCCTCCCCGAGGGGAACAATGCGCACGTCCTCCTTGGGCTTGCCCAGCGCCAGAACCAGCAGAATTTCATAGCGCTCATCCAGATTCAACGCTGCTGCCAGCCGGTCGCGTTTGATATTGGCAAAGATGCAGCCTCCCAGGCCGGCCTCGACCGCGCCCAGTAACATGCTTTGCGCGGCAATGCCGTGATCACAGGCGCACGACTTGGCAATATTACGGTCGAGCAACATCACAATATAACCGCTGGGACGCTCTCCTTCGACCGGACCAACCCAGTCTTTCAGATAACCGGCCCAGGCCAGATGTTCAAAAATGATGCTGTTTTTCTCGGGAGTCGCGGCCAGGACATATTTCAGCGCCTGCAGATTGGCACCGCTTGGGGACAGACGGGCCAGGTCGATCAGGTCGCGCAGTTGCGCTGTGGAAATAGCATGGTCTTGATAAAATCTTCGGTAGGATCGGTTTTTTGTCACGAGCTCTTTTACAGGCATTTTCTGTCTCCTCGGCGATAAGCTTTGTTCACAAAATCAGCCAGAACTATCTCTCATCGGCGCCGCTTCGTCCAGAAAAAGATCCAGCTCGCAGCAATAACAGCGCAGCTGCTCTGCTTCCGCAACAACCGCAGCGAAACAGAAACAACCGTCATTTTGCCACCGAGCCAGCTTCTACAAGGGATTTCCACGGACTTGGCGGACGGAAAAGCCTGTGGGCAAGACGATCCGTGCCGGTTGGAACCCGGCTGTCCAAGGAGTCAGATCGATAAACTGATTTGTTTATCGGCATAGAGAGCGAAATCCAGGTCTGCCCGCTGATACAGGAAAGCCCGGCGGCCCTCTTCATCCATTTCAGTGATCGCCACCAACAGGCGGATATTCAGGCGGTGGCGGTCTTTCCCGCCAGGCGCGGGAGGATCGCGGAATTCCAGCCTGATTCGATTTTTTTCCATCACAAACTGGCCATCACTACGAATTTCATTGGTGATGTGATCACTGATCAACAGCTCCGGCACCGGCAGGTTGTTAAAGCACAACAACCCCTGTGAAAGACCGGCAACATAAACCGGAAAAAAATTATCAGCTTCGGTCAGCGTTCCTCCGCTCTGCAGGTCAGGGCGTTCAAGCTGCTGGCCCAGATCCTTGAATGTGGCTTCCATACTCTCCAGGGGGAACTTCAAGGTCAGCAGCTGCTGAACCAGTTCCTCTTCGACCAGATGGCGACCGAGCTCACACAACTCTTGTTCGGCAGTCAGATAGTCAACTCGGACAATCCGGGAGTTTTCCTTGAGCCGGTCGATCAGTTTCCGCATAGCTCTGAACCGGCGCCGGGCCTGATCAGTGGGCTCGTTCTGGGCAAGCGGCTCCTGTTGCGGATATTGGTCACGAGGCTGGTGGGGGTCGATCCGAGGGTAGGAAGAAACCGGCTCGACTTCACGATACGGCTGATAGGCATTGATGCCGCCGACTTTAAGATTGCTGGCCATGTGATTATCCTTCCGTGGATAGATTCACGAGTGTCAGACGAAAATGAGTCATTTCTATCTTTATCGGTCGTAAACTGCAAAAACTTTAATCTAAAAATCAGCTATTTATCCTTTGCAAAGAAGCAAAATGATTTAAACTCGAATTCTGAACGGGGAATTTTTCAACAATCGGCCTTGTGGCCCGCTTTCGCACCGCTCGACAACCTTAACAACTTGCAGAAAGTTATGCTGCATGAGAGCCCGCACCTCGAAAAAAAGACCATCGTACGACTGCCCGGCACTGGAGGCGACCTACCATGAGCTGCGCCCCGGCTACGAACGACTGCTGGCCGAAATTCAAAAACAGCTGAAACTGCTGCTGGAAGCGGCAGGACTATCCGTGACCATCAAGTATCGGCTTAAGCGTTTCGACAACTTTTGTGAAAAGCTGATCCGGCAAAGAAAGCAGAGTACAGACAAAGACGTCTGCCTTACCGACCTGCTCGGAGTCAGAATTGTCTGCCCGTTTCTGGAGGACCTCGAACACGTTGAAAGGATCATCGCCCGGTCGTTTGAAATTCTCGAAATGGAGCACAAGGCCGAGCAGCACAGCTTCCGGGAATTCGGCTATGATTCCGTCCATATCCTGATCAAAACCCCTCCCCTCAAGAATGCAGCCAAACTTCCCTATAGCAAAGATGTCTGCGAGATTCAGCTGCGGACAATTCTGCAAGAAGCCTGGGCTGAAGTGGAACATGAACTGGTCTACAAATCCGATATCGCCATGCCCAATCATTCGATCCGCCGGAAACTCGCTTCATTGAACGCCTCCTTAACACTTTCGGACCTGGTTTTTCAGGAGATCCGCGATTATCAGAAAGAGATTCGCCAACGCGGCCTCAAGCGACGCCAGAGCGTTGAACCAGAAGCCTGTGCCTGCGGCAGTATCCAGATCTCACAACTGCCAGAGCTGAAACAGGTGGCCGATGCGGAACTGGAGAACTTTATTCCAGAGCAGGTTACCTCCAAAAAGCTGGAGAAGCTGATGTTGGCCGCCCTGGAAGCCCACAGCAACAACGCCTTTCCGCAAGCCATCGACATTTACAGTACCCTGCTGCGGATGAAACTGGAACCGGCCATCCGTTCCTTGGTCTACAACCATCGCGGCATGGCCCTGTTTGCCCTCTCCGAATACCAGAAGGGGGTGGAAGATTTCAGCAAGGCGATTGAGTTCAATGAAGAGAATTTCCGGGCCTGGAGCAACCGGGGTCTGGCCTACCGGGTCCTGGGGAAAATGGATCAGTCGCTGGAAGACTATAACCGGGTGGTGGAAATACACCCCCAGCAGTACGAAGGCTACTGGGGGCGTGCACAAACCTGTTATGAGATGAAGCTCTACAGCCGGGCCCTGGACGATTGCCGCAGTACCCTGCAAAGAAAAGCGGATTTCACCCCGGCCCAGGACCTGGAAAAAGTTCTGCACCGATTATTGTTCTAGAACAGCCTGCGGCAATAATATTCAGCTGTTGTCACGGTGGACCGCAAACGGTCCCCAAGACTGATCGATGCACATTACTTCAAGGGAATTGATGTTGACATGCTTGGGGCGTGCCGTTGCCCAATAGACGATCTCGGCAATATCCCGCGGGGTCAGGGCTTCGGTGCCGGCATAGACTTTGGCGGCTCTCTGGTCGTCTCCCTTGAAGCGAACCTTGGAAAATTCGCTTTCCGCCATGCCCGGTTCAATCACCGTCACCCGGACATTGTGGCCAAGCAGATCCGCGCGCAGATTCCGGCTGAACTGTTGCACAAAAGCTTTGGTGCTGCCATAGACATTCCCCCCCGGATACGGCCAGTTGGCGGCAACCGAACCGATATTGATGATATGGCCACTATCCCGTTCAACCATCTGCGGCAGCAGGGCGCGGGTGCAGTAGGTCAACCCCTTGATATTGGTGTCGATCATGGTGTCCCAGTCGTCCGGACTGACCTGCCAGGAAGGTTCAAGCCCGAGGGCCAGCCCTGCATTATTGAGGAGCAGATCAACATCCTTCAGCCCACCCAGCTGACTGAAAACAGCATCGCGATCACGCACGTCCAGCGGAATCACCTGGCGCACCGCACTGCCGAGTTGCTTCTTCAGTTCCTCCAGCCGTTCAATTCGCCGACCGGTCAAAATCAACAGCCAACCCTGCTCAGCGAAATATTCCGCACAAGCCTTGCCGAAACCGGATGTCGCCCCGGTAATCACTATGGTTTTTGCCATCGTATAACCTCCTGAAAACAGTTGCAGATTAAAAGATTTTCCTAACAGTATACAGTTGCTGACCAGATTCGTCCTGAATTTTATTTTCTCGGGGCATCAACCCACGGCTTGCCGACTGTCTTCAGTCACCTGCCAACAGGCAACGTCGACGGATCGCCATTCGCCCGCAGTCCGGCAACCATGACTCCCGGTGGATATCCTTTTTTATGATCTGTGTTATGATTTGCGCTAAGTCTCAGCACTGAATTAAGTTTTCATCCGGAAACGGCTTTTCCCCGCTGTAGCAGCGTCAATCTGCAGGCTGACTTGTGCGGCGTAACGGTGTACACCTCCGCGCAAGCCCTTGATTTTCTTGTTACAACGGAAAACTGCTCGTTTCCAATCTGAAAACTAATGATTGCCATCCAGTGTTTCCGGATGACAACGAATTAATTTTTGGGAGGAATCTTATGACCGATGCATTTCTCGGCATGCACCCCGTCTGGCAGGCCTTTTTCGCCACCCTGTTTACCTGGGGTATGACCGCACTGGGCGCGGCAGCGGTCTATCTGCAGCAGACACCAAGTCGCAAGACCCTCGACATCATGCTCGGCTTTGCCGCCGGGGTCATGATCGCCGCCAGCTTCTGGTCGTTGCTGGCACCGGCTCTGGAGATGGCCGAAGGGCAGTTTTTGCCGGCCTGGTTGGTGGTCGCTTTCGGATTTATGTGCGGCGGTGGCTTTTTACGCATGATCGATAAATTTCTCCCCCACTTGCACCTGAATGCGCCAATGGCCGATGCCGAAGGCATTGATACCAATTGGCGGCGCAGCACTCTGCTGGTGCTGGCTATCACCATGCACAATATCCCGGAGGGGCTGGCGGTCGGAGTCGCCTTTGGCGCGGTCGGCGCAGGATTTCCGGAAGCATCCATGGCTGGGGCCATGGCTCTGGCCATGGGAATCGGGATTCAGAACTTTCCGGAAGGGTTGGCCGTTGCCGTGCCGCTGCGCCGGGACGGGCTGTCCCGCCATCGCAGCTTCATGGCCGGGCAACTGTCCGGCATGGTCGAAGTCTTTGCCGGAGTCGCCGGTGCCGCACTGGTCGCTTACGCCAGACCGATTTTACCTTTTGCCCTGGCCTTTGCCGCCGGCGCCATGATCTTTGTGGTGGTGGAGGAAGTCATCCCCGAATCGCAGCAGGGCAACAATACCGACCTAGCTACGTTCGGGGTGATGTGCGGTTTTTCCATCATGATGATGCTGGATGTGGCTTTGGGATAAGAAGCTGCCACACGTACCGCGACAGCCTTTTATCAGTCGTTCGTGGTTGATAAAGAGACCGGTTCAGCTTCGCTTTGTGGCATCGGCTCAGCCGTTGCGGGTTTCCCGGCATCCAAACCCTTTGCCGAAGACTCTTCCCTCAGCTTGCGCTTCTCCTTACGGTTTTTGCGCACCCGGCCGACATAGGAGAAGAGGACTCCCAGCACGATCCCGATGACCAGACTGGCATAAACCAGCAGGGCCAGAGGGACGGCAAATTCCCATTGCAGAAAAGTGACGCTGATCGGTGCGCTGTTCTGGACTGCAAATATCAACACCGGGACCAGCAGAACAAGACCGGCAATAAGTTTTCCTTTCATTGTTTCTCCCTACCAAAAACTTAAAAATGTTAAATCGATATGAAACAACCGCCTGAAGTTTGGATAAACCATACACCCCTGACGGATAAATGTAAAAAAAAAGGGGAACCCTGCTGATTCCCCTAATATGAACGTAGGAGGTAACGTTCAAAATCTATGTTAAGGGCGCCCGGCGCTGAGCATTACGCCGGGCTGCCGCGGTTCGTTTAATCGGCCAGCTTAAGAGCAAGATAGCGGCTGGCATCTCCCTGCCGCACCAGCAGCAGGACGGTCTTCTTGTTACTGTCCTTGATCAGTTGTTTGACCTGAGCCGGAGTTTTGACCTGGGTCCGGTTGACCTCTTCGATCAGGTCGCCGCGTTTGATTCCGGCCTGAGCGGCAATGGAACCCGACTCGACGGCGGTCACGACAACCCCGCTGGCATTCTGATAGCCAAGCTGATCAGCCAATTCCGGCGTTAAGCCCTGCAGCGTCATCCCCAGTTTGGGTAATGCGTCGGCACTGACTGCATGCCCCTGCTGATCGGTTTCCAAGGTGCCGATTTCAGCAACGATGGTTTCTTTTTTACCATCCCGCAGCACCAGCAGTTTGACCTTGGTGCCGGGGTTGGTGAAGGCAATTTTGTTACGGAATTTAGAAACTTTGTCGACCTTGTCACCGTTCAGGGCAAGAATCACATCACCTTGCTGCAAGCCGGCTTTCGCTGCCGGAGAATCCGCCATGACCTGGGAAACCAGAATCCCCTCGCGCTGATCAATCCCGAAGGAATCAGCCAGTTCTTTGGTTAGGTCCTGAATGTAGACACCCAACCGGCCACGCTTGACCGTGCCGTGTTCAATCAGCTGATCACGAACGTTTTTCGCCATATTGATCGGAATGGCAAAACCGATCCCCATATAACCACCGCTCCGGGTAAAGATCGCGGAGTTCATCCCGACCACTTCGCCATCCAGGTTAACCAGCGGACCACCGGAGTTGCCGGGGTTAATGGCGGCATCAGTCTGGATGAAGTTTTCATAATCGCTCAGGCCGATGCCGCTACGCCCTTTAGCACTGACGATCCCTGCTGTCAGGGTATGGGACAGTCCGAACGGGTTACCGAAGGCCAGCACCCAGTCACCGACTTCCAGCTTGTCGGAATCGCCAAGCTTCAGGAAGGGCAGCTTTTCGTCGGCGTTAATTTTAATCAGCGCGATATCCGTTGCCGGATCGGTGCCAACGATCTTGGCATCGAAATCGCGGCCATCAAGTAGTTGCACTGTCACCTTATCGGCATGCCCGACCACATGGTTATTCGTCATAATGTAACCGTCGGCAGAGATCAGAAAACCGGAACCCTGCGCGGTCGCATGACGCTTCGGTACCTGCTGCTGAGGTCCTTGCTGTTGCGGAACCTGGCCGAAAAAAACGGCGGAAGAATTCATCCCCGAACGGGGTTCCTTCAAACGGGTTGTTCGCCGTTTGCTGCACTTCTGTTTCCACCTGAATAAAAACCACGGCCGGAGAAACCTGCTTGGCGACACTGCGGAAAGCCTTGCCGGTCTCTTTCAGATTTTGGATTCCCGTGTCCTGCGCGGAGGCTGGCACGATAAATGACCCGACGTTCAAAGCGACCGTCAACAGGCACACGGTGAGGACATAAAACAGACGCTTGCTTACTCTCATGTTTGACTCCTTAAAGACAGATTTTTCTTCTCTTTCCGAAGACAAACGCTGTGAACCAAAGCAATGATTCTGTCCAGGTCGAAAGGCTTCTCAATGGTCGCCGTTGCCCCCAATTTTTTGGCGTTTTCGAAGGTCTTAGCGTCCCCAAAAGCAGTCATACAGATGAACGGCGGACGAGCAGGATTGCCTACCTGACTTTCCAATACTTCCAGCCCGGTGAAGGCAGGCATACGGACATCACTGATCACCAGGTCGTATTCTTCAGCCCATTCAAGCTGCTCCAACAGCTGCAAGCCGTTGCCACAGACAGTCACCCGATAACCGGCGCGCTCCAACACAAACCTGAGCAGTTCACGCAATTCAGCGTCATCATCTGCCAGTAGAATGTGGGGTCGGTCGTCAAGGTGGATTGCTTCCATCGGTTATCTCCGGAATAAAATTCCTTTGTTTTTTTCTGACATCTCTACTTTTAGCAAGCTGCGTGCCAAAATTTAACGCCCCAAAACCGACACCTGGAGGGGATAACGGTGGGGCATAAATCCACGGCGGGGCATTTTGCCCCAGAACGAACCCATTCCGGGGAACGCTAAGAGGCCTGGAAACAGCGGGAGTCCTGAATGGCGCTAGTTTAGTTGCCATCCGGAAACTCCGAAGGGCAACGGCTAAGTTTTCAGATTGGAAACGAGCAATTTTTCGTTGTGTCAAGGAAATCAAGAGGTTGCGCGGAGGCGTAGTACTTTACGCCGCACAAGAAAACCCGCAGATTGACACCGCCACAGCGGAAAAGGGCTGTTTCCGGATGAAAACTAGTTTAAGAGTCGCTGGCAGCAAAACCGGGACTGTCCCCGCACGGGGGCTGTCCCAGGTCTTTGCGGTGTTAACCGCGACAGTTTCATGGCTCGCAACCTCTTGGGACAGTCCCGAGTTTGCTACGAAAGTGCTTAAACTAGCGCCATTCGCGGGAGTCCTGGAATCCATGGCGGGGCAAGTAGAGACGATGGCGTTTTTGGGGCTTATTGGGCCGGCAAGATAAAAAAGCCGCGGGAGATTATTTCAACAGAGAACAAAAAGGCAGCAGAAAAAGGATTATGGCCCCGAACTCGGTGCCCCCTCAGTCTTCCTTCAGTTTGCGATAGAGGGTTTTGCGATCCACTCCGAGCAGCCGGGCAGCCAAAGTACGATTACCGTCCAGCTGTTCCAGGACCTGATGAATATAGCGCCGTTCCATCTCTTCCAAAGGCAGGATGTTTCCGGCTTCGACCAGGCTGGGGGGCAGCGGGGTGCTGCCGCCCGGATGACGGAGCTGTTCGGGCAGATCTTCGACCGTGATCCGGTCATGCAGGGTCAGCGCCAGCGCGCGCTCGACAACATTTCGCAACTCGCGGATATTGCCGGGCCAATCGTAGGCGAGCAGGCAGGCAGCGGCCGGCTGCGCCAACCCGGTGACCGACTTGTTGAAACGCTTGCCGAGATCCTGAATAAAACTTTGCGCCAGCAGCAGGATGTCATTGCCGCGCTCACGCAAAGGAGGTAATTCAAGCTGGATGACATTGAGTCTATAAAACAGGTCGTTGCGGAAACTGCCTCGGGCCACGGCTTCGCTCAGGTCTCGATGGCTGGCTGCCAGCACGCGGACATCACAATCGATTTCATTGCTGCCGCCCAGCGGACGGACTTTGTGATCTTCCAGCACCCGCAATAACTTGGGTTGGAGCGCCAGCGGCATCTCACCGATTTCATCCAGCAGCAGGGTACCGCCGGAGGCTTCTACAAACAGGCCCTTACGGCCTTCCCGGGCATCCGTGAACGCGCCCCGGACATGACCGAACAGCTCGCTTTCGAGCAGGCTTTCCGGCAACGCGGCACAGTTAATCGCCACAAAGGGTCCGTCGCTGCGGCGGCTTTGCCGATGCAGCGCCCTGGCGACCAGTTCTTTGCCGGTGCCACTTTCTCCACTAATCAACACCGAGGTATCAAGATCGGCAATTCGGGTAATCTGTTGCTTAATGGTATTCAGGGCCGGACTTTCGCCTAACAGCTCGTCATCCGACTGTTGCCGGCGCACCTGATCCTTGAGCAGACGGACCCGTTCCTGCAGATAACGGTGTTGCAGGGCACGCCCCAGCGAGATGCTGAGCAGGTCAAGATCAACCGGCTTGGTGACAAAATCGTAGGCGCCGGCGCGCAGTGCTGCGGTGGCCGTCTCCAGACTGCCGAAAGCGGTCATGATGACCACCGGCAGATCAGGACGATTGCTGTGCAGTTCGGCACAGAAGTCGATCCCGTTGACCCCCGGCATATTCAGATCGGTCAGCACCACATCGATCTCCTGTTCATGCACAAGAGCACGTGCCACGCCGACTTCCAAGGCGGTCCAGACCTGATGGCCGCGCCGGCTGAGATCTTCTTCAAGCAGCTCACAGAGGGCGCGGTCATCGTCTATAATCAAGATTTTCCCTGCCGGGTTATTGTCTGTCATGCCGCATCCGCTGCTGGTAATTGGGGCAGATAAACCTTGAAGCAGCTGCCGCTTCCTGGCGTGCTGTCAACATCGATCCAGCCACCGTGTTCTTCGACGATCCCGTACGCAATGGAAAGGCCCAAACCGGTTCCCTGGCCGATATCCTTGGTGGTAAAAAACGGGTCGAAAATCTTCCGCAAGGTCTCCTTGTCAATACCGACACCGTCATCCCTGACTTCCAGGCAAGCCCAGGAGTCCCCCTTGCCACGCTGGTTTTCCGGGGGCTCGACGCTGCCGGCGACAAAACAGCTCAAAAGGATATCGCCGCCATCGGGCATGGCCTGGATACCGTTTAGCGCCAAGTTGAGCAGGACCTGCTGGAGTTGACCGGGATCAGCATGGACCTGAACCGATTGCTCGGCTTCCACCACCCGCAGCACAACCTTCTTCTTATGCGCGGTCGGTTCGAGCAAGGGCTTGATTGTCCCCAGCAGATTATTGAGTTCGACGGTCTGCTTACGCGATTCTCCACGCCGGGCAAAACTGAGCAATTGGCGCATGATCACGGTCATGCGCTCCGCCTGTTCGCCGATGATCCGGGCCGAGCGGTCAATATCCTCACCCTTCATACCTGAACTGCGGATTAACTGGGCCCGCCCGGCAATAACATTGAGGGGCGTCCCCAGCTCATGAGCCATTCCCGCCGACAATTGACCGAGGGTCGCCAGTCGCTCGGTATGACGCAACTTTTCCAGGGCCTCGATCTTTTCCGCGTTGGCCAGCTGTTCCGCCTCGCGGGCTTCCGCCAGTTGTCCGCGCATTTTTTCGATGGTGCTGGACAGCTCGGAGAGTTCATCCTTCCCGGAGAGATTGACACTGGTGGTAAAATCGCCGGTGCCGATCCGTTCCGCCTGGGCCCGCAGCTTACGCATCGGCCGATCGATCCAGATACTCCCCAGCACCCCCATGAACAACAGTCCGGAAGCAATCGAAGCGCCGATAACCAACGCCGATCGACGCAAGCTCTCCTGCACATAGTCATGCATTTCGTCCATAGATTCGGACAGCTCGATAGCTCCGATGCGGCCTTCCTTGGTCACCACCGGCAGGTACGTCAGCAGAAAGTCCCGCCCGTCCGGGGAGCCCGCGAGCAGCGCGACGGTCTTTTCGTCCAGCAGATCATCCAGCTGATCCTTCGGCACGCGCGGCTGATACTGCGGCGGCGGACTTCCCTGAATCCAGACCCAGCGCACCAACACCTGAGAATAAGCCTGGTTGGCCCGCTGCAAAAATTCAATAGCGGCCTCCTCGCCCTTCTGCTGCCAGAGTTCGGTCACATAAACCCGCAGCCCTTCGCCGATATGACGCGCTTCGCGGCTGAGATTTTTTTTCAGCTGTTCGCGCTCACGCTGGATTGAGAAGTAACTGTAGGCGGAAAAAATCAGAGCCACGCCGAGCAGAACCGCGAATGTAATTTTGATAGTCAGGCGCATTAATTTTTCGTCATCGCTGGAGAATCAATCAACGTCCCATCTTGGCTGGCGAGCGACGGCTTGTCAAGCAGCGCATAGCGCCCCATTGGCAATCATCGCGGTCGTCGCACCAGCATTGATTCTCCGTAGTGGTATTCGGGAGGGAAAAGAGAAGAGGTTGCAGAACCGCCCCGCTACTGTTCACCGGTACAGGGCAGTCAGTTCAGGGCGGGCCCGCAACCGCTCAGGCAGGATCGTTCTCCGCAACATCCTCATCTTCATCATCTTCGGTGACGACCTTCTTTTTCCCGAACAGCCGGGCGACAATAATGCCGATTTCGTAGAGAATGATGAAAGGAAGCGCAATAGAGGCTTGGGAAAACACGTCCGGCGGGGTCAGTACCGCGCCGACAATAAACGCCACTAACAGGGCATACTTGCGATTCTTGGCCAGCCATTTATGATCGACTATCCCCATCCGGGCCAGGAAGAAAATCACAATCGGCAGTTCAAACACTAACCCAAAGGCAATGAGCAGGCGCGTCGCCAGGGTCAGATAAGCGCCCATGGACAACATCGCCTGAATCCCGCCGACGCTGGTTCCATAGGTGACCAGGAAGCTGAAAATCATCGGAAAAACCAAAGTGAAACCGAAATAGGTCCCGCTGCCGAAACAAAGCGAGCTGAACAGGACAAAAGGAATCACAAAACGCTTTTCATGAGCATACAGACCCGGAGCGACAAAGCTCCAGACTTGCCAGATGATAACAGGAAACGCAACCACCAGGCCGGCCAAAGCGGAGACCTTCAAAATTGTAAAGAAAGGCTCAGTGGCATTAATAAAGACCAGGGAACTGCCCTCCGGCAAAGCTCGCCGAACCGGTGCGGCGATCAGTTCAAAAAGCCTTTCCCCATAACTGTAGCAAGCCAGAAAAGCGACCAGCCAGGCCACGGCAGAGATAACCAGGCGTTTTCGCAATTCAACCAGATGGTCGGTCAGGGCCATTCCCTCAGACATGCGGCTTGTGCTCCTGGTCTGCCTCAACGGTCGCTGCCGGAGCAGGTTGCTCCGGGTCCGTGTCGACTGTATCGACGATCGGGGCAGCGGGCTCCTGATCGATCACACCCAGCCGAGTTGATTCCGCAGCGGCAACATACTCCGTCTGCTCTTCCGGAGAGAGGGTCGTTTTCTGGTGGCGTTTCTCCTCGGCGTTCATTTCCGTTTCAAAGGTCGTTTTCAACTCGTTGGTCGCTCTTTTAAATTCAGCAAAGCCACGCCCGAGTGAGCGCGCCAAATCCGGTAATTTTTTCGGACCGATGACAATCAATGCCAGTGCGGCAATGAGCATCATTTCCGTCATCCCGATTCCGAACATCTGGTTTTTCCTCTCGTTTTATTGCAACTGGGGATTGCTGTAATTGCCGCCCAAGTGCGTGCAAAAGCCTGTCGAACAGGCGCAACCCCTCTTCGTTGGGCCGAGAATAGCCCCTAACCAAAGCCCTGTCAAGCGCCCAGAACAGGGGGCAAAAGATTGACATATCAGGGGGTTTGGTCTACCATCCGGGCTTCATTTCTTCCCTTTAATTTGGAGACAAGGTGAGACCCTCGCTATGACCCAAAATGAATTGAAGCAGCAGATCAGACAGCTGGCCGAAGAACGAGACGCCCTGCTGATTGCGCATAACTATCAACGTGACGAAATACAGGAAATAGCCGACATTACCGGAGACTCCCTGGCTCTTTCGATGGCAGCAGCTAAAACCGACAAAGCGGTTATTGTTTTTTGCGGGGTCCATTTTATGGCCGAAAGCGCTGCCATCCTGGCCCCGGGGAAGACCATTCTTCTGCCGCGCCCGGACGCCGGTTGTCCAATGGCCGACATGGTCACGGCTGAGGGGCTGCGCGAACTGAAACAACAGCACCCTGATGCCACCGTCGTCACCTATGTGAATTCATCGGCCGCAGTCAAAGCGGAAAGTGATGTCTGCTGTACCAGCTCCAACGCCATCAGCGTTGCCAGGGCTCAGTCGGCCGCCAAGCTGCTGCTGGTTCCTGATCGTAACCTGGGGCGCTACATCGCCGCCCATGTGCCGGATAAGGAGTGCATTATCTGGGAAGGCTATTGCCCTACCCATGACCGGCTGAAGACCGAGGAGATCGTGCGGATCAAAGGCGAACACCCGGATGCCCTGTTCATGGCCCACCCGGAATGTCGGCCGGACATTCTGGAGTTGGCCGACCACATCTGCTCCACCAGCGGCATGTACGAATTCGCCCGGAACAATCCGGCCAAAAAATTTATCGTCGGCACCGAAAACGGGATTCTCTGGCGCCTGAAGAAGGAGAATCCGGACAAGCAATTCATTCTACCGAGCCGGTCACTGATCTGCCCCAACATGAAGCTGACCTCCCTCGAAGATGTTCTGGAATGTCTGCAGAAAATGGAACCGCGCATTACCGTATCTGAGCCGATCAGGGCCAAAGCGCAGGGTAGTTTGGACCGGATGCTGGCCGCTCCTCGTGATTAACCTTGCTTTACGCTGAAGCAACCATTCCAAGGGCGTGCCACGGGCACGCCCTTTAGTTTTTAAACATGGATCGATTCATGGACCCCGAAAATCAGTCGGATATTCGCCAAGCCACCGCCAACAGTCTGCTTGACGGTATCCGCCAGAACCCGCAAACCCTTGAAGTTCTCGGTTTACACGGCTCGGCTACGGCCTATTTGCTGGCCCGGCTGCTCCCGGAAACCGACCGACCGCTGATCATCATCTGCAGTGAGCAGGAACAGGCGCGGCAACTGGTTGACGAACTGCGTTTTTTTTCCTCCCGGCCGGCCCAGATTGCCCTGCTGCCACACTGGGAGGTGAATCCCTACGATCCGCTGTCGCCCCACCCCGAACTGGAGGCCAACCGAATTGCAGCTTTGGCCGCCATCTCCGCAAACCGGCTCAAAGCCCTGGTTGTTCCGGTCCGTTCCTTGCTGCAGAAAGTCATCCCCAGGCAGATTCTGGACAGCATTTCCCTGCAGCTGATCTGCGAAGAGGAGTATGAGCGGGAGTCGCTGCTGGAGACCTTCCTGCAACTCGGCTATCAACCGGTCCCGCTGGTTGAGGAACGCGGTAGCTTTGCTGTCCGCGGCGACATTATCGATCTGTTTCCGCCGGATGCAGCGCAACCGGTGCGCCTTGATTTCTATGGCGACTTCATTGAACGGATGCGCCCCTTTGACCCGCTCACTCAGCGCACCGAAGCCGCGCCCATCAACAGGCTGGAGCTGATCCCAGCCCGGGAAATGATCCTCCACGGCCCGTTCCTGGAGACCTTTGCCCAGAATCTCAAATTGCGCTGCGACGAACTGGCGATCCCGCGCAGCGAGCGGGAAGCGATCATGACCGAGCTGCGCGAAGGCATCCTGGCACCGGGGCGATCGTTTCTGTTGCCGCTCAATTTTGCCGCGCTGGATTCCCTGGCCGATTACCTGCCCCAGCAACGTGTGGTGCTCATTGATCCGCCGGCGGTTGAACAGGCCATCGACCGGTTCCATCGAGACGTCCGCGACGGCGAGTCCCGAATGCGCGAGCAAGGGTTGGTTCATGTCCGCCGCCAGGACCTCTACCTTGAACCGGATGAGGTGAAACCGTTCCTGCACGGCTACGGCCGCCTTGAATTTTCCCAGTTGCAGGTGCTGCAGCTTGAAGATGATCGGCAGCGCTATCAGTTCAACTGTCATGGCAACGGAACCCTGCGAGCCAAGCCGCAGGGCGACAAGGACGGCCTGGAACCGCTCCTGGAGCAACTCCGTCGGAACGCACAGCAGGGCCTGAAAACGCTGCTGGTCTGCTATCAACGCAGCCAGGCCGAACGGCTGCGGCAGCTGCTCAGCGGTCACGACATTGAGCTGACCATCAACCTCAACCTGCGCCTGACAGATATTGCCGCCGGGCAGATCGGGCTGACCGTGGGCCAGGTCAGCAGCGGCTTTTTGCTGGTCAACGATAAGCTCAACATCATCTGCGAAGAAGAGATCTTCGGCCAGCGCAGCCATCGCCGCCAGAAATCCGGTCAACAACGCGCCCGGCAGCTGATGGCCAGCCTGGCCGAGTTAAAGGAAGGCGATTTTATCGTCCATACCGATCACGGCATTGGCCGTTACCTGGGCCTGTCCCACCTGGTGACCGGCACCATTGAAGGCGATTTCCTGCACTTGCAGTATGCCGGCAACGACAAACTTTACCTGCCCATTGACCGCATCGAAAAAGTCCAAAAATATATCGGCGGCGAAGGCTACACCCCCAAACTGGACAAAATGGGCGGGCAGGGCTGGGAAAAAGCCCGCATCAAGGCCCGTGCCGCGGTGGAAGAACTGGCCCGCCAGCTGCTCGAACTCTATGCCAAACGGGAACTGCGCCAGGGGTTTGCATTTTCGCCGCCGGATCAGCTGTTTCAGGAATTCGAGGCGACCTTCCCCCATGAGGAGACCGTCGACCAGCTGCAGGCGATCAATGAGACCCTCAGCGACATGCAATCCGCCAAACCGATGGATCGGCTGATCTGCGGCGATGTCGGTTACGGGAAAACCGAAGTGGCCCTGCGCGCAGCGGTCAAGGCGGTACTGGACAACAAGCAGGTCGCAGTCCTGGTCCCAACCACGATTCTGGCCCGCCAGCACTGGGAAAGTTTCCGCCAGCGGCTGGCTGATTTTCCAATCCGGGTCGAAATGGTCTCGCGGTTTCGCTCCAGCGCAGAAAATCGCAAGACCCTGGACGCGGCAGCGGTCGGCCAGGTCGATATTTTGATCGGCACCCATCGCCTGCTGCAGCGGGATGTCCGCTTCAAGGACCTGGGGCTGCTGATTGTCGATGAAGAACAGCGCTTCGGTGTCAGTCACAAGGAGAAACTCAAACAGCTGCGCGCTGAAGTTGATATTCTGACCCTGACTGCAACGCCGATTCCCCGCACCCTGCATATGAGCATGACCGGGCTGCGCGACCTGTCGGTCATTGAGACCGCCCCCATCGACCGGCTGGCCATCCGTACCTATGTCACCCGCTTCGATGACGAGTTGATCCGCCAGGCGATCCTCCGTGAGCTGAAACGCGGCGGGCAGGTCTATTTCGTCCATAATCGAGTCCAGACCATTGCCGCCATGGCCGATCAGTTGCGCCAGCTGGTGCCGGAGGCCAAGGTCGCCGTTGGTCACGGCCAGATGGCGGAAAAAGAGCTGGAACAGGTCATGCTCGACTTCATCGAAGGACGCAGCAACCTGCTGGTCGCTTCGACCATAATCGAGAACGGTTTGGATATCCCCCGCGCCAATACCATTGTTGTTAACCGAGCCGACTGCTTCGGGCTTTCCCAGCTCTATCAACTGCGCGGCCGGGTCGGCCGCAGCGACCGCCGGGCCTATGCCTATCTGCTGATCCCGGGAGAAGCCTCACTGACCCGGGACGCACGGGAACGACTGCGGGTTCTGCAAGAGCTGACCGAACTCGGCGCCGGCTTTCGTATAGCCAGTCACGACCTGGAACTACGCGGTGCCGGCGACCTGCTCGGCGGCAAGCAGTCCGGACCCATCGCGGCTATCGGCTTCGAACTCTACACCGAGCTGCTGGAAGAGACCATCGCCCGACTGCGCGGGATTGCCCACCAGGATCGCATCGATCCGGAGATCAGACTCGGCCTGTCGGCCTTCCTGCCGGAAAAATACCTGCCCGATCCCAACCAGCGGCTGCAGTTTTACCAGCGCATGGCCGCGGCCGAAGATGACGAACAGCTGTTCGACCTCATCGAAGAGATGCGGGACCGCTATGGGGAGCTGCCGGCGGCAGGGGAAACCCTGGTCGCGGTCATGCAATTGCGAATCCGCCTGAAAAAGCTGTATATTGAGCTGCTCGAATACGATGGCAAAAGACTCAACCTGCAATTTCATTCAGCCACGACCGTGTCCCCGGAGCTGATTCGCAAGCTGATTCTGGAACAACCGGCCAAATACCGCCTGGGCGCTGATTTTAAACTCAGCATTGACCTTGGTCGGTTGAAGAGTCCGGAACTGCTGTTGGCCGTAAAAAAAGAATTGCAAGAATTTTTCTGACTGTGATAGCGTCGTTTTCTGTTTTTTTCTAAAGGCTTATCAGTTTGAAAACTCTGCTCAAACACCTGCTCGGCATCCTGACCCTGATCCTGCTCGGCGGGCTGCCGGCCTGTGAAAAACCACAACCGCCATTGCCGCCCCTGTTCGAGGTGGGAGCACGACAATTGAGCCTGGAACAGTTTGAGCGTGAAATGGCCCTGGCTTATCCCGATATCTCGGGACTGCCGGCCAAAGAGCAGTTTCTTCTTAAAAAACAGTTGGTCCACCAGTTGATCGATCGAGAACTGATTTTGGGTGAAGCCGCCCGCCTCGATGTCAAAATATCCCCTGACGAAATGGATGCCGCCCTGAGCGAAGTCCGCGGCAGCTACAGTCAGGATGAGTTCAATCAGCTCATCCGGCAGGAAGGAAAAACCCTCGACAGCTGGCTGGCCGCACTGAAATTGCGGCTGATCACGGCCAAAGTCAGTACGGCGATTCTGGCAGACCAGGTGCAGGTTGCGGACCAGGAGGCCGAGGCGTATTATCTGGCCCATAAGGAGGAGTATCGGCGGCCGCTCGAGATCCGCGCCCGGCAGATGCTGTTTAAAACCCGCGAGGATGCACTCAACGTTTTGGGCAGGCTTGATGATGGCGACGATTTTGCCAAACTGGCCGAACAGTATTCGCTGTCTCCGGACCGTGAATCCGGGGGAGAACTCGGCTATTTCTCCCAAGGAACCCTTCCCAGGGAATTCGATCAGGTCCTGTTCCGCTTACCGGTCGGCCAGGTCAGCGAACCAGTCGAAAGCCCTTACGGCATTCACCTGTTTCTGGTCGAACGCCGGCGGGCAGCCGGGCTGCGCCCGTTTGCCGCGGTCAAGGACGAGATCACGGCCATGCTGGTCCGGCAAAAAGAAGAAGACGTGTTCCGCCAGTGGCTCGAAAAGCTGCGCGCGACCGTCCGGGTCAAAGTCAACTGGAACCTGCTCGACCCGCCCCAGACAGACAAGAATCTTTAACTTTAAAGGACTTATGCGATGAATAAACGCGTGCTTTTCATTTTGCTGATCTTCGGGCTCTGCTCTTTGCCGGTCTCCGCCAAGACTCTCACCAAAGTTGCTGCCGTGGTCAATGATGAAATCATCACCAGCTACCAACTGGATCAGGCTCTGAAAGAAGCACTGGCGAATATCCCTGACCAGAACCGGCTGTCCTCCGCCCAATTTGATCAGCTCAAAGAAAAAACCCTGCATAAACTGATCGGGGATAAACTTGTCGACCAGCGCATCAAAGAACTCGATCTACAGGTCTCCGAATCGGAGCTGAGCGCCGCCATTGATGATGTGCGCCGCAAAAATAACCTGACCGAGGAGGCTCTGCAGCAGGCTCTGGCCGCCCAGGGAATGACCATGGCCAGCTACCGACAAAAAATCACCAAAGAGCTGTTGCGCTATAAATTGATGGGGCGTGAAGTCAACCACAAGGTTCTCGTCACCAGTGGCGAAGTGCGCGATTATTTTCGAGAACATATCGATGACTACCGGGTCCAGCCCAAAGTTCATGTCAAGGAGATCGCCTACCCGATTCCGGCCGGCGCCAGTCAACAGGACTTTGAGAAATTGCAGAAGCAGGCTGAGCTGACCCGCCAACTGCTGCTGGACGGGGAAGATTTTGACAAAGTCGTGGCCAGCCAGGCCGATATCGCCAGCGGCCTGGACATGGGCGAAGTGGTGGAAAAAGATTTGGCCGAACCGCTGCAGAAGATTCTCGCCGGTCTGACCGCCGGACAAATCAGCGAACCGATCCTGCTTAACGGTAAACTGCACCTGTTTGTGATCGCTGACCGCAATCCCGGGGATAGCCATCTGTTTGACCGGGTCAAAGAAAAAATCGAGGACACGCTCAGGCAACAGAAAGCCGAAGCGCGCTACCAGGAATGGGAACAGGAAATTTACGACAAAGCCCACATCGACATCCGCATTTAAACGGACGCCGCCCGGTTTCCGCCCCCGTCTGCCCAAGCTGGTGGCCGGGGGATCTTTTCCCGCTGGAGCTTGTCTCCGGATTGCCGCTTCCGTTATAGTGATCTATTGTGGATTTTTACCCTGAAGCGGAAAACAACATGCAACCATTGCTCCTGACCATGGGCGACCCGACTGGGGTCGGCCCTGAACTAATCATAAAAACACTTCTCGACGGACACTTTGCCGATCTGCAGCACCCGGTCTGCGCGGTCGGAGATATCGCGGTTCTTGACAAGGCCGCAGCTGTTTACGGCCTGCAGCCCGTCATCCGGCAACTTGCCGGGGACCTGTTCCAGCTTGCCTTAAGCGACCAGACACTGCAGGTGCGGAGTGTTTCACAGCTCAGCCCGCGCGAGCTGCGTTACGGCCACCCGGACCTGGCCTGCGGCAAAGCCATGGCGGATTATGTTGAACGGGCCATCGCCGACTGCCTGAACAATGAGGCTGCCGGGATTGTGACCTGCCCGATCAATAAAGCCGCCATCAATGCCAGCGGCTGCCATTTTCCCGGCCATACCGAACTGTTGGCCGAACGTTGCGGTGTCGATAAGGTGGTCATGATGCTGGCCGGACCTCAACTGAAGGTCTGCCTGGTCACCACTCACCTCGCTTATGCCGATGTTCCGGCGGCCCTGAGCCAGGCCGAAATCCTGCAGACCATCCGCATTACCGCGACCAGCCTGGAGAAACAATTCGCCGTTGCCAAGCCGCGCCTTGCCGTTTTGGCTCTCAATCCCCATGCCGGAGAGGGTGGCCTGTTCGGCGACGAAGAAACGCGACTGATCGCTCCGGCCATTGCCGCGGCACAAGCCGAAGGAATTATTGCCGACGGCCCGCACAGCGCCGATACCCTGTTCCACTTTGCAGCCCGCGGCAGCCATGACGCAGTCGTCTGCATGTATCATGATCAGGGGCTCATCCCCCTGAAACTGCTTCACTTCGATGACGCCGTCAACGTCACCCTGGGCCTGCCCATTGTCAGGACCAGCGTCGACCACGGTACGGCCTACAACCTGGCCGGGCAGGGCAAGGCCAGTATCGCCAGCCTGGTTGCCGCATTGAAAATGGCGGACCATATGGCCCTTAATCGCCGAACGCTATGACTTTTTCTCTTCCTCTGAATCCTGGTTTGCTATGATCGACAAAATCCAAATCCGCGGTGCCCGCGAGCACAATCTGAAGAATATCGATATCGACATTCCCCGCGACCAGCTGGTCGTCATTACCGGCGTTTCCGGCTCGGGGAAAAGTACCCTGGCGTTTGATACCATTTACGCCGAGGGACAGCGCCGCTATGTTGAAAGCCTGTCCGCCTACGCCCGCCAATTTCTTGAGCAAATGGAAAAGCCGGATGTCGATCAGATCGACGGACTGTCCCCGGCCATCTCCATCGAGCAGAAAACCACCTCCAAGAATCCCCGCTCCACGGTCGGCACGGTCACCGAAATCTACGATTACCTGCGCCTGCTCTACGCCCGCGTCGGCGAGATTCTGTGCCATCGCTGCGGTCAAAAAATCAGGCCCCAGACCGTTGAGCAGATGGTTGACCAGATTCTGCAGCTACCGGACAAGACCCGGCTGATGGTCATGGCGCCCATCGTCCGTGAACGCAAAGGGGAATACCGCAAGGAGCTGGCCCAGCTGCAGGCGGACGGTTTTGTGCGCATCCGTATCGACGGCGTCATGCACGAGCTGGGCGATAAAGTTGAGCTGGACAAGCAGAAGAAACACAGCCTTGAAGTCGTTGTCGACCGGTTGGTGATGAAACCGGATATCCAAACCCGCCTGGCCGATTCCATTGAAACCGCCTTGCGGCTGGCCGACGGTCTGGTCCGGATCGAGATCCCGGACGGGGAGAGCCGCCTGTTTTCCGCTAAACACGCCTGTATCGAATGCGGCCTGTCCTACCCGGAGATCACCCCGCGGATGTTTTCCTTCAACAATCCCCATGGTGCCTGCCCCGACTGCAGCGGCCTGGGGACGCGAATGTTTTTCGATCGGGAACAGGTCGTCCCCAATTCGGATCTCTCTCTGCGCGAAGGCGCGGTCATCCCCTGGGATACCCGTACCGGCTATTATTATCAGGCTCTACTCGAAGCATTGGCCAGCCATTACCAGTTCGATATCCGTACCCCCTTCGGCAAAATTCCGGAACCGATTCAGCAGATCATCCTCTACGGTTCCGGGGAAGAGAACGTACGCTTTTTCTATGACCAGGGTGACCGCCGCCACTTTTATGAAAAACCCTTTGAAGGTGTCATTCCCAACCTGGAACGGCGCTATCATGAAACGGATTCGGACAGCGTACGCGAGAATCTCGAACGCTTTATGAGCGTGATCCCCTGCCAGACTTGTCACGGTGCCCGGCTGCGGCCGGAAGCCCTCCATGTCACCATCGGCGAGCAAAATATTCAGCAGGTGACCGCACTCTCCATCGCTGAAGCGGAAACTTTTTTCAAAGACCTGGAACTACCCCCGAAGGCCATGGAGATCGCCCGGCGGATTCTCAAGGAAATCCGCGAACGGCTCTCTTTTCTGTCCCATGTCGGCCTGGACTATCTGACCCTGGACCGCAGTGCCGGCACCTTGAGCGGTGGTGAAGGACAGCGGATCAGGTTAGCTACCCAGATCGGCTCTTCATTAACTGGGGTACTCTATATCCTGGACGAACCGTCCATTGGCCTGCATCAGCGTGACAACCAGCGGCTGCTGATGACCCTGAAACGGCTGCGTGATCTAGGTAATACGGTGTTGGTGGTTGAACATGACGAGGAGACCATCGGTGCGGCCGACCATGTTATTGACATGGGCCCCGCCGCCGGAGTCCACGGCGGCGAAGTGGTTGCCCAAGGCACGCCCGAAGAAGTGATGGCCGTGCCCGGTTCGCTGACCGGGGAATACCTTTCCGGGCAGCGACAGATCCCGGTGCCCGAGATACGCCGCGGCACCGACCGCTGGCTGGAGGTTATCGGCGCCCGGGCTAACAACCTGCGCGATATCGATGTCAAAATTCCCCTCGGCGTGCTGACCTGCTTTACCGGGGTCTCCGGCTCGGGCAAATCGTCCCTGGTGATCGAAACCCTGTACAAGGCCCTTGCCCAGCGCCTGCACCGCGCCCGCGACAAGTCCGGTCCGGTCAAGGATATCCGCGGGCTAGAGCAGCTCGACAAGGTCATTGATATCGACCAGTCCCCCATCGGCCGAACTCCCCGCTCCAATCCGGCCACCTATACCGGGGTATTTACCGACATTCGTGAACTGTTCGCGCAACTGCCCGAGGCAAAAATCCGCGGCTACAAACCGGGCCGCTTCTCCTTTAATGTCAAAGGCGGCCGCTGCGAAGCCTGCAGCGGCGACGGGATCATTAAAATTGAAATGCACTTCCTGCCCGATGTTTATGTCCAGTGTGAAGTCTGCAAAGGCGCCCGCTACAACCGGGAAACCCTGGAGGTCAAGTACAAAGGCAAAAGTATTGCCGAAGTGCTCGACATGACGGTCAATCAGGCCAGCCGCTTCCTGGAGAACATCCCGAAAATCAGCAATAAGCTGGAGACCATCCGTGACGTCGGCCTCGGCTACATCAAGTTGGGCCAAAGCGCCACCACTCTCTCCGGCGGCGAGGCCCAGCGGGTTAAGCTGGCGCGGGAGCTGGGCAAACGAGCTACCGGCAAGACTATCTATATCCTGGATGAGCCGACAACCGGGTTGCATTTTGCAGATATCCACAAACTGCTGGAGGTTTTGAACCGGCTGGTTGAAACCGGCAACACCGTGGTGGTCATCGAACACAATCTCGACGTCATCAAGACCGCCGACTATGTCATCGACCTGGGCCCGGAGGGCGGCCGCAACGGCGGCCTGATTGTAGCCAGCGGGACCCCCGAGGAAGTCGCCGCCTGTGCCGAATCCCATACCGGGCGATTCTTGGGCACTTATCTAAGCAGCGACGTCGGACAATACGCAAAATCTGCACAGGCTGACAAATAATGTCGCTGAATTAGAAATTTAAACCTAGCCGCCAATGCGTCGATAAGATGCGGGCAGTTCATGAAGGAAAGTTATCTGCGCTGAATCAAATCATTTATAATTTTTTTTCCTGCTCCGGCCAGATAATCGCGGAGACCGGCGATTAAGGGCACAGGCATTGCAGATTAACAATGCCCAAGAGTTAACCCCAACAGTTTCCAGTTCAGTTTTTTAGAAGTTACGTAGCTGGAGCAACAAATGAAAAGTTATAAAATGATAAGTAAATGTGTCGCCATGTTCCTGTTGTTGGCCTTTCTGAGCGCATGCGCTTCGCAACAGGCCCTGATTCAGTCCGAACCGCCCGGAGCGATTGTCATGATCAACGGCCAGGCCGTCGGCCAGACTCCGCTCTACTATGACTATAAATTGAGCAGTGGAAAACAGCATCAGGTCTCGATTTCACACCAAGGCTATGAGGAAATCGATCTGACCATAAAGGCTGATAAAACCGATACCGGGGCGTTGAAGCGCTGGCTCATGGCCGGCGTGGTCTGGAGCCCGCTGTGGCTGGGAACCCTGTTCACCAAAAAGCTCAAAGAAAGCTACCTGTTTGTCATGAAGCGTGAAACGCCGCAGTTGACCGCTAAACTGGAGCAGTAAGCAGCAGCAAACATCTTGATTTACCAAACCAAAAAAGCCGCCCGGGCGGCTTTTTTGGTTTGGTAAAATACCGGCTGCTCCCGCTCAGGCCTCTTCATCTTTTCACCCCTCTGTACAACCTTTGCATGCCCCGCCTGCCAGCAAGATTGACAAGCGGATAATCGCCTCGATCCCGGTTGGCTCTTGGCAATCTGTTTTTTGTCGACTATGATAGAAACCTGTATCGAACCGACACCGACCAGAATCGATTCATGGAGTCAACGATGGCTATCAAAAAATGTCCAACGTGTGGAGAACCCCTCAAAGGTGAGTACTGGTGCAACAGCTGTAAAACAGTCATCAAATGCCCGTTGCCCGGTTGCGAGGCGACGGTCAAGCCTGGTGCCACTGAATGCCCGCGCTGCGGCCTTTTTTTCGAAGATTATCTGAAAAGCAGAAAGATGTACCGCCGCTGTCCGAAATGTAAGAAAAAGCAGGGCCTCTCCGAACAACAGTGCCGCTTTTGCCGCCACTGGTTCAATTGTCCAACCTGCGGGGAAAAAGTTTCCACCAATACCGTCTTGACCTGTCCCCGTTGTGGAACCTCCTTACGCTGACCTTTCTGCTCCGGCTGCGGCTCTGATCGCCCAGCCGGAGCACAGTAAAAACACCTACTTTTCCAACAGCTTGATAGACAGAAAGTGGCAAACCTGATAATCTTGCTGAACATTTCATGTTGTCTTGCCCGGTCACTGAAGTTGTGTACTCAGCCCGGCCGCAACAGCAATGATCCCGACCCCGCAGGTGCGGGTTATTGACTCTGCCCCCTTGGCTTATGGGGTTCAACGGCGGTCTTTATTCAGCCAAGGCGGCTTCGGGAAAGATTTTTCCATTGCAATGAGTGGCTCAATGCCGAGCTCTTGAGACTGTTCACCAACAGTCCGCCAATGCACCGGGAGGCCCATGCTGCCGTTACTGCTGACCATCCTCTGGATGATCTCTCTGCTCGCGGCCGGACACGCGTTACTGAGCAAGCGCGATCCACGCGCGGCTCTCGGCTGGATCATTACCTGCCTGGCGTTACCCGGTGTCGGCGCTCTGCTTTATTTATTGCTGGGTGTCAATCGCATCCGCACCCGAGCCCGCGAATTACAGGAACAAGGGCAGGGAATGCATTGGCTTCATGTCAATCAACCGCCCCACCCGGCCGATCTCGAACAGTTTCCGACCAGCAGTACCAGCCAGGCCCTTATCACTCTGTCCGATTCCGTCACCCGTCGGCCGTTGCTGTACGGCAATAAAGTGACCGTTCTGCACAATGGCGAGCAGGCCTATCCGGCCATGCTGGCAGCCATCAACGCCGCTAAAGATTCGGTCTTTCTCTCCAGCTACATCATCAAACCCGACGCTATCGGCCTGCAATTCGCAACTGCCCTGAGCGCAGCTGCTGAACGCGGTATTGATGTCCGCGTGCTTATCGATGCCTACGGAGAGCTCTATTCCTTCGGCAAAATTCGCCGCCATTTTAAAACCACCAAAGTACAGACCGCGGTTTTTCTGCCGCTGACCCTGCCACAAAGTTTGTACTTCAATTTAAGAAACCATCGGAAGCTGCTGATTGTGGATCACACCGTAAGCTTTACCGGGGGGATGAACATCCGCCAAAAGCACCTGGCCAATAGCTCGGACCCGCGGCGGGTCATCGACATTCATTTCCAGCTGGAAGGACCGGTCTGCGCCCAGTTGCGCGATGCCTTCATGGAAGACTGGCACTTTGCCACCGGCTCCAAACGAAAACCGCGCGATTGGCCGTCGTCGCCGGTGGTCGGGTCGGCCTGCTGTCGCGGCATCAGCGCCGGCCCCAATGAACAGCACGAAAAACTCAACTGGCTGCTGATCGGCGCTATGGCCTGCGCCAAAAAACATATCCGCATCATGACCCCCTACTTCATCCCCAATCGCGCCCAGTTGGCCGCCATCAATGCAGCCTCCCTGCGTGGAGTGCGGGTCGATATCCTGTTGCCGGAAAAGAACAACCTGCCTTATGTGGCCTGGGCTTCCAGCGCCTATCTGTTTGAACTGCTGGAACTGAATACCCACATCTTCTTTCAGCCGCCGCCTTTCGTACACAGTAAACTGCTGCTGATCGACGATGAATATGCCCTGGTCGGCTCCGCCAACCTGGATCCGCGCAGCTTGCGGCTCAACTTTGAATTCAATGTTGAAATATTCGATCATCCGACGGTTGCCGAACTAATCGGTCATTTTGACCGGGCCCGTGGCAATTCCCGTGAAATTTCCCTGGAAGAAGTGGACCAGCGCTCCCTGCCGTTGCGGTTGCGCGATTCGTTCTGCAAACTTTTTTCACCTTATCTGTAGTTCCATCGTTATTGAACGAGTGACCAGCGGTTGGCCCGGCCAGGTCATCTGTCGGGTTTGTGCGGGGGTGGTTGTAAAGGAAGTCCTCCACGCTTGCAAGGTGGAGGAAAAGAAACCAAAAAAGCTTCAGGAATCCAACGACCCCTGAAGCTTTTTTGGTGTGATTATTTTTTCTCGGATTGTTCCGTTGAACCTGTTTTTTTGCTCCCGTCACGCGGAAGCTGACAACTGTCCGCCATTCAAGTCTGTATCCCCAGCCGCGGGAGAATCCAGCGGTTCAATACATACCAGGCGACGATGATTCCGATGAGATATAACCAGTCCATAGCGAGCTCCATTGATATGTTTGCGCCATCTTAGCGCAGCCACCGACATTCAATCAAGATATATATATTTAAATATTAAGGCGAACTTCAATCAGTAAGCCGCCACTGGGCCGATTACTGGCGACAATCGAACCATAATGCAGATGCACCGCGCGTTGGGCAATGGCCAGACCGATGCCGGTGCCCCCGCTTTTGCGGTCGCGGTCGTCAGCAACCCGGTAGAAGGGCTCAAATATTTTGGTCAGGCTTTCCTCCGGCACCCCGGGGCCACGGTCGGCGACCTGAATAATCAGCTCATGCTGGTGGACTCGCAACGTTACCTGGACTTCGCTGCCGTCGGCGGTATATTTTACGGCATTGCGGATCATATTTTCAAACGCCTGGGCCAGCAACTCTTCCGAACCGGCCAGCTGGCACTGCTCGGGACCGTTGAACAGCACATGACAATTGCGACTGGCCGCTTCGAAGTCAGCATCCTTGACCAACCGCGCGAGAAGATCGGCAAGATCGAACGGCTCCATGGGCACGACACTGCGGTGGCTTTCCAGACGCGTCAGACTGAGCAACTGACCGATCATATCGTTCATCCGCTCAGACTCCAGCTCAATGCGATCCAGGGCTTTCCGGCGCGGCTCGCCATGCTCATGCTGCCGAGCCAGCTCCAGCGCGATGCCGAGCCGGGCCAGCGGAGAACGCAGTTCATGGGAGATATCTCGAAGCAGGCGCTGCTGGGAGCCGACCAACACCTCTATTTTCTCCGCCATCTCGTCAAAATCACGCGCCAACCCCGCCAATTCATTGCCGCCGGCGATTTTACTACCGATCCGGGTCGACAGGTCCCCAGCTGCGAAGCGGCGGGTTGCAGAGCGCAGTTGCCCGATGGGAGAGGTCAGGGAGCGGGCAAGCACATAACAAACCAGTGCCGTTACCGCCAATAATAAGAGTAATTGCCAGCCCAGAAAGCCGTGCGTTACCCCGCGCACCAGATCCCGCGGCCGCGGCTGCTCAGGCAAGCTGACAGACACCACATAGGTCGCTCCCGAGGGCGCAACCACTGTTCCGGCCAAACCGTTGTGCGTGCCCATCCTCGGCAAAACGATTTCCCCGCTGCGCATGGCCCGCTGCGCCATCCGCAGCATCCGCCGCGGCACCATTCGTTTGGTCAGGGCGCGGCCGGTCTGATCAAACAGGACCAGCCTGATCCCGGAACTGTCCGCCAGCCGATCGACATATTGATCGAGCTGGTCAACTCCGGACTGTTCGTAAACCTTGATGGCGTCCAAACCGTAATCGGTGATCGCGCGGCGGGCAAACCCTTGATGAGCCAAGGGCGGAAACTCCTGGTCGCGCAAAAAGGTCAGGACCACAACCACCCCGGAGACCAGCACGATGATCAGCAGGAAATAAAGGAAAATCTTCCAGAACAGGCTGCGCATCAGGCGTCATTCTCCGGTCGGCAATAGATATAACCGATTCCCCGCACCGTGCGGATTCGCTCACTACCGCCGCTGGAATGACCCAGCTTTTTGCGCAAGGCGCTGACATGCACATCAATACTGCGATCATAAGCGGAAAGCCGGCGCCCCAGCACCTTCTGCACCAGCTCTTCCCTGCTGATCACTTCCCCGGCATTGGCCAGCAGTTCCTCCAGCAGATTGAACTCGACCGAGGTTAATTCAATGTTTTCCCCACCTCGTTTCACCGTTCTGCTGGTCGCATTGAACAGCACATCCCCGACCTTCAGCTCGGTTGTTTTCCTGGCTCCGGCCGGCTCCAATTGCTCAGTGCGACGCTGAATGGCACGGATGCGTGCAACCAGTTCGCGTGGATTAAACGGTTTCGGCAAATAGTCATCAGCACCGAGTTCAAGGCCAACGATACGATCGATATCATCGCCGCGGGCGGTCAACATAATCACCGGAATCCTGCTCTGCTCACGAATCTTTCGGAGGACATCGAAACCATTCAGGCCCGGCAACATCACATCAAGGACAACCAGTTCATGACTTTCATCAAGAGCTTCCGCGGCACCTGTCACACCATGATTGACAGTGACCACGGAAAACCCTTCGCCCTGCAAATAGTCGGTCAGCAGTTCGCACAATTCCCGATCATCATCAATCACCAGTATATCTTTCATAGGATCTCCTTTTGGTCTTCTGATCAATATACTGAAAACGCGCCAGCGCTGATGTAAAAATTTGTTAAGTGCCCCTGTTTTCATGATTTTTTTAACTTAACATATCTTTACAGCTCTTAACCCACACTTCAGATAGGCTGGGTTAGAGTTGCACCATCAGCAATTCGGAAATCACTCCAACATCCAACATAAGGAGACCGCACCATGAAGAAACAGTTGATGATACCAACCCTGTTGATGGCTTTGCTCTTCACCGCCGGGTCAGCTTTTGCCTGGGGCGGCGGCGGGTACGGTCGCAATTGCCCCGGCCCAGGGGCAAGAGGGGCTGGCATGGGTGCCCCGATGACCTACGAGCAACACCAGCAGCGGGTCGGCCAACGCCTTGAGCGCATGACAGTCGTGCTGGACCTGACTGCCGACCAGAAACAACAGCTTGCCGACCTTTTCGACCAGCAGTGGAAAGCACACCAGGCGCTCCGTGACAAGATGCTGGCCGGCCGTGCCGAAATGAACAGCTATCGGTCGGCAGACACTTTCAATGAGGCCGAATTCCGGGCTATCGCGCAGAAACAGGCTGATTTACGAACTGAAATGATGGTTCAACGAGCCAAAATGCAGCAGGCCGTCAGTTCAATTCTGACTCCGGAGCAGCGGGTAAAGGCTGACCAGCTCAGGGAAATGGGCTGGGGGTTCCCCGGCAGCCGGGGCGGCCGCTCTTGTGACGGCCCGGGAAGGACCGGCGGAGATATGATGCGCCCCTGTGGTCCCGGCTGCAGAAGCTGAATGAGCTGCTTCCGGTTCTAAACAACCAGCCCGTCCAAGTTCAGAACGGACCCGGGCAGCAAAGCTGAGCACGGAGGCCACAATACGTGGCCTCCGTGTCGTTTTTTGCCCCTCCTCGAAAACCAGCCCTTCCGCTTGCACCGATGACCAAAAGTGTGCTGAGAACAACACCAGGGCTGATGTTCAGTTTTGAAAAAAAACGCACATCTCGCAGCTCTTCCAAAAAATTCGAAAACACAACTTCCAGTCTCTCAGGAAAAATATACAAACCTTCTGCTGTGATCATAATCTTCTTGAATTGCTGCCATAAAACAGTTTTCTCAAACAACTCCCGGGGGCGCAGTTGTCATGCTGGATTGACGCTCCAGGACTTTTTCAATTGCAAACATTTCAACAGCGCATTATGATCGTTTTCGAACATTAAATTATTCCCAGCGCGTCCGCTTTGCGCTCCTCTAAAGCCTAAAAAAGGTGAGGTGCTTATGTCGAGACAAGAAGCCCTTGAGCAACTTCGGGACGGAACAACCTTTGACCTGCTGATCGTCGGTGGCGGTGCTACCGGCTGCGGCATTGCCGTTGACGCAGCCAGCAGGGGACTAAAAGTCGCCCTGCTGGAGAGAAACGACTTCGCCGAAGGAACCAGTTGCCGCAGCACCAAACTCGTTCATGGCGGGGTCCGCTATCTCGAAAAGGCCGTCAAGCGGTTGGACAAAGAGCAGTATGACCTGGTCAAGGAAGGCCTGCACGAGCGCGGCATTCTGCTGAAAAACGCCCCGCACCTGGCCCACCCGCTCCCCTTTGTCACCCCCCTTTACAGATGGATCGATGTTCCGCAGGTTTTTGCCGGACTGAAGCTGTACGATTTCCTTGCCGGCAAATTAAGCCTCGGCAAAAGCTCCTACCTAAATCGCAGAGAAACCCTGAAGCGCTTCCCGGGAATTAAGGCTGAAGGGCTCAAGGCGGGCATCCATTATTATGACGGGCAATTCAACGATGCCAGGATGGCCATTGCCCTGGTCAAGACAGCGGTTTCCGCAGGTGCCGTTGTCGCCAATCACCTGGAAGTCACGGCCTTGCAAAAAGTGGCGGGAAGAGTCACCGGCGTCAGCGTCAGAGACAAGCTGACCGAAGACGAGTGGACCATTTCGGCCAAAGGCGTCATCAACGCAACCGGTCCGTTCGGTGACCAGCTCCGCAAAATGGACGATCCCCAGGCAGCACCGATCATGTCGGCCAGCTCAGGAATCCACCTGGTCCTGGACAAAAAATTTGCGCCGCCGGAAACCGGACTGATGATCCCCAAGACGGAGGACGGTCGGGTTCTCTTTGTTCTGCCCTGGCAGGGGCATGCCCTGATCGGCACTACCGACGACCCGGCGCCAATCGTCGAGCATCCCCCGACCACGGAAAAAGAGATCGACTACCTGTTGCGCCACGTCAGCAAGTATTTCGCGCTTCAGGTTTCCAGGTCAGACGTCAAGGCAGCCTGGTCCGGCCTGCGCCCGTTGGTCTCCGACCCCAAGGCCGCCGATACCTCCAACCTGGTCCGCGACCATGTTATTTCCTTAAGCAATACCGGGTTGCTGACAATTGTCGGTGGCAAATGGACCAGCTATCGCCGCATGGCGGAAGATACCATTAATCAGGCGGCTAAGGCCTTTACCCTTGACAACGCCGGACCCTGTCGGACCACGCAATATCCGGTGGTCGGCGGCGCCGGCTTCAAAGCCAACGCTGATCAGCAGTTGGCAGCCCAGTACGGCCTGGACCCGGAGGTGGCCAAAAACATGCACCACTTTTACGGCGACCAGGCCGATCAGGTTGCCGAGCTGGCAACCAGCGGTTACGCCGCCAGATTGCATCCGGACCATCCCTACATCGAAGCGGAGGTCATCTATGCCGCTCAACATGAATTTGCCCTGCATGCAATCGATGTTCTGGTTCGACGCCTGCCGTTGGCACTGATTGACGAAGCTGCTTCGGAACAGGTTGCCCCCCGGGTCATCGAACTGATGGCCGAAACCCTGGGCTGGGACAATACCCGCCAGGAGGCCGAACAGCGCCTGGTCAATGAGCGATTGAAGATCGCTATTTAAATAGTTGTCATCCAGAAACGAGCAGTTTTCCGTTGTGTCAAGGACATCAAGGTCTTACGCGGTGGCGTACACCGCTACGCTGCACAAATAAACCTGCTGGCTGACGCTGCTACAGTGAAAAAAAGCCGTTTCCGGATGAAAACTAAATAGGTTCATGGCAGAGTTTCGACGTACCAAGATCGTTGCTACCGTCGGCCCGGCCAGCTCTTCGTCCGAGCAATTGCAAAAGCTTGTTCAAACGGGAGTCAACGTTTTCCGGCTGAACTTTTCTCACGGTGATCATGCTGACAAGCAGATCTTGATCGGACGAATCCGCGAGGTGGCTGCGCAACTGCAGCACCCCGTCGCCATCCTTGCCGACCTGCCTGACCGAAAAAGATCTCCACGACCTCAGCTTCTGCATCAGCCACGAGGTGGATTATATCGCCCTGTCTTTTGTTCGCCGAGCCAGTGACGTTACTGAAATTAAAACCATTCTCAACCAAGCCAACGCCGATATCCCGGTGATCGCCAAAGTCGAAAAGCCTCAGGCAGTGGACAACTTTGACGCCATCCTGGCCGTGACCGACGGGGCCATGGTGGCCCGCGGCGATCTCGGGGACGAAATGAACCCTGAACAGGTTCCGCTCATCCAGAAACAGATTACCCGCAAGTGCAACTCGGTCGGGAAACCGGTGATTAACGCAACCCAGATGCTGGAAAGCATGATCAGCAGCCCGCGCCCCACCAGGACCGAGGTCTCCGATGTCGCCAACGCCATCCTGGACGGTAGCGATGCGGTGATGCTCTCAGCGGAAACTGCTGGCGGCCAATACCCCGTAGCGGCAGTCGCTTTAATGGACCGGATCGCGTGCGATGTGGAAGCCGATTCCGCCTTGAAAAACAACCGCTTTAATCCACCGAGTCAACCCCTAAGCGATGAACTTCTCAGTGAAGGCATCGGTCAGGCCGCCTGCCGGCGGGCTGAAAACATCAACGCCGGGCAGATCAAGACCGGCTCGCTGTGCCGGACCGACCGCATCTGCAAATATAACCAGCTGCTGCGGATCGAAGACGAACTCGACGATAGCGCCGTTTTCAACGGCAAGAACGTCTTCTACAACCTGTAAACCTGTTGCCGGTGGCAGAGGGAAATAGCCCTCCGTCACCGGCAATTGATGCGCTTGCAGGGGGATTTTTTCCTGCAAGTCGTATTGTAGTTTCAAAATAAAGCTGATATATAGTTTTGCGTTTGTTCTTTCAAGCTGGGAAATAGGCTTGTTGGAGCCAAATTCATACCGGTCATCAACGTTCCGTTGACAGCCGCCAGGATGTCCCCCAGAGTACGCACAGTGACATCCATTCATATCTTATTTGTATTGCTCTTTTAGAGCGGAGAGTCTGCTTTGTTTTCCGGGCGGGAATCAAGCGATGCGTTACCTTAGGGATGAGGGCCAACGCATCAAACGCCAACTTACCCTGAGAGAAGTCATGGCATCGGGCATTACCCCGTTACTTGATGCCGACAATTGAAGTTAATGCTGTCGTAGAAAGCGCCGACTGAGCTTTCTTTTCGACATGAGCGTCACTTCATGCGTTTCAGGTAAAAATCGGATTATTTTGTTGCTGCACAATGCTCTGGCAAGAATCACCGCCAGAATCATTGTCAGGCAAGAAAACCAAGCAACTTTAACGTAATAAAGGAGTCATTTCGATGGGCAGGACAGAAGACGCCATCAAACTGCTGCAAGAGAAACAAGCCAAAGTTCTGCAGATGGGTGGCGAAGCCGCAATCGCAAAACACAAAGCCAAAGGCAAACTCACCGCACGTGAACGTCTGGATCTGTTGTTTGATGAAGGAACCTTTCGTGAACTGGACATGTTTGTCCAGCACCGTTGCACCAATTTCGGCATGGATAAAGTCGAGGTCCCGGCCGATGGCGTGATCACCGGTCACGGCTACGTCAATGGCCGCCCGGTCTTCGCCTTTGCCCAGGACTTCACTGCCCGGGCCGGTAGCCTCGGCGAAATGCATGCAGCCAAAATCTGCAAAGTCATGGATCTGGCTGAAAAAGCCGGTTGTCCGATGGTCGGCCTGAATGATTCAGCCGGCGCGCGGATCCAGGAAGGGGTCGATTCCCTTTCCGGTTACGGTCAGGTTTTCCGCCGCAACGCCTTGTGTTCCGGCGTGATTCCGCAGATTTCCGCAATCATGGGTTCAGCCGCCGGCGGCGCAGTTTATTCCCCGGCCATGACCGATTTTATCTTCATGGTGAAAAAAACCAGCCACATGTTCATCACCGGTCCGGCGGTCATCAAAGCCGTGCTGGGCGAAGAGGTGAGCATGGAAGAACTGGGCGGAGCCATGACCCACAACAGCAAAAGCGGGGTCGCCCACTTTGCCTGTGAAGATGATGCCGACTGCATCGAGCAGATCAAAGTCATGCTCTCCTACCTGCCCTCCAATAATATGGAAGAGCCTCCGGTGTTTCCAAGCGGAGACGATCCGGCCCGGCTGATCCCGGAACTGAACAGCATCATTCCGGACAGCCCCAGTGCCGCCTACGACATGAAGGAAGTCATCGCCCATATCGTGGACGATGGTGAATTCTTTGAGCCCCATGAGCATTACGCACCGAATATCATCGTTGCTCTGGCCCGCCTCAACGGCCGGTCGATTGGCATTATTGCCAATCAGCCTCAGGTCATGGCCGGTTGCCTTGATATTAATGCCTCTAACAAAGCTTCCCGTTTCATTCGCTTTTGCGATGCCTTTAACATCCCCATGTTGACCATCGCAGATGTGCCCGGCTACCTGCCTGGGACCAACCAGGAGTGGTCGGGTATCATCAATCATGGTTCCAAATTGTTGTGGAGTTACTCGGAAGCCACGGTCCCCAAACTGCTGTTGTCGGTGCGCAAAGATTACGGCGGATCTTACCTGGCCATGAACGCCAAAGACCTGGGCAACGATATGGCTTTTGCCTGGCCGACAGCGGAAATCGCGGTTATGGGAGCCGACGGAGCAGCCAACGTCATCTATAAGAAGCGGATTGACGCAGCCGAGGATAAAGCGGCTGAACGGCAAAAATGCAAAGAAGAATACGAGCAGATGTTTGCCAATCCTTATTGCTCGGCCGCCCGGGGCCATATCGACGCAGTCATTGAACCGGCCCAAACCAGAGCCAGACTGATCGATGCCCTGGAGATCCTGTGTACCAAGCGGGAACAGCGCCCAGCTAAAAAGCATGGCAATATCCCCCTCTGATCGCAGTACCATCCCGCCTCTCCGGTGAGGTGAGACGGGACTTGAATGTTTTGCAGAGAGACAGCCCCTGGTGGGGCGCATGGAACAAAACAGTAGCTTTTTTATAGAACAGGAAATTTGCTGACGCAGTATTCATCTGCGCCGTTGGAAAAGACTCGGGCGGGACTTTTTCAACACCCTCGGGCAATAGACCTATTTCTAACGACTGACAGGAGTCACCATGAACAGCAATAAAAAATTAGCAGCAGCGCTGGCCGCAGTCTCAGCATACCTCAAAGCCGAAGAAGAACAAGCCGCCCTCGACCTGTCTCATCGCAATCAAGCCTGGAGCAGATCCGGACGTTTCGTGCAGGCCCAGCAGAGCAATATGATGCAACAGCGCAGTCTGCTCAAAGCCATTAATTTCCGGTAAGACTTAAATACCAGGAGGACAGCACATGAACAATCACGGCCAGGTCAATATGACCCCGTTGAACTATTCAAAAGACCGCCCCGCCGCCGCGAACCCCATTAAAATTATGGACGTGACCCTGCGCGACGGGCATCAATCCCTGTTTGCCACTCGTGGCCGCACCGAAGATATGATTCCGGTTGCCGAGATGTTGGACAATATCGGTTTCTGGGCACTGGAAACCTGGGGTGGCGCTACTTTCGACACCATGCACCGGTTCCTCGGCGAAGATCCCTGGGAACGCCTGCGGACCCTGAAAAAACATATTACCAAGACCCCGTTCTCCATGCTGCTGCGTGGTCAGAACCTGGTCGGGTACCGGAACTACGCCGATGATGTGGCCAAAGCCTTTGTTGAGCGGGCCGCTGAAAACGGAATGGATATCTTCCGTACCTTTGACGCTCTTAACGATTATCGCAATTTCGAGACCGTTGTTCCTGCCATCAAAGCGGCTGGCAAGCATTTCCAGGGCTGTATCTGCTACACCATGACCCAGCCCCGTCTGGGTGGTGAAGTCTACAGCCTCGAATACTTTGTCCAAAAAGCCAAAGCTTTGGAGGAACTCGGCGCCGACTCCATCTGCATCAAGGACATGGCCGGACTGATTGCGCCCTACGATGCTTACCAACTGATCCGGGCTATTAAAGATGCGGTTCCAAATGTGCTGTTGCACCTGCACAGTCACTGCACATCAGGGATGGCAGCCATGACCCATCTCAAGGCTATTGAAGCCGGGGTGGATATTCTTGATACCTGTATGTCTCCCTATGCCAACCGGACCTCGCACCCGGCCATTGAGCCGCTGGTGATGACCCTGCTCGGCACCGATCGCGACACGGGCTTTGACATCCATGCCCTGGCAGCCATCAATGTTATCCTGGAACGGGATATTGTTCCCAAGTATCGCCACTTGCTCGACGACACCAAGCTGTCGACCATCGATATCAATGTCCTGCTTCACCAGACACCGGGCGGCATGCTCTCCAACCTGGTCAACCAGTTGCGGGAGATGGATGCCCTGGACAAACTGCCGCAGGTCTTTGAAGAGCTGCCTCGGGTTCGCCGTGAACTCGGCCAGATCCCGCTGGTCACCCCGACCAGTCAGATCGTCGGGACTCAAACGGTCAACAATGTGCTCTTCGACACTCCTGAAGAGCGTTACAAGATGATTACGGCACAGGTCAAGGATCTCTGTTACGGCCTGTACGGCAAAACGGCAATCCCCATCGACGCCGAGGTTCAACAGAAAGCGCTCAGCGATTATTCGCGCGGCAATGAGCCGATCACCTGTCGTCCGGCGGAAATTCTTGAGCCTGAGCTGGAGCACGCCAAGGCAGAAATCGGCGAGCTGGCAAAGGATATCGATGATGCCGTTCTTTACGCCATCTACCCGGTCACCGGCAAAAAATTCCTCAAATACAAATATGGCCAGGAGGAGATGCCGAAAGAGCTGCAACCGCGCTCTCTTGAAGAGGGCCGGAAAGTCATGGCTGATATTGAAAAAGCCAAGGCCGGCCTGCTCATTGAAAAACCGGATGCCCCGGCCAAAAGCGCCAATGCCAGAACCTTCAACGTGTATGTCGACAACGAATATTTCCAGATCGAAGTCGACGAAGAAGGACCGACCCCGGTGGTTCGTCCGGTCGGCAATGCTCCGCGGCGTATCGCCAAGACTCCGCGCAAAGCCGGTGCGCCCGCAGCAAAAGCTGCTGATGCTGATGCACCCATTGATGGTGGTATTGCGGCCCCCATGCCGGGTCTGATCCTGCGCCTGGAAAAAGCGGTTGGCGATGACATCACCGCCGGCGAGACCATTCTGGTGCTGGAAGCCATGAAGATGGAAAATGCCCTCAAAGCAACCGCCACCGGTAAAATCAAGTCGATTAACTGCGATATCGGCGACAACGTTAAAAAAGGCGATCTGCTGGTCGTTATCGACTGAGTTTCCAGTCGGATTATGCAAGAACAAGCCCCGCTCCGAACTTATCGGAGCGGGGCTTTATTGTTTGCGAACATAGGCTGTTCAGAGCGATCTTCAACCGATCAGGCAAAAGTGCAATATTGTTGCTCTCACACCAACAAGAGAAATGGTTCCAGCTTCGTGGCGCATCCAGCCATGGCCTCGATCGGACTGTCAATACCTAAAAAAACCCTGCTTCGAACAACATCGAAGCAGGGTTGATTTCTCGGTATTTTCTAGCCTGAATGACGCTTAATCAATCCAGTCGAAGGTTCTGGTGACCGCTTTCTTCCATTTTCCATAGTTTTTGACCCGGGCGGTATCGTCTTCCGACGGATCCCAGGTTTTATCCACGCCCCAGTTCCGTTTCATTTCGTCGATATTTTTCCAGAAATTGACGGCCAGACCGGCTGCATAGGCGGCCCCCAGAGCGGTGCTCTCAGCGACCTTGGGACGAGTCACAGGAACCCCCAGGACATCTGACTGGTACTGCATCAACAACTCATTGGCGACCATCCCACCATCCACTTTGAGAGTCTGGAGTTTGACTCCGGAATCAGCTTCCATGGCGTCCAGGACTTCACGGGTCTGATAAGCAACCGCTTCCAATGCGGCACGGGCGAAATGGCCCCGGGTCAGATAACGGGTCATGCCGACGATGGCCCCGCGGGCATTACTTTTCCAATAAGGCGCAAACAGGCCCGAAAATGCCGGGACAAAATACATATCGCCGTTATCTTCCACCATGCGTGCCAGGTTTTCCACATCGGCGGCGGTGTTAATCAGGCGCATCTGGTCGCGCAGCCACTGGACAACCGCGCCGGCGATGGCGATGGAGCCCTCCAGGGCATAGACGGTCGGCTCATTCCCGAACTTATAGCAGGGAGTGGTCAACAGGCCGTTTTTGGAATGAACGATTTCGGTTCCGGTATTCAGCAGCATGAAGCAGCCGGTCCCATAAGTATTTTTGGCTTCCCCGGGCTCAAAGCAAGTTTGTCCAACTGTTGCCGCCTGCTGATCGCCCAGGATTCCGCAGACCGGGATTTTACCGCCAAAAGGCCCCTGCTCAGTCGTGTATCCATAATAATCAGGATCGCTTGAGGGGCGGATTTCCGGGAGCATCGCTTTCGGGATATCCATGATAGCAAGGATTTCATCATCCCACTTGGTCCCATCAAGATTCATCAACATGGTCCGCGAGGCATTGGTCACGTCGGTCATATGAGCGCCACCGTTAACGCCGCCGGTCAATTTCCAGAGGATCCAGGTATCCATGTTGCCAAACAGGGCGTCGCCTTTCTCAGCGGCGGCACGCAATCCTTTGACGTTGTCAAGCAACCACTTGATCTTGGGTCCTGAAAAATAGGTGGCCAGCGGCAACCCGGTCTTGGCGCGGAAACGATCCTGCCCTTCGTTGACAGCAAGTTTATTGCAGATATCATCGGTCCGGGTATCCTGCCAGACAATGGCGTTGTAATAGGGCTGCCCGGTATTTTTATCCCAGACCACCGTCGTCTCCCGCTGGTTGGTAATCCCGACTGCAGCAATATCAGCGGCAACCAGACCTGATTTTTCCAAGGCGTCATGGATGACATCCTTGGTCCGGGACCAGATTTCAATGGCATCATGCTCAACCCAGCCCGGCTTGGGATAAATCTGTTCATGTTCAAGTTGGGACGAGGCAACCGGCTCTCCAGCGTGGTTAAAAATCATACAACGTGAACTGGTGGTACCCTGGTCAATTGCTGCAACATACTTGGCCATAAACCTCTCCTGTCATGGATGCTAGCAGAGCTAGCAGAAACGGGTTCGAATTAAAGGAGGTCGACGACGCCTTGATCCAGGCATAAGCCCAATCTGAATCACGCTTCCTTGAAATCGGCAATAAGGCATGGGCAATCCGCGGTGCCAGGTTACGGGCTGGGTTAATAGCATAGCCGGTCGGACCACCAAGGGAAAGACCTATGCTGAAAACGAGAATACCTAACGCATAGCCCCACCCCGGTACCGATGACTTCACAGATAAAGGTTGCAAAGGTATTACGAATGGCTGGACCGGTGCAGAACACAGCCAGCTTGAGATCCGCATTCTCGGTTTTTGACCAGTGCGGCAAATAGGCGAGCCAAACGATTACGGCGCCGACGAAAGCGCCGCTGAACTCGCCGGCAAAATACAACAGAGCTTGCGAGAATGAGATTTGACCGAGAGCAAGGAATCCGATGGTCACCGCTGGATTAATGTGTGCTCCGCTGATCCAGTCCACAACATAAACGGCGATGGCAACAGCGAACCCCCACCCGGCAGTAATGACGATCCACCCGGAGTTCTGCCCCTTGGAGTCCTCCAGGACAACGTTTGCGACAATCCCACAGCCCAGTACAATCAGAATGGCCGTACCGAATAATTCCCCAAGAAAAATACTTATCCGCTTGCTCCTTTTACTGATTTTTTGTGATCACATTGAAAAGAAAACGCCTATGTTTCCTACCCTCCTGCCACCACCTCCCTCGCGATGTATTTACTAGGCACAACCCCCATCTTGCCGGGTCATCTAAATTTTTCAATACTAGACAAACACTATTCTAGTGCGAAAGCCAGTATGAGAAAAATCAGAATTACAACAGAATTATGTTCTATATCAAAAACCTTTTTAGCTTATAATTCGATTTCGAACTAAAACAGCTCTTTTCAAGGCCCAATTGAGGGTCGGCAGGGCTTCGATTCCGCTGACACCACTCTCGAGAATGCTTTATAAAGATGTTAAATTTTCACTTGGGAAAATAATTTTTCGACGACAAGTCAAAAGGTTACCCTCGTTGAAGGATGTTCTCAAATAAATGATATTTCCTTTCGTAACGAAACATTATTCCATATACAACATGTCAAGATTCGTCCAATTATGATAGATTCGCTCTCATGGTGAGTTTTTACTAAATGGTTATTCCGATCCGATGCTTTAATAGAATCGGTTTTAAGAATATATCTTTGCAATGAGGAAAAAATGACCGCACCAAAAATGGAGGTGAATCTTAACCTGAGACAGAAGCAGATCGTCGATTTGGTCAGACAACAGGGGTTTGCCGCCGTCGATGAAATGGCTCAGGATTTCGACGTCACCCCGCAGACCATTCGCCGCGATATCAATGAACTTTGCAAACATGGTCTGGTCAGACGTTTTCACGGTGGCGTCGGGCTGAATTCAAGTGTTGAGAATGTGGCCTATGAAACCCGCAAAATTCTGATGCTGGAAGAGAAAAAGAAAATCGCCCAGAAGGTTGCCAACTATATCCCCGATCGGGCGTCGGTCTTTATTGATATCGGCACCACCACCGAGCAGGTCGCCAGAGCCTTGCGCGACCATGAGGGTCTACGGGTGATTACCAATGACCTGAATGTAGCGACCATATTGAGCGGCAACAAGACCTGTGAGGTGATTATAGCCGGCGGGGTTGTGCGCAGTCGCGACCGGGGCATTACCGGCGAAGCCACCATCGACTTTATCCATCAGTTCAAAGTCGATTTCGGCATTATCGGTGTCTCAGCCATCGATCCGGATGGGACCCTGCTCGACTACGACTACCATGAGGTTAGGGTTGCTCAGGCCATCATCGAAAACTCCCGCAAAGTCTTTCTGGCCACCGACCATACCAAATTTGGCCGTAATGCCGTAGTCAAACTTGGCCATCTGTCGCAGATCAGTGCACTGTTCTGCGATAAGGAGCCGCCCAAAGAGATTATTGCTTGTTTGAAGGAACATCATGTAGCCCTGCATCTCGCCTGAAACCAGCCGGGTTCCAGAAAAACAACCTACCCCGGACAACGATCCCGGGCAGGAGAAGGGGCATTATCAAAAGCCAAGAACGCCCGCTCATTTGGGGCAAGGAGGTCGTGATGAAAATCCGGAAAAAATTTTTCGATTTCGAATACAGCGAAGTCCTCGACCTGAAGACCCGTGAATTAATTCGGGTTGCCTGTGCCGTGGCGGTCCATTGTCCCGACTGAATGAAAAAACACTTCGCGGTCGCGAAGCAGAACGGTGCCACGGAAGAGGAACTGCGGGAAGCAATGGCCTACGGAATGATGGCTCCGGGAGGCAGGGCCAAAAATTTTGCCAAAGCCATGCTTGAAGAACTGAGCGGAGAAGACGAGTAGAGCCAGCCCTCTTGATTGGCCGGCTGACGTCTTCGGTCTAAGCGACAGCGTTCCTCCCGAAGACAGCGTTTTCATCACCAGCGGACACCATGCCCTGCTCGGCTACTCTTCCTCATCGACGCTGAGATCGATTTTCCCTTCCAGCAGATCCATCAGCATGGGTTCGAGCAGATCCGATTTTTTCTGCGGTGCCGAGCGGGCCGCAAGCACCGCCGAGCGAGAGATTGTTTTCAACAGGTCGCCGCTTTTGTACTTTTTGTCCTGTCCGGCTTTAAGAATAGCACCAACCACTTCTTCGGTCATTTTACAGGCATCATAATCAGCCAGAAGAGCGGCCTGAATCGCGGCCCTGGTTATCTCTTCCGCAGCCTCGATAAAATTTTTCTGCTTGCTTAAGGTCGCATTAAGCAGACCTATGCAAAGCGGCCTGAGCGCTTTTTCCAAAGGCCATTCCGCCTTTTCGACAGCAGCCATTCCGCCGACCAGGATATGCCGCGAAATAAAAATACCTTCCGCGTTCACCACTCCCTTTTTCGGAAAATGCTTTGCCCAGAGTTCACAGGCCGCGGCCTGGACCGCGCTTTTTTTCTGGCTATCCCTGGCAACCGCCACACCGACCCGCTGCCTGGCTTCCTGTTCGATGACTCCGGCCCATTGGGCAATTTCCTTGGTCTTCATGTTTTTCTCCTCAGACCGGATTCGCTGAAATCCGGAGCTTTCAATATCTGTTTTCCACCGCTATGGATCAAGCATATGGATAAATTATTAGCATAATATTTGCCCTGCGGAAAAACACCTGAGATCGCTGCCCTCTGCTCCAGCGTCATCAGCCTCAAACCTCCTGCCAGCGACTGCACACCATGCTCCCGGCCGCACAGACAGACCAGCATTTCCACCCCCATCCGAACCTTCCCCCATCAAGGGGGAAGGACTCAATTCAGAGAACCGGAAAGGCGTGGACTGAAAGTCCATAGTTTTGAACACTAGCGCACTGGAATACTAAACGATGGCTGAGAAAGAAAGTGAGGGTTCTGTGTCCGTTTTGTCCTCACTCGGGCCGGATTTCCCCGTTAAAAAAGCAGAACCGGGCATTTGACGTTGTGCAGGACATAATTCGCCACTGACCCGAACAGGACATCGCGGATTTCGCCGCTACCGGCCTTGCGCCCGATCACCAACAGTTGAAAGTCTTCTGCGTTGGCAATAGCCGGGATCACCCGCCTGGGCGCACCAAATTCAAGCCGCAGCTCTATTTCAAAGCCTGCGGCCCTGAGCTGCTCCGCCAATTCGGTTAAGCGCTGCCGGGCTGATTTTTCAGCATTCTCCCTGACCATTTCGATCTGAAAATCAGGGATCATTCGATAGGCGAGCTGGTCATCCACCACATGAAGCAGAACCAGCTTGGCCGGGAAGCGTTCTCGGTAGGACAAGATATCGTCGATGGTCTTGCGGGTGGTGGGTGAATCATTGACCGGAATGAGAATTCTGGGTTCCATCGAGGCAGCCTCCTTTGGCGGATTTTTTTACCCCCTGAATGAGTGCTCGTGATAAAGTTTACAATTATACTTGGAATATAGCAATTTAACGATTCGCTGTTTTTAGAAATGCCTGGAAAGGTTTTTTGTGAACGATTCCGACAACCAGCAGGCCCAACCGGCAGCATTACCAACCCGTGGCCGGGTCCTTGTCAAAGCGGCCAGGATTTACGATGCGGTTCAACCGCTGGTCACCCTTGGCCAGGAAGCGCGCCTCAATCACTGGCTGGCGGAGCAAATCAGCTTGGCTGACGGCGCCCGCATTCTTGATATCGGTTGCGGAACCGGACTGTTGACCGCCAGGATTGCCAGACGCCACCCACAACTGGAGGTCATCGGCATTGATGCCTCCCGGCCGATGATAGAGGTGGCCAAGCGTAAGCGCAGCAGCTCCAATTGCCACTTTCGCCAGGCCCTTGGCGAAGATCTCCCCTATGCCGAAGCCTCCTTCGACCTGATCACTTCGGCGTTGTTTTTCCATCATATCGATTGCGCCCTGAAACAGCAGACTCTCAAGGAAATCCGCAGGGTCCTCAAACCCAAGGGAGAGCTGCTCATCGCCGACATGGATCGACCCTACACCGCCTTGGGCTGGGTCATGTCCTGGACCGCCTGGAAACTGTTCCGACAACCGGAAATAAAAGAGAACATGGACGGTTTACTGCGCCGGGAAATTACCGCCTGCGGTTACCTGGACCTTGCTGAACGCGGTCGCTTCGCAGGCTACATCAGCGTACTCCACGCCCGGAGAGGCTCATGAACCAGAGTCCCGCAACTATTCTCATGGCTTGCCCGCCCTGGGCGCGGGCTTTCCATATTCAGCAACAGACCATACAGGACTTCCACCAGGCCTGCACCCAGACTCTTGGTGGCCAGGTTACCCTGCTTCCCCTCCAACCAGAGCAGCTCAGTTTGGAGCGCAACCTCTTTTCCACCCTGTTCATCATGGCCGCCGAAGCGGCTGGAGTTGATCCCGAACGACTGCCGTTTTTCGCCATGATCTACCAATGTTTGCGTGGTCAAGTCACGGGTTGCGACAACCTGCTGGATGACGAATATAAGGGCGTGATCCCATTTGATCTGCCCGGCGGCGGGATCAGGTTCCGTTCGGTACTGACCATCATGACCAGCGATATGGTGCTGGCGAAACATGTCCTGAATGAACTCGGTGCAGAACATATGGACAAACAGCTGGCTAAAAAAGTGCTGAACGAGGTCCTGGCGCTGTTGATTCCGAGCGGTATCGAAGAGCACGAGGAAGAATCGCACCTGACCCAGCAAATTCCGACCGTTGAAACAGTCCTCGAGCAAATCCACCCCCGCAAAACCGGCTCCTTGTTCAGCACTCCGGTGCGCCTGGCCCAGCGCCTGAATGCCACCGACCCGGAGCGATCGAAGCATATCGCCAAAGCTCTGGCCGACTTCGGCATCGGCTGCCAGATCCTCGACGATCTCAAAGATGTCGCGGACGATCTGACCCGGCAGCACCACAACATCGTCATTTCCCAGGCCTTTCATGGTGAGGATCCCCATGAACGGCGACTGCTCCAAGAGTACCTGCAAGCTCCCGATCCTGCCGCCGCCAAGGCTGTCGCCGGACAACTCGAAAGCGCCAGAACCAGAAGCATCAGAACCGCAATCAACTATTTTCAAGGGGCAGAGCAGGCGTTCTGTCGTTATCTTCCGGAATTCAGCATCAAAGAGACCGCCGCCCTCGGGCTGCTGGTCCAGAAATCAATCATGCAGGAACGTAACGATCTGTTGAAGGAAAATCAGCCATGATTTTTCTGGCTGCGCTTTGCGTTGCGTTCAGTTTTGCGCCGCCGCCGGCGCACCTTGGTCACCTTCATTTCCGTCGCTCTCGGCGTCGCCATGCTGATCGTACTGGGCGCGATCATGGTCGGGGTTAACGACACCATGGTGCAGAATGCCGTCGCCCTGCATAATGGCAACCTGCTTGTCGAATCGCCACCGCTGCCAAACCGACAGGCTGTTGCCGAAGTTGCCCGCTGGGAGCAAAAACCGCTGCCTGAAGTTGAGAATCTACTCCCCCGGTTAACTTTTGCAGCGGTTCTGAAACATGACCATCACACCAGCCCCGTCCAGCTGTTCCTGGTCGATCCCCAGCGCGAGGCAGAGCGCTCGCCGGTCTCTGCCAAGCTCACCACCGGGGCGTGGCTCAAGGAATCGGAAGGTTTTATTCTAGGCGCTAAGCTTGCCCAGGATTTGCATATTAACGTTGGAGAAAGCCTCCAACTGATCACGGCCCAGGGCCAGCAGCAGCTAACCGTCAGCGGCATTTTCCAAACCGGCGTCCAGCTCCTTGACCAGGGCGTTGGCTACCTCCCCCTGAGCGCAGCAGCCGACCTCGATCCAGCGATCCCCCTGCAACTGAAAACCGCGCTGTTCACCCGGCCAGGCACCGATCTAACGCGTCTGGTCAATACTTTACAGCAAGGGGCAACGGCCGGAATCCGCATCACCCCATGGCAGAAACAGTTACCCGAAGTTGAGCAATTGCTCGAGCTGAATAAATTTTCCATGCAGATTATGATCCTGCTGGTCATTGCGATTCTCGCCTTCGGCGTCACCAATTCCCTGCTCATCTCGGTCATGGACCGCTACCGTTACTACGGGATCCTCAAAGCCCTGGGTGCCCGTCCCGGAGAGGTTGCGATCACCGTCCTCGGCGAAGCGGTTATCATCTGCTTCAGCGCCGGGCTGCTCGGCACGCTCCTCGGTGTCCTGATCAGCCTGATCTGGAGCGGAATCGGCCTGGATATCAGTCATTACACGTCCTACAATCCCCTGTTCAGCATCAATTCGGTGATCCACCCGCGCCTGGAACCGGTCATGGTCCTGCTGCCCCAGAGCCTGGCCCTGCTCGGCGGAGTGGCGGCCTCGATCTGGCCCGCCCTGGTGGCAGCCCGTCGCACGATCAGCAGCAGTATGAGGGATCTATGAGTCAGCCATTGATACGTCTGGAAGGGGTGTCCCGCTGGTTCGGGGCGGGGCAAGCCCGGGTCAAGGCGCTGACCGATATTTCCCTGACCCTGGCCGCTGGCAGCCAGACCGCCCTGATCGGCCCGAGCGGCTCGGGAAAAACGACTCTGCTCAACCTGATCGGAGCCCTTGACCACCCGACCCAAGGGGAGATCTACCTCGACGCCGCACGGATTTCCCACTTCAGCGAAGGCCAGGCCGCCGCATTCCGCCGCCAGCGGATCGGTTTCATTTTTCAGGATGACTCCCTGTTTCCGGAACTCAGGCTGGCTGAAAATATCGAGCTGCCGCTGGTCATCCTCGGCTACCGAGCCGGCGAACGCCGTTATCGGGTCGACTCTATGCTCAAGGCTTTAGGCCTGGAAAAGCGCCGTGACAGTTACTCAACCGACTTATCAGGAGGGGAAAAACAACGAGCAGCCGTTGCCCGCGCGGTCATCCATCGGCCGCAACTGCTGCTGGCCGATGAACCGACCGCCAATCTTGACGCGGACTCGGCGGCGGCCGTGCTGCAGATCATGCAGCAGCTGGCCGAGCAAGACGGACTGACCGTCCTGGTGTCGACCCATGATGAACGGGTTTTTAAACGTTTTAGAGAGCGGATTGTATTGAACGATGGCCGCCTTGACCGCTCCTGAGCAGAGCGACAGCGGAAAAGAACGTGATCACGCCTGGTTTGCCTCGGCAATAAATGCGTTCAAACCGCTGATAAAACCATCAATATCTTCGATCTGGCGCGCTTCAAGCATTTCGCCCAGCGGCTTGGGAAAGGCTCCGGCACAGGAAAAGGGGCTGACCCGGTGGCGGATAAAATAGCTCACAGCCTGCGGATATGCATCCAACAGGTCCTCGATCTGAGTCGCTCTGGTCACGATCATCCTATGCAGTACCTTCCGAAAAACCGGCTGTGGTTGACCACCAGAGCGGCAACCGGCCACAGGGGAAAGAGGCCGCCGGCGGCAAGATCCGCCGGCGGCCGTTTCAGTTTAGTTGTCATCCGGAAACACCGGATGGCAATCATTAAGTTTTCAGATTGGAAACGAGCAATTTTTCGTTGTGACCAAGAGATCAAGGGGGTGCGCGGAGGCGTAGTCCTTTACGCCGCACAAGAAAATCCGCAGATTGACACCGCCATAACGGAAAAGGACCGTTTCCGGATGAAAACTAGTTTAATACAGACCCATTTTGCTTTCGGTCATGCTGATATAAATATTCTTGGCCTGTGAATAATGCTCCAGCATCATTTTGTGGGTTTCGCGGCCGATCCCGGATTTCTTATAGCCGCCGAAGGGGGTATGGGCCGGCAGTTGATTGTAGGTGTTGACCCACATCCGCCCGGTTTCCACGGCCCTGGCCACTCGCAACGCCCGATTGATGTCCTTGGTCCAGACGGCACCACCCAAGCCATATTCGCTGTCATTCGCCAGCGCAATAACTTCCTGCTCGTCTTTGAACCTGATCACGCTGACCACCGGCCCGAAGATTTCTTCCTGGGCAATACGCATGGAATTTTTTGACATCAGCAAACAGGGTGGGCGCCATAAAACTCCCTTTCCCCAACACTCCGTCAGTCAGCCGCTTACCGCCGGTAACCAGTCTGGCACCTTCGCTTTGCCCAACATCCACATAAGCAAGAATTTTGTGCAGCTGCACTTCGTCAATCTGAGCACCCATCATGGTGTCATCCTGCCAGGGCAGGCCAACTTTAACTTTTTCAAAGGCTGCGGCCATTTCAGCAACAAATTTGTCGTAGATGCTATCCTGGACAAAAACCCGCGAACCGGCGCAGCAGACCTGGCCCTGATTAAACAGAATCCCGATCTGGGTGCCTTCGATGGCTTTTTCCCAGGGGCAGTCTTCAAAATAGATATTGGCTGATTTTCCGCCCAGTTCCAGGGTTGCAGGAATCAGTTTTTTCGCTGCAGCATCAGCAATTTCGTAACCGACTTCGGTGGAACCGGTAAAGGCCAGCTTGTTGAAGCCGGGATGTTCCAGCACGTAGTTTCCGGTCGTCGAACCTTTGCCGGTAACCACATTGACCACACCGGGAGGCAGAACCTGATCAAGCAATTTGGCAAATTCGAGCATACTCAGGGAGGTTGTTGATGACGGCTTCATGACAATGGTGTTGCCCGCGGCCAAGGCTGGGGCGATCTTCCAGGCCGCCATCAGGAAGGGAAAGTTCCAGGGAATGATCTGACCGACCACCCCGATCGGTTCACGCAGGATGATACTCATGGTGTCTTTATCGATCATCACTGCCTGGCCTTCCTGGGTGCGGATAGCACTGGCAAAGTAGCGGAAGTGATCACTGGCCAGAGGCACGTCAATGGCCCGGGTCTCGCGAATCGGTTTCCCGTTATCCAGGGTCTCAATCATCGCCAGTTTTTCGGCGTTGGCATCAATCAGATCAGCAATTTTCAGCAGGTAGCCGGCCCGCTGTTGAGCATTGATATCGCGCCAGGCGGGGAAGGCTTTGCGGGCTGCGGCAACCGCGGCATCCACATCCTCCCTGGTCGCATTGGCGCAGGTGGCAAGCAGTTTTCCGTCGGCCGGGCAGTGCGCCTCAAAGGTTTTTCCATCAGCAGCATCGACCCAGCGCCCGTCAATATACAGTTGGTACTTTTTGTCGATCTCTTCTCTCACGGCAAATCCTCCATTCGGTTTTGGGCTTCGGAAAAGCCCAGGTTCGATAGTTGCCATCCGGAAACTCCGAAGGGCAACTGCTAAGTTTTCAGATTGGAAACGAGCAATTTTTCGTTGTGGCCAGGAAATCAAGGGGTTGCGCGGAGGCGTAGTCCTTTACGCCGCACAAGAAAACCCGAAGATTGACACCGCCACAGCGGAAAAGGGCCGTTTCCGGATGAAAACTAGATAGAGCTTGCAAACAACCAATTGCATCGGTATGAAGATGAAGAGAGCAACTCATGTGCCAGTTGCAACGGCGGCACGGCACCCACCCGGCACATTCATTTAACTATCTGTATTTATAAATTATTTTTTTATCGCTAAAGCAAGGGAAGGGACCGGTGGCAGGATTGGATATTGTTCCAGGACAGAACAACTGTCATCCTGATGGAGCAGGTGTTCCGTTTCTGGAACAGTCGCCAGGGGAATTGCATATCTCACCTGGAGATGATTGGCCTGGCCTCAATCAAACAGATAATCCTTGGAAATCTCATGGAGCCGCATTTTCCGGTAAATCGTGTTACGGGACACGCCCATGGCCCTGGCGATACGGCTGACATTACCGTGATGTTCCTGAAGCAGGTCGAGCAAAATCCGCCGCTCGCTCTCGCCAAGCATCTGCTTGTAATTTTTGTCTGGATTGTCACTGACCCCGGCAGGCGGGGGAACGGCTGCACCGGAGCCAACATGGGCCAGAATTTCCGCCGGCAGATGAGCGATGCTGATCCGACCGGCCTCAGCCAGATTGAGCATTTTTTCCACCACATTTTCCAGCTCGCGGACATTGCCGGGCCAGGAATAGGCCCGCAGACAGTCCAGCACTGCCGAGTCGACCTGAGAAACAGCAAGATTGAGCTTGCCGGCGATTTTCTGCAGAAAGTAATCGAACAGAAACAGCACATCGTCGCCCCGTTCACGCAAGGCCGGCACCTGAACCAGGATCACGTTTAACCGATAGTAAAGGTCCTTGCGGAAATTGCCTTTGGCCACTTCCTCACGCAAATCGCGGTTGGTCGCGCAGATCACCCTGACATCCACGGAGATGACCCGGTCGCTTCCCAGCCGGGTAATCTGTTTGTCCTGCAGCACCCGCAGCAACGAAGCCTGCTGATCCAGAGGCATATCGCCAATTTCATCGAGAAATAAGGTTCCCCCGGCCGCCATCTCGAATTTCCCGGGGCGCCCCTTGGGGCTTGCCCCGGTAAAAGCCCCGGAGGCATAGCCGAACAGTTCGCTGGCAATCAAGTCACGCGGCAAAGATGCACAATTGAGGGCCAGAAAAGGACCTTTACGACGCAGACTGCGGTTATGAATCGCCTGGGCGAGCAGCTCTTTGCCGGTTCCGCTCTCTCCCTGTAGCAGCACATGGCTGGTATTACCGGCCGCCCGTTCCGCCAGGCGCAGGGCTTTCTTGAAGGTTTCATGGCGGCCGATCAGATCGCTGAAGCTGAAGGTTGCCTGGGCGCCGCCGAAGCGGTTGACCAGTTTTTTCATCTTATTGATCGGGTTAAAAAAGATCACCCCGCCGGTCAACTCACCGAATTCGTTACTGACCGGCTTCACCGTCACCAGGGCATGGATATCTCCGTATGCCGTTTCCAGAATGATCTCCTGGTCCTTGTAGGTCCGCCCGGCCTGGATGAACTTCAACAACGCTGTGTCGGCGCCGATCAGTTCATCGATGGAGCGGCCGAGAATCCCGGCACCGAGAAATTTTTTCGCCACCGGATTGATCTGGGTAACCGCTCCGGTCTGATCAATAATGATGGCCCCGTCCGACATGGTCTGAAAAATATTGTTGAGCCGGTCATTAAGAACGGAAAGATCGCTGTTGCGACTTCTCACCCGGATCTGGTAGCTGATCGCTTCCACCGCGGCAACCACCATCCCCAGGGTATGCTGATGGGTTTCACTGGCCGGACCGGACATCTGCAAGACGCCGATCAATTCTCCGCTTTCGGCAAAAAAAGGTGCGGCAGAACAGGTCCAGGTATGCAACTTCCGGCAGAAATGCTCCCGGCCGGACACCTGAAACGGTTTCTTCAGGGCCAAGGCGGTCCCGATTCCGTTGGTGCCCCCTTCTTCTTCGGCCCAGCAGGCCCCCTTGATCAGGTTAACCCGGGCCGCCAACTCCAGTGTGGCTGAATCACCCAGGTTTTCCATGACATAGCCTCTTTCTTCGGCCAACAGGACGATAAACCCGGAACCTTTGACAAACTCATAGAGGCGCTTCATGAAATGACGGACAATATCCAGGTACGCCTTGTGCCTGTCCAGCAGCAGGTAAATCTCGCCATCGCTGAGCAGTTGGTGGCTGACCCCGTCCTCGGGATCAACCCCAAAAGCCTGGCAACGATGCCAGGAATTCAGAATCTCCGGGCGGACAGAACCGGTCAGGATCTGCCCGGAACGGATAAATTCCTGCCAGACTTCGGCAATTGCGGATTGATCGGCGTAGAGAGTTAGCGGCATGGCTTCCTCACAGCAGCAAGCGCGGCCTGCCTCACTTTGGCGGCCTTTCTGTCAACAGGTAATCACAACAGTTCAGGGATGTAAAGGGAGTTGCGGACAGTGCGTCCTTCTGCTCCGCTCCAATCAGGGACCGTAAACCCAGTTCGGCAGCAATAGCACCAGCCCCGGCCAGTAGGTCAGCAGCAGCAGAATGGCGATCTGGATGGCCAGAAACGGCAACACGGCCTTGGAGACATAGACCAGATCCCGATTGACCGTGGCCCCGGAGATATAGAGGCTGACCCCCAGCGGCGGGGTACAGTAGCCGATCCCCAGATTGATGGTCATGAGCAGACCGAAGTGCATACTGTTGATACCAAATTTGCTGAGCAACGGCAGGAAAATCGGCGTCAGGATGAGCGTTGCCGAAATAATATCCATGAACATGCCGATAATCAGCAACAGGATATTGACCGCCAGCAGGAAGACCCAGGGGGAGGAGATGCTGGCGACCACTGCGCTGGCAATCTTGTTGGGGATCTGTTCGAAGGTCAGGTATTCACCGAACACCGAAGCCCCGGCAACAATGATCAGCAGGGTTGCGGAGGTGACTGCAGAAGAGACCACCACCCGCTTGACATCCCGCAGCCGCATATCGCGATGGATGGCGATTTCGACAAAAAAGGCATAAAAACAGGCGACCACTGCCGCCTCATTGGCAGTGAACAGGCCTGAATAAATCCCGCCGAAAATCAGCACCGGCAGCAACAGGGCCCAGATACTCTCGCGGACCACTGCCAGCGCCTCGCTTAAAGTTGGTCGCTTGGTGGTTTTCAGGCCCTGCTTTTTGCAGACGAAATAAGCATAGATACTCATCGCCAGCATGATCATCACCCCGGGAATGAAACCGGTCAAAAACAGGGCTTCCAGCGGATCGTTGCTGACCATGGCATAAAGAATCATTGAAATCGACGGCGGGATAATGACACCAAGGATCGGCGCCGTGGTCATGATGCCAACCGAAAACCGCTCGTCGTAGTCGTTTTCGATCAGGGCCGGAATCATGAACCCGCCGATCGCTACCACGGTCGCCACCGTCGACCCGGAGATGGCCCCGAAAAAGCCGCAGGCCAGAACCCCGGCCATGGCCAGTCCGCCTGGCAAAAAACCGACCAGGACATTGGCGGTTTTGATCAGCTTTTCAACAATACTGCCGGTGGTCATGATATTGCCGCAGAGCACGAAAAACATCACTACCACCAGGGCGAATTTATCCATGCTGCGGTAGAGGACTTCAATAACGATCTGCGGATCGATGCCGAGCAGGTAAACCAGCCCGAAGGTCCCGGTAAAAAACAGGGCCATGAAGACCGGTACGGTGCCGGCCAGACAGCCGAGCAACAGAGCCAGAATCAACAGGTAGCTGCTTTGCATGGTCTTATTGCTCCCCGGTCACATCGTTCCTGCCGCGCCAGTCTTCCACCATCACGATCAGGGTGCGCAGGAACATCATCACCCCCATCAGCGGCAACACGGCATAAAAATACCACTCCGGGATCTGCAGGGTGGTGGTCCGGGCGTATTCATCCTGATACATCATCAGGGTCATCTCCCAGCCCAGGCGCACCATGACCAGGGCAAAAAACAGCACGGCCAGGTGAGAGAACAGGGTGAGCGGTTTTTTCAGGACCGGAAATAACTGCGGCAGGGCATCGATACGGATCAGCGAGCGGCTGCGTACCGCGGCGACACAACCGATGTAGGTGGAAAAGAAAATGACTTTGCGGACCACTTCGTCCGACCAGTACAGGCTGACATTGCTGGTCAGCTTGCGCAGCAGGACATTGGCCATGGCGGTCAGCAGGGCGATCATGACCGCGATAAACAGCGACCAGTCTTCAACCAGTAAAAAAGCGCGGTCCAACGTCTTGAAGGTCTTCTTCAGCATGCCGTTCAGCCCTTCGTGAAATCCGGGGGAAAGGGGAGCAATGCAGCACCAGTGGCCTCAGTAGGATCATGCCCGCAGTAAAAAAGGCCGGGGAGCAAGCCCCGGCCCCGTGAAAGCACGCCGATTATACAGGGATTTACCTCAACTGCCAAGCTTTTGCCGGACTTTGCCCAAGTAGTCCGGACCGATCTTTTCACCCCATTTGTTCAGCACCGGTTCGGCAAGTTTCTTCAACTCGCTCAGTTCTGCATCGGAAAGGTGATGGAACTCAACCCCAGCGTCCTTGGCCTTGACCATCTGTTCCTCATATTGGCGCCGGGTGGCCTCACGGGAAGCGGCGCTCTCTTCCTTGACCACCTCCAGGAAGGTGGTGCGCAGGTCTTCCGGCAGTTTATCGAGCCAACGCTTGTTGATCAGATGGACAAACAGACCCTGGGCGTAGTTCAGCTCGGTAAAATGCTTGGCAATGGTGAATTTTTTGGTGATGTTACAGACAATCACCGTATGGTCAAGGCCGGTGATGACTCCGGTTTGCAAGGCCTGCGGGACATCAGGCCAGGGTAGCACCGTGAATTTGAGGCCCCAGGCTTTGTAGGAATCAGTATTGACCGGGGCCTGGGCAATTCGGAAATTGACTTGCTTCGCCTCGGCGATGGTGTTGACCGGAATGGTCGTGGCCCAGCCGTAAGGTCCGTAACCAGTCACGTCGGCAACATAGATGCCGCTGCGCAAAGCGCTGTCTGCGAAGGGTTGCCAGAGTTCGGGATCGTTGCGGAAAGTGTCCAGTTTATCGAAGGTATCAACGACATAGGGTAAATTGACGATACCGAGGCGATCAGCGACATTGGCCGCCGCTACCGAGGAACTCAGCATCCCCTGAACAGCGCCAAGCTTAAGCTTGCTGATCACATCCTTTTCTCCGCCGAGCTGGGACAGGGGCCGATAATCAACATAAATCCGGCCATTGGTTTTTTCCCAGACCTTGTCGCGAATCCGATACCCTGCGGCAACGCCTTCAATAACTGGGTGGGAGACATTCGACAGAATGTAGGTGAATTCGGCACCGCTGGGGTCGAAGCTCGGTTGCCAGGCTGCCAGAGGGTCCGTTTTCTCTGCGGCCATAGCGGCCGAGGTCACCACAAGCACCAGAAGCAGTAATAATCCCAGGCCTTTCCTCATCGCATTCCTCCCTTTTGGCAAGCAAATTTACAAACGCTGTTTGGTTATCGCAAATAAAAGTTAAATTATAATAAAATCAATAACTTAGAATGAAACGATAGCCTGCTTATTTGCCTGAGGTCAAGGATTATTATGACCCTGAAAAAACAAAAAACCGGGGCAGACAGGCCACCCCGGTTGTAAATCGTCCTCGGCCTGAACGGACCTGGAGGTCTTTAATCGGCCAGAAAACTGCGCACCCGGGCCAGATAATCTGCGCCGATTTTTTCTCCCCACTTTTGCACGACCGGTTCGGCGAGCTCCACCAGCCGGTTTTTCTCTTCCGCCGGGAGCTGGTAGAAGCTGACCCCAGCGGCTTGCGCCGCAGCAATCTCGCGCTCCTGCTGCAGTTCGGTCAAAGCCCTGGCCTGTGCACTCTCTTCAGCAATGGCTTTGAGCAACAGGGCCCGCAGGTCCTCCGGCAAGCGCTTCAACCAGCGTTCATTGACCAGGTGGATATAGAGCCCCTGGGCGTAATCAATACGGGTGAAATTTTTGGCCACGGTAAATTTCTTGGAAATACTGCAGACCGTCGGGGTGTGGTCGAGGCCGGTGATAACTCCGGTCTGCAGAGCCTGGGGCACATCGGGCCAGGGCATAACGGTGAACTGGATTCCCCAGGCTTTGTAAAGATCGACATTGACCGGAGCCTGGGCAATCCTAAAGACCTGCCGGCGGGCATCGGCCAGGCTGCGAACCGGACTGACCGTAGCCCAGCCATAGCTGCCATAGCCGGTGAAATCCACCACCCGGATCCCTTTGCGCAGGGCATCCTCGCCATAGGCGGAAAACAGCTCCTGATTGCCGCGAAACTTGTCTAATTTCGCAGCGCTGTCAAAGAGGAAGGGCAGGTTGACCAGACCGAGCCGAGGCGAGATGTTCGGCGCGGCCACCGACGAACTGAGCATGCCGTGAATGGCGCCCATCTTCAGCTTGCCAATGACATCCTTCTCTCCGCCGAGCTGGGATAGGGGGCGAAAATCAACATAGAGGCGGCCCTTCGATTCGGCCCAGACCCGGTCGCGAATCCGATAGCCCACGGCAACCCCTTCAATCGCCGGGTGACCAACACAGGAGAGCAGATAAGTAAATTCGGCTCCGGCAGGATCAAACTTCGGCTGCCAGTCCGCCAGGGGATCGGCAGCATAGCCTCCGGCAGGTAACAACAAGAGCAGGAACAGGGTAAAGCTCCAGACGATGTGGCGCATAAACTCCTCCTTGCAGGATTGAAAAGGGACAAAAGCAAGCTATCATCATACTGAAGAGAATGGTTTCTTGAAACAGAAAGTTACGCCGATCAAACCACTTGCAATTATACAGATATTCATATTATTCTTCTCAAAAAGAAGGAGGCTGTAATGACTGTTAATCGCTACCTGCGGATGATTGCCGGATTTTTTATCGTTCTGAGTGTGATCCTGTCCCAATTTCATTCCGTCAACTGGCTCTATTTCACAGCGTTTGTCGGTCTGAATCTGTTTCAGAGCGCTTTTACGGATTGGTGCCCGATGATCACCATCCTGCGGAAACTGGGCGTCAAGGAAGGCTGATCGCCTTGCTGTCTATTATCCTGCACGGGGCCGGGAGTGTCCCTCTCTCTGCAATAATAAAAACGGGTAGTTAGCGCAATCTGGCTACCCGTTTTTTCTTTCTTCTTTTGTTATTTGAGGTAGCTTTTGTAAATTTTAAAGCCTGAAAATTTGCACTCTCTGATATTTTTCTACAGCCTCTACGTTTTGATAAGCCGCGGCGCAGAGCCCTTTAATTTTGGAGAAAGCTGTACGAAACCCGCAGAGAGCTATCAACCGTCGGCATTATGTTGTCAACCTGCATTTATGGCCGGTTTAACCATATCAATATGTGGGATGCCATCTTCATCGTATGGTTCACTGACAGGCTCAAAACCTAGCGATTCATAAAAATTTTTCAGATAAACTTGAGCGCCAATTTTTATACCCATTTGGGGATAGTGTTTTTCCGTAAAACGAATGGCTTCATTCATTAGTGAGCGGCCAATTTTTAGATTTCTAAATCTTGAAATGGTCATAACTCGGCCAATTGACGGTTGTTGGTATTTAATGCCGGGATCAACAACCCGAACATAAGCTGCCAATTGACTATCTATAGATACAGCAAGATGCCAAGAATGTAGATCCATATCATCGGTTTCTTGATAGGGACATTGCTGCTCGACAACAAAAACAGATTCTCTTGCTTTGATTATTGTAAATAATTCGAGAGCGGAGAGATTTTCTATGCGAGACCACCTGAAATCTAATTTCATGATTTAATAAGTCCAAAATAAACTAAAAAAGCTTGCAGTCATATCATGAAGGCTAACCGGTGGTGAAACGGCACTACTGCTTAGTAGACACCTTGCGAATTTCGCCTAGATTTGTTCCATCCGGTTGATTGATTCGTTAAACGTTACTTAAACTTTTCGAAAAATCGGTTAAAAAAATCTGCTAAGAGAAAAACACATAGCCAGAATGGAATAACAGAAAAACTAGGGACATCCATGATAAGTAAAGTCAAGGGGAAAGCGGAGGTTTCCCTTTACCTCGCGGGCCCACTCCCGGTGGCGACTCTGTTTTTCCTTGTCCCTTGCATCCTTCGATCTTTTTGATCTGTTCTTTTGGTCCGCTAAATCAGCGACCAGACATCCATGTGCTGTCTCCGGGATATCATCCCTTCACAGAAGATTGAGTTTGGGCCAACCCGCCAGCCTTGAAACACTCCCAATGTCGTGCAGCGAAGCTCACGTAGTCCCTAGTCCGCAAGGCCCGGCGGGAAGATCGTTTGATGCAATGATTCTCTGTTTTTTCTTCAACTCAGGCGACCTGAGATTGTCTCTCCTCAAAAGCAGTACCACGTCGATCAACGGCCAACAGATATTCAACCAGCTTGCGTGCAACAGCTAAAGTGGCTCGGTTGCGATTGCCTTTGGTCAACTCTTTTTCATGCAATTCCGCCAGTTGAATATTCCATCGTGGGGCTAGCTTAGCGGCTTCAATGAGCATGGTCTGCAGGTGCTTGTTGCGTTTTTTGGAGAGTGGCCCTCGTTGATCTTTCCCGGCCGATTCCCGTTGTGCACTGCAGAGTCCGCAATAGCTGATGGCTTCCCGACTGGAGTGAAAGCGGGTTGGATCACCGATCTCCAACACCCAGGTCAAAGCCATAATTTCTCCGACCCCGGCAATGCTCATCAAAAGCTCAACTCTCTGCCGAATCAGTTCATTTTCCCGGAGAGTCCGGACCAGTTTCTTCTGGATGGCGGTAAACAGCTCTAGATTACTGCGACTCAGCTGTAACAGCTCTTTGACCGAATCGGGCACAGCTTCTACCCGCCCCATCAGTTGGTTGAAATATTTACACCCATACAACCGTTTTTTGTCGTAGGTCGCACCGACCTCCATCATCAACCCGGCCATTTTGTTCTTCATCTGCACTGCCGTGCGAACGACCATGTTCCGATAGCGAAGAATGCGCCGCAATTCCCGTAGCTCTTCGGACATCATGTGGCATTCCGGCAGAAGATTGACGCGCAGAAGATCTGCCAACTTCTCTGCATCAGCCCGGTCGTTCTTCTTTTTGGCCGCGGTAATCGCTTTGAGCATTTCCGGGTGCGCGACTTTTAACTCAACGGCGTGGGGCTTGAGAAAATCGTAAATCCAGCCGGTAAACAGCGTTGCCTCCATGGCCCCCATCCAGGGACAAGACAATTCCGCCAGCCAATGTCGTAGCGCGTTTCGTTCTGCGTTCACAACCCCTTGTCGAACGTTCTTTCCGCTCAGGGTTTTAATACAGAAAGCGATGGTTTTCTTGTGGACGTCTAAGCCGATGTAGTGAATACTTTCCATGGAAGCCTCCTCTCTGGGTCTGACTCGGGGCGATTTATTCGACCCTGCCGCTCATTATGAGCCGTCCGCCAGTTGGAGGCTTCCGCTTTCTTACTTATGCATTCAAACACTGCCCAGTTTTTTCTTGGCCCTCCCCGGCTTACGGGGCCTCAATGTGGCATTCAACTGATATTCCATGTTGTCAATAAAGTTCTCCGAGCCGAATGGGCGACCGGTACGGGTGGCGCTACGCAGCTTGTCTTCCGCGTCCTCATCGCTGTTCAGAATGAATTCGGCATACCGGCTTCTGTCTGTTTCTTCCAACCAGGATGGCTCCTGTAAAAAATCGTCTTGAGCCTGTGTCAAATGGGCTCTTGCGCTGGACCAACGATAATCCTCGGCATAGTCCACCAGACCGACCTTGATCGGATTACGTTCAATGTACCGTGCCACGGTCCAAAGGTATTCGTCGCGTTCAACAATGCAGGAGAAAAAGCGATTTTGCCAAATACGACCACTCTGATTCAGCTTACGGTTGAGATATTGCGTATAAACCTGATTGGTCAAACCGACACCACGAGCAAGCGCATTTTCTTTTTCCGGGACAACCAACAGATGAACATGGTTATCCATCAGGCAATAAGCCCAAATGTGTAAATGAAATGCTTTGCTGTATTTGCCCAGCAATTGTAGGTAGGTCTGTCTGTCCTCGTCGTCGAAAAAGACAATAGAGCGGTTATTGCCACGCTGGGTGACATGGTGAGGGTATCCGGGAGCAACTATGCGAGCGATTCTTGGCATGAGGGGAGTGTAAAGGCATTGCAGTCTCAAGACAACCGTTAAATAGGGGCAGTGTCCCTATTTTTTCTATTCAAAAATAAACAAACGTAGTCATAAACGAATTGAAAAACAATTTAACAATTTTAATATTATAGAGATATTATCCTAAATGAGAAATAGGGCTAATTGTTTAAAGAATGGCTGGAACAGACTCGCTGTCCGCCATTCCAGTGGACATTTTCACCCGGATAGCGGATCACCCCTTTTAGCAAAGGTGCGACTGGTGTATGCTCGGAAAAACTTTTACTAGCAGACCAGGAGCAAATGGCATGTCACGTTTTCGTTTTTTCCCGATTCTTTTTCTGATTGTCCTGTCAGCGCAGATCGTTTTTGCCCAGGACCAGAGTGAGCAGGATGCGGTCGCTTCCGCACTGGCCAAATATTATCCCAAACTGCAATCCGCCCAGATCAATCCCACCCCCATCAGCGGCGTTTACGAAGTTGTTGTCGATAACAATGAGATCGTCTATTTCTCCCCGGCCACCGGCCTGATTTTCTGTCGGCGATCTGTGGACCCCCGATTCGCGCAATCTGACCCGCGAAAGCAAAGACCGCCTGCTCTCGGAAAAGATCAAGCTGTTCCCACTGGACAAAGCGATCAAAATCGGCGACGGCCCCAATCAGGTCATTGAAGTCACTGACCCGGATTGTCCGTTCTGCCGCCATGGTTCGGCATTTTTCGAGAACCGAAAAGATGTCACGCGTTACGTGTTTTTGTACCCGCTGGAGAAGATCCATCCCCATGCCGAAGCCAAAGCCCGCTATATCCTTTCGGCGCCCAATCCGGCAGAAGCGTATGAAAAGGTTTTTTCCGGAGCCTATGACAATAAGCCGCTGCCGGCGTTCACCGACAACGGTATGCTTGAGCTGCATCGTCGCGTCGGCAGAGAGGTCGGCGTCACCGGAACCCCGCAATACTGGATCAACGGTCATCACCTGAGCGGTTTCAACCAGCAGCAGGTCGAACAATTATTGGATAAATAAGTTTCCATCTGCAATTTCCGGATGGCAACGAAGTCAACAGGACAGTCCCTTTTGAAGAAAATCACCACACGCCCGGAGCTGCTGGCACCCGCCGGCAGCCTGGAAGCCTTTTTCGCCGCGGTTGAAGGCGGCGCCGATGCTGTTTATATCGGGCTGAAAGAATTTTCCGCCCGTGCCAAAGCCAAGAACTTTTCCCTTGCCGATGTCGAACAGATGAGCTGGTTTTTGCAGGGGCAGGGGAAGAAGCTTTACGTCACCCTCAACACCCTGGTCAAAGAAGCCGAGCTGCCACACCTGATCGACACCCTGGGAGCTCTGGAGGCGATCGGCATCGATGCCGTTATCCTCCAAGACCTGGCGGTCTGGAAACTGGCTCGGGAACATTTCCCCGGGCTGGAGCTGCATGCCTCAACCCAGCTGACCGTGCATAACACGGCCGGAGTCAAAATGCTCGAACGAATGGGCTTTGCTCGGGCCGTTCTGGCCAGGGAGCTGACCTTGGCGGAGATTTCGACCATCCGAGCCAACACCCACCTGGAGCTGGAACATTTCATTCACGGCGCGCTCTGTTTTTCCTTCAGCGGGCAATGCTACTTTTCCTCCTTTTTAAGCGGCAAAAGCGGCAATCGTGGCCGCTGTGCCCAGCCCTGCCGCCGCAACCACCGCTATCGCAACAACGAAGGCTATTATTTTTCCCCCAACGACCTGTCAGCCATTGATCTACTTCCCGAACTGGAGCAGGCCGGAATCTGCAGCCTGAAGATCGAAGGACGGATGAAGAGTGCGGAGTATGTCCACAAGGTCGTTTCCGCCTACCGGCGGGTCCTTGATGCGCAGGGGCAACAGCGCCAGCAGGCGGTCAAAGAAGCCAAACTGCTGCTCAAGGACAGTTTCGGCCGGCAGCCGACCCAGGGATTTTTAAGCGGCAGCCAGCCGAGTGATATGGCGATTCCGTCCCGCAAAGGGGCCACGGGCAGATATCTTGGCGAAGTCGCCAAAGTCCGCGGCGGGGAAATAACCTTCAAAAGCAAAGAAGCCCTTCACCTGGGGGATCGGATCAGGATTCAGCCAGCTACCGATAAAAGCGGCACTGCCTTTACTATCCGCCAGCTGCTCCTTGGTAAACGGCAAGTGAACAAGGTTTCCGCCAACAGCTTTGTCAGCGTTCCATCGACCTTCACCAACCAGTTCAAGGTCGGTGACGGCGTCTTTCTGGTGTCGGCCAGCGGTTCATTTGCGATGAGTGAAAATGCCTGCCGCCGCCGTCTTGCCACGGTCGGCCCGCCACCGGCGCAGGTGGCGCTGTCCATCCGGGTCGAACCGCCGCACTTGCTGATCGCCGCGACTGTGGCCGGGACAACGGAGCACTTTCAATTCGACATCGACAGCTACCCGGCCGAGAAACAAGGTTTGAACAGGGAAATTCTGTATCAGAACTTCGTCGTCACTGCTGCGGAACCGTTCGTTTCTCGACCAGTTGGACTGTGGCCCGCTGCCGGAGATTGTCATCCCGCCCAAACAGCTCAAACAGATCAGACGCGAGCTCTATGCCGCCCTGCGACTGCAGCACCCCCCCGAAAACCCGCAGCTATAACGATCACCGCGGGCGCCCACGGGTGGAACTGCTGCCCATGGGCAAAACGGACCAGGGCAATCGCCAGCTCCGCATCCAGCTCAGCGATTCGCGGGACCAGCACATTCTCTCGGACCCGGCGGTCGATGCGGTGTTACTGCCGCTGACCGGGCGCAATCTGCAGGCCGCCGGAAAACTCGTCAACAAAGCACAGCGGATCATCTGGGATCTTCCTTTTATCCTCTTCGATAACGACTGGCAGGAGCAGCAGAGTGCAGTTCGCCAACTGGCGCGCAGCGGCTTTCGCAACTTCCGGATCAACAACCTGGGGCACTTTCCGCTCTTTGACAAGCTCGACAACCTGAACCTGTTCAGCAGCTTTCGCCTGTTCGCCCTCAACAGCCAGGCTCTGGCGGCCCTGGCCGACCTCGGAATCACTGAAGCCGAACTGTATATCGAGGATGACCGCACCAACCTGGCCGCTGTTTTGGCGCGCAAACTGCCGCTGGCAACCGCCCTGACGGTGTATGCCAGTGTTCCGCTGCTGGCCTCCCGGGTCAGGATCAAAAACCTCCGCTCGGATAATCCGGTGCTGTCCGACCGCGGCGATGCCTTTCTCGTCCAGCAGCGACAGGGATTGACCTGGCTGCAGAGCGGAACGGATTTTTCATTTATTGCCAACCTGCCGGAGCTGGAACAGTTCGGCTGCAACCGGTTCATCATCGACCTGTCCCATGTCGGCCCGTTCAGCGTCCGGGGCAAGCAGGTACTGGAAGCGGTTCGTCGCGGATATGACCCGCCGGATGTCAGCAAATTCAACTTCGAACGGGAACTGGAATAGCAGGCCGCCGGGACTGAGCCCAAGAAAGGGCAATAGAGCCATGGCGATTCATCAACTCATTGATTTGTAAGATGGAGGAAAGCGCGGGGAGAGGGCGACAGTAAAGCTGAAAGGTTGCCCTGTCGGGAAATCCAGATTATATTTAGTTGTCATCCGGAAACACTGAATGGCAATAATTAAGTTTTCAGATCGGAAACGAGCGGGTTTCCGTTGTGGCAAGGACATCAAGGGCTTGCCCGGAGGTGTACAGCGTTACGCCGCACAAGTCAGCCTGCAGGTTGACGCTGCTACAGCGGAAAAGATGCCGTTTCCGGATGGAAACTATTTAAGAAAAACTGCAAGAGAAGGAGCAGCTGGTCAATCGGTGCAACCGTCCCGAACGGGGCGCTGCCGATAGCATGTTAACGAAATGTCTCTACCGAGCCGGCTTTGTTGACGGAGGACGCTGTGCTGCCAAGAAAATATCGCATCCACGCTTTTCTGGCCATCCTGGCATTGGTAATCATCTTTTATCCCAGCTATATGAAACAACCCGACCAGCAGGTCTTGGATGCGTCGAACGCCGCCGCAAATGCATTCCTGCAGCTGGTCGATAACGGCAAATACCAGGCAAGCTGGCAATCCTGCGCACCGTATCTGCAAACCACGATTCCGCTGCCAAAATGGCTCGATGAGCTCGGTGCCGTGCGCGGTACGGCCGGAAAATTGCTGGAACGGCGGCAAGTTGACCATACTTATAGCAAAGAGGCCCACAAAAAAGGGATTCCCGCGGGCGACTACATGGTTTATACCTACAACTCGACCTTTGCGAACAAAAAGGATGCTCAGGAAACCGTCACGCTGATGCTTGGCCAGGACGGAATTTGGCGTGTTGCCGGATATTTTATCAAATAATATGCACTCCCTTTTTGTGCTGATTGTCCTGCCACGGCCACGCCACAGGCGGCGACACTGAATCTATGAACTCAAAACCCAAAAAATCACCTCTGGAGCAACCCACGCCCCGCTGCCCCGAAGGCATCAGCGACTGTCCGGTCGCTGCACAAGTCGCTACGCTGCAACAGGAGATTGCCCGCCTTGCGGATCTGGTCCGCACCGATACCCTGACCGGGTTGGCCAATTACCGTTTTTTATCCAGGCCTTGGAACACGAAATCGAACGCACCCAACGTAGCGGCCAGGCCACCGCTTTGATCATGCTCGACATCGATCACTTTAAACAGGTCAACGATACCTGGGGACACCAGGTCGGCAACAGAGCGCTGGCTCATATCGCCGCGATCCTGCGGCAAAATGTGCGGCGGCTCGATATCCCCTGCCGCTACGGTGGGGAGGAATTCGCCATCATCCTCCCAGATACCGGATTGGCTTCCGCCAGCCAGGTCGGGGAACGTATTCGCCGGGCCATCGCCAAAACGCCCCTGCTCAACAATGGCGAAGATTTGCCGTTGACCGTCAGCCTGGGAATCGCCATTTATCGGGTCGATCAACCGATTCAAGCCACAGAATTGATTGCCCACGCCGATCATTATCTTTATAAAGCCAAACAGGAAGGGCGCAATCGCGTCTGTCATCCCGAGCCTGAACAAATCGACCTTGGTCAGCCCTGAAGAAAAGCAGGTGTTGGCGAAACTGTTCGGCCGCACCAAAACCGAGAAGGATCCTCCATGAAAATTGTTGTTCTTGACGGCTATACCCTCAACCCCGGCGATCTTGACTGGGCTCCGCTTAAAGAGCTGGGCACCTGCGCCATCTATCCACGGACTGCCGGCGAACAAATTGTGGAAAGAGCGGCCGATGCCGACATCCTCTTAACCAATAAAACCGTCCTCTCCGCCGAGACCATTGCCGAGTTGCCGCAGCTGAGATACATCGGCGTCCTTGCCACCGGCGTCAATATTGTCGATCTGGATGCAGCACGGGCCCGCTCCATTGTCGTCACCAATGCGCCCGGCTATGGCAGCGCTTCGGTGGCGCAGATGGTCTTCGCACTGCTTCTCGAAATGACCCAAAATGTCGGCCATCATGCCCAGTTGGTCCGTCAGGGCGCCTGGAGCGAATGCCCGGACTTCAGTTTTCATGATCGTCCGCTCTACGAAGTCGCCGGGAAAACCATGGGGATTGTCGGTTTCGGACAAATCGGTCGACAGGTCGCCAAAGTGGCCACCGCTTTTGACATGCGGGTTCTGGCCAGCACCCAGCACCCGGAAAAATACGAACAGGACACCAATGTCGAATTTGTCGATGTCGATCAACTGTTCTCCAAGTGCCATGCCATCAGCCTGCACTGCCCGCTCACCGACCAGACCCGGCAGCTGGTCAACACTGCCAGACTGGCCAGGATCAAACAGGGAGCACTGCTCATTAACACCGGTCGCGGCCAGCTGATCGACGAGACCGCGGTCATTGAAGCCCTCGAAGAAGGCTATCTAGGCGGCTATGCGGCCGATGTTCTTTCCGAAGAGCCACCGCCCGAAGACAGCCCGTTGCTCAGCGCCCCCAACTGTATCATCACCCCACACATGGCCTGGGCCACCCTGGAAGCACGCAAGCGGCTGCTAGATCTGGTGGTGGCCAACATCCGCTCCTTTCAAACCGGCAGTGCTGACAACCGGGTCGTCTGATGAGCTGGCAAAAGCTACATAGCGTGCTGGAGCAACACCGCCGCAGACTGGATCTTGCCTGCGCCGCGGCGGTTGAGCAGGTGGGGGCGACCTGGTCGTCCATCTACTGCGCTAAAGGTTGTGCCAACTGCTGTACGCTGGCGGTCAACTGCGACTTTAACGAAGCCAGAGTCATCGCCGCCGGCCTGAACGAGCCCCAGCAGCAGCTGATCGGCGAACGAGCCGCATGGCTGATGCAACTGAATAAAGACGCCACCGATCTCAAGGATTTCCTGCGCCGCTACCGCAGCGAATCGGGCGGCTGCCCGTTCCTTGACCCGGCGACCCAGAGTTGCCAGATTTACGCACAGCGGCCGCTGGCCTGCCGGGCCCTGCTCTCAACCCGCCCGGCCGCCTGGTGCGGGGTCGATTTCAGCACCCTGCACCCGCTTGAGAAACAGGCCTTTTTAAGCAGTCTCGACCCCCAGCTGGTGGCCTACCCCGACCCATTACCTGGCCACTCCGCAGGAACTGGCCACCGAGTTGGAAGATGAGCTGCAGGCTGTCATGCTCAAGCAATTCAATTGCACCCTCAGCGGCAACCTGATCTACCTGATCTGGCTCCAGCTTGAATTCGACCTGGCTGAACAACTGGCCAACGCTCCCGACCAACTCGCCCGCTTCCTGCACAGCCGGGGACTGGAGCAGTCTTATTTACTGCAGTTCAGACAGTGACCCGCGGACGGGGCGGGCCACTTCGACTGCCCAATCCAGTTTAGCCAACCCCTCTTCTTTGCGACAAAAATCCGCTTACTTCTCCCTGGCCGCCGTTGACCTGCTCAATCCTGCCGTTGACCCATTCGACACTTTCCCACTTTTGCCGTCCGGGCTAAGCTTTTTTGCAAGACTGCCACTTGATCTAGCAATGACAGAAAAAAGCAACACCAACAGGGCAGACAGCATCGCCTTACAGGCTGAAGAACTCCTCCTCATCCCCCTCTCACTCAGCTGATCCCGATGCTCAAGGCCCATCAAGAGGAGGAACACCATGCTGGAAATCATTTTTCATATGTTCGTCGCATTTATCCTGGTTGCCGGGGTCGTTTACTTTTCGATATTCTCATGGCTTAAACTGCAACAACCCAAGAACGCCAGCGAGTATCAAACAAAACCTGTACAGCACAAGATGACGTCAAAACTGGCCAGATCTCACTGAGCTCAGCCACAGGACAGCATTCAACCCTGCTTTACAGCATCAACCGACTCGCCTTGGCTGGGGTTTTTATCAGCAAGAAGTCGACTTTCCTCTGCAACCCAGAGGACCTCTGGCAGCGTAATAACTTTGATTGAACAGCTACCTTTCTGCAAACAGGGTGGCTGTTTTCTTTTTGGACAGGCGGACTTTCAAACAATGAAGAGCTGAGACCCGATGGGTGCCCTCGGCAAATCATCTGCTCCATAAAGAATCTGCTCCTCCAGGGTTGCTCAAGAAAGTTTCGTCACTCTGCTATTCACAGCAGCAATCTTATTCATAAAATCCATAGATAAATAAAAACAAATTTAATTTTTTAAATATTGACATCTGCAGATCGGTTTATTATAAAATCATAATGAAATAAATATCAGTTAATTAATTCTATTCAGATTAGCTGTGCTCCGTAAAGCGGCGGATGAGACAACAACTCAAAAGGATTCATCAACAAACCTGGGGGCACGACCGGCACGATTTGAATTGATCCTTCTTCAAGGGTACAGGCCGAACGTGAAAACTGAAGTTACAGAACAAAAAACCGCATCATGCTGCGAAGAAGAATCCTACGCTTTTTTCCTGCTCGACAATCGTGAGTTCGGCATCAAGGTCGAGCATGTTCGTGAAACCATTCTCCATGAGGGCGCCTTGACTCATATGCCCTGCTCCCTGGACGCCCTTGACGGACTCATCAATCTGCGCGGTTCCATTATCCCGATCATCAACCTGCGAACCCGCTTTCAGCTTCAACCCTCTTCACAATCTGCCGCAAGTCCGATTGCGATTGTCCAGTTTAACGGGGGGCTTTTCGGCCTGCGCTTCGATGAAATCAGTGAAGTTGTCCGCATCAAACAGAACGATATCAGCAGCATCAATACCCAAGAGGAGGACCTCGAACTGTGCAGCCAGGGCCTGCTTTCCCTCGATGGTGGCGACCGGATCGTTCAATTGCTGGACCTTCAGAAACTGTTCAAAAAGTACAATTTGCCTGTCATCAGCAATGATGCCGATAAGTTCCGTCGCAGCTTCCGACCACGGAAGCAGGACATCACACTGCTGCTCAACGGCCAGGAATATGCCCTTGCTATTGATGCCATCCAAGAAATCATCAAACCACCCAAAATCAACCGCAAAGTACTGGTTGACCCGACGATTAAAGGGGTCATCATCCTGCGTGAGGAACTGGTCAACATTGTCGACCTGAGACTTCATTTCAAATACCCTTCCAATGAGATCACCCCCGAGTCACGGATTATCATTCTGCAGGGAGACCTGTCTTGCGGCATTCTGGTCGACTCCATCAGGGAAGTTATCCACTATGAGGAAGATCAACTCTTGCCGGTACCGATTCTCGGTCAAGGTCAGGAGTGTTTCGCCGGAATCGTCGCGCTTGAACCAGGCCGCAGCATCGTCAAACTTGACGCTGCCCGGTTGTTCGACGAAACCCTGGTTAAACACCTCAAAGGCAATTCCGATCTCCATTCGGAACTGGCCGGAAAAAGCTCAGTTGAGAACCGTGCAGGGGATAAAGGCGGCCTTGAAATGGCAAACCGCGTCCTCATCTCATTCCGGCTCGGGCAAGATTTTGCCTTCGATATCGCCCTGTTCCGCGAGATCATCAACTATTCGGCCGCGATCACGGCCCTGCCAGGCCTGCCTCCCTATCATGAAGGCATTCTCAATCTGCGTCATAGCGCCATTCCGATAATCAACCTGCGTAAATATTACCGGATGGAAAACCACGCCAGGCTTGAAGACGCCAAGATTATCATCCTCAACCTGCCGGGCAAAAATATCGGCATCATGGTTGATGAGATCATGGAAATCGTTAAACCGGAACGGATGCAGATTGAGCGCATCCCGAACCTGTCAGTTCACCACCAGGGGCAAACCGGGAACCATATCCGGGAAGGGTATCGCTTCAAGACCGCCCGTGGAGAGGAGAAATCCTTGCTCATCTATGATGTCGAACAACTGATCAGGGATCTCGGCATCTTTACCGAAGAAGAACCTTTAAAAATCGCCACCGAGGCTTAGCTATTATAGGGAATCCTTTGCTCCCGATCACCTTTAGCACATAAGGAACACATCATGAATACAGCAGTAGACGGCTTAGACTTAACTAGATTTTCCTACCTCGACAGCTATGATGTCCCCCGCCGCCGTACTCAATGCGGATGGAATTATCGAGTTAGCCAACGAGCTGTTCCTGGATATGTTCAAGCTGAAAAAGCAACAGGTGGTCGGCAAAATGATGTACGAAGAAGCCTGTGCGACTAACTTGAGCGGGACCAAGGTTTGTCCGGTGGCAAAATCGGCGCGGTTGAAGAAAACCGTGACCGAGCAGGTCTTTCACCGCCGTGGTGACGAGATCATCCATCTCCGTTACAGCGCGACCCCCGCACCTGACCGGCAAAACCATTGAGAGCACGGTCATCACCCTGCTGGATATTTCCGAACAGGTGGCCACGCGTAACAATTATCAGCAGGCCAAAGGGAATCTGGATAACATTCCGACACCGATTATAGAAATCGACACCCTGTTCAATATTACCTATATCAACCCGGCCGGAGCCAAGATCACCGGGAAGATGCCTGATGAATGCCTCGGCAGCAAATGTTACGACCTGTTCAATACGCCGCACTGCAAAACCGAAAAGTGCGCCTGTGCCCGGGCCATGAAGACTGATTCCGTGGTCAGCGCAGAAACCATTGCCCGCCCGGCCGCCGGAGTGGTCATGCCGATCAAGTACACCGGCTCGGCGCTGAAAGACGGCAAGGGGAACATCAAGGGGGCGCTGGAATATATCCTCGATGTCACCGAAGAGCGCCAGCAGAAGCAGGCCGCGGATGAGAAAATCAACAATCTCAACACCATCCCGACTCCGATCATGGCCATTGATACCAATTTCACCATTACTTATATGAATCCGGCCGGAGCGGCAGTGGCCGGAAAAAACTCCGGACGAATGCGTCGGCCTGAAATGTTTCGACCTGTTCAACACCCCCCATTGTAAAACGGAAAAGTGCGCCTGCGCCCAGGCCATGAAGACCGACTCCGTGGTCAGCGCGCAGACCATTGCCCGCCCGGCCGACGGGGTGATCGTACCGATTAAATACACCGGCTCACCGATCAAGGATGCCAAGGGGAACATTAAAGGCGCCCTCGAATACATCCTCGACGTCACAGAAGAACAGAAACAAAAACAGGCAGCGGATGAGAAGATCAACAATCTCAATACCATCCCGACTCCGATCATGGCCATTGATACCGATTTCACCATTACCTTCATGAATCCGGCCGGAGCGGCAGTGGCCGGAAAAACTCCAGACGAATGCGTCGGCCTGAAATGTTTCGACCTGTTCAACACCCCCCATTGCAAGACCGAAAAGTGCGCCTGTGGCCAGGCCATGAAGACCGACTCCGTGGTCAGCGCGCAAACCATTGCCCGGCCGGCTGATGGCGTGATCGTGCCGATCAAGTACACAGGCTCACCGATCAAGGATGCCAAGGGGAACATCAAGGGAGCGCTGGAATACATCCTCGATGTGACGGAAGAGCAGAAACAGAAACAGGCCGCGGATGAGAAGATCAACAATCTCAACACCATTCCGACCCCGATCATGGCTATGGACACCGATTTCACCATTACCTATATGAATCCGGCCGGAGCCGCCGTGGCCAACAAAACACCGGACGAGTGTATCGGGCTGAAATGTTTCGACCTGTTCAATACCCCCCCACTGTAAAACCGAAAAATGCGCCTGTGCCCAGGCCATGAAGACCGATTCCGTGATTACGGAAGAGACCATTGCGCGCCCGGCCGCCGGGGTCATTGTCCCGATCAAGTACACCGGGTCACCCATCAAGGACGCCAAGGGGAACATCAAAGGGGTTCTTGAGTACATTCTCGACGTCACGGAAGAGCGCAAACAGAAACAGGAAGCAGCGGAAAAAATCGCTAACCTGAATGCCATTCCGGCGTCAATCATGTCGGTCGATACCGACTTCAACATTACCTTCATCAACCCGGCCGGGGCCAAACTGGTGGGCAAACCGGTGGATGAATGCATCGGCAGCAAATGTTACAACCTGTTCAAAACCGAAAACTGCAACACCGACCGCTGTGGCTGCGCGATCGCCATGCGTTCGGATCAGATGCACGCCACCAAGGCCAAAGCGGCCCCCAATGCCAAACGCGGCAGCCTCTATGTGTCGAGTGTGCCGATCAAGGATGCCAAAGGGAATATCAAGGGCGCCCTTGAATACGCTCAGGACATCAGTTCCGAGGTGGAAGTTGAAGGGATTATCGCCACCACCTGTACGGAGACAGCAACCGTGGTGGAACAGGCTAAGGCCAATATGGACAGCGTCATTGCATCAGTTATTCATATCAACGAAAGCCTCAATGAAGGGGTCGGCCTGCTGGCCGCGACCACGGAAAAGGTCGGCGGGATGCAGCAGAGTTCCAAGCAGATGCTGGACTTTTCCAAACAGGCCGCCACCCTGACGGAACAGGTCGGTGAAAAATGCGAAAGCGGGCAAGCATGCGGGAAATGAAGCCGGCGGAAAATTGGTCGAAATCAGCAAATCGATGCTGAAAAACAATGAGATGGTCGACGGGCTGATTAACGAACTCGAAAAAATCAGCAGTTTCGTCGATATCATTAAGGAAATCGCCTCTCAAAACCAACCTGCTCGCGTTCAATGCCGCGATTGAGGCCGCCCGGGCCGGGGATGCCGGCCGTGGTTTTGCCGTCGTCGCCGACGAAGTTCGCAAGCTGGCCGAGAACAGCTCCCGTTCGGCCGTCGATATTTCCAACATCGTCAAAAAGATCGAAAAAGACTCGAAGGATACGGTCAGCTCCATGCAAGTGGGCAAAAACATGCTTGATGAAGGGACGGGTGTCATCAATCGGGCTCTCGAATCCCTTGATGAGATCACCAGCGGAATCACCACGATCTCCGCCTCGGTCGCCAACCTTTACGAAAAAGCGGAAGGTCTGGTCAACGAAGGGGAAGAAGTCGTCCGGAAACTGGATGTGGTTGTAATCAATTCCAACGAAAATCGTGCCCAGACCGAGGCGGTCGGCAACCAAAGCCAAAGAGACTGGCGATTCCATGGAATCCTTGTCAGCAGCTTCGGAGAAATTGCTGGTCGCGGTTAAAAAGTTGGCGGAATCCTGATGAGCCCAGACAACTTCACCCTTGCGCCGGAAAACCTCAACACCTTGTTCAATGAGTGTCGGCAATGCGGAACCTGTTGCAAAACCTACCAGAAAGTCCTCCTTGAGCCGGAGGAAATAGACCGGTTCAAGGCTCTGGGCGCTGAGGTCGGGGTCATGGTCAGCCTCAACGAGCTGCGGGAAAAAACCATGGCCCAGCTGGTCGAAGAGGCACGGGGGAAAAAAGCTGTTTATATGATCCACCCGGATGGTAATGGCTGCATTTTTCTGCAGAAATTCAACGGCAGCTACCGTTGCAAAATCTATCATCACCGGCCCCGCTCCTGTCGGGGCTTTCACTGTTCCCTCGCGGATCATTCCATGGAACAGCTGATGTTCAATGATGCGATATTTCTGCTCGGTCAAGACCGCTTTGGCAGGCCAATGAAGGGGGAATGATGCTTGGCAGACATATCTTTACCAAGCGGTTGTGTCTGCGGAAGATCGAGGAAAAAGACCTGCGCCTGATCTCTGCCTGGAGCTGTTCACCAGCAGCCTATGGAAAGTATCTGACCCCGGAGAACCTTTCCTTCAAAGACTGTTTCGACAGTTGGGAGAAGAATTCTTACTGGAACGAGCAGTCCAAAACCTTGCTCATAACGGAGCGAGAAACCAATAAACCACTGGGAACAATCCGCTATTGGCAGAAGCAGAACGATCATCAGACCGCCATGGTTGCCCTGAAGATCGCCGAACCCGATTGCCGCGGCAAAGGCTATGGCACCGAAGCCCAGCTCGGACTGATCCACTATCTGTTTACCCCAGCAACCCTATCTGGCCGTCGAAATGTTTACCGACATTGACAATATCCCCGAACAGCGCTGTCTGGCCAAGCTGCGCTTTACCCTGGTTGACCTGCAAAGTTATGAGGACCATAAAGTCCAGCGCCAGGGACGCCTCTATCGTCTGACCCGAACCGAGTACAGGCGATATTTTTCGGAATATCTATGAACAAAGCAGTACAAGTCGGGGTTATTCAGGATTCCTGCTTTTTCGAGCACAAAATCGAGAAATCTTCCAAAGAGTGTCCGGAACGGCTGCGCAAACTATATCAGGACATCGAGCGGGATCCCTGCCTGGGCGGCTTGATCCGTTTTCCCGTGCAGACCGTATCCGACGAACAGATCTACCGGGTTCATTCCGAACATTATCTGAAGCAGATTTTGGCTCACGCAGTAAAACCCAACCCCTACAGTTATGATGTCGATACCTACCTGACCCCGGAATCCCCCTATATCGCCCGGCTTGCCGCCGGCGGCTGTCTGGCGCTGGCCGATGCGGTGCTAAGCAGGGATGTCGATACCGGCTTCGCCCTGGTGCGCCCACCGGGCCACCATGCGGAAATTGGCCGGGGGATGGGGTTCTGCATCTTCAACAATATCGCGCTTACCGCGCAACATCTCATCGATCGTCACGGCTTAAACCGGATCCTGATCATCGACTTTGATGTCCATCACGGTAATGGCACCCAGGACATCTTTTTTCAGACCGACAAAGTGCTGACCCTGTCCATTCACCAGAACAACATCTTCCCTTTTTCAGGCCAAGCAACAGAGATCGGGCAGGGCGAAGGACGCGGTTACAACATCAATATCCCGGTTCCGGCACAATTCGGCGATGCCGAGTACAGCTGTCTGTTCGGCACGATTGTCCAAAACGTCATTGAAAACTACCTGCCGCAAGCCATTTTGGTTTCAGCCGGCTACGATGCTCATGCCGAGGACCCCATCAGCCAGACCTGCCTCTCTACCGAGGGTTATTACGCCATGACTCGTGCCCTGCAATACTTCGCCAGCAACAGCGACACGCGGCTGCTGTTCGTCCTGGAAGGCGGCTATGAAATTAATTCCCTCTCCGCGGCCGCCTGCGCCACCTTGCGCGCGCTGGGAGAACCGCCTGCGGCACAGGGCTTTCTGCATGCCCCGCGGGTGATCCAACTCATCAAGCGGGAATGGCCTCGTGAACTCATCCAGAAATGGGGCCTGAATACGGCCATTTTTTAGCCCTTTGTCGCCACCTGCCTGAGCCAAGTCCAAACCTGCTCGGAAAAGACCGCCACCCGCTGAATCGACCGACGCAAGAGTCCGCCTTGGGCCAGAGCTCATTTTGTGGTATGGATAGCCCGGGCTCCGGATCTCAGCTCCGCCCAGCACCAGATCGAATCAGTCAGTCGCCGCTGCAGCTGGCTTGGCAAGGAAAGATACTCATGACCGATATCCTGCTCGTGCAGCCGCCGGCCCTCAAGCCCACCGAACCTCCCCTGGCGTTGGCTGTCTTGCTGGCACACCTGAAACAGGAGGGGCTGGCAACCGCTGCCATCGACGCCAATCTGGCGGCATATCTTTATCTGCTGGACGCTGAACGCTTGGCGCAACGGGCCGGCGCCACCCATCAGACCAGCCTGCAGCGAGCCATGAAGCATCGGGCCGCATCTTTGCAGCTGCTGCGCTCGGCTGCAGCCGCTCACAATTTTGCCCGCTACAACACCGCGGTTCGCTACCTCAACCGGTTGTTGACGGTCTGGAACGGTGGCGACGGTGCTGAACGTCTGACCCTGGGCGACTATCAGCATACCGAATTGTCCGTTTTCGCCCCGGAGGACCTTGCACGGGTTGCCGGTGGAAAAGTCCGCACTCTGTTTGCAGATTATTTCCAGGAACAACTGGTGCCGCAAATCAGCGCCGCGCAAACCGCGCATTATTGCCCTGTCCATCAATTATGTGCACCAGGCGCTGCCGGCGTTTGAACTGGCCGGATTGCTGCGCCGGGCGCTGCCCGAAGTACAGCTGGTGGCCGGCGGCGGACTGGTCACCTCCTGGCAGGCACCGCTCCGTCAGCTCCAGCTGCGCCTGCCCCCCTTTGACCGGCTGATCTTCGGCCCGGGGGAAGCCATGCTGACTGCGCTGGGGAAAGGGGAGGCCCCGGCAAGCTACACCCTGGCGGATGCGGGCAGCATCGGCTTTGTCCCCGACTTCAGCTTTGCCAGACTCAGCGAATATCTCTCCCCGCAACCGGTTCTGCCGCTGACCGCCTCGCGCGGTTGCTATTGGCAGGGCTGTTTGTTCTGCCCGGAAGCGGCGGCGCCGGTCCATCCCTACACGACCTCTCAGCCGGACCGGCTCCCCGGTTTAATGCGCCAACTGGCCACGGAATATGAGGTCAGTCATATCCAGCTGACCGACAATGCGGTGCCGGTGAACATCCTCAAAGAGCTGGCCGAGCGAAACGCAGAGCTGGCGGGACTGAATTGGTTCGGGTTCGT